>NZ_LXLV01000019.1 GCF_001757995.1 Bacillus mycoides | reverse complement strand
CTTGCTTCTGAATATGTAATAAATATTGAACCTTTTTTAGTCATGAAAAATCCCCTCCAAGTAATAGTGTAACATCCATGTATGTACATGGTCTTTTTACACTGTCTACTTAAAGGGGATAATATCAATCACAAGTGGTCTTTTTCTATATACATTTTGTAATTGTTCGATTACGTTCTCCGCTTCTTTCATGACACGTTTCACTACGTGCTGAGCTGATTCCGTTCGTGCTAATGATGATGCTTGTCCCGCCCAAAGCGACATATACTCTTCCTTATTTTGCTTCGCTGCTTCTTGACGTATTTTTGAAGTTAATACGTTTTGCACTGGATACATCGGTAAATTCTCTTCTCTTCCTTCATGTTTCTCTATAAATTCATTGCGAATACCCCGTGCATATTTCCCGGAAAACGCACGGGTTACCGTTGTACTCGTATCTGTACTATGTAAAATCGCTTTTTTATATACGTCATGCGTAATACTTTCTTCACTCGTTAAAAAGGCTGATCCCATTTGAACAGCTTCTGCCCCTAACGCAAATGCCGCAACAAGTCCTTGCCCATTCATTACACCACCTGCTGCGACAATCGGGATATGAGGTACTTCCGCTACTAATTGCGGGATTAATGCAAATGTACCAATCATCGCATCTTGTTCTTTCCCAATAAACGTTCCTCTATGCCCTCCTGCCTCACTACCTTGCCCGGCGATAATATCTACCCCTAACTCGGCAAGTGCTTTCGCTTCCGCTACATGGGTAGCTGTTCCGATAATTTTTATCCCTTCCCTTTTCAAAGCATCTATTTCTTCTTTTTCTAACGTTTGAAATGCAAAACTAACGACTGGTACCTTTTCCTCTAATAATACTTGTAATTGTTCTTTATAACTTTTTGGAAGTTTTAAAGTCTTTTCTTCCTCTATACCTAATTCTCTATTCACTCCTCTAAGTAATACTTTCGCCTCGTTTACCTTCTCTTCTTCTATCTGTATCTCTTTCGTTAAAAGTAAATTAACACCGAAAGGCTTATTTGTTAGTTCCCTTATTTTATAAATCGCTTCACGGATTTGTTCTGGGCTCATATACCCTGCTCCAAGCGTACCTAATCCTCCGCTATTACTCACAGCTGCAACGAGTTCTGGCGTTGTAATCGCTCCTGCCATACCTGCTTGAATGATGGGATACTTAATTTGTAATATACCTATTACTCGACTTGTAAACATCATTTTCCCTCCTACTTTCCTTATATCTTCTTTATATGACATGCTTTCCCCTTCTTTTACAAGGATTGAACTTTCGCTCAAGCGAATATATTGAAAGAGAAGGAGGCTGAGAACAATGATTTATCCAAATGCGTTAAAAAAAGGTGATACAGTAATGATTATTGCACCGTCTGGCCCACCAACACTTGATAATGTATTAAAAGGCGTGAACGTATTAAAAGAGATGGGATTATCCGTAATAATTGGAAAGAGTGTTTATGAAAAATATGGATATTTAGCTGGAAGTGATCAAGTTCGTCTTGATGATATACATGAAGCATTTACAAATACTGAGGTCAAAGCAGTCTTTTGTGCACGAGGTGGTTACGGAAGCGCTCGCCTTCTCCCTTACATTCAATATGAAATCATTCAACGGAATCCAAAGATTTTTTGGGGATATAGCGATATTACGGCTTTACATACTGCCTTTTCACGTTATGCAGAGCTTGTAACTTTTCATGGTCCAATGATTGAAGAATTAGGAAAAGGTATAGATTCTCTCTCTTTATCTTCTTTCAATCAACTATTCCATCCGTATTCATCTATCTTATATGCATCAGAATGTATCGTACCTACCTCTCCATGTACAGTTACAGGTACATTAGTTGGAGGGAATTTAACTGTGTTAACAAGTATAATTGGCTCGCCCTATGAGATAACTACGGCAAATAAACTTTTATTGCTTGAAGATATTGGTGAAGAACCGTACCGCATTGACCGGATGTTAAATCAACTACTTTTATCTGGACAGTTTAATGAATGCAGTGGCGTTATTTTTACAAGTTGTCACGACTGCACTCCTTCTAAACCGTCCCAATCATTGCAAACAATATTATATGAATATTTCACGCCATATAATATACCTGTGTTATTCGGTTTACCGATTGGACATATAAGTCCAAATATCGGTATTCCCCTCGGAGCTACAGCAACGATAAATACAAATAACAAAACTGTTTCTATTTCTTCTGGTATAGCCACTCCCTGTTCAAATTAAAAAGGAAAAGCAGCTAAGCTTTTCCTTTTACTTATAATAATTAAAGATTCGTCCTGATGCTATATCTGCGATTTCTTCTGGAATAAATGTTTTACTCATATCTGTTCCAACATTTAATACAGCTGTCGCATCTTTCTCCATGCTACCAAATAATTCTTTTCCACGTATCGTAATAAGGGGTGTCCCTTCTGGCAACACATCTTTTACAAATTCCAATTGTGTAAAGAATGGAACGATCCATCTATCTTCCCCTTGGAAATGACGTAAACGAAGTGTGCCTTCTGTTGCCCCGTCCGCAGCTTCTAATGAACCAGCAACATAAAACTCCGTTGATAAGAGCAATTCATAAAATTCCTTTTGCTTTTGTTTATCATCCCCTGCTAAAACGAGTACTTCTTCTATTTTCTTAACTGGAATTTGCTCCATATGATGACACCCCTATTTTCAAAATGATTATACTTAGATTATACGAAATATTCTTATTTTTTTCTACATAATTCTGCAATTATTTTATCGAAATAGTTTTTAATATTTCTTTTGTCGTCACAATAGCAGCAAATTCATCATGCAAGTTTACAAGTGTCATATTGTGAATATCCTCCTAGTTAATTGGGCTGTAATTGAAACAGAAAACCAAGTTGCTGCGAGGCAGTAATAAAACAAATATAGGCACAAAGCTCTACAATTTCTTTTTCAGTCCAATATTGTTTTAATATATGAAACATATTATCATCTATCGCCTTTTGGTCATGAACAAATGCATGTGCAAAAGTAACTGCTACGCTTATCTCCTCTATTTTTTGCACGTCATCTGGTCTTCCCTTTGCCATACAGTACGGACATTCATTCCCAAACGCTAATGTTCTTCTTACTTGCTCCTTTAACTCTGCGGAAAGGACCCCTGTACTATACAGTGTATTCTCTAACGTACTCCACGAATTTAATATATCTGGATTATGACCTAATAATTTTTGAAACTTTGTATCTCCTACATTTGATAATGTAATTCTCTCCATCATTTCCCCTCCTATTTCCTTCTTTTTTATTGTAAAATAAATAAAGTTCACTTTACATTTCATATGAATCTTAATTTATAATTTTTCTTTACAAAAATCATCATTTTACTGGAGGTATATTTACAAATGCAATTAGACCGTGTTGATCGAAAAATTTTAAATGAATTATATAATGATAGTCGCCTTTCGATGCGCGAATTAGCAAAACGAGTAAACTTATCGGCTCCGTCTACTACAGAACGTGTTCGTAAACTTGAAAGTGAAGGAATTATTCAAAAATACACAATCGATATCGATTATAAAAAAGCAGGACTTGTTTTAGATTGTATTTTAGAAATCACTTTAAAAAATGGTGATACAACACGTATGCAACAGTTTATTCAGTCTTATCCATCTGCAAGTTTTTGTTACCGAGTAACAGGAAGCTTATGCTACATTGTAAAAATCTCTGTTCCTTCACTCGTTGAACTTGAAGAATTTATCAATGATGTTTCTTCATATGCAACGACAGTTTCTCATATCGTATTATCAGAAGTAGCTCTTACTCCGGACATTGAACATATCTTCCCAGAAAATTAATTCATCTTTATTCACAAAAAGAGTAAAAACCTCTTACATTTAGAATAAAAATAATATATCATGTATTAAAATACATAAAGTTCGAGAAAGGGGCTTTACATTGAAAATCTGGTTTTATGAAAAAACGGCACAATTAGATGACTTGCTTGGTATTTGGGACAATGTTCCGACCATCCCTCGAATTGGTGAAAAAGTTGAACTTCTAAAAACAGTTCGGATCGTTACAGATATTAAATATGTAAAGAACGGTAATAATTTTCGTGTAGAGATTATTACAAATTAAAAAGTAGCTCTTTAGGAGCTACTTTTTAATTATCTATTATGCGCTTTCTTTATAACAATTTTATCTTCTTCTACAGAAACTGTTACATAATCATTGTCTTCTAACCGAAGCTTATTTACAGCTTCATCAGGTAGTTCTACAGCCATCAATTTATCTGTTACTATCACTTGGCTATATATTTCATTTTCTTCTGATGTATTCGCTACTTTTTCTTCATTTATGAAACGAACCGGTGGCACACCAACTTCTTTTACTGTACGCCATTGTTTCCAAATATAAGGGATTAACCAAAGTAACCCGACGATCGCAAGCCCAATGCCGATCCATAAATTACTTTGTGCTTGTAATTCCGTAATCGAGATTGTGTCACTTCCCTCTCCACCTACAAATTGCATACTCGTTGCAATCAAATTATTTAGAGCATGCACAGCAATATTCGTCCATATATTTTTTGTCTTTATGTATAGAAGGCACATAATAACACCGAACATGAAAGCACCGATAACATCAAAATGTCCTAGTCCAAAAATAAGAGAGGATATAATAACCGCTCGTTTAATCCCCCATTTGTAAGCCATTCGCTGTAAGAAAAACCCTCTAAAAATAACCTCTTCCATTATTGGGGCTAATACACATGCTGAAATGAAAGTAAATATCGTCATGTATATGTTACTCGTATTAATTACATTTCCATCTTCTAACATGGTAACTAAGAAATTAGGTAAAGTATGTGCTAAAATATAAAATTGAATTTGGGATATACCGACTGCAAAAATCATTCCCATTATCGTTGCTAATACAATTAGCCCCCAATGTAAACGTCCAGGCTTATCAAAAAAACTTTTAAAAACAACATTATTTTTACTTGTTTTTAAATATAGCCACAATAGTGGAAATGCGAAAAAGATTGATATTTGTGACAGGAACTCTATCGTATTGTCAGAAGCACCTGATAAACTTAATGGAATCATAGTCAGGAACATCCCTATAATCATCCATCCAAAAAAACTACGTAGCCTTATACGTGAAAATGCATGTTGCATATGGAACACCTCCAGAGATGATATAAAGTGAAACTTTATTCAGTATTTTATGGGTAGCCCTTCTCCACAAATGGCCGAATAACTAAATTATAATATGAATATAGTTGAAAATCTTCCTATTTTTCTCACTTTATTCCGAATAATATACGTATTAAATTATATAATAACGATCCTATTTGATATACCATATCAATGTTCTTCAACTTAGTTACAATTATGTTCCTAAGTAAATATGTATCTGCCACACTTAAAAGCTACATAAATCAAAAAAGCTGGTTAATAAAAATCCCCGCTAACACGGGGATTTTTTCTACTATAATACGTCACGTTTTTGGAATAATACACTTGATGCTACAAGTAATACAGCAAAATATGCAACCACAAGTAATAATGAAGTTGTGAACGTAAATTCTGTAAATGGTGGTTCCATTCCACCGCTTACTAATTTATTACTGTCGTAAACACTTAAATTTAAATGGAAAAACACCACAAATTTCGCTACACCTTTTGCAAACATCATCAGTACCATATTAATTGGTCCTTGTAAGAAAAATAGGAACATCGTAATAATTAATGGTAATACAGAATTTCTAAATACGTTTGCTAAGAAAAATGCAAGCGTTGCAAAGAAGAACGGTGAAAGTAATTGATATAAAATAGATTTTATTACGATTCCTAATGTTAATTCTGTTTTACTACCATCCATTACAATTCCACCAATAATCATTGCGATTAACGTGCTAGCAAATATGATAAATAATATAGTAAGTAACACTGTAATATATTTAGAGAACAAAACTGTAATTCGTTTTCTCGGACGGATTAATAACTGCTTAATTGTACCTTTTTGAAACTCATCAGTAATTGTACGAGACGCAATCGTAATTCCAAAAATCGTTGCAAATAAGGTAATTAAACCCATATCTGAACTTACAAAATCTAAATATGATCCTTTAAACTCATTTCCTCCTCCCCATTTCAGCATCGCTAAAACTCCCAAAATCTCCAATGCTGCAATTACACCTATTAAAATGTACATACCTTTTTTCGCATGTAACTTTAAAAATTCATTTTGAATTAATTTAAACATTACGCTTTCACTCCCCCTGTAATCGCTAAGAATTCATCCTCTAACGTTTTATTTTGAACAGTAACGCCATATACAAGCACATCGTCATGCACAAGTTTTTTTACAAGTTGTGGAATTTCTTCTTTCGTTACAGATACTACAATTACATTTCCTTGCGCCTTACCTTTAATGATTTCATTCGCTTTTTGAACTTCATCTACTTCAAACGCTACAACTACTGCCTCATCATGTTTCGCTTTTTCATGTAAGTTGTACTCTTGTACAAACTCACCTTGCTTAATAATAACAACGCGATCACACATTAATTCAATTTCACTTAATAAATGACTTGATACAATGACTGCAATATTTTCTTCCTTCGCTAATCGTTGTAAATAGTCACGAATTTGGCGAATACCAGCTGGATCTAATCCATTTGTCGGTTCATCTAAAATTAATATTTTTGGTTGATGAAGTAACGCTTGTGCGATTCCTAGGCGTTGTTTCATTCCAAGTGAATATGTTTTCACCTTTTTATGAATGGCATGCTCTAATTCAACAAGCTTTACAATTTCAGCGATACGCTCTTTACTAATAGGTGTAATTGCCATGTTTGCAAAATGCTTCAAGTTTTGCATTCCTGTCATATAATCATATAACTCAGGATTTTCTACAATCGCTCCAATTTGCTCTAACGCCTTTTCACGCTCCGTGCGAATACTATGACCACAAATTGTAATATCGCCCTCTGTCATTGATATAAGACCTGTCATCATACGAATTGTCGTCGTCTTACCACTACCGTTCGGTCCAAGGAATCCGTACACTTCCCCTTCACGAACCTCAAATGATAAACCACGGATAATTTCTGTTCCACCAATCCTTTTTCGAACATTTTCTAATTTTACTACTACGTTTCCCAATGCTGATTCCTCCTTTAGACTTCTAGTTTTTTATCGATTATGCGACCTGTTATATAAACAAGCAAAATAAATACTCCGACAGAAAAACAAATACTATATATATTCATAAGTTTTTCTTGATAGAGCAGCACATTTGCTCCTGATGATTCATCTATATACACTAACTTTGTTATTAAAGACGCTGTAGGAGCAAGACCGCCCAACATTTCATATATAGTGCCCAATACTTTTGTTACTAGTAAAAATAAGAAAAATACAATTGGATATTCTAACTTCTTCTTTTTCAAAGAAAACACTTTAACGCTAGCTACTACAAAAAGCAAAACAAGCAATATACTAGAAAAATTAAATATGTATATAATAGTACTAAATAGGTGCTTTAATGGATTTAATACACTTTGGGTAAATAACACTTCATAGAGCTCTGTACCTTTTATTATTTTCATAGAAATACTATATAAAAAAATAGAACCTATTACTTCAAAAATAAATAAACCAATTGCAGCATATAACAATATTGCTAAAACAATTTTTTTACCTGATATCGTTGTTAACCGAAATAATGTGCTTTCAGTCATTTTTCCAAATGCAGACACCGCCTGGATAAATATCAATGCTAAAAAGGTTATATATACTACCATAACCACACCAACTATAATTGCTTGCCTTACCTCTCCTGATTCTTGCTTAATATAATTCCCCAAACTTACGAAAGCTACAGCTACAACGAATATAAATGATAACAACGAAATAATAATTTGCTTTTTATTTACATTGTACATATATATTAAGCTCGACTTCATCTACTAAACACCTCCTTAAACACCTCCGTGACAGCTTTCCCTCTCTGAAAACGTAACTCTTCTACATTTTCATACAATACAATTTCTCCATCTTTTAAAAAGATTACCTCATCAAAAATATTTTCAACTTCATTTATTAAATGAGTTGAGATTAGTATTGTACAATCTTCTCTATAAAATTGTAGAATGAGATCTAATACGTGTTCTCTAGAAACAAGATCAATCCCGCCAAGTGGTTCATCTAGTACATATAACTTCGCTTTTCGAGAAAACGTTAAAATAATTTGAAGCTTTTCAATCATCCCTTTTGATAATGCTGTAATTTTTTCTTCTAACGGTATTTTAAATTCTGCAATCGTATCTACTGCTCTTTGAATATCAAAGTCTTTATAAAAATCTCGATAGAAAAATAGGGCATCTTTTACAGTCATCCAATCATCAAAGACTGGCTTATCAGACATAAATGAAACGATTTCTTTCGTCTCTAACCCTACTTTTTTACCGTTAATTACTATGCTGCCTTCAGAAGGATGTTGTAGGCCTGCAATCATTTTTAATAACGTCGTTTTCCCGCTTCCGTTATCTCCAACAAGCCCAACGATTTTTCCTTCTGTGATCTCTATGTTTAACTCACGGATCACTGCTTTTAATCCGTACCGCTTCCATACGTTTTCTATTTTTAATAACTCTGTCATTCGTTCTCCTCCCTTTTCTCATGTAATGAAAAACGAAGGATTGTAAGAATTTCTTCTTCTGAAAAACCTAAATTGTCCATTCCATCTATAAAAGAATGAAGTAATTCTTTCGCCATATCTTTTCGCAGCTCCATAATTTTCTCCCCTTCATTCGTTACATATCGTCCCATTCCTCTACGTGTTACTACAACTCCATCCCGCTCTAACTCTTGAAATGTACGTTGAATCGTATTTGGATTTACTTGTAATTCACTCGCTAATTCACGTACAGAGGGAATTTTATCACCAGGCAATAAATGACCCGTTACAATTTCTTTTTTTATGTATTCCATTACTTGAATGTAAATTGGTGTGTTTGGAGAAAACTCGATTTTCATTTCTCCCCTCCTGTCTTAGTGTGTTAGTTAAATAGTACACTAAGGCAAATTATATGTAAATAGTTACAACAAAAAATGTAATAAAAAGGCAGTGTAACTTTTCGTTACACTGCCTTCCTGTAATACAATATAAGTAAATCTATTCTAATTATAGTTTCAATCATTTGAATTCACATATAACATTATGCGAAATTTATTTTACTTGAGTTAGCACAGATTTAAACGTATTAATAACTGTATCTACTTCTTCATAACTAATTGTAAGGGACGGTTCAATACGAATTGTTTTTGAGTTAATTAATGTTCCCGCAACAAGAATACCTTGATCAAACATCGCCTTTGACACTTCATAACCAATCTCGTCTTTATGGAATTCAATCCCAATCATTAAACCTTGACCACGAATTTCAAAGATTTTATCTTCATGTCCTTCTGCTGCTTGTTTCAATCCATTTAAGAAATACTCCCCAACTTCCATAGCTCGTTCCGGTAATTTCTCTTCCAATAAAACATGGATTGTTGCAATTGCAGCAGCACATGCAAGAGGATTTCCTCCAAATGTTGTTGTATGCATAAATGGATTTTCAAACCAACTTTTGAATACTGTTTCTTTCGCAACAATAGCTCCCGCTGGCATTACACCTCCACCAAACGCCTTCGCAAGACAAATAATATCTGGCACGACATCATATAATTCTGCAGCAAACATTTTTCCTGTACGTCCCATTCCAGTTTGTACTTCATCAAAGATAAGGAGTGATCCAAACTCATCACAAATCTCTCGTACTTGTTTCAAATAATTTTCTGGAGGTAAAATAATACCGCCCTCTCCTTGAATTGGTTCTAAAATAACTGCTGCAACATCTTCTCCTACTAATGCACATGTCTCAAATGTTTTTCTCATCATATCAATATCGCCAAACGGAACGTGACGGAAACCCGGAATTAATGGTAAAAATGGCTTACGGAACATTCCTTTTGCCGTCCCAGATAAAGCACCAAGGCTCTTACCATGGAAAGCACGAGTTGTAGAAATGAAAGTTGTTC
Organism: Bacillus mycoides; assembly: GCF_001757995.1. Classification (GTDB taxonomy): domain Bacteria; phylum Bacillota; class Bacilli; order Bacillales; family Bacillaceae_G; genus Bacillus_A; species Bacillus_A mycoides_B. The sequence goes on along the minus strand of NZ_LXLV01000019.1, from coordinate 358,345 downwards.
GTTCGCTATACATTTTTGCTAGTTTTAATGCTGCCTCTACGCTTTCTGTTCCACTATTTGTGAAGAAGGCGTATTTCAAATCACCAGGTGTAATATCCGCTAAAATCTTTGCAAGAATTGCTCGAAGTGGATCTAGTAAATCCTGACTGTGCAATGCTTGACGTTTTAATTGATCTGTCACAGCTTTTACCACTTTCGGATTACGGTGACCAACATTATAAATTCCAAATCCACCTAAACAGTCAATATACTTTTTACCATTAATATCCATAAAGCAAGATCCTTCATCTGACCATTCTACTGCTGCAAATTGTCCATCTTTTGTTACTGTTTTTCTATAAGCAAGAAAACCAGGGTTTACATGCTCTCTAAATCCGTCTACTGTTTCTTTTTGAATCCAGTTTGCCTCTTCTTCAGTAACCTTTTCTTTTTCAATTAACTGTAGTACTTTCGTAATATACTCATTTACATTTGATTCTTTCTCATTCAATTTATTTTTCACGTTCGTTTCCATCTAATTCACCTCTACATTTTTTTTATTTGCAAACCAACCAATAGGTTCTACTTCTAGATTTATATTAATCTGCTTAATTTCTTGAAATTCTTCTAATCCAAACGTTCCTAGACTACGTCCAATACCACTTTGCTTATATCCGCCCCAAGGCGCCTCATTGTATGTTGGATGATAACTATTAATCCATGTAATTCCTGCGCGAAGTTTACGAATCACACGCATTGCTTTTGCACCATCAACCGTAAATACCCCTCCAGCCAAGCCATAGTCTGTACCGTTTGCCAACTCAATTGCTTCCTGTTCGTCTTTAAACTTTTGAATTACTACAACAGGACCGAATATTTCTTCCTGGACAATGCGCATATCAGGTTTTACATTGACAAAGACTGTTGGTTCAATAAAGAAACCATCACCTTTTCCATCCTCCATTATTCGTCTACCTCCGCAAGCAACGTTTGCACCTTCGTCTTTCCCAATTTCAATATAACGTAATACTTTTTCCATATGTTCTTGACTTACAAGTGGCCCCATTTCTGATTCTGGATTATCACCAGGCCCAACGTTAATTTGCTGCGCTCGCTCTACAAAACTATTAACAAATCTATCGTAAACACTTTCTTCTACAAGGATTCTCGATCCTGCTGAACATACTTGTCCGCTACCTGCATAAATACCGAATAGAGCATAATCAATAGCGGTCTCAAAATCCGCATCTGCAAAAATAATATTTGGAGATTTTCCCCCAAGCTCTAACGAAATCTTTTTCATATTATCTGCCGCTTTTCTCATAATGTGCTTACCTGTCTTTGTTCCACCTGTAAAGGAAATCATATCCACTTTATGACTCGCTGCAATTTCATTCCCTACTATTGGGCCAGCCCCCATTACCATATTGGCAACACCTTTTGGTAGCCCTACTTTTTCAAGGATTTCGAATAGCTTTGTTGCAGTGATTGGTGTCACTTCAGAAGGTTTAAACACAATTGTATTTCCAGCTGCTAAAGCAGGTGCAATTTTCCATACACTCATCAATAGCGGATAATTCCATGGAACAATTAATCCACAAACACCAACTGGCTCTCTTACAACCATCGCTTGCATCGGATCGGCTACATGATATGTTTGACCATCTGGCTTTGTAATCAATCCGGCGTAATAGCGAAAACAAGCCGCTGCGTCTCCAATATCTCCTTCTGCCTCACGGTATGTTTTTCCATTATCCATTGTTTCAAGATACACTAACTCTTCCATATTTTTATCAATTTCATCTGCTATTTTAAATAAATATGATGCCCTTTCAGCAGTGGATGTTTCTGACCAAATTCCACTATCGAAAGCCGCCCTTGCCACTTCGATTGCGTATTTTGCATCCTCGATTGTTCCCTCAGGTGCATATGCTATACCCTTGCCATTCGCAGGGTTAATAATCGTTCTTTTCTCTTGATTACTAGAGTCTCTCCATTCACCGTTTACATACATTTTTAAATCTAGCACTATATTGAATCCTCCTTTATCGATCGTTTATATATTTATAAGCAATTTTCATGCCAACATTTAAAGTGCAAAGGAATCATACAAAGACTGACTATATTCTTATATGTAACAAAAAGAGTTATGCATTTTTGCATGCGCTATTCCGTTTTGCATAAAACAGAACGTAAATCAGTGCACTACCCACGCATAGCGGAAAACTTTGTAAACCAACAAAAAAAGAGAAGTCTATGTGACTTTCTCCTTTTTTAGGAATAAGAGATTATATCAGTTGGTATTTCTTTTTCACTAACAATTCTTTGATATTTCCGACTCACTGAAGACTGGCTGATTCCAAGAGCTTTTGCAGCCTTAGTCGTTGTTTTATACTGCTTCATTGCAAGTAAAATCAATTGTTCTTCTACAGAATGTAGTGCTTCTTGTAATGGTAATACTCTTGTAATAACTGGTTTTGATTTTTTAAAGTCATAACGAGGTGTTAAAAACTTACTAACAAACTCCGCTTCAATTACTGGATCGTCTGCTGATACGACTAAACGTTCAATCATATTTTGTAATTCACGTACATTTCCTGGCCATGAGTAAAACTCTAGTAAGCTAAGCGCATCTGGAGTTAAATGATAATTTTTATTATATTTTTCATTTAACTGTTGCAAGAAATGAAAGGCAAGTACCGGAACATCTTCCATTCGCTCTCGTAGAGGCGGAACTCGCAACGGAATTACATTTAGGCGATAAAACAAATCTTCACGGAATGTTCCAGATTCCACCATCTTTTCAAGACTCTTATTTGTAGCAGCAATAATTTGTACATTTATTTTCGTAGGTATTGTACTTCCAATAGGAATTACTTCTTGTTCCTGCAGGACTCTAAGCAATTTCACTTGCAAATGTAAAGGCATTTCTCCAATTTCATCTAAAAATAAAATACCTTGATCAGCCTGCTTAAAATATCCTTCTTTCCCATTTTTATCGGCTCCTGTAAAAGCACCTTTCGTATAACCAAATAGTTCACTTTCTAACAAAGTTTCTGGAATTGCACCACAATTTAATTTTAAAAATGGCTTTGAAGATCGGTTTCCAAGTTGATGAATTGCTTGGGCAATTACTTCTTTTCCGACACCAGATTCTCCAGAAATAAGAACATTGGAAGAAAAATCTGCTATTTTTTTAGCTTGGTTAATAATTTGCTCCATTTTCGGACTACAGTAAATAAGCTTCTTAAGAAAACGATCTTTATTTTTAAAATCATCTAACTCCTTCTTATATTGCTCTGATATCTTCTTTATTTCATGTAATTCCGTCTTCAACCTTGTTGCTTCGGTAATATCCCTTGAGGCAATAATAATACGATGAAGCTCTCCATTTTCATTAAATACAGGGTTTCCAACTGCTAATATTTTTCTTCCGCTCTTTGTTTCTTGTACAACTGATACCTTTTTTTGTTTTTCCAACACTAATCGAGTAACAGATGGACTAAATAATCCTTTCTTTTCTAGGTCTAAAAGATTTTTTCCTAACAGGTCTTTCAAATTACTCCCCCAAAAATCATTGATAACCGTTTCACTATAACGAATTAATTCCCCTTTATGATTAACAACTAATATTTCATCATAAATACTAGACAAGATTGCATGTAAATCTTTATTTAAATCCTTTATATATTCAATTTCCATCGCCATGTCCTCGACCATCGGCAAATCTTGCACAATTATAACCATCCCTTCAATACTTTGATCAAAGTTTGGAATCGGACTATAGTCAACTAATACACCCATCTCATTTGTGATTTGTAATTGATTCAAGATCGTTTTTCCCGTTGTAAATACGTTATTAATGTGCTCTTCATTAAAAATCAGTTCTGCTGGTACATTCATAACTTTTTCAGGAGTCGATTTAATCATCTTCAAACCAGACTCATTGCAATTTACAATTTTCTTTTCACGATCTACTACAAAAATCCCCATTGGAATAGACGTTAAAATAATTTTCAATATATCAACACTCTGATTTTCTTGTTTAAATAGTTCTGCAAAAACATCCTCTCTTCTTATATATCCTGTTAGCTCATCCATTTCATTTTTTACTATCGCAATCGGCGCTCCAATAATTTGAAAAAGAGCTGTTAAAGAAATATCTTTACTAAGATGACATATTGTATCTAGTGAAATAGCATTTGAAAGCAATACCTTAGAAGTTAATCCCTTACTATTTGATAGCAGATCCTTCACATGAACGTATGCAAATAATTTCTCCCCTCTTTTTAAAAATAGAAAAGATTCTTTTATATTTTTAAAATCTATATTCCATTCCTTTTCAGATTGATCGATAGGTAGAGAAACAATAGGTCTAATTTTTTTATGAGCAATGGAAAACATTCTGCTATTCCTCCTTTGAACTATATAATTTGTATTGTATCATTAAAAACAGATTTTTTTAATTAATCTGAAAATAAACCTTTTTTTCCTTTACTTAATAAAAAAAAGGAAGATGAACGCCTCCATCTTCCTCATTGTTCTATCATTAATCACTACCACTAACGAAAAGATCTTCTTGAATGTAAGCTAATACCATACCTGGAATTACTTTATCTCCTGCCTCTACTTCTAAAGATTGCACCTCTCCACTACATCCCATCTTAATTACTTCCAGTTTACCATTCATATCTTTAATAGAGAATAATGGCTCCCATTCATAAATTCGCGAATCCTTATTAATAGACACTTTTTCAATTATTCCATAACACGGACTCGTAATAATATCATAATACACAATCAATCATCCCTTTCTTTTATTCTATTAATATTGTTCTTCTAACCTTTGTGACTGAAGAATCATATAGAAAAAGCTTTGAAGCTCTTCTATATCTTCTACCTCAATGCCTAGCCTTGGTGCCCAATATTGTTCCTCTCCAATATCTTCTTGACTTAATAAAACCATTCTCCCATTTTGAATTGAGGTAACCATTGCTTTTCCAAGAAACTGTTGCGAATACGTAACAGCTATATCGTAACGATGACTATTCGACAAAATGCAATAATAGCCGATTTGTTGTCTCTCCACTTCTTCTAATAAAATATCCAGTTTCATTTGGTCCCTCCTTTAGGTTAAAAATGCAACTAGCATATTAGACGTGCTATTCCTCCAACTTTGCAACCACCTTCAATGAAATGATTTTCAAGTTCAACTGTATTTGTTTTCTGCTTGGATTACGACAATAACACCCCGCTTTTATATTTTTACTAATTGTACAAAGCAATAATTGTGCCAAATGAAAATAACATGTTGACCATCATTTATCAGCCATACTGCCTAGACTTGCCCCTCTTCCTTATGAATCGTTGAATGAATTATGCAATACTGCATTGGTTACATGATCTTCAAAGCAAAAGACATCGGATCCATTCCCGATGTCTTTTGCTTTTTTATATTTCCTGTACTTCTTCAAAATGCATTTGCGGAGGAGTTGAACGAAACATGTTCGTAATATATAGAAGGTACCCAATTCCAATAGCAGCCCAGCAAATCCCCAGAATAAGTGAATGAATATTGAGGTTAAACCATAGTACTGCCACAGTACCAGCACCTAAAATAGGCATCACTAAGAAATTTAAACAGTCTTTTATCGTTTTATATCTTTTTTTCTTAATTACATAGTAGGAAATTACAGATAAATTAACAAATGTAAATGCAATAAGCGCTCCAAAGTTAATAAGGGATGCTGCCGTTTCTAAATCAATGAATATAGCGGAGAGTGAAATAATCCCTACAATAATAATGTTATATACTGGAGTTCGCCATCGAGGATGAATGTATCCGAATATTTTCTTCGGAATTACATTATCTCGCCCCATTACGTATAATAATCGAGATACACTTGTATGAGAAGCTAAACCGGACGCAAGTGTCCCCATAAGGGTTCCTACTAAAAAGAAGGCTTGAAATAATTTCCCACCAACATATAGTGCAATTTCTGGAGATGCTGATTCTTGATTTTTAAATACAGATGTATCTGGAAACATAGATTGTGTAAAATACGTAGTAGTAATGAATAAAACTCCACCGATTAAAGCAGTAAGAAAAATAGCTCGAGGAATTGTTTTCTCCGCGTTTGGTGTCTCTTCTGAAAATGTAGTTACTGCATCAAAACCTAAAAATGAGAAACAAAGAATTGTCGCACCTGCAACTAACGGTGATATTTGTATATCTGATTGAAAAAACGGCTGAATGGAAAAGATTTCTCCTGTTCCCTCTCCCGATAATAAGCCTTTTATAACTAGAAAAACAAACACGGCCATTACTAACACTTGAAATATTACTAAGAAAGTATTGAAATTAGCAGTAACATTTACGCTAATCATGTTTATTAATGTAATCAGGAGAACAAAGCCAATGACCCATACCCAATTAGGAACACTTGGGAAAAATGCTGACATATAAATTCTCGTTAATAGTGCGTTCACCATCGGTAGAAACAAATAATCCAATAACGCGGACCATCCAACAAGAAACCCAAGCCTTGCACTAATTGTCTTCTGTGTATACGTATAGGCAGATCCTGCGGTAGGAAAAACCTTTACCATTTTGCCGTAGCTTGCAGCGGTAAACAACATCCCTGCTAATGCAATAAGATACGCTCCAGGAACATGACCGCCCGTTTTTTCAGAAACGATTCCAAATGTATCAAACCCAACCATCGGTGTCATATACCCGACCCCTAGCATAACAATTGACCAAAGCCCTAATGAACGTTTTAAACCAACTACTTTTCCCACCTATCATTCCTCCTACTTTCTCTATCTAATTTCCATTTAAAAATCGACAGTTAAAAGGAAGCGTTTTCAAATAACTATATATCACACCGAGTATTACCTCCCTTTTTGTTACTTTTAAAATATTCATGCAATTTTTAAGCCAAAATTTCTAGAGTTTAAAAATTCAATATTAAAAAGAACGTATAGGTGGAATTGGGCCTCATTTCTTCTCATTTTTTATTCATTTTGACATAAGTTATTCAATCTCTCATACGACTAAATATGAAAATAAAACCTTAATCCGTGTTTTTTCTTGATTCCCACTTCCTCACAAATTGGGCTTTTACAAGATTAAAATATTTCCATGAAATAATAACATTATGTAAACTATTCATAGCAAAAAAGCTGTCTTTTCTATAAAGACAGCTTTTTCTATAACACTATATTAAAAATTGAATACGAAGTCATCGTCTGCTAACTTTTCAACATTCGTTGCTTTTACGTAACCATTTCCTTTTACAGAGAAGAAGTCATGGTTTTTCGTATCTGTACGTAAACCATTTAAAACGATTGGATTAATTTCTTCTTCTTCAAACTTCGGCTCAAGCCCTAAGTTCATAAGTCCTTTATTTGCATTGTAACGAACGAAACGATTTACATCCTCTACAAGACCGATAGAAGTGTAAATTTCTTCTGTATATGCCAATTCAATTTCATACAGTTCCATTAATAACTCTTGCGTTTTCGTTTGTACTTCTTGTTGCTCTTCTGCAGAAAGTTCCGCGAAGATTTGTTGTGCTAAAATACCGACGAATACGCCGTGAATGGACTCGTCACGAATTATTAAGTTAATAATCTCACCACTTGCCGTCAATTTACCTTGACCTGCTAAGTAAAGTGGATAGAAGAATCCACTATAGAATAAGTAACTTTCTAAGAACACACTTGCTACCATTGCCATGTATAACTCTTTTTTCGTTACCTCAGGCTTTAATAAACGACGATAGTAACTAGTAACAATACCAGCTTTTTTCTCAAGTAATGGATGGTTATCTACCCATTCAAAAATATCATCAATTTCTTCTTCAGTAGCTAACGTTGTGAAAATATGACTGTAACTCTTCGCATGTACTTCTTCCATAGCGCCCATGAAAGCTAATACACTTTTCGCTTGTAAATTTTCAAGATGAACAAGTACAAGAGGCATCCCTTCGCCGCCTTGTTTCGTATCTAAAAGTGTTAAACCACCTAATACACGCTTATAAGCAATTTGCTCTTCTTTTGATAATTGTGCCCAAGTATTTTTGTCAGAAGACACTGCGATTTCTTCTTCTGTCCAAAACTGAGCGATGTTTTGCTTCCAAAACATTAAACTAAAATCATCTTCTTTTTTGTTCCAGTTTACCGCACGCATTAAATCGCCCCTTCTCTAAATAAACATAAAAAATTGATAACTAAGCATGAGCAGGGTTCAGAAAAACCCTGCTCATAATGTCTCACTTTTTATATTAAACGGTACAAGCCACGCACTCTTCCACGCTTAATTTACGTGTTCTCGTATAATAAAGACTCTTCAAGCCTTTTTTATGTGCATAAATGTAGTAACGTGCTAACTCACGTGTTGAAATATCACTATTAACGTAAAGAATTGTACTAATTCCTTGGTCAATATGTTCTTGAACTTCTGCGATTAAATCAATTAATTTAAACTGATTCATATCGTAAGAAGATTTATAGTACCAGAACGTATCTTTTGATAAATATGGCATTGGATAATATGTTGTCGCATTTGCATACGTTCTTGATTCAATTTGATTTACGATTGGCATTACGCTTGAAGTTGCATTTTGAACGTAACTGATCGATTGTGTCGGAGCGATTGCAAGACGATATGAGTTGTATAAACCATTCTTCTGTACTTGCTCTTTTAAACTTGTCCAATCTTCTTTTGTCGGAATATGAATTCCTTCAAATAATTGCTGAACTTTTTCAGTTACTGGGCTGTAATCTGTCGTTTCATACTTTTCAAAGTATGTGCCGTTTGCATAATCAGACTTATCGAAGTCTTTAAATGTTTCGCCTTTTTCTTTAGCAATCTCCATACTTTTCTCGATTGAGTAGTAATTTAACATCATAAAGAATGTACGAGCGAATTCTTTCGCTTCAGCACTTTCATAAGCGATTTTATTTTTTGCTAAATATCCATGTAAGTTCATTGCTCCAAGTCCAACTGAATGAAGCTCATCATTTGCTTTTTTCACAGTTGGGGCATTCGGAATGATCGTCATATCAGAAACAGCTGTTAAAGCTTCCATTCCCGCATGAACTGCTTCACGAATTTCTTTATTTTCCATTACGTTTACGATATTTAACGATCCTAAGTTACAGTTAATATCACGGCGGATAATGTCTTCTGTACCGTAATCATTTATTTCAGAAGTTTCTTGAAGCTGGAAGATTTCTGTCTCGAATGTTCAACCGAGTTCGCTACTCCTCAGTCCGTTGCTCATGCAACTGCTGTATGTCACCATACAGGACAGACTATATCACCACCTACAGCATTACCTGGTTAGGTGCTCCGCTTTTCGAACGCCAATCGCTTGCGCTCTACTCCCATAAGGGATAGTCGTTAGGCTTTTACTTATCTTAATCTTTCAGAAAGTCTCTTATTACTTTATGTTGTTCAATAACTCTGCTATACAAAATAATAAGATACATTCTGAACTTTTATATTTTCATTCTAAGATAAGATTTAGCACGGTAGGTTACCTCAAACTTGAGGCTTTCCCCGTTTAACGGAGTTTTCGACTAGCATTTCTACTAGAAGGTGCTACATATTTAACACAAGTTCGACATCTTCACAGTTCCAATATCCTTCAGTGGATGTTGGTTATTTGCATTTGATTTAAACATTAAGTATGGATAACCAGACTCAAGCTGAATCATAGCAATTTTAATAAGCATATCACGCGCACTAATATCTAGTGGCTTCTTCTTCACTTTCGGATTGCTCATTAATTCATCGTACATTTCGTCGATATCTATATCATCTAAATGTTTTCCGTACTCTTTAAATACTGTATAAGGCGCGAAAACATGGAAAGGTTCGTTTTTCTCAGCAAGTTCAAAGAACTTACTTGGAACGATAATTCCGATTGATAGAGACTGAATACGGCTCTTCTCATCGGCATTTATTTTTTTGGTATCAAGGAATTCAATAATATCCCAATGGAAAATGTTTAAGTATACAGCGCCGGCACCTTTTCGTTGGCCAAGTTGATTCGCATATGAAAACGAATCTTCAAGTAATTTCATAACAGGCACTACACCACTTGCGGCGTTATCAATACCTTTAATTTGCTCACCACGTGCGCGTAGCTTAGATAAGTTTAAAGCTACTCCACCACCGATTTTCGATAATTGCATTGCAGTATTAATGTTAAAGCCGATTGAATTTAAGCTATCGTCCATCTCTAACAAGAAACAAGACACCATTTCTCCTCTTCTGCTTCTTCCCGCATTTAAAAAGGTTGGTGTCGCTGGTTGGTAGTTTTGTTTTACAATCATGCTTGCGAAGTGTTTTGCCTTCGCAACATCACCGCGTCCTAAGTATAATGAAACAATTGCTACACGATCTTCATAGCTTTCTAAGTATTGTTTTTGATCATTCGTTTTTAACGCATAATCTTTATAGAACTTAGATGCTGCCATATAAGATTGGAACTCGAAGTTTTCACCATAAGCGATGTTATATACTCCTTCTACTTCCTCCAAGCTATACTCGTCCAGAACGTTGTAATAGTAATCGTGTTCTTTCATATACTCCATTCGCTCTGCCACGCTATTAAAATGAACGGTATTCTCTCTAGCTTCTTCCATAAAGACTTCTAACGCCTCTTTATCTTTATGAAGCTGATAAAAACCGTCCTGCATTTGCGTGATTTCATTATTCAGTTCAATGTGTCGCAATCTCCCGCACCCTTTCTTTAAAATATTCTACATCATTATTTGTTCCAGATAACTCAAATTTTGATACAATAGGCACTTCATATTTAGTAGAAATTTTGTCAGCACTTGCACCAAACATGTCTCCCCAATTACGATTGCCACTTGCAGATACGCCTTTTAATTTTTCATTATTGCGTTCTAAAAAGTCTAAAACACGTTCCGGTACATTGCCAAAACCTGTTGTATACGTAATAAGAATAAAGTCTTCATCTAATACTAGAGCTTCATCAATTTGAACGGCCGGCATATTTAATTTGTGGATGAAACGCTTCACGTTTCCTGTCATAGAATCATATGCAACTAACATTTCCGACCCTCCCTCTCCAATCTATATTCTCTGTATGTCGTTTCTTGATTTCTCTATATATTGTATTACGTTTCAAAATAAGACACAAGATATATGTATAAATTCTTTCTTTTTTTAACTTTTACTTTTCGACATGACCGTCGATTTTTTTCAATACAAAGACTATGAAACAACATTCTAAAACTCATGTCAATAAAGTGCTTTTCAAAAAAGTTGTCAACGAATTTAACCTTATTTTTAAAAAAGTTAACAATATTTTTTGTCATAAAACAGTAAATGCTGGAGTAATATATTTCTCCAGCATCACGCAAAAAAGAACAGACCTTAAACGATAATCTGTTCCAAAAAACGATTACATTTATCAATTTTACTTTATTAAATAGTATACATACTCTTTCGTTCCTCGTTACATACTAAAAGATAACTATTATAGAAAAAGATTATTATTATGGAACTTCAATTTATTTATGAAAAAAATTATTCAGGGTGCTCAATACGCAAAATATCTTTTACAAATATATGATGTGGATTCTCATCTTTATCGAGCATTGTACATATAGGAGCTTCTTCATCAAAGTATACGATCATTCCTTCTACGTACTGATATGTATGTTGAACTTGTACAGTTACTTTAATTTCTACTGCTTGCTCATACGCTCTTTTTATTTTCTGAAGCATTTTTGCTGAACATTTTCGTTTCTCTGGATACATAACCATTCCCATAAACCTATTCCCAGCTCTATCTTTCCACATATAATCCCAATGTGGCAATATGCCTTGTTTAAAATCTCCCATAATTCTCCTCTCCTTTATCTTCTATTTATGAACGTGGTGTTTCTGAATATGTATAAATTACCTGTCCACCGCGCTGTGCGTTCCCGATAATATGTTTAAAATCTTCTCGATTTACAACAACTTCTCTGAACGTATAAAATACATCTTTCGTCGCAACATACTCCTTTATTTCATCATTTTTCAGCTGATCCAAAATTGTATTTGCTAATTGTTTATCCATGTATTTCACCTCTCTGCAATAGTTTATTTTATCGCATCTTCTATAGGTCGACAACGGTAAAATTATCCCTTTATTATTATATAATTCACTTTCATTATTTTTATATCTATATCACTTTATTATATTCGCACTAAATATCATATACTAACATAGCTACTTCTCTATATCAAACTTTTTGACACTCTGTATACGCCACTGTTTGTTATTTTATTTTATGCTACAATATACACATAGAACTAGGAGGGATACTATGATTCGGAAAGCAAAAAAGACAGATGCGGTAGGAGTAGCACCTTTACTGTATGACGCTCTGCACGAAATTGCTGAAAAAATCACAGGTAGCACAATTGAAGCAAAAGTAATACTAGGACTTGAAACATGGTTCGTAAAAGAAAATAATCGATTGAGCTATGAAAACTGTTTAGTGGCTGAACAAGATGGAAAGGTAGTTGGGGTTATTGTCGTTTATCACGGTAGTGACACTGAACAACTTGATGCACCAATCGTACACTACTTAAGAGAACTACATGAAGACGAATCCATTACGTTAGAAAAAGAAGCTGAACTTGATGAGTATTATATTGACACGTTGTCAGTTTCAAGTATGTACAGTGGACGTGGCATTGGCTCTAAATTAATCGATGCAGCTGAACTTCAAGCAACTGAAAAAAGGCATGAAAAAATCGCCTTACTTGTTAATTTAGAAAACAAACGCGCTTTTTCACTATATGAAAAACTTGGTTACAAAGAAGATAAAATCGTTATGCTCGTCGGTGAACCGTATGCCCATCTAATAAAACCATTACGGTCATTGGTTTCTATATCTTAAAAGGACAATTCTTTTTTACTTGTTATGTAGAGAAAGAGGCTGCCAAAGGGACAGCCTCTTTTAAATTAATTTTGTATTTAATACATTTCCATCCATCGCCTCATGAAATGTATACGTTGTACATCCCCATGGCTCCCTATGGAAAATAGGCGAACCAGACCACCCCATTGCCCTCAGTTCAGTCCCAATCATCGCATTAAAATAACTATGACCTACAAGGGCAATACGTCCATGTACGAGCGCATAGCGGTGCAATATATTAGCGGCTTGCCTTACTCTTTCTCGTACTTCCTTATAAGACTCAACTTCTTTACTATAACCAACTATCCATCGTGTACGACCAATAAACATCCATACATTCGGTTTACATTTCAACCATTTTGGAGCATAAAAACTTGTTGGAACTTCAGCTTCTCTAAAAAGAGGATTTTGCACAAAAGATAGGGAATCCAATAACTCAGCCGCTGACTGTACAGCGCGCCTTTGATCACTCGTTACAACCAGTTTCGCTGATTCAATCGCCTCAATTGTTTCAATTGGTATAGGAGTTTCTTTTACTATAGTCCCTAAATCATATTGCTTCATCCATTCACGAAATGAAATAATTGTCATTGGCTCTATAGTACTGTCCAAACGACCATGACGAATAAAAGAAATTCGCATTCTTTCCACTCCCCATTCATCACTTACGAACTATATTACGTACTGTTTCTTATTGCCATCATACCATGCATAAAAAGAAAGTTATATATCCCCACCACTATCATGTGTTATCGATGTGTGCACACCATCCAGTCCATCAAAATATGTAGTTGTTTCATGGTGACGCACTTTCTTTAACTGTATATAAGAAAATAAAAATAATAAAATCGCTATAAAGCTCCCCACAACTTCAAACATCATTTTACCGCCCCTAATTTCTCCCACTTTAGTAGGTTATTGTATCTTCTATTATACTCCTATATAAAGATGTATGCACTTTCATCATTCCTCTCCTAAACAATATTTTTTTACATATTTTCTTACAAAAAGTGAATTTTTTTCGATTTTTTGCTTTGGAAACATTTACAAAGTAATAAATATAGTTCAAAATAGGAGGAAATAAAAAAATCCCAAATTATTCTTTTTTGGTGAAAACTGTAACAAGGAGAGTTGCTTATGCAGATCGCAGAAACTGGAGATATTATCGAATTTAAAGGTGGCATGCAAGGCCGTGTTCAAAAAGTAAATCAAAACTCTGTTATTGTTGATATAACAATTATGGAGAATTTTAGAGAACTAGATATGGAACCTCTTACAGTTGTAAGTCATAAAAACTATACTGTCATCAATCAAAATGCATAATATAATAGAAAGAAAGGATCTGTATGTTATACAGATCCTTTCTTTCTATTATATATTAACGATTATCAATTGTTTCTGGATATAGATCATGGTTCATCATGCGGTAGTCTGCCATTTGTTCATACTTCGTTCCTGGGCGACCGTAGTTGCAGTATGGATCGATTGAAATACCACCACGTGGTGTAAATTTCCCCCATACCTCAATGTAGCGTGGATCCATTAATTTAATTAAATCATTCATAATAACGTTCATGCAATCTTCGTGGAAGTCACCATGATTTCGGAAGCTAAATAAATATAGCTTTAAAGATTTACTCTCTACCATTCTTTGTTCTGGAATGTAGCTAATATAAATTGTTGCAAAATCTGGTTGTCCTGTTTTCGGACATAAACTTGTAAATTCAGGACAATTGAATTTTACAAAGTAATCACGGTTTGGATGGTTATTATCAAATACCTCTAAAATTTCCGGGCTATATTCAAATAAATATTTTGTATTTTGATTTCCTAATAATGTTACATCTTTTAAATCTTCATCTAATCTTCCTGCCATTTTAAACATCCCTTCTCATTATACCCCTCGTTTATTTCCCCATACTAACGCATGAAGCTGAGGCAATACTTTTGCATCATTCATTTCTTTACAATTCACAGCTTTTTCAATAAGCCACTCATATTTTTCTAATAGTTTTTTTATAAGCACCGCATCATCCACTGTTTTCGTATCATCATTCCCTACTTGTAAGAAAAATGGTACATTCGGATAACGCTCATGCATCTTAACTGCATATTCAAAATCTTGATCATCGAATACTACTACTTTTAAACTAAAATCTTTCCCTGCTAGTTTATGAATAACAGAATCTAACATCTGAAAATCTGTTTTCATGGCCGAACTTGGTGGTTTTGGAGAAATCGTTACCTCATCAATTTGAAGCAACCAATCTTGCCATTTACTTCCTTGCGTTTCTACCGCTGTTCGCATTCCATTCTCCTTTAATATAGAAAGAAGAAATTGCATATTTTTCAGCAATACAGGATTTCCACCTGAAATCGTAACATGAGAAAAATTTTCTCCACCAATTTCTACAAGCTCATTCCAAATGTCTTCCGGTGTCATTTGTTTAATTTGATCTTTGGCCGATCCATCCCATGTAAAAGCAGAATCACACCAAGCACAGCTATAATCACAGCCCGCTGTACGAATAAACATTGTCTTTTGTCCTACAACCATCCCTTCTCCTTGAATGGTCGGACCAAATATTTCTAAGACGGGGATTTTACTCATCGAGCATCCACTCCCGTCTTACTTCCGCATAACTAGTCGGTGTCTCAAAAAGACGAACAAATTCAACACGAGCTCCCTTGTATTCGTTCGCACGATTATCTTTCGTTAATGCTTCTGCCATCTTTTCATAAATCCAAACGACCATATTTTCAGCAGTCGTATTCATTTCTGGCAATGTTTCGTTTAAATAACGATGATCTAAATAAATTTCTATTTCATTTTTCCAAATTTCTTTTATATCTCCAAAGTCAATTGCAAGGCCTATTTCATTTACATATCCGCTAATTCCAAATACGACTTTATATGTGTGTCCATGTAAATTTTTACATTTCCCTTCATAGCAGTGTAAATGGTGCGCTGCATCAAATGTAAATTCCTTGCTGACCATTACTCTTTTATTATGATATTTGAGTTGTTCACGCTGAATATCCTTGTCCATTTTTTGCAAATTTTCTACGATGCGAAATCCAAAAAAGTTATCCATTAGTTGCTCGCTCCTTCGCGTTCTTGTAGATACGTATCTAATCCTGCTTTACGAAGTTGACATGCTGGACATTCACCGCAACCATCACCAATGATTCCGTTATAACATGTTAATGTTTTTTCTCTAACAAACTCAAATGCTCCAAGTTCATCAGATAATTTCCATGTCTCTGCTTTATCAATCCACATAAGTGGTGTATGAATAACAAACGGATAATCCATAGATAAATTTAATGTAACGTTTAATGATTTCACAAACACGTCACGACAATCTGGATAACCACTGAAATCAGTTTCACATACACCCGTTACAATATGACGTGCTCCAACTTGTTTTGCTAATACAGCCGCAAATGATAAAAATAGTAAATTTCGTCCATCTACAAATGTTGATGGCAATTCACCTTCTTCATGTGTAATCTCCATATCCGTTCTCGTTAACGCATTTGGAGCAAGTTGATTTAATAAACTCATATCTAGTACCGTATGTTTAATTCCTAACTCTTTCGCAATTTCCGCTGCACAATCAATTTCTAACTTATGACGTTGATTGTAATTAAACGTTACAGCTTCCACTTCTGCAAACTGTTGTATTGCCCAAAATAAACATGTTGTACTATCTTGTCCACCACTAAAAACAACAACTGCTTTTTCTTTTTTCATTTCACTCATTCTCCTTCTCTACTACGAATAAGAAGAAAGAACGTTCTTGAACTGTCACAATAAAAAAACAAAACAATACCTAAGGATATTGTTGTTTCCATAGTTTTTTATAGAGGGAGTTCGCGAACCTCTCCCATGCAGTGCACGGAATTTCTTCTTTCATTGACAAAGATTATTGTAACATATTGTATACTACCAGAAAAAATTTCTGATTTTTTCCGCTATTTAATATTTCATTTCTTTCATTTTATAGTATGATTAATTTAATGTGAGAAGAGAGGAGGCATCCCACTGAAACTCTTTATTATTTATCTCTTTTTAAATATATTATCCATCCTTGTTACAATGCTTGTATATCATTTATTTTGGAATCACAAAGGGAAACGCTCTCCTAAATTAAATTCAGCTATATTTATTGTATTATGTTGCCTCGCTACCATACTATGTATCACTTTCGCAGCAAAAACAAATTATGGATTTCAATTTGATATGCGTCATATCGTATTAATCGTCGGTACATTAACAGGAGGTCCTATTGCCGGTGCTTCCATCTTAGCTGTATTAAACATATACCGCTTTTTATTAGGAGGAATAGGTGTTTTCCCATCCTTTATCGCTTCGGTTCTACTATTCATTGTTCTACTATTAACATACAAACTGTTCAACCGAGGTTCTAATCGTATAAAAATAGCACTCGCTATCTTTTACAGTCTCATATTTGGATTTGGCTGGATACCATTTTTCCTTTCAGAGGTGACAAATACGGCAGATTATATACCGCATATTATCGTGTACGAACTATGTACGATCCTTGGTACGATCCTTATTTTATATTTGCTACACATATTACAAACGCAAGTTCGTCTCCAAAATGAACTTATAAATGCTGAAAAATTTCATTTAATCGGTGAAATGGCAGCTTCTATCTCTCATGAAATTCGTAATCCTTTAACTGCAACGAAAGGGTTTTTACAACTTTTACAGTCAGATACATGTTCTGAGAAAGAACGAAAATTATATATCGACATAGCCATTAATGGTATCGAACAAGCAAATCATGTTCTTACAGACTACTTAACTTTTGCCAAACCGAGTATTGAAAAAGAACAACAATTACAAGTAGAGGAAGAATTACTTCATGCGTTATCTTTAATTACACCTCTCGCCAATTTAACAAATGTTCGTATACATTACATAAAACAAAGCACATCTTTCTTTATAGCTGGTGAAAAGCAAAAGCTGAACCAATGCTTATTAAATATTTTAAAAAACTGTATTGAGGCTATGCCTAACGGTGGTGACCTTATTCTTACATTAGTCCCAGACCATAAACATATACAATTATATATAAAAGATACAGGTATTGGTATGGATCAAGAACAAGTAAAACGGCTCGGGTCACCTTTCTACTCGACGAAAGAAAAAGGGACCGGACTTGGGATGATGGTCGTCTTCAGTGTTATTCAAGCAATGAATGGAAAGGTTGATATTATTAGTGAAAAAGGAACAGGTACAACATTTTTATTAACTTTCCCAATCATACAAAAAACGTGATGAAGTTCATCACGTTTTTTCTGTTCCTTCAACTAATTCTGCAAAAGCTTTCACCTTTCCATGTGGCTTTTGATTTTCTTTCCGAGCTTTCCAAGCGCGCTCTTCTTCTCTCTTTTTCCTTGACATACTTTTCAACTCCTTTTTCTCTTCCTCATGTAGTATTCCAAAATGAGAAATAAAACTATACATGAGTAAAAAAAGAAAAGAAGCGGTTCCCCGCTTCTTTTCTTTTTTCCCGCTATTTGAGGGCAGCCTGATTGGTGCGTACTAATAATCAGGGATATGCCCCTCACTTTATCGCTGTAAAATTGCATGTTTCGCTTCTTTTAGCTGTGTAAGATGTCTTTGTTCGTGTAAATCTAGAAATTGAACCCATTGATATAAATTCAAATCATTAAAAATAGGATGTTTTAATCCATTTTCAAATAATTCTTTTTCATCTATCACACTATGAAGTGCATGTAATAATTCTTGTCGTGAATGTTCTAGTAATTGAATTCCTTGCAGTTTTTTCATTAATGTTTCTGTTGGTTTCATTTGTTGAGGAGCTTCCCGTTTATGTGTGCGATCAAGCGTAAGTTGGAGGTCTTTAAATGGAGCAAGTTTTCTTTCTTTTTTCTGCAAAGCATATACAAGGGCAGATGTGACAGACTGTTCAACTAAATGCAAATGATGCAAAATTTGAATAATACTCCATTTATCACGGCGTGGCTTTACATTCACCTCCGTATCATTTAACATTTCAATTTCTGATAACAGCGTGCTTCGTGTAGACTGTAATGAGTGGACTAAAGTTTCTAAACTAACATCCATATTAGATTGAAGCATAGTGCTTTCCCCCCTTTTTGTTGGTGAAAAAAGGTGCTCCTTATTAGAAACACCTCTTTGACAATTCTGAATTTTCTTTTATTATCTCATCATTTTTCCATTATGTCGATGTTAAACATGTGAAAAAAGTGCATGTTTTTTTACAATTTTGTGTCGTCTACTGCGCGTAACCACGCCTCAATTTCTGTAATTACACTTTCCACACAACCTTCAGCAAATGGTGATGTTAAATTTGCAACTTCAACTAATTCTAAGAATGATTTACTTCCACCTTGTTGACAAAGATTCACATAATCTTCCCAAGCCTCTTGTCTATTATCTCTTGCACGTTTCCAAAATTGTAGTGCACAAATTTGAGCTAGCGTGTAGTCAATATAATAGAACGGTGAGCTATAAATATGGCCTTGACGTTGCCAGAAACCACCACGCTCTAAATAATCATTATCTTCATAATCACGATGTGGTAAATACTTCTTCTCTATGTTACGCCATGCTGACTTACGTTCTGCTGGCGATGCTTCTGGATTCTCATATACATAATGTTGATATTCGTCTACAGATACACCGTACGGTAAAAATAGAAGTGCTGAACTTAAGTGTGAGAAATAATATTTTTCCGCATCTTCTTCAAAGAATAACTTCATCCATGGCCATGTAAAGAATTCCATACTCATCGAATGGATTTCACACGCTTCATATGTTGGCCAATTATATTCTGGAATTTCATACTTACGACTTTCGTATACTTGGAAAGCATGACCAGCTTCATGTGTTAATACATCAATGTCACCAGACGTTCCATTAAAGTTTGAGAAGATGAATGGCGCTTTATAATTCTCGATATATGTACAATATCCACCACCAGCTTTTCCTTTTTTCGCAACTAAATCTAATAAATCATTATCTAGCATGAAATTAAAAAATTCATCTGTTTCAGCTGATAATTCTTTATACATCGTTTTCCCGTGATTAATAATCCAATCTGCATCACCTTTTGGAGTTGGATTACCTGTAGCAAACTCAAAGTTTTCATCATAATAAGCGAGCTTTTCTACACCAATGCGTGCTTTTTGTCTATTTCTTAACTCTGTTGCAACCGGAACGATATAATCTAATACTTGCTGACGATAGTTCGCAACCATTTCAGCATTATAATCTGTACGATACATTCTTGCATATCCTAATTCAACAAAGTTTTTAAAACCAAGTGTTTTTGCAATTTTCGTTCTCACTTTAACAAGCTCATCATAAATACGATCTAACTCTTCCTCATTCTCAGCTAAAAATCCGTAGTATGCTTCACTTGCTGCTTTTCGTTCGCTTCTTTCTTTTCCTTGCATAAACGGAATAAGTTGTGATAGCGTTCTTTCTTCTCCTGCAAAGTCAATTTTTGCAGATGCTAACAACTGCGTATATTGTGAAGACAATTTATTCTCTAATTGCAAGTCTTTCACTACTTCATCTGAATATGTTTTTAAATCACATTCAGCTAGAGCAAATAATTGCTTTCCATAATACGCTTCTAATTCTTCACGGAATGGAGAATTAATTAACGCCTTATAATATTTCGTTCCATAGCCTTGTACAACTGGAGAGTATTCATCAAAGAAATCTTGCTCTTCTTTATAAAAAACATCTGTCGTATCAACAGAATGGCGAATGTAACAAAGGTTCCCCATTGTACCAAAATCATTACGAATTTCATTAATTGAATTAATTACTTGTTTTTGTTCTTCAACCGTTTTTGTCTTATCGAACTTTTCTAAAGCAACAGTAAACTTCTCTTTTAATTCTCCAATATTTGGCCGTTTATATTCATAGTCTTTAAATGACATGAACGAACCCCCTCTCCATTATATGCATCATTACTATAATTCAATGCTTGCTTACAAATCTCCTCTTATTCTTCAGCAAAATACGGTAGATGCTGTCATGAATACATGCACAAAAAAAGCCTTGGATTTCTTTATCCAAAGCTCCTTTGGAACACATCATCATTTTTCATACTTTCCAATTTTTTTCAATAGATCAAGTAATTCATCCTTCTCATCCTTCGTTAACATTTCAAAAGACTGATGTATAACTTGCTCATGACCTGGAAAAATAGAAGCAATAAAGCTCTCACCAGACTCCGTTAATTGTGCATAAATAACACGTCTATCATTTGGACATGGAATTCGCTTTACAAGCCCTTTTTTTTCTAGCTTATCTACAACATATGTAATGCTACCACTAGCTATTAAAATACGCTCACCAATTTGCTGAAGTGGTTGGCCTCCTTTATGATATAGTAGTTCTAATACAGCAAACTCAGTTGGATTTAATCCGTTACTTTGTATGGATTTATTTGTAGTATCCATAACAGAACGATGTACACGGGATAATGCAATAAATACTTTTAAAGATTGAGAAATGTCTTCTCGCTCATTATTTGATGTCATACCATTTCAACCCTTCACTTAAATTCTCCGCAACAAAAAGGAAAGCAATGTAGCACTTCATTACAATTTCCGAATGAATATTCACTCATCCCTTTTCCATTCCCTAATGTAATGCAATTGATTCTTGAATAAAAACATGACAATTTTAACATAGTTTATATATAATGATAATAAAAAAAGAAGGAGTACCAAATTTGAAAGTCAAATTACAAAGCATAGTTTTTTACATACTGCTTGTTATACTGCCAACGATAGGGATTGGTGCCACATTTTTTTCGTATCACACTTATCAAATGAAACAGGCAAACAAACTATCTGCTCACACTGTTCTCTTTTTATATAGAGACTATTTAGACCATCACCTTGGTGAAGCTATATCTGCCTTAGAAATGCTCGCAAAAGTCGTAGGGACCGAAACTGGAAACATCAATGGGATTAAACAGATTGTACATGATACCGATGGAAATGATGAACGTTTTTCTGGTCTATATTACGCTACGACAGATGGGATGATTACAATCGCATCCCAAGGCGATTCACCGCCTATTGACGTTTCTGACCGCCAATACATCCAAGATGCATTGCAATCTAAGGAAACAACGGTATCATCAGTTATTACAGATCGCGTTCTTGGACATCAAGCTATTATGATTGCCTCTCCAATATTTAATAGACAAAAGGAACTCTCAGGCTTATTATTAGCAAGTTTACGCTTTGACTACATTTCAGCCTCTTTAAATGCTATTAAACCACAATATCATTTCGAAGTGACTGATAAACATGATGTAGTTTTTCTAACCGATGATAATAACGAAACAAGCGATGGGCATTCTAACATGCTTACTACCCCACTCCAAAGATTGAATTGGAAAGTCTCTGTTTCTCCGTTACCTATTCATCAACAAACTTTATACCAGTTAGTTTCAATAGAGTGTATAGCTACTTTATTTTTAATGTCTATTTTATTTTTACTTGCTCAATATATGTTATTAAAACGTCAAACAAAACTAGAAAGACAACAAAATGAACTACAAAAAATTGAATTGGTTGGAACTTTTGCTGCTAGTACAGCTCATGAAATCCGTAACCCTCTTACTGGAATTAAAGGCCTCGTCGCTCTGTTAAAAGAGAAATATAAAGATGAACAGGATCAGTTCTACTTTTCCATAATCGAACAAGAAATAGAACGGATTAATGAAATTGTAAGCGAATTTCTTATTCTTGGAAAGCCAACTGCCATCATTGAACAAACATATGATGTAAGAAAGATTCTTAATGAGGTAGCATTAATTATCCAATCTGAAGCGAATCTACATAACATTGTATTTCATTTACATTTGCCAGACCACCCTGTTCATATCCGTTGCTCAAAAGACCATATGAAACAAGTGGTTTTAAACATTACAAAAAATGCAATTGAAGCTATGGCTTCTGGTGATACATTAACCATTGTAGTAACAAACAACGAAAAATACGCACAATTGCAAATTATTGATACTGGAAAAGGGATTCCAAAACATATTCAAAAACACCTCTTTCATCCGTTCTTTACTAATAAAGATACTGGAACAGGTCTTGGGCTTGTTATATGTAAACGAATTGTAGAGATGTACAACGGGCATATATTTATTGATAGTAAAGAAAACGAAGGAACGACAGTTCATATAGAGATTCCACTACACATAGTATAATTATCCTTATCCTAAAAGGGTAATTATACTTATTTCATAAAACCAGCCACAAACATTCTCCAAAAATTGCTCGATTTCCCTTCATACCCAATTTGAAAAATAGGAACCTTTATAATTGAAAACCATTTCGGTGTTTGTTTTTCTTTGTAACGCTGATACTGTACGATAAGCTTGTCCAATTCTTGACTAACTTGAATTGTCTCCATACTATTTAACCCACTTGTTAATCCTAAATGAATCATTTCTTCACGTTTCATATGAATATCATGCGAAAGCTTTTCTAATGTGTACTTCCTTTTTACAGTAAACATCCATATCCCCCTTATTTTTCTTCCATACTCTCAACGTCTCTTCTACTTTAGCCCTTTAAACACTTAATCCTATTTGAATTTGAAGAATCAGAAAATTTAACATTTTCCCCCTGAAATTTACAAATCTTTACCCTCACTTTGAGAATTATTACAAATTATTCTATCTTTGTAAATACATTCGCAATAATAGACATTTTTTTCATCTTCTTTTTTGTAAATACTCAGTAAACAGTGGGTTCTCTATTTTTAATGTACTTTTCTTCGACATTTTTTGTTTAATTTATGTAAAAACGCAAAACATAATGATGATTGATAAAGTGAAACTTTAATCAGTGGGGGTTTTGTCCATCCCCCACTAATTATTAGCCTTCACCAATCGGGCGTTTACGGGCAGTGGATCTCCCACCTAACTTCTTTATTCCAACCGAATTTTGAGGTGGGAGTCTTACTGCCCGCAAATAGCGGGATAAAATAGAAAGGAAATATTTATATGCGCAAATATACTATTACGTTTCTCATCTTCACCCTGTTCATACCCTTCTTCCTCTTTCCTATTCAAGCAAACGCTCATACGAATAAAGTTGCTATTGTCATCGATGATTTCGGCAATAATATGAAAGGCACAGATAAGATGTTATCACTTCCTATTCCTCTCACTGTTGCTGTTATGCCATTTCTTCCTTCTACTAAACAAGATGCAATAGCTGCTCATAAAAAAGGGCATGAAGTCATTATACATATGCCAATGGAACCAATTAGAGGAAAAAAAGAGTGGCTTGGACCAAAAGCGATTACAACAGATTTAAGCGATGAAGAAATAAACAACCGACTTGAACAAGCAATTCAAGAAATACCTCATGCAATAGGAATGAACAATCATATGGGATCAAAAGTAACCGCTGATGAAAGGATTGTACGTCTTATACTTTCTGCCTGTAAAAAACACGGTTTATTTTATTTAGATAGTAAAACAAACCCTAATAGTGTTGTCCCAAAAATCGGTAAAGAATTAGGCGTGCCTATTATCGAAAACCAATTATTTTTTGATGATGTATATACGGTAAATCACATTTCAAAACAAGCACAATTACTCATTAAAAAAATCCAAGACAAACCCATTATGGTAGCTATCGGACATGTTGGGGCTCCAGGTGAAATTACATCACGTGTTATAGAAACTTCTATTCCTAAAATTCGTGAGCATGCAGACTTTATTTTTTTATCTGATTTAGCATTGTCTCCACCTTCTGTTTCAAAATAAGATTCATTTCTCGCACTAAAAAAGGTACCTATCTACATATAGCAGATAGGTACCTTTCCTTTTCAACTTAAATATAATCTACATGACTCACTCTGAATCCCTTTTTCTCTATCTTTTCAATTAATTGCTTTAATTTTTTTTCATTTAACTCATCCGATATATTTACGATAACACGGCGAATATATTGATCACCGTTATCAAGCGTAAACAGTCCACCGATATTATATGCTTTTAATAACGTCCCAAGCTCTTTAATTGTTCCCTTACAATCTTGTGTTGCAATTGTTAATATATAACCACCCGTCCGCATACCGAACGAATCCTCAATAACATCAAATACATTAGAATGTGTTAAAATGCCGACAAATTCATTATACTCATTTAAAACCGCTAAAAACGGAAGACGACGAATAACATAAAAAGCTCTAAAAAAAGAGTCCTTTTCAAAAATAAACGAATTTGGATTTTCCAGCACATCTTCTGTACTTACATCCTCTAATCTGCTATTACACTTCTTTTCTAAAAGATCTACTTTATAAATAATCCCCGTGAATTCCTTCTCATTTTCTGCTAATACAGGGATTGCGCGAAATCCCGTTTCATTCATAATTTGTAACGCCTTTTCACCAGAATCATTCGTTTTGCAAAATGTCACCTGCTGTTTTGGCAGAAAATGATATTTAACTCGCAAAATATGTTCCTCCTTACATGTCAACATGTAATCTATATATAATAAGGAGACCTATATTTTATGAGTGAAATTTACTTTTAAAACGCTTTCATTTTTATGGGATTTTAATCTCTGTGAATACGTCTTTATATAACAGAACTTTTTGCCCCTTTTATCATTAAAAGCTTTACGTGATAGTTCATTAAATACTCTATACCTTCCAACCATTTTTTTGCTTCTTCTGGGGTTTTCCCCCACACGATCATTCCGTAATTATGAACAAGGACTACTCCTCCACCTTCAATAAAATTCGGAACATTATTTTCTAATAAATTAGCGAATTTCTTTTCATCTTCTACAATTGGAATTGTCATTTCTGTAATACCTTCTTTTCCAAAAACACGTTCCACACTGCGTTTTTCGAATGTTACTTCTCCTTCTTTCCCATATAGCTCTGACATTAAATGACTATCTACAGTCTGTACTTGTAAAATGCATTCTGCACTACTTTTTTTATAAATATCCGCATGCATAAATGACTCTGCAGCTGGTCTTTCTTCGTTTTCAAATACTGGCTCACACATGCAATTTACGACAATAAAATCTTCTTCAGAAAATACCCCTTTATCTCTTCCCTCTACATTCACTAAAAATGTTAATGGCTCTTTTGACGTACACATCGATAAACTAATTTTTGTACCATAAAACCAATCGCGAAGTGCCAATTCTGCTTTCACATCTTTTAATTCGTTCCATTTCTTCAGAAAAAATAACATTTCGTCACCCCCGTCGTAATATTAATATAATGTTCAAATCCTTTCTATATAAAAGGAATTATTTTTTGATTATTCTAAAAATTTAATTGAATTATCACACGAGAATTCCTTTTTGTCAATATGGTTTCAGCACCTATCGGAAAAATAGGCCTATCAGATGTAAGCACTCCTGTCTATTTAGTACTTGATTTTGTACATATAAAAAATACGTTATTCTTCTTATTAAAGAATAACGTATTTTTCTCATTTATTATTTTTTTATTGCCTTATACAGAAATTGTGCATATTGCTCACGTGTTACGAAAGCATCCCCTAAAAAATTCCCATTCCCGTCACCTTTTGATATATTATTATCCACTAAAGCTTTCACATATCCTTCTGCCCAATGACCTGTTGGTACGTCTGTAAAGTTCCCCACATTATTTTCATTTTCCTTTAACTGAAATACTTTTTGTAATACTACTGACATCTCATACCTAGTTAATACTCCTTCAGGGCGAAACTTCCCTGTACCATCTCCTTGCATAATTCTAGCTTGTGCAACTGTAGCAATATCTTGCTCAAACATATGCCCTTTCGTATCAGTAAACATCTCTTTCTGCTCTACTTTATTTTCTAATTTCAAGTACCTTTGTACTAAAGACGCAACTTGTCCACGAGTAATATTATCTCCAAATCCAAATTGTCCATTTCCATATCCTTTAAAAATATTTTCTTTTGCTAAATAATTAATCGCCTTTTCTGACCAATGTCCTTTTGGTACATCTTTAAATTCTACTACTTCTACTTTTTCATCTTCTTTAGAAGTATTGTCTTCTTTAGAAGTGTTATCCCCTTTACTTTCTACTACATTTTGAATTACAGATCCTGTAAAGAAGATTCCTGTATCCGCAAATGGATCTTTCACTCCAAATTCATATACTTTCTCACCTGGTGTACTCCATTTCACTACACCATTACTATACGTACCACCATCACTCTTCAGACGGATTTTTGTAGATACCTCGCCGTCTTTTTCGTATATAGGTACTTTTACTTCTTTATTTACTTCTGTATCCTTTAAAAAGACTTTTTGGTTTTGAACATTAATATAAGCTTTCTTACTTAGTTCTATTACTGGTCTAACATCGCGGATTTCATTTGCAACAAAACTTAAATATACTAACTTATTCAAATTACTAACTGGCGATAAGTCTGAAATATAATTTGCTTCTAAATCAAGCTTTTGTAAGTTTACTAGATTAGATAATGGAGTAATATCCTTTAACTCATTATTAGGTAAATCTAATTCTGTAAGCTGAGTCATTTTAGCAAGTGGTGTCACATCTTCAATTTGATTTTTCCCGATAAATAATTTATTTAATTGATTCATTTGATCAATACCCGATAAATCTTTAACTTTATTACGCGTTAATACTAAGTCCTTTAAAGGTAATGAATATAACGGTTTAATATCTTCAACTTGATTACCTGCTAAAGTTAAGTATGTTACATTTTTCAACGCGCTTAATGGAGCAACATTCGTAATTTTATTATTTGCTAAATTCAAGTAATCTAGTTGTTCCATTTTAGATAATGCTGTTACATCTTCTATTTGGTTTCCTGATAGATATAAACTTTTTACATTTTTCATTTCAACTAATGGTGCAACGTTTGTAATTTTATTATTACTTAAATCAAGAGATTCTAAATTATCCATCTTAACAAGTGGCGTTACATCTGAAAATTCATTACCACGCAAAGCTAAATGATTTAATTGCTTTAAGTTCGCAAAGAACGACGGATCTGTTATCTTCGCATTCGCAACTGTTAAAGATTTTAAATTTGGCATATATTTTAATGCACTATAATCAAGAATCTCATTCGTATTTAAAAACAAGTCCTTTACTTGTAATAACTCTTCTTTCGTAATTGGTGTATTTAAATCTTTTCTATTAAATACTTTTTTATTAACAAGTTCTCTTAATTTATTATCTGTTATCATATTTTGATTATCAACTGGATTATCCGTTTCCGTATTGCCTGAATTAGAGTTATCATCTGGTTTCTCTGTTTCTTTGTCACCTACAGTTGGATCTTTAATTTCAAATTGAACTTGATATTTGTGATCGTATCCAATAGCCGGAATAAGTATATGCATTTGCATATTGTGCTTCTTCTCAAACTCGCCAATTTCAAATTGAACTACTTTCGTCCCATTCTTCCTCTTATCTTCTGACAAAACTTTCACATCATGAAATACACCTGGTTGGTTTTTATCTTCTATTCTAAGATATTGAAAATAATCGCTATCTTGTATTGTTACAGTAACAATTTTTTTCCCGTCTGCAATCGCTACTTTAGGATCTTTTATATATTGAGAAACCATAGATGGCTCGTCTTTTTGGTCCTTATATATTTTAATCTCAGTATCATATGTACGTTCACTAGCTGCTATCACCGACTGATTTGCTTCAGCTTTTAGTGCTGCTAATGCTGGAGTAGAGTATGCAGCAAATGGAATTGCTAATGTTGTTGCTACTACTAGAGCTTTAATATAACTTTTTTTCAAAATAATATCCCCTTGTCTTATATATATTTTAATTGATAATTTCTATCAATCACTAACATAATAAATGATAATGAATCTCATTATCATTGTCGATGAGAATATTACATTAAGTTTATATTTCCATAGTTAAAAAATAAAAAACCCTTTACTCAAAGGGCTTTTTTACCTATCGTATGAAGGATTTCACTTTTTTCTTTTTCATTAATAACACCAATTTTTTGCAAAATGTTTGCATACAATACAAGTTTATTATATATCCGTTCTGACATACTTCTCCTTCTTTCCTTCGACCAACTTTTTTTGTATTGGTAAATTATATGAACGAGATGAGAAAATGTGTCCACTTTTTGCATAAATACAAATCTTTTATTTTGTTACTTGCTGATAGTAAAACTCCCACCTAAAAATTAGGTGGGAGTTTAGATGTATTCAATTCATTTAGCAAACTGTCCATTGAATATTATTCTTTTTAACTTCTTCTTCAAAACTATATGGCATTTTCTTATCACAAATAACATGTTGAATACGAGAAAATCCTGCTATTCGGTAGTTCCCTTTTACGCCTACCTTTGTATGATCACATAAAATATACGTTTTCTCCGATAATTTAATCATCGCTTCTGACAGTTTCGCTTTTTCTAATTCAAAGCTGGAAACCCCAAAGCTAGGCAACAATCCATCAATCGAAACGAATGCTTTATGAAAATGAAATTGATGAATTACTTGCTGCGAAATAGACCCCGACACACGTGAATGTTTTGGAGATACTTTTCCACCAATAAATAAAACCTCACCGTGAAACATCTTTTTATTAATAGAAGATATTAATTGTGTCGCTACTGGAAAAGAGCTCGTAACAATCGTTAAATTTTTACGATGAACAAGATATGGCACCATTTGAAGTGGTGTACTTCCATCATCAATCGCAATAACATCTCCATCTTCCACAAACGTTGCTGCTTTATAGCCAATCCTTTTTTTCTCTTCTATATGTAGCATCTCTCGTTCTAACATCGGTGCCTCTATCCCAGCTCCCGGAAGTTGAACAGCTCCACCATACACTTTCTTCAATTTTTTTTCACGATCTAATTCTTCTAAATACCGACGAATCGTCTCTGTTGATACTGCGAACTCTCTCGCTAATTCTGAAACTTTTACTTTCCCTTTAAACTCTACCTTTTCAAGAATTGTCCGCTTTCTTTCTTCTCCTACTACAGACATAGTTTCACCCCATTTATATCTACCTCATGAACTTCTTTTCTTATACAAAGTTATAATTTTCTTTTTCAGTAAAAATCTCTTCATGAATATGAATACCGCGCTTTTCTAGTTCATCAAAAATTATTTGTGGATTTTCGAAAGCTTCTTCAGGAGTAATAACACCGACTTTATTAACTACTCCTTTTGCAATTAACTCTGTTGCGATTCCAAATGGGATACCAACATTTCTTGTATAGGCTCTTAATTTCTCCCAACCTACTACAGAACCGTCAGATAACGGATGTGTATGGTATAATACATGTCGCTGTTTTTGATTATTTTTCATACCTACTACTTCTATATGAAGTGCATAACCATAAAGCTCTGTTGCTTGTCCTTCTTTCGATTTTAATAGATACTTCGAAATACAATCCATAATACCAATTTCTTTACCGTTTATTTCAATTTGATCATTACGCAATATACCATAATCATATAAAGCACGAACGAGCTGCATATTTTGCTCTGGCCAAGTTCCTCTTGTTTCTATCAGCCCAACACCTTTATCCTCCAGTGCCTTCGCTAACGTAATCGTTTCTGAATGCGGGATGATATACTGCATTGTTTTTCCGTAAGGCGCTGGTAATTCAATTTCTCTCGGGCGCGCAAACGGAGGTACTTGCTTAAATTCACCATCTTCATACACTGTACGCGATGGCAAATGTGGATCATATTCATATGTCGTTGTTTCTGTAATTGATGCAGAAAAAGCAATCGGACGATATGAACCATGGCTTACTCGAACTGACTCTACAGTATCTAGCTGATTTGCTGCATGCATAGCCATCATTTGCGTTACACCTGGCGTCATACCAAATCCAGGTAAACATGTTTTTCCGTTTTGAACAAATATAGAATGGGATTTATTTTCTTCACCAAATCCATTCAAGTTCACACCGTGACAGCCGGCATCTGCGATACAGCGAGTTGACAAGCCATTTAACTTTATCGTCGTGCCATCCATTACAATGTCATAGCCCTTCATTTTTGCGACCGTATCCTCATGATTTGTCACATCGACTTTCACAAAATCAACACGAGGATCATTTAACCACTCTACTACTTTTCGGCCTTCCTCTTCATTAAAATCGGCTACCGTAATCGTCTCAAAAGATGAAAATTGAACTAAATCTAAAATTGCTTCACGACAAATTTTACCTGCTCCACCTAAGCAAAATACTTTCACCCTATAACAACCCCTTTAGCAATACTATCAACTAAGCGATTAATATCTTCTTCATGTACATCACCGATATTTCCAATGCGGAACGTATCTACTTTCGAAATTTTACCTGGATAAATAACAAATCCATATCGCTTTAATTCGTTATACAACTGTTGAAATTCGAATCCTTCACCTGGGTAGATGAAAGATGTAATAATAGGAGATTGATATTTTTCATCTACTAATGGTTTAAATCCAATTTCTTTCATTTTGTTCACTAATAGTTTTTGATTGTTATAATATCGATTGTAACGGGCTCTTACCCCGCCTTCTTCTTCTAATTCAAGCAATGCCTGATAGAAGGCACGTACAATATGGGTTGGTGAAGTAAAGCGCCATTTCCCATTTTGCTCTTCCATCGTTTCCCACTGATCATATAAATCTAATGATAAAGAACGAGCTTGCCCTTTACATTTCAATAGTTCATCACGATTTGCGATGACAAAACCGAATCCTGGAACACCTTGAATACATTTATTCGCACTACTAATTAGAAAGTCAATTTGCAACTCAGCGATATCTATTTCAATACCACCGAAACTACTCATCGCGTCAACCAGTGTAACTTTTCCGTATTGTTTTCCCAATTTACATACGTCTACAATTGGATTAATAATACCTGTAGTTGTTTCACAATGAACAACTACAATATGCGTAATCTCTTTATCTTGTTGCAATAACTGTTCTACTTCTGCAATATTAGTAGGTTCCCACTCTTCTGTTTGACTGACCACCACATCTATATGTAACATCTCTGCCATTTGTACAATCCGCTTACCGTACGCACCATTTGTACAAACTAGCAGCTTTCCGTCTCTAGGAATAACAGAACCAATTACTGCTTCAACCGAAAACGTACCGCTTCCCTGCATTAAAACTGTTGTGTACTTTTCTTCTTCCTTTGTCGCTAACGATACAAGCCTATTTCTTACATCTTGCACCATCGTGTTATATGCAACATCCCACGTACACCAATCGTATAACATAACTTCTTTTACAGTTTTTGTTGTCGTTAATGGTCCTGGCGTTAATAATAAATAGTGATTTTCATTCATGACCCTATGCCTCCTTTATGAAATAATAAGTTCTTGTTTCTCGATATGTTCAATTACGTTTTCGAGCTCCTGCATCGTTTCAATTGTAAAATGAGCCCCATTTTCAATGAAACGATTACGAACTACTTCTATTTTTTCACGAAGCTCTAACGGATCCATATTCTCAACTTCCTCTTCCGTTAAACCGAGCTCACTACTACCGAGGATTACACCAACTGTCCACATTCCAGCATTTCTGCCCTCTTTCATATCTGACACGGTGTCTCCAACTTTTATCATATGATTCATTGGATATACACCAAGTTCCATCGCATTTTTATAACACATCCACGGATACGGACGGCCTGCTGGAACATCATCTGGCGTCACAAGAAAATCAGGTTTATACCCTTGTAATTTTGCTTCTTTTGCAACAATGTCCATCATTTCTCTCGTATAGCCAGTTGTTGAGCCAATTTTAATGCCTCTTTTACGTAATGAAGCAATTACTTCTCTTATCCCATCAATTGGCGTGGCATAGTTTGGCAAAATAGCAAAGAGAATTTCTTCAAACTCTTTATACATCTCATGAATGTCTGCTTCTGTTGGTAATTGTCCGAAAATACGCTTCCACTCATTCGCAATACGAGGCATTTCTATTAGTGCTCTTACATGATCTATTTTTAATAATCCCATTGGCTTACGTGCTTCTTCTGCTGTAATTTCAACACCACGTTTATGAAAAATTTTCATGAATACTTCCAGTGGTGCAAAACAACCGTAATCAATTGTTGTACCTGCCCAATCAAAAATAACTGCTTCAATTTTCATTCTATCCATCACCCTTCTTACTTATCCCGCTATTCGCCGGGCAGTAAGACTCCTCCCTCAAAATTCGGCTGGTGCAAAGAAGTTATGTGGGAGATCAACTGCCCGTAAACGCCCGATTGGTTCAACTATTAATCAGTGGGGGATGAACAAAACCCCCACTGATTAAAGGTTCACTTTATCTTTTTTGCCATTGTGACGTTCGGTTACGAAGTGCTTTCGTTCCCCATTCATATACAACTCTCACTACAATATTTGTAACAACAATAAGTACACTCATTGCAGCTGCTGGTGCTACATTTCCTGCATCATCCATATTTACAATTGATACAGCAGCTAGTTTAAAATCCGCCGCATATAAGAACACTACTGCCGAGACAGTTACCATTGAATTTACGAAATAGTACATAACCATTTCTAAAATAGCTGGTAAACACATCGGCACTGTTACTCGAAAGAAAGTTTTATAAAACGGTACGCTCATCGACTGTGAAACAAGTTCAAACTCTCGGTCTAGTTTCTTTAAAGCAGTCGTTGCGGTAACAAACGTTACAGAGTAAAAATGAATGATATTTACTAATACTAAAACAGCAA
Source organism: Bacillus mycoides (assembly GCF_001757995.1). Lineage (GTDB taxonomy): Bacteria > Bacillota > Bacilli > Bacillales > Bacillaceae_G > Bacillus_A > Bacillus_A mycoides_B. Next base: position 324,625 of record NZ_LXLV01000019.1, on the reverse strand, counting down.
TTGTGCCATATAAGGAATGAAACGGATTTGTTACTGAAAGTCCTAGAATTTGAATTGTTGGTTGACTGAAGAAAAAGACATATCCTAATCCAAGTACTAATCCAGGAATCGCTAACGGTACAATAGAGAAAAAGTAACCTGCTTTTCTGAAAAACTGTAGCTGTTCTATTTTTTCAATCGCATAAGCGAACACAAATGTTAAAATCGCCCCGATAACTGCCGTAATAGCTGAGACAATTACACTATTTTTAAATGCTTCAATTCCGTCTCCTGTCAAACTTGAAAAATTAAAATGCTCAAGTGTAAAACTCATATTATATGGCCATACTTTCACACTTGCAGCAATACCAACTGCCACAAATAAAAGAATGATCATAAACGTAACTACGCTACAATATACGAATGAAATAACATCTCTTTTCTTATTATTTATTATTCTGTAAGGCACTGCTTTTGAAGATAAGAGATTCGCCTGTTTTCTTTGCGTAATACGATCAACTGCAAATGCGAAAATAGCTGGGATTAATAAAATCATTCCTACAGTTGCGCCCATGGACATATTTTGCTGTCCAATTACTTGCTTATATACGTCAGTAGCAAGTACGTTATATTGTCCACCAACAATTTTAGGTGCCCCAAAATCAGTGAAACTAAGTGTAAATACAACGAACATCGCACTAATTAATCCGTATTTCACACTAGGTAAAGTAACCGTAAGAAACTGTTTCACTTTATTTGCACCTAACATATTAGAAGCTTCATATAAACGATAATCAGAACCTTGGAAAGCAATTAATAAAATAAGAAATGCTTGCGGAAATGTATACATAACTTCAGCCATTACAATTCCTACTGGTCCGTATAACGGTATTTGTATTCCTTCAAATAAACCAAACATCCCTTTCGTTATTAACCCTTGATTACCAAATAAATATGTAAGCGCAATACCGTGCATCATCGTTGGTGCGAATAATGGTAATAATGCTATGTATTGAAATATGCGCTTTCCAAAAACATTTGTACGAGCGATCGCATATGCGTAAGCGAAAGCGAGTGTAACCGAAATAATTGTTGTAGCGCCCGAAATCCATATCGTATTTTGTAGTGATTGAACTAGCGTTGGTGTTGTGAAATATTTACTGAAATTCGCAACACCAACAAAAGCTCCATCTTTATCATAAAAGGCTTGTGTAAACAGTTGTAATAAAGGCAATACAAGCATGATAAAAAATGAAAGAAGCATACCAATAATTAATAGTCTTTGTATCCACTCTTCTTTACCGATACGTCTCTTAATCTTTTTTTTCGTACTTTCTGCCTTAAAGTTTTCTAACATCTCCATCTATACAATGCCCTTCTTTCCATATGACAACATATGATTTTCTGAGAAAGAGATTTGAATTGGCTTTCCTTTTCTAATAGCAGTTTCCTCTACTTCTGATGCCAATATATCCACTACAATTTTCTCATTATAAAGGTGTGTTTTCTCTTCTATGATCCGCACTTCCGTCCGGTATACAGATCCGCGAAATTCCATGCTTTCTACAACTGTTTTAATACCATTATTTTGTACAATAGTTACATGTTCAGGACGAATTGCATGTTCTTCGTTATTTTTCGAAAAGAAATTAATAGAACCAATAAAATCTGCCACAAACGGATTGGCTGGTCTTTGATAAATCTCCTCTGGTGTTCCAATCTGCATAATTTCCGCATGATTCATTACAACAATTTTATCAGCCATCGTTAATGCCTCTTCTTGATCATGCGTTACCATAATAGTTGTTACTCCCACTTTTTCTTGCAAATCACGCATTTCTCTACGCAACTTTTCACGCACTTTTGCATCTAAAGCAGATAACGGCTCATCAAGTAACAAAATATCGGGAGACAGAGCGAGCGCACGTGCAAGTGCTACTCGCTGCTGCTGTCCACCAGACATTTGAGCAGGATATTTATCTTTTACATTCAGTAAATCAACAAGTTCTAACGCCAATAGCGCTTTCTCTTTTACTTCTGCTTTTCCATATTTTTTTGTCTTTAAGCCATATGCAATGTTTTCAAGTGCTGTTAAATTCGGAAATAATGCATACGATTGAAACACCATTCCAAAGTTTCTCTTTCCAGGAGGTAATGCTGTAATATCTTTTCCATCCACAGCTATACTACCTGTTGTTGCCTCTTCTAGCCCTGCTAAAATTCGAAGCAATGTTGTTTTCCCACAACCACTTGGGCCTAATAAACATACAAACTCATTTTTTTTCACAGTAAAAGAAATATCTTTTAACGCTGTAAATGCATCAAACTGTTTTTGAATGTGTTGAATTGATAAATATTCGCTCATTTTTCTCTCTCCCACTCACTTACTTTTTCGGTTCTGCTTTTTGGCCAAACTCTTTTTCCCATTTTTCTAAAATTTTGTCGCGATTTTCTGCTGCCCATTTAAAGTCATTCTTTTTGTATAGCTTTTCTGTTACGTCTGTAGGGAATCCATCTGGAAGTTTATAATCATTTTTAATTGTCGCAAATCCATTTTTCTCGAAGTATAACTTCATTACATCATCTGTAATTGCCCAATCTAAAAATGCTTGCGCTAATTTATCATTTTTAGCATTATCTTTTTTAATAAGTGCATTCGCTTCTACTTCCCAGCCTAATCCTTCTTTCGGCAGTACAACTTCAACTGGTGCACCTTTTTGTTTCTCTTTCAAAGCACTATAAACCATTGATACACCAACTGGATATTCACCCGCGCCTGCTAATTTCGCTGGTTTTGAACCTGAATGAGTATAAGATGCCATATTATCATGAAGTTTCTTCATGTAATCCCAGCCCTTATCTTCTCCCATAATTTGTAGCCATGCAGAAACTGTTAAAAATCCTGTTCCAGAAGAAGCCGGATGCGGCATAACTAGCGTTCCTTTATATTCTGGTTTCGTTAAATCTTCATATGATTCTGGCATCGGTAAATTTTTCTTCTTCAATTCTTCTTTATTTACAGCAATCCCCGTCATAAATGCCGTATTACCTACCCATTTTTCAGGTTGCTTATCGTCTTTAAATTGCGGAAGAACGCGATCCGCTCCTTTTGGAGAGTATCCTTTTAACATATCTTTTTTATCTAAAGCTAATAGACTAGACGCTGCAGTTCCCCATACAACATCTGCTTGTGTATTTTTCCCTTCAGCTAGCAATTTCGCTGTAATAACTCCTGTTGAATCACGAACAATGTTCAACTTCACGTCTGGGTACTTCTGTTTAAAAGAATCAAGATAAATCGGTACAAGCTCTTCTTCAATCGCTGTGTAAACAGTTAATGATCCAGATAATTTATCATCTTTTACTTTTGCTCCAGCACTTTCTTCTTTCTTTGCACCACACCCCATTAATAACGAAAATACCATTCCAGTTGCTACAGCTTTAAAGATTGTTTTTTTCACTGTTTCTCTCTCCTTTTACAAATCTTATGTACAACTCTAATATAAACAACTAGTGTAAAAGCAGTATTAAACCAACATTAATCTTTTGTTTGTTGTTTGTTTTTGTGTAATACGTTGCTACTTCTATGTTTTTTCGCATTTTTCTGCTAATATCAAACGTGAAATTTACAAATAATTAAAAAAAGCTTTATAATCCCACAAAAAAATGAGGCGTTTGTAAAAAACGCCTCATTTTTGTTTACCTTTTTTTGAATTACGATTTGCGTACTTCGCACTATTTTCTCCTTCATACTCTAATGCGAATTCTACATCTGGTAAGCTTTCTTTCGGAGTTTTATTATTATTAATTGCTGCATTTTGTTTTACTTTTCTTTTTACCAACATACTCACCTGCTCTCACTAAATAACTTTCTATTCTAGTTTGAAACAACTTACAGTAATTATTACTGGGAAGTGTTAACAAGTACATAAGAGCTTATATATGGAAATACTACATACGAACAAGCCATTACAAAAAGGAGCGATTACTTTGAAGGAGAAAGAAACGATCCAATCGCCAATTTTAGACGAAACGCTCCCTCATCAAATGAACTTTCCCTCTTTTAAAGGAACAGGAAAACAAATGCAACAACCTTTTATTAATCAATACGATGTTGTAATTGGAGACAGTAAATACGATTCCACTAATAGTCCTCTTAATAATTGGAGTGATGAGGTAGACCCTGCCACTATGGCTGGGGAAGAATGGATTCATCCTACAAATGATATTGGGTGGATTTCAGAAGAAAATCAAGAACTACTAAAAAACGAAGCTGATAACAAAAATGATGCTTTTATGCATCCTCAATTTGGAATTAACGATTAAAAAAACCATTCTACCTAACGCAGGTAGAATGGTTTCATACTATCCAATAATAATTCGCTCTTTCGGATATTTATAACGAGGTGGTTGTTCTCTTCCACCACTAGCTAATATAAATGTTAAAATACCGACGCGTCCGATAAACATAAGTACAATGAGTACAAGTTTACCAACAGTTGTTAACTCTGGAGTAATACCTGTTGATAGTCCTGTCGTCCCGAAAGCAGAACAAACTTCAACTATTAAACTCATAAGTGGCACATTTTCCGTAATGGATAAAATAAATAGCGCTGAGGCACATAATAAAATCCCCATTGTCATAACAACAGATGCTTTCAACACGTCCTCTTCATGTAGCTGACGTTTGAAAACACGGACTGTTCTCCCGCCTCTTGCAAATGTATATAACGATAATATACTAACTGCAAATGTTGTTGTACGTATTCCGCCCCCAACTGAACTTGGAGATGCTCCAATGAACATTAATATACTCATAAATAAAAGCGTTGGTTGTGATAATTCACGTATGTCCATTGTAGCAAGTCCACCACTTCGCGTCGTCACAGACTGGAATAATGTATAAAATACAGTTTCATGCCATGACTTTCCTACTAAAAAATGATTTCGTTCTAATAGAAAAATCATAATTGTTCCAACGAAAACAAGCGCAAAAAATGTCGTTGTCGTCAATTTTGTAAATAATGAAAAGCGAAATAGTTGTTGTCGCCTTTTACTAAGGAATTGTTTTACTTCCATTAACACTGGGAAACCGATAGCTCCTAAAATAATAAGCAACATATGGATTATTTGAACAATATAATCTTTTTTGTACGGAATAAGTGATTGTCCTGTTAAATCAAATCCTCCGTTCGTTGTTGCGCTCACAGCGGCAAAGAAACCGTGAAAATAAGCTTCTTGCCAAGTCGGGAAATATAGTAAAAATCTTGTACCTAACAGTATTGCTCCAATGAGTTCTATCGAAATAATTACAATTAAAATAGAACGCATCAATTCTACAAGGCCCGATAAATTCCCTTGGTTATGGTCTGCCATAATTAACCTTCTTCGCTGCAAACCAATCTTTTTACCCGTTATAATCCAAACGAATGTACCAAGTGCCATAATTCCTAATCCACCTAATTGTAAAATCAGAGCTAAAACAATAATTCCTGCCGTAGTAAATGTATCTGAAATCGTAACAACAGAAAGTCCTGTAACACTTACGGCACTAACTGATGTAAAAAGCGCATCGATAAATGTCCATTTCACGCCAGGCTTCGTAACAAACGGTAAACTAAGTAAAATTACCGATACAACTACCGCTAGTAAATAAAATACAACGATAAGTTGCACGGGACGTAACTTTTGTAAAAACTTTTTTATATCTCTCATTCCATCACTTCGCTACCTTTTTTCTATCGATTAAATAAAGAAAAATCATCACTTTCTTCATTTGTAAATAACTGCTGAAATAGTTTCGCAAATACCATTCCGTATACAGTTCCATTTCCCCCATACGGCAATGCGTAATATAAATTATGTATTTTTTTATCTTCTTTTAAAATAGGAAGACCGTCATGACTGCCACCAAATGCAGCTGCCCAATAGTACTCTGCCTGTATATTTTTATACTGCGGGAACATCTCTTTTACAATGTTAATAAGGAGATCACGCTTATGCAATAATTTCGTATCGCCGATTTTTTGAATTTTCAGCGCCTCATCTAATCCGCCTACAATAATGCGGTTTTGATACGTTCGAAAATACAAATATGGACGTGCTGTTTCCCAAATTAATGATTGCTCATGCCAGCCTTCAAAATGATCTATCTTATTTGTCACAACGGCATAAGACGTTTCTACTGTTGTATTTTTTTCTTTCTTTCCAAAAATTGCTTCATAACCTGTCGCCATAATAACATTCTTTGCTACGATTTTATTTCCTGTATTCGTGTAACAAATTAAATCATTTTGGATTTGTTTAATATGTAATGCCTCTGTATGTTCATATATAGTAGCGCCCATTTGTTTCGCTTTATGCAAAAGACTATGCGCTAATAAATACGGATTCACTTCTGCATCACCGCTTGTATATAACGCTGCTTGTTTTGCAAATGAATAACGTTTCTTAATATCAGACCCTGTAAAATATTCAACCGGAAATCCATAATGGCGTAACGTATTATATTCTTCTTGTAAAAATGAAATATCCTCATCTCTACTTGCATAATACAAACTATTTCGCGGAATAAAATGGGGATCAATATCGAGAGTTGGCACAACCTTCTCCATTGTTTGCAGCGCTTCATAACAAAGCCTATATGCTCGTACCCCTTTCTCTTCACCAAATGTATGAATAAGAGAGGTTAACGATTTATCATTAACAAATTGTAATAATCCTGTATTTGCAGCTGTGCTACCACATGCAATTGCTCTTTTTTCAATGAGCATAACACGCATTCCAATTTTAGCTAACGAATACGCTATATGAGCACCTGCTTCTCCACTTCCAATTACTAGTACATCACATATCATATCATTTTCTAACGTTGGATAACAAGGCACAGAAACTCCAGCACTCCAAAACAACTTACCAGTCATAAGCTTCATAATTATACTCCTACCATGTAATTTTCTCCTTCCTATGTTTCGTCATTTTCCATAAAAAAATCCAACTAACATAAGCTAGTTGGATTTCTTCTCTTTAATTAGAACGCTCTTCAAGCCAATTTCCAACCGTCGGATATGTTTGCTTTACAGCCGTTCCACCATACACAATAGACATATGTCCTGTCGGTAAACATACATACTGTTTATCCGTGCTAGAAATATGATCAAGTAAAGCCTCTACTTGACATGGCAGAGCAATGTGATCACGTTTCGCAGAAATATTTAAGACATTCGCCTTAATATTTGCAAGGTCTACCTTTTGTCCGCGAATAACGAGTTCACCCTTCACTAATTTATTATTTTGATAAAAATCACGAATCCATTGTCTATAAGATTCACCTGGGAACGGAATACCATCGCCTACCCACTTTTGAACTAATTTCCAACTTTCGACGAAGCGCTCATTTTCTGAACGATCGACTAAAGCAACATATGGGCCGACAAAGTTTGTAATTGGTTTTAACATCTTATTTCCGAAATCAATCATTTCTGGCGGAATATTTCCGAATGTATCAACCGCTTTATCTAAATTGAAATATTTCTCATCTAATAAAGGACCGTATAATCCTGTTTCAGAGAAATCAAAAGGACTTGTCATAAAAATCAAGTTACGAATTGGCATGTCCGGATGAAGCGCTGCATAAATAGATGTTAACGTTCCACCCATGCAATAACCAAGTAAAGAAATCTCGTCCGATTTTGCAGTTCTCATTACCTTTTTCACTGCTTTTGCAATATAATCGAACACGAAATCATCAAATTTCAAATGACTATCTTCTAAACCAAATGTGCCCCAATCAAGCATATACACATCAAAACCACGATCTACTAAATATTCCACTAAACTATTACCTGGAGTTAAATCCATAATATACGGTTTATTAATAAGAGCGTATATTAATAAGATTGGAACTCTCTGTGTTTTTTCTTGTTTTGGAATGTAACGATAAAGCTTCGTTTTATTCTTCGTCCAAATAACCTCTTTCGGTGTTAAACCAACTTGTGGTTCTGGCTCGCGTAATAAAACTTCGCTCGCTCTTTTCACACGGCGATATGCTTTACGATATTCTTCTGGGTACAACTCCAATTGCTTTTCCCATTCCGTTACGAATGTAGTCATTTTTTCTATCTCCTTTTTGGTCAATTTCTTTCTAAAAAAAGAAGTGCATTCCTGCTATGGATATGCACTTTTTTCTTACTTCATTACATGTATAATCCGCCGTTAATGTTTAATTGCTGACCTGTGATATACGCACCGTCACGGCATAGATATACTACACCTTTTGCAATTTCATCAGCTTGACCAAAACGTTTTTTCGGGATTTTCGCAACGATTTTTTGACGCACTTCTTCTGGTACTTCTGCTACCATTTCAGTATCAATAAATCCTGGGCAAATTGCGTTTACAGTTACATTTGTTCTTGCAAGTTCTAACGCTAATGATTTTGTAAATCCTAGCATACCTGCTTTTGCTGCTGAGTAGTTTGTTTGTCCAAATCCACCAGCTTGGCCAATAATAGAAGAAATACTAATGATTCTTCCTTCTTCCGCTTCCGATATGTATGGAAGTACCGCGCTTGTCGTATTAAATACACTGCTTAAGTTCACGTCAATTACGCGCTCCCAATCTTCACGATTTAATTTTTTGAATGTACGATCTCTTGTAATACCAGCATTATTAACAAGAATATCAACTTTACCAAAATGATTCACAGCTTCTTCTACAAGTCTGTTTGCATCTTCTACTTTAGAAACATCCGCTTGAACTGCATAAACGTCATGTCCTTCTTTTCCTAATTCATTTACTAAGTTTTCAGCTGCTTCTTTACTGCTGTTATAGTTAATAACAACTTTTGCTCCCTCTTCTGCTAATGCTACTGTAATTGCTTTTCCAATTCCTTTTGCCCCACCTGTTACGATTGCTACTTTGCCATTTAATTGAACCATTTCTTTTCCCCCTTAAATGAATTTGTGAACGATTGTTATGAATCATTTTGGTACTCATACTAATTGAGTCCATATATTAATTATGTTTCGTTGTTTATACATGAAAAGAGATTCTCCCTCTCTCTTTTACACGTTATAAACAAACGCGATTATCATTTTTTATTTTCTGGCTTATTTACAGGCTTTACTTCTTCTTTTACAGGTACTTGTAGTTTAGCTAGTACTGCATTTTGCTTTTCTAGCAATTCTAAAATTTGATCAACTTTCGTTTCTAACGTGCGCATATCTTGTTTTACTTTCGTAACATCACGCTTTAATGTAGGAGCTTGTCCTAATGAATCCACTTTCTCTTCTAGAATTTCCTCGATGTTATCAACTTTATTTTCTAAGTTAATAACAAGCGTAGCTACTCTAGCGATATCCTCTCTCGTCGGCACATTCACCTGCTCTAAATAATTTTTTGTCGTATCATTTAATGCTTTTTGATAAAACAAATTCAAATCTAGAACGCTGCCCATCCAAGCAGAATATTCTTCTGTTTTAATTGTTTCATTGAGCGCTTTTCCCCAAAATGTTTCGGTTTGTTCATAAGCATTTTTCCATGCTTGCAATGGATCGAATTTTTGATCAATCACTTCGCCTACACTCCCTTTTTCGTTTTTGAAACAATTCAACCTATTCACTATTTTCTAATATTCCGAATAAAACTTCAAGTATATATTTTATTTTTCTTTATTTTCTAACAAATGTATTGACATTAAAAACAGATAGGTGTAAATTGCACTTATAAGCAAAAAATTCCATCTAACTGATTCATGAGGTGATGCACAATCATGCTACATAATGAACCAGAACACCCAGAAAGTTTGGAAAAAAACCAAGCGAAACAACCAAACTCCATGCCAAAAAACTTCTTAGTTCCTTTCTTACTTCTCTGTCTAAAAGACTGGAGTCTTCATGGTTACAAACTTATTCAAATGCTAATGGACATCGGCTTTTCTTCTGTTGACCAAGGTAATGTGTATAGGACACTACGCAAATTAGAAAAAGAAAATCTTATTTCTTCTACTTGGGATACAAGCGAAGGCGGGCCAGCGAAACGAATTTATTCTTTAACAGAATATGGAGAGCAATATTTAACAACATGTGCGACTTCTTTTGAACATTATCAAAATATGTTGCGGACGTTTTTCACGTTATACACCAATGCATTCTTTCCATTTTCTACTTCTCCAGAAAAGGATGAAAAGGATTCTTCATCTTCACCTGGTGGTACAGCAGAGTAATCTGCGTTCACAATATGCAAAAAAACATTTGGAGGTCAAACAATGGAAACTAAGCCATACGAATTAGTCGATGCATTTTGGAAAAACTGGTCTCAATCTCTTTCCCTCTTCTCTTCAGCTGGGAAACAATTAGAGCAACTTACTTTAGAAACGTTAAAACAACAACAAGACGCTTTGCATAAATTAACATCAGGAGTAGATGAACTAGAAAAAGAACTACACCAATTCACTGCTCAGTTCAATAACCAATATACAGACTATGTGAAGCAATTAACTGGAAACTCCTTAAATGATCAAATTAACGAATGGCAAGAAAAGTGGAATGAGCTTTCTAATCAAATGCACCAACTTACTGTTTCGCCTACGAAAACATCTTTGTCTATTCTTACTCAAACTAGCGGCCAATTTGAAGAAACAACAAAACACTTTATCGAACAACAACAGTCGCAACGTGAAGAGGTTCAAAAACAGTTAGAAGTTTTTTTGGGAGAGTTCAAGTCCAAACAACTAGAACTCGCAAAGCAGTTCGAGGCAAACTCAAAAAATCTATTTACTTCCATCAAGTAAGAAAAATGTGGCAACTAACTGCAGCACAAACAAAACTCTTTCTTCCTCCTACTACATCAAGATGGCTTACATTTTTCGATATGGAAAAGAAGGAGGACAAAATGAATCCATTTCAAGAAGCACAAACTGTTCCAGAGCTTCGTTACGATGAGATTCAAGTCGGTGATCAAGCATCACTTACAAAAAAAATTACGGATGAGGACGTTATCAATTTTGCAAAATTGACTGGAGATGTAAATCCTATTCACATTCTAGACTCTTTCGCAAAAACGACAATGTTCAAAGAACGTATTGCCCATGGCATGCTCGTTTCAAGTTTTATTTCTACCATTCTTGGAACGAAACTCCCCGGCAAAAATACGATTTATTTATCACAAAACGTTTCATTCCGTGCTCCTGTCAAAATCGGTGATACACTTCGCGTTGTGGCAGAAGTTATTAAAAAACGGGACGATAAAAAAATTATTACACTGCAAACGAACATATATAATCAATCTGATGATATTGTCGTGGAAGGTACAGCGACAATACTGAAAAAAGAGTAGCAAATTTGCTACTCTTTTTTCTATCCAAGAACTTCTAATCACACCGTTTACTTCCGTGTATGAGTACGTCGTTTACACATAAAATAACGTTACCAGATAGCACTTAGCTAAACTGGATTACTCTTTAAGGATGTGTATCAACATGGTGAAAACAAACAAATTACTAGTTCCGGGTGCAGAGCAAGCACTTGAACAATTCAAATATGAAATCGCACAAGAATTCGGTGTAAGCTTAGGATCTAATACAGCATCTCGTTCTAACGGATCAGTTGGCGGTGAAGTAACGAAACGTCTTGTTGCTTTAGCTCAACAACAATTACGCGGATAACTATATAACCTATGGCTTAGAGGCAGATATTCTCTGCCTCTTTCTTTTTTAACATACATAATAGTGCTTCTTCACATACTAGTAAGAGCAAATCGAAAGGAACGATATGTAAAATGAAACGGATTAACATTAGCATGAGTCCTCCCCGTGTTCTTACTTTGTCTTTTATTATGTTATCAATTATCGGTACATGCCTATTGAAATTGCCAATTGCTACAACAACGTCTATTTCATGGCTCGATGCCTTATTTACAACGGTTTCTGCTTGTACGGTTACAGGGCTTGGTGTTGTGGACACTGGTAAAGTATTTACCTTATTTGGCCAATGTGTCATTTTAACACTTATACAAGTTGGCGGGCTTGGCATTATGAGCTTTGCTGTTTTAATCGCAATTATGCTCGGCAGAAAAATTGGTCTTCAAAACAGAATTTTATTACAACAAGCATTAAACCAAACAAATGTCGGCGGAATCATTCGTCTTGCAAAAGCATTATTTTTATTTTCTTTTACTGTAGAATGTATTGCCACTTTATTTCTCTCCTTTGAATGGGTACCAAAATACGGGATTGCCAAAGGGATATATTACAGCTTTTTTCATTCTATCTCAGCCTTTAACAATGCTGGGTTTTCTGTGTGGAGCGATAATTTAATGTCGCACTCCCATAGCATTCTCGTCAATCTCGTTATTTCTTCCCTCATTATTTTAGGTGGGATTGGTTTTACGGTTATCGTAGATATAAAAAGAAAGAAAAACTTTAAAAACCTTACTTTGCACTCAAAACTTATGCTCTCTTCTACTCTTATCGTCAATATTATTGCTACAGTTTTTATTTTCATATTCGAGTTTCATAATTCAATTTCTATGAGAGATTTTACACCATTTGAAGAAGGTATGGCTGCTTATTTTCAAGCGATTTCGACGCGCACTGCCGGGTTTAATACTGTTGATATCTCTGCATTATCAAAACCTTCTCTTTTATTAATGATGCTTCTTATGTTTATCGGTGCTGGTAGTGCTTCTACTGGTGGTGGGATTAAGTTAACAACTTTTTTAATTATGTTTTTAGGCGTATTTAAATTTTTACAAGAACAAGATGATATAGTAGTGTTTAAAAAATCTATTAAAGATACACTCATTGTCAAATCATTAACGATTACTATTATTTCAATTTCGTTTATTTTTCTTTCCATTTTAATTTTAAGCATCACTGAGCGAGTTCCTTTATTAATGAGTGCTTTTGAAGTATTTTCAGCATTTGGAACTGTCGGCCTTAGCATGAATTTGACGCCACACTTAACAATCATCGGCAAAACAATTATTATCTTTATGATGTTTTTTGGAAAGATGGGGCCTTTAACATTAGCCTTTTCATTTGCACGTAAAAAACAAAGAAAAATAAAATATCCAAACGAAGATATTTTAACAGGTTGACAACCGTATAAATTATCCATATAATGAGAATACAATAGCATATCTCCAAAGGGGAGTAGCGTCCAAGAACTATTTCTTGGAAACAAAGTCGTCATTACGTAGAACTTAGTTCTTCCGGCTTTGTTGGCATTTTCATTACATATGTCTAGCAAGACCTTTGCCTATCAACGGCAGAGGTCTTTTTTGTTTTCAAATTTCTTCCACCGTTGATGCGCAGGAGTATGGAGAAACTAAGCAGTGGGGAACTTCTTCACTTGTTTAGTCTTTATAGAAATGAGAGGAGAATGTACATGGATGTATCATTATTATTGGAGTATGGTTGGGTATTACTCATCCTAATTGCACTAGAGGGGATTTTAGCGGCTGATAACGCTCTCGTTCTCGCAATCATGGTAAAACATTTACCAGAAGAAAAACGAAAGAAAGCACTATTTTATGGATTAGCAGGAGCGTTCGTTTTCCGCTTCGGATCACTATTTATGATTTCGTTCCTAGTCGATGTATGGCAAGTGCAAGCAATTGGTGCCATTTATCTTATGTTTATCGCGGGGAATCACTTATTTAAAACGTATGTTAAAAAGAATTCACATGAAGAAACAGAAGAAAAAGAAGCAAAGAAAAAACAAGAGAACTTTTGGTGGACTGTATTTAAAGTCGAAGTTGCCGATATCGCCTTCGCTGTTGATTCAATTTTAGCTGCTGTTGCATTAGCAGTAACTTTACCGAAAACAGGATTAGGTACGATTGGTAGTCTTGATACAGGTCAATTTATCGTTATCTTTACAGGTGGACTTATCGGATTAGTTATAATGCGATTTGCAGCAACTGCATTCGTACAAATATTAAAACGTAAACCAGGACTTGAAACTGCAGCATTTTTAATTGTAGGTTGGGTTGGTGTGAAATTAGCAGTTTATACGCTAGCACACCCTGCTTTAAATGTCCTTCCGCATTCATTCCCAGAATCTACTCCATGGAAGCTTACATTCTGGATTGTATTAATCGGAATCGCAGTTGGCGGTTGGTTCTTCTCGAAAGAAGTAGAAGTAAAAGTAGAAAAGAATTTAGACGAAAAAGCGCTGTAAGTACAGCGCTTTTTCTTTTTTCTCGTTTCAATCCCCTCTCTATTTTTAGAAAAAATTCCATTATACTACCTTTTGTAAACGCTTCCTTCATGGATGTATGTCCTTTTTGTGAAACATTGCACAAACTTATTGAAACTATGAACAAATCCATGTACCTTATTCATATAAGGAGTATTTATAGACGATGTACTAAAGGAGCGTATTACTCATGCTAGAACAAGGATTAGATTACGTTGTAAAACTGGCTAAGAGCAAAAAGCAAATGCTAGATATAAATCCAATGCAATATTTCATTCGTGCTGCACTTGCGGGCATTTATATCGGTTTTATTATTGTACTGTGTTTTAAATTAGGTAACTTTTTTCATATTGCAGATTCACCAGCAACATATTTAGCTTCCTCCATGTTTTTCGGAATTGCTCTCGTACTTATTATATATGGCGGCGCTGAATTATTTACTGGCAATACAATGTACTTCACAGTGGCAACTTTAAGAAAAGAAACAACTATTTCTGATACACTTCGTAACTGGGTTGCTTGTTATGCAGGGAACTTAGCTGGTGCTTTATTCTTTGCCTTACTATTTTACGCAACTGGAATTTTCGAAGCAATTGATCACGGGCATTTAATGAATAAAGTCGTTGACGGAAAGATGAATACACCTACAATGCAATTATTCTTTAAAGCGATTTTATGTAACTGGCTCGTATGTCTTGCCTGCTTCTTACCTTCTCAAGTAAAAGGTGATACAGCCAAAATACTAATGATGATGATGCTCGTTTTCACATTCTTCTTATCTGGCTATGAGCATAGCATTGCAAACTTATCATTGTTTGCCTTATCTTTAGTTTCACCACATCCTGATACAATTACTTTCGCTGGGGCTATTCATAACTTAATTCCAGTTACAATCGGTAACATTATTGGCGGATCCGTATTTGTCGGTATGGTATATCATTACTTAACAAAGAAAGCACCTGATGTTAAACAAGAGGAAACTGAATTAGTTGCAGCTCAACAAGAAGAAATCATTCCTTTACAAGCACATATGAAACATTAAAAACTCCAAAGTTTCACTTTGGAGTTTTTAGCTCCCTATATATTTAACGACAATATGAGGATCAATTTCTCCTTGCACTTTCCCCTTCTCAATTCTCTGTTTCATCTGATGCATACCGATGACATCATTTGTATGAAGGTGAATTTCATTAACATATAGACCTTCTGTACAAAAGGCTTCTACAAAATCTAATCCATTCTTTTGCCTC
The DNA here is from genome assembly GCF_001757995.1 of Bacillus mycoides. Lineage (GTDB taxonomy): Bacteria > Bacillota > Bacilli > Bacillales > Bacillaceae_G > Bacillus_A > Bacillus_A mycoides_B. The sequence goes on along the minus strand of NZ_LXLV01000019.1, from coordinate 309,195 downwards.
CATCCCATGTTAAAATCAAGAGAGAGGATGTTTACCTTATTACTCCGAACAAATTGTAATGCAGATTCTACTGTAGTTGCCAAAACATATCCATACGGACAACCTCTTTGATCATCCATATATACATTCATTTTCTATCTCCTCTCTATTTTGCATATGTGACCAACACATAACATATTGCCCCAAGGCTAATAAAAGGTCCAAACGGAATTGGAGTTTTTATTTTTATACGTTTTAACGCTATACCTATTCCGAAAAAACAAAGGCTAAAGCAAGATGCTAAAAATAAAGTTATAAAAACCCCTTTCACTCCCACTATAAATCCAAGTAACGAAAGTAATTTTACATCACCTCCGCCAAGACCATCTGGATAAATCCTTTGCATGCAATATAACAAAATGAACATAGTTCCACTACCAGCTAAACTATCTATCCAAGTAACTAACGGTACAAAAATACATTCTAAAATAAGCAAAAGCGCAAACCAAATTAAAATACGATTAGGTATTAGCATATATACTAAATCTGTAACTGAGATAATAAGAAGTAAAGAAAAGAGCGATAAAATGATGATGAGCTCTCGTTCTATTCCAATTACATATACAGTAAGAAAAAATAAACTACCTGTAACTAATTCAAATACTATGTACAAACTTGAGATTTTTCTTTTACAACTTGTACAACGCCCTTTTTGTATACAAAATGAAATGATTGGAATAAGTTCTTTCGGCTGTAACGTATACTTGCAGTAATGACAGTACGAACGCGGTGTAATAATAGATTCCCCTACTGGAACTCTCATCGCAATCACCATAAAAAAAGAACCAAACACCATACCCATTAACAATGCATATAAATAAGTGAACATCCCTTCCTCTCCTTTCCAAAAGAACATAGCAAAAAAAGGAGAGAACTTCTACTTCATATTATCTTTATTCTATTAAAAAAGCAGGCCGTTTTCCGGCCTGCTTTCCCCTATTTTATACGATGAAATATACTGCTTTTAATGGTCCGTGTACTCCGACAACAAGATTCATTTCAATATCTGCAGAGTTACTTGGTCCTGTTATAAAGTTAATACAAGATGCGACTGCTTCACCTTTTTCCACACGAGAGTTCATATGTTGAACTGCTTGTGTAATGCGAGGTACAAGTGTTTCACGTGGAATAATAGCAAAATATACAGTCGGTAAAAAGTGTAAAGAACGACCTTGTCCTTTATGACTTTGTACAACAATCGTACCAGATTCAGCTAATGTATAATCACTAAATGCAATTCCGATATTCGCTTTTTCTGCTATACGCATATTCTCTTCTTTTTTCTCAGGATCCCATACATTTACTTCAACATTTTGCTTCGGAAGCTCTTCTTTAAATAAAGAAGTCAATCCATATGAATCAAAACGTTCATCTGCTGATAATATAATAGGTCCTCCGCCGTTTTCAACGATTACTTTTTGAATATCTTCACGTAAGCGGTCGTTTGTCGTTTCCACAACAGTTGTATGAATGTTTGTACATTGATTTTTAAATACTTCTAACAATTCTTCTTGTGAATAATCTTTTAACGTTTCTACATTCACATTACTTTTCCATGCTGGACGTTCTACGCCTTCTGTTTTACGCGCGCGCCCAAGTTCTTTTGCGATATTATCTAGAAAGGACTCACGGTTTTGAATTAATCCTGTCATTATTTGTCCCCGCCTTTCTTATGATCTTTATACCAATCACGGAATCGTTCTTTACTTGGAGCCGGGAATTCACGAATATCCGTCCAATTTTTAAGTGGGCCAACACCTTTTGATACACGGTTACCAGATGTAAATGGACTCATTGCTGCCGGTGCCATTTTTGATCCCATTTTATATAAAGCTGCTGAAGAAGCACCCATACTAAACATTTTCATTGCTAATTTTTCTGCAAGTGGGGCACGTCCTTCTTGCTCAACGATAACTTGGCGATGCTTTAATAATAAATCATGCAATGGAATCTTTACTGGACAAGCTTCTGTACATGCTCCGCATAAACTAGATGCATACGGAAGCTCTTTGTAATCGTCATACCCACCTAAAAGTGGTGTTAACACTGCACCAATTGGTCCTGAATAAATAGATCCATACGAATGTCCACCAACGTGACGATATACAGGACATACGTTAACACAAGCAGCACAACGAATACATTGCAATACTGAACGGAATTCTGATCCAAGAATTTGAGAGCGGCCATTATCAACAACGACTAAATGAAACTCTTCTGGTCCATCTACCTCTTCCTCTTGAATTGGTCCTGCTACTGTTACATAACTTGTTAATTTTTGACCTACTGCACTACGACATAGTAAACCAACTAAAACATCTAATTCTTCCATTGTCGGCACCATACGTTCCATACCCATTACTGCAATTTGAGTTTTCGGAATCGACATAACAAGATCGGCATTACCTTCGTTCGTTACTAAACAAAGAGAGCCAGTATTTGCAACAGCGAAGTTACAACCTGTCACACCAATTTCTGCATCCATAAATTTTTCACGAAGTTGTTTACGAACAAACTTTGTCATTTCGTATGGATCATCAGAATTTTCATATCCAAGTTTTTCTTTAAATACATCGCGAATTTGCGTTCTGTTTTTATGAAGTGCAGGCGCAATAATATGTGATGGTGGATCGTTATCTACTTGCAAGATATACTCTCCTAAGTCACTCTCTAACACTTCACACCCAATCTCTTCAAGGGCATGATTCATACTAATTTCTTCAGTTACCATTGATTTTGATTTTACGACTTTCTTCGCTTGTTTCTTTTTTGCAACGTCTTGAATATACTTTGCTGCATCCTCTTTCGTTTTCGCAAAGTAAACGTGACCGCCTCTTTTTGATACATTTTCACTTAACTGCATTAAATAATAATCAAGATTTTCTAACGTATGTTGACGAATTTGTTCACCTAGTTCACGCCACTCTTCCCAGTTTCCCAACTCTTCAGCTGCTTTTAATCGATTTGTATATAAACGTGTTTGTGCAGAAGATACTGCTCCGCGCATAAACGAATCTTGAATTCCATCGCCAACGCGATCATTAAATTTTTTCTCACTGATTTTCATAGACATAGCTTATGTTCCCCCTTCATGAGCGACTATTCAAGACCTCAGCAATATGCATTACTTTTACTTCTTTTCCTAAACGCTCAATACGTCCGCCAATGTTTAACAAACACCCACAATCTGCACCGATTAAATAATCCGCACCTGTTTCCATTACACTATCTACTTTTTCATCTACCATTTGCTCAGAAATTGGAGTCATCTTAACTGAAAACGTTCCCCCAAACCCACAACAATTTTGCACGTTTGGTAGTTCTCTCACAGTTAATCCTTTTACGTTTGATAATAAAATTCCTGGTGCCTCTTTTACTCCAAGCAGGCGTGTCATATGACAAGATTTATGAATAGTAGCTATCCCTGGTAAACTTGCACCAACATCTGTAACTTTTAAAACATCTACAATAAATTGTGTAAATTCATATGTTTTATCAGCAACCTTTTGTGCACGTTTAGCCCACTTCGGATCATCTTTAAAAACATGCGGATACTCATGAAACATTGTCGCACAAGAGCCAGATGGCGTAACGATATATTCTGCATCTTCGAAAGTTTCAATCATATGTTTCATCGCTTCTTTTGCAGCTTCTACATGGCCGCTATTATAAGCAGGCTGACCACAACAAACTTGTGCTTCTGGAAATTCAATTTCACAACCTAAACGCTCCAATACTTCAACTGTTGCTTTGCCGACGTTTGTTTCAAACATATCGACTAAACAAGTAACAAATAAAGTAACTTTCATAACTATAATTCCCCCTCATTACAACTTCGCCAACAATCGTATGGTCATCAGATGACTAAGATTAGAAGAAGTAGGCTCAACCATGGCCTATCCTCTCCCTCTTCCAAAGAAAACGTTTACTTAATCTCTCTCTATTTTATCAGAAAATTAGAATTTTAAAAGATTAAATTACGAATTTATATCGCTTTTACCTGTGACAATATGTTCTACATTTGTTAAATGATTTAGCATCGCTTGCTGCGCTAATTCCACATCTTGCTTTAACACCGCATTATATATAGATTGATGCTCTTCTAAAAGTCGTTCTGATGTTGTTTGTTCACCATATAAAATAATGCGTCTTGATTCACCAATCGTTTCAGCAATCATCTCTGAAACATGATTCATGAGCTCAAGCAAGATGTTATTATGCGAAGATTCTGCAATTCCCATATGGAACTGAAAGTCTGCTTTTTCGCCAGCCTTCTCATCTCCAATGCTCTTTGCCATTTCATCTAACCAATGCTTCATATTTTGCAAATTAGCTTCCGTACGTTTTGCCGCTGCCGCTCGAACTGCCCCCACTTCGAGCACCTTCCGTACTTCTAATAAATTCAAAATATCCTCTTTCTTCATTAATAACTTGTTATTTAGTGATTTCGTTAATGAAGAAGGATCGAAATTCCTTACATATGTACCTTCTCCTTGTTTCATTTCAATTAAGCCCATTGCTCTTAGCGCACTTAGCGCTTCACGAACTGCAGATCTGCCAACTTGAAACTGCTCAGCTAATTGATGAACAGGAAGTAGTTTGTCACCAGGTTTTAACGTACCATTTTTAATCATTGTTAAAATAGCTTCAGATACTTCTTCGTAAATTTTTTTCGGTTTAATAGATTTGTACTCCAGTTAAATCACCTCAGTATCTTCCAAACAACAATTGTAACGTTTTATAAGAACTTAGCATCCATAACCATTTTAGAACGAATTAGTAAGAAGTACAAATGTTTTGTTCATGAAATAGTCAAACTTTTGATATTTGTTGGATATTAATTAATACATTTACGCGTAACTATTTACCTTCAATATAAAGTGAATCTTTAATCAGTGGGGCTTTTGTCCATCCCCCGCTGATTATTAGCCCACACCAATCGGGCATTTAGGGACTTATCTCCCACCTAACTTCCTCGCATTCGCCGAATTTTGAGGTGGGAGTCTTACTGCCCACAAATAGCGGGATAAAGAGCATATTCCAAAAGTTAGAATATGCTCTCCTCATCTTGTGCTTTTAATTTAATAATAACTGTCGTTCCCTTACCTTTTTCACTTTCTATTCTCCACTCACCATCATGTATATGAACAATTTGCCTTACAATCGCAAGGCCTAAACCTGTTCCACCGTGTTGACGACTTCTCGCTTTATCTACTCGGTAAAAGCGTTCCCCGAGATTTTCTAAATGCTCTCTATCAATACCTATTCCTGTATCTTTTATGTGCAATTCACAATAATCATCGATTTGCTTTAATGTTATTATGATATCCCCGTTTTGATTTGTATAACGTATCGCATTATCTAACACATTATGAAGTACTTGTTGCATACGATCCTCATCAATCATTACGATAATTTCAGGATTTAAATCCGTTGAAATACGAAGTTTTTTTTCTATAAACTGTAATTCGTATGTATCTAGTACATCTTCAATAAGCTGTGAAAAAACGATAGGTTGTTTCTTTAGAGGAAAGTGTTCACCTTCTAGCTGCGCTAAATCTAATAAATCATGAACGAGGCGCTGCATACGACCTGCTTCTTTATGGATGAGTTGCGTTACTTTTTCCTGCTGCGGCCCTTTCGCTACACCGTCTAAAATAGCTTCACTATATCCTTTAATATAACTAAGCGGTGTTCTAAGTTCATGTGAAACATTAGCTAAAAATTCCTTACGCTTTACATCTTCTGTTTCTAAAGAATTTGCCATTTTATTAAAAGCTTTTCCCAATCGTCCTATTTCATCTTCTGAAGAAATTGTAATCCGCTCTGAGAAATCTCCAGTGGCCAAATGATTTGCAACTCGTTCCATTTGCGAAAGCGGTCTCGTAATAGCAATAATAATTTTTCTACCAATCCATATTGTAATTAAAATCATTGCAAGTGCTAACGGCGCTAAAATAAGACCCATATCAAATATTAAGTCTTTTATACTTTTTAAAGGAATATAAGAGTATACAATACCAACTAATTTTTTATTATCTAAAACAGGGATGACAACACCCATAATATTACGATCAAAATGTTCTTCATACCCTATCTTTGTCACAGTTTCCCCATTTAATAGCGCCTGTCTATCCCCTTCACTTATAAGAGAATGATGGTGAACATCAAAAGGCAAACATGCGCTTAAATCACGCGGATTGTATACGAAAAGGACATCTGAACTAGATATTTGATCATATGCCCTTACTTTCTCTTCAAAAGTGGCTACTCCTTCGCTCTTATCATATTGCGTGGCAAGACGTTTCCCTTCCATTACTAATGAATCTTTTAAATTATCAACGTATAACTTTTCATATGAGTATAAAGATACAAAATAAAGAAAGGAAACTGTTACACATACTGCACATACTACTGTAAGCCAAAGCTTTTGTACCATCGTAAACATACGTTACACCTCAAATTTATAACCTACACCCCAAACGGTTTGAATGTAGTTTCCACTTTCTCCGAGCTTTAGACGCATCGTTTTCACATGCGTATCTACCGTTCTTGTACTTCCTGCATAATCATATCCCCACACCTTTTCAAGCAATTGTTCCCGGCTAAATACTTGTCCATTATGTTGGCAAAGAAAATATAGTAAATCGAACTCTTTTACCGTAAGAGGAATCGTCTCACCATTCGTCTCGATCCTCCTACTTTTTTCATTAATAAGAATCGGTCCAAATTGAATCTCTTCTTGCTGTTCTTGCTTTGTATATCGTCTTAAAACAGCTTCCATACGAGCAATTAGTTCCCCAGGACTAAATGGTTTTACAATATAATCATCTGCTCCCATACGTAAGCCGTTCACCCTATTCCACTCTTCACCTTTTGCTGTTAAAAATATAATAGGTACATCCGACGTTTTTCGAATCTCTTTACAAACTGAAAGCCCATCCATCTCTGGCATCATAATATCTAGTACAACGAAATCGTAATGATCCGTCTCTAATTTTCGAAGTGCCTCTTTTCCATTTTCAGCTTCTCCCCACTCGTATCCGAAGTTATCTAAGTACATTCCGACAAGTTGCCTCATATCACTTTCGTCATCTACGACTAGCACGTTATATTTACTCATTGTCCTTCCCCTTCTCTCTCTATGAGTTGAAACGGTCCTTTGCCAACTTTAATTGTTTGTTTTATTTTCATATTCTTCATATCCATTACGCATACTTCATCGCTATCATAACTAGCTACGTATCCTTCTGCTCCGCTTTTTAAAAATGCAAATGGGTTCGATCCTACTTCTGCAACCCCTACCTCTTTATACGTACTTGCATCAAATTTTCTAAGCGTATTCGAACCGTGACTTAGCGCATATACATACTTATCATCCTTTGTTATATTCACAGGCATAAACGGAGCATGTAAAGAACGCATCATCTCTCCGCTCTGTAAAGAATACACTAATACTTTCTCATTCACTTGACTTCCATCACCATGTCCACCAATCCATATTTCTTTCCCATCAGCGCTAACCGTCGCTCCTGTTGATGCTGGCGGAATCATAAAGGACTGTATCACTTCTTTTTTCTTTGTATCAATGGTCGTTAGTTTCGTATCATAAAAGTTTAGTACAGATAACTGGTTATGAAGCTCTACCATCGTTATCGGTCCTTTTCCTGTTGAAACACTCCCTGTCTCTTTTCCTTTTATCGTAAAGAACCTTACCTTTTGAGTATTTTGATCAGCAGCAAATAATTGTTTTTTATCTTCTGATACGACCACATTTACAATGCCTTTTCCGGTTTTATATTTTTCCACTTGCTTTCCTTCTGCTAGTGAATATACATACATATATTCTAACTGCTTGCCGTATACAAGTATTTCCTCGTTATTTGGAAGTAGTGCAATTCCTGCCATCGGTTCATTGAGTTCCCATGTCGCGATTAACTTTTTAGCTTTTTTATCAATAAAACTAATACTACCTTCTTTTATATTCGTTGTTATAATAACACTTTTATCTTTAGCAATCGGTGTATATGAACTTCCTTGACACCCTACTAATAGAAATAAAAAACAGAGAAGAAGAACATACTTTCTCAAAAGATTCCCTCCATCTTCGGATGATTTCGTTATAATTGTAAAATAACAAATAAATGTGTGGAAAGTGTGAAATCTTCCTTTCTTATTCAACTTACATATATAATGTACAACAAATAGAATTTGAGGTGTGCAAATTATGCTTTTTCCTGATTTAGCGAATAAAATTGTACGTGAAGTACGCAGATTAATTACTGAAAACATTATTATTATTAATATACAAGGCGTTATTATCGCAAGTACAGATGCGGAAAGAATCGGTCACTTTCATGAAAGTGCACTCCGCTGTGCGAAACAAAAGAAAACTGTCATTATTACAAAAGATGATGAACGACGACTGCAGGGTGTAAAAGCTGGGATGAATCTTCCTTTACTATTCCATGACGAAGTAATCGGCGTGATTGGAATTACAGGAGAACCTGAAAATATTTCACAATACGGAGAAATATTACGTAAGATGACCGAATTATTAATTCATGAAAACTACTTTTTAGAACAACTAGAACTTGAGCACCGTTCTTATGAAGCATTTGTCTTTGATTGGCTTCAAAATACAGACTGGTCTCCAAGTTTTCTCGATCGTGCAAAAACGCTTGGCATTGATTTACATAAGAAGAAACAACTTATTTTGTTCTCTATCGATCAAAATGACACGATGCTTCAGCGTAAAATTTGGCAACATATACGCAATACATTAACAAAGGAACATCTATTTGTTCGCTGGGGAAATGATCGATTTATTTTATTTACAGCGATGAGCTCCAAAGAGCAAACTTACCAATTTCTAAAACGGTTAAAACAAGACTGTGAAACTTTATTTTCTATCCCTTTATACATCGGGATTGGACAAACCGTTACTCCAAGTAATATGAACATATCGTATGAACAAGCATTACGCGCTCTTTCTGTATCACTTGAAACGAAAAACATTGTATTTAATGAAGATTTACGTTTAGAAATGTGCTTACAAGATATTTCTATGGAAACTCGTGAACAGTTTTTAGAGCGCACCATCGAAAACTTAGTATCATCTCCTGAGCTTATGCACACTTTACGCTTATTTATCGATTATAACCAATCTTATAAACAGACAGCTATGCAATTACATATACACATTAACACATTGCATTACAGACTAAAAAAGATTGAAGAACATACAGGACTTGATCCGAAACAATTCAAAGATTTAAATGTTTTATACTTCGCACTCCTCTTATTAGATAATCATACAAAAAAGAACGATAAAACAAATTAATCTTCAGATGATTACACATAGAAAGAATCCCCCAACTTTTTTATCATTATAATGAAAGCACTGTTACAACGTTTTTATTATGACTAAACACGTTAACAGTTTGAGGGGGATTTCTAATGTTAGAAAAGCAAATTATTGATTCATTCGTATCCATTGTTGGCGAAGATAATGTAGATACATCCAATATGGGGCGTTTAACTTATAGTTATGATGCCACTCCAAACTTCCAAGCAATGCCTGATGCAGTCATTGCTCCTCGTAATACTAATGAAGTAGCTGAGGTGTTAAAAGTATGTAACACTCACAAAATCCCTGTGTATGTTCGCGGATCTGGAACAAATCTTTGCGCAGGAACATGTCCATTTGAAGGCGGTATCGTTCTTATTTTCCGCCATATGAACAACATTTTAGAAATTGACGAAGAGAATTTAACAATTACTGTACAAGCTGGTGTTATTACACTTGATATTATTAAAGCAGTAGAAGAAAAAGGTTTATTTTATCCACCAGATCCAAGCTCTATGAAAATTTCTACAATCGGCGGTAACATTAATGAAAACTCCGGCGGATTACGTGGTTTAAAATATGGCGTAACACGTGATTATGTAATGGGGCTTGAAATTGTCTTACCGAACGGCGATATCATTCGCACTGGTGGTAAATTAGCAAAAGATGTAGCTGGTTATGATTTAACTCGTTTATTTATTGGTTCTGAAGGAACACTTGGTGTTGTTACGGAAGCTATATTAAAACTTGTCCCTATGCCTGAAACAAAGAAAACGATGCTTGCGCTATATGAAGATATTAACGAAGCTGCTCGAGCTGTTTCTTCTATTATTGCAAATAAAATTATTCCGACGACACTTGAGTTTTTAGACCAACCAACAATTGAAGTTGTAGAAGAGTTTGCACAAATCGGTTTACCAACTGACGTCAAAGCAATTTTATTAATTGAACAAGATGGCCCGCCTGAGGTTGTCAATCGAGATATCGAAAAAATGGCTAACGTTTGCCGTGCTATGAATGCGGTCGATGTTCGCGTTGCAAAAGATGAAGCCGAAGCAGATGCGCTTCGTACAGCACGCCGTAGTGCACTATCAGCACTTGCAAGACTAAAACCGACAACAATATTAGAAGATGCAACTGTACCACGTTCACAAATCGCTCCAATGGTTGAAGCAATTAATGCAATTGCAAAGAAATATAATATTCCTATTTGTACTTTTGGTCATGCTGGTGATGGCAATTTGCACCCAACTTGTATGACAGATGCCCGTAATGAAGAAGAAATGCATCGTGCTGAACAAGCTTTTGCTGAAATATTTGCGAAAGCGATTGAGCTTGGTGGTACGATTACTGGTGAACATGGTGTTGGCGCAATGAAAGCTCCGTATTTAGAAATGAAATTAGGTAAAGAAGGTATTGCTGCTATGCAAGGGATTAAACAAGCCTTCGATCCAAACAACATTATGAATCCTGGAAAGATGTTCGCGAAAGACTCTCGTAAAAGAGTGGTGGTTGAGCGATGACCACATTAAATAAAGAAAACATTCAAAAGGAATTTAAAGAACGATTAAGTGAAGATGAACTACTAAACTGTATGCGATGCGGCTTTTGTTTACCAACTTGCCCTACTTACATTCAATCTGGGTATAAAGAATCACATTCCCCACGCGGACGTATCGCCTTAATGAAAGCGGTCGTTGATGGTTTAATTGAGCCGGATGAAGAAGTTGAAGATACATTAAATGTTTGCCTTGGCTGCCGTGCTTGTGAAACTGTTTGTCCGTCTGGTGTGAATTATGGACATTTATTAGAAGAAGCTCGTGATATTATTAATCAAAATAAAAAGTTCTCAATGCCCGTGAGAGCTGTTCGTAAAGTCGTTTTTGAAGGACTATTCCCGCATCAAAACCGAATGAGAACATTAACAGGACTAATCGGATTTTACCAGCGTTCTGGTTTACAAACGCTAACACATAAAACAGGTATTATGAAGTTATTCCCTGAAACACTTGCAACGATGGATCTCGTTTTGCCAAAAGCCCCTAAAATGAAAGCAATGAAAGATCGTCCTGAATTTTTACCTGCCGAGGTGGAAAAGAAGAAACAAGTTGCATTCTTCACAGGTTGTTTAATGGATACGATGTTTTTAGAAACAAATAACGCAACGATGAAACTTCTTCAGTTAGCTGGTTGTGATATCGTTATTCCGAAAACACAAAGTTGCTGCGGGGCATTACATGGGCATGCTGGTGAAAAGAGTGGAGCAAAAGAATTAGCAAAACGAAATATAAAAGCATTCGAAGATTTAAACATCGACTATATTATTACGAATGCAGGTGGTTGCGGAGCTTATCTCGTAGATTATGATTATTTATTAAAAGATGATCCTAAGTGGGCAAAGCGAGCAAAGCAGTTTGTTTCTAAAATTAAAGATATTACTGCTATACTAGTAGAATTAAATTTCCATAAACGAACTGATTTACGACTCACGCCACAAATTATTACGTATCAAGACTCTTGTCATTTACGTAATGTTATGCGAACATCTTCTGAGCCTCGTATGTTACTAGAGGCCATCCAAGGTGCAACATATCGCGAAATGAAAGATGCGGACCGTTGCTGTGGTTCTGCTGGTATTTATAATATTGTCCATTCGGAGTTATCAATGGAATTTCTAGATTATAAAATGGAACGTGTGCATGAAACAGATGCTGCGACAATTGTTACTGCGAATCCTGGATGTCTATTACAAATGAAACTAGGTATTGAACGAGAAGATCTTTCTCATAAAATGAGAGGAATTCACATTGTAGATTTATTATTAGAAGCAATTGAAACCAACTCGTAACATACGTAATAATAGGAAAACGGCTATCTCCTTCGTCTATGTAAAGAGATAGCCGCTTTTTTGTCTGCTACAACATTAAAAATATGTTACTTTATTATAAAAAAGAACAACAGAAACATTACAGTTTTGTAAAAAACAATCCATTATATTCCTCAAAAAAACGCTCAAACCATTGATACAATAGGATTCTTTATTTTCCATTTAGGTAACTTTATCCAAAAACCCTCTCTTAAAACCAAGTATAAAAATACTAAAAATTCCTTTTATACTCTATGTTTCTCTTATTTCTTCCCTTTCCTCCTCTTAGGATAAATTAGGTAAATTTAAAGTCTATGAATTTTTTTCCATCTTTTTTCTCGCAAATTGTATGCTACGATGGATTTGTCAGTCAGACAGGCTGTCAAAAACAAATCGTGTGAAAACAAATTAAAACTTTATATAGGGGGACACACATCATGAAAAAGCGTGTTTTATTATCTGTAGCTGCTGCAACAGCTCTTACTTTAGGAGTATCATCTTTAGATGCACAAGCTGCAACAGTACAACCATCTAACATAAAGGTTCAAAATATTCAGCATTCAAAAGTGATGATGCAACAAATGAGCCAACAAGAATTACAAGCATTCTTACAATCTATGGGAGTTGAATCATTAGCACAATGGAATCAAGGTCAATTCCAACAAGATTGCTTCATTCCTGGTCAACAGCCTACTGAAAATGTTGTAACTGAACAACCAACAGCTAAGCCAGAAGCTCAAAAGCCTGCTGAGGAAACTCAAAAACCAGCTGAACAAAAGCCTGCTGAAGAAGTTCAAAAACCAGAAGCTCAAAAACCTGCTGAAAATAACAATACTCAAACTGAAACACAAAAACCTGCTGAGCAAAAGCCTGCTGAAGAAGCAAAATCTTTAAGCGAATTCGAACAACGTGTTGTTGAATTAACAAACGCAGAGCGTACAAAACAAGGCTTATCAGCATTACAAATCGATACTGAATTAAGCAAAGTAGCACGCATTAAGTCTGAAGATATGCAAAAAAACAACTACTTTGATCATAACAGCCCTACATACGGGTCTCCGTTTGACATGATGAAGAAATTTGGTATTTCTTATAAATCTGCAGGTGAAAACATCGCCCAAGGACAACGTACTCCAGAAGAAGTTGTACAAGCTTGGATGAACAGTGCTGGACACCGTGCAAACATCTTAAATAGTGGCTTCACTCATATCGGTGTTGGCTATGTAGAAAGCGGCAACTACTGGACACAACAATTTATTACGAAGTAAATAGAAAAAGAGTCTTCTAGGAGAAGACTCTTTTTTTATGTTTCATAGCTTTCTAATATGTATGCGTATAAAATGTAGAACATAAACAAAATAGACCCGCAGCTTATTACACTAATTAACAAATAAAATCCCCACTTTAGGCTCAAAGGCAATGAAAATAATATGCTGCATGCCATCACTTGAAAGATTCGCCTACTAACTAAACGGATTTTTTGTAATTTGATCGTTTCTTTCTCTCTATCCTTCACCTTTTTAAACACTTTACTAAACATAAAAAGAAACATACTAATTCCAATCGTTAGTCCTGTCTGAAAGGATATAATACTTCCCAAATTAATAAAGAGAATTAGTATATGGACAAACATCATAAATAAAGTAATACTCTTTATAAATCCACTTATAGTGAAATGCTCTCCTTCATTAAACTTATATATATTATGTGAAATAACATATACTAATCCATGTAAAATAATAATAAGGACAGGGATAAATAATACGACACCTTGTTTACTCATAAACTCGTTCGCTCCACCATTCTCGTTCCAATGCACTGCCATACGAGTTGGTAAATATGGATAAATACATAGAGTAAGTAAAAGACAAGCGAAAAATATCCCTAGCATATATTTATATTTGACCAAGTAATTCTCACCTCTCTTTTCTCTTAACGGCTTCGCCTCTTTTAGAGAAATCCCTGCAAAAATCTACCTTTTTCAACTTTAAACTTACACTTTACCCATTTTCTCTTTCAAATTTTTTCATTGTATCGTTTAAATTTGTAGGGAAAGGTACATCAACCACGATCTCTTCTTTCGTAATCGGATGCAAAAAATTAATCTTCATCGCATGTAACGCTTGCCCGGACATATATTTTGTCTGCCCACCATATAATACATCCCCAACTAAGGGATTTCCATTATAGCTCATATGAACGCGAATTTGATGCGTTCTACCGGTTTCTAACTGTAACGTTACAAGCGTCGCATTTTGTTTTTTAAAATATTTCTCTACTTTATAATACGTTATAGCCTGGTCTCCCTTTGGAGAAACGCGGCGCCTTGTAGCATGATGTCGATCTCTTCCGATAGCTGCATCAATTGTCCCCTGCTTCTTTTTTACTTTTCCTTCAACAAGTGCTGTATACGTTCTTTTAATTTTCCGTTCCATTAATAAACGATCCATAATTGCACCCGCAATTCTATGTTTTGCGAATACAACACCACCTGTCGTATCTTTATCTAACCTATGGATATGCCGAACCTTCGTCTCTAAACCTTGCATTTGAAAATGAAAAGCAACAAGATTTGCAAGTGTTCCCGTCCCATTTTTTTCAGAAGGATGTGTATCCATTTGCCCCTGCTTATTTACAATGAGTACGTGATCGTCTTCAAACACTACATTTAATTCACCATATTCCGGCTCTACGCCGTACTCCTCCTCCATAAACATATGAACTTGTAACTTATCTCCTTCTTTTAAAAGTTCATTCCATCTTCTCTGTTCTCCGTTAACCGTAACACCTTTTTCCATACGAAGCTGATGTAATAACTTTTTTGGTACTTCCCATTCTACTTTTAACAACGACTCAATACTTATACCATTCCACGTCGCTGGAACCGTAATTTCGCACCATTCGCCCTTTTTCTTTGTTTCCATACTATAATCACCTTATTTCTATTGATTCTCTCATTGTAACGGAAAACATACTTTGATGCACCGTCAAAAATAGAGGACAATCTTATAATCGACTGTCCCCTCACGCTCTAAGTCTTTTCATCTCCTGCAACACTTCTTCAGCTTTTTGTTCATACAATAAATCTTTAAAGAAATCCGCCAATCGTTTATAGTCGTTGTACGTATCTAATAAGTCGTCTATTTTCTCTCTTTTCATAACTTGCTGCTTTTGCTTCATTTTTACTGGATATCGATACCCCGATACTTCTTGTATTTTGTAATACTCATCCTCTACTTGAATAACTTTTACAATTTCCTCTTCTTCCGCATCCATCGTATACCCGTCAAACTCTCTAAGCAGTTCATAAATAATATGAGTCCATTCATCTTTTGGATAAAACCCTTTTTCCAACCGATAACCGACAATGCGATACATATGCCCATCGTTTTCAGCAAACTGTACTGTATCATTTAGCTTAAACTTAAAATAACGAAACATTGCCTTCACCTACTTGTATGTAATGTTCTTATCACATACTATGCGCAAAATATAGGCCCTGCTATTCATAAAAAATACTCATCTTATAGATGAGTATTTTTTATGATGATTTTTCTCTTTTCTTTCGAAATGGTAGCCACCAGTTCCAATCCCCAAACAATTTCATTAAACTTGGTACGAGCATAAGACGGATAATTGTTGCATCAAGAAATATGGCTAATGCAACCCCAAGCCCCATCTGCTTTACTGGTAAAATATCAGTAAAAGCGAACGCACCGGTAACAACAATCATAATTAAAGCGGCGGACGTAATAATTCTACTTGTCGAAACAAGCCCTTCTAACGTTGCTTGATCGTTATCCCCTGTTTCCTCGTATAGCTCATGAATACGTGAAATAAGAAATACTTCATAATCCATGCTAAGCCCAAATACGAGGCCGAAAATAAAGATTGGTAATACAAATAAAACTGAACTCTCTTCTAATCCGAAATGACCACCTTCAAATAACCAAATAACGATTCCAATTGTTGCGCTTAAACTAAGTACGTTCATAATAATAGCTTTAATTGGAATGAGTATAGAGCGGAATGCGAATAATAAAATGACAAAGGTTGATCCAAATATAACAGACATACCAATTGCAACTTTATCTTTAATTTCATCTTCTAACTCTTGCTGGAACGTTGTCATACCGCCCAAATAATAAGTAACATCATTTTCTTTATAATTCTTTTTGAAATCTCGAACCCATTGTTTTGCAGTTTCTGTACTTGGCTTCGTATCCAAAAAGACTTCCATTGTTGTTTTATTCCCTTTCGTATACGCTTCAAATACAGGAGCTATTTTCGCAGCTTCTGGCGACTGCAATATTCCAGCAACTTGATCTGCTTTCATTCCATTTAGCCCGTCATATACACTTTTCACCTTATATACTTGCTTATCATCTTTTAACTTTTGAACAACAGCTTCTATCTTTTGTAAACTTTCTTTTTCTGTTATATCTTTCTTCGTCTCTACTACTAATGTAACATCAGCGTGTGTTTGGACAGTTTTATTAAAGGCTTCTTCATACTTCTCAAATGCAACTCTCGTATCACTCTTTTCAGGTAACGCTTCAACACCAGGAAACTGCAAGTTAGCTGTACGTAGCGGTAATAAACAAATAACAATAAATGTTGTAACAACAATAATCATGACGATTGGATGTTTCATTACAAACTGTGCAAATTTACGCCACACATTTGATGGCGTAGGCGCCGCCTGATTCTTTTTTAATATCCTTTTACCAATTAAAGATAATAGCGCCGGAAGAAGTGTGAGCGAAAACAAAATGCTCATAATAACGACAATCATCCCGCTAATAGCAACAGACTGAATATAATCTATCTTAAAGAAAAATAAGCCTGATAAACCGACGAATACACATAACCCTGAAAATACGATAGCACGCCCTGCCGTTTGATACGTAATCGCTATCGCTTCTTTCACTGTTCTCCTCGCAACTTCCTCTCGAAAACGATTTACAAATAACAGTGCGAAATCAATTGATAATGCGAGCCCAATCATCGGCGCAACATTTAACACGAAAATAGATAGCTCTTTATCACTACCTATAAAATATAAAATCCCCATCGTACTAATGACACTAAGCGCGCCATTTACAATCGGTAAAATAGACGCAATCAGACTACCAAATGAGAATAATAGTACGAGAAAAGCAATAGGTAATCCAATCATCTCTGCTACTTTTAAATCATTTTGCGTTCTTTCATTAATCTCTTGATTAATTTTCGGATATCCTGTCGGTGTTACTTTTAATACGCTATTACTTTCCTTCTCGATTTTCCCGGCAAATTGTAATGTCTTTTCCATTCGTTCTTTATTTGTTTTCCCGGAAAATAAAATCGTCGCATAACCGATATCATCTTGTAACATCTCTTTATTTTGCATTGGATGATGGAAAGATTCGTATGTTTCCTTCTCTTCAATTTGATTTATTATCCCCTCTATACTCTTTTGGAAATCCTCATGCGAAGTATTCTTTTCCTTCTCAAAAACGAGTAAAAGTGTATCTTGAGACTGCTTAAAATCTTTATCTAAAATTTCTTTCGTCTTTTGATAATCCCCTTCTGTTTGGAAACCATCACCGCCCAATACTCCTGGAAGTTTTGGAGCAAAAATACCGAGCGCTATCGCAAGTAGTAGTAATGCTACAATTACTGTATAACGAAATTGATACAAAAAAGTTCCTAACTTCCCCCACTTATCAATTTTATGTACATTTGTCTTCACACATTTTCACCTACTTTATATAATTCACTTATCATTTATACTGTATCACATCTCCCCATAAACAAAAAACGTCTAAAAAAACTATAATACTAGTTTTTCTAGACGTTTTTCTATCTCTCGTTATTAAGTCCCAATCTCTCGGTAAGTAAACGATGACAATAAATTGCGATGATTAACAAAATGCCACCTGCGCAGTAACCTGCTAAAATATCGGTTGGATAATGAACATTTAAAATAACTCTACTGAGTCCAATCAATATAATTAATATGCCCATCGCAATCGTAATACCACATTTTCCAGCTATACTTCTCAAGTTCGCAGCAATGATATAGGCAAGAAAACCGAATGTTATGATAGATAGCATTGCATGTCCACTTGGGAAGCTATACCCAAGTGCGTCAAGTGCCTCATTTAATGATGGGCGGTCTCTTTTTGCAATTTCTTTTATTCCCTTATTAACAAGGTGTGTCGTTAATATAGCCATTGGATACACAATCATAGCAGCATAATAACGTTTTTTCCAAAAAACGAGCAAGCTTATAATTAGTGTCGTTATAACTCCAATTGCAGATCCTAGCTTTGTAAAGTATGAGAAGAATGTAAGTGAGCTTTCCGTTTGTACTCCTTTTACCATATCACGTACGTATGTATCCATCATTGTAACACCACCTACATGTACCCTCCAAGCGATGATGCTAAATAGAACAAACAATAAAATGATACACATTAACTCATACTGATGTAACTTTTTCTTCAATCGATTTCCTCCTACTATGAAAAAATGCGATTTCTACTTTAGAAACCGCATTTTCTTACTTATTTACCTTTTGTTTTCAGCTCTGTCCAGTAGCGATCGTAGTCTTTTAACTTATCGTCTACATCAACAAGCCACTCTGTACGATCTAATTCTTCTTTTGTTAAGAAGATCATGTGATTATCACGATATTCTTTACTATGAAGAGGATGAGCTTTTTCATTTGGATTACTGTAACCAATTGACTCATAGTTTTTCACACTTACTTTTTCATCTAATAAGTAATTCATAAACTTCTCTGCAAGTTCTTTATGTTTCGCACCTTTTGGAATTGCTAATGTATCAGCCCAAATTGTGCCGCCTTCTTTTGGTACAACGTATCCTACATCTTTATTGTCTTTCGCGATGAATGCTGCGTCTCCAGACCAAACTGTCCCGATCCAAGCATCTTCTGTAATGAATTTTTGTTTAATGTTATCTGTATCGAATGCTAATAAGTTTGGAAGTAGCTTCTGTAAATCATTTGATGCTGTCTTTAACTGTGCATCCTCTTTCGTGCTATTAGAGAAACCATTTTTCTTAAGTCCCATTCCTAATACTTCACGAGAATCGTTTAATAAAGTAACATGTCCTTTATATTTCTCGTTCCATAAATCATTCCAGCTTGTAGGTGTTTCCTTCACATATTTTTTATTGTATGCAATTCCTGTTACACCCCAAGTATATACTAGAGAATACTTATTCTCTGGATCAAACGCAGGTGTTTTGAAATTAGAAACAAGATTCTCGATATTCGGGATGTTCTTCTTATCTAAAGGCTCTAACAAGTCCATCTTCGCCATCGTTTTCACCATGTAATCAGACGGCTGAATCAAATCATATGTTGCGCCACCAGCTTGTAATTTCGCAAGCATTTCTTCATTACTTGCATATTTATCATAGTTAATTTTCACGTTATATTTCTTTTCAAAATCTCTTAAAACTTGCTCATCAAAATTGTCAGCCCAGCTATAAATGTTTAATTCTTCTTTTTTCTCACCACAACCAGCAAGTACACCTGCAGCAAGACCGAAGCTAATTGCTATACCAGCTAATCTCTTCACTAATTTCATCGGTTTATTACCTCCTCGTTCTTTCTATATCATTCGTATTATAAAGGAAGGTGTCCTCCAGAGTTCTCTTCACCGTCTGCACCTTTATTACGGAAGATTTCCGATAGCACCATTAATCCTACAATTACAACAATTAATATTGTAGAAAGAGCATTAATTTCAGGTGATACTCCGCGCTTAACCATACTATAAATGTATAATGGCAATGTTGTTGATCCTGGTCCTGATACGAAGAAACTAATTACAAAATCATCAATCGATAATGTAAATGTTAATAATGCGGCTGAAATAACTCCTGGTGCAATTGCCGGAAACGTTACATAACGAAACGTTTGCCACGGCGTTGCTCCTAAATCGTTTGCAGCCTCTTCTAAATCACGTCCCATTCCAGAAAGACGTGCCGCTAAAATAACAACAACAAATGAAATACTGAATGTAATGTGTGCAATAATAATTGTTGTTTTTCCAAGTTCCATACCTAATTGACTAAATAGGATAAGTAAAGATAATCCCATTAAAATATCAGGAATTAAAATTGGTAAATATACAAGACCGTTAATGGCACCTTCAAAACGATATTTGTAACGGTGTAATGCAATAGCAAAAATCACACCAAGAACTGTCGTCACAATTGTCGTTATAAGAGCAATCGTAATACTATTTACAAACGCATCAATAACATCTTGTTTTTGAAATAAATCTGTATACCAATGGAGTGTAAAGCCCTCCCATTCCGCATTAATGCGAGAATCGTTGAAGGAATATACCATTAAAACCATCATTGGAAAATACAAAAACAATAAGATTAACCAAGAATAAGAAACTAAAAACTTCTTCATTTTTGCCTATTCCCCTCCGTTTCCATCATATTTATATACTTTCGTTGCACGATAATATAAGTAAATTAACAGAACAGAGAATAGAACAACAATCATAGATAACGCGGAACCAAACGGCCAGTCACGTGAGCCTAAGAATTGGTTTTGAATTACGTTTCCGATTAATGCTACTTTCGATCCACCCATAACGTCTGATACAACAAACATTCCGATAGAAGAAACGAATACTAAAATAGAACCAGTTGTAATCCCTGACATCGTCATCGGTACTGTTACATTCCAAAATGCCTTTACTGGTGTTGCTCCTAAATCATAAGCTGCCTCTAGCTTACGCTTATCAAGCTGCTCAATTGCTGCATACACTGGTAAAATCATAAATGGTAATAAAGAATATACCATTCCGAGTATTACAGAAGGTGTATTATATAGCAGATTTAAAGGTTCACTAATGATACCTAGTTTCAATAGCAATGTGTTTACAAGTCCTTGTGAACGTAAAATAACAATCCATGCGTATGAACGAACAAGAAAGTTAATCCAGAACGGAATCGTTGCCAATAATAGAAGGATAGAACGATATTTACGATCAACAATTGTAATTGTATAGGCAAATGGATAACCGATTAATAAACATAGTACTGTAGTAATAACAGCTATCTTCACTGTTTCCCATAACGTCCCCATATATAATGGATCAAACACACGCGCTATGTTATCTAATGTAAATTTCATTTCCACTGTCCCGTATGCTCCGCGCTGCATGAAGGCAAATGCTAATACGAACAGAAGTGGAATTAGGAAGAAGAGTAACAGCCATACGACTGTAGGTAATGCGAGTAATTTCCCTTTCTTCAATTTAAGGTCACCTCGTCCTCTTGCTCCCAGCCTACATATACATTATCCCCAATGCTCCACTGCGTTGCTTCTTCAGCAGTTTGGTATGCCATTAGTAATTCCGCTGTTTTCTCCTCACGTACATATAGCTTTTCCATATTTCCAACAAATTCAATATCTTCAATATGCCCAAGGTGGTATTCTTTTAAAATTGGCTCTTCAACCGAGCGAACTTTTACATTTTCAGGGCGAACTGCTACATAGTTTTCCCCATTTTTCACGATATTATTTTCACCGATGAACGTCGCAACAAACAATGTTTTCGGTTGATTGTAAATTTCTTTAGGCGTGCCGACTTGTTCGATATGCCCTTTATTCATAACGACAATACGATCACTCATACTCATCGCTTCTTCTTGATCGTGCGTTACATATATGAACGTAATTCCTAAATTACGTTGTAAGTTTTTCAATTCACGTTGCAAATCTTTTCTTAACTTAAAGTCAAGCGCTCCAAGTGGCTCATCTAATAGTAATACACGTGGGTTGTTTACAATTGCTCTTGCAATTGCTACACGCTGCTGCTGTCCACCAGAAAGCTTCGAAGGTTTACGATTACGGAACTCAAGTAACTGTGTTAAACGCATTGCCTCTTCCGCACGTTCTTTCTGTTCTGCTGCTGATACTTTTTGCATTTTCATACCGAAACAAATATTTTTTTCAACATTCATATGTGGGAATAGTGCGTAATGTTGGAACACTAAATTCATATGACGCTTGTATGGCGGCAAATCGTTAATCTTTTCATCATCTAATAAAAGATTCCCTTTAGTTGGCGTTTCAAATCCTGCGATCATACGAAGTAAAGTCGTTTTCCCGCAACCACTCGGTCCTAAAATCGTTAAAAATTCTCCTTCTTTAATATCTAAAGAAAGAGGGGGGATAATCACTTGATTTCCAAAATGTTTTTCTACTGCTTCAACTTTAATAATCTTTTTCATTTTCCCGTCCTATCTACCTTAAATTTTAATTTTTATATTCATGAATAAATATTTATGTTCTATAGACTATTTTTTGTTTCAATCCAAACAAAAATGGTTGTTTAGCAGCGTTCTCTTCTATTCTTTATGTAGTATGTTTGATTCATTTTCGCATGATACATATGTCGAACAGAAAAACCCCTTCCATTGCGAAGGGGCTATTATCATACGGCTAGGCCTACTGATAAACACCATCATCATTTTAACAACTTTCGTATGAATTTTAAAGCACTTTTTGTAGAAGAGTAACGAATTTTCATATCGAATGCCGTAGATTGGGCTAAAATGCTTTTATAATGTGAAAAAGTCCGAAAACTTTCTTCCCCATGATAACTACCTAATCCACTACTTCCAACGCCACCAAAAGGTAAATATGGCGTTGCAAGGTGATATACGACATCATTTATACATCCTCCGCCATATGAAATATTACTCGTCACTTTCTCCTGCACTTTTCTATCTTCAGAAAATACATATAGCGCTAATGGCTTTGGATGTTGCTGAATCGTTTCAATTACCTCTTCTATTTTGTCATATTCTATAATTGGTAAAATCGGTCCAAAAATTTCATCTTCCATAACAGCACTTTCCCATGTAACATTCGTTAACACTGTCGGCTCAATTTGCAATGTTTCTTTCTTATAATCCCCGCCAATCACAGGTTTACCATCTTGCAAAAATGTACATAAACGTTCAAAATGACGCTCACTCACAATTCGCACATAATTGTCATTTTGCAAAGCATCTTTTCCATATTGCTCTGCGATTTCATGTCGCAACGCCTCGATTAACTGCTCTTTCACTGAAGAATGAACGTACATATAATCAGGCGCTACACACGTCTGCCCAGCATTCAAAAACTTGCCCCAAACGATACGTCTTGCGGTTACATCTATTTTTGCATCTTTATGTACAATACATGGACTTTTCCCGCCAAGTTCTAACGTAAGAGGCGTTAATTTTTTCGCTGCTGCTTCCATCACAACTTTTCCAACACCAACACTACCTGTAAAGAAAATATAGTCAAACGGTTCCTTTAAAAGTGCAGTGCTTTCCTCAACACCGCCTTCTACTACCGATACAAGCTCTTCTGGGAATAATTCACCCAACATTCTCCTAAGCACTTTTGAAACGTTTGGCGTTAACTCTGACGGCTTTAAAACGACTGTATTGCCAGTTGCCAATGCTCCTACGAGTGGTGCAATTGCTAATTGAAACGGATAGTTCCACGGTGCGATAATAAGCGTCACACCATACGGTTCTGGCACTACTTTCCCCTTCGATCCAAAATGAGTAAGAGCTGTGCGAACACGCTTTGGTTTACTCCAAGATGAAATATGCTTCAGTTGAAAAGAAATCTCTTTTAGTACATATCCAATTTCTGTTGTAAATGATTCGTGAACTGATTTATTCAAATCTAATTTCAACGCTTGAAAAATCTCATCCTCAAAACGCTGAATTCCTTCATACAGCTTCTGCAAATTATTCTTTCTTGTTTCTACATTTCTCGTATGTCCTTTATAAAAATATTCCTTTTGTTTATTTACAATAGAGGAAATACTCATTCACTCACCTTCTCCCACTATTTTTATCCAATTCTTTCATTATTTATATAGACTTCATATGTAACAAATTTCTATTCTTAAAGTTACATTATATATAACTTTTCCCTTTATATAAAATTCATTGCTCACAAAAAAACTACCGAAAGAAAATCTCACGGTAGTTTTACTGTATTAACGGTATAAACGAACAGCACCTGCAGAATTATCATCAGCTTGTCCTACTACTTCAAACTTCAGACCAAGCTTCGGTAAAATACGTCCTGCATCTGGAATTTGCTCATTAATATACTTTTTAGAGTCATCAAACTTCGGTACTCCTGGTAATCCATCGTATACGAATGTTCCACGCGTTGGAGATACCACTTTCCAAGCTGGCGTTTTGTCGAATGAGAACGCCGAATCAGCAATTTGGAATCGCGTACTGCTTTTAAATGTTGGTTTGCCATTTAAAGTTCCTGCAATTGCTTCTGGATGAGAGTCAACTACACCAAGGAAACCATGTCCTGGATGTATGCCAACCCAGTTATCTGTGTAAGCTGAATCCGCATACCATACAACCATACCAGTGTTATATACTGGACCGCGAGCAAATTTCAATGCGTTATCTGAACCCGCATAGTTTCTCCACTCTACATAGTAGTTATGCTTTTTCTTATCCATTCCGTTAGATGCAACGAAACCGTCCAATTTGAATTGTGGTGTACCTTCTGCATCATCAGAGAATGCAACATTTCCATCTACAGTTAGTGACGCATTATCAAGTGTAAATCCATTTAACGCCAATCCACCGTCTGTAATATATTCAAATACTAGTTTCACTTTCTTACCTTTGAATTGACTTAAATCATATGATTTATCAACCCATTTTCCATTTGTCGTAGCTGCATTTCCACTATTTGCTTTCTCACCAATTCTTTCAATCAACGTTTTTTGTCCATCTTCTGTTACAGCGTGTACTTCAAGGAAATCGTACTCTGCTTCGATTTCATACAATGACTTATAATCGAATTTTGCAGTCGTTGCTTTCGTTAAATCAAATAGTGGCGTTTCCATCGTTGTATGAAGGTCATCACCTTTTGTGCTGTAGTAATACTGTTTACCAAATGCAGGCTGAATTCCTTTTACCTCTTTATCTGGTAAGTTAACACGAATCAGACCTGGACGATCTGACTTCGTAACACTTTGGTCTAAGTATGTTGCTAGACCGATACCTTTATTTAATTTCTCGTAATCTACTTCTACGATATTCGCCCAGTTACCACCGATTGTTTTTTGGAAAAACTCTTTATTTTGTGGTGAAAGACTTGTAGGTGTTGTTCCTGCAATTTTACCAGCCCAGCTACCGCCACTCATAATAGACCAAGCTTCAACCGGCTCACCCTGACCGCTATATTGTGTATCATACTCATCTGGAAGACCTAAATCATGGCCATATTCATGTGCGAATACACCAACCGCGCCATCTTCTGGTTCAATTGTGTAGTCGAATGCTGCCATATTTCCGCCCCAATATGGAACTTTCGCTTGTGTCCCTTCAATTGCGAATGGTTTTGGTCCAACTGTCCAGCGATGTGACCAAATTGCATCATCACCTAATTTACCGCCACCTGCTTCTTGTCCAACACCCGCATGAATAATCATTAAGTGATCGATTAAACCGTCCGGTTGATTTTGTTTCCCATCACCATTTACATCGTATTGATCAAACTGATCAAACTGTGATAAATCAAGCCCGCTATCTACAGCCGCTTTTAATGCATCTTTTACTAGATCACGTGGTCCTTTTGGTCCTTTATTATCATGACCTGTACCAGCATCAGCACCATAATCAGCTGCTTTACCAGGAACCGTTAACCATTTTGTAACTGTTCCATCCACTGTGTAGCTACCACCAGATTGCTCTTCATAATATTGTTTAAACGTTTCAATTTTACTTCCATCATCTAGTGTAAACGGCTCGTTACCGAATAACATTTTTTCATAATGCTCTTTATTAAAATCGTTGGAGTACATGTAACCAGGCTCTTTATCAATATTGTTATGTTTGAAATCAGCGTACTCTACAAGCAAAACAAGTACTTTATCTTTACGAACTTCACCGTTATATTCTTTTTGCTTAGCAGGTGAAGTTGGCACTTTCCCATTTAAGCCACCTCTAACTGGACCTGTTCCTGTTGCAGTCCCGTTTGCTGGTTGCTCTGATTTTTCTTTCGTATCTGTTTTTGCATCTTTCACTTTCTTTAAAAAGTCAGATGCTTCTTTCGTAAGTGGGTCCCCATTTGTCGCTTCTTTTCCAGGATTTTCTCCCTTTTTCTTCTCTACATACTTCTCAACAGCTTTCTTTGTTTCTGTCTCTGAAGCAGATGAATCAATTACCCCACGTTTTTTTAGCGCATTTGCTAATCGCTCTTCTGGGATTAAGTGATCATCAACTGGGCTTGTAGCTGTCTTGTTCTCCGGCGTTTCAGCATATGTAGGCTGACTTCCAGCACCAAGTGACAAGCCTAGAACAGCTGTCAAAGCAATTGATGATAACACTTTAAATGGTTTCTTTTTCATCCCTTATTTCCTCCCCTAATATAAAATATGTATTACATATTTTATATTATTAAAAATTCAATATATTTTCAATATTTAGTTATATTATGTAATTTTTTTAATATATTTGTAAAAATTTCATAGTTAGTATACGAATATATCACAATTCAACAATGTTTTCAGAAAATATTGAAAATATTTGTCAAAAACTTTATAATCGCCATAGAGGGAATTTAATGGGGATTTTATCTTTGTTTCATCTACACAATATTCGATAATTTGACACATAAAATATAAAATTCGGTTAATTATCGTCTACTATGTAGCAGCAATTATGACCAATAATTAGGGAGGAATTACATTTGTACAAAGATAAGGCTGACTCACTAGATCAAGAATGGATTGATTTAATACTTGAAGCTCTAGATGCTGGCATTGCCCTGCAAGATATTGAACACTTTTTCCAACGTATGAAGCATACGAGCCAGGCTCAATAGGCCTCGTTCTTTTTAACGAAGTTTATGTTATAATAATCACATCATAAGACGACTACATATTGATAGAAAGGTGCGCAAATATGATAGGAGAACGTATAAAACGCCTTCGTTTACAAAAAGGCATTTCACTAACAGAACTCGCCGAAAAAGCTGGTGTAGCTAAATCTTACATTAGTTCTATAGAACGGAATTTACAAAAAAACCCTTCCATTCAGTTTCTTGAAAAAATTTCAGCTGTTCTACAAATTCCAGTTGATACTTTACTTCACGATGAAACAACAACGGAAAGTCATCTAGACTCCGAATGGACACAACTCGTTAAAGATGCGATGAGCTCTGGTGTCTCAAAAGAACAGTTTCGTGAATTTCTCGAATTTACACAATGGAAGAAAAATCAACAATAATACATATAAAAGAGTGCTTAAAACGGGCACTTCTTTTTTTCTCTATAAAAAAAAGCGGGGAATCCCCGCTTTTTTTATTTATTATCTTTCTTCGCCATCTGTTTGGTTAGCATTGAATGTCCATTCTAAGTTCAATGAATCGCCTTGGAATTTGTTTTGATCTTTACCATCATCTACGAATTCAAACTGTACCCATAAATAGTCTTCTGAATTTGGTGCTAGACCACCATTCTCTGCCCACTCTGGAGCAAAGATGTCTTTAGCTAAAACATCTGGATCCACATTTTGTAAATCTGCTAAAGTTGTTTCATATACAGGCTCACTTTGTTTATCCCAGTTCCAAAGGAATTTCACTTTAATGTGCTTACCGAAGTCTTCACCAGCATTATCACCTTTTGCATCTTTCACAGTATACTTTGTCGCTAATTTAACGTCTTTAATCGCCAACGTACCGTCGTTCTTTAATAAGAACTCTTTCTTAACAGAATCCCCTGGTTTTAAATCTTTAATATCTACAAGCGTTTTAGGGTTTAATGTAAGATCTAACGTCCCAGCTGCAAATGTATTGTTCGATACTTCTTTATCACTAAAGAATGCAAATGTTCCTCCACCAATTAAAGATAACCCCAATGCTGCTGATGCAACTCCCATACCTAATTTCTTTTTCAGACTCACAATCAATTCCCCCTAGCTGTTTTTTGTATTTTTATCTCTTATTTCAAAATAAGAGGTGTAACTAAAACTATATTAGCTAAGCTAATATTTGTTCTTTTTTAAAAACCTTAAGTTCATTATAACGAACAAATATATATAAGTACAATATATTTTTTGATTATTTTTATTTCTCAATATTGTTTTGATTTTTCAGAAAATACTACATGATACTTTATTTATAACTTTCTTCACACTCAAATGTATTTCATACTATAAGAAAAAAGAAAGACAAAGAGGTGAGGGCTAACGTTCCCTCACACTCATATAAACATTAATAGTTTTGTTTATTCGCTCGTTATCTCTTGCACCACATTCTTGTTTTCCAGCTGTTTCACTAAAGCAGTTACCCCGCTTTTATCTGTTTCTATTTCTTCTGTTCCTCTGCTTTCTTCTGCTCATCTACTTTCTTCTGTTCTTCTACTTTCTTTTGTTCTTCTGCTTTCTTCTGTTCTTCTACTTTCTTTTGTTCTTCTGCTTTCTTCTGTTCTTCTACTTTCTTTTGTTCTTCTGCTTTCTTCTGTTCTTCTGCTTTCTTCTGTTCTTCTGCTTTCTTCTGTTCTTCTGCTTTCTTCTGTTCTTCTACTTTCTTCTGTTCTTCTGCTTTCTTCTGTTCTTCTACTTTCTTCTGTTCTTCTGCTTTCTTGTGTCCTTCCGCCTCAATCGCAACGTTTAATTGTTGCTGAAGAGCCTGAATTTGCTCATCAATAGCTTTCAAACTAACTTCTTTCTCAATATAATCTCGCTTCTCTTTTATAATCTGAAAGCCTTCATTCACATATAAGGCTACTTTTTGAATCGACTCATCTTTAGTTACTTTTAATTCTTCCTGTATTTGGTTGTAAGGAGCTTCTATTTCAGTATATACATTTTGCAGGGCTTCTTTCTCAGAAACAATTTTCTCACGTCCTTGTTGCCATATAGAAATTGCCTGTTCAATTTCTTCAATAGAAGTTGCTTTCAATTTCCCCTTCATTGTTCCATACTCATGCTCAATAAACTGTTTATGTTGCTCAGCTTGCTCTTTTAATGTAGTAACTGTTTTCGGAAATATAATTGCTGTAGAAAGCGTCGCTTCTACTTTCGTTTCATGAATGAATGCCGCTTCTGTATGCGTCATAACTTGAGATCCTAAATAAAACGTAATAGAGCACACACACGGCAATATAAGCATCTTTTTTAAATTACGCGGTCTTTTCAGCATCTTAATCTCTCCCATCGAACATTTCGTTCTTTATACAGAACATTATCTATATTATAGTAAAGAACTATTAAAATTGATAGACATATACTAGAAAAATAGAAAAAGGGCTATCCATGTGATAGCCCTTTTTTATTATTATCTTTCTTCACCTGCTGTTTGTTGTGCATCAAACGTCCAATTTAATTGTAACTTATCGCCTTGGAATTGATTTTGATCTTTTCCATTATCAACGAACTCAAATTTCACTTTAAATTTATCAGATTTACCTGCAGAAATACCTTTTTCATCCCAGAACCAAGCAGCTAAATCATTATCTACGGCTGTAAGTGTGTCACCCTTCAATTTATCTAATGTAGTTTGTTTCACAATTGTCTCATGCTTATCTACATTTTTTAAGAATGTTACTTTAATATGTTTACCAAAATCATCTTTATTATCTTTCTTTACATCTTCTACATTATAATCTGTTTTCAGTAGAACCTTTTTAATATCTAAAGAGCCTTTATTTTCTAGTTTAAATTCTTTTTCAATTGTATCGCCAGGTTTTAAATTCGATACATTAACAACTGTTGATGGATTTAATGCTAAATCAAGTGTACCAGCAGCAAATGTATTGTTTGACACTTCTTTATCACTGAAAAACGCAAATGTTCCTCCACCAACTAATGCTGCTCCTAGTACTGCTGATGTGATACCCATTCCTAACTTTTTCTTTAAAGTCATGTCCATATCCCCTTAATATATATATATTTGTTAACTTCCTAAACGGAAAGTATAACCAAACGAACTAGACGGATTGTTCTACTTTTTTATCTTTCTTTTCTCCGTCAATGCTACGAATAGCGCCAAAAATAGAAATTGCGGAATAACCAAGTAAAAAGACTCCTGGAATAATAAGAAGTAATGCTGCTCCCGCTTTTGAACTCGCATAATTCAGTCCATAACCAACGTATGGAACTGTAATATCTGCATACTTTCCGATTACATTCTCTGCAAGTACTGGTGCTAAATCTGGCCCGTTGTTGTTATCACCTTTTGTTTCATACATTACTTTTCCATTTGTATCTTTCACACCGATAATACGGTGAGTGATAATTTTGTTATCTTTCTCTTTAAACGTAATAACGTCACCTTTTTGATATTTAGATCCATCTTTCGTAGGCTCTATGGCAATGATTGATCCTGTTAAAAATGTTGGTTCCATCGACCCTGAAAGAACGCTCTTAAATTGATATCCCATAACAGTCGGATCCCCGCCACTCGCTTTTGACGAAATAACCACAAAAGCTAAAAAAACCATCAATGCAAATAAAACAAATGAGATAACGTTGCTAATAATCTTCCAAACGAATTTCATCGTCTCTCTCCCTCTCCGTTGTTTTATATTATTTGAAGTATGCAATATTCCCCTTGTTCTTTAACAAGAACACAACTAAATAATATAACGAACATATTTAAAATGCAATGAGAAAATTTACAATTATTAGTTAAATTATTTTTAAGCATAAAAAAGACTGTGACGAAATTTCTCCACAGTCCTCATGCTTTTTTTACTTTTCCTCTGATTTTATTCCTTGTCTATTCCGACGCAACACTACATATAAAATGGCTCCAAATAATACAATCGCACCTATCCCAACACTGATCACTTTCACATTTGATTCCTTTACTTCAGGCCCAACCGTATCTTTCTTAGGCATCGCAAAAGTAACGTCTTCCTTTGAAAGAACATTGATAGTCGCAATTGTTTGATTATTCTTCATGATATCTACCGCACCAACTACCTCACCGCGATGAATTCCTTTTTGGTACAAAGATTCTTTATTCACTGGATTCACCCGAAAAGCCGTTTTTACATTTTTCCCTTCATCTTTCTTAAGCATAAGCTCTGCACTTTTTTCCAGCTCAGAATCAACCTCTTTATTTAAATACGTTGTCTTTTGATGCCAACTGTGTTTATCGAGTACAGTTTGCTTCGTAAATTGCCCAAAAGAATATTCCGCCATCTGCTTTAAGTCCTCATAAATTTCAGGTCTTTGAGAAGCCATTACTACATTTATAATGCGATTTCCATCCTTCTCATTTAATAAAACGAGCGTATTGCGCGCTTCATTCGTAAATCCTGTCTTACCACCAATGCTATATGGATTTTCAAAATAAGTAGACTTATTAAAAATAGACACTGTTTGCGTAGATGTCGTAACCGTCGTTCTTTTCGTATTCATCGCTTGTAAAATTTCAGGATACTTTTGCACACCTCTCGTAATCATGGCCATATCATATGGCGTCGTATAATGATTTGGATCATGCAATCCATTTGGCGTTACAAAATGACTATCTTTAGCCCCTAATTGCTTCGCCTTTTCATTCATCATATTGGCGAAATTTTCAACACTTCCTCCAATACGCTCCGCAATCGCATACGACACATCATTCGCACTCAGCACCATTAAAATCATAAGTGCAGTATTTCTATTAATAGTCTCACCAGGTTGAAACTCAATTTGATAATTACTCTTCTCTTGATCTAATGCTAATTGTGAAAACGTAAATTGATCCTCTGGCTTCGTATGCTCCATCAGTAAAATCGCCGTTAACACTTTCGTCATACTAGCAGGAAACGCACGGTGATGTGCATTTTTGTCATATAGGACATCTCCTGTTTTCGCATCAATTGTAGTCGCAAACTGACTAAATACATTTGGCCCTTCCGCAGGCGGCGGTGCCACTTGCTCTGGATTCACTCCAACATTCGTCTCAGCATATAACGTCATAGGTGTCAAAAAAAATAAACAAATAACCATAATAAAAGCCGAAATTTTCTTAAAATTAACCATATGACTCTCCCTTTTCACTTTACTTTCACACTCTATAAAATAACTCTACCAATCTATATGTAATTTGTATTAAATTGGAAGAATATTTACTGTTTTTTACTATATCATACTTTTACGATAAATAACATAAATATACAATAAAAAATAAGAAGGAATTACTCTTTCTTATCCTTCTCATCAATCAACGAATCTATTAACTTTTGTCCAGCTTCCTCGGCCGTAATCTCATCCGTCATCCCCATAAATGACCACCCTTTAGAATCGACCCACTCAACGAACTCTTGCAAAAACTCATCATGCGTCACATCCACATCAAGAATCGAACCATCAATCGAAATCGTTCTATTTCTAGACACACGCATCTTGAACGTTTTTCTTACCATTACAATTATTCTCCCTCTACTCCTGAATATTTATAAATATCTTGTACTTCTTTTATACATGATTTCTTGAAAATTGTAAAAAGGATATATTGGCCAATTTGCATATTAAAAATGAAAATTTCTTATTATATAACCCTCACACTACATTCATTTAGTCATAAATTACGGAATACATCCATATAAAAAAACAAACCAACTTACATTATATCACACCAAACACACTTGACTTTAGTACAATGAAATCGAATATATTAGAAAATACCTTAATATGAGGAGGAACTCCATGGCGCGTTGTACATATTGTAAAACGAAGTGGAAAGTAAAAGATATATGGTCAATACTCATAACGTTTGAAAAAGATTGTCCGTATTGCTTCGGAAGACAATATATATCAAAGAAAACATTGAATGCCATGCCAGAACTTATAAGCTTACCTTTACACTTCTTATTCCCTTTTCTAGTTGATTTGAGTGATGAAGGTCCTTTGGATTGGTATCGGAAATCATAATATAACCGGTTTATTCAAAATCCACTTTCAATTAAATGCTCTTCTTATATATTCCTTAATACACTACTAGCGTGATTCCAAATACTTTACCTTTAAAAGATTACTACGAAAATATTGTAAAATTTCAGTTAATTATATATAATTGCTTTAGCATAATGATTAAAGATGCTGTTACATAAGCATTTATTGAAGATCCCGTAGCTCAGCAGGGAGAGCGCCACCTTGACAGGGTGGAGGTCGCTGGTTCGAGGCCAGTCGGGATCATATAAGAAACCCCTTGATAGTCAAGGGGTTTTCTTTATGTAGCAGACCTTTGTCTTTTTTTAAAAGGTAAATTCTTTGCTTCTTGGTCAAGATTTGGTCAATAACTGTTTCTTTGGGTCAATAATTGCTTTTTTGTGTGGATTTCGAATAGATACATTTTAAACATATATTAATAAATTCCATCGATAAGTAACTATATCAATTCACGGTTAGTGATTTTCATTACCGATTCAATAAAAGTCTGTAGGTTCTTAATCAAGAGACTCGTATTTAGATTATTGCATAACTCGCTTCCATCCGATATTTCCAGTCGATTACTTGCCTCTCACCCTTCCTAATTGCATCACCTAAATGACTGTCAGCTAAGATAATATTTTAATTTTGATACTCTCTATACTGCACTTTTCTAATAACAAAATCGTCCGATTTATGTACAATCTCTTTCTTTTTCAAAACTTCCTATAGTGTAAGAATTGAATACTCTCTTGAGTGAATTTGCATTATACCTTCTCCATGCTATATTTTTTTGTATTTCCTCTTAAAAATAGTATAAAAAAATCAGTAAAAACTGATTCCTTTTCATTTTCTTTATCTTTTTATTTTAAACTTGATTAACTTACTCCCAGTGCCTTAAACACCGCGTCTGTCGAGTCTGAATAAAACACTGGTTGCACTTTTACCAACAAATCAGGTGGAACTGTCTGGAGGTCCATTACTGATGATGCTGGAATCAACACTTTCTTCGCTCCTGCATCAACACACACCTGCAAAATATTCGCAAACTCCTCTACTTTTGCAATCGTGCCACCGACTGTCATGTTGCCAATGACGACGGTACTTTCCTGAACTGGTTTATCCAATGCTCCTGAGCACAACCCAATTAGCTCTGCAATTGCCAGTTCATCTGTCAATCCAATCCCTTGCAAATCACTAATATGCATTAGGTAATCTTTCGTCTTCGTGCTGATTGTGTTGCTGATACTTTTGCTGTTGGCGGTGAAGTAACGGAAGGCCGTGTCCAGGCTTTCCTTTGCTCCTCGATGCGAGCCGACACCCGACTTATCAAATTTCCCTGTGCCACTAACCACCTGGTTTTCAAGCTTGTATACACCAATCATACCCGAATTACCATGCCCCACTACATAGACATGCCCCGGCTTTCCCATGCCCTCTGGGATGAGTTTTCCGCCTCCTTGTTCTAGAACAGAGATATACTCCTCTTCCATCGACTCTTTATCTAAATAGGAGAACATGACATCATAAAACTCCATGCCTCCGATCTTTTTAAGCTGTTCTTTTACACGACGGCGACCTTCCAATGCATAGTGCAAGATTTCCATTATATCTTCTTTCGTATAAATGCCATGCGGGTATATGAGTTTAACCATTCCCGACACCGTTTTACGAACAGCTACCGTATCCCGTTGATTTAGGTTATTGCCCAGTTTGAAGTAACGATCTACGGAATCAGCAAATGAACGCTTACGCATTTCCCTAAAAAATTCGGCGATATAATCAACGATAAATCCATACTTATCGGTAAAGAAGTTAGGTCTCATTTTTGGGATTTCCCACCCAGGAAGATAATAGTGCATCCTATCAAAGAATGCCGTATCATTCGCCATCTCTTCAGGGAATGGCGCGAACAAATGAGATGTTTTAATAAGTGTATCCACGCTCTGGTTGATATTCCCCACAAACACCATGGAAGCAGAAGCATTTTTTTCTTCTTTTCCCCTCGCAAACGATCCTGATGCCATATAATCTTTCATGATTTGGATACCATCCTTATCTTTAAAACGGATGCCAGCCACTTCATCAAAGGCTACGCAGTCCCACAGACCAACAAGCCCGATTTTCCTCGAAGACATGTTATAGAAAAGATTAGCAACGGTGGATTGTCCGCCTGACACTAATATTGAATTGGGCGAAATCTCTTTGTATACATGCGACTTTCCTGTTCCACGGGGACCGAGTTCGCACATATTATAGTTATTTTCAACGAGTGGAACGAGCCGCAACAAAAGATGCCACTTTACTCTCTCTTCCAATTGCGTCGGCTCCATTCCCGTCGAACGAATTAGAATATCAATCCATTCATCTTTCGTAAAGCTCTTTCGCCCTTCAAACACTTCATTAATATCCATATTTGGCATTTGAATCGGCCTTAAACTACTTACACTAAATGGATTCGTGTTTTTTACTTCTTCATCATAAAAATAATCAATCTTGACCATACACCAAATGCCACCAACCAAAAGCTTGTCAAACTCTTTAACGAAATTCGAAGGAATCGGTACACCCTTTAATCCCAGGTTGGAAAACTCTGCTTCATATGTGTCAATCTTCGGATTCAACGCAACGGTCACTTTATCAATAATCGAATATTGCCCAAGTTCACGAATGCGTGATTTAATTTTTTCCGCCTCATCTGGTCGGACAAAGTTATCGAAAAGGATCTTCTTAACACGCTCCACGCCTTCCTGAATACTTTCCTCATCATCTGTAGCTGCATACATGCCAAGCAGGTATTCAAGCACATAGATGGGAACGTTCGCTCCTTCTTTTATCAACTTTGTTAAGTCTTTTCGAACGACACGACCAGCGAAAACATCATTCAGTTTTTTATCAATATCTAATGTTGATACCTCATTTATACTCTCTTCCATTTACATCCCTCCTCACTCAAAAATCAAAGTCACTCACAATTCCTAAGTTGATCGAAAACAGCACTTTTTCGACGACAACGCCAGTTTCTATATCTTTTACCAACAAATAATATTCCTTATTGCGATCATATGAAATGCTTTTCAGCACAAACCGAAGTTTAAATGTACGGTCAGCTGGATTATCAAATAGACGATCTCCGATAATGGTTTCCTCATTAGACAGCACATTTCCTTCTGAATCTGTCATGTAAATAACAACCGTGCGAGGAATGACCTTATCTTCGACTTTTTCCGTCTGAAAGAACTCCAAGTGGAAAATACTGTTCGTGATTTTGCGTGTCGTATTTGTAAGTTTAATATCTACTTTTTGAATTGCTTGTGATCCCTTTTGTCCTGCTCGTTTGTTTTTAAATGACAGCAACGGAACAGCAATTTCTTGCAAGCTCGCACCGCCATGGACAAAATTCACTCCTGATCCTTGCATTCGGTAACGGATCGTTGCATTCGGTACATACGCCGTCAATTGCTGTTCGTTTTTCACAACGGTTGATAAATCAATCGCTAGTTGTCCTGATACTTTACGATGTTCTTTTGACAGCATATAACGACGCTTTACTTCAATCGTATCCATTAGCTCTTTTTCAATCTTATCACTTTCTTCCAACGCATCCCGCTGGTAAAGGAAACCATGATCGGCTGTAATATAAATGTTCGTTCCGCTTAGATCGTCCCTAATGATTTTTACCAATTCATATAACTGGTTCAACGCTGTTTCCACTGCATTAAATGTGTATACTTCTGTTGATGCTTTATCCCCCATTGCATCAATTGTATCATGGTAGAAATAAATCAGTTTTTTTCCTTTAAATGTCTCCCGTCTACCCGCTTTATTCATCGTCAGCACGTCCTGGAAATGAATAGCAAAGCTGTCTTCCACTTCTAATTCAATAATCTTTTTGCGGTTTTCAAGTCCCGCTGAATCTTTCCCATCAACAAGCACACGACCGTTTGCATCGAAGTCAATGTCTTTGTGTGGGAGGAGCGATGCCATGCCCAACTTCGTGACAGACGGCACAACGCCAAGTAACGTTTGTACGTCACACACACCTATAGTTTCCGCATTCAGCCGTTCCGCAAGCTCTACGCCAATTTCATAACGCATCGCATCAGATACAATGACAAACACTCGATCACCGTTGCGGATTTTTGGGGCAATGACAGAAGAATAGAAGGCCTGTTGATTCCGCACACCAGGAAGCGACCACTCCTGCGTCATTTCCACATTTACCGCCTGAGACCAGTGAGAACTTAACTCACCCATATACCAGTTCGTATACAAGTTTTCAACGAGAGTCTTCAGCTTTTTCAACAGCTCATGGTTACTTTCTTCGTCATAGGCTACATAGAACTTGCGATAGTATGTATCCATGCAGTAGTACTCTTTGACATACGATTGATACAGGTCAATTGCTCGCCCTTGCGGAATACCTTGATGGTATTTTTTGTAAAATTCATGCATTTTCACCGTATAGTAAAGAGCTTCATAAACCGACGCATACTTTTCATAGTAATGCTTCACTCGTCTCAACTTAATGAGCTTCGTGTATTCCTCGTAATCTTCAAGATTGGTCACAAGGCTATTAGCAATGTAAATAATGATTGCTCGATCTAAATACGGGAATGTATCCGCCTGCTTGAATTCTTCCACTGGAATAGATTTAACGATTCGCGAAAATTGGATTTCCTGTTCTACTATTTCCGCATACTCATCAAACACAACGCAATCTGTCTTATGATGCATCCAATGGTCGATGAATACTAGAGCATTCGTTTTGTTTCGCTCAGCGATAAAGCTCTTTACATCGGTTAAATATTCCTCATTCACTGAGTGGCTGAATGCTGTCACTGTCAAATGAATGAACAAGGTTTTTAGCGTCTTTTCTTCTCGCTCATATCCATAGTGGTTCCCCACGTATGTCCAGAACACATTAGAATCAAAGAACCTTCCAATAAGCGATAAATATTTGTTCTCATTGTCATCCAGCATATCCATTAATATTACTTTTAACACAGCTTCAAAATCAGGGGTCTTCACGTTACATAATACACTCATGATCGCAAGCTCTATCACTTCTTCTGAGTACAAATCAATTTCGTATGCCTGAAACTTCCTGAATCGTTCCTTGTTATTAAAAAATCGCTCGTATTTTTTAATAACTCCACGCAATGATGGATCAATATGTAGATCACTCAAAATGAGTGATACCCGATCTGCATAAAACGTTTTCGAGTATAACACCGTATCCGCAAGCCAATTGTCTTCCACACCTAATTCTATGCTTGTATAAATCAAATAGGAAGAAGTCGGGTTTTCTTCCTCCACCAAATACTTCGTGTAAAACTGATTACGATCCGTTAATACATGAACTATTACTCCATCCAGCGTCAACTGCCCGATTTCTTCCGTAAATTCGTTATCCTTGTCTAACCAGAACACAATTTTCCGCTGTTCTCCGTCTTTTAAAGGTTCATTAAAAATGTCCGATAATGCAGACACAATCTGACCCATGTTCATTGCTTCTACCTACTCTCTACACCCATTATAGAACAAAGACACACCAGCCATCGCTGGTGTATCCCCGTATGACTTTATTACATTTTGGCAACAAGCCCTTTGAATTTTTCATAATTCACATTCACCCCGTCATCGAGGTCAATTTCAATCTGCATATCTGCCATATGATGTAAAAGCTCATCATACGCTTTTAGCTCATCAATCTTCTTGTTGATTGCCTTCAACTCTTTCTTAGCATTGCTGATTTCTTTCGCTGTAGAATCTCCTTCAATGATATTAAGCAAATCCTTTTTCTCTGCATCAAGCCGAATCTGGGACTCATGTAAATAATCAGTACGAATTCGAGATAGTGTGGTCTTATCATAGCGATGCATGTAGATTAAACAGTTGAACGCTTTCTCTTTTCCTGACGTAAACAGCCAATAAATTGGTCGTTTCTTATATGTCTGCACATGCTCTTTGTAAAAATCATTCAAGAAATAACGTCGAAGCGTTTCCCTTGCCGTTTCACCTTTTTTTCGACCAAGGGCATCTACCACAAAGTTTAGATTCTCCGCAAGCGATTCTTCCCCGTATGTTTCTCTAACAAAATCGATAAACCTTGAAACGATGTCATCATCGAAATAAGCACCTGGCAAGATTGGGAGGATATTATCCTTATCCGCTGGGTATTTTTTATAACGAGAAGGATCAAACTCTCCCCCTGCATAAATAAGCCCATCTTCGTCTAAAGAATAGCGGCCAAATAAACATCCAATAGCATGGGAGATAAAACTCTTCATATCTTGCTCCAGGTTAGCCTTTCGTATTGTTACATCTTTGTCCTCAATTTCTGGGGTGAATTCCTCTTCTAAATTAACAAGAGAGATAAAATCTTTATTTAACTTTTCCTCATTTTGTTTTATTATATAAAAATTTTCTTCTGCATTTTTGGCCCATAATTCATAACTTTTCTCAACGGTATGTGATCTAAATAATAAGAATGGATGAGATTTATAATTCCATGATGTTTCATAGTAATCCCATTCCTGCTTTGATATTTTTATATTTTCTTTTACAATTTTTTCAACGTCTTCAACTAATTTTCCGGCAAAAAAGAATGGCATATCTGCTACATTTCCAGACTGTAGGTGTAGTGTGGGATTCAATATTTTGGTTATTATTTCTGAAATCTTTGTATTTAACATTCCTAAAACATATAAAGTTCTTTCTTCTGGAAAGCAAACACTTGATGTACTTTCAAAAAAGTAACCCTCCTCCATTATTCTGAATGATGAACTCCCACTGGTTATATTTGACCAATTGATTCCTTCATTGAAAAGTAATTTCTCACTCCTGATTGTTGCCCTGCCTGTCTTCTTTATAGCCTCACCGTTGTTTTCCCAATTGATAACATAGTCGTGATTTCCATACCACTTTCTATATGGTCCCCCTTTTAAGCAAGGGAACCATTTACTTTTTTTATTCAAATCAACTTCGTGCCACAACCTTAAAAAAGCTTTATTATTCCCCAATGTAGAACCTTGCTTAGTTACTGCTATATCACCTATCTTTTTGTTACAACTAAATACTTTTGCGAAATTATCACTTATCCAATATGCAATCGGTTTTCCCGGAATGTCACTGAAAGTAGATTGGCTAAAAGTATACCGATAATAAACATTTGGATCACAAACAGCCTCTAGCGTTTTGCTAGGCTGATTTCTTGCTCCTCTAAAGTCAGAGAGTTTAATATACTCGCCAGTTATTTCACTGTAATAATTTCGTAAAGTAAATGTACAAATTGGCACTGTGGCTTCATCAAACCCTGAATACTCTAATTGAATCAAACTGCTAATATTACGACTGCTAATTATATTTTGTCTTAGTTTTTCATATGAAGAAATAAACATCCACACAAACGGAGTCATGAAGCCCATCTGACCATTTTGTTTTGTTGCATAAAAGCTATATTCAATGAATGCTGAAAATAGATCCGATTTGACATCTGGATAATGCTTCGTCAAGTAGCTTGACGCCTCGGTAGTTAAATACTTATTCCCTACATAGGGCGGATTCGTAATGAATATATCGTATTTTTGCTCCATGATTGTAGCTTGGTGCAAGCTTTTTTGTAACAATTCAAGCGTTCTATCCCTCATTTCAAATTCGAATAAATCTTCAAAAGGGGTATCCTTAATTTCTTGTATTCTCTTCTTGATAAACTCTTTGTCGAAAAGCTCCAATTTTATTAAAGAACCAATTGTCTTAGCGTCTTTAAACTGCTCAAGGAATGCTTTCATCTTGTCGAGATTCTCTCCGACATTTGCTCCTGCCATATATACAATATCTTCATCTGTTAATCCATTTGTTTCTTGAATGGATGCCAAGTGAAGTGCCAAACCGTCTCTTTCGATACTTCTAAAAAAGCGTTTATTGTATTCTAACGCTTTCATGACAACTGAAAAACTTGCAAGCTGATAGGCACGGTCATCAATGTCCAGTCCGTACAAATTGTTTTCAATAATGAGTCTCGGAATTTCTCGTTCCATATAGCCACATTTAATGTAGATTTCGTAGAGTACATCAAACATATAAACAAGAATATGTCCACTACCCATGGCAGGATCAAAACATTTAATGTCTTCTACTTTTAGCTCCTTATTGATGTACGGAGCCAACTTCTCTTCAAAGCCAGGTTCAGGATTCGGGTTTTCCAGATAAAACTCCCAATTTCTGATCAAGTCTCGATGTTCTAGATGTGATTCAATCCAGTAACGCCCTAATACATTTTGCACCATGTAGCGAACAATCCACTCAGGAGTGAAAAGCTGAGTGGCGAAAGGTATCTCTTCCGTTTTATATTTCTTCTTCGCCTTGATTACACGATCTTTTTCTTCAGCAATGTAATATTGATAGAGCCATCCGATAATTTCAACCCTTTCCCAATGATCTTCTGGAATGACTTCTGTATTTGTCATTTGACGAATGAATGAATCCGTTGCTAATAGCCCTTCTGGAAACAGGATTTCCGTATAGTGGTCAATTGTTTCAAACATAAAAGGCATATATCGATTTAAGTCATTACAATGTTTGATAATGAGATATTTGAATAGCTCCTCTGTATTGTTGTTCATTTTTAGCTCATAGATATGCTCTTTGTCCAAGTCCAAATCGAGCGACAAAGCTTCTTTCATCATATCCGGCTCGACACTGACCGCATGAATTGAAGAAAGTACTCTCACTTTCGTTGGAAGATAGTCATTCACTTCCATAAAACGGAGGGCGGTAAAACGGTTGAACCATGTATACGCTACTTCTTCTATCACTTGGTTGAAACCGATTTGTTTAATTCGGTCAATCAGTTTATTCCGCTGAATACGTTTTTCCCTTGAAAGCTGTTTGCCATCAATAAAGATGGCATCCGAACTTTCAAGGTCTGCTTTTTTGATAGAATCAGCTGTAATTCCAAGCTTCAATGCCCTTGCTTCAACTTTTTTTAACAACTCTTTCCTGGCGCTTGTTGCAAAGTTTCTCAATGCTGTTTTATTCATAACGTTTTCACCTCTTAGTCAATAAACTCAATTTGTTTATTCGATTTAATGATCTTCTTCAATTTATCGGAAAGGGTATTGATATACTGATCCACGTCTTCCTCCGTCGTTAGTGTTGTGACTCTAACAAGATTGAACACTTTCACCGTTTCTTTTTGGACAGTTGGCTCAGGGCGCTCAACTACACCTGTGCCTATCATTTTCTGTTCCTCAGCTTTTTTACGTTGCCACTCGATGATTTCCTGATGAATGCTTTTTTCCATTCTTTCTTTGAAGCTCGTACTTTGGGAAATGGTCGCATCGACTTTAAAAATATCCGTAAAAGAATCAAGATTTTCGTTAAGTTCGTTGTAATAAATATCAACACTCTGTTTCGTTTCATTAGACACGCCATATTGCTTGGCCTGTAATGATAAGTAGTCATAATCTACTTTTAACTTTTCTTTTGCATTTGCTTTTTTCTCTGTAAGTACAGCGTCAATATGCTCTTCCATCGCATAAATCAGCTCAGGGATGTCTTTTATCTTTTTGTATGGAATTGGATCTTGTAGAATCGAACGGAGCTTATCCATAACCCCTTCCACTTCTTCTCCTGACAAGTATGCCTTGTTTTCTTCATACTTTTTCAGCCCCTTCAAACCTTGGTCAAAAATTCCCTTCTGGTTTGTGCTGAAGAAACCTTTCACATATACTACATCTTCTTCCCAGTAGGCCAGGTCATCTTCCAGCTCTTTCAGCTTCGTAAAGAAAGAAGCATTATCCAGCCCTTTGTGAAACTGCTCAAAGTACTCCGATCCTTTATTCAGTAAGCTCATCCCTGGGTATTGTCTGTCTTCGTAACGTGCTTTTAATGCATTAATTTCAGCTATTTGCTGGTCAATGAGCGTACGAATATCTTTTACCAACCCATCCTCATCATCAGCTAAATCTGTCTTATTAAAAACTTCTTTACACACCCGTTTAGCTGTGCGGATTAGAGCTTCATCTACTTTAACCCGTTTGACTATAATCGCTTTATCAGCTTCAGCTGTTTTGGTAAAGACCGTAACAAGTGTATTGGTATTTTCTTCTGACTCCAAGTATTCGGCGTTATAACGAATACGGATACGTTGCTCCTTCAACAGTTGAGCAATTAACACCGCTATATCGAGTGTTTTCCAGCCATATGGTTTGTCCTGGAAGCGATCATATAAGATCTTGACACGCACTTGCTTTTTAAGGTCATCTTGCAAACTGATAAAATCAGATACTTCTCTTTTTGCGAGTTCATTCGGATTCGTTTTTAGAGTGTCGTCAAAGGAAATTTGATCGTCATTGGAAGCTAAAATCGAGATTAAACCCCGCTCATTTTCCATATGCTCTTTTACATAGCCGAGTTTCGTATAAACATTATCGACCAATAACTTAAATGCTGCATTGATTTTCTCCCGAACAGAAGGGCCTTTAATGTCTACGTTGTCGCCATTGACATAGAACGCCCCATCCTTAA
This sequence comes from Bacillus mycoides, assembly GCF_001757995.1. Taxonomy (GTDB): domain Bacteria; phylum Bacillota; class Bacilli; order Bacillales; family Bacillaceae_G; genus Bacillus_A; species Bacillus_A mycoides_B. The sequence goes on along the minus strand of NZ_LXLV01000019.1, from coordinate 265,450 downwards.
TTGCCTCTTCCAACAGTTCACGTACTCGGCGTCTACGTTCTCGTACTTCCGCCTGCTTGTTGTTCAAGATGTTTTGGATGCTTTCTGGCAGCTGAGTGACATTCTTTTTCTTACGGAATTCCTCGATTCGAAGTGCTTCTTCTATTTCCTCTACATATGACTCATTACCAGCAAGCTTGATGATCATTTCTCCACTTCCTGATGTCATCATCATCAGTTCTTGCTCAGACTTCTGATAATAGTCAGATAGCGGTGACAGAATTTGCATCCCAATACTTGATGTCTGGTTTCCATAGTTTTTCTCATCCATTTTTTGATTGTAAGAAAATGAATATTCACTAGAATAACGGAATCGTTTTTCATCGTAAAGATCCTGAAAAATATATGTCGCTAGCTCACGCTTGACCAGGTCTTCCTCGATGCTTAATGTTTTAATCTCTCGGTTAATGTCCTGCTCATCATCCGTCAAGAACAAGTAGTAATCGCCATTTTTTTGAATCAACGTTTGCGAAATGAGTTTTCTTAGGGATTCTTTAATTTTTGCTTTTAGTTCAAGCTTATCTTCATCAATATGTGTCACCATTAGCGTTGCGATATTGTCGATATTCGCTGGCAGTTCTTTAATGTACTTGATCATAAATAACACTTTCAACAAGTCGATGTTAAAGTTATCATCTTTTAACACAGGGTTTTCGTATGCCCCTTCAATGACCCTTGAAATCGAAGGATTGAGAAACTCTTTAATTGTGTCATAAAAAGCATGAAACGGAATAAGTGCCCCTTCTTCAGCATCCTTGTAGCGAAGCCCTGCTTCTTTGAAGGCAGATAACATAGAACGCTCTCCTTCTGATAAGTGTTTACCAGATGAACCGTGCTTCCTTACTTGTTCAAACACGTTCTGCAACAACTTAAATTGGTATGGGATGAATGGATACACATCCGCAAACTCCTGTTCATTGTCATAGCCACGCAAATCCGCTGTACTTTCTCGGAAACTGATGAGGTTTTTCAAGATGGCACTTTTTTCAGGGAACATTACTTTCAACTTATCGTTGGCAAAGTCTTTTTTCAGAAGAATCCGCTTCTTAATGACTTCATCGACCGAAATTGATGATAAAGATAGTCTCGTATCAAAACGTCCTTGAATACGAGAGAAGTCATCACCCTTTACTTTGACGATGCTGTCAATACTCTCTTGCGATGTGACCATGATCCATACTTTCCCCTGACAATGTGTCCCAAGGTCTTCTGCCACCGTCTGCAAGTTCAGCATTAGACTACGGCTATCTCCAATATACTGGCCAATCTCATCAACCAAGAAGATAAGATGAAAATCCTTTCCTTTTTGATCAATATATTCTTTTACATCTTTGGCGAACTTTTCAATGCTAATTTCAAAGTTGTTCACACCGTTTTCAAACCAGTTTCGTGCAGAATCTTCCGTCATATCGGTGACTTTTGTCAACGCACCAATTACAAAGTCCGCATCAAAATAGAAGCTATTACGACGATCTTCCCATGACTCGCCTGCTAAAGCATGGAATTCTATTTTAAAAGCTTCATATACACCCTGCTTGTCCAAATACTTCTCCATCTCAGCAACGCCTGGAATATCCCCGTAATAGCCACGATGCTCATAAAACACCTTCATGAAGACACGCAGAATCGCATCTTCTTTTGATTTATTATCGAGTGAACCTTTAGAGTCAATATTAAAGAGAATGACTTCCGTTTCCACATCGGCTGTCCGTTGCATATTAGCTAACACAATTGGGTCCTGCACTTTATCCGCAAAGAAATTAATCGCTGGTTTGCCTTTTACCTTCTGGTTCTCCAGCAAATACGCGAGAATTTTTAAAAAGTGTGATTTACCAGAGCCAAAGAACCCCGAAATCCACACACCCATTTTGTCAGTTGCACCATTTAATCCTTTTTGATAGTTCTCATAGAATTTTGATAAATGCTTATGTAGTTCACGAGTAACAACGTATTCATCCAGTTCTTGATAAATGTTGGATTCATCAGTTTGGGCAACTTTAATAACACCACGAATATCACGTTCAATATCTTTTTGAAAAATGTCTTTAATAATCATCTGAACTCCCCTATCCCTTTAATCGACTAAGCGAAATGCTCTGTAATAATTGTCGTCTTTGAATTTCCCAAACAGCTGTAAGAGCTGACCATCGTACTTACCTGGAAAGAACATAATGACAGGTATTTTATCGAGCACTTCCTGTAAGTTGTTTAATATGTTATGAGAGCGAACAAACGGATACACTTTCCCCACTCCTGTTAAGAAGACAACATTATGATCGCCTATCTGTTCCTGGATTTTCTGCAAGAAGATGTTAGGTTTCGCAAATGTCGTCATCGCTCTGAACAATGCATCCTTCCCTTGCCTTTCTTCCATGTCAAAGATGCGATCAAAAATCTTTCGTTCTTTCGCAATCTCTAAGAGCATCTTATACAAATCGAACTCAATGATCTGTCTGTTTGATCCTTCATAGCTGAACTCTTTTTTTATGTGCTGGATGTAATCCCGAACGACGAGTTCACCTTCTGGTTCGTAATCGAACACATAAAAGCTAATCTCATTGCCAAGCCCACGCCCATCAATAAATTTCTCTTCCTGTATTTTTGGTATGATTTGATCCAATCTTGCATTCAACTTCACCACGTTGTCACCCCTTATTCACCCATAACACGAACATATTTGACATCACCAATATATGTAAGATGGTCTTTTATCTGTTCATCGATGATCAGACGGTTCACTTCTTTACTACGTCGATCTCTCAGCATACCACTTTCGAACAGCACCTGCATGTACGATCGTTTTAACTTCTCTATATTTATGTCACTCCAATTTGCGACTTTTTCGCTTTGTTCCGACTTGACAGTAAAGAACAGATTGATGTCTTTCTTTTCAATTACAGAATCATTATTTTGAAGTTTTTCACTTACCACTTCATCCATGAATTCATAAAAGAGCAAATCCGTTTTCATGATGGCATACAAATTGATTACTTTACTCATTTCTATAGAGCCTTCCGTCATAAGTTGGGCCAAGACATGATCAATGACCTCTGCTCTCCTCATAACTGAAGGTAACGCTCGATTTATTCTTCCTTTATTCGTAAATTGAAAAACGTTCTCTTCTACGACTTTTTTTCTTATTTCTTGTATTGAGAGACCACATCGTTTCAGTTTAACCACCTGTTTTAGCTCAAATAACAAATAAGAAGCACCGTTCAAACTTGAAGAATACTCTAATTTCATTCTCATTCAACCCGACCTTTCACACAAAACTAAGCAACTATCCAATTTCCAAAATCCGCTCCACTACAACTAATCGTCTCTTTCCGCATTGTTGTTGAATGACTTTCGTGAATTGATTATTTTTCATAAGCTTACCCTGGTTGTTTTCATGCATGTTTTTAACACCCTCAATTAGCTCTTGCTCTTTAATTTGCTCTTGCCAATACGCGTCGACTAATTTGTTTAACGCTGTAGCTAAATCCCTCTGTGTACGGTAAAACAATTTCAACTCCACAAAGACCACCTCGAATCCTATCTTTACTTATTTCTTATTTTACTCTTACTCAAGTGGTAAGGCAACACAAGCCCCAACAAATAAACAGCAAATTATATACCTTTACAACTTATATTCTCTAAAAAACATATAAAAAAGAGTCTTTCCTCCCCTGATTAACCGCCTCTCTCCGCTAAAGGATATGTAGTGTAGCTCCATTTCTATCTAAGAAAATTAGCGCCTTAACAACTCCACAGTCGAGATGATACCATCACGGTATATAACAAGGCGTTTTTCATTTAACTCGCAACTTACGAGATCCATATGATACTAAATAAAATATATGCCGTTACCTTATTAGCGTAGAGATTTGTCACATTATAACTGCTATCCACCGCATACAAAAAAAGAAAAAACCTTGAGATCAAGGATTTTTCTTTTTTCCGTATGTTTAGATACACGCTTCTTTAAATTTCACTTATTGGCCATAGTTCAGTCATATACTAACATCAAATCACAAACAGTTGTGTCTACAATCTCCTTAAAAATCCGATACTAAAAGCAGTACTTTTATCTCAAATAACTATGAGAGACCTTATTCTCTATATCCCAAACTAATATATCTTCCACATCCATGAAAATCTTTAGCTTCTTATAGATATAAGAACATACAAGAGTCATGCCGAGAGAGAATGAATCTAAAAGCGGTACTTCCTTTAAGAAAAATTATAAATTTAATCTAAATTAATTTCTACTCGATACTTACCATCATCACCAAACAACATTTCACCAAATTTTAAAGCTGTATCTTTCTGCATACTCGGCAGTAGATGACTATATGTATCAAGCGTTATTCTTACATCAGCATGCCCCAACCGTTCCGATACAATCTTAGGATTTACTCCTTGTAGCAACAACAATGTCGCATGAGTATGCCTCATATCGTGAAATCGAATTTTAGGGATAACCGCTTTTTTAATAATAGATTTAAAGACCCTGCGAATATTACTTTTATGAGTAGGGGTACCAAATTCTGTACATACTACTAAATCTAAATTCTTATAAGAACAATTTTTTTCTCTTTCTCCTCTTATAAATAGCCAATGCTTTTTTAAAGCTGTAACCGTTTCTTCTGGTAAATCAATTGTTCGTGAACCTGATTTTGTTTTTGTATAAGGCAACAAGTCTTTCCCATCACTACTAAGCGTTTGAGTAATACGCACACACCCATTTTCAAAATCTACATCTTTCCAACGAAGCCCCAATATTTCTCCTTGTCTCATTCCTGTTGTTAAAGCTAGTAAAAATGCTATATAGTATCTTCCACTCTTTTTAGCATACTTCAAGAACTGCCTTACCTCTTCTACATTCCATACCGTTAATTCTTTCTTCACTGCTTTTGGCCGATCTACAAGAGCAGCAGGATTACGAGCTATTAGTCCCCATCTTTCAGCTTTTTTCAATGAATCATTAATTAATGTATGTACCTTTTGAATATTTTCATCCGACAAAGCTTTTTCTTTTGTTAGCTTGTTATATAGCCCTTGTATAATCATCGGATCAAGTTTTGTTAGTTCCACATCTCCTATTGCTGGGATGATATGTTTTTCAACAACCCATCTATATGTATTTAGAGTTTGCTTCTTTACCTTTGTCATTTTATCTTCTAAAAATCGCTCTAACAAATACTCTTTATAGAGAATTTTATTTGGCTGAATATATGTTCCCAATGTTAGTGATTGTTCTAAATCTAACATCGCTTTCTGAGCGTCTTGTTTTGTTTTAAATCCTCTCTTTTTAAATTGTCTTGGTTTGCCGTCATCTTTTTTTCCATGTGTTAAAATAAAATACCATGTCTTTGTATTTTGATCTTTCTTTACTGTTCTGCCTGCCATTATCTTCACTCTCCTAAATGTACAATTAAAAAAGCAGCGACAATTTCATCGCTGCTTGAAAGATTAATAACTATTTCCCGTGAACTCTTCTATTTTCATGTTCACTTTAGAAAGCACATATTGTTGAATACACACCTTAGGAATTCGATACGATTTTCCAATTTTAAATGATTTAACTTTTCCTGATTGTAATAATTCGTATGCTTTATTTCGCCCAATGTCTAACATTTCCATTAAATCTTCTACGTGTACAACATCATCATAATTCTCAAACACCGCCAATCACCTCTTTTCTTAGCACTCAAATTTATAATATATATCTAGAAAATCTATCTTTACTTAAATGTTTATGGGAAATTAAATGTAATTATCTTTCGTTATTTGATATTAAAAAGCTTTATTCAACATATTTTTGGAAGCAGATTTATTCCTTATTTTCTTTCTAAAATCACCTAAATGTATAACCTTAATGTCACCATTCGGATCATTTTTCTCTATAAATTTTCTTAGTTTTTTTGAATTTCCATAATATAACCATAATTTATTTTCGGTATGAACTGCTTGCAATTTAGCAATTGATCTTTTACGCAAACCTCCATCAATTGATATTGCCCACTCAATATCTCCCAACTCATTCATCCATATCACGTCAATATAACCACTTTTGTTCATAGCATAATTTTCTAATTTCATCCTTGCTCCTTCATACCCAAATTCCCTTCCTAACTCGATCACATAATCACATAACTTCCTATTCAATTCATCACTGTTTTTCACATCTTTTAACAGTACATTTATTCGCTTAACTACCATATTTTTAATATATAAAACATCAATCGTATTCAAATTAATCACCTCGTCGTATTCTATAACTTGCTCCAAATAAAAAAGAGATGTTCTTTCTACAAAGCGTAGAAACCATCTCTTTACCACTCTCATTATTGTGCAGCTTTCAAAGAATTTTTTTCTAGCCTTTGTAAGCCTTTATTCGTCCACTATAACGTTACACTATTTGTTTTAACAATTTTGTCTGTTTCGTCCATCCCATATTCCCTCGTTTTACAAGAAATTAAAACAGCGACTATTTCCCTACGTTTATTAACCCAAAGATATTCATTTTTTTGCTTATATTCTTCTATCTGAATTTGCACTTTAGTAAGGACATACTCTAGTAATTCGTAAGCCTTGTTTCTTTCTATATCTAACATTTCTATTTTCTCTTCAACAATAACTACATCATCATAATTTTAAAACATATGTTACACCTACCCCCTTTCTTAAAATCCCAACATTGTAATGTACGGCTAAAATATTTTAATTTGCTATTACTCTATTGTTTATGGTTAATTATTTTTTATTATGTTGTATCCTTCTTCTTTATTTTGTTTTATATTTTATATAACAAAATAAATGAAAATATGAAATATAAAGTCTAAAAACTTCATATTTTCACATATTTTTTATGAATGGAGATAAATTTAATGAATAAAAATCAATTAGAACTTTTAAAACTTCCTATTTACTTCCAAAAAATACTTACTGATAATGAATACGGAATAAACGAAGAAGGTGATTTACTCCTTACCAAAAATGGAAAACAAAATAAAGTTTGCAATTTTTTACCGATTTTAACTCAGATTATTTATAAAGAATCGAATGGTGCTTACGAAGAGTATAAGTATATTTTTGAAGGCATTATAAAAGGAAGAGAAAGACTCCCGAGAATTGAGGTTTTGACGAAAGACCTAAACAACAAAAAATGGATAAAAAATTGGAATCCCTTCTGCAAGGTATATCCCAAAATACAAGAAAATTTCGAATTAATATTAGACTTTGTGTACCTCCTTTCAAAGGAAGTAAATAAGTCAATAGAATTCGACTCAATTGGTTGGAACGTCTATAACAATAAATGGGTATACCTATATTCAAGCGGTTCATATCCATCTACACTAGAAAATAATTTACAAACAAAAACATCGGTACAAGGATTTGATCTGTTAGCTAATCCGAATCTCTCCGAGGAAGAGGCATTCAAACATACTTTGGAAATGCTCGATCTATGTGACCCTAAACTTACTTACTCACTTTTATGTTTCCTGTTAACTTCATTGCTTACAACACCTTTAACCAAGACCAAAGATTTAAGTCCTAACTTTTCCCTTTGGATTTACGGTAGGTCAGGAACTGGGAAAACAAGTATAGCAGAGTTGTTTTCTAAAGTATTCGATAAAACAAATATGTTACGTGTTGATACATTTAGAAATACTATGAAAAAAGCTAGTTTAGATTATAAAGATTGCGTATTAATCTTGGATGATTTTGGTACATCCAAAAATAAAAATGATGAAAACAATACGATGGCAAAGGTTGAAAAGATGATTCGCTCTCTAAGTGATAAGTCCAATTCCTTAGATAATGAAGTGCTTCCCAAAGGGATGATACTGTTTACTGGTGAAAAGTTTATAGATATGAATGAAAAGAATCATTCAACCGCAGCAAGGCTCATACGCGTTAAAATGGATAATATTTTCAATTCCACTGAAAATAATTTTGAAAAAGAACGAGTAGAAAAATTTATAGAATATAAAAATGGTCTTTACTTGCAAACAAGTATAAAGAATTACTTAAGATGGTTGGAGGCTAGGCTAAATAACAATTTATTGGACGATTATCATTACGATTTTATTAAATTAAGGAAAGAAATAGATGTAACTGTACACGCTCGAGTACTTGATAGTATCACGCACATGATTATAGGTTTTAATTTCTATATGACTTATGGAAAGGAAATGGGGTTTATTACACCAGAGCAGTATATAGAACACTGTAACAAAACTCGAGAAATACTAATAACAGTATTAATGGAACAAAAAAAGGTTGTCCTTCCTCCTCTTATTGAGCAATTTATAGATGTGCTAAAAAAATTACTGATAGAAAAAAAGATTAGAGTTATTGAAACAGTGGATCTTATTTATGGATCAAAATTAAATAACGATCAAAACGTCTATGGAATATTGGACTTGAATAAAAACAGTTTAAAGCTTCAATGGGCTTCAGTACTACAATTTATGGATGAATATTTAAGCAGGCAGGAGAACTTCGTCCCTATGTTCAGTCATCAAAGCAAAACATTAGGAAAATTATTATCATCACTTGGTTTTATTAGGGTTCAAACATATCAAAATACGAACAATGTAACAAAACCATATCAAATAATTTCTGATAACAAAGAAGGCAAAAGTAGGGTAATCGATTTTTATGCAGATAAAATACCTGAAATTACGGACATTGTACAAGAATTAAACCCAAAATTGGATTTAGACGCTTTCGCTGACGATACAGAAGTTTATGATAGACAAAATTATAAGAGAGGAAAAAAGAAAAAGGAACTCACCCTCATGCTCAATGGAGAAGAATTTAACTTTAAACGTTGATCTTTGCGTAACTAATTCTCCTTCCTATGAATATTTTTAAAATATCTAATGGAGAGTTAGTTCTAAAATAGGATGGCTATTGTCAACGCCAATGAGCTTAAGGAATATCCCAATCTTCAACCTAGTCATGTACTCACGTATCCATCAGTAATAAGTGGAAAAATAAAATCATTCTATGATAGAAACAGTCAAAAACACTATTTACTTTACACAAAAAGTACAAAGATAGCTATTAATAGCCGTCTTTGTACTTTTTTAATTGCTCTATAACATTACTTTGACTTAAATAATATACCCCCTCCGCTTACCATGTCTGTACAATACAGCATACTGCGTTATTGGGGAAATTGAGTGAGGTATTGTTATATGATTGATATGATGTATGTAAGTTATAAACTGACGAAATCCGAGTATAATAACATCTTTAAACAATTGCAAGCTTATTTAAAAAAGTATAAAACCTCTCACCAACTTCGTAAGGATTCTTGGGATAAAGGTGCTTACATTTCTAACGCACTATCCAGATATGGATTTCAGGAAATCCGACTAAGGAGTAATAAGTGGGGATACAGATCTATTGAAATTAGATTACGCCCTCTATTATTGATCGATCCCAACGGTTATTATAGAGTGACAAAGTTATCAGAATTTAAAACCGTTCAAACTAATTTTAATTATGTACTTAAAGACATATTATCATTAAACGTCCCCGATTTCTTTGAATGGAAAGCGAAGAGAATTGAAGCAGCAATAGATTTGACTATTGATGAAAGTTTAATCCCTAAATATTTGTTCTTGTTCAAAAAAGGGAACATACCCGATTACTTCCTTGATAATAGACATACTCAAAAGTATTGGAATTCTAAAACAAATATGTACTTGATGTCTGCATATAAAGCGGTCAACTGGTATAACAGATACGAGACTCTACTACTTAAAGAACAGCAAAAAAATAAGAGTTTTTTAGATTTTTCAGAGACTAGGGGGATTTTACGCTTCGAGACCCAAGTCAGAGACAGCGATGAATTTGTCATTGATGTGTTGAATCAGCAACGTTGCAAAAAGGAAATCATGAAGTTTTATAAGCTAATTGTAGGAAAAGGTGACTATTACACATTGGAAAATGCTATAGAACTGGTAAATCAAAAAGTCGATGATGGACAAATACAAATGTCATTAAAAATGCTATTAAGATTAATAAATAAATGTGGTAGTATCGTTAAGGCAAAACATAACTATATACAAGGAAAAGATGTTCATAAGGCAGCAGATACATTTAGCAACCGAATAAACCTTTTGAGAAAGTTAGGAATAAATCCAATTACATTACCGTCAGATTGGGAGATTTCCTATTTAGAAAACTTATATGACAAAATCGAGGAGAGCTTAGATGAAGAAAAGGAATCTTGTATTTCAATCTAATCACTCCCCTCTAATAAAAAGACGATATCATTCACGAAGGAAATAAAAATTATTAGAAAAACAATCGTTATTTTAGTTCTTTCTAAATGCTCATTTTTTACTCTTTCGTGCTGTTATCGTCTACTTTTCCATTATTATATTTTTCATGTTTTTAAAATAAAGTCTAATGTTAGAATTAGTTTTTCACTCGTAATTACAGAAAACACATTTGTAAAATGTATATTCACTTATCTTTCGTACCAATTATGTGTAGAATAATTTTTATCACTTCAATTGCAACCTCACTTGGTTTAGAACACATCCTCTTCACCTCTACTTTCAATGTTATACCCTATCAATAATCTGATGGTAAAAGCATAGTTGCATATTCTCCATTGTCTACCAGCCACACATTACAGTTAATCACCCCCTTAGAATTTAACTTAAATTTGTATTCTAATTGCAAAGGTGGAGACTCCTGTGTATTACAGACAAGTTGATGTTCATGATCTGATCGCAGCTCAAATACTTGCAAGTAGTCCAGTCGATCTCCAGCGGCTTTTCGACAATCAATGATAAGCCATAAAAATTGTTGCAATTCTAATGGAATTATATTCTGTACCGCTTTTGTAGCAAAACGGCTCTGATTTACATCAAACATATATGTCCTACCTCCCTTTTATTTAAATAACATGGGCAAATTATATTTCTTCTTACATATGACCTTTTTCTTTAAGTGAAATAAAACTCTCCTCACAAACAATAAGATGGTCTAACACATCTATACCTACAACTTTTCCTGCTTCCATAAGTCGTTTTGTAACTTCAAGATCTTCTCTGCTTGGAGTAGGATCATTGCTAGGGTGGTTATGCGCAACAATAATTGAAGCTGCATTTGAAATTATTGCTGGTTTCAGAACTTCACGTGGATGTACAATACTAGAATTCAAACTACCAATATGACAAACATTGATAGCAGTAGGCTGATTTTTTATATCCAGACAGAGTACAATAAAATACTCTCGATCAGCCTCATCTAGAAATTGCTTAAATAACAAACTTGCATCTTCGGGAGATTTCACTCTTCTTTCTTTGTAAAGAAGACTGCTCTCTTTTACCATTTTTAGTTTTACGATTTCAACTCGTTTTGCTGGTTGATTTATACCAACAGGTGATTCTAGTACTCCTTGCTTTCCTGTTCTACTCTCACGATATATCATTTTTTATTCCTCCAGTCATAAGAAAAAGGGCTGCTCTTCATCTGAAAAGCAACCCTTTTTGTATTCATGTAAATAATATATATTTAATAAATGGAAGTTTACTGTAGACTTGTTATCTTCTAGATAAAAATCCGTTATCTTAAACTTAAATTTTTTTCTTTTATATATTTTTTTGTACAATTCCTGCCTATATTAATGAACCCAACGCATCATCGCTTTAATTCCTAATAACCCCAAAATAGATACTAAGTATTCTAGATTAGCTGTAAATAACGATGATATAAGTAAAAAGGTTGGAAAGTACAATCAATCACTAATCTACGTATATTACAAAGCAGGAATACAGTAAAAGCTGAATGCAAACAACTAAACTAATTTAGCTAGATGATTTATCATATAGCTGGATTTTGGCTTGGGTTTATCGTTATTTAGAATACGGTTCTACATGATGTTGGTAAATACGGTTTTAATTAGTTAAATTGAACGTATGTATAGTTTCAATTACAACTTTTTCAAACACAATATTAATTTGTTCTATCTTAGATTCATGTTCGACTGGTATACTTCTGTAATCATGTACATAAAGATTCCTAATACTATATAACGCTTTCTCTGGACTATTTTTTTTATCTCTACCAATACTTTCTAATAATGTATTACATAATTTCTTTAATTCATTTCTAGATTCATGATGCGAACTATACTGGTTAAACAATTTTCGAATTCTTTCACTCTCATTCGCGAGCTTTCCTAAATCTTCTTTAACTTGAAAAAGATTTTTTTCATCTTTTGATAATCCATCTAACATAATTGTAAGTTCACTATTAAAAATTTTTTCAATTAATAATTCTATAACTTGATACAGCATATAAAATTTTACTAAATGGTGAGATGTATCTACTAAAACCTCGTTAAATAAATAAGTGATAAATACTTCTTTACTTAATTCAGAAGATAACTTATTTACTCTTAATTTTTTGTCACCGCATATCTCTTTTGAATTATTACCGTACTTAGGTAAATACCCTATATCATATAATGATGGAATATACTTTCGATAATCATAACCACTTATCTGCTGAGTATTAGAGTTACTAGTAATAAAAACATGAGTACTTTCAATATCAAATAAATCTTCTAATTTATAGTTACAATCTTCTCTGTAATTTAAATTATTTAATCCCAATTTTTCAGACTCACTTAATAATTTTAGAAAGGCTACATATGCATAATTTAAAAAATGCTTATTCTCCGCATAATCATGATTTTTAGATACTATAGCTTGCAATGGAAAGATCCAACCCAATCTAATTTCATCATCAAATACTTGAAAAATGTTATTCTCAGCAAAATTTTTGTTATATAGTAAGTGAATTTCATAATTGCTTGTATCGTTCATTTCATTAATATTTAAATTATATTCAAATAGTGCTTTTATAATATCTTCAGAATCCTTAAATATAAATTGCATATTCGCACTATCGAATTCAGAAAAATTTAAACGAAATTCCAATGTATCATTTTTAATAATTATGCTCATTTTATTCTGATTCCCTACGATATTTTTTATATCCATCTTCTACAGCTTGACTTAGATTTAAATATGCATCTGAATCTTTATTAAATAAAGCTCTAAAAAACCAATAAAAATACTCACGTTGTGAATTACCAATCTTTTTGGATTTTCTTTTAATTTCGTCCAAATTAATAATAAAATCGATTATCCAATCTTCTTGGTTTTCATCAGATGTTAAATTAGGTATTATCTTATTTACTTCTTCAAATCCACTAATTAAATCGAGATCTCTTAATTTGCCTATTGCTGCACCAAAGCCAGTAAATGCTTGAGATTTATTAAATAGTTTTAATGCCGAGACTGCAAATGCTCTCGAACTTAATTTCATTTCTTCTTCGTATTCTGTATCCAATTGCCAATCAGCACTATAATCTACAACATGTTTTATGAATAAATTAAAGGTTATTAAATACTGCATAAATAAATCTTGTTTTTGATCTTCAATAGATAATTTTTCTAAACTCTTTACATTATTTAATACATCGAATCTATCCATTGGTAATGGGTCTCTTTCAAGATATGAATTAAACCCTTCAATAACACTTTTAAAATTATACGTTCCTAATTCATTATTATTATTTTCATCAACCTCTCTTAGAATTTTAATTCCCTCAATGTCAAATTGTAGATAATCTTGGTATAGCATTTCTATTTGGTGACGTATAGACATAGGTGTTTGTCCTGTGTTTAGTGTTAACATTCTATATAAAATACCGAATTTGTTAATTCCTAGATATAACTCAAGTCTTAATTTATTTGAGTAAAATGCGTTAATAGCTTCTTTACTATCCGTACTTTCATACTCTATTTCAACGTCTTTTAGTGTGTGCGTTCTCTGTAATCCATCTAAAATTATCAATCTTTCTTTATTATCATTTATATATTTTATTAATTCATCATCACTCATAGTTGCATATTCATTATCTCTTCCATTGCTAAGACCCAGTACCATAGGTGGCATCAAACATCCACTTTTTAAATCATTTTTTAGTAAAGAATATACTGTATTAGATGATTTTACTCGACGTCTTTGCAAAGGATTATTTTCAATAATTTTACTAGCAATTTTTAGATATTCTTCATAAGTCATTTCAATAAATATATTTTCTGCACTAATACGAGAATCAGTAATACGAGATTTAATTTCCACTTTATAAGCTCTCCTTTTTAAAATAATCTATTTTATTCATCTAAGGATAATTATAACATTTTAAATCCCTAATAAAAAACAGTCAAACTAATCTCTTAGTTTGACTGTTTCCTTGACAAATACTTAAACCTCACTTACTTATGATAAGGTTTACCCTACATCATTAAAGCACAAAATTGATTTTGAATATAAGATATACATCAACATAGAAAGCATGGGACAGTAATCCCATGCTTTAACGATATTTTTCATTACATTCATAATGATAATTTGTGTAAATTTTATGATATCCCTTGCAGATTGCAAATTTTTTTAACATCATTTAAATAATCTAGTATCCTCTGTTTTTGATACGCATTCTCAATCTTACTGATCATTCTATCTGATAAACTCAAATACTCCTCTGCTCTGTCAAGGAAGCCATATTCCCACTCTATGGCCTCCATAATATGTATGTTTCGGCCATGTCATACAAACCTCTATCATTTTCCTTTGTACCCAAATCAATAGCTTCTTGATACATTTTTCTACCTTGATCGATATTAGTAGTCGTGAAAAGAAATCTTGCATATCCACGCATATTATATATTTCAGTACATTTACTAGATGATCTTTCCATACTCTTCCGCCAATAGTAGTCAGCATTTTCAAGATCCCCGGTTCGTTCTAATGTCTTTGCTAACAAAGCAAACTCCATATCTGATACTAATGTTTCAATTTTAGGTAAAAAATATAGCGCTTGATTTGCAAGGAAACTCCTTTTTTGATTAAATACCCTTGTCAAATTTACATTTTTGTTTATATTCACTTCAAGTTTAATAAAATCAACATCCAATTCAGTAATTTCATTGAAGGTATCTGTAAGCTTCTCTCTAATAATTCTTTCGGTTTCATATTTCTTTTGTCTCAATGATATATACAACGATACAAGTGAAACAATAAGAGCAATGATAGACACAATAACTTTAGCCTCCATAATTTCCCCCACCTTAAACTTTTTAAACATAACGACACAAATCCTTACCAAATTTTCCATTTAATTACTTTTTAAAGTATGGATTACGTCAAGAACACTAAGTGGTTCTTATCTTTTCCCATATAGAAAATTTGTGCTGACCTATGATAAGATTCACCGTCACAGATTAATCTACTAAAAAAAAACCTCTATTTTCAAAATTTATGGAGGCAGTGAAACTTACATTTTATTTACATACTGTACATTTTTAATTTTTAGATCATTAACTAAAATTCTATGACAAGAAGTAGCAGGTTCTGTTGCAAAGTTTTCTAAACTAGGATAAACTCTGAAAAAAGCAAATGAGGAGCATAACAGATGAGATATTTTAAAGGAAAATAATTCGAGAAAGATATTATATTAGTAGCCGTGGCTACTGTTGTCGTTTTTCTTTAAGTTATCGTGATGTATCTGAAATTCTGAAGGAACGTTGCATCTCGGTTCATCCAACAACCATTATGCGCTGAGTTCATGAATATGGAAATCTTATCTATCAAATTTGGAAGAAGAAAATCAAAAGATCACAACTATCTGAGAAAATGGATGAAACCTATATAAAAATCAAAGAGAAATGGTGCTATTTATATCGATCAATTGATAAAGAGGGACAAACACTTCGCCATGCTTCACGTACAATAAAAGGAATCGAAACGGTTCATATCCTACATAAACAAAGACGAAGTCTTCAATCAGACTGCGTCTTTTCGACATATAACGAATTACAAAAATTATTAACGGCTTCGTAAAATCCAACAGAATTCCTTCACCTTTTTATGTGTTAAGAAACTTTACAACGGAACCTATTAAACCATTAGGATTATGCGTGCAAGATCATTTTATTCCATTACTATATATTACCTCTATATATAAATATATTTATTCTATCGACAATATTCCTATTTTTATGTAAAAATAAACTTAATAGTTTTAATTCTCTTATATCTATTACATACTTTGAAAAGGGAGCGTTCCAAATGAATAATGCCGAGTTAATTTTCGAAAGATTAAAAAAATCAAGATATACAGAAATTCAACGTATGATTAACGAACAACAAGAAGAATCAGATTTCCTAGATTTCAAGTTGAAAAGTGACCCTGCTGGTGACACAATTTCTAAAGATGATAAAAGGAACTATGTAAAAGCATTATCAGGATTTGCTAACACCTCTGGAGGCGTCATTATTTGGGGAGTTGACGCAAGCAAAAACAAAGATGGATTGGATGCTGCTAAAGGCGAAACCCCTATTATAAATGCAAAAATATTTCAAACAACATTAAATAGTCTCCTTTCAAATGCTCTAATCCCTTTACTACCTGATATTGAGAATATGTTTATTCCTATACCTGGTACCGATGATGGATTTGTCGTAACATATGTCCCTGCTAGTGACTTACCTCCCCACCAAGCATTACTCGGAGAAAATAAATATTATATGCGAATAGGGGACAGTTTTACACAAATGACACATCATCATATCTCAGAAGCTTTTGGTAGACGACAAAAACCGGTTTTAGAGGTTCACTATGAAATACAAAGCGGTGCAATTATTGGTACAGGCCCTGATAGTGAGTTTGAATGTTCCATTGTTGTTGGTATCCGTAATATCGGACGATATGTTGCTACATATCCTGCAATTCGTATTAAAGCAGGGGAAAATCTCCGACTGCTAGAACGCGCGAATACACAAGGACTACCTTTAATATATCAAACTAAAATCGACATACAAAAAAATGGCTATATGTTTGCCGGCGGCATAAATGATGTAGTCCATCCAGGATCTTATAAATCTGTATACCCTCTTTATGTTACAACTAAAATTAAAGAGCAGCACCTTTATGGAGATGAAACTGTAACGGATGATTTAATTTTTTCGTTCTCATATGAACTTTTTGCTGAGAGGTGCCAGCCCGTGAAAGATGAAGTGATAATCAAATTTGATGAAATCAAACAAGCATTATTATTCTCTTAATCTTGTTTAAGTCCACAACATGCAAAAAGAAAGTTTATAATTTGTAACATAAGTGTGCAAAATCTATAATAAAATTATTTATTTTTAACCTTAAACAAGCAGAGCCCCGTTTTGATATTTAAAACGGGGCTCTGCTTATTTAAGATTTCATACGGATTCGTATTAATCCTTTTATGATACTCTACGGAGTTTGCTCAAAACTATATTTCGTTGGTTCAATGTATTTGCCTAGCTTCTTGTACAAAAGATAATATTTAAATAAATCTTTTCCAAATTCCGGCGTTCTACCTGCAGGATATTTTTCCACCGCAGAAACTAGTTTAAATAACATACAATTATTAATCTCCTCGAGAACTACTATTAATTCGTGATCAACGTTAATTATTACAGGTACTTTGAAAATCTCATTAATTGTTTGCTGAATCCTACTTCTATAATCTGATAATGAAGAGATTTCAGTATGGTATCCGGTGTTAATTCTTACTGTATTACCTGTTGGTTTTTCAATGTATTGATAATCAAAATCCATATTATTATCATTGTCTATAGTTTGTATTTTTTCAACCAACTCTTGTAATCTCTCATCATTAGATTCAGCAATACCATTCTTATAAAAATAATAATAGATAGTTATTCCCATAAACCCTAAGACCATATCTATTCTATTTTCAATTATTTTCATTGCACGAAGGCGTTTTTTTTGCTCTGGTAAATAGACAACTATAAAGTAGAAAATGCAGCTAATTATATAGCTAATACTAAGTCCAAAAACCGTTTCTCCTAACTCATATCCGTAGTGAAACCAGGATAAAAAACTTATCTGTGATGTATGTATGTCCTTTAAGGGTGTAAATTTAACCATTATGATTAAAATACAACTAATTATAAAGAAAAACCAAAATAAAAACCGAGTGTTTAAGTTCTTTAACAAATCAATCTTCTCCTAACCTTTTATTTGGTCTTAAACCATCTTAATTAGAGATTCACGCAACCTAAATTCAGATATCTAGTCCCAATAATTATTGAAAAATATCGATTATATACTTTTAATGGAATATAACACAACTACATTTTTTAGGCATCTTTATTTTATATGCAACGTTCTTATGTGTGATTATACAATATATTGTAATGCTAAAAAAAAGATCCCCCCTCCACTTCACCTAATATGGCGTGTAAACTTATTACTCATTTATTATTGTTCATTTTTAATTTCCGATAAACGTTTTAATAAACAGATACATTCCGCTTCAAGTTGTTCTGTTGACTTCTTTGACTTCTTTAAATAAACTAGAAATTTTTTGATATCTTCTATCTGTTCCGGTGATAATATTGCCGGGCACAATAAGTTAAGTTTTATACGGTCTAAAAAACTCTCACTATGAGCATATCTATCTATTTCTATTATTTCGTTTGTTGTATCATAAAAAGGTGGGAGTGATTTTTCTCTGTATTCATTTATAAATTCTAATACTATAAAATCTACAGACCATTCCCAACCTACAGGTTTTTCCCGTTTCATTTCTTCAAAACGCTTTGATAAATTTCTCATCTTGTTAACCACTGTTGCATTAGAACTATTAACAAACTCACATAAATACATTAAATCTAAAATTAACATATTAGCCGTATCTTTATAATTAACATCATCATGTAGTCTCCCATGTGCAGCTGTATTCCTTAATTCAATAAAATCATACTTAAAGTATTCATGACATTTGAAGTTTCTATCCTTCGTTACTATCTCTTCTACCTTTTTACCCAAAGAAACACGTTCTATATCTGACGGTGATACTCCTAACTCAATACAATAATCATATATTATCCCCTCAATTTGAAGAGGTGTAATTTGGCAGAATAATTCCATTCTTCCTTCTTTATAAATTTCTATTGCTTGTTTAAGCATTACCCTCTTACTAAGAACATGATTTTCCTCTATAAGCGATAAAATTTTATTTCCAATTTCATACGTACTTATATATCTATCTACACGTGCATTAAATTCAATTATGTTATTACTATGAAGAAGTTTCAATTCTTTATATTCCTTCAACGTCATATATTTAAATTTATAGTTCAATCCATCAAATACTGACATTTCGTACTCTTCTTTCTTATTTCTAAAAGGATACGGGGAATCTAATATTTGATTTACATTTACATAATCTGCAAAGCTAATCGTCTTATCCCAATCTCTGATTTCTTTATATACGCGTGAATTTATTTTTCCTGTCATATATTCACAGATTTCATCTTTTGCCTTATTAAGCTTATCAACTAAATATTGATATTTTTTCTTTTCATATCTATCAATAACTTCAACCCTCTGTTTTGATTCATATTCTTGTATCATAGAGTTTATTTTCCTTAAGTCCTCCATAACAAGAAAAATTTCATGGTTAAAGGATTGATAAGGCTCTTTATCTTCTTTAATTTCCATTATATTATTGGCTACAAATTGATAGAATGCTTCCTCTTCATTTGGTAAAGCTTCTAATGCGTATCCATACTCCTCACAAACTTTTCTATAGACTTCTTCTACTTTTAATTTAAATACATTAATTTTAAGAACATAATTTAAAAAGTGGCGTGCAAGTTTATTTTTATTTACTCTAAAAAACAAACCCTCATCTATTAATCTATTAATAGCTAGTTCTGTCCTTTGATTCATTATCAATTCACCCTTCTCATGTACACTATATATAAACATTTAAAAGTTATTTCTTTATATTATTACCTACATATTTAATCATACCTTGCTAACTTTATAGATTCAATTCGTATAGTTCCATCCAATTCCGTAAGGAAGCATATTTCCCAAGTTGCGCGTATAATAAAAAAAGAGGAAACACTTTTCCCAAATCGCACGCGTAACTAAAGAAAATAGAGTGATAAACATGTTTATATCAAAGTTTCAATCTGATTCCGTGTTCCCTTTAACGATAAAAAAGGAAACATCTTTTCACAAAAAATGCACATAAATTTTTTAATAACTTTTTTTGAAGCTTTGCAGATCTAAGGCTTATAAAGTGTTTCCACTTTTCTCGGACTCTCTTAAAGGAGACATTTTTATAAAATTTGTTTTGCTATAATTAAAATTGGTATATTTCATAGTATTTCGGCATATATTTCTGAATTTTCAGAACGGAGGTAAAAAAGATGGGGAAATCATTTATTATTCGCAATCAACGTAGTCTCAAAGGAGAATTTACGAACACTGTTTTAGTTACGCTAAAATTTCGGGAAAAATTTGTTGAAACATTTGAAGAGAAATACTACAGCTATAAAGATACATATCTCGAAAACACTCTGGAACATATGACATACGAAGATTATATTGCGTATGTTGATGGATTTGTCAAACAAGCGAAACCATCTTTTTCACGTCGCACGGTGTCTGCTATCTCTGAAACAATGTGAGGAAAACATAAATTATATGAGATTACTAATGCAGATTTAGAATTCTTCTTCTAGCTTCATAAGGAACCTTACATAAATGGTGTAATTCCCTATGTAACCGTACATATGATGTGGGAAGATTACAAGCAATATACAGAAGAATTTGCATACAGCACTCTCAGTTCTATATTGCTTAAAAAAATTAAACCTACACAACATTATCTCAATTGAAAATGGAGTAGATAGTCGTTATACGGTCAAGTTGACTCATTTTATAAACGAAGAAACTGAAAAGGCAAATTCTTATGCTTATATTAGTCCAGTCGTATTTATGAAAGCTTTCTTTAAGCTATCTGTTGCAGCGAGGAAACAAACTTTGGCGGTATATATCGCTTCTTACATAAAAAATACCCGCATCAAATCCGTGCTGGAAGAGATGAATATTGGTAAGTTTGCTTCTAACACGAATAAATTTATTCACGTACTAAAACATACATACCATCGTCAAATTCGTAGCGTCACCCGTAGCTTACGTGACATGGTGGACCGTAACAAGGAATATCCAACTAAGCTTGTATATAACACTGAAAAAATTATTAAATCAAACATCACAATATCAAATTCTTGATACAGCAGCTAAGGATGGTGTCTACCCTTTTATTGCGCAGCATATACCAAAAGAAAAAAACAGTGAAAGAGAACAAGCTGTCTTCAATTTTGGATTACATTACTCGATGTATTCAATTCGAAATATAAAGAGGATGTTTAGAAACATTCGTGCGCCGCTAAAGCAGAAGTTTACTGTACCTGTTACAGAAAAATCCTACCACCGAACTATCTAAAATACCAGGAAGAAACGTTATTTAGAAAATAGGCTTACATTTATATATACACATTATTTTTAAACTCTTGTATGTCCTTGACAATTATTTATGTAATCTAAAAATAAGCATATAAGATTTTAACGCTTCAAATCCCCAATATATTATCACTAATTTTAAACTCCTTCGTAATCCTAGACACAATTAGTCTAATCCCTTTATTTCAGATAAAAAAACATGCGATTTATTGTTCCATACTCTGTATATATTCATGATATAGCTCATCACATCTTAACAATTCTCTCTTTAAACTTTAAAGAAACTGAATAAAAACTGGTCAAGATTCTGGTCAAGAAATTTCATTTTTCTACGTTACAGGATTTGCATAAGAAAATATAGAATATCCTATAGACCCTTGATACAACTACCTTTCCGCTCGATATTTCCGAAACGTAAAATATACGTTTCTTATCTTGACAGGGTGGAGGTCGTGAGTTCGAGCCTCTCCGGGGTCATAAAAAAACACCATATCAACCTATTAGGTGATATGGTGTCTCTTTTTATCCAAGTTACTTCTTATAAAAACTAAAAATCTTGCCAGTCAATCACTTCCCACCAAACATCTTCTCCAAAGACTTCGCATTAGCAAATAACAATTCTTGTAGGTTGTCATCGGCAACGATTTTGTAGTCGCCATCTTTGTCTTTCTTTAAGTTCAATGTAACTTCGCGAGTTGCCATTATTGCGTCTTTATCTGATAAGTGTTTGATGATCGCTGATGTCATCGTTTTTTCTATTGCCTTTTCAGATTGCTCTTTGTCTTCACTAAAGGCACTAGCGAAAGCCATTGGCATAACTTCTCCCATTGCTTTTGTTACGGCAACAGATAGATCGGCAGATGTAACTTTTACTTTCACTTCTGCTTTGTCATCCTTTTTCGATACTTCTTCTAGCTTTTCAAATTTAAAGTTCTTCATAATTGCACTTAGCATTGCTTTTGCTTCAGCATCGTCTGTTTTTTCATTTAGTTTACCGAACTCTTTGTCACTTACAACAAATGTACGAGCCTTTTCTACATCACCTTTTTGCATCGCTGTTAAAAATTCTTCTACAGTATCTTTCGGATTTGCGCATCCTGCTAAAACACCGACTGTTAATCCTACTACCATCATTAACAGCAATAATTTCTTTATCTTTTTCACGTTCATTCTCCTCTTATCTTTTCTAGTAAGTCATCACTATATAATAGTATGAAACTGACATTACAAACATTTTTTAGTATAGCATTTATATGATTTGTTTTCTATTCCTTATAGGAAAACGAAAAAGCCTTGTAGTATTTCTACAAAGCTTTCTTCATCAATCTGTACCTGTAACACAAATGAACCACAGTTTATGATCCTTACTATCTAACACCATCCAAGTAGCATCCCATGCAATACCGTAAAACCAATCTGTCCAAGGACGGTAGCTTTCGAATGCTTTAATATCCTCATATCGATCTTGGAACATGTATTGACATACATTAACCGCTAATTGCTTGGCGACAACCGGTCGTTCTTGAAATTCTACATATGCTCCGCCCCACAAAATTTGAGCGGCAATACTACCATCAAGCATAACTGCCTGACGCTCTTTAAAACGACACTTATATTTTTCTGATGTATGTATTTTTAACTCTTCTAAGTTATTGATTATATCTAAAGAGTTAAAGATTCTTCTGAAAAAATGCTTGTGTCCATCTTCTCCACGCGGTATTTCTTTGAAAAAATTTTCGTTATGTACTTTAAAACAACTTATAACTGGTCCACCATTTAGGTTTTGTTCTTTGAATGTATGTATAAATTGCTCAATAGATGAGTCATTCGTTTCTATTTTTTCAAAAGTTCCTGCTTTCCATCTCATACCGCTCACTACTCTCTATTAAAAATTTGTTTCTTCATTATTATAATACTTGCTTTAACATCGGCCTTGCTACTCTATATTCTTCACTATTTGGTTCTTTTACGAGTATGGGCGGCCTTTCATCCTCTTCTTCTAAAATCATTTCAAATACTTCTGTTTTTTCTTGTAATATGTTGGATTCACTATCTTTAGTAGGCTGTTTGCTTGTTTCAATTTTCTTTGTTACTTCGCCAAGTTTTTGTCCGACTTCTTCTGCTTTGGCAGGTTCATTCGTAATGTAGTATTCCTGGCTCTCCCATACTAATATAGGTGGTACATGTTCTCGTTTGTTACATATTATATAAGTAATACTAGCTATAAGTAGTAGGCATATCGCTATAAAGAAGATAGCTTTTTTATTCATATACTATTCTCCTTATCTATCATTTCATTGGATTATATAATATAAGGTATAGATAGTAAATGGATTTTATGGTAATTTTTAGTTTTTTAAAAAAAGAAAAACCTTACATAAGTAAGGTTCCGTTTTTAAGTTCTATAGTGACTGATTTATTAAAACGATCATTACGATAATCGCTATAAACATAACAACTAAACAGCCGATCATTTTATAAAATCCTCGTTTCGTTAACGTTCCGCCCTGAACGTCTTTACGAATAAATAAGAATACCGCTAAAAATAAAACAAGCCCCATGCCAAAAGCATACATCATTTGCATATATTAATCTTCCTTTCTCTCTTACATCTTAATATCTTTTCGACAAAACAACAAACGAGATAAAGACTGTACTCATCGTTAATGCCATTAATATGTTCAATAGTTCAACCGCAGATAGTGTAATTACTTTTAAATTTAAGCCAATAGAGAAAAGAAGATAATATGCCGTTAGCGCAAAAAAGCTGAAGAACATTCCTTTATAACGAATGAGTTTCATTCGCTCATCTTTTTCTTTAAATTGCGGGTGTAAGTAACTTAGGCAGAAACACATAATCATCATTGCAAGCACGGTATAAGTTGGAATTGGCGGCGCGGAATGCGTCATTACACCTGCTAATATCATAGTTCCACTCATAATAAAAAAAATAATTCCCATAATTACAAAGTACTTTTGTGAATAATTCATCCTTTCTCCCCCTCTTCTTTTCCTTCATAAATAAAGTGCAACTTTAATCAGTGGGGGTTTTGTTCATCCCCCACTGATTATTAGTTGAACCAATCGGGCGTTTACGGGCAGTTAATCTCCCGCCTAACTTCTTTGCCTCAGCCGAATTTTGAGGTGGGAGTCTTACTGCCCGTTAACGCGGGATAAATACATGTTCTATCGTTGTTTGAAATGTTTTCGCTATTTCAAATGCTAATGGAAGTGATGGATCATATTTCCCTTTTTCAATTGAAATGATGGTTTGTCTGGAAACCCCAAGTTTCTCAGCCAATTTTTCTTGAGATAGTCCAAATTTTTTTCGGTATTCGACCATTTTATTTTCCAAGGGAATTTCTCCCTCCTCCCTTATATCGAGTATATATGTAAAGGAAACTTTACGTCAAGGTTCCTTTACATATATTTTGATCATTTTTAATTCTATTTATATAGAAGAAACTTTTCAAATTCAGCACGTCTGTTTTGGAATGAAACATGGAACAATGTATATATCCGTTACTATATCCCCTCCCCGCTTTTGTGAAAATTTAATATCTCCATATTTGTTTTATCCTTTTAAAATATTTCATTCTTCTCCTTATTGGGTGAAATGCGCTATTGTTTTTACGGTGTTTTTCGCCATATTTATAGAAACTAACGGTTTATGAAGCATTTTTTATGTTTAGCCACTTTTTTTGTAGAAATCCTTCGTTTTCCTTTCAATATTTAACACTACCGAAATAAAGTTTACTCTAAATTCATAATTTTTTATTTTTTATACTATATTCCGTTATATTGTTGTATAATATCAATGAAAGCGCTTATTATTTCAATATACATAATTCGAACTTCATTTTATCAAAACATTCTAACCATTATACCTATATTTAAATGCAACAATTATAGTTGTTAGTGTAGGTATACCAAATATATCCACCCCATTTTTCTGTAAAATTACTTTATAACATGAAAGATTAACTTGGGTGATAAGTTATTGTGAATGTTTTTTTACAAAACAGATAAGTAATAGTGTTTGGTATTATGTAAATTATTGTAATAACATAAGAGTAAAGAAAACAATTACATTAATTATTAGTTCATCAATTATTGAAAAAGAGCAAAATGCACCTTTTTGTATGGAAAAAGGATTATATGCATTAGGAGGTTTAAACAAATGACGAGGAAGAATACAACGACAAACCCTTGGGCCAAGTTCCATGGTCCGAACCTTGGTTATGTTATTGAACAGTATGATCTTTACGTAACTGGAGCAGGTTCTGTTGATCCGGAATTACAAGAGCTTTTTGAAATTTTTGGAGCTCCTTCGTTTCAAGATGATGTCGTAACAGGGGACAACACAGCAACACATTTTTCTCCTCAAAACACAGGGAACATTGAAAAGATTCTTAAAGTCGTTCAACTTGTTGAACAGATTCGTTCTTTCGGGCATACGTTAGCTCACATCAATCCGATGGAAGATGCTGCAAATGGCCAATCACTTATCGAGAAAACAATGAACGAACTGAGCGATGCTGATTTGAAAGCGATTCCAGCTAAAACAGTATGGCAAGATGCACCAGAGGGTATTCACACTGCACTTGATGTAATTCATAGATTGAAAGACGTTTATACAAAATCTTTAGCTTATGAATTCTCACATATACAAGATAGTGAAGAACGCGTGTGGTTGCATCAAATGGTGGAATCAAATTCATTGCGTCAACCATTATCAAATAAAAAACGAACTGCTCTTTTAAAACGTTTAACTGCTGTTGAAGGTTTCGAGCAATTCTTGCATAAAACATTCGTTGGTCAAAAACGTTTCTCAATAGAGGGCGTTGATATGCTTGTACCTGTACTAGATGAAATTGTTTCAGAAGGTGCTAAAGGCGGCGTTGAAGATGTCATGATTGGTATGGCTCACCGTGGTCGTCTAAGCGTACTCGCTCATGTACTAGAAAAGCCATATGGTCACATGTTTGCTGAGTTCAAACATGCAAAAATAGAAGGCGTAAAGGCAAATGCTGGCTGGACTGGCGACGTGAAATACCATTTAGGTAGAGAACAAGTCGTTGGTAATGAAGAAGTTAGCACTCGTGTTACATTAGCAAATAACCCGAGTCATCTTGAGTTCGTTAACCCTGTTGTTGAAGGTTTCGCACGTGCAGCTCAAGAGAATCGTAAAAAATCTGGTCTTCCAGAACAAGATACTACAAAATCATTCGTAATTTTAGTTCATGGTGATGCTGCATTCCCTGGTCAAGGTGTTGTGTCTGAAACACTCAACTTAAGTAGATTGAATGCATACCAAACTGGCGGAACTATTCATGTTATCGCAAATAATGCAGTCGGCTTTACTACTGATAGCTATGATTCTCGTTCTACTAAATATTCAAGTGACCTTGCAAAAGGTTTCGATATTCCGATTGTTCACGTGAACGCTGATGATCCGGAAGCTTGTCTTGCTGCTGCAAACCTTGCGATCCAATATCGTACGCTGTTCAAAAAGGACTTCTTAATCGATTTAATCGGTTACCGCCGATATGGTCATAACGAAATGGATGATCCAGCAGTTACGCAACCACAAGTGTACAAAAAAATTAAAAATCACCCAACTGTAAGAGCAATTTATGCAGATCAATTACAATCTGCTGGCGTTCTGAATGCAGATGAGGTTGAAACAATTACTCAGTTTATACAAGAGGAATTAAAGGCTGAATACGCGCAAGTGCCACCAGCTGATACGAGTGCTGCAACAATTCACGTTAAAGTCCCAGAGGTTGTTGCAAAAGGAATTCAACCGATTGACACTGGTGTTTCAATTGACTCACTTCGTGCAATTAATGAAGGACTATTATCTTGGCCTGAAGGCTTTAACGTATATCCGAAAGTGAAGAAAATTCTTGAACGTCGTAAAGATGCTCTTGAAGAGAACGGTAAAATTGAATGGGCACTTGCTGAGTCATTAGCATTCGCTTCTATTTTACAAGAAGGTACGCCAATTCGTTTAACTGGCCAAGATTCACAGCGTGGTACATTCGCGCACCGTCATATCGTATTACACGATACTGATACAAATGAAACATATTCACCATTACACCGTTTACCAAACATTAATGCATCATTCTCTGTTCATAACAGTCCGTTATCAGAAGCTGCTGTTGTTGGTTACGAATATGGTTATAACGTATTTGCTCCAGAAACTCTTGTGATGTGGGAAGCTCAATACGGTGACTTCTCAAATACTGCGCAAGCATTATTTGATCAATATGTTTCAGCAGGAAGAGCAAAATGGGGTCAAAAATCTGGTTTAGTTCTTCTATTACCACACGGTTATGAAGGTCAAGGACCAGAACACTCTAGTGCACGTCCAGAGCGTTTCTTACAGTTAGCTGCTGAGAACAACTGGACGGTTGCAAACTTAACGAGCGCGGCACAATACTTCCATATCTTGCGTCGTCAAGCATCTATCTTAGGAACAGAAGCTGTTCGACCATTAGTACTTATGACGCCGAAGAGTTTATTACGTCACCCACTTACGCTTTCAACTGCTAGTCAGTTAAGCGAAGGACGTTTCCAACCTGCTTTAGAACAAGGAAACCTTGGTGCGAAACCAAACAAAGTAAAACGTCTTGTTTTAAGTACAGGTAAAATGGCAATTGACTTAGCAGCAGAAATCGAGAGTGGTAAGCATGAGTACAGCCTAGATGAAGTTCATATGGTTCGTATCGAGCAGTTGTACCCATTCCCTGCTGAAAAAGTTCAATCTATTATTAAACGTTTTAAAAACTTAGAAGAAATCATTTGGGTTCAAGAAGAACCTCGTAATATGGGCGCATGGCATTACATGGCTCCAATTCTGTTCGAACTAGCTGGGGATAAAGTGAAAACAGGTTACATTGGACGCCCGGATCGTTCTAGCCCATCTGGTGGCGATCCATTCGCTCACAAAGCTGAGCAAGAATTAATCGTTGCACACGCTTTAGATGTGAAGTACAACTTCCGTCAAGATAAACAAGAAATTGAAGTTTTCAGCAACTGAAAGTAACAATGAGTTTTTCAGGCTCAGCTGTGGCAGATAGTCTGTCACAGCCGGGCTAACAAATGGAGATTACCGAAGATTAAAGAAGACAAAACACACCGTTAGGCAAATAAGGGGAGGACATTTAAAATGATCGAAATTAAAGTACCTGAGCTTGCAGAATCTATTTCAGAAGGAACTATTTCACAATGGCTTATCAACGTAGGCGACAAAGTTGAGAAAGGTGGCAGCGTTGTTGAGCTTGAGACTGACAAAGTCAATGTAGAAATCATCGCAGAGGATTCAGGTATTGTATCGAAGTTACTAGGCGAACCTGGAGATACAGTTGAAGTTGGCGCTACTATCGCAATTTTAGATGCAAACGGCGCAGCAGTTGCAGTAAGTACACCTGCTCCGGCTAATGAGCAACCAAAACAAGAAACTACTGAAGCACCGAAAGCAGCAGCTCCAAGTGTTGAACAAAATAAAGCGTTGCAAGGTTTACCAAATACAAATCGTCCTATCGCATCACCAGCTGCTCGCAAAATGGCTCGTGAATTAGGAATCGACTTAAACGACGTACGTAGCACAGATCCACTTGGACGTGTGAGACCACATGACGTACAAGCTCATGCTGCAGCGCCAAAAGAAGCACCAGCTGCTCCAAAACAAAGTCCGGCTCCAGTTGCAAAAACTGAATTTGAAAAACCAGTTGAGCGTGTGAAAATGTCCCGCCGCCGTCAAACAATTGCAAAACGTCTTGTAGAAGTTCAACAAACATCTGCAATGTTAACTACATTTAACGAAGTTGATATGAGTGCAATCATGGAATTACGTAAAGAACGCAAAGATGCTTTCGAGAAAAAACATGATGTACGTCTTGGCTTTATGTCATTCTTCACAAAAGCAGTTGTTGCAGCATTAAAACAATTCCCATTATTAAATGCTGAAATTCAAGGCGATGAGCTTATCATTAAAAAATTCTATGATATCGGTATTGCAGTAGCAGCTCCAGATGGATTAGTTGTTCCAGTTGTACGCGATGCTAACCAATTGAACTTCGCTGAAATTGAAAGCGAGATTCGTAATTTAGGTCTGAAAGCACGCGATAATAAACTTTCATTAAAAGAGCTACAAGGTGGTACATTTACGATTACAAATGGTGGCGTGTTCGGTTCTCTAATGTCGACACCAATCCTAAATAGTCCACAAGTAGGTATTCTAGGGATGCATAAAATCCAAGTACGTCCAGTTGCAATTGATGCAGAGCGTATGGAAAACCGTCCAATGATGTACCTTGCACTATCTTACGATCACCGTATTGTTGATGGTAAAGAAGCAGTTAGCTTCCTTGTTGCTGTTAAAGATATGCTTGAAGATCCAAAATCATTATTATTAGAAGGTTGATAGATTATTAATCTATTAAAAGCTGTAGAATGAATCATTCTACAGCTTTTTTTTATTGTGTTCATACGGGACAAATCACAATACATAGACTAATAATGTATGCCGAAAACGTAAGGGGGATAAACATGAATAACCTTCCAGTTCATGCAAAACTTAAAGCAAATAAGGATACTTTCTTCCTCCCCGATTCAAACGGGGGTGTTTACTTTCGAAATAACTCCAGTTCATTCCGTATGGATGGTGATGGGATTTATGACTGGATTGAGAAATTAATGCCTATGTTTAACGGTAATCATTCTTTGACAGAAATAACCGATGGTCTCCCTCTCCCCTATCAAAATCGTGTATTTGAAATTGGAGAGATTTTATATGAAAATGGTTTCGTTCGTGATGTAAGCCAAGATGCTCCCCACGAATTAAACAGTGCATTACTCGACAGATATGCTTCGCAAATTGAGTTTTTAGAAGCTGATTCCCATTCAGGCGCTTTAAAATTCGAAACGTACCGCGCAGCAAATGTGCTTATAATTGGTTCTGGCGATATGCTTACTTCCCTAGTTTCTTCTTTATTAGAATCTGGTTTACCTACATTTCATTATCTTGTTACAGATCGTGCTGAAACAAACTACGATCGAATTCATGAATTAAGCGAACGTGCATATGCAAATGATGACAATGTACTTATTCAAGAAATAGATAGTACAATTGATCGCCCTTTGCATGAAGTATTCGAGCCTTTCGACTGGATTTTATACGTTTCCCAAAATGGAGATATTGAAAGTTTAAGAGCAATCCATACTATTTGTAGAGAGTTTAGGAAAAATTTCATACCAGCTATTTGCTTATCAAGAATTGGTTTAGCTGGACCCGTCGTAACCGCAGACCGTGAAGAATGCTGGGAATCAGCTTGGCATCGTCTACACGAAACTACTTTACAAAGTGAAAATCCACCTGAACCTTTCTCACCAATTGCATCTGCAATGTTAGCAAATGTTATCGTTTTTGAGTTATTTAAACATGTCGCTGAAGGTTCACACAGGCAGTATAATCCTCAATTCTATTTATTAAACTTGGAAACACTTGAAGGAAAGTGGCACCCTTTCATAAAACATCTTCTCGCAACCGATGAAATCTTTACAATTGATACGGTGCAAAATCTTCAAGAAAACCTTGCCCATCGTTCCGGACAATATACTTCAACTGAACTTTTTCGTTTTTTTGATACGTTAACTTCTAAAGAAGCTGGCATATTCCACATGTGGGATGAACAAGATTTACACCAATTGCCTTTATCACAGTGCTATATTCAAGTTGCAAATCCATTATCAGACGGACCTACCTCTCCCCTTCCTACTATAACTTGCGGTGGATTAACTCATAATGAAGCACGCCGCGAAGCTGGTTTAACAGGAGTTGAAACATATGTAGCTGAAATGATTCATCGTCTTATCCCCGAACATACTGATATCGGTATTGGTGCTGGGGAAACGATGACAGAAGGTGTATACCGAGCACTACAAAAACATTTAAATAATAAGTTATGTGAACGCCAATCACATATGCTAGAAGAGGTTACAGAGCTGGATTTAACCGAAATTCATGATAAACATTGTAGGTTTTACTACGATGCTCTCTCTACAATTCATGAAATACCTAAAGTAGGAATGAGTGAGGAGTTACTTGGCTTTCCTGTCGTTTGGATCGGTATAAATGATAGATGGTATGGTGCGGCAAATATTAATATAACACTCGCGTTACGAAATGCTCTGCAACAAGCACTCCTTCATATTCAAAATGAAGAGATTCCTTATAAAGCTAATATGTTACCGGAATCATCCATTGTTTTATATAGTACGGATTCTGTTAGAGTAGCAATACAAGAAGAGGAAGAAGTTCCAGGCGTACAGTCTTTACAAGTTGCCTTGCAAAATTTAACGGAAAACAACTTGTATCCATTCGTTTTTGATTTAGCTATTGAGTCATTTTTAAGAGACAACTTAGACGGTGTATATGGGGTATTAATTGCAAAGGAGGATGACCAATGACTCAAAACATACTACTTATAGGAGATGGCCTACTCACAGACTATGTACATGAGCAATTGTGTAAGCAATATTCACTCATCCGCCAGCATACAATTACAGAAATTCTCCCTGAAAACATTCATCTTGCTCTCGTCTTACACGACGGGTCTCCTTCTTCCGTACATCATGATGCTGAGCTTATCTTTCGCTCAAATAATATTCCGTGGCTTCGCGCGTTTACTTCGTTTGGTGAAGGTATTATCGGTCCTTTCGTGAAGCCTCTTACAACTGGATGTTCCCACTGCGCTGATGGACGCCGGTTTATAGCTGGATTTGATCAAAAAGAAATGTGGGAACTACAACGGAAATATGCATTAAAATCAGAGAACGTGACGAGGCGTGATGTACGCGCCACCCAAAATGGAATGTTACAAATGTGCCAGCTCATTCATGCTGAAACAGAGAAAATATTAACTAACAAACATTCTTCTATAGACAATGAACTCATTTTACTGGACTTACAAACGTTACAATGTACTCGGCATTCGTTTCTTCCAGACCCTCTCTGTCCGGTATGCAGCAATTTGTCTGACGATACAGCAGATGCAGCGCAAATTTCTTTACAACCAAGTTTGAAAACGAGTACTGAAACGTATCGCTGTCGTTCCATTCATGAGCTAAACACATTTTTAACGAGAGACTATTTAGATTACCGGACTGGTATTCTGAACGGTAAAATGCAGCATTCTCTATTACCGTTTGCTGATGTCATTATAAACATGCCGTTACTGTTCGGAAATGAAGGTGTCGCGGGCCGAACTCATTCATTCCCACTTAGTGAAGCAACCGCTATTTTAGAAGGATTAGAACGATATTGCGGTATGTCGCCTCGCGGGAAAAAGTCAAATGTGCATGGTAGTTTTCATGAACTAGAGCATATTGCACTGAATCCCCTCACACTCGGCGTACATACAACTGAACATTACAATCGTGATACTTTTCCATTTAAGCCGTTCGATCCTGATTATGAGCAAAACTGGGTATGGGGATACTCTTTATCACAAAGCCAGCCACTTTTAGTTCCAGAATCAATCGCTTATTATAGCCTTGGTCAACGAGATGCCTTCGTGTATGAAACATCAAATGGATGTGCAATTGGTGGTAGTTTAGAAGAAGCAATTTTTCACGGCATTTTAGAAATTGTAGAGCGTGACGCCTTTTTGCTCACTTGGTATGCCGAATTACCTCTTCCCCGCCTTGATCTTAGTTCAGCAAATGATACGGAATTACAACTAATGATCCAGCGGTTACACACGATTACCGGATATGAATTACATGCTTTTAACGCGACGATGGAACACGGCATCCCGAGCCTATGGGTCATCGCAAAAAATACGCGTGAAAATGGAATGAACGTTGTTTGTGCAGGAGGCTCTCATTTAGACCCGATCCGAGCTCTAAAGAGTGCAATTCACGAAATAGCAGGCATGTTACTTATAACAGACGATGAGCTCAAGCGAAAAAGAGAGAAATATGAAAACTGTTTACAAGATCCTTACCTCGTTACGCAAATGGAAGATCATAGTATGCTGTACGGATTAAAAGAAGCGGAAGAACGTCTTCACTTCCTTTTACGTGAAGATGCTCCGGTGCAAACGTTCCAAGAAATGAAGGCATTACAATCATTTGATATGGATTTAACATCTGATCTTCATCAACTTTTAAACAGGTTACATCAATCTGGACTTGAAGTAATTGTTGTAGATCAAACGGTCCCCCTTATAGAAAAGAATGACTTACATTGTGTAAAAGTAATAATCCCAGGCATGTTACCGATGACGTTCGGTCACCATCTCACTCGGGTTACAGGACTTGATAGAGTATATACCGTACCGATGACACTTGGATATAGGGCTGAGCCTTTAACGAATGAAAGTTTAAATCCACATCCGCATCCTTTTCCATAATTCATAGCGAGGGGGAAATTTGATGCAACTGGATAATTTTTTACATCATCTCCATTTTTCTATTAATGAAATTATGTCGTCCGATAAAGAGATTGATTGGGAAGACGCACCACTTCCTTATAAATTATATCGAAATTTACCAGTCATCCCTCTCTCTTTAGAAATCCCTTTAACTTTGCGGAATTCTTCTACTAAACCTAACTTAGAGGAACTCGGTCATTATCTTTGGTACTCATTTGGTTTAACACAATTATGTCAGCCTACTACTAACCTAGAAAATAATAAAACAACGACTCTATTTCGAAGATTCGTCCCTTCTGGGGGTGCTTTATATCCAAATGAATTATATATGTATTTAAAAATTGAGCATTATCCAGACGGCATTTACCATTACGACGCCGCGCACCACCGTCTTATCTTACTTCGCGAAGGAAATTTTGATTCTTACCTTACAAAAGCACTCGGCAATCGTTGCAACATACATTCTTGTTTTGGCGCTGCATTCGTATCCACTATGTTTTGGAAAAACTTCTTTAAATACAATAACTTTTCGTATCGTCTGCAAGGATTAGATAGTGGTGTTCTCATCGGACAATTGCTTGAATGCGCAAAACAATTCGGTTATACAAATGGTGTATATTTTCAGTTTCTAGACCGGGCAATGAATCATTTACTTGGACTGTCAGAAGGTGAAGAAAGTGTGTATGCTGTTATTCCTTTAAGTACAGAACCGACTACAGATTGGTTTCACGATAATCATCACGAAAATACAACTGTTACTTCTCATGACTTGTTGCAACAAATCCCGCTGTTAACACATGAGCATTTCGTTCGCTCAAAACATGTAGATGACTATCCGATGATAACAAAAATAAACGCGGCATCTATGATTGAATCGACAGAACACTTCCAAACATTTACCTGTGGAGAACGGCAACAATATAGTCCACATGCTGTACAGCTACCTAAAGTGGAACGTTTATCATATGATTTCTTACAACTTTGTAAAAAACGATATTCACCTGATGCTGATTTTACTTTAACAAAATGGGATACAGCCGAGCTCGCTACTCTACTCCAAGAAGCGAGCCTCTCCTTCCCTTATTACAACGACCTTGATGGCAAATATTTAAATGAAAACGCACGAGTCTCACTATATGGATGTTTTTATAACGTAAAAGACATAGAAAACGGCGCTTACACTTATAACAGTAGGACACATTCCATACAGCCACTTCGGCACGGAGACCTTCGTTATTCTCTGCAATCCAGTATGACGATGGATAACGTAAACCTTTTTCAAGTACCGCTTTGCTTACATGTAGTCGGAAAGAAAGATTACTATAAAAATAAATTAGGCTATAGAGGATATCGCATTCACCAAATGGAAGCTGGTATACTCGTTCATAAACTCGTTTCTACTGCGACCACTATGGGAATGGGTGGTCATCCTTTACTTAGTTTTGATACAAATTCATGCGATCAATTGTACGGGATTGATGCCGGAAATGAAACTTCACTCATTCAAATCCCGGTTGGAGCGTATCGAGCGCGGAATTGGCTAAAAGGAGCCTTGCATAATTAGAAGCACGCCGATTAATGGCGTGCTTTTTTTAAAGGAGTTAAATTATTGAAAGCGAAATAAATACATATTCTTATATAAAAGGAGAGTTTGAATTGAGTATTTTACAAAGATTAATCGAGCAAGCGAAAAATCCTCGCGGGACAATTGGTTCCTCTATGCTTTGCATTATGAATGCTGCGCATACGAGACTAACAAATTGGGCTTTACAAAAAATACATATACGTGAAGATGCAGTTATTTTAGATATCGGTTGCGGAGGTGGGAAAACAATACATAGCCTTTCAAGAGTAACTCCCCAGGGAAAAATATACGGCATTGACTATTCAGCGCAGGCTGTTGAAAACTCCAAGAAAACCAATACGAAGGATGTAGAAACAGAAAAAGTAATCATTCATCAAGCAAGCGTCTCCTCTATTCCATACAATACGAACTTCTTCGATCTCATTACTGCCTTTTCAAACTCATTACTTTTGGCCCGATTTTGAACACGATATGAAAGAAGTATTTCGCATCTTAAAACCGAACAGATCCTTTTTACTAGTCGCTG
Source organism: Bacillus mycoides (assembly GCF_001757995.1). Taxonomy (GTDB): domain Bacteria; phylum Bacillota; class Bacilli; order Bacillales; family Bacillaceae_G; genus Bacillus_A; species Bacillus_A mycoides_B. The sequence continues at coordinate 229,439 of NZ_LXLV01000019.1, read as the reverse complement.
AAACTTTCAAAATTCAATATCATATGGATAAATTTAAGACGACCGAAGAATTAGTAAACCTTTTTTATAAGACGGGATTTACAAATGTGAAATGTTACGAAGAAAGAGGGTGCCTTTGCGTAATAGGAAATAAGTAAAAAAGCAGACCTTTCAAGGTCTGCTTTTTTACTAGATTAATTTAAAGATGCTCTTAATTTGTCTTGCAAATAACCAGTTTTTCGTACCGTAGTTATCATTCAGACTATCTAAACCGATAGATTTCCCGTTAGCAAACTTTAATTCTAACGTTGTATTTTTATCATTTGTTTTTAAGTTGCTATTTGTAATATCATCATACTTTAATTTTTCAATCTCAATATATTCTTCCTTCTCTTCTCCGATAACGACGTGATCTTGGAAGAAGAACAATACTTCTACTTTCTTACCGAAACAAAATACGTTTTTCGTATAAATTAATGTCGCGTTATCAAGTCCGACACATACTTCTTTCATCTCTTCAACAACGTTTCCTAAGTCTTCTTCGTTTCTTGCATTTGATTCAGCAATCCATTCTTCGATTGTATTCATGTTAATTGCCATACTGTACCCCCTGGTTCGTTCATTGCTTTATTAAAAAATAAATACTATATGACAATATAAGCGATACGTACTATGTTTTCAAGGGCGAACGGTATATTCGAAATAAAGTGAAACTTTAATCAGTGGGGGTTCTCTTCATCCCCCACTGATTATCAGCCCTCACCAATCGGGCTTTTACGGGCAGTTGATCCCCCACCTAACTTCTTTGCTTTCGCTGAATTTTGAGGTGGGGGTCTTACTGCCCGGCGAATAGCGGGATAAAGTTAAATTTCAAAGTAATACATACGAAGCACCAATTTCATTATATTTTAAACGTCTGCACAAGGCATTCTTCATCATCAATTAGCTGTTTTCGTTCATCAAATTCAATGTTTAGCTCTCTATATACTTTCTTCCAAAAAGAAACAGCTGGTACATTTTTTATAAGTTCAATAACGAAATATTTGCCCCGCTTCTCTTTTAGTAAGTTTTTAATGACTTGTTTACCGATTCCTTCTCCCTTGTATTGATTTAATATGAAAATATCATTAATGCCAAAGTCGTTTTCTTTCTTCAAAAATGGACGTTCCAATAGTAATAAAAATCCTACAATACTATTATCAGCTTTTATGAAATATGGAGTGATTCCATCAATTTTCCAAAACGTGTCCAAATCTTCGTATTCAAAAAAGCCGTCCGCTCCAATAGTTATATTAGTAGTAAACTTAGAAAGGTCATGAAGATATAGTGCATACAAATTACGTAACATTTCTTTTTCTGATTCTTGAACTTTTTGAAGTGCCACAACCATTTTTAAGATCCCCTTCCTTATATGTAACCCTTTCCCCCATCTTTATTATTCGATTAAAAAGATTACTCCCCTTTAACGAAAAAAATAGCACTTAAAAAAGTGCTATTCCGCTCGCCTTGCCGCTTGCTGAATTGGATCCCAAACACTGTTATATGGTGGTGCGTAACTTAAGTCGACATCTTCTAAATCGTGAATACTCATTTTATTGAAAAGTGCCATCGCAATAACATCAATACGTTTATCTACGCCCTCTTCTCCAATTACTTGACCACCTAACAATTGTTTCGTATCGGCGTGATATAGTAATTTCAAGTGAAGTGGTTTGGCACTTGGGTAATAGCCCGCCATATTTGTTGAATCTACTTTGACCGTCTTATACGGGATGTTTAGCCCTTTCGCTTCTTTTTCATTTAAACCTGTTCTTGCGAGCGTCAGATTCATAAATTTAATAATGCCTGTACCTAACGTACCTTTGAATGCTCTTCGTTTATCAACCATATTAAGTCCGGCAAGTCGCCCTTGTTTATTCGCAGTCGTTCCGAGCGGGATATGATCATGAATTTCCTTTATAACGTGGTAATGCGTTGCACAATCACCAGCCGCATATACTTCTTTCACATTTGTTTGCATATAAGCATTTACTTCAATTGCACCTTTATGGTTTTTACGTATATTTGTCCCCTCAAGAAAATCAGTATTTGACTGTACACCGACAGATACTAAAACGAGATCAGTTTTATATGTCCCTTTATCCGTCTCCAGTTGTTCTACTCTTTCTTTTCCTTTAAACGCTTTTACATTTTCATTTGTTAAAATTTCAATATTATGTTTATCTGCTTCTTTATGTATATATTCCGCCATATCGGCATCATAAATTGTGCCAATATGATCGTTTCGCTCAATCATTCTTACTTTCTTTCCTAGTTCTACAAATGTTTCTGCCATCTCTAGACCAATTGCACCGCCGCCAATAATCGTTACGTGCTCAACGCTATTTGTTTGTAGCGTGTCTACTATACGCTCAGCATCCGGAATTGTTTTTAAAAGATGAACACCTTGTAAATCTTTACCTTCCCAATCCGGCATAACAGGGCGTACACCAGTCGCAATTAATAAACGGTCATATGAAAATTCAAATACATCTTTCGTCTTCATATGTACTGCATACACAATTTTCTTTTCCGTATCTACTTTCGTTACTTCATGACGCACTTTCGCATCAATCCCATATTTATCACGAAATGTCTTTACATCGCGTGCAATTAACTTTTCAGTAGAGGCGATAACACCACTAATCACATACGGTAATCCGCACTGAGCGTATGAATAGATTTCACCTTTTTCTAACGTTACAACATTTGCCGTTTCATCATTTCTAACAATTTGCATTGCTGCACTCATACCTGCTGCATCTCCGCCAATAATGACATAGTTCACTTTACCACTCCTTCTTTTTTACATACTCTTTACGATTTCCATATTTTATAGAAATAACACCTACTTCCATTGTAAAGAAAGAGAATTCCATCTACAAATTTGGTGCACAAACCTATGCATGAATAGGTATCCGTCGTGTCTTATAAACAAGATGTTTAATATGCTATAACAGTTACTATTGAAAGTAGGTGAAACATACATGTGCGCCGGCCTTCTCGCTCAAACTCCAGAGGAACCGAAAGAACCGAAAGCCGCCATGCCACTTGACCAAGAATTTTCCATTAACGCAACACTTTATAGTGCTCGCGCTTGGTTATCTAATGATGAGACTTTCGCACAAACTATTTGGAAAGGCTCTCGCTTCGCTTCAGCATCACACGCTGGCAAGTCCATCTTACCAATCGGTACTGTTAAAATTTTGAACTTATCTGATGATACAATAACAGTTACTGCATCATCAGAATCAGATGATGCCCTCAAAATAGTCGTACCGCCTCATTCTGAAGGTGTTTTAACATCTAGTGCATTATCTGATGTGCAAGCTAGTACATCAGGAGGAGCTAGTAAAGTCACATTCCTCTTTCACATCTTTTTCTCAAGGGATCCTGGTCCAGCTAAATAATCATAAAAAGGGTACAGTTATGCACTGTACCTTTTCACGTATTCTATTCTCTGGATTTAATAAGTTCAACATTATAAGATTCAATAGTAGTTAACACTCCTGTAAAATACGGATTTTCTCTGTACCAAGACTGTTTTGAAAAATACGTTTGCATATCTTTCGTTTGAAACATATGTCCATGTCTTGCGTATATTTCATTTCTAGCAATTTTTAACTGCTCTTTCGTTAAATATGTTAAGTCCGCACTCGTTAATTTTCGAATATCACTATCAGGGAAGATGAAACCATTATATACATAATGAGTAGTAGTCGGCGGAGTAACATTGTAAACAACTGTTTTTTCTACACTTTTCTTTTGAAATGGAAGATTATAAGTTGAAAGTGTCGTTACCGTTTCTACCTTTGTCGTTTCCCTTCCACTTTCTCCATTTCGTTCTAAATAAATCGCCGCACTTCCATCAGTCGCTATCGGTCCCCACGTAATCTCTTCTCCGGTCAACGCTGTAACGGGCTTTTGATTCACGTATAATGTCGCACCAGGCGCATTCGTTTGAACTGTAATATATTGCCCTTGTAACGTTAAATCTACCGTTACATTATTTTGGCTTTGTTTCATAAGTACAACCTTTTCTTCACGTGCTAGTTTCACATATTCATTTTTATATTCTGATTGAAACAGTTGTACCCCTGGAAGAAATGGCCCATATTGCTTCTCAAACTTTTTATCATTTGTCTTATCAATTTCTTTTCCGTTCAATTTTAAAGATGTACCTTTTTCATTTGTAAGCAGAGTCGTATAATACGTCTTCGCTTTCAATTTATACCGATCAAATAAAAAGAAATACTTCCCGTCTTTCGTTAAAGAAAAATCTGCTCTTTCTATTCCATCCCCTTGTTTTTCACCTTGCCTCAAATATTCTTTCAATTCATTCACGTAAGATGGATTTTCTTTTATATATGAAAATAGAGGCGTTAAACTCTCTCTCATCACAATAACGGCTGGGTCATCTGTCGTGACGATCTCAGCTAATTTCTCTCCGTTCCTCTCTTGTAAAACAGTAATAATTCTCTCTACTTGCGATGATTGTGAGTAATATGAAGATCCATACAAATATAATCCACTAATCGCTATAACAAACAGTACTAACAATGTAATTCCAACTTTTGTTCCTTTACTCATTTTTTGCTGCTTTACTACAGGATTTCCCCTCTTCATCCCGCAGTTTTGACAAAATTGCACACCGTCTTCAAAATGAATCCCACACTTTGTGCATACATTCATCCGTTCAACCACCTTTTCGTTAGAAGCCAGTTAATCCCTGTGTAAAGGTTTGAATTATCGTGTTAATGTAAGACCAAAACACAATAAACGTTGCAATTCCAATTAAAACATTTGCGATAAGAAGTGTGTAAACAGGATCTACTCCGCCGTTGTCTAGTTTTACTATAGCTACAATTATACTAATCCATATATATGTTGTAGCTATCCATAATAATATTGGTAAGAAAAAGATTAATAAGAAACTAAAAAGAAAAGAAAGGACTAGTATAGCAATAGCTGGCGTTGCTATCGTCCCCCATATACCGAATGCTTCAAGAAACGAAAAAGATGATTTCATCATCTTACCACTTACAAAAATAATAAATCCGACAAATAAAGTTAAAATTAATAAAAAGAAAAAGACCATTACAGACTCCCCAAAGAAAGTAGGAGTAGTTATATCTGGTACTAACGTTCTCGTAACAGCTGTCGCTGCACTCATCATTCTATAAAAAATACATGCTCCTAAAAAGCAAATAAGAACAAGGCTCACTATCCCATTTCGCACTTCAACATTTCCACTTTTCATAATAGCTGTCGGTGCTTTTAAAGCATGTTTAAAAAACTGAAAATAGCCACTCGCAAACCGCTTTGCTTGCTCTACTGTTTCATTTGGTCGAGTTTCCTTTACTTGTGCTATGCGCACTTGTTGCTTCCCTTCTTCCTGCCCACCGCTCACTACCACTTCTTCCGTTAACGAATGTCCACAATTCCCGCAAAACCTTGCTTCCGCTGCATTTTCTGTATTACATGCCGGACATTTCATTCTCTCATCCCTCCTTAAGCATATACCTTATAGGGTGTTACAAATTCAATATATGACTTTGTACATAAAACATGACTACAAGAAAAAGAATATGAAATCCTTCTTTTAAACGAAACTATGTATGCTAGTAATATAGAAAAATAATGTTATTATGAAACAGAGCAAATAACATTTTAAACAGATTGGATGAAGACAGTGGAATTTGTAAACTCGATTTTTCAAACACTCCTTACAAGTGTGATCCAATTATTTTCTTTAATTGGTGTCATCATTGTAATTGGATTTATATTAGGTTATTTAGAATCTCTCACACGAACGTATTGGTCGAGAGCTTTTGGAAGGAAGGGCTTCCTTTTAACTGCATGGATTGGTGTTCCTATTCATGAACTTGGACATGCGATTATGTGCGTACTATTCCGTCATAAAATTGTGGCGACTCAGTTCTTCCCGACGGATACAAGTCAGGGAGCTTTAGGTTACGTACAACATCAATACAATCAAAAAAGTGTATATCAACGAATCGGTAATTTCTTTATCGGCATAGGACCTATTATTTCTGGTATTACTGCATTAATACTTTTAATGCGCTATTTCGTACCAGGTTCATATTCTTTATTTAATACGACTCTCGAAACAACAATTGCATCGACTTCTATTAATTTAGAAATGATCCAAAACATGCTACTTTCGACATTTGTATTATTGAAAAGCTTATTTACAATAAGCAATTTATTGAATCCTTCCTTTTGGTTATTTTTATTTATCGCCATTTGTATTTCTGCACATATCGCTTTAAGTAAACCAGACATTAAAGGATCAATTGACGGTGTCATCGTAATGTTCATCGTATTATTTTTATTCAATATAATAGCGGGGCTTTTTCAGTACGACAGTAATCAGCTAATTGGACAGGTTATGAAATATAATATGTATCTCATTGCGTTTTCTAGTGTGGCACTGCTTTTCTCTTGTCTTTCTACACTTGTGAGTTTTGTGTTTTATAAAATGAGAAGAGGGCGTTCGTTGTGAACGCCCTCTTCTTATTAATTATTTCTCTTATAATCACAATTCTCAACCGGAACACGAGCGTGCCCTTCTTCATCGGTACACCATGATTGTGACTGAAAGGCAAGGAAAATACCTACCCACTCTTCTTTTTTCTCAAAATGAATGAGCAAACCACCATCTTGCCATATCCCATCATCACCTTGCCATTTCTCTACATTCCCTTGGTTCATATGAATATCGTGTATACCGTTTCCAGGTTTGAAATGAAAATAAGAGTCCGGTGTAGTTTCTTCTGGTCCCCACCTTTCACCAAACGCGTAAATAATCGCTTTTTCCTCTATTGCTCGTTTTATATAGCGCTCTATCTTTTCATTTAAATCATTATCAACTCCTGCTTTTTCAGCAGGTAAAGGAATCATTTGCTTTGAGTCAAATAAATTACCTCTTACATAATCTAAAGCTACTTTCGGCTCATTGTTTTTCACTTCCGTAAAACCGAACGGTAATGTTGATAAAATATGAATCGCCTCTGACCGAATATTGTTACTCGCAAAATATAAAACTTCTGACGGATAACTTTGCGACTTTACGTTAATTGCAATGCGATAATCTACTCCTGCTTCGCCTTGTAAATGAACTTGATAATGAGGTGTTTTCCCTTTTCCAATCTTAGATTGTACAACTGTTCCTTTTAATACACCGTAGTTTTTTAAGGGCATACATTTCATCTCCTATTCATTTAGTAGAAGCTTTTCATATTTAAAACATTATCCAGTCATAAAGAAAATCCTCCTTTGCCAGGAGGATTTTTTATTTTCTCAACATATACCAAAAAATCACCTCTACCACTACAAGCAACACCGCACCAAAAATCATTAACGTCGTCTTCTTTAGTAGTTCGTTTTCACGATAAGGGATATTACATAAATAAGCACCAAGTGTAATCCGTGATGGACAAGCGATTGTCGCTACTGATGATGCGGTGTTTTGGAGTGTTGTGACGTATTGCCACGGAAGTGCTACGTTTTGTGCTGTTTGCATTTGGAGTTTTATAAACATCGCATTTGACCCTGCGTTACTACCTGTTAAAAAGCCGCCAATTCCGCCTATGAATGGAGCAACGAAAACGAAAAAGGTACCAAATGTTTCGCCAGCTGTCTTTGCGAGTAATGAATGCATACCAGATGCACCCATTAGTTCTGAAATTGCAATGAACATTGTCGTTGTAATTGCGAATGGAATCCATTGTTTTATCGTTTGCGAGAGTGATTGTTTAATAATATTAGATGGAATACGGAAGAAAATAATTGTAAATAAACAAGTCATGCCGAGCCAAAATCCTGGTGAATATAGTAGCTCTAGTCTGTAAGAATATGATTTTAAATCGAGAACTGCATATGACCTGAACAGATCATGTAATGTTGGAATGAGGCGAGAAAGTAGAATACAAACTGTTAAGAATATATAAGGGCTAATAATTTTTATAATCGATATTTCCCTCTCCGTAGTTGCCGCATGTTCTGTTAAAAGGTTTTGTTCATTTTTCCCTTTTAGTTTAATGATAAGAAAGCCAAATGAAATTGTAACGATAGAACTTAATATCCCTGCTAGTTCCACACTTACGTATGCGTTAGAAAGATAGATTCCGAGAGAAAATAATAGAAAGAAACCAACTCCTTCCTTCCACTTTTCTATAACTGCCTGAAAGCCACCGACAACGTATAAGGAAAGGATGATAAAGTATGCGAAAATTGGGCTGCTTAATAATGCTGTATTTGTGCCAAGAGTTGTGAGCGGCATGTTAATCAGCTGCGAACCGATAATCGTACCTGTTGCCATCGCTCCCCATGAACTTGCGAGTAAACCGATAAACGAGAGTAGTACAGCTTGAAACGGTTTATAACCGAGAGAAAGAAAAATAGGAGCTGCGACCATAAAGCCAATTCCGAACCCACTTACTGATTCAATAAGCGGACAAATACCAAAACACATAAGAAGCATTTGCAATAATCGATCGTGCGTGACTTGTTCTAGAAATCTCGCTACTTGATCGATGTATCCCATTTTGTTCATGAGGTGAAATAAAAAAATACCGAAAAACAAAACGTATCCAACAATAAAACAAATTAACCAACCTTTAATCGTTGCGTGTACAGTTTCACTTATCCCTAACCGAAATGTTGGCGAGAGTAAAACGATTCCGACAGAAACGGCATAAGAGATTAATGAGGCTCTTAATGACGTTTGTTTAAACAAAAACAAACAAATAAAAATCATCATAATCGGGATAAGTGCCAACAATATGGCCATGTTATCATCTCTTTTCGTAAAAAATGCAATTTTAACTATTATATAACAGATGTTGTGACTTTCAATTAATTTCATAACAGATTCTTTCCTTATTGTTAATGAAGTGAATAATTGAAAAAATGTTACACTTTAAGAAATACATTTTTTGCGAGGTGCTATACATATGAATAAAGTACAATTTTGGCAATTTATTTCTGAAATGACTACAAACGACGAAACGAGTGATTGGTTAGTTGAACAATTAGCTAAAAAGTCTACAAGCGAAATTATAGACTTTGAGATTCATCTCCAAAACGCTTTAAAGCAATCTTATACGTCTAATCTGTGGGCTGGCGCTTATATTATTTTAGGTGGATGCTCTGACGATTCATTTGATTACTTTAGAGGTTGGCTTATTGCATGTGGACAAGAAACCTTTGAATCCGCAGTAGAACACCCTGAATCTCTAGCGAACCTAATCCCGAAGTTTTATGAAGAAGATGAACTTATTCCAGAATTTGAAGAAATGCTATCTGTCGGACTTGAAGCCTTTTCCTTAAAAGAAACTGGTGATACAGAATGGGACGATAATGTGTGGAATAAATTTGATTCCCTATTAGATGAAAAGGGGCATGATTCATCTATGCCTGAACTGGAATTTGATTGGGAAGATGATGAAGATGAACTAGCGGAGCGCTTTCCAAAGTTATGGGAGCGTTTTGGCGAGAACCCATTAGGCTAAAATAATAAGAGGCCCCTATTAACAACGGGCCTCTTATTTATCCTGAAAAATCGTCTGCTGTCCAATCATTTTTTCTAGCACAACAAACACAATATAAGCACATACTACTTGCAATCCAACATTCCCAATTTTCATTAATGAAAATGAATAAATCCATCGAAATAATTCATTTAATAATACAATCGAAACGATACTAAATAGTTCTATACTAATGGAAAATATACATACTTCTAAAATAGATTGCTCTTGTATTCGATTTAAGTTGGAAAAGATGAATAAATATCCTAGAAATAGGGCCAATAATTCTATTTTCGTCATGCTAATGAGCCAAGCGTATAATGGTACAGTTAAAAGAAGATATAATAGTTTACGTCTTAGCATGCCTTCTCCCCCTCTAAGTTAGAAGCGATCTTTTGTATATTTTAACATTTTTCACATAAAACAAACAGAAGAGGCTTACGCCTCTTCTGTTTGTTTTACTGCCTCTATTAATTCACAAATTTCTTCGTGCTTTTCATTTTCTAATAGCTCAATGACTTTACTCCCAACGACAACACCGTCGCATATTGTAATCATTTCTTCTATTTGCTCCCGTGTTGAAATGCCAAATCCTGCGACTACTGGTAAGTGTACATGCGATTTTACTTTTTCTAAGTAACTATGAATCTCGCCTTTAAAGTTTTGACGTACTCCCGTGACGCCTGCTACTGTAACTGCGTAGACAAACCCTTCTGATTCACTCGTAATTTTTTCAATTCTTTCAATAGGGCTCGTTACGGTAACGAGTGGAATTAGTGCAATGTTTGCCTCTCGAAGTAACGGCGCAATAATATGTTGTTCTTCATACGGTAAGTCTGGAACGATAAGACCGTCCACCCCTGCTTCAAGACAGCTCTCGATGAAACGTTCCTTTCCAAATGCGAGTACTGGATTTAAATATGTCATGAGTACAAATGGAATTTGAACTTCTTGCCTCACCTCTATTAATGCCTGAAAAATACCTTTTAATGTTACACCGCTATCTAATGCTCGTTTCCCTGCTCTTTGAATAGTTGGCCCGTCTGCGACTGGATCTGAAAATGGGATACCAATTTCAACGATGCTTGCTCCTGCTTCATCAAGAAAACGAATTCTTTCTTTTAACTTTTCAAGCCCACCATCTCCGCCCATTACGTACGGAATAAATGCCTTTTTACCATTTTCAAACGCTGCTGTAATTTTTTCTACTCCCATTTTTTACACCTCTCCCATATAACGTTTTATGCTCTCTACATCTTTATCACCGCGGCCGGATAAACAAATGACAAGACCTTCGTCTTTCTTCATTTGTGGCGCTAGTTTTAAAGCGTACGCAACAGCATGTGAACTTTCTAATGCCGGGATAATGCCTTCTTTTTTCGTTAATAATTGAAACGCTTCTAACGCTTCATCATCGGTAATCGAATGGTAAGAAACGCGGCCAATATCTTTTAGTAAACTATGTTCTGGCCCAACACCTGGATAATCTAGTCCAGCTGAAATAGAGTGTGCTTCTTGAATTTGCCCTTCTTCATTTTGGAGAAGATACATCATCGATCCGTGTAAAACACCGACGCTTCCTTTCGTTAAAGTCGCTGCATGTTTTTCTGTGTGAACACCTTTTCCAGCTGCTTCAACGCCGTAAAGGGCAACTTCTTCATCGTGTACGAACGGATAAAACATTCCCATTGCGTTACTACCACCACCGATACAAGCAACGACTGCTTCTGGTAATTTCCCTTCTAACGCTTCGTATTGTTTTTTCGCTTCTTTTCCAATCACACTTTGAAAATCACGGACAATTTGCGGGAATGGATGTGGTCCGAGAACTGACCCCATAATGTAGTGCGTATCGTGTACATGTGAAACCCAGTAACGAAGCGCCTCGTTTACCGCATCTTTTAACGTGCCGCTACCTGCCGCTACGCTTTCTACTTTTGCTCCGAGTAATTCCATTCGGAACACGTTTAATTTTTGTCGTCTCACATCTTCTTCTCCCATGAAGATGACGCATTCTAATCCAAGAAGGGCACATACAGTAGCTGTTGCAACTCCATGTTGTCCTGCTCCTGTTTCAGCAACAACTTTTTTCTTGCCCATTCGTACCGCAAGAAGTGCCTGACCGATTGTATTGTTAATTTTATGAGCTCCTGTATGATTCAAATCTTCACGTTTCAAATAAATTTTTGCTCCGCCGCAATACTTCGTCATATTTTCAGCGAAATAAAGCGGTGTTTCTCTTCCGACGTACGTTTTTAAATAATGATTTAATTCCTTTTGAAACGCTTTATCTTGCATCGCTTCTTTATATGCTTCTTCTAGCTCTAGTACGGATTGCATTAACGTTTCTGGAACGTATCGTCCTCCATATATACCGTAATGTCCTTTTTCATCTGGGTATGCATAATTCATTTGGAACACTCCTTCGCTTTTATAATAAATTGTTTTATTTTCTCTAAATCTTTCTTTCCTTCTGTCTCTACCCCGCTACTCACATCGACCATATATGGCTGAACGGTTCGAATTGCTTCTTCTATATTAAGGATGTTTAATCCGCCAGCTAATATCGTTTTCTCTCGTAACTCGTTTGGCATATGTGCGAGTAACTCCCATGAGAATGTCTTTCCGTTTCCTCCGTGGAACTTTTCTTTCGGGCTATCAAATAACAGATAATCTGTTTCGTATTTTTTCGCATGTTCCATATCTTTCTCTAAAGCTACTCCTACCGCTTTTATAGACGGAATATTCAATCTCATAATTTGATGATTGTCTTCATCCCCATGTAGTTGCACATGCGTTAACCCGCACTCCTCTGCAATTTTCTGGACCACTTCTACTGATTCATTTACGAAAACACCGATCTTTAAAACGTGTGCCGGAATTTCCCCAATAATTTCTTTCGCTTGCTCTGAAGTAATTTTCCGTTTACTTTCAGCAAAAACAAATCCGATTGCATCTGCTCCGTATTCGCAAGCACGTTTTGCTGTTTCCATATCAGTAATACCGCAAATCTTTACTTTCATATTTTCACCTTACAGTCTTCAAAAAAGGTACTGATAGAAGATGATGTCATAAGTGCTTCTCCGACTAATACGCCTTTTGCACCAGCTCGTTTGACGCGAATAATATCTTCTTTTGAATGAATACCACTTTCACTAATCCAAAGTAGATTTTCCTCATTCAGTCGTTTTCCGAGCTTTTCAGTTTGGCTTAAATCTACTTCAAATGTTTTTAAATTACGGTTATTAATTCCGATAACGTGCGGATTTAATCGGGTTGCAATTTCTAATTCCTGTTCATCATGAACTTCAACAATCGCTTCTAATCCCATTTCTAGTACGTAGTTATAAAGCTCTTTTAATTTCTCTTTTGACAATGCTGCAACGATTAATAAAATAAGATCTGCTCCTGCTTCATAAGCTCTATCAATTTGAATCTTATCAATTATAAAATCTTTGCATAAAAGCGGAATGTGGCTTTCTGCTCTTGCGGTTTGTAAGTCGTGAAACGATCCTTTAAAAAATTGACTATCTGTTAAAACGGAAACCGCTCCAGCACCGCACTCTTCATATGTTTTAACTTGTTTTGATACATTAACGTGTAAATTGATATCGCCTTTTGATGGAGACGCTCGTTTCACCTCTGCGATTACAGTAAACTGCTCTAAAGCTTTTACAAGTGAGTGTGTTTTCCTTTTTTCTTTCACTGGTGTATATGTTTCATATAACTCCGCAACTTCTTTTTTCTTCTGCTCTACAATTTTGTCTAAAATCGTCCCCACTTTAATTCACCCTTTCTAATTTTTCGTTGCTTGCTGCAATTAATAAGTTTAGTTTGGCTAATGCTTTTCCAGAGTCAATGCTATGTGCCGCTAGTTTAATTCCTTCTTCAATCGTTTCCGCTTTTCCGTTTGCGAAAAGAGCAAGCCCTGCATTTAATAAAACTGTATCGCGGTATACACTTTTTTCTCCGCTCAATACTCCGAGCGTAATCTTTGCATTTTCTTTTGAATTCCCGCCTCTAATTTCTTCATTTTTCACTCTTGAAAAACCATATTTTTCAGGCTCAATACTCATTTCGATTATTTCATTGTCTTTTAAAATAGCGACGCAGTTTTCTCCTTGTAATGATGCTTCATCTAAAAATCCACTTCCGTTTACGACGAGCGCTTGTTTTCTGCCAAGTTTCTGCAATACTTCCGCTACTGGCAATAACATATCTCGTTTATAAATACCGACAAATTGTGTTTCTAAATTAACCGGATTCGTCAACGGTCCAATTAAGTTAAAGATCGTCGGAACGTTTAATTCTTTTCTTATTTTCATAATGCGTCTTAATGCTGGATGCATCGCTGGTGCGAATAAGAAGGCAATCCCTACATTTTCTAATAAGTAGTCAATTTCACCTGGCGTACAACTAATGTTTACACCAAGTTCTTCTAATAAATCAGCACTTCCTGTTTTACTAGAAACAGCACGGTTTCCGTGTTTCGCAACCTTTACACCAGCTCCGGCAAGTACAAATGCCGATGTTGTACTAATATTGAATGTTTGCGCACCGTCACCACCCGTTCCGCAATTGTCCATCGCGCCTTTTATATGATTTGAAAACGGTAATGCTTTTTCACGAAGAGCACGAACGAGACCGTATATTTCTTCTGCTGTTTCGCCTTTCGCTTTCAGCAATACTAAGAAAGCTGCAACTTCACTTTCCAATATGTTGTCACTTAATAAAAGAAGTCCCGCTTCATACATTTCTTCTTCTGTTAAATGTTGTCCCTCTACTAATTTTCGAAGATAACTGTTCATACTCTCTCCTCCTCTTTCACTTCTGCTAAAAAGGCACGTATTAACTTTCCGCCTTCTTCTGTTGCAATTGATTCTGGGTGAAACTGTAATCCGAAGAGCGGATAATAGTTGTGACGAACTGCCATGATTTCTCCGTCATCCATCGCTGTCGCGAGTATGTCAAAACACTGCGGCAAACTATTTTGCGCTGCGACGAGTGAATGGTAACGCATCGCTGTTAGCGGCTGCGTAACGTATGAAAAGATTGACGTTCCGTTATGTTTCACACGTGATGTTTTTCCGTGTTTAATGCGCTCTGCTCTAACAATTTCTCCTCCAAATGCGGATATGATTGCTTGATGGCCAAGGCAAATTCCTAAGATGGGAACGTTCTTATAGAAGTGACGAATAACATCAATACAAATTCCAGCATCTTCTGGTTTCCCAGGTCCTGGTGATAGCACAATTCCTTTCGGCTTCATCTCCTCTAATTGCTCAATTGTTATTTGATCATTTCTTGCGACAACAATTTCTTCTTCGTACTCGCCTAATAGTTGATACAAGTTATATGTGAAGGAATCATAGTTATCAATCAGTACAATCATTTCATAACCTCCAAAAGCGCTCTCGCTTTATTTAATGTTTCTTCATATTCAGCAACCGGGTCTGAATCGTAGACGATACCCGCTCCTGCCTGAACGTACGCTTTCTCATCTTTCACAACCATCGTTCGAATTGCTAGCGCCATATCAAGATTTCCTGAGAATGAAATATATCCAACTGCTCCGGCGTATACATTTCTTTTTTCATGCTCTAACGTATTAATAATTTCCATCGCTCTTATTTTCGGAGCACCTGATACTGTGCCGGCTGGTAAACAATACGCTAATGCATCAAACCCACTCATTCGTTTTCGCAATGTTCCGTAAACTTCAGATACAATGTGCATAACGTGAGAATATTTCTCTACTTTCATATATTTATCTATCGTCACAGAGCCAATTTCACTTACTCTGCCAATATCATTTCGGCCTAGGTCCACAAGCATCATATGCTCTGCTCGCTCTTTCTCATTTCCTAACAGTTCTTTTTCGATTTCTTCATCTTCCTGTTTCGATTTCCCTCTCGGCCTCGTACCAGCAATTGGATTTGTCATCACTTTATCGTCTCTTACTGATAGCAAACTTTCTGGTGAAGAGCCGAGAACGACGTAATCTTGAAAATCGATATAAAACATATATGGTGATGGATTTGCAATTCGAAGTTTCCGGTATAATGCAAATGGATCTCCTTTACATTCACTTTGCAAACGCTGGGATAATACGACTTGGAATATGTCCCCGGCTCGTATATGTTCTTTCGCCGTTTCTACCATTTCGCAAAACTCTTTTTCCGTTATGGAAGAAGTGAATGATAACGTTGATTGTATTTCATTTACTTCCGCTTCTTCTCCCTTTAACACTTCCTCTTTGTATACTTGCAATCTTTCGTATACTTCTTCATAAGAAGCTGAATCGTCTTCCCTGCATACATATACAAACGACAACTTTTGGCGTAAATGATCGTAAACGGTAGACTCACGATATAGTAAAAGGTGTACTTCTGGAATATTTAATGGATCGTGTAAATCTGCCCCAATGTTTTCATACTGCCGAATGACGTCATAGCCAATATAACCAACTGCTCCTCCGCAAAATGGGAATGGACTCGCTACTTGCACTGGTGCGATTACCTCTTCTAACACTTTCAGTACGTTACCTTGCAACTTTTCTGTTTGCCCATACACTGTTCGTTCTACTTCCATACCAACGCTTTTCACTTCTCCATACGGATTACAACCTAAGTAAGAATAGCGCCCTTTATCTTGATGAAGCTGTGAACTTTCTAATAAAAATTTCTTCTTCCCTTTCATACGTCTATATAAAGAAATTGGCGTAATGCTATCTCCTTCTTCTTCAGCGATTACTAAAAATGTTTTTCCTTGTTCTTTTTGCTTCATAAATTCCTCTTTTGTCATCATGCCTTTCACCTCACTCTGAAAAATAAAAAAGTCCCCTACATATCGAAATATGTAGAGGACGATAAATTTACCGTGGTACCACCTCAGGTTGGACGCAAAAGCATCCCGCTTTATTCAGGTACAAAATATATACCTTATCCTTTTAACGGCGGAACCCGGGTTGCCTACTGAATAGAAATTGTTCAGCATACCTCTCGTAAGCCCATTCCGTATATGGCACCGTACCGGGCTCCCACCTGCTCCCGGCTCTCTGTAACGTCTCCAAATATACGTACTCTTCTTACTTAAACGATTTAGCTTATTTAATTTTTTATACACAAAAAGGGAGTACTCATCCTATAGAAAGGACGGGTACTCCCGTGGTGCCACCTTAATTCGTTACGAATGTAACGCACTTTGCCGTATCAAAAAATAATACGTGTCTCTTATATCGATGAGATCATGTCGCCAAAGCCTACTTCTTTCGTTTCGGTTTGGAAGCTCCGAAGCCCATTCCACATCAATTCCATACTGATTCGCACCAACCATCAGCTCTCTGACATGTTCATCATGTGTACTCTTCTTCATCAACGCTTGCATTTTTTTAAGTTGCACTCATTATATTCCTATCATTTCTAATAAGTCAATACTTTTTCCGAAAAAAATATTTTTTCTTCATCCGATATTATATTGACAAAACAACCTGTTTTTATGTAAATATAATAAATACTCTATTAAAATTAAGGTTTTTTGTCAGAAAATTATATATTACAAAAGCGAAACATTGTCAAAAAACGCTTACATTTCAGAAAATTCGTATTTCCGAATGGATTTTTCTGAATAATCATGATAGATTATAAATATGCAAAATGCATCAAAAGACATGACAAAAGGAAGGGGAACTACATGAGTACGCAGATGTTAACTTTAACTTCTATCTCTATTTACATGCTCGGGATGTTAGTAATCGGCTATTTCGCCTACAAACGAACGTCCAACTTAACAGATTATATGCTTGGCGGGCGTACACTAGGCCCCGCAGTAACAGCATTAAGTGCTGGAGCATCCGATATGAGTGGTTGGCTTTTAATGGGATTACCCGGTGCAATGTTTAGCGTTGGATTAAGTAGTAGTTGGATTGCGATCGGCCTTACACTAGGCGCATACGCAAACTGGCTTTATGTCGCTCCTCGCTTACGTACCTACTCTGAAATGGCAAACAACTCTATTACTATCCCAGAATTTTTGGAACACCGCTTCCACGACAAATCCCACATGCTACGCTTAGTATCCGGACTTGTTATTATGATTTTCTTTACTTTCTATGTAGCTTCAGGACTAGTTTCAGGCGCTGTATTATTTGAAAATTCATTTGGTATGAACTATCATGTTGGATTATTCATTGTAGCAGGCGTTGTTGTAGCTTACACATTATTTGGTGGTTTCTTAGCAGTAAGTTGGACAGACTTCGTGCAAGGAATCATTATGGTAGTTGCTCTTATTCTTGTTCCTATCGTAACAATTATGAATTCGAACGGACTTGGACCTGCATTTGATACAATTCGATCTGTAGATCCAACACGTTTAGATATTTTTAAAGGTGCCTCTACTTTAGGAATGATTTCTTTATTCGCATGGGGCCTTGGTTATGTTGGACAACCTCATATTATCGTACGCTTTATGGCAATTTCGTCTGTAAAAGAAATTAAAAGCGCACGAAGAATTGGTATGAGCTGGATGATTTTCTCTGTTGTCGGAGCTATGTTTACTGGTCTTATCGGTATTGCTTACTATTCACAACAAGATTTGACATTATCTAACCCAGAGACAATTTTCCTTGAACTTGGAAAAATTTTATTCCATCCACTTATTACTGGATTTTTATTAGCCGCTATTTTAGCAGCTATTATGAGTACAATTTCTTCTCAGCTTCTCGTTACTTCAAGTGCTATAACAGAAGATTTATATCGTACATTCTTTAAACGTTCTGCTTCTGATAAAGAGCTTGTATTTGTCGGTCGTATGGCTGTACTTGTTATCGCCTTAGTCGGGTGCGCATTAGCGTTTAAACAAAATGATACGATTTTAGCTCTTGTGGGATATGCTTGGGCTGGATTTGGTTCTTCATTTGGACCTGCTATTTTATTAAGCTTATATTGGAAACGTATGACGAAATGGGGCGCGCTTGCTGGTATGATTTCAGGTGCAGCCACAGTAATTATTTGGACACAGTTTAAGTTCCTAAAAGATTTCTTATATGAAATGATTCCTGGTTTCGCTATTAGTTTAATAGTGATCATAATTGTTAGTTTACTAACTAAGCCTTCAAAAGAAGTTGAAGAACAATTTGAGAATTTCGAAAAACAACATATTCATAATCTATAAAAAGAAAGCTCTGCTGTTACGATAACAGCAGAGCTTTCTTTTAACCGCATTTCGACAATATTCTTCTCGAATTTAACAATTTCTTTATGTTTCGTTAAATTTACTATAACATTCTTCCTTTATATTATTAGTATCGACACCTATACAGAAAGGGGACTCCACAATGTTAGCATCTTTACAGCAACAACATATAAGAAAATTTTCACCTATCACAAACACTTCTACTTCTCATTTAAACATACAACCTAATCCATCCAAAATTTCAATTGCTCCTTCTGTTATATCTGTAATTGGTATTCATATACAGAAAAATAAACTTAAAATAAAAAGCGGACAAAGCGCCGATTTATCGGCTTCCGTTTTACCAATGCAGGCAACGAATCAAGAGCTTATTTGGACAAATATGAATTCCGATGTCATCACCATCTATCCGAAAGGTGAGACAGTAACGATTACAGGAAAAAGTGCGGGAAGAGCAGTTGTTATTGTCACAACTGCTGAAGGGAAATTCCGCGACTTATGTGTCGTTCACGTACAACCTTATATGACAAATCCAAAGTAACATAAAGAGAGTGGATTCGTATCCACTCTCTTACTTTATTTCAATTCCAGGATTTTTTCTTTTTAGCAACAAAATAAATTCTTCTTTATTTCTTGGAGAAATAAGTTCTGTTTCATATGATCCGTAAACAATTTCTAATCGATCAAATGATAACGCATAAGCCGATATTGGATTTTTTGTATTGGAAATTCGTTTTATGTCTCGTATAAATATACGTTTTTTAACGGGACCTGATGTAATCATAATTATTTCTTCCTTAACGATATATTTTGTTGAAAACCAACTCCAACTAAACAGTATAGCTAATGGAATTGTAAAAAATAAGAGAAAGTATTCTCTCCCTGCAAATATTGGAGCAAAACAGGCGCCTAAAACAATGAAAAAGATTGGATATAACCATCCATCTTTTTTTGATGGAAATTCCATTACGCTCTCTCCTCTCTTGATTTAAGTCAATGAATCATCCTCCTTCTCTTATTAAAATAAAAGTAATATTGAAATAGGAGGTCGACATATGAATGAACGAAAGTTTGCCTTATTTGCTGGTGCTTCTCTTCTTATTATGGCATTTGCTGCATTTTTTTCTTACGGTTTTGTTCACGGAAATCTCGTTGTACAAGGAGATGCGAGCACGACACTCCATAATATTCAAACTTCAAGTTCACTTTTCAAAGCAGAAATTTTCGGATGGATTATCCTTTTTATTACGGATATTATTGCCTCGTGGGCTCTTTATTTCTTTCTAAAACCTATCCATGCTAGCCTCTCATTACTAGCTGCCTGTCTTCGTCTTATGTATACAGCTATACTTGGGATTGCTATATTCAATTTAATATTTGTATTGCTACTTTCAAAAAGCACAGTTGCTAATTCAGAAGCATATACAATGTTATTTCTAGAAGCTTTTGAATACATTTGGTCTGTAGGATTAATCATTTTCGGCTTACATCTTCTCACCTTAGGATACGTAACCTTTCAATCTAAAAACATACCGAAAACTATTAGTATATTACTGCTTGTTGCTGCAATCGGCTATATCATCATTAACGTAATGAATACGATGTTTTCACAATATGATGCTATTATTTCCATTCTTAACGTTGTCTTTCAACTACCGATGATTGCAGGTGAACTAGGATTTAGTATATGGCTATTACTTAGAGGTGGAAAAAACTCTACTGTTTGAGTCGTTTCTTAATTCTGCTTAATGATTCTGGCGTAATACCTAGATAACTTGCCAGTTGATATTGCGGAACACGATGAATTAAATGCGGTCGTTTTTGTAATAATGATTTGTAGCGCTCTTCTGGTGTCGATGCAATAAATAACGTAAGCTCTTCTTGCACTTCACCAAAATTGTATTCAATCATTTGGCGCGTCATTTCTTCTAACTGTGAATATTTCTTATACATGTCCTTTTCACTATACAGATCGCCAACTACAACTAGACAATCTTCTAGGCACGTTAACGTATGTGGGGATGATTTATCTTGTTTATGATGATTGAAATTTGCGATTGCTTGTTCTTCTGTATAAAAATTTGATGTAACTTCTTTCCCGGCTTCATCTATACAATGTTGCCTCACGCATCCTTTTAACACAAAATAACATTTAGACGGAACATCTCCTTGTCTTAGGAGCACTGTTCCTTTTTTATATTCTTCAATTTGTAATTCACTGAGGATCAGTTGCTGCTCTTCTTCACTTAATGTTGTAAAACTCTTCATATACTTCTTTAATATCTCTTCCATTTCTCTCCCCCTTCTTCACTTAAATTTCTATAAAACAAAAAGAGAAGTATCACAACTTCTCTTTTCTCCCCTAACATTATAATTCCTGTGTACACACCGGCTCGTTCACCACATTTTTTGCTGTTCGCTTTTGTTGCTGTAGTAAGAAAACAGATACACCAAACAATACAAGCATGCTACCGATAATTTGCATTGCATTTAATTTTTCTCCAAGTAAGAAGAACGCAAGTATAGATGCCCCAACTGGTTCTCCTAAAATGCTCATTGAAATTGTTGTTGCATTTACGTAATTTAATAGCCAATTATTAATTACGTGTGACACTGTCGGTACAATCGCAAGTAAAAGAAAAATGCTCCAGTCCCACTTCGTATAACCTGTAAATGGCACTTGCAGCATAACGTTATAAATTGCTATAAATATACCAGCGAAGGCAAATACAGTGAAACTATAAATCCAATGCGATACTTTCTTTACTGTCGTTTGTCCGATAAATAAATAACCGACAACTGCTATCACACTTAAAAAGGATAATATATCCCCATAAATCGCTTGCTCACTTAGTCCTAAATCTCCCCAACCAATACACATTACGCCTAGTATCGCAATTCCCATCGTCGCAATTGCTGAATAGGTTGTTCTTTCTTTAAACAGCAAAAAACCTCCAACTAAAGATACGATAGGTTGAAGTGCTAAAATAATCGTCGAACTAGCAACTGTTGTATGCTTTAAAGATTCAAACCATAAAAGAAAATGAAGTGCTAAAAAGAAACCAGATCCAATTAAAAATCCCCAATCTTTTATTTGAATCTTACTAAACTCTTCCCGTTTTTTCCAAACGATAGGCAGCATAATAAGTACGATAATCAATAATCGATACATACTTAAAATTGAAGATGGTGCTGAGGACATCTTTGCAAAAACAGCTGCGAATGAAATGGCTATAATGGAAATGGCTAATGGTAGTGCGATTGACCTTTCTTGTTTCAAATCCTGTCTCCCCTCTCACCTGTAAAAAATCCCACTTCATTATATCCGTTTTCTTTCATAACTTAAATACTAATTTTTTAGATTCTTCGTACCATTATGGTAAAATAGAAATTAAGGCACCTATTAGTGATTATTTCTTTCCTTTTCACTACAAGCGTCGCTCTTACAATCATTACAGTAAATTTTTATTTAGGGGGATATACATGAATCAAACAATAGGGAGAATTGAAGAAATTTCATTTTTTAGTACATCACTTCAAGAGGAACTTACACTTCTTGTTTATTTACCAGTAAATTACACACCTCTCCATAAGCATACGGTTGTTATTGCACAAGATGGTAGAGATTATTTTCAGCTCGGTAAAGCGCACCGTGTAATTGAGCGTCTTCGTGAAACTGAAGAAATTGAACGCACAATTATTGTCGGTATTCCATATAAAAATGTACACGATCGTAAGGAAAAATATTTCCCAAGCGATGTAAAGAATGCTGCTTACATTCGTTTCCTTGCTCATGAACTTGCTCCATATATTGATGAAAATTATCCAACGTATCAAATGGGTAAAGGGCGCGTTTTAATTGGAGATTCTCTTGGCGGTACAGTTTCCTTTATGACCGCACTTATGTATCCGCATACATTTGGTAAGGTCGTTATGCAATCACCATTTGTTGATGAAACAGTGATGAACTTAGCAAAAGATTTCAAAAATCCGGGAGCGCTAGATCTTTATCACGTAATTGGGACCGAAGAAACAGCTGTCAAGCGTACAGATGGACAAGTATCTGATTTCGTAGAACCAAATCGCGAGTTAAATAAACTACTTACAGATAGAAATTTCATCACGCATTATGAAGAGTTTGAAGGGAATCACACTTGGAAGTATTGGCAAGCAGATTTACCGAAAGCATTTTCTCATATTCTATCAATGAAATAATAGAGAGCAGTGTTCAGAATAATTTGATATAATAGATAAAGAGATTTATTCTCAAAATCTAACTAGACTTGCAAAGGGAGGAATTGGAACATGAAATTAGGCATTGTAATTTTTCCATCAAAAATGATTCAAGATAAAGCGAACGGATTGCGTAAACGTTATGATCCGCATTACGCATTAGTTCCGCCACACATTACATTGAAAACACCCTTTGAGACGCAAGATGATCAATTAGAATCGATTGTGAATGAGTTACATACAATCGCAAATAAAACGAATCCTTTCACCCTTCATGTCGGGAAAGTCGGTTCATTCGCACCTGTTAATAATGTTCTTTATTTTAAAGTTGAAAAAACACCTGAACTTACTTTCTTAAATGAAGAAATGCATAATGGATTCTTTACACAAGAACGCGAGTACTCTTTCGTACCTCATTTAACAATCGGTCAAGACTTATCAGATGCAGAGCACGCTGATGTATTAGGTCGATTACGTATGAAAGATTTTTATTATGAGCAACCAATCGATCGTTTCCACCTTCTATATCAATTAGAAAACGGGACGTGGACTGTACATGAAACATTCCACCTTGGAAAGGGGAACAACTAATTTGCACGCACAAATCGTACAAACAGACGAACAGCTAAGTGATGCATTCTCTGTACGTAAACAAGTTTTTGTAAATGAACAACGAGTTTCTGCAGAAGAAGAGTATGATGAGTTTGAAAAAATTTCAACACACGTTGTTATATATGATAATGATGTTCCAGTTGGTGCTGGTCGCTTCCGCATCGTTGATGGAATAGGAAAAATGGAACGCATTTGTGTACTAGCTTCCCATCGTAAAAAAGGCATTGGAAAAATTGTTATGGATGCACTTGAAGCATATGCAAAGGAAGAAGCACTTCCAAAATTGAAACTTCATGCCCAAACACATGCTGAAGATTTCTATACGAAGCTAGGATACGTGACGGCTTCTGATGTGTTTATGGAAGCAAATATCCCGCACGTCGTAATGATAAAAGAATTATAAAGTGAAACTTTAATCAGTGGGGGTTTTGTTCATCCCCCACTGATTATTAGCCTTCACCAATCGGGCGTTTACGGGCAGTTGATCTCCCACCTGAATTTTGAGTTTGGAGTTTTACTGCCCGCAAATAGCGGGATAATTTTGTAGCAGGAGGTAGCCCCTCCTGTTTTTTACATTGCTATTTTCTTTTTCTTCCGCTAAAGTTAAATGTTGATGCTATAGTTTTGAAGGTGAATATATGACACAAGAAAAATTTTCACAAAAATCGTTAACACATGCTGGCATTCCGCAAGCGACGTATCATATTCCGAAAACATCTACCCATTTAATTATGGAAGAAGATGCAGATGCGGCATATTTCCGCGCTTTAGAACAGCAAGGTGTTTATTTAAATGAAAAACAGTTAGAAGCAGTGCAAACGACAGAAGGACCTGTCCTTACACTAGCTGGTGCTGGAAGTGGTAAAACATCTGTTTTGACAACTCGCGTTGGTTATTTAGTTAATGTAAAACATGTCCATCCGCGAAATATTTTGCTGCTGACGTTTACACAAAAAGCAGCTGAAGAAATTCGAAGCCGTGTAGCGAATTTACCTGGTATGAATCATGCCGCAAGTAGCTATGTCGTTGCTGGTACATTCCACTCTGTCTTTTTAAAATTGCTTCGTAGTCAAGGATATAATCAGCAAATTTTAGCAAATGAAAAACATAAACAAATTATGATAAAGAAAATTTTGAAAGAATTACGCTTAAAAGACGCTTATGATGCCGAAACGATACTCGCTATGATTTCACTTGAGAAAAATAAATTGAATCGTCCGAAAGATGTAAAAGCGAAAACACCGGTTGAACAAGAGTTCAAAGAAGTATACGAACGTTTCGAAGAGGTAAAACAACGATACAATTATATCGATTTTGACGACATCTTATTAGAAATGTATTATCTGTTAGAAAATAACGCTCCCCTGCTTACTCAATTACAAGAGCGTTTTCATTACATCGAAGTAGATGAGTTTCAAGATACGTCGTATGCACAATATGAAATTGTAAAATTGTTAGCCACGCCAAGAAATAATTTATTTATCGCAGGTGATGACGATCAAGCGATTTACGGCTGGCGAGGGGCAAGTCACCAAATTATTTTATCTTTTCCAAAGGAATTTGATAATACAACGATTATCGCGCTTAATACGAATTATCGATCTAATCCATTTATCGTCGGACTTGGAAATGAAGTTATTAAGCTCAATCAAGAACGTTTTGATAAAGAGCTATATTCTGTTCGTAACGATGGCATGCAGCCATTTTATGCACGACCTGCGACAACTCTTGATGAAGCAAATCAAATTTTGCAACTCATTCAGGAAAAAGTAGATAGTGGTGAACGAAATTATAAAGATTTTTGTTTATTATATCGTACACATTCTGTAAGCCGTTCTTTACTTGATCAGCTTACAATTCATAAGATTCCATTTATTAAACATGGAGCGAGCCAATCTTTCTACGAACATTCTTTAATTAGGCCCGTATTAGATCACTTACGACTCGTGCTTGGACCGTTCCGCCTCGAATCACTTTCAAATATATTACCAACAATGTATATTGGCCGTGATGAGTGCATTTCATTTATTGAACGTGAACAATGGAAATATGGTGAGGGCCGGTTCCCTTCCCTTCTTCATTTCCTATTACTAAATCCAAGCTTGAAACCTTTTCAAGTTAAAAAAGTAAATGAACGCATCGATTTTATTAAATTTATAAAAGAACTTGAACCGAAAAAAGCATTGAAAGAAATTATTCATGGTAAAGGAAAATATTTAGAGTACTTACAAAGTAATGATCGTTCTTCCTTTACGATGCATAAGGACATACAAGAAGAAATGCTAGAAGAATTAATGGAATCAGCAACTCGCTTTACGGATATTCCAGCTTATTTACAATTTATTAATGAAGCAATTCAAGGTCAAAAAGAAATGGAAGCATTAAAAACAATGCCGCAAAAAGATGCCGTATCGCTTATGTCGATTCATAACGCAAAAGGCCTTGAGTTTCCATGCGTCTTTTTACTCGGAGCAAGCGATGGTATATTGCCGCATACTTCTTCTTTAAAAGATGCCAATGACCGTGTAACTGAGACTTCTGAAGCGTTAGAAGAAGAAAGACGATTACTCTATGTCGCCATTACACGCGCAAAAGAAGAACTTTACATTTCCTCCCCGCAATTTTTCAGAGGAAAGAAACTAGATATATCTCGTTTTTTATATACTACGCGAAAAGATTTACCTGAAAAGACATCCATTAAATAAGGGTGTCTTTTTGCATATCACCTTATGTACATCCCCTCTATATAAATTCCCTGTTTCTATCCTGAGAATTAACGTAATATCAACCATATCCCGTTCATATTGTAATAGTGTATGTCAGAACTCACGATAAGGAGTGAACATAATGAGCTGCAATTGTAACGAAGATCATCATCACCATGATTTTGATTTCAACTGTGTATCTAATGTCGTTCGTTTTATACATGAATTACAAGAATGTGCAACCACAACATGTGGATCTGGATGCGAAGTTCCATTTTTAGGAGCACATAATAGCGCATCAGTAGCGAATACGCGTCCTTTTATTTTATACACAAAAGCTGGAACACCTTTCGAAGCATTTGCGCCATCTACCAGCCTTACTAGTTGCACTTCCCCAATTTTCCGAGTTGAAAGCATAGATGATGATGGCTGTGCTGTATTACGTGTACTAACCGTAACTATAGGCGGAGATCCTGTATCACCTGGCGATGATCCAATTTGCACGTTTTTAAATTTACCAAATGCGACTTTACGAGGAACGAATTCTTGCATTACTGTTGATTTAAGCTGTTTCTGCGCTATTCAATGCTTACGTGATGTTACGATTTAAAACTGAATAATGATTTAAGCATGGATTGGGTGGCAGAAATTTCTGTCACCCAATCCATGCTTAAAAGGTACTAATGTAGTTTTTTATAAAATTAGGAACTTGTCTAGAACAAAAAACTTATCCCTTTCATTGACTAAAAGTAGAAGAAATAAAGGAGTGAAAAACATGCTCTCTTCTGATAAATATAAATTTAATAAAATTGATTGCAACGCAAAAGCCGTTAGTACATTGCCAGCTTTCGGCTTTGCATTCAACGCTCTCGCCCCTCAATTCGCTTCATTATTCACACCACTGTTATTACCTAGTACAAGTTCAAACCCAGATCTCACTATTCCAGTAATAAATGATACAGTAAGTGTAGGAAATGGCATTAAAATACAAAGAACTGGTATTTATCAAATCAGCTATACATTATCAATAAGTTTTAATGATCCTAATTTTATACCATCAGCGGCTCGTTTTTTCTTATCATTAAATACGCCGCAGAATGTTATTCCTGGATCTGGTACAGCAGTACGCTCTAACGTTATTGGTGCCGGTCAAGTAGAAGTTTCCAGTGGTACTGTTCTCATTAACTTAAACCCTAATAATTTCATTCAAATCGTACCGGTTGAATTAGAAGGTAGTGTAGATATTCGCGCAGCAGCATTAACAGTCGTACAAATCGTTTAACCAAACGTGGTATTTCTTAATTGGAGTACCACGTTTAATTATTAAATGAAAAACACTCACAATAACATGAGTGTTTCATTCTTCATATTGTTTTATTGTATTTTTCTTCTTGCCACAATTACATCCCTTTTTCTTTACGAATCCTTGTTGCTGTAATTGTTCTTGATATGCCTGTTGTTGTTCTTGTTGCTGTTGCTGTTGCTGTTGCTGTTGCTGTTGCTGTTGCTGTTGCTGTTGCTGTTGCTGTTGCTGTTGCTGTTGCTGTTGCTGTTGCTGTTGCTGTTGCTGTTGCTGTAGGTAGTACCACTGCTGAAGATCATATGAATTTGGCCTTGGATTATTGCTCACAGCAAACATCTCCTCTACTGTCAATTCTGTCTATTTACTATATGAACAACTCCTTATTTCCGTTCCCTCATTCTTTTAAACTCCGCTTTTTCTAACATGGAAATTTATTATTCTCCCATAAAGTATCCTGTAATTGTTTCAATAATTGCTGCTGCTCCTGCAATAGCTAATAACGCTAGTAGCGGCTCTGCAACAATTTGAATCCAATTATATAAGACTAATAAAAAAGCACTGACCCATACACCTGTACACCAATAGCAACTTAATAATTCTCCAATCCACTTTCTTAATCCGTTACCTTTCACTTTTGTAAAAGTCGATACGCTTCCATCTGGCTCTGTAATCTCTAACTCATCAATAAACGGTCTTCGCAAAAAGGCTGTAATTTTATCATAAACAATAAGACGAGTTAACCTAAAAGCAGCTAGCGCGAAAATAAAAAATAAAAGCCAGCTTGTAAATAACATGATTCCACCTTCCCTATCTTCTTTAGCCTATTTAAAAAAAAAGGTCTTGAGACTGTGACCAAATCTCCCCTACTCCAATATCTTATTAATGTAAATACAAACAAGAAGATAAGGAGTGACATTAATGAGTTGTAACGAAAATAAACACCATAGCTCTTCTCATTGCGTAGTTGATGTTGTAAAATTTATCAATGAATTACAAGATTGTTCTACTACAACATGCGGATCTGGTTGCGAAATTCCATTTTTAGGAGCACACAGCAGTTCATCAGTAGCAAATACACGTCCTTTTATTTTATACACAAAAGCTGGAATACCTTTTGAGGCATTTGCGCCATCCGGAAGCCTTACAGAATGTACGTCACCATTTTTCCGCGTCGAGAGCGTAGATGACGATAGCTGTGCTGTATTACGTGTATTAACTGTAACTGTCGGCGGAGATCCAGTAACAGATGGGAATAAACAAATTTGTACGTTTTTAAATTTACCAAATGCAACTTTACGCGGTACAAATACTTGCATTACTGTTGATTTAAGCTGTTTCTGTGCTATTCAGTGCTTACGAGACGTTACTATCTAATAAGTAAACTAAAAAACTATTGGGGTGGTAGAATTGATCTACCACCTTTACATAATTTAAAAAACAGCCATATCAATTGATTTTATCTCTTCTATAGATACTCGAATATCTCTCATACTATTTGGCGGCATAATTGATACAACACCATTTCGATATGAAATAATAGATCCTACATATGAGACTGTCGCTGTTTTTATTCTACATCTTACTTTCGGAATGTAATGAGGGCGGTTTACTAAAAACTGAATTTTTTCTTCATTGCTCATATCCTTAAATGATTTATTGTGCGGGACTGTTCTCACCTGCTCTTGCTCTTCTGGTTCCTCTTCTACTTCTTCCTCTTCCTCCACTTGCTGCTCCTCTTTCTCAAGCTTTTCTTTTTCTACTGTCTCTTCCACCTCACTACTTACACTATTTTCATTTCTATCACTTTTCTCTTTTCTATCCTCACTTTCAAAGTTTGTAAGGATAATTCTTTTTATTTTCGGTGCAGCAAGTTCTAAATTTACTTGCGCAATATATAACAACGGTTTTCCAACTGTTGAGCTTTTATTCTTCACACTCGTCCCTCCCACTTCCATACATAGCTGGATAAATCGTGTACTATTATAGTTATATTCATAACGATGCAAGAACTTTCGTTAAAAATCGTTCTTTCCGAGAACAATTAAAAAGGACAGCCTCAATATTTAGAGACTGCCCTTTAACAAACTATAATAAATATTATATTTATCCTAGAATATGATATCCTGAATCAACATGAATATTCTCACCTGTTACTCCGCGTGCTAAATCACTGAATAAGAATACCGCTGTATCCCCAACTTCTTCTGGAGTTGTTGTGCGACGAAGTGGTGCGCGCTCCTCGATTTCTCTTAAGATTGAGTTGAAATCGCCTACACCTTTCGCAGATAACGTACGAATTGGTCCTGCAGAAATAGCGTTAACACGAATGCCATGTTGGCCTAAATCGTTCGCTAAATATTTCACGCTCGCTTCTAATGAAGCTTTTGCAACACCCATAACGTTATAGTTTTTCACAACGCGCTCGCCGCCAAGGTATGTTAACGTTAAAATATTTCCGCCTTCTGTCATCACTTTCTTCGCTTCTCTTGCTACAGCTGTTAAAGAGAATGCACTAATATTTTGTGCAAGTAAAAATCCATCGCGAGAAGTATCTACAAATTCGCCTTTTAAATCATCACGATTTGCAAAAGCAATACAATGTGCTACACCGTGAATTGTACCAACTTCTTGCTTAATCGTTTCAAAACAAGCTGTAAGTTCTTCATCATTCGTTACATCACAAGGTAATACAAGTGATTCTTGCCCTTCTAATGTATCCGCTAATTCACGAACGTTTCTTTCTAAACGCTCTCCTGCAAATGTGAATATTAATTTTGCACCTGCATTATGCAAAGAGCGAGCAATTCCCCATGCAATACTTCTTTGGTTCGCAACGCCCATAACAACAAATGTTTTCCCTTGTAATAGTTCCATGATATATCCTCCCAGAAATACTTATACTTGTTATTAGTACCTGATACTATGATTATAGTAACATAAAACCTCTTAAAGGCAAACAAAAAAGTCATTAACTTAAATTTGTTAATAACTTTTTGTTTCTATAAAAAACCGCTCTAATCCTTCTTCCCAAGAAGGCATTTGTAAAAAACTACTTAATCGTAGCATGTTATGTTGAAAGATAGAATATATTATTTTCATACCTTTCCACCGTTTCTTTTAACCCTTGTTCAAACGTATACTTCGGTTCCCAACCAAACTCATTCTTCATTTTTTGTGCATCAATCGCATAACGAAGATCGTGACCTAGACGGTCTGTAACAAATTCAATATCTTTTTTGTTTTTCCCAATAGATTAATAATTTGTTCCACAACATCTACATTTGTTTTTTCGTTATTTCCGCCTATATTATATACTTCTCCTAAACGCCCCTTATGCAAAACAACATCAATCGCGCTACAATGATCCGTTACATGTAACCAATCTCTTACATTTAATCCATCACCATATAACGGTAGATTTTTTCCTTCCAACGCATTCGTAACCATTAATGGAATTAACTTCTCAGGATATTGATACGGCCCATAGTTATTAGAACAACGCGTCACTATGGCTGGTAATTGATATGTTTTATAATAAGATAAAGCTATCATATCAGCGCTCGCCTTAATGGAAGAGTAAGGACTATTTGGCGCTAATGGGGTTTCCTCGGTAAACTTCCCTGTTTTCCCTAAAGACCCATAAACTTCATCTGTTAATACTTGCACGAGTTTAATATGTGGATATTTTTTCACTAACTCTAATAAAGTGACTGTCCCGATTACATTCGTATCATATTATTTATATCCGTAATATTGTTTCAGTTTATATACTGCATGATAAATCATCGGATATCGCCCAACGGAAAGTAAATGTTTATTCGTTACTTTCGTTATTGGATATAGTCTCGATCCAGTTCCACCCGCTAAAATAATCCCTTTCATTATGCATCTCTCCCTTATGATGGAGATAGTACATCTTTATAATATTCCATATACTTACCCTGTTCCATCTCAATCATATGTTATATGCACACAAAACTTTCCATTTAATTATATTGTTCCATATAATTAAAGTTTCTTTTCAAGCATACAAATATCCATGTCATTTTCTCATTAATTTCCACCTATTATATAACGAGAGATTTATGGAGGTGAATTTATGTCCAATCATAATGATTCAAATGACTTAAATCCAGGTGACTCTTTATCTTCCAGCACATTCGACCCTACATTTCCACAATT
Source organism: Bacillus mycoides (assembly GCF_001757995.1). Classification (GTDB taxonomy): domain Bacteria; phylum Bacillota; class Bacilli; order Bacillales; family Bacillaceae_G; genus Bacillus_A; species Bacillus_A mycoides_B. The sequence goes on along the minus strand of NZ_LXLV01000019.1, from coordinate 197,640 downwards.
CCCCTTGTCACCTGGACCGACTGGCAATACTGGACCATCTGGTAACACCGAGCTGACTGGTAACACTGGACCAATTGGCGATACCGGGCCATCTGGTACTACCGGGCCGACTGGCAATACTGGACCAATCGGTAACACTGGACCATCTGGTACTACCGGGCCATCTGGTAACACTGGGCCGACTGGCAATACCGGGCCATCTGGTAACACTGGGCCGACTGGCAATACCGGGCCATCTGGTAACACTGGGCCGACTGGCAATACCGGGCCATCTGGTAACACTGGGCCGACTGGCAATACCGGGCCATCTGGTAACACTGGGCCGACTGGTGCTACTGGGCCGACTAGATTAGGACTTCCAGCAGGATTGTACGCATTTAACTCCGCTGCGAGTAGCATCAACGTTGGGATTAACACGCCTGTACCATTTAATACCGTTGGATCACAGCTCGGTACAGCGATTACTCAATTAGATAGCGATACTTTCACCATACACCAAAGTGGATTATATAAAATTACTGTTATCGCATATACCGCAACATCAGGATTACTGGGTGGCATTGAAATTCAAGTGAATGGCGTAACAGTGCCAGGTGCTGTAAGAAACTTAGTTTCACTTGGAACACCTATCGTTATCCAAGCGATTGCACAAATTACAACAGCTCCAGTATCAGTGGAAGTAATTGGTATAGAGGCGGTATTATCACTAGCTGTTGGTACGGGGGCATCAATTGTTATTGAAAAAATTGCATAATTGTTTCCTTAGCAGTAGGACTGGACCAGTTTTACTGCTTTCCCAATTTTATAGGTACCATCCCAACCTCATTCTAAATGCGGATGTGCATCTCCCCTACAACTTGAATATAATTACAAAAGAGATATTCTCCTTCCTATTATGTATGACTTTCCATAAATAGTGGAATAAATGTATGAACAGTCTACTTGCATATTATTTTTTGCAATCACGTCATCATCACACCTACTAGGCGATAGAAAGGAATACATACTGTGAAAGATACGAACTCTCAATATCAAATAGACTACATACTAATCTTTATTTTATTTGCCATTGGGACTGTTAGTTGCTTTGCTATTGCAAGTGCACAAGCTTCTTTACCGCCATTTTTACAAAACATAAATTTTGCATTAAAACAAATCCAATGGTATGTCATTGGATTTGTGGCAATTGGCGTTATTATGATTATTGATTTCGATCGATATAAACAAATTGCTTGGTATTTGTATAGCTTTGCCCTCATACTTCTTATTGGTCTAGAGCTTCAAGTTCCAGGTGCCGTTACGATTAAAGGGGCTACCGCATGGTATAGACTCCCAGGCATCGGAAACTTTCAACCTTCTGAAATTATGAAATTATTTTTAATTATCATCATTGGACGAATTATAGCAAATCATAATGAAAAGTACTTTTTGCGGACAACCCGTGAAGATTTTATTTTACTTGGAAAAATATTCGCAGCTAGTTTACCTCCACTACTTTTAATCGCAAAAGAACCTGATTTAGGAAACACTATGGTAATATCAGCGATGCTTGCAGCAATGATTTTAGTTTCTGGTATACGTTGGCGCCTTATCCTCGGATTAACCTCCGTCATTTTCGTCATAGGCTCTACCTTAATATATATTTATTTCACTCATACAGAGTTCTTTAAAGAACGTATTCTAAAAGAGTATCAATTAAACCGCTTCTATGGCTGGCTATCCCCTTACGAATATGACGCACAAGGATACCAATTAAGACAGGCATTCTTAGCTACCGGATCAGGAGAAATGCAAGGAAAAGGATGGGAAAATGGACAAGTATATTTTCCAGAGCCACATACAGATTTTATTTTCACAAATGTCGCTGAACAGTTCGGCTTTTTAGGAGCAAGTGTTATTATTTCACTTTTTTTCTTACTCATTTACCGAATGATCCATATCGCTTTAGAAAGCAATGAACCTTTCGGTAGTTATATTTGCGCTGGTACAATCGGAATGTTCACCTTCCAAGTATTCCAAAATATTGGGATGACAATCGGTTTACTCCCTATTACAGGAATAACATTACCTCTTATGAGCTATGGCGGGAGTTCACTACTCACATACATGATTGCTATTGGATTTATTTTAAACGTACGTTCAAGAACGAAAGTCTTTATGTTTAAATGAACCATATCGGAAAACGGTATGTTTTTTTCTATATCCATTTTAGATATACTAATGAAAAAATGAACTGGAGGTTTACATATGAAATATGACATTATAGGTGATATTCACGGATGCTTCCAAGAGTTTCAAGATTTAACAACGAAACTAGGATATAGCTGGGCTAGTGGTCTCCCTATACATAACGCCAATCGAAAGCTGGCGTTCGTTGGTGATATTACAGACCGCGGCCCTCATTCATTACGTATGATTGAAATCGTATGGGAGCTCGTAATAAATAGAAAAGAAGCTTATTATGCGCCTGGGAATCACTGTAATAAACTGTATCGTTTTTTCCTTGGGCGTAATGTTTCAATCGCTCATGGACTCGAAACAACTGTTGCCGAATATGAAGCATTACCTTCTAATAAACAACAAATCATAAAAGAAAAGTTCATTACGCTTTACGAGCAGTCCCCACTGTATCACATACTGGATAACAAGAAATTAATCGTATGCCATGCTGGCATTCGTCAGGATTACATAGGAAGAAATGATAAAAAAGTGCAAACATTTGTATTATATGGTGATATTACAGGAGAAAAGCATCCTGACGGCTCACCTGTACGCCGAGATTGGGCAAAAGAGTATAAGGGAGAAACATGGATTATATATGGACATACACCTGTCAACGAGCCTCGCTTTGTGAATCATACAATCAATATTGATACCGGTGCTGTATTTGGCGGCAAACTAACTGGACTTCGTTATCCTGAAATGGAGACCATTTCCGTCCCTTCCTCCCTACCTTTTGTCACTGAGAAATTCCGCCCAATTTCATAATTATATTTACCTTTTTACAATTCATTCCCAGTACATATAAAGAATGCTTTCTAGGCGAATTCCTCGTTAAAAATCGGTCATACAGTAAAAAAAAGATGCCATGAAGTGCATCTTTTTTTTACTATGCGGCATATACTGTCGCAGGAGGTGACGGAATGAAGAAAAAACGATCTAAACAAAAAAGAAATTTCTCTCCTTTATATCATCCCATATATGGAATTAATAACTGGTGTAGCATACGAGCTGCGGCTATTGAAGAGATAGAAGAACGAGAGGAAATAAAAACAGGGAAAACGAGAGGAACATATATTTCTTTAGAAAATGCTGTTATGAGACGAATTATAGATAACAGAAAAATAAAGGCACTACAAAAAAAGAAACGCCTTTCTCATAACAATGAGCCTATACTTGAGTCAAAGAATTTACAGGAGAATATAAACAAAGAAATTCCTGAAACAATTAAAGAAAAAATCCAAGCTGAAATTCCTAGAGCAAGTAAAGAAAAGGCCCAAGCTGAAATTCCTAGAGCAAGTAAAGAAAAGGCCCAAACTGAAATTCCTAAAGCAATTAAAGAAAAGGTCCAAGCTGAAATTCCTAAAGCAATTAAAGAAAAGGCCCAAGCTGAAATTCCTAAAGCAATTAAAGAAAAGGCCCAAACTGAAATTCCTAAAACAATTAAAGAAAAGGCCCAAGCTGAAATTCCCACCAATATTATACAGCAAGTAACAAAAATAAAAGAGGAATTAACTTTAACCAATGACATAAAAAAAGAGGATTCTACCATCATTCATCCCCCTATACTTTCACCTACTCCTGCAGAGAATGAAAAAGTAGCCAGATACGCATATAAGGAGGGCCTTCACTCCACAGCTGACGGGATAGCCTCACATGCCGAAGGATTTCTTACTCATACAGAGGGTGCCTTTTCTCATGCAGAAGGTTCAAAAACAAAGGCAACTGGACATAGTTCGCATAGCGAAGGAAGTGAAACGACAGCAGGCGGCTCTTATTCTCATGCAGAAGGAAAACATGCAATTGCTTTGGGCGAAGCAGCACATGCAGAAGGAACCGCAACTATCGCTAACGGATTCTCATCTCATGCGGAAGGAAATCATACATCAACAGCTAATTTTGCAGGTAGCCATATTATGGGGCGCTTCGGCACAGCAGAAGAAGCTTATTCTTGGTTTATTGCGAATGGCACAAGTGAAACCGATCATAATATAGGGGCAAAATGGCTTGCTCATAACGGAGAAATGTATATCGATGGTGCTTCTTACAATGCAAGCGGTACTGATTTTGCACAAATGTTTGAGACAGTAGATCATCGCCCTATTGATGTCGGTTATTTCGTTACATTTAGTAGAGAAGAAAAAATCCGAAAAGCTACTTCAAATGATTCATTCATATTAGGAATATCTAGCGCCACTCCTGCTCTCATAGGAAATAGCGGTGCTTTAAGTTGGCAAAAACGCTATGAAACAGATAGCTTCGGAAAACGTCAATATACACGTACTAACAAACAAGAAATACAACCCCTTTTAAATACAGAATGGGATCCAGCTTGTAAGTATATATCAAGAAAAGACCGTACTGAGTGGCTTCCTGTCGGATTAATTGGACAAATGTTAGTACATGATGACGGCACTTGCGAACCACACGGGTATTGTCGTCCAAATGATGACGGCATTGCTACAAAAGCTGAAAGTGGCTTTTTCGTTATAAAACGTACTGGTGAAAATCAAATTTTAATATTATTTCGCTAAAAAAAGGGAACAAAATTCTTTTTATGATAAGAATTTTGTTCCCTTTTAATTGTTATGTAAAGCGTATTGCATATCCTCTGGGATACTTACGGTAAAAGTCATTCCCTTTTCTAAAATAGGATGATAAAACGTCAAAGATGTACTATGAAGCGCTTGACGTTTTATCACATCTCTTCGGCCACCGTATAAATCATCCCCAAGTAGCGGATGTCCTATATATGCCATATGTACACGAATTTGATGTGTTCTTCCCGTCTCGAGCTCAAGCGCTACATGCGTCTTATCGGAAGAACTCTCCATCACTCTAAAATGAGTAACAGCTCTTTGACCATCTTCACAGACAGTTCGCTCGATAATACTATCCGCTTTTCGTCCGATTGGTGCGTCAATCGTTCCTACTTCTTCTAAAATAGTCCCATGAACGATTGCCTCATACGTTCGTTTCACCCCTTTTTGTTGATGCTGCTTCGATAAAAGGTGGTGAACGAATCGATTTTTCGCAATTAACATAAGCCCTGAAGTATCACGGTCTAACCTCGTCACAATGTGCACCGTACTTGCAAGATTTTGTTTATCATAATGATATAAAATAGCGTTTGCAACACTTCCTGACGGATGCTCCCTAGACGGAATCGTTGACATATTCGCTTCTTTATTTATAACAAGAACCGCATCATCTTCATATACGATACATAAAGGGATCTCTTCCACTTCCATCCCTTCACTTCTTTCCTCCACTGGAAAAAAGACTTGTAACGCTTCACCAGCTTGTAACTTGTGACGAACACTCGTGTGTTGACCGTTTACTTCAATTGCTCCGCCACGGAACTTTATATCCGTTAAAGCAGCTTTCGAAATCCCTTTTGTTTTCAAAAATTCTCTAACTAAAGTTCCCTCTTCAGCCAGCCCTATATCCCATTTCAATGTAAATCTGTTCAAATATATAAACCCTCTCTATTTATCTGCAACAAACGAGTCACGAACACGTTTCCAGAATGGGAACGGACGGAAACGAACAAATCGTACTTTCTCGTTTGCAACGCGATACTGAATTGATTTCACATCTTGATGAACCATCGTCAAATGATCCACCGTAATTTGCAAGTTCATTCCTGCAGCCGGCTTTAAAACGCATGTATGATGCTTCGGCAGTACGAGTGGCGAACCTACCGTACGAAATACACGATTGTTGATAGATGCCATTTCTGCAATTTGAATCGCTTCAATAGAAGGGTGAATAATCGCTCCGCCAAGCGCCTTATTATAAGCGGTACTTCCTGAAGGAGTAGAAATACAAAGACCATCTCCGCGAAACGTTTCGAAATACTCTCCGCGTATTTCCACTTCTGTTACTAATGTACCTTCTGCGCTTTTTACAGTCGCTTCATTCATCGCCAAATACTGCGACTCTTTACTACCATTCACATAGCGAATAATCACTTCTAAAAGTGGATATTCAACCACTTGGAATGGTGTTTTAGCGATTGCAATCACCAACTTCTCTACTTCCGTCGGTAACCAATCTGCATAGAAACCTAAATGCCCTGTATGTACACCAACAAATGCGGTTTCATCTAATCGATTATAGTAACGATGAAATGCATATAAAAGCGTTCCATCTCCCCCAACAGAAATTACAATATCAGGTTCCTTTTCATCCATTGTAAATCCAAAATCTAACAAGTATTCTTTCATTGTACTCGCTAGTGTATCTGATGATTGATCTCCCTTTGACATAATTGTAAATTTCATCGTCCAACACCCTTTAGTTTATGATTCAGAATCTTTCGTTTCCTGCTTTCGTGAAAAAACCTTTTGCGCTTCTTGAATTTCAAGACGAATGGAAGACATTTCTTCATCTAATAAAAACGCCGCTTCCGCTGCACGTTGTAAGCGTATTTTAATATCCTCAGGAAAACGTCCACTATATTTGTAATTTAAAGAATGCTCAATCGTTGCCCAAAAATTCATTGCTAACGTGCGAATTTGAATTTCAACTAACACTTTTTTTTCTCCCTGTATCGTTTGAACAGGATAACTAATGACAACGTGGTAAGAGCGATAACCGCTATCTTTCTTTTGCGTTACATAATCACGTTCTTCCACAATTTCAAAATCATTTCGTTTTCGAAGATATTCTACAACAGGCTTAATCTCATCAACAAATTGACACATCATTCGAAGGCCCGCGATGTCCTGCATATCTTCTCTGAGCCGGTCTAGCGGTACATTTCTCTTCTCCGCTTTATCAATAATACTTGCAACCGACTTTACCCTTCCTGTTACAAACTCAATTGGAGAATGCTCCGTTAACATTGCAAATTGAGTACGCATTCCTTTTAGTTTCACTTTCAGCTCCGCCACCGCTTGGTGATAAGGTGCTAAAAATTCTTCCCAATTACGATTCATTTCAACCACCACCAAAATCAATCCATTTGCCTATAGAAACACTTTTTCTACAGCAGTTACTAGTTCTTCTCCGTAATTTGCATTACCTTCAATATTTTCAACTAAATATTCTACTTCTTCTTTTAATCCTTCTAATTCTATTTCAACATCATTCACATGAATAAACATCGCTGTATCTTTATTCATCGCTTCATGCATTGCTTCCCAGCATGTATGCGGAATACTTACATAAATGAAAGATGATTCGTTTTCTAAGATATATAAAAATGATAAATTGTCTGAGTCTACAAGTACGTGATTACGCGCACTTAACTCCTTTACCTCTATTTCAGTATTTTCCGCACAAAAAATAAGCGCATTCTCTCTCATTTCTACGCTCTTAACTTGAATTTTATTTTGCATGCTCGAACTCCTCCATCTCAACTTCCTGTCTTACTTAACAGTATTATTGTATCATAACATGGACGCAAACAAATAAAACATTGAACCAAATTTGCGAAAAAACGATAATGTGGAAAGAATTATTTTTCAAAAGGAGCGCATACAATGACACAAGAAATTGAAATTGAATTTAAAAATATGGTTACAGAGGACGAATTCCAAACATTATGCAAATCTTTTTCTATTGAAGCATTTACAAAGCAAGTAAATCACTACTTTGAAACGCCTCACTTCTCTTTAAAAGATGCAGGCTCTGCACTTCGTATTCGCCATAAAGATGGAACTTATACATTAACATTAAAACAACCTGCTGAAATTGGTTTATTAGAAACTCATCAATCTATAACAGAAAAAGAAGCAAAACTTATGATGGAAACAAACGCAATCATTCAAGGAACTGTAATGGATCAGCTAGACAAATTACAAATTCCCGTTTCCTCCTTAACTTATATGGGAAGTTTAACAACAGAAAGAGCTGAAACATTATTTGAAGGCGGAACACTTGTCTTTGATCATAGTTTCTATTACAATCACGATGATTATGAAATCGAATACGAAGTGCAAGATGAACAGACTGGTAAAGCAGCATTTATGAGGTTATTAAAGCAACATAACGTACCAGTTCGTCATACAGACAACAAAGTAAAACGCTTTTTCCTTGCCAAACAAAACGAAGAGCGCTAAAGTAAAATTTCCATCAGTGCAGAAGTGATTTACTGGTGGCTATGTTTCACCTTTTTGGAAAGTGAAGATTTATTAGCAACATATAGAATAAGCAAAGAATGTTATGAAGGCTGTTTAGTTGCCCTTCCTAACATTCCATTGCTACAATAGATATACATTTCATGGAAAAAGGAGTTTATAAAGGATGAGCAAGCAACCTATGACACCATTTGAAGCAATTGGCGGTGAACAATGCATTGCAACATTAGTGGATACATTTTATTCCCATGTCAGTGAACACCCTGACTTATCTCCGATCTTCCCGGATGATTTAACAGAAACTGCTAGGAAGCAGAAACAATTTTTAACGCAATATTTAGGTGGTCCTAATTTATACACTGAAGAACATGGGCATCCTATGCTAAGGGCACGCCATCTTCCGTTTGAGATTACTCCAAAACGCGCAGAAGCTTGGCTATCATGTATGGAGCAAGCAATGGATGATACAGGAGTGCACGGCCATATAAGAGAGTTTGTTTTCGAACGTTTAGCATTAACTGCTCAACATATGGTCAATACTCAAAATGAAACAGGTGAAGCGTAATGGATAAGCAGGAAGCAAAGCATATGAATATGCCTTCTCCTTCCACATGCGAGCATAAGTCTGTAGAAGCATATTTATTTATTGATCCACTTTGTAAAGATTGCTGGGATATCGAGCCATTTATTATTAAACTATGGCTTGAATATGGGAAATACTTCTCTATTCGTCATATCGTAACAGGAAAAGTGGACGGGGCAAACGCTTCCTCACACAAATGGAATAAACCTGCTAATATTCGATTTGTGTGGGAAAAAACAACAAGTTTACAAGGTTTTTCATGTGATGGAAAAGTACATATGCAAGAGGCATCGTCAACACCGTATTTAGTTTCGATGGCAATTAAGGCAGCGGAGTTACAAGGGCGAAAAGCAGGTTCGAAGTTTTTGCGAAAACTCCAAGAATACATTTTGCTTGAAAATGTATCAAACCCTGACTGTGAATTATTACTTACATGTGCTAAAGATAGCGGCATCGATGTAGAGGAATTTAAAAAGGACCTACACTCAGTTAGCGCAAAAAAAGCTTTCCAATGCGACCTGAAATTCACAAATGAGATGCATATTACAGAAATACCTTCCCTCCTATTTTTCCATGCAAATTCAGATGAGGAAGGTATTAAAATCACAGGAATTTATTCCTATGATGTATACGTACAGCTATTAAAAGAACTTGTAAAATGCGAGATTGAGCCAGAGCCATTACCTCCTTTAGAAGTATTACTAGAAGCAACACAATTTATTTCTTCAAAGGAAATCTCATTTATATATGACTGCCCTCAGCAAGAAATAGAGCGCGAACTAAAAAAATTACAACTAAAACGAAAAGTACAAATGATTGAAGTGAAGTGCGAGCGTTATTGGAAATGGATAGCAAAAGAAAAAGACCTGGTGTAAACACCAGGTCTTTTTCTTTACGGCTTATAAAAATATTAAAGGGGATGGGAGAAATTTTCACGTTCAAACAAAGGGGTATATGTTTGTATGTGAATTCGTTCACGCTTATTATATTACAAGATTCGACGTCAGATGACAACCCCTTTTGTCGAATTTCACACTTTTGTCACATTCTAAACGTTTTCATTCTTGAATAAGCTATAAAAAAAGCAATTTAGGAGGTTTCCTTATGAAAAAATCTCATATTTTTCTTATCTTTCTATGTGTTATTGTTTCTTTTTTCTTGTATATCCTCTCTCTATTACAAGCTTTTCCTAAAATTATTGCCTTCCCTCTTTTATTCGGAGTTATCGTCATCGCTGTTTCTTATTTCAACTATAGAAAACGATTTAAAGGATTTTAACTACAAAAATAAGTCGTGAAAATCCCTTCTAATATAGAAAAAGTAAAGAAAATCACTTTAATCATTCGACAAATATCGACACTATATACTTTTGAACAAATGTTTCAAACAAAAAGACGAGGATAAAATCCCTCGTCTTTTTTCATTACTTCTCTTCAAACAATAGTGCTTCTAATTCATTTAATTTCTCTTCAAATACTTGCAATGCTTCTTTTACAGGTTCTGGCGATGCCATGTCTACTCCTGCTTTTTTCAACACTTCAATTGGGTAATCAGAGCTTCCAGCTTTTAAGAATTCGTTAATGTAACGTTCTACTGCTGGTTGTCCCTCTTCTAAAATTTGTTTTGACAAAGCTGTCGCTGCACTAAATCCTGTTGCGTATTGATATACGTAATAGTTGTAATAGAAGTGCGGAATACGAGACCATTCTAAACCGATTTCTTTATCAATTACTAAAGCATCACCGAAATATTTCTTATTTAAATCGTAATAAATCTCCGTTAACATATCTGGCGTAACCGCATGTCCTTCTTGTACTTTTTTATGAATGATATGCTCGAACTCTGCAAACATTGTTTGACGGAATACAGTACCACGGAATCCTTCTAAATAGTGATTTAATAAATATAGACGCTCTTTCTTATCTTCTGTCGTCTTCAATAAGTAATCATTTAGAAGCGCTTCATTACAAGTTGATGCTACTTCTGCAACGAAGATTGAATAATCACCATATACGTGCGGTTGTGTCTTCCTTGTATAGTAACTATGCACTGAATGACCAAACTCATGAGCAAGTGTAAATAAATTATTTACATTATCATGCCAGTTCATTAAAATATACGGATTTGTTCCGTATGCACCAGATGAATATGCTCCGCTTCGTTTTCCTTTATTCTCATATACATCTACCCAGCGATTTTCATATGCTTCTTTTAAAATTTCAACATATTCATCACCAAGTACATTTAAAGATTTCAATAACATTTCTTGCGCTTCTTCATACTTCACATTCATTTTCACTTCTGGTACAAGTGGTGTATATAAATCGTACATATGAAGCTCATCAAGACCTAGAGCACGCTTACGAATATCAATGTATCGATGTAGTAAGTGTAAATTATCATTTACTGATTCAATAAGTTGATCATACACCGCCTCAGGGATATTATTATTACTTAATGCAGCTTGACGTGCAGAATCGTATTTACGAACGCGTGCATTGAAATTATTACGTTTCACAGCCCCGCTTAGCGTACTTGCAAATGTGTTCTTATAATTTCCGTACGTTTCATATACAGCTTTGAATGCATCTTCGCGCACACGACGATCATCACTTTCTAAAAACTGAATGTAACGACCATGTGTTATTTCTACTTCTTCTCCATCTTCACCTTTAATAGATGGGAATTTTAAATCCGCATTATTCAACATACCAAATGTATTACTTGATGCACTCATCACTTCAGACGCTTCTGCTAGCAAAGCCTCCTCAACTTCTGATAATACGTGCGGGCGTTGACGCGTAATTTCTTCTAATGCATGTTCATATACACTTAAGTCTCTATTTTCTTTTAAGAATGATTGTAACGTATCCTCTGAAATCGATAAAATTTCAGGCACGATATAAGCTGTGCTACTAGATACTTGTGAGTATAAATTTGTTGCGCGATCATTTAATGCTTGATACACAGAGTTTGTTGTATCTTGATCGTAACGCATATGTGCATATGTATATAGCTTACCTAATCGCATTGAAATTTCATCTTCATATTGCAATGCCTCAAGCAAATTGTCTGCAGAGTCGCCAAGTTTCCCTTTAAATTCAGTTAACTTCGGTAATAGCTCTTTAATAGCTTGGAATTCTTTTTCCCATTCTGCATCTGTTTGGAAAATATCTTCTAATCGCCATGTGTTTGCTTCTTCAATCTCATTGCGATTTGGTAATGATTTTACTGTATTTTGTTCAGCCATTCTTTAAGCCCTCCTTATAATATCTCTACTTAAGTACAATTCGATTTTTCTTATGTAATTCCTTCACGATCAGTCTTTATTATATCCCCTTTTCCCTCTCTCATGTTGTACTTTGTCTCAAATAGAGATAGTGCATGCGCTAAGCAAATTTCATCATATTTCATAATTTCTTCCTCTGTTTTTAACAAAATAACATCTTTTATTTTCCGATACTTATTAGTACCTACTTTATTTAACACACCCATATAACATAAAAATGTCATATACTCTGCAACTGCTACCTTCCATGTATGTTGTACAAAATACGGAAGTTGACGCCTCTTCGTATACTTTGCTACATAGTTACATACGTATTGCAGAGAAATATACTCCCCTACCTTAAGCATACCTATACACTTCATATAAAGAGAAGCTTGCCATATAAATGGATTTGTTTGAAAAGCAAACGAGGATGGGAGCGGAATACCGATTTCAGAAGGAAAACTCGCTGGGGTACATTTATATTGATATAAGAGGTGGAGTAGTGACTTATGATTATAATTCCAGATAGATAGAGCGTTTTGCCTAAAATGGTCCTTTTTTCTCTTCCATTCTTGTCCTAATATCTCTTTTTGGAAAGGAACGGGAGAAAAGAGCATGTCAACAGTAGTCGTATCGGTTGGTAAATAAATAGTACGTGAGAAAGAGACATTTGTAGAAAACGGAGTGATAAATGCGCATTTCATAAACGATTTTTGTTTCGGACAAAAGAAAATAAGAAATGGCTGAGGATAAGGTTGTAAGGAGAACGCCATAAGGGAGGAGAATGTCATCCAATAGGCGGATTGCTTTTTCAACTGATTTCCACCGATTATCCAGATGACTTGTATACTAGCTTGCCAATACGAATATGTTCGCTTATAAAGCTGCTCTATGGAGAGATTTGCACATTGATATTCAATCGCGATTTTTCTATCCGCTCTCTCTACGTAAATATCTGGCCGTTGCTGGATTGCTGGCAGATAACGCTCTATATCTACATGAAAATCTTGACGTTTTAACCATCTATATAACAATTCTTTACCGTGCATATGATACATAGATTCTGCTTCATAAAAGGCAAGACATGAATCCACTTTCTTATGAGCAAAATGCCACCTCTTCTGTTTTCCTAATTTCATTTGCACTTCTTTTCCGCAAGCTGTACAAAATAATTTTTCTCGTTTACGCATTTCGCGTAAAAGCTCTTCATCCCGGTTATATAATAGGTGAATTTTTTCTCCGTTTTCTCTCCTTGCAATAAACATCACAATCACACCCTTTCAACTCCTTGTATTCTACAATTTACTACAAATTCCTCTCAAAAAAAGAGATGTCCTAAATTAGGACATCTCTTTCTATAATAAAGGTGATAATAACCGATACGTCGATTCAACAATCCGCCTATGAAGACGTCTCTTATGAAATCGGTCAACATGAATTTCACTGGACTCTTCTAAATCGTCTTTAAAATCTTGAACGAGCTTTCGAATACTATCTGTATCATATAAAAAGGCATTTACTTCAAAGTTTAAATGAAAACTTCTCATATCCATATTAGCTGTCCCAATTGACGCGAGATCAGAATCAACGATAACAACTTTACTATGAAGAAAACCTTTTTCATACTCATATATTTTTACTCCTGCATCTAATAACTCCGGAAAGTACGATCTTGATGCATAAAAGACAGTCCGCTTATCCGGCTTACTTGGCATTAACAAACGAACATCAATACCAGCAAGTGCAGCTACTTTTAATGCAGATAAAATATCATCATCTGGAATAAAGTATGGTGTTGCAATCCAAATCGATTTCCTAGCTGAAGCAATCATTGCAAAATATAAATGTTTAATTGTTTCCCATTTATTATCCGGTCCACCTCCAACAAGTTGGACTCCGCCCCAATGATCACCCTCAACTGCTTCCGCTTGTAAATATTCAGGTGCTAATACCGCCTCACCAGTCATATAAAACCAGTCTTGAAGGAAAATTAGCTGTAAACTTTGAACTGCTTCACCGCGTAAATATAAATGCGTGTCTCGCCAAAAACCGAAATATTTATCCTTCCCTAAATACTCATCACCAATATTTAATCCACCTACAAACCCTTCATTTCCATCTATAATAACGATTTTCCGGTGGTTTCGATAATTAATTTTATCGTTTAAAATTGGAAAGCGCACAGGGAAAAATGGAATCATTTCTACTCCTGCATCATTCAATTCTGCAATATACGAATTTGATAATTTAAAGCTTCCAACCGCGTCGTATAAAAAACGAACGACAACGCCTTCTTTTGATTTTTTTATTAAAATATCTTTAATTTCTGTACCGAGCTTGTCATCACGCACAATGTAATACTCCATATGAATGTGGTGTTTCGCTCGATTTAACCCATCTAAAATTGCCTGAAACGTTTCGTCTCCATTTGTTAACGTCCTCGTTTCAGTTTGAAATGAAATATTTAAAGCACCTAGTCGATCTGCTAAACGAAATAACAATTCTTGATGCTTATGATTTCGTAAAATCCGTTCTTCGTAATCTTCGTGTCCCTTATATTGTAAAAACGCCTGTTCATCGAGTAATGCCTTCTTTTGGAACATTCTTTTTCTGCGAAAGTTTTGTCCAAATAAAAGATAAGCAAAGAAACCGAACACTGGAAAAATACCTAGTACGATTAACCACGTAAGTGTTTTTGACGGATGGCGGTTTTCTAAGAAAATAACACATCCAATTAAAAATGCGGAAACCGTAAATAAAATACTAATAATACCTAAAATCGAAACATCCTTTATCCCAATGACATCCGAATAAAATGCTACATCAATAAACATGCGTAATGAAACAAATAATGCGAACAGTAGTAGAAAAAAGAAAAGTAGTTTTAGTGTATTTTTCATCTCTTACCCCCTAAATAAGAAAGCCTTCCTATTCTTCATAAAAAAAGCCGATTTCATACTATAGAAATCGGCCTACATTTTAGGAGGGAAATTGTTGCGAATTGTCTCAAGCGCACGCTCTTTCACAACCTGTTTCCCATACTCACTTACACGGTGAATCGTTAAAGTAGATTCTTCTCCATATTCTAAAACAATACTTAAAATACGATCAATTTCTTCTTCATCATGTAGCACTTCATCGAATTCCACATATACATAATAGCGGTCCTCAAATGAATGCAATTCATCTTTTATATCTTCAAAGATAAGACGATGACTTAATGAAATGACATCTTCAAAATCATTAAACTTAATTAAAAAGCCAAACGTACCATCTTCATTAAAGTTTGTTCCTACTTGTTCTTCTACCTCTTCCACTAATTCTTGCTGGAATAATGATTCGATGCCTTCATCTAGAGGAATGTCTATAATTTTGTCTACACCTATTGGTAGTTCCAGCTTTTGTCCATCCTTTGAAAGCTCCGCTTTCGTTACAAGTACTTCAATCCCTTTATCGACTGCTTGCACTTGAATCCATAACGGTCCATCAATAAAGAAATCGTCATGATCGCGAGCTTCATCCATCATTTCCCAAAAAAGTTCTTCACTTCGTTCGCGGTCATACCAAATCTCTTCACGGTTAAATCCTCTATCCTCTATATCAACGTACGTAATAAAAAATTTCATCGTATGATCGTTAACTCTTTCAATATCCAAAATACAACTCTCCCTTCCTGTTTAGAATTGTTATGAAGGGATCCCCCACTCATATGACAAATCAATAGATTCTCGTACTCTCATTTTATGATAAGATTCTCCAGAAGGGAAATAAAATCGATTTATTTTACAAAAATAGTTATATACCTATCTGTATTCGACTGTTTACATAAAGTGAAACATTAATCAGTATTTTTTTTACCCTTCACTGATTACTAGCTCGCACCAATCGGGATAAATATACCATTATACCAATGCACTGCTCACAAAAAATTTGGACATACATTCCCATATTCCCCCGTACACTGTAATAAAGTGAAACTTCTATTAGAGGTGATTATTTTGTCCCCGGGCGCGCGGGATCAAAACTAGACAAACTTTCTTCACCACATACATATATTTCGCTTATTAAAACATCATAAATGGAGGCAGACGAATGGACTTAGAGTTTTTAACATCTGTACTAATGATTGTCGGTATCGATGTTGTACTAGGTGGCGATAACGCAATTGTCATCGCACTAGCTAGCCGAAATTTACCTGAAGCAAAACGAAATAAAGCCATTTTGATTGGTACTATTTTAGCAATTGTGTTACGAATTCTCCTCACAATACTAGCTGTCTATTTACTTGATATCCCATTTTTACAACTCATCGGCGGAATTTTACTCACATTAATTGCGGTAAATTTACTCACTGATAATAACAACGACCTTTCTTCTATCAAAGGAAAAACAACTTTATTCCAAGCTGTGCGTACAATTGTATTCGCGGATCTCGTTATGGGGTTTGACAATGTTATTGCCATTGCAGGAGCAGCTCACGGAAGACTTTCACTCGTAATTATCGGTTTATTCATTTCTATTCCGATTATCATTTGGGGAAGCAAACTTATTTTAATACTCATGGAACGCTTTCCATTTCTCATTTATTGCGGAGCATCAGTTCTCGCCTATACAGCAGGAAAAATGATTACCCATGAAGACAGACTTACAACGTTTTTTCATCATAACCCTAGTTTCACCGCAAGTATCCCTTATTTGTTCATTTTCACCGTTTTATGCATAGGTATTATCGTTCAACAAGTGCGATTACGTAATGTTAAACAGTAAAAAAAAACCTTCTACTCTATAATAGGTAGAAGGTTTTCATATTATTATAATTAATTTACAAGACGCTGTGCTTCACGTAATTGGAACGTTCTTACTGTACGTGGTAAGAAACGACGGATTTCGTCTTCGTTGTAACCTACTTGAAGGCGTTTTTCGTCAATCATAATTGGACGACGTAAAATACCTGGATAGTCACGAATCATCTTATATAAATCTTGAAGTGGTAAAGACTCTAAGTTCACATTCAATTCTTGGAAAACTTTTGAACGAGTAGAAATAATCTCATCCGTTCCGCTTTCTGTCATACGTAAAATCTCTTTAATCTCATCAATCGTTAATGGATCTGAGAAAATATTACGTTCTGTATAAGGAATATGATTTTCCTCTAGCCATAATTTCGCCTTTCTACAAGACGTACAGCTTGGAGAACTATATAATGTTACCATACAAAGCTCACTCTCCTTAAAGAGTACAAATTCTGTACTAATTACAGTTTAAATTTCTAACTTCCGCAATTTTTTGCGATAACTTGTCTTATAGCAAAGTAAAAAATCGCAATTCATGTAAGCAACAACAATTACTTTTAATAAGTAACTTCTATAATCATTATACAATAGTTTTTGCAAGAAATATACAGTGAATTTACTGCTAGTTGAGAAAAATTCTCCGTGTACTCCACTGCTATGTAACATGATTAAACTCAGTAAAACTGTCCTTTAACAACGGTCTTCAACCCTTTTGATACTTACTTTCTACAATAATTTTCAATTGATATACAATTACAGTTTCATAATCTTCCCTATCAAAAAGAGAGCGTTTTCTTACCTTTTCCCGACAAAACAATTGAAAAATGTAAGACTCTAAAGGTTAGAAGTGAAACAGAACGCCTGTTCTTGTTTTAACAAATCTCCCTGCTCATGTCTATATGCTTTCTAAAGTAAATCAAATTTTTTTCTGACATTTCTTTCTTTTTTACCATTTATCTCATACAATAAAAATACAGACAGGCAAAGGGGGAATTTGCATATGATCGCTTTTTTTACTGATTTTATCATTGTTGCTACCCTCATCATCGGAATAACAGCATTGATTGGTGTCATTACAAATAGCATCGGTGAAAAACTCTTTGGTGGGAAAGAAAAAATGAAGTTTGTTAACAAAAGTTTAGATGTACAATCTGGCTGGAACCAAGTTGGCGGAAAAGGCATTTATAAAAAACGTACGTACTAAAAAAAGCAGGTAATCACCTGCTTTTTTTTGTTATTTTCCTACTGATGCCCATTTGAAGCTTACTTCGCCACCATACTTATGGTTGTACATATCTTTAATTGTTTCTCTTTGTAAATATGCTCTACCACGTTGATATACTGGAACAATCGCAGCGTCATCAAGTAACATTTTTTCTGCTTCTAATAAGTTTTTCCAGCGAGCATTTACGTCGCTTCCATCTTTCTTCGCTTTCATAATAATCTCATCGTACTTCGGATTAGAATAATTCATTTTATTCTGTGCTCCGTCAGTTACGAACATATCAAGATATGTAACTGGATCTGGGAAGTCTGCACTCCATCCAGAGAATGACATTACATAGTCACCCGCATCTTCTAATTTTAGTTTTTGCGCGAATGGCTGCTGTTTAATTTTCACTGTTAAACCTGGTAAATTCTTTTCTAACTCACCTTTTAAATATTCACCAGTTTTCTTCGATAATTCCACGTCTTCATTTAACATCTCTAATTCGATTTCATTTTTACCAAGTTCTTTTTTACCAGCTTCCCAATACTTTTTCGCTTCTTTCACATTCGGTTTTACAATATCTCCATTTTCAGCACGGAAATCTTGTTTATCCGGTCCTTTAATGAAATTGTCAGGAATTAATCCCGTCGCTGGCTTAGAACCGTTATTTAATAATGTATCAACGAATGGTTTACGGTCAAAACCAAGAGAAATTGCTTTACGAATATTTTTATTTGCTAAAGCTGGGTCTTTTTGATTTAAGCGAAGGAAGAATACAGATGTATCTTCTACCGTTTTGAAATCTGGTTTTCCTTTATATTTATCGATGAACTCTGCTAATAACGTTGCTCGATCGACTGCGTTTGTTTCATATAAATTAATTGGCGTAGACGTATCTTTTACAATATTAAAGTTTACTTCCTCGAGCTTCACTTCTTTATTGTCCCAATACGATGGGCTCTTTGTCATTTTGAAGCTACGTTCATGTTGCCAATCACTTAATGTAAATGGTCCGTTATAAAGTGTTGTATTTGCTTCTAAACCAAACTTCGTCCCTTGCTCTTTCACATACTTTTCATTAGCAGGATAGAAGATCGGATAGACCATTAAATCAACAAGATATGGAATAGAATTATCTAATTCTACTTCTAATGTATGATCATCAATCGCTTTCACGCCTAATTGATCTGGACTCATCTCTTTTTTATTAATTTTCTCAGCATTTTTTATATCGTACATAATGTACGCCGATTTCGCAGCTGTATCTGGATTAATTGCTCTTTGCCATGCATACACGAAATCTTTCGCCGTTACAGGTTCACCATTTGACCATTTTGCATCTTCACGTAATTTAAATGTATACTTTTTACCGTCTTCTGACTTCTGGAATTCCTTCGCTACACCTGGAACTAATTTATCGTCTTTCCCAAGGCGGTATAGACCTTCCATCGTATTGTTCATTACTTTTGAAGAAACTGCATCAGCTGATAACGCTGGGTCCATCGTTGGAATTTCTTGTGTTTCAATTAAGTTAATAACTTGCTTCGCACCGCTTTTCCCGCTATCCCCTTTTGCGTTCGCTTGCGGTTCATCTTTTTGGTAGCCACATGCCCCTAAAATCATGCTCATTGCTACTGTTGATGCTACAAAAACTGGTATCTTTTTTTTCATACTTCCACCCTCCAAAAAAATGTTAGCCCTTTCATTTTCAAACAGAAAGAAATATATATATGTTCTAATAATTCATATTATACACATAAATATATTCTTTGTATATTTATATTTCTATTTTATTAAAATTTTCTGTTAACGCATTCTATATTTGTAAACGTTTCACACTGCGTTTTTATTGAACTAAAGTGTTAAAAACACTAAATTTTATACTTTTCTAAATTATCAGAGAAAAATAAATTTTATATTCTATAATACCTTACGTATAATTATTCTTCCTTTTCTGTCATAAAATGAAGGTTTATTCATATTGAAAATATGTAGGCTAAATTAAGTGCAAAGGATATGAAAGTGTGTTACGATACACTTTGCTAAAAATAGATATCGGTAAAGAGGGGACGGACATGACAGCAATTCACTCAAAAAACGGGCCAACAGAGAAATTAAGTTTATTCTTATTAACATGGCCTATTTTTCTAGAAGTTTTTCTTTTTATGCTGATGGGGATCGCTGATACTTTCATGTTAAGTGCATTATCAGACGATGCTGTATCTGGGGTTGGTGCAGCGAATCAATACCTTCATATCGCGATTTTAGTACTAGAAGTCATTGGGAATGGCGCAGCTATCGTTGTATCCCAATACCTCGGTTCTAAACGCTTTATGGAAGCATCAAAAATATCAGCATTAGCAGTCACATTAAATTTAGTGGTCGGACTCATTATAAGCGCTGGTTTTCTTTTATTTTCAAAACATATGATGGTGGCAATGAATTTACAAGGCGATGTACTAACGTATGCACAAAGCTATCTATCCATCGTCGGAGGAGCTATTTTCCTTCAAGCTATTATTAACTCATTAGCCGCAATTATCCGCGTTCACGGCTTTACAAAGCAAGCAATGTTTGTTTCGCTTGGAATGAATATTATTCATATCGCCGGAAACTACGTACTTATTTTCGGGAAATTCGGTTTCCCTGAACTTGGTGTGCAAGGGGCCGCGATTTCTTCCGCTGTCAGCCGGTTAATCGCACTTATCGTTTTCTTCTGGTTACTGTATCGCGTTATGGAATACCGTGTGAAATTACAATATTACTTCACTTTATCAAAAGAATACGTTGGCAAAATTTTAAAGATCGGCATTCCATCTGCATTCGAACAAGTCATGTATCAAGCTTGTCAAATTGTCTTCTTATATTACGCAACATACTTAGGTACGGAATCATTAGCAGCAAGACAATACGCTACTAACATTTCCATGTTCACTTATTTATTCGCAATTGCTATCGGTATGGGAACAGCTATTATCGTTGGACGCCTAGTTGGCGGAAATGAAAAAGATGAAGCTTACACACGCGTATGGAAAAGTGTACAATGGGCGATTGGTGTAACTTTATTTATGGTCATTCTCGTTGTTACATTCCGCACACAATTAATGGGACTATTTACGGATAATCCCCATATTATCTCTCTAGGGGCAAGCGTTCTTTTACTAAGTGTACTACTTGAAACAGGACGGACGATGAACATCGTCATCATTAATTCACTTCGTGCAGCTGGCGATGCAAAATATCCGGTTTTAATCGGCGCATTCTCCATGGTGTTAATGAGCTTACCACTCGGTTACTTTTTCGCCTTCCATTTAGATATGGGGCTCGTTGGTATTTGGCTAGCGATTGCCATCGATGAATGGACGCGGGCAATTATTATGTTCTTCCGATGGAGAAGTAGATCGTGGGAACGTTATGCACTTGTTAAACCAAATGAACAAGATGAGAACGTTTCTGTTCAGGCGCAGTAACACTTGTTTGATCAAGATGTAGTTATTAGTGAATGAAATTTATATCGGCGATTCTTTCAATATATCGACTTACCGACAATGTTGACAATTCATTTATATAGTAGAAAAAAGCCACCCTTCCTTAATGGAAGAATGGCTTTTTTTATTATTGATAGATTTCTTTATATTTCTTATACTCTGCTTCAGAACATAGTACGAAATGTCCTGGGCGAATTTCGCGCATTGTTGGCACTTCACTACCATAATCATGCTGCGATGGGTCGTATACGATACGTTTACGATTGCGCTCATAATCTGGATCTGGAAGTGGAATTGCTGATAGTAGCGATTTTGTATATGGATGCATTGGATTCTCATATAACTCTTCACTTGTTGTCAGCTCAACGATTTGACCACGGTACATTACACCAATGCGATCACTAATGTATTTTACCATCGATAAATCATGGGCGATGAATAAGTATGTTAAACCTTTTTCTCTTTGTAACTGTTTCAGTAAGTTTACAACTTGCGCCTGAATCGATACGTCAAGTGCTGAGATTGGTTCATCAGCAATGATAAATTCAGGTTCTACAGCTAGCGCACGAGCGATACCGATACGTTGACGTTGTCCGCCTGAGAATTCATGCGGGAAACGGTTCGCGTGCTCTTTATTTAAACCAACTGTATTTAACAGTTCGTGAACACGGTCCATACGCTCTTTTTTGCCTTTTGCTAGTCCGTGAATATCAATACCTTCTGCGATAATATCCCCTACTGTCATACGAGGATTTAATGATGCATATGGATCTTGGAAAATCATTTGCATTTTACGGTTGAACTTCTTAAGTTCTGCGCGTGATTTTTTACCATGTACATTTTCACCATCGAACAACACTTCACCGGCAGTTGCATCGTATAAACGAATGATCGTTCTTCCAGTTGTTGATTTACCACAACCAGATTCTCCTACAAGTCCAAATGTTTCACCGCGGTAAATATCAAATGAAATATCATTAACTGCTTTAACAACACCACCACTCACATCGAAGTGTTGTTTCACATTTTTTACTTCAATTAATTTCTCACGTTGTTTAGTCATGTTGTTCACCTGCTTTCATTTGAAGAATACGTTTTTCAACAACTGCTGGTGGTTTTACTTCTGGTGCTTGCTCATGAAGTAACCAAGTTGCCGCATAATGTGTATCACTTATTTTAAATAAAGGTGGTTCCATTTCAAAATCAATTTTCAGCGCCTGCGGGTTACGTGGTGCAAAAGCATCACCCTTTGGCGGTTTTAATAAGTCTGGAGGCGTTCCAGGAATCGCATATAGCTCGTCCTCTGAACCATCTAAGCTTGGCATAGATGCGATTAAGCCCCATGTGTATGGATGTTTTGGATTGTAGAAAATTTCATCAACAGTTCCAATTTCAACAACTTTACCAGCGTACATAACCGCAACTCGGTCTGCAACATTTGCCACTACACCTAAGTCATGCGTAATGAAAATGATTGCTGCTTCTGTTTTTTGCTGAATGTCCTTCATAAGTTCTAAAATTTGCGCCTGAATCGTAACGTCTAGCGCTGTTGTCGGCTCATCGGCGATTAATAATTTTGGATTACAAGCTAACGCCATCGCAATAACTACACGTTGTCTCATACCACCTGAGAATTGGTGAGGGTATTGTTTTAAGCGTGCTTCTGGATTCGGAATACCTACAAGGTCGATTAATTCTAAAGCAACTTTACGTGCATCTGCTTTACTCATTCCTTGGTGTTTAATAAGACCTTCCATAATCTGATTACCAATTGTCATCGTTGGATTTAATGATGTCATTGGATCTTGGAAAATCATCGCAATATCTTTACCGCGTACTTGCTGCATTTCTTTTTCTGTTAGTTTCGTTAAGTCACGACCTTCAAATACGATTTCACCGTTTTTAATACGTCCTGGAGGATTCGGAATTAATCCCATTAACGCTTTAGAAGTAACTGATTTACCAGAACCAGATTCTCCTACAATCGCTAATGTTTCTCCTTTTTTTAAATCAAAAGTAACGCCGCGTACAGCTTGTACTTCACCTGCATGTGTATCAAAGGAGACTTGCAAATCTTTTACCTCTAGCAATGTTTTCATTTTTACTTCTCCCCTCTTTTACTTACGCATTTTTGGATCTAATGCGTCGCGCAATCCGTCTGCCATTAAGTTGAATGCTAAGATTAACATACTGATGACAACCGCTGGGATGAACATCATATGTGGATACGTTTGAATTGATTTATAACCATCATTTACAAGAGAACCAAGTGATGCGAATGGTGGCTGAATGCCTAGTCCGATGAAGCTTAAGAATGCTTCACCAAATACCGCTGTTGGAATTGTAAACATTGTCATTACGATAATTGGTCCCATTACGTTCGGAATTAAGTGCTTCACAATTAACTGTGTATTCGTTGCCCCTAATGTACGAGATGCTAATACATATTCTTGGTTTTTTAATTTTAGGATTTGTCCACGAACGATACGCGACATCCCTATCCAACCTGTAATTGCCATCGCAAGTGTAATAGACCAAATACCTGATCCCATAATGATTACCATTAAAATAACGATGATTAAGTATGGAATACCGTTAATAATCTCCATAATACGTTGCATAATATTATCGACTCTGCCGCCATAGAAGGCTGAAATACCTCCGTATGCAACCCCAATTACTAAGTCAATCGCTGCTGCTAAAAGAGCGATATATAATGATACTCGTGTACCTTCCCATGTTCTTGTCCATAAATCACGGCCAAGATCATCTGTACCAAACCAGAAGTACTCTTTAATATCACGTTTTTCATATTGGTCAACACCATATTGATCTGTACCGTCAAATGGTAGCCAATGAACATTTTCAATCACTGGAATTTTCGGTGGCATTTTCGCACGACCTAAATCCTGCTCTTTATAAGAATGCTTACTTACCATCGGTCCTATAATTGCTAGTAGTACAATAAGCATTAATAATACGAAACCAAACATTGCACCTTTATGTTGGAACAAACGTCTTCTTACATCTTGCCAAAACGTTAAGCTTGGACGGGCAATGACTTCATTATCAACATTACTTTGATTGGCTGGTTGAAATAAATCTGGAGATAATTTTTGTACATCTTTCATCATTTTTTCCCTCCCGCTAAACGAATACGAGGATCAATAATTCCGTATAAAATATCGACAATGAAAATAACTAAGATGAAGATCGCACTATAGAAAATTGTAGTTCCCATAATAACTGTATAGTCATTCACTGTAATCGATTTAACGAATTGTTCCCCAAGTCCAGGTACAGCGTAAATTTGCTCAATAACTAGTGTCCCTGTAATTAATCCTGCAACCATTGGTCCTAAAATTGTTACAACTGGAATTAATGCGTTACGCAGTGCGTGCTTGATAATGATAACGCCTTGGCTAATTCCTTTCGCTTTCGCTGTTAAAATGTAGTCAGCTTGCATAACCTCAATTAACTCTGCACGAGCGAAACGTGCGATTGTTGCGATAACTGCCATCGATAAGGCAATTGTAGGCATTACTGTAAACTCCGGTCCTTTCCAGAATGCTACTGGGAACCAACCAAGTTTTACCCCTACGAAATATTGTAGTAATGCGGCGAATACGAATGATGGTACCGACATCCCGAGTACGGAAATAATTGTCGCCCCATAATCGACCCACGTATTGTTACGAAGTGCCGCAACGATTCCTAAAATTAAACCGATAAATGTTCCTAATATAATCGCTTGCAAACCAAGTTGTGCTGATGGTCCAATACGATCCACAATCATATCTGTTACTGGGCGGTTATCATATTGGAATGATACCCCTAAATCACCTTTTGCTAAGTTACCTAAGTAACGTGCATATTGAACTGGTACTGGATCATTTAATCCATATTTTTCAAGAATGATTTCTTTTTGTGCCGGTGATAGCTTCTCCTGGTTTTTAAGCGGAGAACCCGGTAGTAATTTCATCAAAAAGAAAGTCAGTGTAGTAATTAAAAATAATGTCAAAGCCATGTACACGAAACGTTTTAATACATAACGTCCCATAGTCAAGCACCTCCCCGTTTTTCTCAAAAGCAATAAGATAGTTTGAAATATTCTTACTTTTATTTTTTTAAAATAAGAGCACATGCCCATCATAGGCATATACCCTTATTCATGATGGAAACCATTTTTAGTTTTTGAGTTCAACCCACTTATAGCTAAATTCTCCGCCATATTTATGTTCTAATAGGCCTGTAATTGAACTACGTTGTAAATATGCCTTTCCAGGTTGATATACTGGAGCAATCGCTGCATCTTCAAGCAGTTGTTGTTCTGCTTTTAATAGAGCATCCCAACGAGCTTGTACATCTACTTCTGTTTTGGCTTTCTTAATTAGTTCATCATAAGCTGGATTTGCGTAATTCACTTTATTTTGTGAATTACCTGTTGTATACATTTCAAGGAATGACATTGGATCCATATAATCTGGACTCCATCCCGCATATGACATCGCATAATCTCCACTTGCTTCAAGTTTTAATTTTTGTGCAAATGGCTGCATTTTTGTTGAAACTGTTAAACCTGGTAAGTTCTTTTCGAATTGTCCCTTTAAATACTCTCCGATTTTTTTGGCATCATCAGTATCAAAGTTTAATAACTCTAACTCTACTTTGTCTACACCAAGTTCTTTTTTACCAGCTTCCCAATATTTTTGAGCTTCTTTAACATCCTCTTTTATAAGCTTTCCGTTCTCTTCACGGAAGTCTTTTCCGTTAGGTCCTTTTGCCAAACCTTTCGGAACAAAACCATACATTCCTTCTGAACCATCGTTTAAGATAACTTTTCCGATATTTTCACGTTCAAAGGACATCGCAATTGCTTTTCGGATATTTTTATTTGCTAAAAATTTATTTTTTTCATTTAAACGAATGAATTGTGTAGATGGTCTCTTAATTGTTTTAAAATCAGCATCTGATTTGTATTTATCTACAAATTCTGATGTTAATACTACACGATCAATCGCTTTCGTTTCATATAAATTTATAGCAGTTGAACGATCCTTAACAATATTGAAGTTTATCTCCTCAAGCTTCACTTCTTTATTTTCCCAATACGTTGGATTTTTCTTAAGGTGGAAACTTTGTTCATGTTTCCATTCATTTAAAACGAATGGGCCATTATAAAGTGTCGTATTGGATTCTAATCCAAATTTTGTTCCTTGTTCTTTTACAAACTTCTCATTCAAAGGATAAAATGTTGGATAGACTGTTAAACTTACAAAATAAGGAACAGGGTTATCTAATTCCACTTCAAGTGTGTGATCATCAATTGCTTTTACACCAAGTTCCTCAACTGGTAATTCTTTTTTATTAATTTTCTCTGCATTTTTTACATCAAATAGTATGTAAGCAAATTTGGCACCCGTATTTGAATCAACAGCTCTTCTCCAAGAATAAACGAAGTCTTTCGCTGTTACAGGTTCACCATTCGACCATTTCGCATCTTCACGTAATTTAAATACATACTTTTTACCATCTTCTGATTTCTCATAAGATTTAGCGACTCCTGGAACAAGTTTATCGTCTTTCCCCAGACGATACAATCCTTCCATTGTGTTATTCATGATGTTAGAAGATGCTGCATCCGTTGATAACGTCGTATCCATTGTTGGTATCTCAGCAGTTTCTGTTAGATTCAATACTTGCTTATTTGAAGTACTGGATCCTTTCGCGCTTGCCTTATTATCATCTTTTTGATAACTACAGGCTCCTAGCACACTTACTGTCAACGTCGATGCAAGCAATAGCGGTATCTTTTTCTTCATGTTGTGTTGCCTCCCCTAATTGCACTTCCTGTACCCTCACTTGTAGAAAAACAGAATTGAAAGAATAATCTCCAAGTTTCTACAATTTTCATTATACATATAATATGACGATTGTGAATATAGTTTTTTGTTTTTTTGTTAAAATTTTTAATAAAATGTTTATATTTTTAATTTTTCGTAAAGGGATACGTTAACATTGCTACCATCATCTTGAAATTAGAACCTCAATTGTGTATAATTTTCAAAAAATTATTTATATTACTTATTATAACTTTTATAGTATAATAATTCTAGTAATATTTTGACGGAGGGGAATATTTTGAATAAAGTTTTTTTTCATACTTGTATACTATTTTTTGTAGCGATAATCGCTGCTAGTGCTGGCGCATTCCTCGTTTCATCTCAGTTTTTGTTGAATTTTGTCAACATCTCATTCTATATTGCATTGATTTTTATTCTTATAGGTGGTTTTTTATTCATATTTCAAAACGGATTTTTTAACGTAACAATTTACGCATTCCAAAGAGTATTTGGTACGAATAAAAAAATTGACTCTTTAATTGAAGAAGCAGAGGAACCTATCGATAAGAAAGAACGTATTTATAAAACATATTCATTCAAATGGACGTATCCGATTTGTATTACCGGTATCGTACTTGGGTTGTTCTCGATCCTCATTAGCTTTACTATTTTGATGTAGTTTGCAAACACTATTCCATATGATATAATAATCAGCAAAACATTTTGTTATAAAACTTTAGTTCTTTCATATTAAAAGGACTCAGTTAACAATAAATAAATTTATATGTATGCGATGATAAAGAAGAGTACATATTGGGGCAATTTCAGAGAGCTTGTGGCTGGTGTGAACAAGTAATTGTACAATATGGAATGGGCTTTTGAGCACCAAACCGAACCGAAAGTAGTAGGCTTTGGCGTTATATCCAGACGTTATTATGGATCTTGAGAGATTTCACAGCTGTGAAATAATTAGGGTGGTACCGCGGTCCATTCGTCCCTATGTAATTTGGGATGAATGGGCTTTTTTGTATGCCTTCTCTTCCCCATCGCACATTCAATTTTAGGAGGAATTACTTATGTCAGTTATCTTTTCTGGTATTCAGCCAAGCGGAACAATTACACTTGGAAACTATTTAGGAGCTATGAAGCAATTTACAGAGCTTCAAAACGAACACGACTGTTATTTCTGTATTGTAAACCAACATGCGATTACAGTACCTCAAGACCCTGTAGGGCTTCGAAAAAACATCCGCAGTCTTGCTGCGCTATACGTTGCATGCGGAATCGATCCTGAAAAAGCTACTTTATTTGTACAATCAGAAGTACCAGCACACGCTCAACTAGGATGGATTATGCAATCCGTTGCTTACGTTGGAGAATTAGAACGTATGACACAATATAAAGACAAAGCTTCAGGAAGAGATTCAGTTCCAGCTGGATTACTTACATATCCACCATTAATGGCTGCTGATATTTTACTTTACAACACAGAAATCGTACCAGTTGGCGACGATCAAAAACAACATATCGAACTAACACGCGACCTAGCAGAGCGTTTCAACAAGCGTTACCGCGAAATCTTCACAATGCCTGAAATTCGCATTCCAAAAGTAGGAGCTCGCGTTATGTCATTAACAGAACCTACGAGAAAAATGAGTAAATCTGATCCGAATCCAAAATCAATGATCAGTATGCTTGATGAGCCAAAAACAATCGAAAAGAAAATTAAAAGTGCCGTAACTGACTCTGAAGGTATCGTTAAATTTGATAAAGAAAACAAACCTGGAATCTCTAACTTATTAACAATTTACTCTTCATTCTCAGGAAAAACAGTTGAAGAAATAGAAGCAATGTACGAAGGAAAAGGATACGGTGACTTCAAAGGTGACCTAGCACAAGTAGTTGTAGAAGCAATTCGTCCAATCCAAGACAAATATAACGAACTAATCAACTCACCAGAACTAGACGAAATTCTAGACAAAGGTGCCGAAAAAGCAAACCGCGTTGCATTCAAACAACTACGCAAAGTAGAAAACGCAATGGGACTAAGCAGAAAACGTAGGTAACATATAAAGCGGAGGCGACTGCTTAGCCCTGACGGCTAAGGTTCTTTCCCACAGAAGGTGCTTTTTACCTTCTCGTGGGGAAGGTTCTTAGACGCGAAGGGCTAGGAGCCGGAGCTGGATTATTATAAAGCGGAAGCGGCTCGTTCAGAATGTGAGGGGGATGGAGCTCCTGACGCAGAGGCGTTTTTTGCCTCGCAGGAAGGCGCGAAGCCACCGAACATTCTTGCCACCTCCATAAAAAAAACCGCCAATTGGCGGTTTTTTTAATTTACCTTCTGCTCATTTTCCATTTCCCATAACTTTTCAAAAAACGGCTGTCCTTTTACAAGGCGCTCACATAATTGCTCGTGCTTCTCAGACCATCCAGTTTTCGCTTCATCATAAAGTTTAGCCCAAACATCTTCAAACTCCATATGTTGGACCATTCCATACGCTGATGGATCCCACTCTGTGAACCAATAGCGAATTTCAGCTGGATTTTTCGTTGTATGTAATTGATCTAACGCCATAAATAATAATTGTTTTAACTGTCTTTCTTTACGAGTCAGACCGTTCATAATGAAAGGCGACGGTGATAAAATATGATGTTCTTTTTCAATCTCTTCCACTTGGAACTCATACTTTTCTGCTTGCACATTTTCTACCATCTCATATACCATCTGTTCTTGACGAGGTATAAGCCTACTTTTTCTAATTGGCACATTATAGCCGATTGAATCAATTGCAATAATTCCTTTTCCATCTGTAACTACAAAACAATATTCTTGTTGCAAACGTTCGTGATTTTTACGAATATAAGCCTTATGATGTACGTCTTCCAATAATTTTTGCGGAAGCTCTAATAATTCGTTCTCGATGTAATGATATAATGTGGAATCTACTTTTAATAATGGCACTTGATCTAATAGCTCAATCGTATCATCTTTCCGCCATTCGTAAAAATGACAAACGTTATACCCATTCTCTTCACCTTCAAACCAATTTACCCATACATCATGTAGATATAACATTCACTACCCCTCACTTCACTACTGTTTGTACCAATCATTATGTTCATTTTTGCTTAACTTTATTCCACTTGAGGAAATATATTCTAATTATTATTTTTTCTTCTATAATATAAAAAAACAGGAGATAGCTCCCCTGTTTTTTATGAAACATGAAATGTATTTGCTTTATTCAATATTTCCTTCGCATCTATAGATAATAAAGACAGCGTATTTTCCCCTTCAAAAGCTACACAATCTTTTACAATATGGAATCCAAGTGCATAGCCAAGCATTTTCGGATACGAGTGCAGTCCATTTAATAAAACATCATGCTCCCTCGTACCTCTCTTTACGTCTATTCGTTCTTGTATTGAATTTCTCCAATAATAAATAGCATCTTCTTTTGAAATGTAAGTAGTCCACGGTGCACACCTTTTTTCTGTATACCTTTCATACACAGCTTGCTCAGCTAACCCTTCCATAATCATCGTATCAAGTAATGTATACTCTGTTTCCTTCGTCTCAATTTGATGTAATCTACATATATGGTGATATTCATGCGTTAATAACGCCTTTAGTTCCTCTACTGAATTACGTCCACATACGAATAAGAAAATAACGTGACGCATAGATAAACCAGCTTTCCCGTTATATTCCTCTTGTACCGTTCGATTATATGAATCTGATAATAAAATAAAGATAGGGACATCTGGACCTTTTAGCCAACTTTTCAATTTTTCATACTCCATGCTAAGCTCTTTCCAAATTTCTTTTTTCTCTAATTCTTTAATTTCCCGCTCTCCCCGCATTACTGGGCGATACATACCTTTAGAGATTAAAAAACGATACAGCCTCTCTTTTGGCAATGGAATATACTTTGTAAATTTCTCACAAAGCTTCTCTGGACGTCCATAATACAGATGTAACCATTCTGCCGTTTCAACAACCCCCACCTTCATCCCCCCTTTTCTTATGTATATGCAAAAAAGAATGGAACGTAAAGGTGATAAAAAATAAATAAGGTGTCTTTTCGTAGTACTACGAAAAGACACCTTATTGTACATATTACTTATATGCTTTAAATACTAATACTGCGTTATGACCACCGAATCCTAATGAATTACTTAATACAGCTCGCACTTCTTGATGTCTCGCTGTATTTGGTACGTAATCTAAATCACATTCTGGATCTGGTGTTTCATAGTTAATCGTCGGAGGAATTACTCCGTCTGTAATTGATTTAATAGAGAAGATCGCTTCAACAGCACCAGCTGCTCCTAATAAATGACCTGTCATTGATTTCGTTGAGCTAATCGCTACTTTATATGCATGCTCACCGAAAGTTTCTTTAATTGCCATCGTTTCATACTTTTCATTTGCATCTGTACTTGTACCATGTGCATTAATGTAATCAATATCTTCTGGCTCTAGACCTGCATCAGCTAAAGCTTGACGCATCGCACGAACTCCGCCTTCACCGCCAGGAGCTGGCATTGTAATATGGAACGCATCACCAGTTGCACCATAACCAGCAATTTCCGCATAAATGTGAGCACCACGTGCTAATGCGTGCTCTAATTCTTCAAGAATAAGAATTCCTGATCCTTCACCCATTACGAAACCACTACGGTTTTTATCAAATGGGCGGCAAGCTGTTGCTGGATCTTCATTGAATGTTAATGCTTTCGCTGAACTAAATCCAGCGAATGCCATACTTGTTAATGGCGCTTCTGCTCCGCCCGTTATCATCGCATCAGCATCACCGCGCTGGATTACTTTAAACGCATCACCAATTGAGTTTGCTCCAGATGCACAAGCTGTTACAGAGCAAGTATTAATTCCTTTCGCTCCTGTAGCGATTGACACTTGACCTGCTGCCATATCTGGAATCATCATTGGTACGAAGAATGGGCTCACGCGGCGCGGACCTTTTTCAGTAAAAATCTTAAATTGTTCTTCGTATGTTTCCATACCACCAATACCAGAACCAACCCATACACCAATGCGTGGTGCATTTTCTTCTGTAATTTCAAGCTTCGCATCTGCAACTGCCATTTTCGCTGCTGCTACTGCATATTGCGTAAAGCGGTCCATACGGCGCGCTTCTTTTTTATCTATATATTTTTCGACTTCAAAGTCGTTAATTTCTGCTGCTACTTTTGCAGGAATTTGTTCTGAATCTATTCTTGTAAGTCGTCCGATTCCGGATACACCGTTTTTAATGTTTTCCCAAGCTGTTTCAACATCTGTTCCGATCGGTGTAACAGCTCCTAGCCCTGTAATTACGACCCTCTTTTTTTCCATACAAAATACACTCCTTTTTTTCTCTCAGTCCTTATTTACCCCAACGAAGAGCTACTGCTCCCCATGTTAACCCGCCGCCAAAACCGACTAGTATAATTAAATCACCATCTTGAATACGTCCATTTTGCAATTCCTCTACCATTGCAATTGGAATTGAAGAAGCCGATGTATTACCGAACTTTTCAATTGTCATACTCATTTTTTCTTTCGGTAAATTTAATCTTTCTCTTGCAGATTCCATAATACGAATATTCGCTTGATGTGGTACTAAGAAGTCCACATCCTCTTTCGTAAGTCCCGCTTTTTCTAACACGCGAAGACAGGAATCACCAAGTTGGCGAACAGCAAATTTAAAGACTTCTCTGCCGTTCATCATAACATACTCGTCTTGATAAAGATGCTTACCGCCACTTCCGTCCGCTCCTAATTCAAAGGAAAGTACACCTTTTCCTTCCGAAACAGCTCCCATTACGATAGCACCTGCTCCGTCCCCAAATAGTACTGCTGTATTTCGGTCATTCCAGTCTACAATTTTAGATAGTTTGTCACTACCAACTACTAATACATTTTTATAAGTTCCCGTTTGAATAAATTGCTGCGCTGTAATCATTCCATACATAAAGCCAGCACACGCTGCACTTAAATCCATTGCGGCTGCATGTTTTGCACCAATCGCTTCTTGGATTACACAAGCTACTGCTGGGAATGCGCGATCTGGCGTTACTGTTGCCACTAAAATAAGATCGATATCCTCTCCGCTAATCCCGGCATCTTCAAGTGCTTTTTTAGAAGCCTCTACCGCCATATATGAAGTATCTATTGTATCATCGGCAATGCGTCTTTCTGCAATTCCCGTTCTCGTACGAATCCATTCATCAGATGTATCTACGATTTTCTCTAAATCATGATTTGTGACTACTTTTTCTGGCACATATCTTCCGATCCCTAAAATGCCCACGTTCACATTGCAGCCCTCCGTTTTATATCAATTATTATGACTTGGTACTAATTTTAAAACATAAATGTACTTTTGTCTAGAATATATTTCAGCTAAAAAATAAGACAGCGTATTACCAACTTTATTTTTCATTAAAAGAAACAGAAAAATTCCTGCCCTTTCAAAATACAAATTATTCCACAACCTTACCCTTACTCCGCTCGAAACAAAAAAAGGCCCCAACCGCCTCTATCCACGGCTCGAGCCTCTCTTCCCTCTAAAAAAGAAGGTTTTTATTCTTTATCTGCTTTCCCTTCAAAATTAGAGCATTCTCCTCACAACCTTCTCCCTTAACTACCTCATCCCTCTGGTTTTACTCCACTCGAAACAAAAAAGGCCCCAACCGCTTCTATCCACGGTTCGAGCCTCTCTCCCATCAAAAAAGAAGTGTTTGGTTTTGTTTTGTTTGGTTTTATTCTTTATCCGCTTTCCCAAGCTCATATGCTTCGCCCATTACTTTCATCAATAGCTCTAACACCGGCTGTGCTTTCTCCATATCAAGTGCAATTCCATTAGAATCTAAAATTGCCTTAGCTTCTGGTAAATGTTTCATTGCGATTTGTAAAAATTGCATACTTTTTTCGTTCATGTAATCTCTTCCTCTCCATTAAAGCTTTTCAATCAATTATCCATACAATAGTTTAACACGTGCGCTACCCTTCGTATAACTCTTTATATTTTTTCATATGTGCCAATTGTTTATTTAAACCGAATTCTACTGGTGTATTTTTTTGAATAGAAATAACCTCTACAGCTTCATCTCTTACTTCCACATTTTTTTTATTTACTTTATCATCTGCATGTAGCAAGGTCATACCTTTTTCCCATAACTCTTCTTTTCCACTAAGTAAGTTATATACACCAAGGCGCTTTACATTCATTCCATTTTCCCATAAATATTCACATACATCTTCAACGTAAAGTAAATCGCTTCCTTTTTCTCCATTTATACAACGGCACTCTTTTTCATCAAGTTCTGATAAAATGAGCTGATGATACATCATAAACGACGGTTGCCACGGCCCATATAATGTAGGAACTCGATATGCACTATATTGTAATTCTCCTTTTTTCAACCCTTCTTCCACTTTCGAAAATAGACGTTTGTTTTCGGATTCTTCAGTGCTTCCTATTTCAATAGAAGAAATTAGATTTAACTTTACTTTATTTTTTTCACACATCCTTACGATTCGTTTTAAATATTGTAATATGACCCTTTCATTCCGAAATCCACTTTGCTGATTCGGCTCATACAAACAAAAATAAACTGTATCGAAACTTTCTTCCTCTACCGATCGCCATCCGTCTTCATCCCTTATAGAATAGTACGTAAATAACGCATTTCGCCCAATCAACAATAATTTCTCTTCATTAATTTTTGTCATACTATCAAATTCATCAAAATCAAGACCATACACTTCTATTTCTTCTGCAATCATTTTATTTACAAGGTGATAACCTACAAACGTAAGTGCACCTATAATCAGCACGCGTTTCATACCACCAACCCTTTCCCCTTGAAACAAATAGCTCCTCATTTATGTATATGGGAGCTTCACAATTCTTCTTCATATTTTTTAAAGAAATCAGTCGTTTGTCTAACCATTTTATATTTCACATCTTGCAGATGGAATAAAACAGAAGTATCGCATTGATTTAATTGCCTCATTTTCTCGTATTTACGTAACAATTGTTTTCTTCCTCTTTTTTCTTGTGTTGATACGAAAATTTTAACAGGTACACAAGCCGGAAGAAGCGCAAATGATTTCTTATTTATTTTTGATTCTAATTCTTCTTCTTTGGAATCATACGCCAAACTTAATTCCTTCACTAATCTTTTGTAAAAAAACTTATGCTCTTTCTCAAACTCCACATATTCTGGTAAATCTAAACACGGATTTAACATAACGACCGAACGTATACATTCAGGGTACTTGTTCATCATCTCAAGTGCTACAAGTGCTCCCATACCATCTGCCATAATGTGCATTTTCGTATTCAATGTCTCTTTTCTTAGAACGACATCATACAAACGTTTTGCAAGACGAACAGCTCGATCGTTCCCCCAATGCCTTCCGTATAAGTTAGATGAAAAGACCGTATAGCCTTTTTCAATAAGGCCCTGTAAAAAATAAGCTCTCCCTGCATGCTGTGTCCATAAACTTGTACCATTCTCAATAAAATAGTTATAATCTCCTAGGAGCATAACAGAAAATCCATTTGGCTTTTCCGGTAAATAAATTACACATGGTTCTTTTTCTAAGTAAAAAAAACGTTCCGTAATACTCATTTTTCTCCCGCCTTATTTTCTAAACGTATAAAAGTACTCTTTTATAATGTATGAACAGAATGCAAATTTGCGTTGGAAAATCTACAAATATTTTTCTATATTCTTTTTTCAATTGTGTTACAATAAGGACAGATTGAACGAATAGAGGTGTAAAATATGCGTTTCATTTGGGCATTAATTTGGTCGTTCGCGCTTGTACATATGATGAGCTATGTAATCGGTTCTATGACTGGCGGTACATACGATTTTAACCAAGCGTCTATTTTCTCAGTTGTTCTTGCTGTATTAGTACTAGCGATTTCAGCTACGATTCCAAACGAGCCAGTAGAACAACACTAAAAAAAGAGTCCGGATTTTATCCGAACTCTTTTTTTATTTTTATTGCACATGAACGACTAACTCATTATTTGCTACATCAACAACTACGTGACTATTATCAGTAATCGTTCCTGCAATTAATTCTCTCGCTAATCTCGTTTCAACTTGACGCTGTACGTATCGTTTTAACGGACGAGCTCCGTACATCGGATCGAATCCAGCTTCTACAACAAATTCTTTTGCAGATTCCGTCAATTCTAATGATATGTGGCGATCGGCTAAACGCCCTTGTAATTCTTGTACAATCTTATCAACAATACCTTTAATTTCATTCCTTGTAAGAGGTTTAAATAAAATAATTTCATCGACACGGTTTAAGAATTCTGGTCGGAAATGTCCTCTTAATTGTCCCATTACAAGTTCTCTTGACTCTTCTTTAATAGAACCATCTTCTTCTAGCCCTTCTAATAAGTGAGCCGATCCAATATTTGAAGTCATAATAATAACTGTGTTTTTAAAGTCTACTGTACGTCCTTGTGAATCTGTAATGCGTCCATCGTCTAACATTTGTAATAAAATGTTGAATACTTCTGGATGTGCTTTTTCGATTTCATCTAACAAAATAACAGAATACGGTTTACGTCTTACTGCTTCTGTTAATTGTCCGCCTTCTTCATATCCAACATATCCAGGAGGCGCACCAATTAAGCGTGACACTGCGTGTTTCTCCATATACTCAGACATATCGATACGAATCATTTGCTCTTCACTGTCAAATAACGTTTGTGCTAACGTTTTTGCAAGCTCAGTTTTACCAACACCTGTAGGGCCTAAGAAAATGAATGAACCAATTGGACGATTCGGATCTTTAATGCCAGCGCGAGCACGAAGAACTGCGTCTGATACAAGGCTTACCGCTTCCTCTTGACCGATAACACGCTCTGATAAAATTTGTTCAAGACGTAATAATTTCTCACGTTCACCTTCAACGAGTTTTGCGACAGGAATACCAGTCCATCTTGAAACAATGTCTGCAATTTCTTCTTCACTTACTTCCTCGCGTAATAAACGATTCTCTTGTTTATTATGTGCACCCATCTCTTCCGCTTCTTTTAACTCTTTTTCGATAGCTGGAATTTTCCCGTGGCGAAGCTCAGCTGCTTTATTTAAATCGTAATTTCCTTCTGCTTCTTCTAACTCACGGCGCAAGCGCTCTAAATGTTCACGTAAGTCACGCACTTTATGAATGTCTTCTTTTTCTTTCTCCCATTTCGCTCTCATACTACTTGCAACTTCTTTTAAATCCGATAATTCACGTTGCAATGTTTTTAGGCGCTCTTGGCTACCTAAGTCCTTTTCTTTCCCAAGAGCAGCTTCTTCAATTTCCAGCTGCATAATGCGGCGCGTTACTTCATCTAATTCTGTTGGCATAGAATCAATTTCTGTTCGAATTGTTGCACAAGCTTCATCAACAAGATCAATTGCTTTATCGGGCAAGAAACGATCTGAAATATATCGATCCGATAAAACAGATGCCGCTACAATCGCGCGGTCATGAATATTTACACCGTGATAAATTTCAAAACGCTCTTTTAATCCACGTAAAATGGAAATTGTATCCTCAACAGTTGGCTCTTCTGCTAATACTTGTTGGAAACGTCTTTCTAACGCTGGATCTTTCTCAATATATTTACGGTATTCATCTAATGTCGTTGCCCCGATACAATGCAGTTCACCACGCGCTAGCATCGGTTTTAACATATTTCCTGCATCCATGGCTCCTTCTGTTTTACCAGCGCCGACAATTGTATGAAGTTCATCAATGAATAATAAAATGCGGCCTTCGCTCTTTTTAATTTCATTTAATACAGCTTGCAGACGCTCTTCAAACTCACCGCGGAATTTTGCTCCGGCTACGAGTGCGCTCATATCTAAAGCGAAAATTGTTCTATCTTTTAATCCTTCTGGGACATCTTTTTTTACAATACGCTGCGCTAATCCTTCAACAATTGCTGTTTTACCAACACCTGGTTCTCCGATTAAAACAGGGTTATTCTTCGTTTTGCGTGAAAGAATGCGGATCACACGGCGAATTTCACTATCTCGGCCAATTACAGGATCAATTTTCCCAGCTCTTACTTCAGCCACTAAATCACGGCCATATTTTTCTAACGCTTCATAAGTTGCTTCTGGATTTTGACTAGTCACTCTTTGATTCCCCCGAACTGTCATTAAAGACTGTAATAAATTATCTTTCGTAATATGAAATTTTGTGAATAATTGATTTATATTTCCTTTTTCTTCAGAAAAAGCAAGCAGTACATGTTCGACTGAAATGTAGTCATCTTGCAATTTCTCCGCTTCTTTTCCTGCTCTTACAAGCAGTTGTTGCAAAGCACCTGTTACATATAATTTCCCTGCCTCTGCCCCGCTTCCAGTTACAGAAGGATTTTTCTTAATTAAACTTTCTACACCTTGCTTTAACGCTTCTATATCGACATTCATTTTTTGAAAAATACGTACTGTTAATCCGTCTTGCTGCTCTAATAACGTAAGCAATAGATGAACAGTATCTACTTCTTGATGATGATGAGATACCGCTAAAGATTGAGCACTCATAATCGCTTCCTGTGTTTTCGTTGTCATTTGATTTAAGTCCATCTTTACAGCCCTCCAAATCTTTGACTTTCTTTGACCTTTGATTTGATTATACGCCAACTGACTTTTTTATACAATAATTTTGCTTATGTAGTTCCAACTTATTATTGGAAAAAGAAAAAAGTAACATTCATTTTCCTAATCAAAAAAAGCCGCAATAACGATTGCGGCTTCTGTTACGGTTTTCTTTTATATGTCCACTGACGGTTATGATTTGCGTTCTCTGGAAACCTTTCCCCGGCAGTTAATTTCACCATTTGTGGATCTTTCACCATACTTCCCGTTTCACCAATTTCTACGTAAATGCCATCATTTGGCGCCTTTTGCCCTGAACGAAACCTGCGATTTTGTCCCATTTCCATTCTCCTTCCATGACGTCTTGCCTCATTAGTATATCCATTTTAAAAGAAAGCTTTTCTGTCATGTTTAGGAAACAGTACTACCGTTTATCCATGTACATATATATAATTACACAAGCTTAAGCAGGAATTATTGGTATATTTGTTGAAAAAAAAGAAACCAACCTAAGTTTAGGCCAGTTCCAAAGGAGAGTCAAACATATACGAGAAGATTACATGTTCATTATAAGTCGCATCATCCAAACAATGTAACCCTTTTCACAATTTGTACATAATGAAAGAAACATTGTTTGAACTTTCTAAAAAGATATTGACTTTTCCCTGATTTCCAATGAGAAATAGTAGACACCACAGCGCTTCGCGACGTAAGATGGATATATAGTGAAACTTTCATCTACAGTAGTTTCACCCAGTCTAACCTCTTATTTCTGCATATTAAAAACGGAAATACAGATAGAAACAAAAAAATTATTATAAGAGGTGAAATTATGAATAAACAACATTTAATCGCATTAGACTTAGACGGAACTTTATTAACAGACAACAAAATAATTTCTCCAAGAACGAAAAACACAATTGCAAAAGCAAAAGAACAAGGACATATTGTCGTTATTTCAACAGGGCGTCCATTCCGCGCTAGTTACGATTATTATAAAGAACTTAGCCTTAACACACCAATCGTAAACTTTAATGGGGCTTACGTGCATCACCCTCTTGATTCAAGTTGGGGAACACATCACTCTCCTCTTGAACTTTCAACAGCACAAGAAATCGTCCGAGCTTGCTTTGAGTTCGGCGTGAAAAATGTCTATGCTGAAGTCATGGATGATGTGTATGTCCGTGAAATTGATGAAGATAAAAAACATATTTTTGAATTCGGTTCTCCAAAGATTTTCACAGGAGATTTATTAAATATTTTAAACGACCATCCAACTTGCTTATTAATCGATGCACATGACGAGCATTCTGCTGCAATTCGCCAACATTTAACAGATATGCATGCTGAAGTCATTGACCACAGAAAATGGGGTGCGCCTTGGCCAATTATTGAAATTGTAAAAAGCGGATTAAATAAAGCTGTCGGATTACAAAAAATTTCAGGCCATTATAATATTCCTAAAGAGCGAATTATCGCTTTTGGTGATGAGGATAACGACTTTGAAATGATCGAATTTGCTGGTCATGGAATCGCAATGGGTAATGCGATTCCGGAATTAAAATCACTTGCAAATCATACGACATTAACGAATGAAGAAGATGGTATCGCTCTATATTTAGAAGAGGTTCTTGGATTGTAATCTAAAAATTCCCTGCTTATAGTTTCTCGCCAAACGCTCATACTATTATTAGACGCAAAAGTCAGCGCGTCAATTGTTTTCAGCTAAATAAGGGGGTTTTTCGAATGGGTAAAAAGAACAAATCAAAACGTTTTATCCAGCAAGGAGCCGATGCTGTTATGAAGCATGATGCAAGATTCCCGTACAGAGGTACATTAGCTGAGGCAGAAAAAGCGAGAAGTAACTCTTCATTTGGAGGGGTTTAAATGGGGAACTTACTATTCCAACAAGCTAGAGACGCTGTTGCAAATGCTGTATCTTGTTCAAGCGGCGTTGAGCAACAAGATCTCGTATATACAGCAAAAAATGCTTTGCACTCTGCTTATGCAAACTCTTCAACTGCTGAAAAAGTTCAGCTACGTGAAATGCAGGAGCAGTTACAAAACATTACGAATTTGCATTAAAAAAAGAGGACCAGCTTTGGTCCTCTTTAATCTTTTCTAAACAATCCAAACACCCCGACCGTTTGCAGTATATTTGTAAATGCACCTGGGTCCACTTGTTTAATAACCCTCTCTAATTCGTACAACTCGTAACGAGTAATAACAATCATTAACATCTCTTTATTTTCATTTGTATAAGCACCTGTTGCTGGTATAGTTGTAATTCCTCTCACTAAGCGAGAGTGAATCGCTTTTCGCACATCTGTCCCATTCTTTGTAACAATTAATGCCGTAATCTTCACATGACGGGTATGAATCGCATCAATAATTCTCGTTGACACATACAAAGTAACCAAAGTATATAATGCTTTTTCCCATCCATACACATAGCCAGCGGCGATAATGATAATTGCATTAAAGAAGAAAAAATATGTACCGACAGGCTTATCTTTTATCTTTGATAAAATCATGGCAATAATATCTAGGCCACCTGTAGAAGCCCCCCACTTTAAAGCAATTCCTACCCCAATCGCTGAAATAATACCACCAAAAATCGCATTCAATATGATATCATTCGAAACCGCTCTAACTGGGATAATTTCTAAAAACAAAGTCATAAATATAACACAGAGAAAACTAAAAAACGTAAAAGCCTTTCCAACCTTTTTCCACGCTAAAATAACGACGGGGATATTAAATAAACTAAACAATACACCCGTAGATATATGAATAGATAAAAAGTCACCTAATATTTGTGATAATAATTGAGACAATCCAGCAAAACCACTCGCATACACTTTCGCTGGTGTTAAAAATAAATTCATCCCAATCGCATTTAATAAACCCGCAATAATTACAACGACTAACTTCTTAATAAGTTCAGTATAATTCAGCTTCAAATCCATTTCTAATCCACCTTTAGTATTCATGAATGCACCGCTATACATAGTCTTTACGAAAAAGGAAATGATAAACATACAACGTTTAGAAATGGAGTTGATACATATGCCACATACTAGCGATAACGACAAAAAAGCACGCGACAATAATGCAAAGCGCACTCAAAAAAATGAACAAGAGCAAAAAAATATTCAGCAAGGAAAACGTGCATATTCTAAGAAAACCGATCACCTTTGATTACATCGTACATCAACGTTAATGTTGATGTACTTTTTTTACATTTTACAGGGAAAAAACATTAAAAATTCACTTCATGTTCACTTCTATATTCTACAATAGCGATAACATATTCAGATGAGGTGTTAGCATGAGAGGAAAAAGTATATTCATTATCACTGCACTAATAAGTATATTAATGCTATCTGCTTGCGGACAAAAAAATGACTCGGCCACAATCGCTACAACAACAAACTCAACCATTACGAAGAGCGATTTCGAAAAACAATTGAAAGATCGATACGGCAAAGACACGCTATACGAAATGGTAGCACAAGATGTTATTACTAAAAAATATAAAGTATCTGATGATGCAGTAGATAAAGAAGTAGAAAAAGCAAAAGATCAATATGGAGAACAATTCAAAGCAGCACTAGAAAATAATCGTTTAAAAGATGAAGAAGATTTCAAAAACCAAATTAGATTCAAACTTTCGTTGAATGAAGCGATTAAACAAAGCGTTACAGAAAAAGATGTGAAAGACCACTATAAACCAGAAATTAAAGTTAGTCACATTTTAGTAAGTAACGAAAATGAAGCGAAAGAAATAAAGAAGAAATTAGATACCGGCACTTCATTTGAAGAATTAGCAAAACAAGAATCTCAAGATTTAGCATCAAAAGATAATGGCGGAGACCTCGGATACTTCGGGGCAGGCAAAATGACACCTGAATTTGAAAAAGCTGCCTACAAATTAAAGCCCGGCCAAATTAGCAATCCCGTAAAATCACCAAACGGCTATCACATTATTAAACTAACTGATAAAAAAGATTTAAAACCTTACGATGAAGTGAAAGGCTCTATTCGCAAAGACTTAGAAGAAGAACGTATTGCCGACCCTTCCTTCGGTCAAAAATTATTACAAGATGAATTAAAAAAGGCGGATATTAAAATAAATGATAGTGATTTGAAAGATACATTTTCTCATCTTTTTGGGAAAGGGAACTAAAATAAAGCACGATCTTATTTTTTCAAATAAGGTCGTGCTTTTTAATCTTTCATCAATATTTCCAACTTTTTCTTCAGACTTTTATAATGCCAATTGATGTGATCTAGTTCTATCTCTACTTCAATTAATATATCTATTAAGCCGTCTTTATTTTGCTGAAAGTTCACCATACTCTCAAGCAACTTTTCAAACCTTTGACTACTCTCATATATATCACTTAAATCAACTGCCGCTATTTCACGTTCTTTTTCGGAGGATAATACGGAAAGGCTCTTTATTAATTGTTCCAGTACATTATCTTGCACTATCATGCCTCCTTTTAATCCGATGCTCATACCTCTTTCTTTAACATTTCAAAATTAACCAGGGATACCACAATACCTCTTCTGCCTCAATTTCCCCATCATCAATTAAATGGATAATCTGCTTTGCATCTTCATACTTATCAACAAGTGATAATTCATTTAATTTCTTACCAAAATCCTCTTGTAAATTGTTATGAATAAAAGAATAAAAATCATTGTTACTAAAGCCACATATATCAAATCCTAATATTTCATCGTTTTCAACATCAACAGGTAATGAACTTTCGAGAAA
The DNA here is from genome assembly GCF_001757995.1 of Bacillus mycoides. Taxonomy (GTDB): domain Bacteria; phylum Bacillota; class Bacilli; order Bacillales; family Bacillaceae_G; genus Bacillus_A; species Bacillus_A mycoides_B. Next base: position 153,723 of record NZ_LXLV01000019.1, on the reverse strand, counting down.
GTCATATATAGAAACTTTAAAGTCATTTTCTTCTCGCTCATTCATTAAAAAATCCGTCCGATACTCTTCTGAAAGATGCAAACTAATAATCTCTAAATTTTCTATCCCTTTTAAATAATTTCGCTTAAAGAATCTCGCATCTTCTAAATTTTTAAAAGTATTCGGCCACGAGAACTTTTCTTCTTCCATTAGTGTATCTAAAAAAGATTGTCCACTTTCATGTTCCTCTTTACTAATCTTCAACCTTCCATTTATCATCTCAGCAATAGGATCATTTTTATTTGAATTACACCAAGGGAAAAACCAATAATCCGGAAATGTAGGCCGAATCCCATTACATATCGTTAAAATCGTTTGTGATAGTCCCTCAATATTGCATTCTTTATAGATAAGTTCCCTATCGTAGGAAATTATGAGGTATCCAGCGTTATAAAATTTCATATGCATATCTCCTTTTCAAAGGGTTACTAAACACTCATTACAAATGTGGAATCCTCATACTTCCGGTTAGCTATACAGTTTCTACTTTACGGATGCTCTCTAGTTTCTTTATACTCATCAATAATATATCCTGAATAAGCAGTAGCCTGCCTCTCATATCCAATTCTCGTTAGTTTTATATCATTAATCCATTGGAAATAATGCGTTAGCTCATGCGCAATAGTAACCAGATAGCATCCTAAAGCGTTATCTTTTCCATTTTTCTGCACCGTATCATAATAATCCCCTGTCGAAATACGAATATACGGCTCTTCATTTCGATCAAATGGCCCAAAGAAAGTACCATAGACTAACTCTCCATCCATTGCCTTTATTTTATATAAAGTTTTCACATAAATAGGTACTCTAATTGGGAAAAAGTATTCTCGGCGCAACCATTTACAAAATTCCTTAATGGCTCTTCTTACTTCAGGATCAACATCTGTATCAAATTTCAATCGTAATCCAGTACGGTGACTCTCCTCTTCTAAATTATAATATCCTTCCCAATTCGTCAGCGTCCAAATATGCATATTATCAGCCTCATTACTTCATATTTCCTAAAGAATGAAGGTTCATTTCGATTATTTGGTTGGCTCCCCCTAATTTTTCACCATTTTTAGTTTTAATGCTAAAACTATCCTACCTTCTAAAAACTATAGAATAGTTAATCCTATAACTTTTTGATGTTATAACATACCTCTTCTATACTTTTCACATCCGCTTCAAATGATACTTCATACTCCCATTTTTCACTCTTTAAATCATTTTTAGAAAAAGTAAAGTATAGGAAAAATCGATTTCTTTTGAGCTTCACTTTAAGCTCCATTTCCTCTTCATCGGCACTCAATACAGCTTCCTTAATTTCTTTTCGTAGTAATGCTTCTAGTTTTTTACCAAATCCAATTATTTCACTCATCAAAAACATTGGCCCTTTATACTCATAATGGACATTATTTGAGGATACAGCTAAGAAATTCAGTTGTAAATCACGTAAATACAACTCATCATCATTTGGATACAAAGATCCAAATGATGCAATGGTTATCTTTTTTTCGCCCCCTAAAAATACCATCTCAAGTTCTTTTCTTCTTTCCACCATATGACCTTCTTCCATTGTTTATCCTTCTGCGAACAATACCTTAGAGTAATAGCATCATATTCGTAACTTGCGATCACATTTCCTTCTCCATCTGTTTCATATAACGGATTACTTTGTATCAAAAAAGTGTATCTCAAAATTAAACTACCTGTTTAATTTTTGAGATACACTGAATCAGCTTTTCTTTACTTTTCTTTTTCAAAAAAGCCAGCTATGATAAAAAGCACACATAAAGAAAATACAACTAAACATTTAACCTTCCAACTAAAAAAATCAAAATAAGAAGTAAAAGCTATCAAAATCATATAAACGAATACTATTAACACTACACTCAATCTCTTATATTCTTTTGCCCTCCAAGTAATAATTACAGCGTATATAATCCAACCAAAAGCAAAAACACCATAAATAATTTCACTACTAGACATATACCGCTCCTATCTCTTGCCTTTCTTAGAGTTTTTTTAGGTTTATAATTCTTATAACCATTTGTATACCCCTTATAATATCCATCTACAAAGATCACCATAACCGGAACCATTCCTATTGTCCCAACAGCTTTAGTACCAACGAATAGTACTTCTTTAGCCGCTGATTTCGCTGTATTTTTTATTTTTTATTTTTTATTTTTTATTTTTTACACTTAATTCTAAGAGCTACTTTTCTTTTATAAAATCCCACTGGCTATACCAACCTACACAGAAAAAATAATCCTTAAGAACGGTAAGTGGTGAGTAGTTCACTGATGAGAAGATTCATAATCAAATATAACGCACGATAGTATTATCCAAAATACTACACCACCATATTGTATAGCAAGAGGAATACCATTTAAAACAGACCCTAATATGTCTGTAAATGTAACAATAAAAAGTAGTGTAAGTATCGTTAACATAAGTACGGCTGAAAATAAGTGACCTTGTTTGATACATTTAAAAATCCAGCCTATTCCAATACATATTAAAATTATACGTACTGGATACTTTAAAAGTATCGAAAATAAATTCTCTACACTATTAAAATTCATCATCATATTCACCAAGATCACTTTCTGGATTTTTTATTATTTTAGCGATAGTTTTTATATACTTTTTTATACCCTTTGTATGATGCCGAACCAAAAACATAAGCATCTTCTATTAATCCAAAGCCCCCAAATGCTTTGAGACCTACTTTTAAACCTGCTTTTCTAGCAGCTTTATTCACATATGCTTTGTTATAGACCGGCTTATTTTTATTTTTATAATCCTGTTTACCTGTAGCATACCCATAATAATACCCTGCGCCCAAAGCCAACCCTTTTCCAATACTCAGATAACTATCAGCCCAAGCTTTCGCGCCAGCCTTCGTTGCATACCAAATCTGTTTCCCTTTTTTCTTCCACGCTTTGTGTCCATCAGGATCGATTTTCATTACAGGGTTATTATCTGCATACGTATACCCATTCTGCGTCACAGGATCATCACTATCACCCGGATCAGGATCCACTGATAAGAACACACCATGCTCTGGATTATAATAACGCGCCATCAGATAATACATCCCAATTTCTTTATCATACATGTATCCCGCATATCCAAATGGATTCTCTGCGGCGATACCTTTTGTATCACTCTTTAATACATTACCCCATGCATCATATTCATAAGTTGCTACAACTTCTCTATTTTGATCTGTCATCGCAACTACATCACCACGAGGGTTATAGTGGTAGTATACTGTTTGTCCTTGCGATTTCATTGCTAGACGTGTACCACTTGTAGAATATACATATTGACGAAGGACTTTTCCACTTCCATCTGTTTCATACAATGGATTGATACTATCTCCATCATAGAAGTAGCGTGTTACGGTTCCACCTACATTCTTTTCAATACGGCGATTATCATCGTCATACTTATATGTTGCAAATGCATTGCTTTCACCTTGTTTCGTAATCGCAACAATCTGGTCCCTTTCATTCCATGTATACTTGTACTTCCCGTCAGATGTACGATTGCCATTCGCATCATACGTTAACGATTCGTTTCCGAATTTTACAAGCTGATTTCCTTCATTAAACGTTGCCGCTATAGATTTTGTTTCTTTTCCGTTCTCTACAACTTTCACACTTGTACGGTTTCCAAATCCATCATATGTGTATGATTTACTTGTCCCGTTTTGTAATACTTCATTTAATAGTTGGTTAATCGGGTCATATACAAAGTTTGTTTCTGTTACTTTTCCGCCCGCACCTTCATGCTTTATCTTCGTACGGTTACCCGCTTGGTCATATTCATAGCGTTCAGAAAGAAGAATACTGTTTGACGTACCTACTACTAAATCTTTAATTTTGTTCGTGTGATCATAGTTGAAGGTAGAACCTGAACCATTTCCGGCTGTATACGTACGAACATTTCCTTGATCATCATAATCAAATCGATACGTTTGAGAACCCCATCTGTCACACGTATGTTTTGATCTAACGTGTTGTAGTCATATGATACTTTATTTGTGTATCCACCTTGCGTTACTGTTTGTTCTTTTAATTTTTCTGTCTTACTGTTTGCTTTGTCGTGATATGCCCAGTCAATTTTTCCGCCTCGGCTATCCGTTGCACTTGTGACACGGTCTGCCTTATCGTATGTTTTCGTACGTTCTACACCGTTGACATGGTCTTTGACTTTCGTAACTTGTCCATTCTCATCACGTTCGAATGTAAATGAATCTTTTCCATTTCGCTTTTCACCAATGACGCGGTCTGCTGAATCATATACAGATTCTAAAATCGAGCCATTTGGCATTTTTGTTTTAATCTTGTTTGCATTTTCATCATATGTGTGTTCAATACGACGATTTAACGCATCGACATACACTGTATTTTTATTATCTACATCATATTCATATTTGTGTGTTTGCGTTTTCCCACCAAACATGAAAGATTTCTCTGTTGTATTTCCATTATGATCATAAAGATAATTTACAGAGGTACCATTTTTTAATGTAACCTTTGTTAATAGATTATCTTTGTTGTAATCATATAATTTTGTATTTCCTTTTTCATCTGTCTCGCTCTTTTTATTTCCTGATGCATCGTATGCGAAGGTATTTTTTTGCCCCTCTTCATCATACGCTGCGATGACATTTCCATCGTTGTCATACTCGTTTTTAATGAGCGCATTTCCTTCTAGTAAACGAACATCATCAAACCATACTTTTCCTTTATTATTGTTTCTAAATAACAGATATACTTGAATCTGCTTAATTGGTTTCTTAGCTGGAATGACAACCGCACTACGGTTCCAATCATTTGTCCCACTTGGGAATTTCGCTTGATAATTCTCTCCGCTACCATCTTGATAGTAAACATCTGCCCAAATTGAATAATCTCGTGATAGTTTATCTGGCGCGTCATTTTCTACATTTTCAGATTTAGACATTCCTGTTAGTGTGATTGGTTCTGCTTTTTTCTGATTTAAATTTACATGATTGCCATATCCTACATTTGAACCGCCATATTGGCTACGCTCTAATACAATAGACGAATGTCCTGTAAAACTTTCCTGATGAGAAACATCTTTTGGATCACAACTTGTTCCGTCTCCTCGAATCCATCCAGGAATACATCCTTGTTCCGTTACATTCTCTACACTACTATTTGTAATAGGATTGAAACTAGAAGAAACTTCTCCTTTTTTAAAATAATCCCCAACACTTCGAATAATATCGAGAAAATATAGAATTTTCAATTAATTTATCTTTTTTTACAAAAAAACGAAATAAAAAAAAGACCTATTTTCCTCCTAACAAACTAGAGAAAAATAGATCTTTTTCATTCACTTTATTTCTTAAAGTACGTCCAGCCTTCTTCTTGGTAAATCTTTTCTTCTTTCATCAGTTTACCAAGTGCACGCTTAAATGCAGCCTTACTCATATTGAAACGTTCTTTAATGTCTTCTGGGTTGCTCTTATCCCAAAACGGCATCGCTCCGCCTCGTTCTTCCATATATGCATAAAGTACTGCTGCATCATCTTCCATTCCTTCTTCTTTACGAGGAAGAAGTGAAATGTTGATTGTACCGTCATCTTTCACGTCAATAATACGGCCTGTTACGCGCTCACCGATGCGGACTTGTTCTTTTCTTTCTGTATGGTGTAAGAAAGCACGGAAATGCTCATCAGTTAGTATGAATGAACCAACTTGAAGTGAGCGATACACACGTCCATTTACGTTTTTATTGCGCATAGATGGCGTTGCATCTACGATAATTTCTTGCATATCACTGTCTCTTGCCGGAAGAGCAATTAAACGATCACGATTCGTTAATTTTAACGTACAATATAATTCGTCGCCTTCTTGAGGCCATACTGGCATATAAATTGGAAACTCATCAAGTGGAATTAGTATATCTTTTGATACACCAATATCAACAAACACACCTAAACTAGGAATAACTTCTACAACCTTTACCCAATTCCAATCATGTGTTGTAATAATTGGTTCCTTCATTGTTGCTGAAATACGATTTTGGTGATCAAGGTATAAGAATACATCAATCGTATCGCCTTCTGCAATTTCTCCAGCTAATTCGTTTTTATGTAGGAAGATTTCTTCCTCTTCGTTTCCAACCATATATCCGATTTCCGTTTCGCGTAAAACAGTTACCTGTTCAATCGATCCTAATTGCAAATACATATTTTTTAATTCCCTTCTATATATATAAAGTTATCTTTTTTATCATTCCAAACAAAAGTTAATTATAACACGATTTTTCCTTTATTTGTCCAACTGCCCAAAATTCACTATAATTAAATAAAGACTTTATCTATAGGACTATATTACCCTACGGATGATCCGTCAAAACACTTAAGTTGCAACACTCTATCTAATCGATGTATTTTCCGCTATACTTTAATATGTATATTACATAGCCTATTTAGGTGCATGAAAAGATAGAAATTTATTTGGAGGTGCTAACTATGGCAAAAGAGAGTTCTTTTGACATCGTTTCGAAAGTAGAATTACCTGAAGTAACAAACGCAATTAACATCGCATTAAAGGAAATCCTAAACCGATATGACTTTAAAGGTAGTAAAAGTGATATTAAATTAGAAAAAGAAGTACTTGTTTTAACTTCTGATGACGAGTTCAAATTAGACCAAGTAAAAGACGTTCTAATTTCTAAACTTGTAAAACGTAACGTTCCAATTAAAAACTTGGACTACGGAAAAGTTGAAGCTGCATCTGGTAACACTGTTCGCCAACGTGCAACTCTGCAACAAGGTATCGATAAAGATAACGCGAAAAAAATCAACAACATCATTAAAGAAATGAAATTAAAAGTGAAAACACAAGTGCAAGATGACCAAGTACGCGTAACAGCGAAAAGCCGTGATGACTTACAAGCAGTAATCGCAGCCGTTCGCAGTGTTGACTTACCAATCGACGTACAGTTCATTAACTATCGCTAAAAAAAACTCCTCTCATTAGAGGAGTTTTTTACTTATTAAGGGTTATAACATTTTAAGTTGTACACATTTTTAAGAGCAACACATTATTGCTTTATCAAATGATTTTTCTGGAATATATACTTTATCATTTTCAATTTTGTATTTGATATTGTTTTTCTTTAGAATCTTTGTATCAACAGAATGAACACTATCGCCCCACCGAACAAATTCCCCATCGTCACCGTTGTCCCCAAAATGCAAACTTACGAATACGATAAGAATACATAAACATAGAGCGAACCACTTCTTTCTCCTCAAACATCTCACCTCATCATAAACTATCAATTGAGCACAAAAGAGAGCCCCCTCATTTCCTCCTCTTTTTAACCGCAATTAAAAAAGCAATAAATAATACGTTCACACCGACTATTAAGGAGATAAACAACCAATTCACACCTGTTTCTTCGCTAACTTTATACACATTCGACTCTTCGCGCTTTAAAACAAGATAAAATTTTCCGTTTTCTTCTCTTATAATTTCGTCTTCTAACAATCCTCTTAACTCTTGTTTTTCACCAATTGCACTTACAGGTAAGGAAACTTTTTGTGTTTCTTTCGTATTATTAATCGCTACTAGTGTTACTTCATCTTTATACTTTCGTTTTAATATACTCATTCCATCTTTATCATATAGAAGTTCAAACGTACCACGTCGTAAAGATGGTCTCGTTTGTCTAAGTTCACCTAGCTTCGTTATGTGCTGGATAAACTTTTCATCAGATTTGAAATCCATTAATCGTCTATTATCTGGAGCAGCTCCCCCATCTAATGCGATTTCAGTTCCGTAATAAAAATTCGGTATCCCCGGAGATGTATATAAGTAAGTGAGCGCTAATTTTAAACGAGACGGCGGGTAATACATATTTTCTTTTGCAATACGCGCAAATCGCTTTGTTTCTTGATTATCTAAAAACGTAGCGAATTCCTCTTCTTTTCCGCTCACATCATATAAAGGTTTCACAGACATATCTGCTTTTGAAAATGACTCTACTATTTTTTTATAGTACTCATTATCTTCCTTTGTCATAATGCGAAAATCTTTCTTTACCTTCTGCAAATCTATTTGCACTTCATCCCAAAAAGCACGCGGCTTTTTTTCACTATGTATCACATAACTTCCGTCTAAATCGACTTCTTTTATCCACCATTTCATTGAGTCTATTAATTGTTGTTCATTTTCTTCATACGGAAATTGAAAGACAACTTTCATTCCTTTTTTGTGAGCCTCATTTACAAGTTCTTTCACATCATTTTCTGTTCCGAAATGTTCATTTACTTTTTGAAAATTTCGAACGCCTAATCCATCATACTTTTCACTTTCAAAAAGCGGCGAAAGCATAATAGTAGTAAATCCCATTTCTTTTATGTAGTCCAATCTTTTTATAATCCCTCTTATATCTCCGCCCTGATACCCTTCTAAATTACCAACGTCTAACTGTTTGTCATTTTTCGGTTCTCCGTTATTGAAGCGATCAATCATAATGGAATATATAACTTCATCTCGCCATTCCCTTTTTTCTTCCGCAAAAGCATGTACTGGTACAAACAAAATAACAGCTAAACAAAAACAAATGAATAGTTCCTTAGTCCATATTTTTTTCACACGCATCCCCCAAACTTCTAATTGTAAGAATATTATACCAATTTCCAGAGCAAATCGCATACGTTGATTTTATTCCTCCAAAATACACCATGTTAGGTTTTCTGACATTACCTAAAAAGTTTTCTGAATTTTTAGTTGATTTTTCTTTTTATTTCGAATATGATATGAAACATAACAAGTCGATGTTATTTTTTCTAACATCATAGGAGGAGAGAGAATGAATACGGGAGATACAGTTTTTATTTTTGTAACGACAGTAATGGTCATGTTGATGACACCAGGATTGGCACTTTTTTACGGGGGTATGGTTCGTAGTAAAAACGTACTCAGCACGACAATGCACAGTTATAGCGCAATGGCTATCGTTTCGATTCAATGGATTGTTATCGGTTATTCTTTATCATTCGGACCAGATTGGCACGGACTTATCGGCAATCTCGATTGGTTCGGTCTAAACGGAGTTACCTACGCACCAAATCCAGACTACTCATCTACTATTCCTCACAATTTATTTATGATGTTCCAACTCATGTTCGCCATTTTAACTCCCGCTTTAATTTCAGGTGCATTCGCCGAAAGAATGCGATTTTCTGCCTTTCTTATTTTCATCCTTCTTTGGACAACAATCGTTTACAATCCTGTGGCTCATTGGGTATGGGGCGTTGGCGGATGGCTGAGAGAACTCGGCGCGTTAGACTTCGCTGGCGGTAATGTCGTTCATATCACATCTGGCGTTGCCGGTCTTGTATTAGCTATTTTCCTAGGAAAACGAAAAAACATAAGCGGTACCTCTCCTCATCATTTACCATTTACAATGTTAGGCGCAGGCTTACTCTGGTTCGGCTGGTTCGGTTTTAACGTCGGTAGTGCATTATCTTTAAATGACGTAGCTTTAACTGCATTTATTAATACAAATATAGCCGCCGCTGCCTCAGCTCTAACTTGGATGCTTTCTGAATGGTTCTTCCAATCGAAGCCGACTGCAATGGGTGCTGCTTGCGGAGTTGTTTCTGGTTTAGTCGCAATTACGCCAGCTTGCGGATTCGTTACACCTTTCTCCGCTCTTCTTATCGGAGCAATTGGCGGTATATTATGTTTCGGCGCTGTCTTCTTCTTAAAAACGAAATTCGGATACGACGATACACTCGATGCATTTGGATGCCACGGCATCGGAGGAACTTGGGGCGGTATTGCAACTGGACTATTTGCAACTACTACTGTAAACGGTGATGGGGCTAACGGATTATTTTACGGGAATGCTGCACTTCTTTTCAAACAACTTGTAGCAATCGGGGCAACATATGCATTCACGATCATAATGACGTACGCCATTATTAAAGCGATTAACTTCTTCCTCCCTGTTCGCGTCGATGAGCACGAAGAACAAATGGGGCTTGATATTTCGATGCATGGGGAGAAAGCTTACGAGTATACTGAGCGAGTAAATTAAATAAAAAGAGATGGAATCTATTAATAGTAGATACCATCTCTTTTTTATCGTACCAGGTCGCATACCCCACCCAGTATTTTTGTGAATATATCAACGATTTTTCAAATATATCGATCGTTTCTTTCAATATATCAACGGTTCGACACGATATATCGATTTATCAACAAATTCCGACATGACAGAAGTGAAGAATACCCTCATGCAACTTACGAATCACCGTACTTACTTTTGTTCAAGCTTAATATAACAAGAAACGCAATCGCCATTACAGCTAAAAAGCGAACCGGATTAAACGGTGTTCCTACGGTTTCATTAAACCGATGATAAATAAAAGGTATCATCTCAAGTACCATTAACCCCATCGCAATTTGAAACGTCTCAGCCATCGCTTTATTTTTTATAAAAGTAGCGCGCTCATCACCTTGTTTCCCAATCGTTATAAACATCTTTATAATAGCAAACACCACAAATAAAAATACACTTAAAGCAATAATAAAAATAGCAACATCCATTCAATACACCTCTTTTATGTAAAACTTATTTGACAAAAGTATAACATCTTTTACACCTTATGTAAAACTTATTTTACATAGTAAAAGACGACCGAAACCCGGTCGTCTTTTACTATTTATTTCGGAGCATTCCCTACATACTGCGTAATATCAACATTTAACGCCCTAGCTAAACGCATTCCGTACTCTTGATCTGCACGGAAGAAGTTACAAACAGCTAATAATTTCGTACGTTCATTTACGTCTTTTAAATCATTTGCTAAATTCGCAATTAAGTTGTCTTGCTCTGCTTTAGAGAATGAACGGTAACGCTCACCTGCTTGTTTGAAGTCATTTGGTTTCTCAATTTTTTCACGAGATACATAGCCTTCTACTTTCATAGTTGAATCACGGTAAGTTGGATCTTCAACTGGATTTTCAGTATGACGGCTCGGTTCGTAGTTTATTGTAGATGGGTTTTGATCCACTTGCATCGCACCATCACGTTGTTGGTTATGAACAGCTGCATATGGGCAGTTTACAGGAATTTGTAAGTAATTTGCACCAAGACGATAACGCTGTGTATCTGGATAAGAGAATAAACGACCTTGTAATAATTTATCTTCAGATGGTTCAATACCATTTACAGTTGCACTTGGAGAAAATGCCACTTGCTCTACTTCTGCGAAGAAGTTTTTCGGGTTACGGTTTAACGTCATTGTCCCTACTTCAATTAATGGGAAGCGATCTTCTGGCCATACTTTCGTTGGATCTAGTGGATCAAAGTCTAAAGAATCCGTTTCATCTAACTGCATGACTTGTACGTGTAAATCCCACTTTGGATGGTTCCCTTTTTCAATTGCATCGAATAAGTCACGAGTCGCATGGTTGAAGTCTTTTCCTTGTACTTCTTGCACTTCTTTCGCACTTAAGTTACGTACGTCCTGCTGTGGCTTCCAGTGGTATTTAATATAAACGATTTTGCCCTCTGCATTAATCCATTTAAATGAATGGACGCCGAAACCTTCCATTTCACGATAACTTGCTGGTGTACCGTAATCAGAAAATACCCACGTCATCATATGTGTAGATTCTGGAGTTAACGTCATGAAATCCCAGTAACGATCTGGTGTTTGAACATTTGTATCAGGTGCTGGTTTTAAAGAATGCACCATGTCAGGGAATTTAATTGCATCACGAATGAAGAAAACTGGTAAATGGTTACCTACGATATCATAGTTTCCTTCTTCTGTATAAAATTTAACAGCGAACCCGCGCGGATCACGAGCTGTCTCTGGAGAACCTTGACCATGAATAACCGTTGAAAAACGAACGAATACAGGTGTTTCAGTTCCTTCATTTTGTAAAAACGCTGCTTTCGTATATTGCTTCATGCTGTTTTTCGTTACGAATACACCGTGAGCACCTGCACCACGTGCATGCACAACACGCTCAGGAATACGTTCACGATCAAAGTGAGCAAGTTTTTCTACTAAATGATAGTCTTCTAACAATACCGGTCCACGGCGACCAGCTGTACGAGAGTTTTGGTTATCTCCAACTGGAGCACCTTGGTTTGTTGTTAAGCGATTATTTGGATTCGTCATGGGGGGATCCTCCTCTTTCTCTCATAGTAATTATTATTTATTTAAAATTATTATAAACTAATTATTATTCAAAACTAAATCATTGTCAACTATTTCCTTCATTTTTTTGGAAACAATTTCAGCTAAGCAATCAATAAATACAGATTGTGAATTAGGCATATTCGGTCTAAAATATGCGGCATTTAATTCATCAGTTACAACTTTACATTCATAATCGTTGTCATATAAAACTTCTAAATGCTCTGCCACAAAGCCAACTGGACAATATACGAAAGACTCATAACCATGTTCTTCATATAAATCCCTCGTTAAATCTTGCACATCTGGCCCAATCCATGGATCTGGTGTATTTCCAGCGCTTTGCCAACCCGTTGTATAATGCTTTATACCGGCTTCTGTCGCAATTAAATCCGCTGTCTGCTGTAATTGCTCTACGTAAGGGTCTCCATCAGCAATAATTTTCTCCGGTAAACTATGTGCAGAGAAAATAACAATTGCCTTCTCTTTATCTACAATGTTAGCAAACGTTTCTTCAATTTGATTTGCCCAATAAGAAATAAACTTCGGTTCATCGTACCATTGCTCAATCGGTTCAATAACAGGCCCACCTATTTCTTTTGATAGGCGAATTGCACGGTCATTATACGCTTGAATGCTAAATGTAGAATAGTGCGGTGCTAATACGATACTAATCGCCTGCTCAATTCCATCTTTCTTCATCTCTTCTACTGCATCTTCAATAAACGGAGTAATATGTTTTAAACCTAAGTAACAAACAAATTCATACTCTGTATACATTTTATTCAATGAATCTGTTAATTTATGTGCCTGCTCTTTCGTTATTTTTGCAAGTGGTGAAATTCCGCCAATCGCTTTATAGCGCCCGATTAAATCTTGAAGCGCTTCTTCAGACGGCTTACGCCCATGACGGATATGTGTATAATACGCCTCTACATCCTCTAATAACTCTGGCGTTCCATACGCCATTACAAGCAAACCTATTTTCTTCTTCGTCATCTATATAACACCTCAATTTTGTAAATGAGAATCTTTTTCAAGAACATTTGTTTCCAATTATAACAAGTAATAATAAGTATGTCAAAATAATAATTCTAAATAAATATTATTTATAAGGTGATTTTTAATTTTATATGACAATTCATTTAATAAAAAAGCAGCTCACAACAATTTGCAAGCCGCCCTTTTCCCTATTCTTTAATATTTACCCCATACTCTTTAAACCAAACATGAATTTGTGCTAAGTGAGCTAAAAGTTGAGGCCCTGTCATTAATTGACCAAACCACGGCGTTTGGAATGCACTTCCACCAGACTCAATCAACCCGCTCAATTGATCCTTATCGAACAATTCATGCAAAATTGAGCCTTTATCCGTTAATAAATCTTGTAGCCATACTGTTACTGCTTTCGTATAGTACGGATTATGCGTTTTCGGATACGGACTTTTCTTTCTATACAATATATCATTTGGAAGTAAACCTTCTAACGCTTTACGCAATAGACCTTTTTCGCGGTTTTTATACATTTTCATTTCCCAAGGAATATTCCACGCATATTCGACAAGTCGGTGGTCCGCAAATGGAACGCGCACTTCTAAGCTTGCCCCCATACTCATACGGTCTTTTCTGTCTAATAATGTTGTCATAAACCATACCATGTTTAAATAAAATAATTGTCGTCTCTTCGCTTCTAATGGGCTTTCTCCCTCTAAAATAGGAACTTCTTGAATAGATTCTTCATAGCGTTGTTGCACATATTGTTGTAAATTTAATTTATTTCTCCATTCTTTTTTCAGAAGTTGTTCACGCGCTTCTGTAGAACGCATCCACGGAAATGCACTTGATTGTAAATCATCTTCTCTATAAAACCACGGATAACCACCGAATATTTCATCTGCACATTCTCCAGATAAACCGACGACAAAATCTTGTTTTATTTCACGGCAAAACCATAATAATGAAGAATCAATATCTGCCATACCAGGCAAATCGCGAACGAGTACTGCTTCTGTTAAATACTGCGCTAGTTGTTCATTAGAAATGACGCAGCGATGATGAATTGTTTGAAATGTCTCTGTCATTAAATTAATAAATGGTGCATCTGAATTCGGCTGAAACGCATTCGCTTTAAAGTATTTTTCGTTATCTTCATAGTCAACAGAATACGTGTGCAATTGACCTTTCCCTGATCTTTCATACTCTTTCGCAGCAATTGCTGTGATAGCACTTGAATCTACACCGCCTGATAAAAAAGTGCATAGTGGTACGTCAGAAACTAATTGTCTCGTAATGGCATCTTGTAATAAAAAACGAGTTTTCTCCACTGTTTCTTCAAATGAATCTTCATGTTTTTTACTTTCCACATTCCAATATCTCCATATGCATAAACCATCTTTTGAGAACGTCATCGCATGACCCGGGCGCAGTTCTTGAATACCAGCATATATACCGTGACCAGGCGTTCTAGATGGTCCGAGGCCGAATATTTCTGACAGACCTTCTAACGTTACTTCCGCCTTCACATCTGGATGCGCTAGTATCGCTTTTAACTCTGAACCAAATAATAATCGTCCGCTATCATATTTATAAAATAGTGGCTTCACACCTAATCGATCTCTGGCAATAAAGACTCGTTCATTTTTCTCATCCCATACTGCAAACGCATATATACCGTTTAAATGATCGACACATTCTTCTTTCCATTCAATATAAGAGGCCAATAGTACTTCTGTATCGGAATGCCCTTTAAATGTATAACCTCTTCTTAATAACTCTTTCCGGATATCTTCTGTATTGTAGAGCTCTCCGTTATAACAAATCGCATAACTAGTTTCATCTTTCAAACAAGTCATGGGTTGTTTACCACCTTCAGGATCTACAACGATTAACCGTTTATGCCCAAATGCGACGTTCCCTTTAATCCAAACTTTATTATCATCTGGACCGCGTTTCGCTAGCGTTTCCGCCATCTTCGTCACGATGTCCCTTTCCCCTTCTAATGAGCGCTTATAATCCACCCATCCTGTAATCCCGCACATAAGAATCATCCTTCCTAATCTAATATCTGTTTCTGAACGTGCAGTAATCCCCACCCTATGAGTGCGGATACATAAAAACAACAAACTTGACGATAACTAACTATCCATATATGGAATAGCAGTTTCACTGTGTGAAGCGTGTTTTATTGTATGCCCATCTATCTTTAGGTGTGTCTAGTTATAAAGAACGTATGAACTGTCCATAACAAGAATAACTACTTCTATAAAAGGAGAAATGAACTATGGTACAACGCAAACATATTTTGTATAACCAACCGCGTGCTCATTCAATCGGTAATGTGGAATATATAAACAACGAATGGATATTCTTTGATGATGAAAATGATGAGGCTTTTCTATTAGAAGATATTGCCGAAGATGGTTTTGAAATTTTATATAACAACAATTGGCTACCAGCTCGTTTTTATGAACAAGACATATTGCAAATTGCAAATGAACAACATTCTCTCCAAAACGGGGAAATGATACGAATTCGAAAAAAATTACTTCTTAGCTATAATGAATGGCTTGAGGAGTTACCTGACCCTGTCTTTACATTATTAACCGAATCATTACAATCGCTTAATTACTCTTTATACGATTGCATGTATTGTCATAATTATTTATCATTCTTATCGAAAGATGAAGCATGCGAAGGAGTAAATATTCTTTTGTTTGATAACGAAGAAATGATTTGTACATTGCAGCATCATTTCGTACGCCACTCTTCCTCTAATAAAAACATTTTACGATTTACGAAAGTAAACGGAGAAGAGTTGCATATCGATGCGACATAAAAATAAAAACCACCTTATCTCCCAAATATTTGAGATCATAAGGTGGTTTTATTTTTTATTAGAATACTTGCCAACCAATCGGTAATTTCAGTCCAAGGTAAAATACCGCTACTAGTGCAACAATAAATAGTCCCCAAAATGCCCCTGTTGCTTTGTTCTTGCTCATTTTCACAAGAACCATTTCCATTCCAGCGATTACTAATATACCAGCTAGCATTTTTAGACCGTACCACATGTGATAGCTCTTATCGACTATAGTTTGATCTAGGTATAACCAAACGCCTGTCACAATAATGATAATGTACATAAGGCGAAGCCCCATATGTACACCTTTACCTTTTCTTCCTGCTGAATAAAGTGAATACGCAACGAAGAATAAAATTAATCCTAACGCCCATGCTGTAATATGCATATGTACCATCGTATCCCTGCCTCCTCTTTTCACACTTTTTCACTCTATATGATAACATGTTCATTTATTTTCAGGAAATGTTTCGCTTTTTTACATTTAAATGCTATAATATTTAGAGTATTTACAAACTTCTTGTAATAACAAAAGGGGGAACAATCATGATTCAAACTAAGGATATTATCGAACTTACAGACACATACGGGGCAAATAACTACCATCCACTTCCAATCGTTATTTCTAAAGCAGAAGGCGTTTGGGTAGAAGATCCTGAAGGAAACCGCTATATGGACTTATTAAGTGCATATTCTGCAGTAAACCAAGGTCATCGTCATCCAAAAATCATTAACGCTTTAATTGACCAAGCTAATCGAGTTACGTTAACTTCTCGTGCTTTCCATAGTGATCAATTAGGTCCTTGGTACGAAAAAGTTGCGAAACTAACAAATAAAAATATGGTACTTCCTATGAATACAGGCGCAGAGGCTGTTGAAACTGCAATTAAAACAGCTCGTCGCTGGGCTTATGATGTGAAAAAGGTAGAGGCAAACCGTGCAGAAATCATCGTTTGTGAAGATAACTTCCACGGACGTACAATGGGTGCTGTTTCTATGTCATCAAACGAAGAGTACAAGCGCGGCTTCGGTCCAATGCTTCCTGGCATTATTGTAATTCCTTACGGTGATTTAGAAGCGTTAAAAGCTGCGATTACACCAAATACAGCTGCATTCATTTTAGAGCCAATCCAAGGTGAAGCAGGAATTAATATTCCACCAGCTGGTTTCTTACAAGAAGCTTTTGAAGTATGTAAAAAAGAAAACGTTTTATTCGTAGCAGATGAAATCCAAACAGGCTTAGGCCGTACTGGTAAAGTATTTGCTTGCGACTGGGACAATGTAACTCCTGACATGTACATACTTGGTAAAGCACTTGGCGGCGGCGTATTCCCAATCTCTTGTGTTGCAGCAAACAGCGATATTTTAGGCGTATTCGAGCCAGGTTCTCACGGTTCTACATTCGGTGGTAACCCACTTGCATGTGCTGTTTCTATCGCAGCTCTTGAAGTATTAGAAGAAGAAAAATTAACAGAGCGTTCTCTTCAATTAGGAGAAAAACTAGTTGGGCAATTAAAAGAAATTGATAACCCAATGATTACTGACATTCGCGGTAAAGGTTTATTCATCGGTATCGAATTAAACGAGGCAGCTCGTCCTTACTGTGAACAACTAAAAGCAGCTGGGCTATTATGTAAAGAAACACACGAAAACGTAATTCGTATTGCACCACCTCTAGTAATCTCTGAAGAAGATTTAGAGTGGGCATTCCAAAAAATTAAAGCTGTACTATCTTAATCATAGTGAGGTTGTCCTAAATATAGGACAACCTCTTTCTTTTTTTAGTATTTTACCGTAAAATAAAATTGAATATTCTGTTTTCGTTAAAAAGGGGGTAACTGTATGCTTTTGAAATACGGTAAACACATTAACTATTTAGCTACAATTTTTATTTCTATGTCATTCATCGGCTTCATATTATCTACAACTTTACTCAGTCATTTTTCAACTCCTAATACATTCACACTACTTAAAACATCATTTTGGACTGCTGTTTTCCTTACAATTATCGGTTTTGGCCGCGAGAGAAGCGCACTTGCAGTTATGCTAATTGGAATTTGCACTTTAGCATTAATCGGATTGTATATTTTCGCCATTATAGATTACTCCGTTAATCCACGCCCGTAGGAAAGAGCTATCTTATGAAAAGATAGCTCTTTTTTCATTTCACAATATTTCTAAGCGTACCAATTCCCTCTACTGTAACAACAACTTCATCACCAGCATGCAAAAACTTCGGTGGTGTAAAACCTTTACCAACACCAGCCGGTGTCCCTGTTGCAATGATATCTCCTGGTTCTAATGTCATGCCTTTACTTATAGTTGAAATAATTTCTTCTACTGAAAAAATCATTTCTCTCGTATTTGAAGTTTGCCTTACTTCTCCATTTACCACTGTTTCAATGTGTAATTCATTCGGCGTTCTAACCATCGATTTATGAATTAAATACGGTCCCATTGGACAAAATGTATCGAAACTTTTCCCTAGGAAAAATTGTTTATGTTTTCTTTGAATATCCCGAGCAGTTACATCATTTATAACTGTATATCCAAAAACATGGTCAAGAGCTTTTTCTATTTTTATTTGTTTCCCTCGCTTACCGATAACGATTGCTAGTTCACCTTCGTAATCAAGTTCATTCGTTGCGTGAGGGTGACCATTAATTTGCTCATCAATTCCAATCACTGTTGTTGGCGCCTTTGTAAAAATCATTATATTTTCAGGGATAGACTCTACTCCGCCCATTTCTACCGCATGCTCACGATAGTTCTTTCCAACACAAAGAATATTTTTTCTCGGCCTTGGAATCGGTGCTAATATTTTCACCTCTGCTAACGGATAATACGCCGATCCCGCATTTTCCTTCGCCCAATTTACAATATCGCACACTTTCTCAAGACATTCGCTTCCTCTTTCAATACACTCTAACATGGTAATTGGGATAGTAACCTTTTCTCCTTTTTGTCTTTGCGCTTCTCTTAAATGTAATACTTTTTCTTCCTCTTCATCAACAATACCAACAAATACCTTCTCTTCTTTCTTCGCCGTTACAAAACGCAACATTCCCACTCTCCATCCTAAAACTCATACCCTATAATTGTATTCGCATCCTTAAGAAAAAAACCTTCTCACGCACGCTAATTTTTACAATATTCCTCCCTTCTTACATTCGTTCCTCACCCTTCATTTGACATAAAATGTAGAAATTATACTTTTTTTGGCGAAGGTGTTTCTTTTTTATGGAATTTTTGTATAATATGTACTACATATATACATAAAATTTATTGAGAGATGGAGCCGATTTCAATGTTTGAGCAAGCTATCGAAAAAAAACGCGAAAAAATGATCTATTTTGCTGAACGCTACGGAATGACTTCTCAAAAAACAGTGGATTGTAGCCAAGAACTGGACAGGCTCTTAAATGTTGTTTGGCCTATACATACAGATTGCACACACACTCAAATGTTCGAAACACATACGCAATAACGTATGTGTTTCTTTTATTTCAAAAAAGGACACATTTTATTGAAAACGCCCATACAATAGTAGAAAAGAAAATTTTAAAAATGAAAGGTGTTTTGTATGCCAGCTATGGTCGGACATATTCGTATCGTTAATATTGGATCAAGTGGTATTTTTCATATTGGAGATGTATTTGCGATTAGGCCTATTAGTTATTCACGCGCTTTTGCCGGAGCCGGTTCATTTAACGTTGGGGATAACGTCTCTGTCTACAATTATCAAAGCTCAACGACTGTCAATGATTCAGATGTAATTGATCAAGCAATAATCGGTTCGAGCTAAAGGAGGCGATTGCATTGAATTTTTATGTGAACCAAAGTATCATCATTAACAGCATTAGAATCGATAGCATTACGACCTCTTCCGTTTTTCAAATTGGAACTGCAGGTAGTATTAAGGCTCTTTCTAAATTCTCAAATTCTGGCGGATTTACAGAACCTCTTCGCCCTTTACATGCGAAAGGACAAATTATTTCTATTAAACCTTCAACTAGTTCTTCTTAGACCATCCTTATCATAAATATATAGCATTAATATACCCTCCCTATTGAAAAGGAGGTTTCACAAAATGAATCAAGATATATACACTTACCTACACCAACTTCAGCAAGCTCTCCAAATACAGCAGCAAACTATTCTAAATCTTGAAGAGCAAGTTCGCCTACTACAAGAAGAGCTTAATGAGTTAAAAAGTCGTCCCTCCTCTTCTATAGGAAAAGTGGAATATAAATTTGATCAATTAAAAGTAGAGAATTTAAACGGCACTTTAAATATTGGCTTGAATCCATTTTCAACAAAAGAGCAACAAATTGAAGATTTTCAAGTAGATACAGAAACACTAAAAGTAAATCCTGAAACAGAAATAAATCCAGACTTTTATCAAGGTATCCTTCAAGAAATGCATCGCTATTTAGATGAAGAAGCATATAGTCGAATTCTCCATTTTGAACAAGAAGAGAGAACGCCGCTTGATGAGATGTATCGACAAATGATGGTGGATGACATAAAAAAACAGATGGAACATAGACTTCCGTATTATTTGTCACAAGTTCAATCGTATGAGGGTATTTCCACAGATCCCGATTATTTACGAGACGTCATTATTCAAGCGATGAAACAAGATATTGACAAAGCCTTCCTTTCCTTTATTCAACACATACCGGGCAATTTCCGAAAGGAGTAAGTATGTATGAATTTAAATGTTGTGAACCGTGAGTTAAAAGTAGGACAGATTAAAATGAACGGGGTTTCTTCTTCCGCATTATTTTTAATTGGAGATGCTAACCTTCTCATCCTTTCTTCAATTCTTGATACGCCATTCGAATCCGTTACAGAGGGGCCATTTGTACCATTAGTAACAGATGTTCCTCCGACTCCAGGTTGAGGAGAGGAAAAATTATGCTCCGTCATACTTCAATTGTACAAAATGTTTCTATCATTTCTATGGGTGTTGCAGCCGTCTTCCAGGTCGGGGATGCTAATCAAATAGAATTAAAAAATAGAGCGCTTATCGTTCATCGAGAAATCCCTTGTTATATAAAAGGTGAAGGTCGTTTTGATGCGTTTGAAATCTTTACAGATGAACACATTACAATTCCAAAGCGAACAACAGATGTAAGAATGAATATTGTAAATGAGTGCCCTTTTATTGAAGTAAATGATGTTCACTTGCGAACACTTCTAAATTCCGCGTGCTTCCAAATCGGCAATGTTGACTATGTTTTTAATAATTCTCGCACGCTACAAATTCGCCAATTTATTACTGATGAACCTTCCTCTAAATAATTCATATAGTAATTAAAAAGCTTAGCAAAGTAGGTGGATGGTATGCCTTCGGTTGTAGGAAATCTCGTCGTTCAAAACAGTAATGGCTCTTTCAACTTAGGAGATTTTTACAACGTGTCTCCAAAAGAAAATACGAAAGCTTATAACGGGTCTGGAGCTTCCAATGTTGGATTTGTCGTCAATACTTTTAGCGGAGTGAGTGCAACGAATACATTCGATTCGGACGTTGCAGACCAAGATCAAATTGGAACAGCGTAAAAAAGAAACAGCCTTATCTCTATATTGTGTAGAGCTAGGGCTGTTTCTTCTATTAAAGATAATTTTAATTCAAGCTTATATTCTTCTAATATAGCATTCTTCCTTCTTTATATGCATTTTGATATGTCTCATCATTTATCTGTGTAACATCAGTATGGAACAGTTCCTCCCTAACAGCATCGAATAACTCCTTACATATGTTAGGAAATTCACTTTCCCATCTTTCTCTTTCATCCAACTCCATCAGTGATCCAACAATAACAAGATAAATATTCGGAAATTGCCTCTCAATCTTAGGAGCGTACTTTAGAAATCCCTTTAAATACATATCAAAATGATGACAATCATACTCCTGAGTGCCTGTATAAAATGGAAACCCACTTTCATCTTCCCACTCTAGGAGAATTCCCCAAAATGCTAACAATGAACCTGATCGATATCTCAATTTACTATCATTAAAGTGTTTATAATAAGGGTATAACAATCTATCGCACCAATCTAAATCGATTATACCACCCATATCTTTTATTTCATTACGTAATAAATCTAATTTCTCTTTAATGGGATCCATGCACATTCCCCTTCAATTGTTTATTTCCACACAGATATATACCTCTTATGATATTTACTCTCTTTATAAAATGAAAATAAATTTATTATATTTTAAAAGCTCAAACAAGCACAACCCCGTTCTAAATTTAGGACGGGGTTAAATTTATAGCAATAAAGTCATTTGAAAATCTAAGTTTTATTCAAAAAATAGCGTCCTTTTCTAGAATAAAGGAATAGATGTATTTATACAAAAGTTGAATATTTTACAGAATTTCAGAATCCTAATTTTTAGCACCTTACATATTTACGTTTGAATCCCAGTCTTCCCCTATCAAGTTCTTTATGAATACTTTCGTAAGCATTTAGAAAACTACTTTTCTTCTTGTCCCGTTTTAGTTCTACTATACCTACTTCCTTCGCGGTTTCAACTACCTTTTCATGTAGCGGCACATATGAAATTCCCACGGTGTTTAAAAAATTATTCATAGCAGATTTCGTTCGTTCTGGCGCATCGTGAATCGTATTTTTCACAATTTCAAGCATATTGGAAATCTTGCTTTCGGAAAATTCATTGTCTTTTCGATTTCCTAAAAGCCAACAGTAGCAACTCCAGCCCGCTGACATTCTCAGCTCGTCACCGCTTGCAATCCATTTATCAGCAACGTCTTGTGCAAAATCTGATTCAGATAAAGTTACTGCCACCACATAATCGGACAGCATATAAAAGTACGCTCCGTCCATCCAACGATCAAAATCCGATTCATTCATAGTTTTTGGGTCTGCGATAATGCCTGCAAAGTACATCGCATCGTAGTTACCTGTGGCATAAAGCTCGTCAGCTAAACTTTGATTTATTTTTATTTTCTTTGCGATTGGTTTCATAGCACCTGTAGCTACACCAAAAAGTGGCTCCTTTGCACCATTGGATATGTAATATTTTTTTAGTTCGTTCCTTACCGAGGGCTTCAAGCTCTTGCATAACTGTTTCGAAATCCATAGTGTTGCACTTCCTTCCTTAATATTATAATCAATTCACTTATATTCTTTATCAAGTTCTCTACACTTCATAAATCCATCTTTTAAATCGTTTCGTCCATCGATTTAAGATTTTCAAAATGAGAGTTCGTTATACGCTCTATCCAGCTAATTCATACCGATTATATAAACGAATCATTAGTGAAGATGCTACTCCCCACTAATGATTCGTTTTTCTTTATTTAAATGATAATCCCTTTTCCTCTAAAGCCGCTCTCAATTTAGGTAAAGATGCCGGTCCCATACCGTGCAATTTCAAAATTTCTTTTTCACTATACTTTGAAAGTTCTTCTACAGTCGTTATTCCGTGGTGCTCTAACGCTCGCCTTGCTGGTGCTGAAAGAAGAGAAAGAAAGCCTTCTTTTGGCTTTCTCTCTTTCTCACAGGTTGGGCAAGTTGGACAATCGCTACTTTTATAATACTCGTGTCCTTGATCACAAGTTCTTAACGTCGCCATTCTTTATAGCCCCTTTCTGTTCTCTATTCCTCAACCTTTACAACATGATTCCCATCAAAGAAGTATAAACACTTCTCTTTCACAGGATGTTTTAAGCTTTTCTCGAGTGCTTTTGCATATAGTGAAAGCTGTACTTTGTATCGGTCTTCTAAAATTGGTCTCGCTTGTTCAAATCCGCCTGGGAACTTTCCTTCAATCGTATCTGTTTTAAAGTCGATTAAAGTAATTCCGTCTTCCTCTTCGATCATGCAGTCGATAACCCCTTGGACAAGTATTGTTTCTTCACTCTTACCTTGCCAATCTTGATATGCCTCTTCTGCTGAAAGTATCATCGTAAATGGTACTTCACGTTCAACACTTTTTGCTGCTAATACCCTTTTACCTAAGTCACTTTCAAAGAATGAGATCACTTTTTCGATTGCTATTTCTTCAGCCTGTTCGAATGTTAATAATTCCTTATTTACCATTCTTGCAATTTGTTCTTGAAGAACTTCAATTGTAATTGGTTTCTTCAAATCTACATGTTGCATAACTGCATGGACTGCTGTCCCTCGCTCTGCGTACGTTAGTCCTTTTTTCTCCATAAAGCGCGGACGTGTTTTAATTGGTGCACGAAGTTTTTTAATAAAGGCGTTATCGCTACCTTCTTCAGATTGATAATTTCTCTTTATTTCTGTAACAGATTGTTTCGCACGGTGAGATGTCGCGTCCTCATACCCGTATTCCCACATTAATCTATCGTACACTTCTTCTTTCCGTTCACTTTCTAACGGAACAGCTTTTTTATCGCGAAGCGCTTCTAATAACTCTTGTTTCTCTTCTTGAACTGGTTCTGGTGCAAGTAGATCTTTTCCTTCAACAACTTCTACTTTCCAGCTCGCACTATATTCATAAATTTCACCTGGAATATTTCCTTGTCCTAATTCCAGAAGCATTTCACTATCACGGTGTCTATATAATGAAGGTGCAATCCAGTCTAAATAGCATGACGCTCCAGCGCGTATATAATCTGGCAATAACCATTCCCCATGTTCCCGTGCATCAAGCCATTTTTCCATTTCTTTATTTGCATCCTTAACTGTTCCAATTAAAATTAACTTCTCTTTCGCACGCGTTAAAGCTACGTATAATACGCGCATTTCTTCCGCAATTAATTCCATTTTCATTTTACGTTTAATCGCTAGTTGCGATAATGTCGTATATTTAATTCGTTTACGAGGATCGATAAATTGTGAACCGAAACCGAAATCTTTATGAAGTAAGAAACGTTTCATCAAATCTTGTGTATTAAAACGACGACCGAGTCCAGCTACAAACACGACTGGGAACTCTAGCCCTTTACTTTTATGAATCGTCATAATACGCACAACATCTTCTTGTTCACCGAGAGCTCTCGCCGTTCCCATATCATCACCGCGTTCTAAAATACGTTCAATAAAACGTAAAAAGCGGAATAGTCCTCTAAACGATGTTGCTTCATATTGTCTTGCGCGGTCATATAGTACGCGTAAGTTTGCCTGTCTTTGTTTTCCAGCTGGTAAGCCGCCGACAAAGTCGTAATAGCCTGTCTCACCGTACACTTTCCAAATTAAATCGGAAAGTGATTGTTGGCGTGCAAATTCACGCCACCCTTGAAGTAAGTTATAAAACCACTCTAGTTTTTCATGCAGTTCTTGTTCTTCTTCAAGTGGTGCTCCTTTTAAGAATGAACTCATCACTTCATAAAACGAGCCTTTTTTTCCGTGAGCACGAAGCGTCGCAAGTTCTTCGTCATTTAGTCCAACAATCGGCGAACGAAGTACAGCTGCAAGCGGAATATCTTGCATCGGATTATCAATAACGCGGAATACGTTCATCATAATATTTACTTCTGTCGCTTCAAAGTAACCAGTCGCAAGGTCAGCATATACCGGAATTCCTTGTAGTTTTAACTCTTCCATAATTTGCGGCGCCCACGGCATTGAGCGAAGTAAAATAACGAAATCACGGTATTGTACTGGGCGCATACTATCAGTTTTTCGGTCATACACTTCATAACCTGAATCGACCATTGCTTTAATACGCTGCGCCATAAGACGAGCTTCAAGCTGTGCTTTTTCTACTTCTGCACCTTCTTCTCCGTCTTGCACTTCTTCTTCAGTTTGCTGAATACATAATAGCTCTGCCGCTACATCTTCACCTTCTGGATAGGTAGCACCTAGCTTTAATTCAGCGTCAGCGTCGTAATCGATTTCCCCAACTTCTTCGCCCATAATTTGTTTGAAGATGAAGTTCGTACCTGCTAGTACTTCATGACGACTACGGAAGTTTTTCGCTAAGTCAATCTTCATTCCGCCGTCTAATCCTTCTTGTGTGAAGCGTTTATACTTCCCTAAAAATAGTCCTGGTTCTGCTAGTCGGAAACGATAAATTGACTGTTTCACGTCACCTACCATGAACAAGTTACCTTCACTCTCAGAATCTTTCGTTACGAATTTAATAATTGATTCCTGTACGAAATTCGTATCTTGATATTCATCGACTAGTACTTCAGCAAATTTATTACGATATTGAAGTGCTACCGCTGACGGCTTCATTTCACCGTCTTCACTTTGCTCACTTAAAATTTGCAAACAGAAATGCTCTAAATCTGTGAAATCAACCATTCCTTTATCTCGTTTAATCGCTTGGAAACGCTCTGTAAATACTTTTACAAGCTTCACGAGTTTTTCTAATACAGGATGCATATCTTGAAAATCTCGTAAGAAACTTTCGGGTCTGCGGCTAAATAACTCTTCTTGTAATTTCTTTACTTCATCTTTCGCTTTATTACGAAGAGAATCTACTTGTTTTACAACATCTTCGTTATAATCACTTTTCTTAATACGCTTTAATGTTTGCCACGATACATTTTGCATCGCTTCATAAACGCTTATCCACGACCCACGAGCTGCTGATGATAACGTTCCAAGTAAAGCTAAATCTGCTTGTAAAGTTTCAACGCGGGGTGCTGGACCATCAGGAAGCATTGCGAGTCCAGTCGCTTTACGGATATGCTCTTCCGCTGTTTCAAGCTGAAACTTCACATCTTCTAATAAGTAAGAAGCGTACACTAAATCTTCAATCGTCTTTCCTTCAACGTCGTATGCTTCTACTAATTTATCAAGCCACTTCTCCGGGTTTGGATGCGCTCTTGATTCTGTATGAAGCGCTAAAATCATTCGTTGTAAGTCATCGTCACTACGGTCACTCGTATAACGATCAACTAATTCAAAGAAAATACTATTATCTTCGATTCCATACTCTTCTTCTAATATGTCATCTAGCACTTCTTCTTTTAATAACTCATTTTCTGTTTGGTTCGCAATACGAAAACGAGGATCGACATCAAGCATGTAATAATATCCTCTAATAACTTGTAAACAAAATGAATGAATTGTAGAGATGGAAGCTTTATTTAATAAGCTAAGCTGTTTTCTTATATGCTGTGAACCTGGCCCATCAATTAATACTTTTTCTAATGCTTCCCCAATTCGATTTTTCATTTCTTGCGCCGCTGCATTCGTAAATGTTACAACGAGCAGGCGGTCGACATCGACTGGATTTTCCTCACTTATAATCTTTTTAATAATACGTTCAACTAATACTGCTGTTTTCCCTGATCCAGCTGCTGCTGCGACTAAAATATCACGTCCGTTCGCTACAACCGCTTTCCACTGGTCATCTGTCCATTGACTACCTTCTGGTTTCTGAGGCCAATTTTCTATCATTCTCCGCCAACCTCCCCTCTAATTTTCTCCATTGCTTCGCTATCTTTCATATCTTTTAACATACGGAATTGGTTATCTTCAAGTGATTCATCAAATTGACAAACAGATTTGAAGTTACAGAACGTACATGCCGCTTTATTCCCCTTTTTGTAAGGAGCAATATCGATAACACCTTCTGTAATATCTTTTCCGATATTTTCAAACGAGTGGTGTACATATTTTTGAAGTACGTTAAACTCTTGTTCACTTGCAATGCTAGAACGCGCACTAAAACTACCATCTTTTTTCAAACCAGCAGAAATAATATCAGAGCTTCCTGTTGAAAGTTTATTATCCATTAAACGAACAACGTCAGCATCTCCTAGTACGAGCCCTTTCATTTTAAATTTCTTTAAAATTTCTTTTTCAATTTCTTCTTCAGATGCATCGCCTTTCATCTCAACAATCGGGTTATGAATATGGAAATACAATACACCCGCCGGTGATGCAGTACTGCCCTTTTTCATCCACGTATGTGCATTTGCAGTAACAACATCTAAATACGTTAACATTTGAAGTGCGAGTCCGTAATACACTTCTGTTAAATCTAACGCTTTCGAACTTGATTTATAGTCAATAATACGAAGGAACGTACCACTCTCATCTTCCGCCTTATCAACACGGTCAATACGGCCAACTACTTCCATCTTCACACCATTTGGCAACGCAAATTCCATTGGCGGAAGCGATCCAGTCCCGCCCATACCGAACGGTACTTCTAAATCAACTGGTACAAAGCCACTCGACTTCGCATGTTCACGAAGAATAAGTGATGTACGGAAAATGATTTGTTGTAGTTTTTGTTTTAAATAGAAATGACGGTTCGAACTTAATAAAATTTGTCTTTGTAATAACGGTGCAATTTCTTCTATTACTAAAGTAGAAAGATGTTCACACTCTTTTATTGATAAATCCGCCCAAGTACGATTTTCACGTAATAGCTTGTCTGCAATTCTCTTCAGCGCTGCATGGAATAGCTCACCGATATCTGGCGCATCAAGTTTGAAAATATCACGCTCTCTTAGCGATAAACCGTGCTGAGCAAAATGAGCGTACGCACAGCGATTAAATAGTTCCATACGAGAAACGCTTCCCTTAATTGTATCTCCATATAAATCCCTACTTACATCTGTACTTAGTTTCTGTGCACGATTTCGGTAGAATAAACTTGATAACACACGGCTACTTTTTTGCTTCCATTCATCTGAAGTAACGTAGAAGTTATATACGTCCCACCAAAAGTCTAAATTGCCTTCAAATCCGTATCGCTTCCACGTCTGCAGTTGCTGCATTACGTAAGACAAAGTTACTTCTGGCGTTGCTACGTATGAGATTTGTTCCGAACGTGATAAGTCATTTACGTCATTCGTAATAAATGATTCTTTCACATCAGGGAACATTCTTTTTATTTTCTTAATAAAACTAGAAGCAAGTAACGTCTTTCCTTCTTCATCCGCAAGCGGACAGGAAATGTATAACTTCTCAGATGCTCTCGTCACCATTTGATACATAACGAACTGTTCTTCTAATAAAGTCTGTCTCGTCGTTGGTGCTAATTCGATACCTGCAGCGGTGAGAACATTTCTTTCCTCATCAGAAAGCATCCCTTCATCCATGGGCGCTGCTGGAATCACTCCTTCATTTACTCCAATAATGAACGTCGCTTTAATATCTGATAATCTAGAATGATCAATATTAGCAACTAACACTTGATCTAGTGACGGCGGAATGTTCGCAAATTGAAGTGCTTCAAGACCTGTCGTCATTACATCAGTAAACATAGACAGGGACATTTTTTCTTCGCCAAGCATCTCAACGAACGTATCAAGAAGGCTCATCACTTCTTCCCATACTTGCTCATGGTCTGTCGCAAATAAGAAATCTCCACTTTCTTCTGCACGAATACGTAATGCTTCTAACTTCTTCGGAACGTCAAGTTCTTCTAAAAATAAGTAAACCGCTTCGCACATTTGCATAACTGTTCCAGCACGCTTCAGTCTTTTTTGCATGCGAATAACTGGTGTTCTTACAACGTCGCGAAGTCGATTGATTTTCTCTTCCATTTCACGTTCACTGTCTGTTATCATTTCGCTCGCATCATCAAGAGAACGATAACGACGATACATCCACGGATCTTCAGAAGTCCATCTCTTCCCTTGTACACCGTACGCTAAACAGTAGTTTTCGAACTCATCCATCTCTTCGCGCATCGCTTCTTTTCTTACGTCTAGTGGATATAAAAGTTCTGTTTTCACACAGCGGAACACTGCATCATAACGCCAATTCCCGCTAATAATCTCTAAAGCCGAACGAATACATTCTACTAGCGGATGATGTGACATCGGGCGTTTTTCATCGATGAAATGCAGGATATTATAATCCGTAAATAACGTTCGCATTACATCATAATAACTTTCTCCGTTACGAAGAAGTACTGCGATATCTCGGTAACGATAGTCTTCAGCCGCCACAAGTCTTCGAATTTCACGAGCAACACCTTCTACTTCAGCTCGTAAATTAGCTGCTGTACTGATTGTCACACTCGCTTCACCGTGAAATTTTTCATTTGGACGTGCTTCGTAATGATTTTCTAAATGCGCTAATGCTTGCGAATGAAAACGCGGCTGTTCCATAAGCGGAACCGTTTTTTCAATTTCTATTTTCTCTTCACGCGCTACTTGTTTTATTCTTTCATACGTTAACGTCGTTTCGTAAAATAAATCCAATTCATTCACTGGCTGCGCTAACGTTTTTTCATCTATCGTTAATGTTATTGTTACTCTAGTTCCTAATTTCATTAACCCTCTAACAATTTCTAGCTCTTGAGGAGAAAATGAATGGAATCCATCTATATAAATTTCCGCGCCTTTTACATACTCAGAGTCTGAAAGCTTCTCAATTAATAATTGTAAGTAGTCTTCTGAATCTAAATATTTTCCGATTAAAGCACGTTCAAAATCATCATATAATAACTGTAAATCATACACTTTATTGGCTAGTAGCTTTTGCTCTGCACTACTGCTATGCGCGTCTAATTGTTGCCACATTTCATATACGTTAGACGGCGTCACATTATAACGTTTAAACTCCGCAATCATACTACCAAGGTGTTCAAAGAAGCCATTTTGCTCCGCTGCTTTTTGAAACACAGATAGTCCATCTTTACGAGATTCTACAATTTTACGAAGTAACATATGTACACCGGCTTCATCAATATGAAGACGGCTCGCTCCGCCAACCTCTTGCAGCACCTTCCACGCTAATCGCGAAAAACTAAAAACCTGTGCCCGAATAGAACCTCTTACATCCTCGCTACCAATTAACGCCTGCTGCGTTTGGAATGTCATCTGTTCTGGCACAAGATATAATATTGTTTTCCCTCTTGGACGCTGCTTTAACTCTTCTTGCACTTCGCGTAAACAAAGTGTACTTTTTCCACTTCCAGCTCTACCAATCACAAATCGAAGTGACATGTAACCCCACCTTTCACTTACATAACGAACGTTAGTTTGCTACCATAATTGTATTATAGGACACGAAAAAAGACAAACCGATTTGTTTGTCTTTTCCTATACTTCTCCCTATTATATCAACCTTTTGAAAAATTCGTTTGCACCTCTTGAATTGGCCAATATCGTAAATCAACTTTTCCTACAACTGTATCAGCTTTTACAAATCCAAAGTGCCTACTATCCCAACTCCCGAGGCGGTTATCACCTACTACAAAAATAAACCCGGGTGGCACAATCTTTTCTTTCGTTAACTCTTCTAATTTAAAATCGCCTGTTAGTTGCCTTCCATTTATCTCTTTCTTATACTTCTCTAAATAAGGCTCATCAATAAATTGACCATTTATATATAGCTTATCATGCTTATATTCGATATGATCCCCAGGTAAACCGATAATTCGCTTTACATAGTCCTCTTTTTTATTTGCATGAAATACAACGACATCAAACCTGTTCAAGTCCCCCACTTGATAACTCACCTTATTCACAACGAGCATATTGCCATCTTGCAATGTCGGCATCATTGACTTCCCCTCTACAACGTACGTTGAAAAGAAAAACGTTCGAAAAAATACAGCTAATAGTACACCAATTAAAATTGTTCTTATCCACTCTAGCCCTTCTTTTTTCAAAGTTTTCTTCATTCGCTTCTCCCCTCGCCCTTTAATAATGAAGCTTTGCTTTACAAAGAAGACTATTCCTAATGTAGTTCTAACTTTACTTCAATTTTTTTACCGACATACCATAAAATAAAAATAACAACACCAACAACAA
Organism: Bacillus mycoides; assembly: GCF_001757995.1. GTDB lineage: Bacteria > Bacillota > Bacilli > Bacillales > Bacillaceae_G > Bacillus_A > Bacillus_A mycoides_B. The sequence continues at coordinate 121,943 of NZ_LXLV01000019.1, read as the reverse complement.
CCGATTTCACCGGTTTATGAATAAACGACATTAAATCATGACCGATATAAGTTAAAATAAAGATCATCACAAGCTTTCCGAATGCTAATGCTAGTCCAAACTGTTTTACGCTAATGCGAGATAAACCAGCTACAACGTTTATAAGCGCAGACGGTGTGAACGGAAAACAAAATATAACAAAGATTGGCGCGAATCCTTTTCTTTCAATCCATCCCATCGCTTTCCGCACTCTCTCATGCTTATTTACAAAAGAAAAGAAACGACTTCGTCCAAAGCTGCGAATAATGAAAAATACAAGCATTGCACCAATAACTGACCCAAGCCATGAATAAAGAAAACCGAACCAAAAACCAAATGCAACAGCATTCGCCAACACAAACACAATGAGTGGCAATGCCGGAATAAGCGCCTCTATCATCGGTAAACCAATACCGAGAAGCGGTCCGAATGCACGATAACTTTCAACAATATGATCCATATTTTCTGGTGAAAAATACTCTTTGATCGTTTGAAAATCCATTCTACACTTTACCCCTTTATATAATTACTACCTCTACTGTATCATTGCTTATACGAAAGAGGAAATGGTAGATACACCATATGGAGATGTACCTATTAAGTTTCCATATCTTTCGTTAGAATTCCTCCATTATTAAACTATGATAATCTTTCAATATTCGACAGAACATGAGAATAATTTAGACACCACGCACAGGTTATAACTTAACGGTTACATATTATGAAAAAGAAGGAACTACAGAAGTATCAATCCGTATTTCCATACAGGTAGAAATGAGTAGTGACAAATAATTGTTATACCTTCAAACAATCCTCTTTTTCTAATGACTAGTTCTTACAAGAAGCTTTTTTAGTAAGCGTATACTATCAATCACGATAAGTATTAATAAATATAAGAAAGATAGTATTAATACTGTACTAGGAATAGGTAACATTCGAAATTTGTATAAAAACTTATCAATCGTATATATATCTTGCTCATTCGTTATCGTACCAGGAGTGAATACAAGGTAATCTTTCCAATTATCTATCCAAGTTAAACTAACTGCGGAAAATTGCATTATTCCTAACCACAAGTAAAGAAAAATCGGTATAAGAACCATGTATTGCAAACTATGTAATATCTTTCTTTTCTTCTTACATTCAATAATTTGAAAGACAATAAGTGTCAGTACGTACGCGATCGATAGAAGAAATACTATGGTGACAACTGGTTGAATTGAAAAAGCAAATAGCAATTTATCAATTTCACTAATTTGACTATATTCTGTTGCATTTTGAGGCGTAAAAATAAAATGTTGTTTATCAGCACCTATCATTAACTGACTACCCACGAAACCAGTAAACATAAAGGTAAGAAATAGTATAGGCAAAACAAGAATATATTGCGCCCAAAATAACATAGTCCTTTTCAACATATCATCTCCTTTTTATACAATAAGGTAAGAAATATCCTGTATGCCGCAAATGTAAAATGATGTACATTAACATCGCGATAAGTATATGTAGTAAAATTACTCTTATATTGTAATTTTACACTCACTTAAGCTATTAAAGAACAAAAAACCCGCAAATTTTTGTTTTATTTATGAATCTTACAGCGTAACGGTATATATAATGAAATCAAAAAAAGGATGAGTCTCCCCATCCTTTTCCTCTCACACATCTTCTTCCTTAACAAAATACACTTTCTCATAAGCCGGCCTTAATGTTGATTCATCTCTTTTATCAATCTCTTTAAAGCAAGGATTCCCTTGTTTTTTCTTACGGTCTTCATATTCTGTCCGCAATTTCGCTGTACGATTTTGCTGATTTTCAAAGCTACTTTTTGACATTTCTAGTTTCACAGCGAAACCATTTATAAATCTAATAATAAGATTTCCATCTTTTAATTCTTTATTACCTTCAATATGAAAATGAGACAACCACGCACACTCTTTTCGAGAATAAGAATACGTAGGGAAAAAATAAAGTTGATCTGTCGGGCTAATTGCGATAGGAGCTTTATGTGTAATACGAGTTAACTCCTTCGTTCCTTCTTTTCTTCCAAAGAAACTAGAACCGTGTTTCCGGCAACTTCTCTCTATAATATCAAGGGCTTTTGAAATACGAAAAAAGAATCTTCCATTTCAACAATTCGCGTAACAACTTTCTTTTCTCCTAGAACAACAGGAAGTAAGGCCATTGTATTTTTGCTTACAACATAGTTTTCGACATAACGTTCTACTTTACTTTCCATAGTCTATCTCCTTCTTCATTTTCTATTTATAGTAGCAGCTGCATAAATAATTGTAGCACCTGAAAAAAGGAAATGGTTTACATTCTACGATTCTTTACAAATGTTTATAAATTATTAAACACATTATAAATCAATTAATACACATATAAATATAATGAAGAATTAACTTATATAAAAAGAGGATTCTACATGCGAAAAATTTTATCATTTGTAGGACAGTGTAATAAAGTCGTTAGCTATACAACCGGTGCTACAGCATTTAATAAGGAGCAAGAATTAACAATCGGATTAAAATCGCTGAAAGAGTTTGTTATGAAGGTAAAAGCTGGACTGAAAATGAAGAAGGATAAATTTGTTTATTTCAACTAGCACCATGAGCTTATCATTTATACTTACCAACTTTCATCCGTAAATACAAATTCTCCAGTATTGGTAATGGTATGGATATGATCACGATCGACACGATTACCAAAAATATCATATATATATTTGTAATTCTGTAGACTATCAAGTAATTTTTCAGTTTGATGAACAGGAGAGCTGCTATCTTCAGTTGATACAAAATGAAGATGTTCATGTAAAAATCTTGGGTGTAATGATAAATATAAAGTTGGTTTGTTCAATGTTAAAAATTCCTGCAATTGAGGAATGAGCGAATACTCCCCGCCCTCAATATCCATTTTAATAAAGTTTATATCTTGTATGTTATTCTGAGTTATTAAATCGTATATTGTAAGAGCTTGCACTTTGCAAGAGTGATTTGAAATAGTTGGAACCAGACTAGAAGTAGAGTCTCCAAATGAATGTCTCATGTATAAGTTAATATCACCAGACTCTTCAGCTATAGCTACATTAAGAGGAGTAATTTTTGAAAAGATAGAATGATTTAATGAAAGATTTGTTAGAAGTTCTTTAAAAGCAACAGGATCTGGTTCGATTCCATAAACATGTTTGGCTCTATGCGCTCCATATAATACAGTTGGGCCGATCCAAGCTCCTATATCAAGATAGGAGTGTGCGGGGCTTAAAAACCTATCAAAAATCTTAAATGTTTCTTCTTCCCATTTCCCGTGGTTCATTTCATTCCAAATCCATGTTGTGTGCGGATTAGAAATTACATTGAAGTGCACATCTTTCTTTGTAACTTGAATGGGCTTTACAAACATCATATCACTCCTTTAATCACTCTCATCTATATAAACCGACTTGTATTTTCCACATCATTATTTTATAAATATTTAATAAATCGCTATGCCTTGCATTCAAATAAATTTACGTATGATAAATTTCTAAAGAGGGCTTATATAGACCGACTTCACGTATACCAACTTGCTGGCTTTGGTACATAATCATAATGATATAATGTAGCGGGAATTCTGACTTGATTCACAATATCTTGTGATACCCGAGCACCTCATTCATCATCTTCCCCATAACTTATATTTAAAAATTTGTGCTGTACGGCAATTCGTTTTGCATAGCACATTACATGATTCGGTTTTCTGTAATAACAATTTTCATCTTCTGTATGTTCTAATTATTTTCCGAATTTAGTATTTTTAGAGAAAAGGTTATTGTAATTTACTAAAACATCAAACACGATACAATCAGCTGTAGAATTTGAAGCAATAGTAGCACATAGTGTATCAACATAATTTGGATCCACCCGATCATCATCATCATCTACAAAAGCAACGTATTCACCTTTCGCTTATTCGATAAGAATATTCCGCTTTTCTCCAGTAGATCTCTTTTTATTTTCGAGCATTACAAGTATTTCTACAGGTTTATTGTAAGCTTGTTCATATAGTGTATCAATCATTCGCTTTAAATGCGTCATGCGTTCTGGAACAGAAGGAATTAGAATCGAAAGCGCAATATTCGTCAACTCCTCACCCCTTTTTTAAAATTATACACGCTTACTCAGTTAAATATTATGATACGAAATGATGCAGTATGCATTTTCAACCTATCTTTACCGCATGTGCGCTTTTCTTTTTTGTTCACAATTTTTATGAATGGCTCGTATATCTCAACAACAAAAAAAAGGATGGCATAAGCCATCCTTTTTTCTATAATAAACTATAAAATTATAGTTTGATTACGTTTTTAGCTTGAGGTCCACGGTTACCTTCTTCGATTTCGAAGCTAACTTTTTGGCCTTCTTCTAAAGATTTGAAACCTTCAGTTTCGATTGCAGAGAAATGTACGAATACATCGTTTTCGCCTGGAACTTCGATGAAACCGAAGCCTTTTTCGTTGTTAAACCATTTTACTTGTCCTGTAACTGTCATAATTATTTCCTCCTACGAAAATACATTTTATTTAGTCTTCATGTATAAAAAAAGAATCCACACATTATCAAATTCGAAACATAAACTAGTTCTCACATACTTTTCCCCGTTCGTTTTCGGCACTTGATAATATATGGATTGCTTAATTTAATTATTCAACTGGTATTATCATAGCATACTTAAAATAGAATGTACAATCCTTTTTGAAAATAAAATTTCTAAATTTTATTATTTCTTATAAAATATAATCACACCTATTTTAATACGGAGGAGTATATGACAGGAATAATCCCTAAAAAAACATTAAATAAAATTGAAAAAGATATTAAAAATAACAACCTTGGAAAAGCAAGAGATAGATTACACGGATTAATCGCTACTTATCCGAATGAATTAGCACTTAGAAAAAAACTCGGTGATATTTACTTTACATTACAATACCCAGAAATGGCTGGACGGTATTGGTATCTTGAAAAAGAAAAAACAGATGTTATGCACGCGGCATGTCTACAATTTGAAAAATCGATGGGAAACGACTCTTATCATATTGTACGTGCTTTAAAATTCAAAGGAGATCATGACATTATTACAGGACTATACACCGAATATCCTTTACAGCCATTGCAGAAAAAAGTGGTAGAAGAACTAATTGACGATTATGAAGAAACATGGAAAGACAAACTATTTACATGGGGCTGTCTAGCATTATTCGCATTCCTTCTTTTTACTGCTATTATTGGTATATTCACTATATTGGGTTGGATATTTTAAATAGAAGTGAACGTCCCACAATACGACGACAAATAAAATTACATCAACTTTCCGACAAAGTTTAACAATGTCAGCGACGTAATAATAAATAAGAAAGGTGTCTCAAAAATATTTTTTGGGACACCTACTTCTATCTTTATTTCGTAAACTGTTCTTCTTCTGTCGATCCTTTTAGAGCAGTCGTTGATGAAGTACCGCCTGTAATGACTTGTGCTACTTCATCAAAATATCCTGTTCCTACTTCGCGTTGATGGCGCGTTGCAGAGTAACCATCTTTTTCTGCTGCGAACTCTGCTTGTTGTAATTCAGAGTACGCTGCCATGCCGCGCTCTTTATAACCACGCGCTAATTCAAACATGCCGTAATTTAATGAATGGAATCCAGCAAGCGTTACAAACTGGAATTTATAACCGTACGATGCAATTTCTTTTTGGAAGCTTGCAATCGTTTTTTCATCTAATTTTTGTTTCCAGTTAAATGAAGGGGAACAGTTGTAAGCAAGTAGCTTCCCTGGGTATTTCTTATGAATTGCGTCCGCAAAGCGTTTTGCATCTTCTAAATTTGGCTCCGACGTTTCACACCAAACGAGATCGGCATACGGTGCATACGCTAAACCACGTGCAATTGCTTGATCAAGACCTGCTTTCGTACGATAAAACCCTTCTGGCGTTCTTTCACCTGTAATAAACTCTTGATCAACTGGATCGATATCACTCGTAATTAAATCTGCAGCATCTGCATCTGTTCTTGCGACGATAATTGTTGGTACGCCCATTACATCCGCAGCAAGACGTGCCGAAATTAAATTACGCACCGCTGTTTGCGTCGGTAATAATACTTTTCCGCCTAAATGCCCGCATTTTTTCTCTGAAGATAATTGGTCTTCAAAATGCACGCCAGATGCACCCGCTTCAATCATTCCTTTCATTAGTTCAAATACGTTTAATTGTCCACCAAATCCAGCTTCAGCATCCGCCACAATTGGGACGAAATAATCTGTATCACCGCTACCTTCCATATGCTGAATTTGATCAGCACGTTGAAGTGTTTGGTTAATTCGTTTTACAACAGCCGGTACACTGTTCGCTGGGTATAAGCTTTGATCAGGATACATATGTCCGGAAAGGTTCGCATCTGCCGCTACTTGCCAACCGCTTAAATAAATTGCTTTTAATCCAGCCTTCACTTGTTGCATCGCTTGGTTTCCTGTTAATGCCCCAAGTGCATTAATATAATCTTCTGTATGAAGTGATTTCCAAAGCTTCTCTGCACCGCAGCGCGCTAACGTATGTTCAATATCAATCGATCCGCGCAGACGAATTACATCTTCAGCTGTATATGGACGTGTTATCCCTTTCCAGCGCGTATCTAACTCCCAGCTTTCCTGCAATTTATCAATTCTTTCGTTTTTCATATGTTCCATCCCCTTTTCTTGTTTTTTATAAAATTTCATAACCCGGTAATGTTAAAAACGGCATGAACTCGTTATTACGAACAAGGTTTGTAAACAGTTTTGTAGCTTCTTCAAATCTCCCCTTCTTAAATGCTTCCTTACCAATCTCTCTTTCTATTTTTGCTAGTTCTTCTTCTTTCAATTCTTCCATCAATTTAAAAGTGATATCACGGCCATCACTTAGCTTTCCACCCTCATGACGAATCCACTGCCATATTTGTGCTCTTGATATTTCCGCTGTTGCCGCATCTTCCATTAAGTTATAAATTGGAGCTGCCCCTCTCCCGCTTAACCAAGATGCAATATATTGAATACCGACGTTAATATTCGTGCGAAGACCACCTTCTGTAATCGTTCCCATCGGTACTTCTAATAAATCCTTTTCTGTTACACGTATTTCTTCACGCTTTCTAAAAATTTGATTTGGCGTTTTCATTATGTGATTAAATACTTCCATTGCAACCGGTACAAGTCCCGGGTGGGCAACCCAAGTCCCATCATGTCCATCTAAAGCTTCGCGCTCCTTATCAGCACGCACTTTCTCAAAAGCCGCCTCATTTGCTTCTGGATCATTTTTAATTGGGATTTGCGCTGCCATTCCTCCGATTGCTGGCGCGTTACGACGATGACACGTTTGAATAACTTTCAAAGAATACGCGCGCATAAACGGCGCTGTCATCGTGACTTGCGCTCTATCCGGAAGTAAAAATTTATTATGATTACGGAAACTCTTTAAGAAACTAAATATATAATCCCATCGTCCGCAGTTTAAACCAGCAGAATGATCTCTTAGTTCATACAAAATTTCATCCATTTCAAATGAAGCGTGAATCGTTTCTATTAACACAGTCGCTTTAATCGTTCCATTCGGAATACCGATATACTTTTGAGCGAATACGAAAACGTCATTCCATAATCTTGCCTCTAAGTAACTTTCCATTTTTGGTAAGTAAAAGTACGGGCCACTTCCTTTTGCTAAAAGCACCTTCGCATTATGGAAAAAGTACAAGCCAAAATCTACTAAACTGCCAGACATGTTCTTGCCGTCAACTTGCATATGCTTTTCTTCTAAATGCCACCCTCTCGGACGCACAATTAATACAGCTGTTTTATTATTTAAACGATATTCTTTTCCGTTTTCATTTTTATGTGAGATCGTTCCCTCAGTAGCATCTCGTAAGTTAATTTGACCTTCTACAGCATTTTTCCAAGTTGGCGCATTCGAATCTTCAAAGTCTGCCATAAAAAGATGTGCTCCTGAATTTAAAGCGTTAATGACCATCTTTCTATCTACCGGTCCAGTAATCTCCACGCGGCGATCCTCTAAATCTTTCGGTAGCTGGGCGATTGTCCAATCCCCTTCACGTATATGCTTTGTTTCTTCTAAAAACTTTGGAAACTCCCCTGCATCAATTCTTTTTTGTTTCTCTACACGCTTTTGTAAAAGTTCCGTGCGGCGTTCATTGAAATTTTCATGCAGTTCCTTTAAAAAACTAAGCGCCTCAGGTGTCAATATTTCGTTATACGCTGGTAACATTTCTCCGGCCAGTGTAACCCGTGAAGTTTGCGTCGACATATTAGCATCCCCTTCTTAAACTGTCTTATAACAGATTTGATTTTATGTTTTATATTATATAACAAATCTTCAGAAAAGGAAGTTTTTTTTGAAAATTTAATGGTTTTTTTACAAAACTGTGTTTATCCATTATGCTTTCAACAACAAAAAGAGTCAGTGTTATATAACACTGACTCTTTTTTATTATTTATTCAAAAATTGTCTTAAATAAGAACTGCGCATATTGTTCACGTGTTACTTTCATGTTTGGAGCAAAGTTTCCAGTTCCATCTCCTACAGAAATACCATTTGAACCTACTGCATTAATCGCATTGTATGCCCAATGTCCTTTCGGTACATCTTTAAATCCTTGTGTTCCTTTTACTTCTAACTCATATGCTACTGTAAGCACTTGAGCCATTTCTGCACGTGTTAGTGTATCTTTCGGTCTAAAGTTTCCAGTTCCATCACCGTTAAAGATACCTACCTCTGTTAATACTAAAATTTCTTCTAAGAACATTGTTGATTTTTCATTAATATCTTTGTATGGATTCTCAAGGATATCGCCTTCCTCGAATACTTCACTGAAATCGATAGTACGATAAATCAAAGCAGCTACTTGTTCACGAGTTATGTTATGTCCAAAACCGAACACGCCATTTCCATAACCAAGCATAATTTCTTCTTGTGCTAAAGTTTGAATTGCTTCGTAAGACCAATGTCCTGCTGGTACATCTTTAAAGATAGCCTGACTTGCTTGTTGTGGCTTAGGCTTAGCAGCTACTTCAGCATTCGCTGTAGCGCCTTCAGCACTAAATGCAACTCCACCCATAATTGTTAAAGCTGTTGCTATTTTTAAAATCTTTTTCTTCACTTTGTTCTCTCCCTAAAAAACATATTTTTTTCTAATATAAAGAATTCACGGAAAAGTAACAATACACTTATCTATATAATGTTTGTCTAATTTGTGAACTGTATTTTATATACTTATCTTTATACTTAGTGAACAATGAAGTTACTAAATCATATTTTTTTAATATAAAAAGTAACTAAAATTAACCTATTTTTTCCATACGATACTATTCACCAAACTGTGAACAGCATAATAAATATACAAATAAACCATTTAAAACAAGAAAAAAGCGCGTTATCTTCGCGCTTTTTTCTAAAAAATATACTATATCAATATAATTTTACGTTATTCATTTTTTAAATAAAAGTTAATAATAGCTTTATATAAAAATGTTGCATATTGCTCACGTGTTACAAATTTATTCGGTTCAAACTTTCCATTCCCTGTTCCTACTATGACATTATTTGATTGCAGAGCACTAATTGCATTTTTTGCCCAGTAATTATTCGGTACATCTGCAAATGTATGCTGTTGCTTCACTTCAAATGAAAATGCCTGTGTAAGAACTTGCGCTACTTCTGCACGTGTAATTGTTTCCCTAGGTCTAAAGTTCCCCTTCTCATCACCTTTAAAAATACCGCGTTCTGTTAATGCTAAAATTTCATTTGGAAACATTGTTGATCTTTCAGAAATATCATTATACGGATTTTTTAACGATCCTTCATGTTTTATATTAAGTGCGCGATATAGTACTACCGCCACTTGTTCACGTGTTACGTTATCACCTACACCAAACTTTCCATTTCCATAGCCTAGCATAACTTTATGATATACCGCATCTAGAATATAGTCATATGCCCAATGGTTTACTGGGACATCGTCAAATACAATCATTTCAGGATATTCTTCTGCTTTTATGTTAGGAACATTTGCACTTACCAATAATCCACCCATAATAGTCGCTGCGGCCATTATACGTAACATTTTTTTCTTCATTGTCCTCTCTCCTTCATTTCCACTTTATTAAAAGTGGAACATAATAGACTAAATTCTTTTTCATATTACATATGCTGTATTTGCAAGCCGTATGTAATATATTGCATTTTTAACATCTATTATTTTGAAGATTACTAGGTGAGCCAATTCGCTCTCAATTCCAATTGGTATTCTGAATTGCATACAAATCATTTGAAGAAATATTCTCATCTTTGCGCTCTAGTTTCTCTGTTTAATTTTCAAAAGGATAGACAAAAGCTTTTGCAAAAATGTTATATATACAATATTCTACTATCTACTAATCAAGTCCTTCACTTATAAAAATTTCACTTTATAGACAAAAAAAAGCACAAATATAATCTACTTGTACTTTTTTTACACTCTTATTTATTCCATTTTTCCTGGTGAATTATCGATTGCCTTTTTTAAGAATTTCGCAAATTGCCTGTGTGTTACAAGCATTTCAGGTTCAAATTTCCCATCGCCTGTTCCTACTACAACGTTATTAGATTATGGCCCACTAATCGCATCTCTTGCCCAATAATCTTCTGATACGTCTGTAAATGTATGAGGTTGTTTTGCTTTCAGATTATATGCTTTTACCAAAATTTGCGCTAGTTCCGCACGAGTTAACGTATCTTTTGGACGGAAGTTCTGATTTTCGTCTCCTTTAAAAATACCGAGCTTTGTTAATTGTAAAATTTCATAAGGAAACATTGTTGATTTCCCGTCAATATCTCCATATGGATTTTCAATATGTACATTTCGTTTCAAATTTAGTGCGCGATACAGTACTGCTGCTGCTTGTTCGCGTGTTACATTATCTTCTACACCAAATTTCCCATTTCCGTAGCCATACATAATTCGTTGATACACTAGTTCAACAATTTCATAATATGCCCAGTGATCCTTTGATAAATCATCAAAATCTATAATAATATTAGGACCAGATTTTTGATTCACGCCAGTATTTGCAGAAGCACCATTTGCACTTACAAATATTCCCCCCATTAACGTTAATGATGTAGCTACTTTTAATAACTTCTTCATTTTAATCATCCACCTTTTTCTTTATTCACCTCTTTTTCGTTTATATTGAATACTCAAAATCTTTACAATATCATTTAATTATTGGAATAAATCATGCTTCTGAGCATACTTGCATTCTTTCATCTCGCGGCTTCCGAAAAGTAAACGCCATTCCTACAAATATTAGGACAATCCCTACAATTTGCATACTAGTCGGTCTAAAACCGGTAAAGACCGTATCTAACAAAATTGCAACAGCAGGATCTAAAAACACTAATACAGAAATAAGTCTCGTCGGTAAATCTCTTAAACTGTCAAAAAATAAGTAATATACAAACCCAGTATGTATAAGTCCTGTCGCAGTAATCATCATCCAATTCATCTCTGTTAATCCTTGAAACTGTCCGAAATCTACGAATGGTAGCAATAAAAATATGCCTAAAAACGTTTGTAAAAAGGTCATCGCATATGCACTCGTATGCTGAATCCCCTTTCCTAGTAACGTGGTAAAAGCATAAAATAAAGCCGCAAGAAGTGCCCATACCATTCCAGATGACATTAATTTCTCAAGCGACATACTACCGTCCACTCCAGCTACTAACACTGTGCCGATAAAACAAATAACAATGGACATAACAGCAAATACTGTAAGTCTCTCTTTAAATACGATACTACCGATCATTAATACGATAATTGGAGCGAGATGATAAACTGAAATCGCAATTGTAATCGACATGAGTTCAAACGCTTTAAATAAAAATACCCAGTTAAAAACGAGAAATACACCACAAGCTAATATTTGTATGGTTTCTTTTTTGTTCCATTTCTCATTTTTATATTGTCCTGTTACTAACCAACATAATGCTAAAAATAAAGTCGCACAAATACAACGAACAAATACTAATTCAAAAGACGGTAAACCCGTTTGGACAGAAAAAAATCCAATCGATCCGAAAATAGACATCGAAAGAATCATTTTTATAGCCGGCATTGATTTTGAATGAAACAAAATATTAACCTCCTAAATATTTCACTGAATATTCCATATATTATACACTATAATTTTCCAAAACTCGAATACTCCATAATAAAAAGAAGCAGTACACTACTGCTTCTTCTCTTTTTCATATTGTTCAAACGTATGAATTCTTTCGAAAATTGGTGGATGTGTATATAAGAAAAACTTCACTAACGCAGGCGGATTAACTTGGCTTAAGCTCGTTTTTGATAAATATTGAAATGTTTTCACACCTGATTCCCCATCTTTCGTCATGTCTAGAGCGTATTGATCTGCCGCTCGTTCTTCTATACGAGAAACGTAGTTTGTTGCTGGTTGTGACGCAAACGATAATACAGAGGAAATTAAGAAAAATAAAGGTAAAATTGAAAAACATGCCATTTTGGAAATTTGCAGCGTATCTCCCCATTTTCGAATACACATATTTAAAATACGACTAATTAAATACATACCTATAAACGATATGAAAATATAACTCGCAACGCCCCAATATATATGTTTCATTACGTAATGTCCCATTTCATGGGCCATAATAAATAAAATCTCTTTATCTTTTAATTGCTGAAGTGTTGTATCCCACATTACAATACGAAGGTTTTTTCCAATTCCTGTTACATATGCATTTAACGCATTCGTTTTTTCCGACATATTTACTTCATATACATGTTCAGATGGAATATCAGCTTTATCTGCGATCGCTAAAATTTTCGTTTCTAATTCCTTATTTTTCAGCGTTGAAAAATCATTATAAAGTGGATCAATTACAACAGGTTGCACAAACGTTAAAAAAATCGTAAACGGAACAGAGAGCGCCCATCCTGCTAGCCACCATTTCTTTGGAAATTTACGGATGAGCCATAAAAGAACAGTAACAATGAGTAACATAGTCGCATAATTCACCCAAAAATCGATAACGTGATCTTTTATCCAGCTTTGTGTACTTTGCGTGGAAATGCCGTAGTCAACGGACACTTTACGCCCGATCCATTGCATCGGTAATGCAAGAACTGTTGTTAGTAGTGATAAATAAAAGAAATAAATCGCAACTTGTAAGACATTTATTTTGGTCGTTTCCTTCGACCATTTCTCAAACTTTTTTGAAATACCGAGCACGAGTACAAATAATAAAATAATCCATTCAAGAGGCGTCGCTAAAAAGAACAGTAAATTTTTCACGCGCGAATAATCTTGGCTTAGCGTAAGCTCCCTCGCATTCATAAAAGTCTCTGGATCTGCACTCGTTCCTTTATACATGTCCGGAATGAGTTCATGATTCCATCCAAATAAATACCAATATATAAGTAACGCAAACCCAACGTACAAAAAAAGCGACCACCCAATAACTTTCCTCACGCTATTCCCTCCTCTATGCTGCCTGTCTATTATTATTGTAAGTTCGTACTTTCAAAATTAGAACAAGCTAATTACGAGAATTACTCGAGAGCTTTCTATTTACATAAAAAAACTCTTCTACATAAGAAGAGTTTCACCTATTTTCAGACACTTTCCTCGGTTCATAATCCGGAATAAGAAAAGCACTTACAAACCAACACATTAGACCAGCGCCTTTTACATATCTTATATATTCATAGTCTTGAAAAAATAGCGTCGTTATAATAATCGTAAAAAAACCTACTAAAACAAGTATATACCCTATTTGTTTCTTCGATAACATAGATACTTATCCCCCTTAAGGCAGTACATCTATTAACAAACTGAAATCTTGTACAGAAAAAGAACTATATTTCATAATACCTTGTACAGCTAAAAGTAAAACAAGACCGATCACACACATATAGTTAACACTTTCGTCACTCTTTTTTTCAGTAACCATGCCACCACTTATACATAAAACCCCTAATAAATGGAGCGCTAAATACATGAAAAAGTAAGCTTCCTCCCAGCGGAGAATAACATTTACTGTCGTTATTAGCACTATGCTAAGTAAAATCAAATAAAAAAACTTATTTGATGATATCGTTTCATTCATATAATTTTATACATCCCTTTCAAATTTCGAATTAATGATGTTTCAAAGCTATAAAGTAAATGATTGTTTTCATACCATAAAACAAAAGGAAAGCCCCCATTACTTTCACGAATACTTTATGAACCCAAACATACTTCTCTCCATTTCTTCTGAAGATGCGCTTCATCATTTCTTCTACAATTAGACCAAATATTAGTAAAACCCCTAATACAATAAGAAGAGAAATAATATTTTCTTTTAAATGAGTACTAGAAAACAAGTAATACTCCGGAAACACAATTGTATCTACTACAGGTTGAAGCCAATGACAAAAGCTTTTATCACACATATCTGTAATGGATGTAGCCTCTATAATGTCTTTCAATATTTTTTCAATCGTTTTCTTCATCTCATTTATCTCCCACTACATCTGCAAAACTCTTTGCCTGCTCTGCATATATAACTGGCACTTCTTTACTCCAGTATTTGCGGTTAACAAATAAAAAAATGAGTACTAAATTTAATCCTGTTATAAAAATAATAAGTCCTGGAAAGAACGTCGTATAGTTTGAGAAATCTGCAAAACTCATGATCTTTTCTCTACTTACTAGGAAAGATGCACAGAGTACAAATGTATTGTTTAACATATGTATCGCAATTGGCATGAGTAAGCTTTTCGTACGAATATATACGATTGATAATACGATACTAAATACGGCGGCACCGAGAAAATCGACATGTAATATCGCAAATAAAAGTGCCACTGCAATCATCGCTATACTCGTTCCCCATTTTGCAGCAAAGCGCTGAAATAAAAATCCACGAAAAACAAATTCCCCAATAATAGGTGCGATAAATACAACCATAATAAATTGATATATATATCCCCCGGCACTATCTACAATCGGTTCGTGTAAAGCATTCATAATAAAATCTGGTGTAATCCATGCAAAGCTGTACATGTACAAAATCAGATACCCGTAACTGAACATGCACAACATAATCGTAATGTATAAAACTTGCACCAAGTTAAATGTTTCATTTTTATTAACAAATAATGAAAATGAAACACGGTGCTTTCTATACTCATAAAAAATCCATGCAATCGGAAGGATATAAAATATAAGTATATTTATAAAAGAAGAATTTTGTATATGAAATGTACTTTCTAGCAATTTTTCACTACTTCTCGCTACTAAAATTAATAGTGCAAATACAATTAAAAAATATCTAGCTCGCATCATTTGAAACGGATTCACACTCATCTCCTCCCCTATGTTACTTTTATCATATCATTTGATTCTTAATTTTTTGTGAAAGAAAACCTTAAATTTTCCTTAAAAATTCCATATGTTACAAAAAGATGATATGATATTCGAGGAAATTAAGGGGGATTCTTATGTATCAAGCAAATATATTACTCGTTGATGATGAAACAGCAATTTTACAATTACTAACTACCATTCTTGAAAAAGAAGGTTTTTCTCATATTACAACTGCAACATCTGCGGAAATAGCCTTATCTCTCATCGAGCAAAACAATTACGATTTAATTATTTTAGATGTGATGCTTCCTGGACAATCCGGCTTCGATATTTGTCCAATCATTCGCCAAAAAACGGATTGCCCTATCTTCTTCCTAACAGCAAAAACATC
Organism: Bacillus mycoides; assembly: GCF_001757995.1. Classification (GTDB taxonomy): domain Bacteria; phylum Bacillota; class Bacilli; order Bacillales; family Bacillaceae_G; genus Bacillus_A; species Bacillus_A mycoides_B. Next base: position 106,092 of record NZ_LXLV01000019.1, on the reverse strand, counting down.
TGATGTAGATAAAATTTCCGGATTTTCATACGGTGCCGATGATTATATTACGAAGCCATTTAATCCACTCGAAGTAGTCGCTCGTATGAAAGCTCAACTTCGAAGACATATGAAACAAAGCATACAAGAACAAAAAATATACTCTATTTCATTTGGTCGATTTGAAATTGATCAACATTCTGCGGAACTAACAGTAGATGGAAATGTTGTCGAATGTTCCGCTCAGCTCTTTCAACTACTACTCTTCTTTTGTGAGAATCCGAACTACGTATTTTCGAAAGAAGAAATATATGAAAAAGTTTGGGGAGCACCTGCCTATAATGGAGATGATAATACTGTTATGGTTCACATTCGAAAACTACGTGAAAAAATTGAACAAGATCCAAGTAAACCAGAATACATAAAAACAGTTCGTGGACTTGGCTATAAGTTCATTACAAAGTAGGTTAAAGATATGAATTTTAATAAGAGACTTATAATCCAGTTTATTTTACAACACGTTTTTGTCTTAGTTACGTTACTTATCGCAGTAGTTGCTTCTTTTTCTTATTTAATTTTCCTTCTTAATAGTACTTTATATGAACCTAATATTTCTGATTATGATACCTTTACAATCTCCGAATATATTTCTTCTGAAGACAATAACATTACTTTAAAATCTGAGGTAAAAGATTTAATAACAGAAAAGAGTGATTGGCTTCAAATTGTAGATGAAGATGGAAAGGTCCTTTACAACTTTAATACGCCTAACGATGTTCCTACCTCTTACACAAAGACATCCTTACTTACGTATTTACAGAATAGCAACAACAATATTTATAAATTTAACTACTGGGAAATTAAATTAGAAAAGAAACCAGTGATCGTTATTTATGGTGCCAAACTAAAAAGTAATGCATTACTAAAAACGATACAACAAGGACATCCTTCTTTATCATTAAATGAATTTGCATTAACTGAACAAGAAAAACAATTAATTTCTAAAGAAAAAGCAACACTGCAAATATTTAATAACAATGGCGAAGAAGTTTTTTCCTATCCAACTGGGAAGAAAAAAACATTTTCGGCTATAAAAACGGCTCTTAATGAAAAAGAACCGTGGAATTATAAAGAAAATACATCTAGTTTTTACGATTCAAATAGCGGTCATCTCGTCGTTGTATCCGCCCCAAACGCTCATTATTATCCAGATGATGAATTAGATGATATATTTACCAAGAAACTTCTAATCGGATGCAGCTTAATCCTCCTTATTGTGTTTATTTATTTAGTCATTCTTTCAATTTGGTATGGAAATAAGTTTGGAAAGCCTTTATTACACACGATGCGCTGGCTTAAAAACATAGCCGGAGGAAAATATGAAGAACCTGTTAGTAAAAAAGGCAAACCTGTTCGGTTTCGGCGCTCCGGTAAAGAAAAATGGTCGTTCCGCATATTTAAAGATGTTACAAACTCACTAGAGCACCTTTCTATTACTTTGAAAAAGAACGATGCAATGAGAAAAGTACTGCAACAAACACGTGAAGAGTGGATTACCGGTCTAACACATGATTTAAAAACACCGCTTAGTTCTATATACGGCTATGCATTATTACTAGAATCGAAGCAATATAATTGGACTGATCAAGACATTCAACAATTTGGCCATGTAATGAAAGAAAAATCTCAATATATGACTACATTAATTGACGACTTAAGCTTAACGTATCAATTAAAAAATGATACTCTTCCTGCGCAACACGTAAATGTTGAAATTAATCAGTTCGTCCAAAAAGTATTATTACAATTCATTAATAACCCGACACTACAAAATCAAAACATTGAATTCGTGCCAAGTTCAAGCAAAATCCAATATTTTATTGAAGAAAAATGGTTCCAACGTATTATCGAAAACCTACTCGCAAACGCTGTAAAACATAATAATGAAACGACAAACGTAATCGTAAAACTTTCGCAAAATGCAAATTCATTTACACTATCTATTTCAGATGATGGAAAAGGAATGGATGATAAAACGAAAGAACTTCTATTCGAGCGATATTACAGAGGAACGAATACAGAAGAAAGCAACATCGGAACTGGACTTGGCCTCGCCATTACAAAACAGCTCGTTCATGCCCATAACGGAACGATTTCCATTGATAGTGAACTTGGAAAAGGAACGACGATTATACTTGTGTTTCCGTTTAGTTCGTAGGAAAAGAGTGCTTTATAAAGTGAAACTTTAATCAGTGGGGGGTTTGTTCATCCCCATTGATTATTAGCTTTCACCAATCGGGCGTTTACGGGCAGTTGATCTCCCGCCTAACTCCTTTGCTCCAGCCGAATTTTAAGGTGGGAGTTTTACTGCCCACAAATAGCGGGATAAAAGTACCTTTTTCTTTTCGGAGCAGCGTGCTAGTAAATGAAATTATATCGACGTTTCGATAAAGGGTATCGACTTAACTACAAAATACGACAATAGTAGCAACCTATTAATAAGAGAAGACCGTCCAATAATACCTTTTGGACGGTCTTTCTTTCTATTATTTCTTCTTCACCGGTATCCAAAGTTCAATTTGAGCAAACTCACTCTTATCTGCATGGGAACGCTCATCGTATAGCTCAAATTCTGTAACTCCGCAATGTTCATATCCTGAGTGCGGGAACCATTCTGAGAATACTGCATTCCACGTTTGATGAATAGACGATACCATTTCTTCATGAGGAACTTTCGGCGTTGTAAATACTGCATATGTCGCTGCTGGGAATGTACGCTTTGCAACTGCATTTGGTACATTTTCAAAGTCTGTAACTTCCATTCCAATTATATAAGTGAAGTCCCCTGTTTCTAAATTAAAATCAGTACATAATCCTAGCTCTACCCATTGACTCGTATCTTTACGATTCGGAATCGTTGTCCCAAGATCTTTTTGTAAATATTCTTGCCAAAATGCTGGAATGTCTTGATGGTTTTTCCCTTCTTTACTTGTCGTCTTCAGTTCATAACCCGCCACTAAAAATTCTGGTTTATTTACAATACGATATTCCATTTGTATGCCTCCTAAATACGGATTTAATTTTCTTTGTTTTACATTCACTCTATAATACATTGGTGTTTCAATTTCTTGTTTTCGATATTCACTTGGTGTCATTTGAAATAATTTTTTAAAGGCTCTCGTGAACGTTTCGTGAGATTGAAAGCCATGCTCAAATGCGACATCAATAACTTTTTCATCCGTATGAGAAAGTTGATAAGCTGCCCGGGCTAACCTCCTCTTTCGAACATACTCCATTACTGTATCACCTACTAACGCCTGAAATACACGATGAAAATGCGATTCAGAAAAACCTGCAATACGCGCTAAATTACGCAGCGTCTGTTTTTCCATTACATCTTCTTCAATATAATCAATTGACCTTTGAACTTGTGTTTCATAGCTTTCCATCTCTGTTCACCCGCCTTATATGTATTATGATAAAAGATAATTCTATCCAATTCTTGACGTTTTTTACTATAATTCTAAAAACAAATGTAACTTTTTTATATGTATTTCGTTGTTATGTATGAAGGGAGGGAAATGTAGTGAAACGCAAACAATCATTAGAAGACATTTATTCAGAGCATATGCATGATTTATTTCGCTATCTTCTCTCCCTAACCGGAGATTCTCACTGTGCTGAAGATCTCATGCAAGAAACGTTTTACCGCATGCTCGTCCATATTGACTATTATAAAGGAGAAGAGATTAGACCGTGGTTATTTACAATTGCCTACAACGCCTTTATCGATTGGTATCGAAAGGAAAAAAAGTATAAAACAACTAAAATCGAAGAATTCCATTTACCAAACGTGCCAAGTACAGAACATGCATATTTTGTAAAACATGAGATTGCTAGTTGGTTAGAAAATTTATCTTCTCTTCCGCTCCAAAGACGAAATGTGTTACTACTACGAGATTACTACGGATTCTCTTATAAGGAAATAGCAGAAATGACGGGGCTCTCCTTAGCGAAAGTGAAAATTGAATTACATCGCGGACGAAAAGAAATGAAAAGCATAAAGGAGTGATACAGATGGGTTGTACAGAATTTAAAAAACTGTGGGAGAAATATGAAAAAGGAACGCTCACACATGATGAACAAGAACAGTTAGAAAGTCATATTGAAACTTGTGAAGAATGTGAAGTGCATGTGGATGAATTATTAACAAAAACAGAACCTGTTAAGAAAAAGTTACCACCAAAAAATCTTAAAGTTCCTTTTTGGAGGATTAAGTGGAAACATCGTTTACAAACGCTTGGTTTTATACTAGTAATTTGTATCGTTATATATATGATCGGCGGAGTATTGTCTGCCTTTTATTTTCAAGCTAATAACGATAAAAGACTAAAAGAAATAAGAGATGTTCCCTCTCTTGCACTTGAAGCAACTATCCCAAATAGCCGCGTTATGGGGGGCGGAACAAGTGTAGAAGCTTTCTTTCGAACAAACAGCCAATTTGATTTAGTGAAAACGATCGGTAAAAAAGAAATACCAATCGGTACAATAGAAACGAGCAGCTTCTTATCTTCTTTAAATATCACAAATAAATCTTGGGTGAATATGCACTATCAACCAAACATCTTCTTTGTTCATCCAAAAATAAAACAAGGCGATCATTTAAAAGAAGCAACTAAAAAAGTTTGGGATACACTTACAAAAGTACATGATGGAACCGTTGCAGAAGTAGCAATATCTTTTGATAAAGCCTACACTTTACAAGAATTAGAGCCACTTCTATATAGCGTATTTGGGGCACAAGAAATACCGCCAACTCCTTTATGGTACGCTTTAGATACAGGACAAGAAAGAATAGATGAAGAAGATTTCATCCTATCTGGGAGCGACTTTATAGGATTTCCAGAACATATAGGATTCCTTGATGATGAAACAAAAAATTTGAAAACGCAAGAGGATAAAGTAATTGAAATGATGCGTATTCTTTCTACACATGAAAAAACTGTAAGTAAAGTGGCCTTGATTCCTAAGGAACAGTTGAACTTAGATAAGCGTTATAAATATGTAAAAGATAACGGCGTAAAAGTATACGGCATTGTCATTACTGGACCGTCAAAAGAGTTATTAAAATTACAAAACTCCCCTCACGTACGTTATGCGACTCTTGGAGATATTGAGGTTTGGAATTGGTTTGATCATTAATGAGAATATTATCGATACTACCGAAACGATAGTTGGGATACCTAGAAAAGAATACCCCTTAATGAGATAAACTCATTAAGGGGTATTCTTTTCCATATATTTCTTCCGATAATGCAAAGGCGTTTCTCCGTATATTCTCTTGAATATGTTTGCGAATTTACTCGGGTTATCGTATCCAACCTGCATCGAAATTTCAGTAATGGATTCATTCGTATGAATCAGTAATTCCGCTGCGTACTCTACACGTTTACGCTGGATATATTGATAAACCGGCATCCCAAACGACGCTTTAAAATAACTTTGCATACTTGATTCACTAATATTCGCCATTTCGGCCAAGTGCTGTACTTGAATCGGTAGGTGAAATTGCTGATGAATTACATCAAGAATCCCCTCAATTCGTTGGTCTACAACTTCTGGCCAAATTTTTTGAAGACTATGTGCTAAAAACTCTAAAACTTTCGCTTTAATTAATAAATGGTTCATCGCATTTTCTTTAAATTCGTTTTGTAAATAACGCGCAATAGAACGATGAATGGTTTCACTCTCTTTTTGAAAAATAATTTTTTGAGAATGAAGAAAAAACTGTTCAATTTCCTTCCAGCTATCAAGCTGATTTTCTTGAATAAGATAACGTTCCAACCAGTCTAAATCGAGAAAAACGCTCATTCCTGTGCGCTGATTATATTGTAATTGTTCTTCAATTTCATTAAAGAATAACAGTCTACTCGAGTCATATTGTTCGGAAAATAACGCATTCCTTTTTTGTGTAATTTGTCCATCCACGATAACTGTAATCTCTAATATTTTTTTCAATATAGGCATTTCGGGGCGTTGAAATGTACAGTTATCAAAAATCTGAATTTCGACCCCTTCTTCAATATACAACCGTCTGACTTTACCATTTACAAAATGATAAGTCGCCCCTAGCCAGCTTTCGTAATAAGTTGCATCGTTCATTCTTTTTATTTCTGTAAAAAAGGCGTTTAATATGTTTTTCAATTTTTTCACCTCCGCCTCAAATTACGATTTCGGGCTATTTTTTCGAGATTGGAGTAGTTAGAACCAATGATAATGTTTATCATTCAATTTATCAATCATTAGGAGATGAATCGAAATGAATATAAAAAAATTTGCAGCAAAAGATTTAATTACAATTGGATTATATACAGTTCTCTTATTTATCGTACAGTCTATCATCATCGTAATTGCGAGTCCACTCATGGCATTTGCACCACCACTTACTCCCGCTATCGGTATGTTCTTTGGCGGCATCGTCTATATGTTAATGGCCTTGCGCGTGAGTAAAAGAGGAACACTTTTATTAATGGGGACATTAACAGGGATTTTCTTTGCCTTAATGGGAACACCTATTATTCTACCTTATTGCATTCTAACTGCTTTCATCGCTGAACTTACGTTACTTAAAGGCGACGGTTCGCAATATAGAAATCGTCATCGTCAAGCAATCGCATACGGAATTTACGGCGCTTTCTTCAGCATTGGTTCATATATAACAATTTATTTACTCGGTAGTAGTCAGTTAGAAAAGATGCGTTACTCAAAAGAAGCGATCGACGAATTAATTTATTTTGCTTATTCACCTATATGGATGACGATCGGCCTTATCTGCGGATTCATTCTATCCTTGTCTGGCTGTTACTTTGCAACAAAACTATTACAAAAACACTTTGTTAAAGCTGGCTATTTATATATGAAGGAATAATTAGGAGAGGTTTTTATGTTTGATGCTCGTTTACAATTTACTCTATTAATCATCTGTGGATTTGTAGCAATTTCCGCTACAAGCACCGGTTCACTTATGCTCGCAGCGTTTGCTATTCTTTTACTCATTTGTCAAAACCAATATCGTTTAGGATTCAAATGGTTCGTTATATACGGTTGTTTATTCTTTGCACACTATTTCATTTCAACTTATATGAATGCTTCCATTTTAAATGCGTTTTTATTAATGCTACTCATTGCCTTAAAAACTTTACCTACGTTAATTATCGCATCTGGATTATCGAAAGTCCCATCAGGGCAGCTACTAGCAAGTTTACAGAAATTAAAAATTCCCGAAAGTATTTTATTAACACTTACCGTTGCACTGCGGTTCTTTCCTATTTTACGTGCTGAATCCAAAATCATCGGAGAGAATGTGCGCATTCGTGGTATTTCATTAAAAAGCCCGAAAAATTGGCTTCGTTTAAATCAAATGTTTGAATATGCGATCATTCCTTTATTGATGAGAACGATTCGACTCGCTGATGATTTGAGTGCTTCAGCAACGACTCGTGGAATTGATGCACCTTGCAAAAAAACAAGTCACTACGCGATTGCCTTCCGTCCGAAAGATAGTATCGCTCTCTTTCTCGGTTTATGTATGTTTGGCACGCTTTGGATTTCATAAGGAGAATAGCTATGATTACACTCAAAAATGTTCAATTTGAATATCAACCTGGAAAACCCCTTTTAAAAAATATAAATGTAACGATTCATGAAGGTGAATGCGTCCTCATTACCGGACCTTCTGGATCTGGAAAAACAACTCTTGGACGAATATTAAATGGTTTAATACCAAGCTTTTATGAAGGAAACTTACAAGGTGACATCATCATTGATAGTATCCATACGAAGGATGCCCCGATATGGGAACTTAGTAAAAAAATTGGTAGCGTCTTTCAAGATCCTAAATCACAATTTTTCACCTCTATCGTTCAAGATGAACTTGCTTTCGAACTTGAAAATCATGGAATTGAAAGAACTATAATTCAGCAGCGATTACAAGATGTGTTACAACAAATGAACTTAGAGTCTATACAATACAAGCCCGTTATGAGCCTTTCTAGCGGGCAAAAACAAAAAGTAGCAATTGCCGCATCACAGCTGATTGACCCATCCCTATTTGTAATGGATGAACCTTCTGCGAATTTAGATTTACAAGCAACGAACCTTCTAAAAGAAGAATTGATTTCCTTACGAAAAAAGAATAAAACAATTGTCATTGTAGAACATCGCCTTTATTACTTAATGGATCTTGTAGATCGTATTATTTATATGGAAAATGGCGAAATCAAAAAAATCTACACGCCAAAAGAATTACTCGCTCTCTCTTGCGAGGAAATACAAGCATTAGGATTACGTTCTCCTTTTATTGAAAAAGGAAAAATGAACAACCGTACTTCTTCTTCAAAATTAGAAAAAATGCATATTGAAGACTTACACGTCCAACATAAGCGAGCAAAAAATTGGATACTGCAAAATTTAAACATTACTCTTCACGCAAATGAAGTAACTGTGTTAATCGGAAAAAATGGTGCTGGTAAAACGACGTTTGCTCGCACATTAACAGGATTAAAAAAAGAGAGTGCTGGCAACATCCACATTGATAACGTACGGATAAAAGCAAATAAACGAATGCAAAAAATTTGGTTCGTTATGCAAGATACAGTGTATCAACTATTCACCGATAGCGTTTGGAATGAAGTATTACTCAACCACCCTAACCAGGAAGAAATGGCTGAAAATGTTCTAAAAGATCTCCATCTATGGCATTTGAAAGAAAATCATCCGGCCACCCTTTCAGGTGGAGAAAAACAACGGCTCGTTCTCGCGATAGGTTTAATGAATGACGCTTCTATTTTCATACTAGATGAACCAACTTCAGGCTTAGACGGTATGAACTTACAACGTGTTATTGAAGTAATTCATCAACTCGCCAAACGTTCTTGTCACGTACTTGTCATTACCCATGATTACGAGCTCGTAGCTGGTGCTTGCCAGCGTATTATAAAATTAAGAGACGGAAAGATTACAACTGATGTTCAGGCCAATAAATTCTCTTATCGAGAACTTGTAGATTTTATGTATGAGATTGAGTAGTTTAATAAAGTGAAACTTTAATCAGTGGGGGTCTTACTGCCCGTTAATGCGGGATAGAATTAACCGATAATAGAGTACAGTACAAAAAAGGTTACCCTCAAAATAGCTACATCACTATTTCAGGGTAACCTTTTCTATTCAATCCAAAATCACTTTCACATACATCCCTCTCACCGCTTTTTCATAAGCGATATTACTCATCTGTTTTATTCTTTCTGACACAACAGACGAGTGAACGACTTTCCCTTCACGAAGTAACGGCGGATCAATAAGGCGTACTTTATTTTTCTGATATAAATCATAATCATTTCTATCTTCTTTTACTTTTACATTTGGATGAACTTTGCTTAATAAAGCACGTACTTCTGGATCTTTACATAGCTGCAATTTCGAAATTAATTCCTCATCTTCAAGAAGAAAGTCATCTGTATGAATAACCTTTTTATGTAGAGCTAACTTTAGCGTTTTAGCTAACATATCATTTCCGTAAATATTAATTGGTTTCATAAAGAAATCGATTACTTCTTTGTAATACGTTTCTGTAAACCATTCAGCCATTTCGATATTTTGAAGGACCATTTTTCCATCTACTTCGATGACATCCTCTAAAAATCTGTGAACCTCTTCTAAAGAAACATATCCATACGTATACATATCCCGTAATGTATAATCCACTCGGTCTGCACATAATTCTGGCGCGGATCTTTCAAGTAATGTCCACTTCGAATCATCTAATAAAATATCTTCATAGTTATAACCATACTTCGCAAGGATAGCTGGAATTTCTGAGTTTTTCACAACAGAGCTAAATATTTCTTCATGATAACTTTCATTTATATTATCAAAAACGTAATCAATCACATGAGAAAAAGCAGTATGCGATACGTCATGCAGTAAACCAGCAATTTGTTCTTCTACTGAACCACCAAGTTTTTTTATTAACAACATAACACCAACTGAATGATCAAAGCGCGTTACATTCCATTTCTCGTTCATTAAGTAACTTGCTCCTGCTTGATGAATTCCTTTCAGTCTTTGCACAGACTTACTTAAAATCAACTCTTCTAACACTGGATCCACTTCACATTCTCCGTATATTACATCTGTTATAACCACTTATAATCCCCCTTTATCTCAGCCGAGTCTTATAATCGTACCTCTTTTATGAAATTAGCACCAACAGAGATATTTATTGTTATTTGTTTTTATTGAAAAAAATAGAGAACCATCAGCTCTCTATTTCATAATCCTATTCAAATGTAACCTCTACCTGCACAATCTCTGACCTACTTCCAAGTCTTAGCGGTGGTCCCCAAAATCCGAATCCAGAAGAAACAATGGCGTGGAATGCACCTTTTTGTACGTATCCCCAGTCTAGTTCGTACATTCTTCTCGTCACAATATGATTCGGCGCCATTTGTCCGCGGTGCGTGTGGCCGGATAATAGTAAATCTACGCCGGCATCCGCTGCCTGCTTTAATTCAAATGGCTGGTGATCCATCGCAATAACAGGAAGCGATAAATCCACAGTACTCATTAAACTTTCAAAGCTTTGACGATCACGCTCTGTTTTATCTCTTCTTCCAATGAGATAAAAGTTATCTTCAATTGTGATCACTTCATCTAAAAGAATACGAATATCGATTTTATCCATCTCCTGCAAAAATTCCGGAACCGCTCTGCCGTAATATTCGTGGTTTCCTAACACACCGTATACGCCTAATGGAGCTTTCATTTGTTTCATAATAGGCCCCATGTTTTTTTGAATGAATACTCCTGGATGGTCATCTATAATATCACCTGGTAACAGAATAATATCAGGCTCCATTTCATTTACGTGACGGACAAGTCTTTTTAAATGAGCAACACCAGACAGTTTACCAAAATGCATATCAGAAGCCATCGCAATACGTAAACTTTTACGACCTTCTACCTTTTTCGATATGTGCACTTCGTACTTTCTTACTACCGGGCTATATGCATTAAATACTCCATACGCAAAGATAAAGATAAATGTAACTAACACGGCCGTCCCTGTCCAAATAATTGCTGTTTCTGTCTCCATTGAAAACTGTAGAAGGAAAACTGTAATATCAGCAAGCGGCAACAGCATAAGCGCATATTGTATTACCGCAAACCAAATCGAACCAATCGTTCGTAGGAATGGAAGGAACTTAAACACTTGCACGAGAATATACGCATATGAAATAAATCCGACTACAAAAGCGTAATATCCCCAAGACTCCCAGCCAAATACTGCATGAAGCCAAACCCATCCGTTCCAGCCAATGTAAAACATAAGTAGTGTGTATACAATTAACATAGTAAATATATTGAAATAACGAAGATTCTTCACAGCTAGCCCCCTTATTGATTTCTTCTATTATATCTTGTTATGCACGTTTAACGTAAATATTAAGCACTTCAAACGAACGATAATAAAGCTCTTGTATTTACTACAAAACAAAGTTACTTTTACAGATTTTCTTCGTAAAAACCTACTCCTTGTGATCCTCTTGCATTTAATCACACATTTTCTTTGTAACAACATTTTTCGCGGCATTGTTTAAAAATAACAGTACATTATCATTTCAGAAAAAGTTATTAACTTTCATCTTGGGTGAAATTGAAAAAAATCACATACAAATACGTCTATCAATAAAAACATTGATAAACACATCGCTTTAAAATTTTTAGGGACCGCTGTAATGGGGATTTTGGAATCTTACGTGTTAGAAGAAATTGATAGTGATGTTGCGTTTGTTGCGACGCAGGTTGGGGAGTTGATGAGGAGGAATATAAAAAAAATAACAAAGGAAGATTTGAAATTCAAATCTTCCTTTGTTATTTATGTTACCTGTAATATACGTTTCACTTCTACTTCTCTTAATTTACTCACCTTAGCAATTGTTTCAAATGGCAAGCCAAGCCCGTGCATTTCTTTAATCATTTGTATTTTCCCTTGTTGTATTCCGTTTTCTATTCCTTTTTCTATTCCTTTTTCTATTCCTTCTTTCATTCCCTTTTCAAACCCTTGTCTCATCCCTTCTTCCTCTGCATAAGCGAACTTCGCAGCTTCATCCATTAAAGCTTTTTCCCTTGCTTCATACGCTTCTCGGAAAGAAGAGTCTTGGCTCATTTGTTCCCATTTATCTATTGCTTTTTGTAGAATTGGATCTTGATTCATCGCAATATCCTCCAATTGTTGAGTTAAATGTTCATCTTCATTGGCCGGTAATAATAACAACCAACGAGCAAATGGATTTTCCCACGGATTAACTTTTTCTTGTCGCCACTGCTCCATCAATTTAGGTATCTCAACAACATGGACTTCTATATCATCACTAAGTAACTGATTCTGCTCCTTGTTCCATAGATTTCCTGTCGTATGAAATTCTTCATCCTCCTGAAATATAATATAATTTAATAAGTTAATGGTAATCGTTTTACGAAGTGAGCTGTATGGCATCCCTTTTTTTAATTGCGAAGTATATAACTTTCCCCAATAATACAAACTTCTTTTAATCATATTATGAGTATTATTAAACTGAATTTCTACGTTCACTTTCGTACCAGTATTTAATGTGGCTGATACGTCTAAAATCGACAATTTGTCATCCTCATATTCTCTGTGCAAATGTGGATCTTTTAGCTGTAACGATGTAATAGGTGATTCTAACGACTCTTGTAACATAGCATTTAAGAAAGTAATAAGAATATCTTCGTTACCACTCGTACCAAATAACTGTTTAAAGGCAAAATCAATCCGCAAATTTACTAATTGTTTGGACATGGCATTCCTCTCCTTATTATATCTATGACAAGTTCTCTTCTACATTGTACATACAAATATAACATTCACGCAAACAAAGAAAAGCCGCACCTACAAATACCCATATAGGTGCGGCTTCTCACTATTAAATAACAAAATCCTCCGGAATAAACACCTTCACTTCTTTCGGATGTACGTATACAAACTCACCCGTTTGAATGTTCAGCTGTCTAAACTGTTCTTTACTAATTTCTGCTTCTAAATATTCCTCTGTTCCGTCGCGTCTTAATTCCACATATACGACAGGTCCAACTGCATGTGAGTATGTTACTTTCGCCGGAATGGCGTCTATACTTTGTTTCGTACGGGCAATTGAAAGATGATGTGGTCTTACATATCCCACTCCGTCTACATTTGAAACGTGCTTATGCTCTGGTGCTTCTAGTTCCACCGACCCTACATTTAGCTTACCTTTATGAACGCGGCCATGAAATAAATTTACGTTTCCTAAAAAGTCATATACGAATGGGCTTGCTGGATTTTCATACACTTCTTCCGGCGTTCCCATTTGTTCAATACGCCCTTCATTCATTACAACGATGCGGTCTGCAACGTCTAACGCCTCCTCCTGATCATGTGTTACGAATACACTCGTAATTTGAAATTCGTCATGTAATTTCCGGAGCCATCTCCGTAATTCTTTTCGTACTTTTGCATCAAGTGCACCGAACGGTTCATCAAGTAATAAAATTTTCGGTTCGACTGCAAGTGCCCGGGCTAGTGCAATACGTTGTCGTTGTCCGCCAGATAATTGCGCTGGGTATCGTTTTGCAAAGCCATCCATTTTTACAAGTTTCAATAGTTCTGTTACTTTTTCTTCTATTGCCTCTGCTGAAGGTCTTAAGCTTTTCTTTCTTACTTTTAAACCGAAAGCGACATTTTCAAACACGTTCATATGTTTAAAAAGTGCATAATGCTGGAAGACGAAACCGACTTGCCGATTTTTCACATGAATATCTGTTAAATCTTCTCCATCAAAAGAAATCGAACCTCCATCCGCTTCTTCTAGTCCTGCAATAATTCGTAATAACGTCGTTTTTCCAGAACCTGATGGACCTAATAAAGCGACCAGTTCACCTTTTGGAATATCCAAATGAATGTCTGTCAGCGCTTGAAATGTGCCATATTGTTTTGATACATTTTGAATTTGAATGCTCACCGCAATCCCTCCTTATTGCCTTTTTTCCATTCTCCATTCAATCCAGTTTTTTATAACGAGCGTAAGAACTGCAAGTAATGACATTAAAGTCGCCACCGCAAACGCTGCTGAAAATTGATATTCATTGTACAAAATTTCAATATGAAGCGGCATCGTATTTGTAACGCCGCGCACGTGACCAGACACAACGGAAACGGCGCCGAACTCACCAATGGCGCGGGCGTTACATAGGATCATTCCGTATAAAAGACCCCATTTTATATTCGGAAGCGTAACATGCCAAAACATTTTCCATCCGCTTGCACCAAGTGACAGAGCTGCCTCTTCTTCACTTTTCCCTTGCGCCTGCATAACCGGGATTAATTCACGTGCAACGAACGGGAACGTTACGAATATCGTTGCAATGATAATACCTGGGACAGAGAAAATGAGTTTTACACCATGTTCCAATAGCCACCCACCAAAAGCAGCTCTCGGTGTAAAAAGTAAAACGAACACTAACCCCGCGATAACTGGTGATACTGCAAACGGCAATTCAATAAGTGATAATAATAGTTGCTTTCCTTTAAAGTGAAACTTTGTAATAAGCCAAGCCGCTGCTATTCCGAATATCGTATTAAGCGGCACAACGATTAATGCAACGAGAAGCGTTAACCTGATTGCTGAAAATGCTTCTGGATCTGTTACAGCGGCAATATATACATCAATTCCCCGTTCAAAAGCTTTCATAAAAATTGTCACGAGCGGGAGTAATAGAAAGAGAGATAAAAATAACATTGTTATCGTAATTAATAGAATTGGTACAAGTTTAGATTCTTTTTTAGCTGACACGCTTTTTACTATTTTCTTTTCTAATAATGTTGGTTCCATTTTCTCTCCTCCTATTCATTTCTTAGTTCATGCCTTCTACTCCAAGTTTGAATCATGTTAATAAGAAGAAGGAAAAGGAGAGAAATGATAAGCATCACAGCCGCTACTGCTGTTGCCCCTGCATAATCATATTGTTCTAGTTTCGTCATAATCATAAGTGGTGCAATTTCTGTTTTCATCGGCATATTTCCAGCTATAAAAACGACAGATCCATATTCCCCTAACGCCCGCGCAAATGCGAGTGAAAAACCAGCAAGCAGAGCTGGGAATATTTCTGGTAAAATGATTTTCACAAATATTTGAAAGCGTGACGCTCCTAAACTAGAAGCTGCTTCTTCTACTTCTTTATCAATACTTTGCAGTACTGGTTGCACCATTCGGACGACAAATGGTAAGCCAATAAACGTCAGTGCAATAATAATTCCTAGCTGGGTAAAAGCTACTTTTATATGAAACACACTAAATATTTTTCCAACCCAGCCATTTTCCGCATATAGCGTTGTAAGCGTAATACCAGCTACAGCTGTCGGCAGAGCGAACGGTAAATCAATTAATCCATCTAACAACCGTTTCCCTGGAAATGTGTATCGAACGAGTACCCAAGCAATTAATAAACCGAAAATGGCATTTACAACTGCTGCAGCAAGTGAAGTTGTGAAACTCACTTGATATGAATGCAAAACGCGCTCACTCGTTATAACCCCAGCAAACTTCTTCCAGCCTAGCTGCGAAGTTTGAATAAATACGATAGAAAGTGGTATAAGTACGAATAAACTCATATAGAGCATTGTAAATCCAAGAGATAATCCAAATCCCGGTAACACACGTTTTTTCTTCCTCATATTCCTTCACCTCATCACCCTTTAGCAGCGCGCATTATTTTTGATAAATTTTATCGAATACGCCTCCATCATTAAAATGTTTTTCTTGCGCTTTTTTCCATCCGCCAAATAGTTCATCAACTGTAAATAATTGAACTTTCGGAAATTGTGATGCGTACTTTTCTGCTATTTTTTCATTACGAGGGCGATAAAAGTTTTTCGCTGCAATTTCTTGCCCTTTTTCTGAATACAAATATTCAAGGTACCCTTCTGCTACTTTTTTCGTTCCTTTTTTATCAACTACTTTATCTACAACAGCTACTGGTGGTTCTGCTAGTATACTAATTGAAGGTGTTACAATTTCGAATTTATCTTTTCCAAGTTCTTTTTGGGATAATAACGCTTCATTTTCCCACGCAATTAACACATCACCAATTCCTTTTTCAACGAAAGTTGTCGTTGCCCCGCGTGCACCAGAATCAAGTACTTCTACGTTTTTATAAATTTGACCGACAAACTCTTTCGCTTTATCTTCACTATTGTTATACTTCTTCAGCGCATATCCCCACGCCCCTAAATAATTCCAGCGTGCTCCTCCAGATGTTTTCGGATTCGGTGTAATGACGGACACACCTTTTTTCGTTAAATCATCCCAATCTTTAATCCCTTTCGGATTGCCTTTTCGAACGAGAAATACAATGGTCGATGTGTAAGGAGTTGAATTATCCGCAAGTCGCTTCTGCCAATCTTCTGCCAACTGTTTTTTCTTACTAATCGCGTCAATATCATAAGCGAGTGCTAGTGTTACAACATCCGCTTCTAAACCGTCAATAACGGAGCGCGCCTGACTTCCAGATCCGCCGTGTGATTGTTTTACAGTTACTGTTTGGCCATGTTTCTCTTTCCAATACTTCGCAAAGTCCTTATTAAAATCTTGATATAACTCACGCGTTGGATCATATGAAACATTTAAAAGTTCAATTGGCTTCTTATCTGCACTTCCTTCAGAGCTGTTAGTGGATGTTGCCGAGCCACATCCCGACAAAAGAACAAATGCTGATAATAAAACACCTGTACTTTTCATTAATGCTGTCTTACTCCACTGTTTCATATATAAAGCCCCCTTAGTTTGTACAATAGAAAAAGGCACACAATCTATTCACAAAAGTGAACGTTGTGCGCCTTCAGTTTCTCTGATGAGCTTCTATTGTATTCTGTTTGATTTCTTTTCATTTTAATTCCGCAATTCACATGTGTCAACTCGGAATTTAAATTTATTATATAAGAAACTCCATGCATGCTAAAAATCAGTGGGAATGGAATCCCACTGATTTTAGTTTCGATTTATTTCTTTAACTTATCCGCCTTCGCAATAAATTGAGCTGCTTCTGCTCGGCTTACCGATTTATCTGGAGCCCATCCATTATCTGTTCCAGCTGAAATGCTTTCTTGAATTAAAATGTTCGCATACTTCGCGCCCCAATGGTCATTTAAATCAGCAAATTCTTTTGGTAGCTTTATATTTTCATTTCTTTCTAATTTATATGCAGTCACAAGCATAGAAGCCATTGATGCACGGTTAATTAGTCCACTCGGATTAAAGTTACCCTTGTCATCACCTTTTACAATACCTGCTTTTTCAACTGCTGCGATGTACGGTGTAGCCCAATGATTTTGTGCATCACGGAATGATGGCTTCGCATCTTTATTAATTTCTAATCCTAAAACAGTAGCTAATATTTTTGCCGCTGAACCACGATCGATATTTTCAGCTGGAGCAAATGTACCATCTGGTTTACCGTGTACTGCTTCTTTATCTACTAAATATTGAACTGACTCTTGTGCCCAAGTCGGTACATCGGAGAATTTAGATTTCTTTTCAATCGCACTCGCATCGATTTCAAACTGTACTTGATATTTATGGTCATATTTAATTGCTGGAATTAATATATGCATTTGCATATTATATTTTTTCGAGAACTCATCGATTTCAAATTGAACTACTTTCGTACCGTTATTTGCTTTATCTTCAGAAATCACTTTTACATCATGGAATGTCCCTACTTTATTTGTATCTTCTACTCTAAGATACTGGAAATAGCTACTATCTTGAACTGTTAACGTAACGATTTTCTTATCACCTTGAATGGTTACTTTAGCATTTTTTAAATATGTAGAAGCAACTGATGTATCATTTGTTTGATCTTTATAAGTCTTGAAAATAACGTCATATGTGCCATCTGCTAGTTTGCTAGCTGCTTTTATTTCTACTGCCGCTTCTGCTTTCGCAATCGGTGCCATAATACCACTAAATGGAACTGCTAAAGTTGCTGCTATAACGAACGCATTAACATATTTTTTCTTAATCATTATCAACATGACATCTCCTTTTATATGAATATACCCAACATAACCATCATATTGATAATGATTATCAATGTCAAATAAAAATAATAATATTATTTCCTACATAAGTACGCTTTTCGCTCGTTTTTAAAAAGTAAGTAATGGGCCGTATGAACTTTCCTTTCTAAATAATCGATAGAATACGTGCTTGATGGATCGACTAAATCACCTATCGCACCTGAAAGATGATCAATGACTTGCTGCAAGATTTCTAAGTTTTTCTTCTCATTTTCAGCGTTCATTTCATCCATAATGTCACAAATAAGATATTGAACTCTCCGCAAACGTAATTCCTTCTGCTCCACGTATATCTCCTCCCTTTTGGTCATATTACGGTTTAAATATATGGCATCATAGCTTAGCCAATGCTAAAAAATACAAAGGCAACCACCTTGTTAAAGATGGTTGCCCCATTTTTATACTTGCAATGCCTTCTCTCTCAAAGCTCTTCTTAACAACTTACCAGTTGTATTCTTCGGCAATTCTGTTAAAAACTCAATGCTCATTGGCACTTTATATTTCGCTAAATGTAACGTGCAGTAATGCATAAGCTCTTCTTCTGTTACGCTCGTTTGTTTCAGAACGACGTAAGCTCGCACTGCTTCTCCTAAGTTTTCGTCAGGAACACCGATTACGACAACTTCTGCTACCGAATCATGAGTATATAATACTTCCTCTACTTCACGAGGATATACGTTATAACCGCCAACTAGGACGATATCTTTTTTACGATCAACGATATAGAAGTAACCTTCTTCATCCATTTTCGCTAAGTCACCTGTATACAGCCAGCCATCTTTTAGTGTCGCCGCAGTATCTTCTGGCGCATTGTAGTAACCCTTCATAACGTTAGGTCCGCGAACAATTAACTCCCCAACTGCACCAACAGGTACTTCTTCACCAAGTTCATTCACAATTTTATTTTCTACGTGCCAAATATTTGTACCGATTGATCCTGGTTTACGAGGACGGTCTAACGGGTTAAAACAAGTAACTGGTGATGCTTCTGATAAACCGTATCCTTCTGAAACGATTACACCAAAACGTTTTTCAAAGTTTTGCAGAAGAGCAACAGGCATTGACGCACCACCTGAAATACAAAGACGAAGTGTCTTCACATCTTCTGCGCTTGCTTCTTCAAATAAATATAAGTAATTATACATCGTTGGTACACCAGCAAAAATCGTTGGTTCATATGTACGACAAATACGGAATACTTCTTTCGGACTAAACTTCGGTAACATTAAAATTGTCGCACCATTAACAATCGGCGCATTTACTGCGACTGTTAAACAGAACACATGGAACATCGGCAACGCCGCAACGACGCGATCATCGGCAGTATATTGTAAATATGATGCAACATCGCTAGCGTTACTATATAAATTTTTATGTGTTAACATTGCACCTTTTGGTTTTCCAGTTGTGCCTGAAGTGTAGAGGATAACCGCTACATCTTCTTCATCTAGTTCCGGACCTTCGTAAGTTGCATCTCCAGTTCCTACAAAACTAGTAAACGTTTTCATTTTTTCGGTTTCTATATGATTAAAATCTGATGAGGTTTCGCATATGATGATATTTTCAAGTGAAGGAAGTCTTGTTGTAAGAGATTGTATAACAGGTAGAAGGACGTCGAGTACGATGATTGTTTTTACATCTCCATTTTGTAAAATATAATGTATTTCGTCTGCTGTATAAATTGGATTAATCGGAATGACAGTTGCTCCGGCTTTCATTGTTCCGTATAAACCTACTAAAAAATGTGGTGAATTGCCTACAGCTAATGCGACATTGTCCCCTTTTCCAATGCCCATTTTTGCTAAATTGCTAGAAAACCTAGTGACTACTTTGTTTAATTGGTCATACGAGACCGACTGATCCATAAATATGTACGCCGGTTTATCCCCCTTCTTTTTTGCCGTTTCAGCCAAAGATTGAACGAGATTCACACAAATCCCACCTTTATAAAATTTAGAATATTTAAAAATTCTAAATTAATTATATTAAAAGAAAATTAAAGTGGCAAGTAATATTCTATTAACTGCATATACACGGAGTACTTCCTATTGAATAACTTTGAAAAAATAAGGTGATTCCACTTGCCAGCAAATTATTAAACTAAGACAGAAATCATTTTAAGATAATATGCACTCATCTTTTCTCTAAGTTTATCAAGTTCCTCTTTATTTAAACTCGTATACTCTCCATACAAGTTGATCGCGTCCGCTCCATTTTCATGAAAGTACACTGTAACATATAATGACGGTAATCCTTTATTGTTTTCATTTATTTCAAAGACGACATCTGGAGTTTTACCAACCACACTAAACGTTTCGTTTCTAACCCACTTCTTATTTTGAAAAATGGTCTGTATGTCATTTATCTTTCGTTCGCTATCTGTATGTGTAAAATATATGACATTATCCTGCGCTGGTTTTCCAATAGACAAATTTATCTCATTTGAAGGAGTTTCATCGTTGCATGCTGTCATTCCGAAGACGAAGCTAAGCAATAATACAACGTACATTACTCTTTTCATTTCGATCCGCCTCCTTTTATTATGTATATTCCTTTATAAGGGGCAGGTTTCCTGAAAGTATAAGTTTTGTGGAAGCTTTTTGTGATAAGTGAAATTATATCAGCCGCAACTCGAAACCAAAACTGACAATCCACACAAAAAGAAAGAGGCTGCCCTTTATGACAGCCTCCCTCATTTTTAGAAGAATAAATGTAAGAAATCTTCTGTTGTAATATTACCGAAGTAGCGTGCAATATCTACGCCTTCTAAAGCTACAGCGAATGCATCTTTATCAAACTGTACGCCTGTTAGACGTTCTTCAATGTCATGAACATCTAGTGAACCGAAGAAGTCACCGTAAACTTTACATTCTGTTACTGTTCCTTTTTTCACTTCTAGACGAACGTCAACTTGTCCAACTGGGAAGCGGTGTGAATGTTGTAAGTTGAACTTCGGAGATTTTCCGTAGTTCCAGTCCCAATTGCGGTAGCGCTCTTCAGAAAGTTTATGGATTTCTTTCCAATCCTCTTCTGTTAATTCGTACGTTGGAATTTCTGTTTCTCCTTCGAAAATTGTTTCTAGAAGAAGTTGTCTAAACTCTTCTGTCGTCATTTTTTCGTTTAAGAACTCTGTAATATTCGCAACGCGGCTACGGATTGATTTAATTCCTTTTGATTGAATCTTATCCATTTTCACTTTTAGTGCTGATACAACGTGATCGATTTCAGAGTCAAATAGTAACGTACCGTGACTGAACATACGGCCTTTCGTTGAGAACTGCGCGTTACCTGAAATTTTTCTTCCTTCAGCTAAAATGTCGTTACGACCACTTAGTTCTGCATTTACGCCTAATTTACCAAGCGCTTTCGTTACAGGTTCTGTGAATTTTTTAAAGTTGCTGAAACTGTCTCCATCATCTTTCGTAATAAAGCTGAAGTTTAAGTTTCCTAAATCATGATATACTGCGCCTCCGCCTGATAGACGACGAACAACGTGAATACCTTGTTCTTTTACATAATCTGCATTAATTTCTTCTACTGTGTTTTGGTTTTTACCAATAATAATCGAAGGTTCATTAATGTAGAACAGTAAATATGTTTCGTTAATATCTAAATTCTTCACACAATATTCTTCAATGGCTAAGTTTATCGTAGGATCTGTAATCCCTTTATTATCAATAAATAACATCATATCACCTCATGAATTCCAGATGTAACCACTATGCGCTAGCGTAATGTGGCCACTGAAAATTTGTTTTACTTCTGTTACTAAATCAGATGGATTGCCTGTATGCGGTAAGTGCGTTAATAAAAGTTCTTTTACATTCGCAGTTTTCGCAATACTTGCTACTTCTGTACTATTCATATGCCCTGCTTTTGCCGCTTCTTGATGTGCATACATATTACACTCACAAATGAAAAGATCAGCATCTTTCGTGAATGGAATAAATTCAGGAATATAACTTGAATCTGCACTGTATACAATTACTTCATCGCCGGCTGTAATACGCATCGCAAAGCATGTAACAGGATGAACAGTTTTTAAAAATGAAATCGAAAACGGTCCAACTTGAAGTGTTTCTTCTGGATTGTATGCGATTCCTTTCGTGTGTGGTTCATGCGTTAAAGAATGGAATCCATTCTCATCAAACGTATGACCGTATATCGGTAACTCCGGTAGTTGTCCCTTTGTCGCACTCGTAATTAATCTCGCATATTGCAACACCCCAATGTCTGCAACATGATCGTGATGATAGTGCGACAATACAACTGCATCTATATCAGATGGTGTTATATATTTTTGAAGCTGTGCTAGTACACCACTACCACAGTCTACAAGTAAACGAAAACCATCGTGTTCAAACAAATACCCCGACGTTGCTTCTCCCGCTTCTGGAAAGCCGCCCCAAAAGCCGACAACAGTCATTTTCATATGTATCCATCCTTTCTAAAACCGAGTAACAATGCAGTTTTTCTCCGTACTTGAGAAAGTTTTTTACCTACATCCTACATTGTTAACTATAATCCATTTCCTAAACTTTTTCATTAATTTTCAATTTTGTTATAAAACAGTTATTGACTTTTATTTTTTGTACTAATACAATGATAGTAAGAAATGGAAATGGAGGGATTGACATGATCGATCAACCAATGGAGTTTTTCAGAAATTTACCGACGAAAACTTGTGCACACTGCGGGAAAGAAATTGATGAGCAACACGAAGCATACCATAACAAATGTGACGATTGCGTTCACGAAGAATAGTAGTTTGTGAACATAAAAAAACCTAGCAGACATAGTCTACTAGGCTAATAACATCGTATCCTTCATCGTTGAACCTTTCACCAAGAGCTCCAGTTCAAACTCATACAATTCTTTTTGTCGATAATTTTTCGTATGGATTTTATCCATCATTAAGTCGACAACTTTTCGGGCCATCTCGTCGATTGGCTGTTCAATTGTCGTAATACCTGGCTCTGTAATCTGCGCTAAAATTTGATTATCAAAACCGATCACAGCGAGATCTTCTGGAATACTCCAACCATGGCGTTTCGCCTCTGAAATAATTCCAGCTGCAACCTCGTCGCCTCCTGCCAAAATCGCGGTAGGATTTTTTTTGTCCTTTAATACTTCATTGAATATTCGTTTTCCATCATCCCAAGAGAAAGCGTTTTCAAGAAAATCGATCGCTTCCACTTCTCTACTCTTTTCAGTAATAGCGCGTAAAAAGCCCATTTTTCGCTGTTGGCTAACAACTTTGGTTTCGTTACCACGGCAAAAAATAAGATTACGATATCCCTGTTCTAATACATGATTGGCAGCTATGTATGCACCTTGCGCATGATCGAACTTCACTGTTGGAACATTTGCTTCCTCAATATATTCATTACATAACACGATTGGACCGTGTTGCAAGTATGGCTCCACATTCTCCCATGGATTTTCTAGTGAACATAGAATAATCCCATCTACTTGTTTCGTAGATAATAATTGTAAATACTCCATCTCTTTTTCCGGTAAATATCTTGTTTGACAAATAATCAGTTTATATTTATGTTCAGAAGCAGCAATCTCGATTGCTTCAATAAATCTACTAAAAAAAGGATTTGTAATCCTTGGAACAAGCACCGCAATTGTTTCTGTTTTTTGTTTACGAAGCCTTCTCGCCGCAGAATTAGGAACGAAGCCTAAATGCTTCATTGCTAATTGAACCCTTTTTTTCTTCTCATCTGAAACATATGGATGATTATTAATCACCCTAGAAACCGTTGTCCTTGATAACCCCGCTAATTTCGCCACGTCCTCGATAGTCGACACGAAATTTCCCCCTTTGCATGAAAACGTTTTCTTATCCTGATTATATAGTATATTATTGGAAACTGCAATACAGGTTCTTATGATTTTACTATATTAATATTATACATAGGGAAAAGTCTGTTAACTGCAGGAAATTACACACTACTTTTAGAATTTCACAATAAGAATATTTATAAAATAAAGGATGATATTTCATGAATCGGACGGATCGTTTATTAGCTATATTAATTGAATTACAAAGAAAACAAACCGTTACAGCACAAAGCTTAGCTGAAAAATTTGAAACAAGTATACGCACTATTTATCGAGATATGGACGCACTCAGCGAATCCGGCGTTCCCATTTTTTCAATGCCTGGTCACGGCTATTCATTAATGGATGGTTATTTCTTACCACCCATTCAGCTTACGCCAGAAGAGGCCGTTACTCTTTTATTGGGCGGTGATTATATTGAGAAAGCTTTCACCTCTTCTTTTTCTGTACATGCGCAATCAGCAAAAGAGAAACTTGAGATAGTCCTCCCTACTGATCAACAAAAGAAAATTGAGGAATTGCGAGGAACTTTCCGTTTCCTTTCTCCTATATTTTCAAACCAGCAAGCCGAGCAAGAAAAACTAGAGAGCCAACTTTTCTTGTTACAAGAAGCTATTCAAAGAGAGCAATCTATCTCTTTTTCGTATCGTAAACCGAGAGAAACTACAAAAACAAAACGTACCGTTCATCCTTACGGTTTAGTCAACATTTCAGGAATTTGGTACATCGTTGCTCACTGTTTACTACGAAAACAAATACGTAATTTTCGCTTAGACCGTATGGATACATTACTGCAAGAACAAGAATTTTTTACAAAACCGAAGGACTTTTCTTTACAAGACTATCAACCTGAAAACAATCGAACTGTTACGATCCATTTATTATTCCCAGCACATATTGCACATAAAATTGTTGAATCACGATACTTTTTTATAGATTCATACGAGCATAAAGATAATGGTTTTCATGTCTTTTTGAAATCAAGAAGTATAGATGAAGTATTTCAATGGGTATTAAGCTGGGGGAGCCAAGTGCAAGTACTAGAGCCAACAATTCTTTCTGAGAAAATCCGTGATGAAGCGAAAAAAATGTTAAAACTTTAATTTTTCCATTTCCCTACTGACATAATGTTGTCAGTAGCCCTCCCTTATAGTAGATATTAACAAATACATTTTCATAAAAAGGAGCTAATAATATGAACAGTACCGTTATGTTAGAGAAATTTGAAAGTTTAGCAACGTATTATGTGAAGGAATTAGACAAATATACGATTGAACAATTTAGACAAAAACCTTCTGAAGAAGAATGGTCGCTCGGTCAAATGTATAACCATCTGCTAGCTGCTACATATATGCAGTTAGATGCAATCGCGAAATGTAGAACTGAAGTGCCCTCTGTAGCTAACAAAAAAACGGATATGGGTGAAAAAGTATATACAATGGGTGCTTTCCCTCCTATACAAATAAAAATACCGAATCGACCTGGATACACACCTGAAAATCCATCAAGCAAAGAAGAGATACAGGAGCGTTTTCTAAAATTAATTACAGCTGTAAAAAACATTGAACCAATACTTGCTTCTATTCCAAATGATTGTAAAGTGGAGCATCCTGGACTTGGGTACTTAAATGCAGTAGAATGGTTCCAGCTTATTTCTATGCATTTCGCTCATCATCTTCGTCAGAAAGATCGGCTGGAACTTAAGGTTTGCTCAGTGTAAACATTTCCACTACAAAGAGACTGCCAATATTGGCAGTCTCTTCACTAAAATATTCACTAACTATGCGATTACTCAGAAAATCCCGTATCCACGCATGTTGCTTACTACTAACAGAACATCCCTCTTTTTATTCAATATAAAAACCCATCAATACATCGTCTCCATATGATCCATCTTCATATTTAATTTGCTTTCTTTGTCTTCCTTCTTCTACAAAGCCAATACGTTTGTACACTTTAATTGCCCTATCATTAATAGAAACTACACCTAAGCAAATTTTCTCTAAACCTTTCTGCCCTTTAGCCCAGCTAATAAGAAATTCAATTAGCTTCATACCAATGCCTTGATTACAGTAAGCCTCTCTAATCCCCATTCCCATTGTACCTGCATGTCGTAAGCGTTCTAGTTCATAGCGATTGAAAAGTAAAAAGCCGACCACCTTATTATCTACTTCATAAACTATGTAAAGATTACCTTTTTCCTTACTCTTCCGTATCTTGTCTCTTTCTAAATCAATATCATTTGGTACTTTATTTGGAGATACTATAAAAAACTTTGTAGTAGTTTCCGATAATATAATTTCTTTTCTAATATCCATAATTGATTCCGCATCAACCTCTATTGCTAATCGTATCACCGAATCACCTCTTACCTTTTTCTTAAAAGACTAATACTGAATCTATCAAACTAAGAACATCTAAAACGCTCAATATGCAACATTACATATTGAGAATCTTTTCACTTTTGATACAATATCCTTACATCTATATAAAGGGAATGTATACAATGAATCCAATTTTAACAGCTGCAAAACAACTATTATATAAAGACGAAGTTATTGTCTCTACTTTAAAATGTTCACTTACTGACTATATTAATATGCATAAAGTCCCGTATCCAGGTATGTTATTTGCTACTAACAGAAGACTTCTCTTTTTGGGCCAACATAAAAATACATTAATTGCCGAATTTGAGTATAAAAAAATTCTATCTATAGAAACGAAGAGAAGAATCTTTGACAAAAAAATAATATTTTATTATGAAGATGAATATATAACGTTGGGATACATTACAAGTTCAAATATTGAAGAGTTCATAGACTTACTACAAAGAAAAATGCAAGACTAGCGCGAGATACTAATCAGTGGGGATACCCCGCTGATTCATTATTTTAATTCCTCCCACTTCGTCCATACTTCTCTCCCATTTATACGGTACATATTATCCTCTCGATCCATAAATCCATGCACTATGAATTCTCGTCTAATCGTACAAAAATCATCATGATATTGTTTTATGAATGTATTAATTTCTTTTTCTGTATATTGATTTTCAGCGTTTAACTTGCTAACTAAATGCTCTAACAATACTAGTTTTTTCTTCTTTTGACCTGGAATCGATTTTAAACGATCCTCTTTATCTAAAAAGTTACGAATGGTCGTATCCCTGAATTTCATTTCGCTTTCAGTCATTTTGTTATCCTCCATCAATTTTGATGTAATAAAACTTTATTGTTTGTCCTTACCATTTTTCTTTATTCTTTCACTTACAACATCCATAAAGTAATAGCCACTAATTAGCACATAGTAGAATAAAAGTATTCCAAATGTATCTTTCATACTTGTATATTCCTCTTTATGAAACAAGATAGGTGAAAGGGCGTAAACAAGAAAGATTATTAGCGGATTTACAATAAAATAATAAGTAAGATTTCCTTTCATCATATCAACTCCCATGTAATATACTTCTGTTCAAATGGTTGCAATTCCTGTCCTTTTATTTAGCCTACACATGAAATATGGTAAAATCAAGGAGAAGGAGGGATACAAATGACATTTCACTCTAAAATGGATACATTCTTCTTGTCTATCATCAGTTTCGCTATTTTCACCACTGGCGCTGTAACAATACTTCCTCTCATATTTGATGATGAAGCTACTACAACAGATGCATACATTCTACTATCTATTTTCTTTATATCTTCTGGCTTCCTATTATGGTGCTCCTTTTCTATTACATATACATTCTATGAAGATTACTTATTCGTGAAAGGTGGCCCATTTCGAAGTAAAATTCCGTACGGCCATATAACGAATATCTCGAAAACAGATAACATTTTAATTGGATACCGTATTCTCTCTTCAAAAGATTGTTATGAAATCTTTTATACGTCAGGAGCTTTAGGAAGTGTAAAAATCTCACCGAAAGATCCTGAAAGATTCATATCCGAACTACAGAAAAGATGCCCTGCATTACAATAAAAAAAGCACCGAAAAGGTGCTTTTTTCTACGCTTCAACCGATTGATTTTCAGCAATATTTTTAAATTGTCGTTTATGCATCCAAGTTAATGAAGCGATTGTTCCAAGTGATAATACAACGATAAAGATCATGAGTATTCCAATGTTTTGCCACATGAAGTTAAAGTCTCCGCTTGATACGACTGCTTTCAATCCTGATACAGAGTATGTCATCGGTAACCAAGCATTAAATGGTTGTAAATACTTCGGAATCAATTCTAGCGGGAATGTTCCAGCACTTGTTGTAAGCTGAATAATTAATGTAATGATGGCGATGAAACGTCCTGCATCACCGAATGCTGTTACTAAACATTGAATTAATGAAATAAACGCTAAACTCGTAACAATACTAAAGAGTATGAAGTATGGAATACTTTGTACTTCTACACCTAACCAGAACAGTAATATGACATCTGCTACTATTGCTTGAATAATACCGACTGATAGTAAAACACCAAACTTACTAATAAACCAGCTGAATCCTGATTTCGGAACGCCAACTGTATCGCGTAATGGGTATACGATAGATAATAGTAATGCCCCAACGAATAAACCGAGTGATAAGAAATATGGTGTGAATCCTGTTCCATAGTTTGGAACTTCCGCCATTTTCTCCGTCTTCACTTTTACTGGGCTTGCAAACATATCATACGTTTTATCCGTACCTTTTACTTCTCCTGTTTTTTCTGCACCTTCACCAAGTTTCTCAGCCAGTGTACCTGATCCATCATTTACCTTTACGAGCCCGTCTGTCACTTTTCCAGAGCCGTCTGTTAGTTTATTTACTCCGTCGATTAGCTGGGTTGAACCACTCGATAATGTTCCTAAGCCTGTTGTTACTTGATCTGAGCCATTTGTTAGCTTGTTTACTCCTTCAACTAATTGGCCTGTTCCTCCTGATAATGTACCTAAGCCTGTTGTTACTTGACTTGAGCCATTTGCTAGCTTGTTTACTCCATCGACTAATTGGCCTGTTCCTCCTGATAATGTGCCTAAGCCTGTTGTTACTTGACCTGAGCCTTCTGTGACCTGGCTAGATCCACCTGCTAACTGATTTATTCCTCCAGCCATTTGATTAGCACCACTAGATAATTCACCTAAGCCACCATTTAGTTTTCCTAAACCACTTGTCACTTTTCCAGAGCCATCAGCTAATTGATTTACACCTGTAATTAATTGATTGGATCCTGTAGATAATTCACCTAAACCACCATTTAGCTTACCTGCACCATCTTTCAATTCATTAACGCCACTTACAAGCTTCGGCCCATTTTCAGCCAATTTACTAACACCAGCATTAAATTCTTTACTTCCTTCTGCTACATTATTTGCTCCAAGTTTCGCTTCCCCTAACCCTTTACCGAACCCTTGGAAATTAGTTACAAATTCTTTTTGCTCTTTTGCTAATTTTTCGATACCAGCCACTAGACCCTTTAGATTTTCTGGAGTTGATACCTTTATTGGTGCCCCCTCTTCATTCATTACATTTTTTAACTGTGATACATTTTTATTCACTGTACTTGTTGCACTGACAAATTCTGTTGATTTCTTTTGAACTGTCTCTGTGTCTTTCTTAACATTTTCTATAAATGGTTCTAACTTATCTTGATATTCTTGTGGTAGACTTGCAATTTGTTCCTTCAAAGCTGCGACATCTTTTGTTGTTTGATTTGCAATCTCTACATTAGATAGAGAACCTTCTTTTAGTTGTCCAACGCTTTCCGCTGCTTTATTTATTTCTGTATTTACTTGTTGTACTGTATTTGACGACTTCTGTACATTTGATTGATCGGTTACAACACTTTGTACTTGATTATTTAAATCTTGCAACCCTTGCTGAATTTTTTGTGCCCCTTCTTCTAGTCGACCTTTTTCCCCATCTAGTTTCTCTAGACCACTTGAAAGTTCGCCTGTACCTTTTTGCAACTTGTTAGAACCTGTAGAAACACCTTTCAAACCATTATTTAATTCAATAGATTTATCCTCTAATTCTTTTAAACCACCATACAATTGACCTGAGCCATTAGAAAGATTTCCTATCCCTTTTTGTAACTCACCCGATTTATTAACTAACACATTTAAACCACTATTAACTTGACTAGAACCACCGTAAAGCGGTCCTGTTCCATTTAACAACTCAGTAATTCCAATCTTCATTTCTCCTGTTTTACTGTTTAACATATTTAAACCATTCGTTACTTTACTTGAGCCATCTGTTACCTTTCCAGATCCATCTAGCAATTTATTAATACCAATTGTCATCTCTCCAGACTTCCCTTGTAACGTATACAATCCACTTGTTACCTGACCAGATCCATCTAACAATTTATTAATACCTGTTGTCATTTCTCCAGACTTTCCTTGCAACGTATGCAATCCATCTGTTACCTGACCAGATCCATCAAATAGTTTCCCTACACCAGCCTGTATCTCCCCAGATTTCCCTTGAAGTGTCTGGAGCCCCTCCGTCACTTTACTTGATCCATCATGCAACTCACTAGCTCCGTCATGTAACTTATTTGCTCCGTCCGCTCCATCTGCTAATCCTTTTGAGACGTCTTTAATGGAATCAAACATTTTCTCTGCATATGTTTTCGTTAACGTGCTTGATACTTCACCTTTAATTTTTTCAATTGCTGTTCCGCCAATTTGTGAAGATAAGAAGTTTAAACTTTCATTTGGAATGTATTCTAAGTTTAATGGTTTCGGATCGTCTTTTAATAACGTTGTAGCGTTACTTGAGAAGTCATCTGGAATACGTACTAACATGTAATACTTTCTACCTTCCATTCCCTCTTTCGCTTCTTTTTCACTTACAAATTCCCATTTAAAACTTTTATTATCTTTTAAGTTATCAACGAGCCCTTTCCCGACCTCAATTGGTTTCCCATCAAGTTCTGCACCTTTATCTAAATTGACTACCGCAACTGGCAAGTCATCTAGCTGTTCATACGGATCCCAAAAAGCCCATAAAAACATACCCGCATATAAAATCGGTACAAATAAAACCGCAATGATTGGGATTAATATTTTTTTACTTTTTATAATCTCTGCAAATTCTTTACTAAGCAACTTATGCCATCTCATAATTTATCCCCCTTTTTAAAAATGACCAAAATCATTTTTTGGTCATTTTTATCCAAATAAAAAGGCTATACTTATTCATACATATGCCTTATCCCCGAATTTATACTATGCAACTTTTCCTTAATATGAAGTGAATATTTCTATTATCCCTCCTAAAATAAATATATGACCACTTTGTTCAATTGGTCACTTTTTATAAAAATAAAAGGATTATCTTAGTTTGACAATCCTTTTAATAAATAAAGTTCGAATAATTCCGATATTTTCTCTTTTTCTAACGGTTCATGATTTTTTTCCCAATCAAAAATAAGAGACACGTATAGGCGAAGCATAATAAATGCTGTAATTTCTGGATCACACTTGCTAATTTCACCTTTTTCAATCGCAATCTCTAAATAAGCTTGAATGACAGAAACGATTTCCACATCTACTTGTTGCATCACTTCTTGTACTTCTTTCGTTCCCATATCACGCTCTTCTTGAATTAGTTTAATCATGAGCTGATGTTCTTTTCTAAATTCTAAGATGCTATATAATGCCTTATGTACATTTTCAAAAAATGAAACATCTGAACGAATTGCATTTTCTGCAACTTGCTTCATTTCTGTAATTAAATTAGAAATAATTTCGCCAAATAGTTCTTCTTTATTTTTGAAAAAAGTATAAATTGTTCCTTTTCCTACATTTGCTAACTTCGCAACTTGATCCATCGTCGTTGCTTTATAACCGAATGCTGAAAAAGACTTTGTTGCAGCTTCAATAATAGAACGTTTTCGATCTATAGCCACATCGTCACCTCCAAAAATGACCAATTGGATAATATAGTCAATCAGTACATATTTGATATTACCACACGCTTACATTCTATACAAGTTCTCTTTTTTAGTTATTCCCAGTATAAAAAAATTCCAGTCAAGTTATATCATACTGTCCATAGTGTATCAAAAATTATACTTGTATGGAAAGCTAGAATATATTCATAATAATTGCTGGCTAAATCACACTAGAAATCTAATTAAATAGACAGTGTTCTTAAAACCAAAAGTTTAAGAACACTGTCTTTTATTTTGACATAGAAAGTAATATTTTCTCCATCTCTTTCTTAGTTAGCTCATCATCGATTATCTCTTCGTATATCTTTGTATCTCTTGTAAAAATATCATTCACTATGACAATTTGATACTCACTATTCTTACCTTGTGCTGGTACAAACATTTTGAGGCCTCTTAACTTACCCTCTCCATGAGAAGATTTATTATATACCATTCCTTTCCCATCTAAACTATAACTTTCTAGATCCTCTTCTCCAGGCATCATGTAGTGTAGTGGATCCTTATTACCACCTACATACATTCTTGACTGATAAATTGTAAAACCATATTTCCCTTTTGTATATTCTGATTTAATAACTAATTCTACATCTCTTCCAAAATATGAATCAGCCCATTCTCTCTTTAACTCATAACCTTCAGTTATATAAGTCGGCTGCTTAATTTGAAATGGTACATGATCTTTCGCTTCTTCTATAGTATATGTTAAAGACTTCTCCAGCTTATCTCCAAGCGGTTTTAATTTCTTCTCAATAGTAGCTAGTCTTTCTTGATCAGCTTTCTTCAAGCGTTCAGGTTTATATTCCTTTGTATCTCCATCATAATTCTCAGGCACATTTTTCTTAACCATTGCTTTTTTATGAATTTCTTGCGCTTCCTTAAATAATTGAACATACTGCTCAAATTCTTCTTTTGTAAAATTCTTTTCTGCCAAATACAAAAAATCTGTATTCCTTTTATATGACTTTATTGACATCCCCCATTCTCTACTTGCATTCTCCGGTGTACCTAATACTGTTTCTATCGCTTTTTCAAAAGCCGCTTTAGATTGCTTTTTTTCTACAACCTTTTCTTTCTGTCTTTCATCTCCCTCAGTTATCCTTGCATTTAATAAAAATCCGCCTGCTATAGCTGCTATAGCAATGATTCCAAGTAAAGAAAGACGATACGATTTCTTTTGAAACTTTTTAATCATAACGATTCTCCTTTTCAGTGTTCGTTTATTTCTACTTAAATTTGCTAGGCTTGGTGCTTGATAGGAATAATGTTCTAAAAGAGTAATAATTGTATGACCGTA
Source organism: Bacillus mycoides (assembly GCF_001757995.1). Classification (GTDB taxonomy): domain Bacteria; phylum Bacillota; class Bacilli; order Bacillales; family Bacillaceae_G; genus Bacillus_A; species Bacillus_A mycoides_B. Next base: position 72,837 of record NZ_LXLV01000019.1, on the reverse strand, counting down.
TGCAATTTGCTCCTCTTTATCTATAAAAGTAAGCGCATATGCATCACAGGCTAATTCTTGATCTTCTCGCATACAGAAATAGGCGTACCAAAGAATCGGATTGAACCAATTTAATAGGAGCAAACTGTACATAATCCAATTTACAGCTACGTCGTTTCTCTTAATATGAGCTAACTCATGGTAAAAGACATATTGTAATTGTTGCTCATTTAATACTTTCATATGTTTTTTTGATAGTAATACTTTCGGACGAAAGAAACTGAAAACAGTTGGGCTCGCAATCTTTCCTGCTAGACGTAATGAAACTGCCTTCTTCATTTTCATAGACTGCTTACAGCGATTAAACACTGTAACGACCTGTTCATCCGTAATATCCGCTTGTTTCTTTATGTAAGAATATAAACGTCTATTTGTAATAAACGTTATGACTGCTAATACGATTACCCCAGCTAGCCAAACATATAGAGCAAGTTTGTATAAAGAAAATGTAGTATGTTGTTCCGCACTCGCGTTTACTTCAGGTTCACCATTTTTTGTCACAGTTTCAGAATTTGATTCCAATTCCACTGTATGATTGGTTTCTATGTTCACTATACTCTCAGTAGACGGCATATTTTTTGGAATAACTTCCGATACACTAGAACTATAGGAAAGTAATGAATAAATACTATAAGAGCTATCTGGTGACCATGGTAAAAGAAGTCTTATCATTAATACGATCCACAGCATATATTGCCACCGGGGCGTCAACTTATTTCTAAATAGAACTTTTATACATAAAATAAATCCAACCAATATACTGGCCATAAGTGACGTTTCTATAAGCCAATCAAAAAAATGAGGAAGGTATATATTTATAAGCATGTCTATCATTTTTATCTATCCTTCCTCTTATTCTCCTCTGTCTTCTCGTCTAAAATGCGTTTTAGCTCATTAATATCTTCTGAAGACAATTTTTCTTCTTTTAAGAAATTGACAAGTAAAGGCTTAAACGCCGCACCGCAAAAACGCTTTAGTAAAGATTTTGTTTCAACTTGTAAATAATTATCTTGTGATACTAACGGATAATACGCGTACATACGCCCTTTATCTTGATGATAAGAAACGGCTTCCTTTTGTACTAGCCGGTTAATTAATGTACGGATTGTTTTCGGTTTCCAGTCCATTGCATCTTCTAGTTCCTCTATAATTTCATTCGCTGTTTGTGGAGAATTCGACCAAAGTACTTTCATAATTTCTAGTTCCGCTTCAGATATTTTAGGTAATTGATTTGTCATCGTATGTTTCACTCCTAAGTATTACATTTGTAATCTACTTTAAAGATTACAAATGTAATACTTATTTATCAACCATATTTTAGAAAAAAACCAATTACATGTAAACCTTACTTCACAACAACAAAATTCCTCTTTTTCTAATAATCAAATAAAAAAACAAGAAAATCTTTACAATTAATAGTAATATAGAAAATAGACAAGTTCATCAAAATAGTGGAGGCTTTTTCAGTCATGATGCGTGCGCTTCGTTTAAATATAAAGCAAGCTTTTTGTAATCGTGTTTCTTTAATTATTATGTTTAGTGGATTAGCTCTTATTTCTATTTATCATTATTATTATGTAATTCGTTATGTTGGAGACGGAACGGATGCGTTTGTAACAACAGCTTTTAAATGGATTGGATTTCGCGACAATGAAATGGATGTTTATTTATTATTAATGCCAGTTATTGCGAGTCTCCCCTTTAGTACAAGTTACAACTCGGATAAGTCAGATGGCTTTAAACCGTTTGTAAGTAAAGAAATTTCGTTATTCCCTTATTCAGTAACGAAATATATCGTTACATTTTTTTGCGGAGGACTTCTTTATACGTTTCCATTCATTTTATCGTTATTATTTTGTAAATTAACTATTCCAGATGGAGAACCGACGGCTGGTTCAGGCGTCATAAATGATAATGGGATGTTCGCAAACTTATATTACGATTCTCCTCTCACTTACATTACTGTATATATCGGAATTAATTTTTTATTTGCAGGTTTAATGGCTCTTTTAGGACTTGCTGCATCTGCGTGGTCACAAAAGGACTATATGGCAATTCTATTTCCATTTGCAGTTGCCTCCATTCCTTACGTCCTGCTAAATACAATATTCCCTACAATAGGCGGAGCACCTTTTCATTTATATGACCCAAAGCAACCGTTACATGGCATGTCACCGTACATATTAACGATGCAATGTGCCTTCTTCTTCTTCGTTAGCCTATGTATGTATATAAAAGGCGTACAGCGTGATAGAAAAAGGTACAAAAGAAGACTACAAAGAAGAGATCGATGTAGAAAAGCGTTTCAAGCATAAAAACCTAATTTCCTCATGTCTTCTTGGAAATTAGGTTTTTTTATTCATTTACGGCGTACCAGCCAATCCCCATAAAATAACAACCGCTGCAAAATAAATTGCTTTAATACCTACTACTAAACATAATGAAATAATTGCATATTTACTTAATTCTCTTCTTGCGCCTATTAAAGTAAAAATAACTGCCAAACTAAACGTTATATAGGAAGTTGCTGTATTCATTAAGTAATACATACTATCTAGATTCTGTGTAAGCCCTGTTATATCAGCTACAAACTGAAGCATGACGATCGTACTAAAAAAAATCGCTAGTTGATTCATTAATTTCCCATTTATTTGGGCTACCATATGTCTACACCTCCCTGTATTTAAGAATGAATATTCAATCTATTTTATCATTAAAATTCCTAATAATGTAAAAGAACGCTTAGTATATTTCTAAGCGTTCTTTCTCGACTATTTAAGAAGCTTTCTTCAAATCAATTTGAGCAAGTACTGGATCGTGGTCACTTACACGTCCGTGCTCTTTCATAATGTTTGAGTTTAAATGTACAGGGTCTACAATTGTGTGCGGTGCAATGTTATTTGTTACTAAAATATGATCTATCACTTGTGCGTTACCTTCATGAATGTACGTGTAGCGGTTCTCTTTCGGCACTGTGTTTAACATATCTTTTAATATCGTTCCCTCTAGTGCCTCCAGTGGTTTAGAGAATTCGAAATCATTCATATCACCTAACACAACAACTGGCGCATTCGTATTCTTTTTCTGAATACCTTGTACGAAATGATTCACTTCTTGTGCTAATTGAACTCGTTTTTCTTCACTCTTTAATACGAGCGGCTGCACTTTTCCAAATGGCGTTGCATCTCCTAGTTTTGAGTTTAAGTGATTTGCAACGACAACAACGTTTTGTCCTTGGAACGTAAATTCTGCTGCTAACGGTTTACGTGTACTTTCAAATAAAGGATTTTCGTCTCCAATACGAACAACATTTTTATCAAGTAACTTCGGTACTACTGCTAATTTCACACGCGATGGGTTATAGAAGAAACCGACGCGAATATTCGCTCCTGGTGCTCCCCCGTCTTGATTGTTGCTTGGCGCAATTTCTACATACTCATACTTCGGTCCACGGATTTCTAGAACTGCATCAATGATACGTTTTGCACTTAAAGAAGCATCCGTTGTACCATCATTAATTGATCCATTATTATCTTGCATTTCCTCTACACCGATAATATCTGGCATTTTCAAATTGTATTTAATAGAATACGCTAACGCTTTTACTTTTTCATCCGTCGTTTCTTTTTTATTCGCCGAGAAGTTTTCAATGTTATATGTAGCAACTGTTAACTTATCAAGACGCGGCTGAATATTTGCCCCTACTTGCTTAAATCCACCGTCTACTACAGATGGTAATTCAGTTACTGGTGAAATGCGGTACGAACCGTAATCATATCCTACTACCCCTGTTATATCTCCAGTGAAAGCATCTCCTACCTTTGCAACATAATCACGAGGTACTTTTACAGAAAGACGCTCTGGATTTAATTGATTTTCATCTAAAAGAGGTGTACCATACTTTGTTACTACTTTATCTCCACCATTTTTTACTGTTACATATAAGTTACCATTTTTCTGAGGAGCGATAATTTTTGGCGTTGGCATCGTAACGCGCATACCTTCTACACTTTCATAAAAATCGATTGCATCTTCATTTGGATCAAATAAGCCGAATGCGTCATTATCAATAATTTGATCAGGGATTTTCACACCGTTTTCCCCTAGTACAATCGGTGCTGGTAAAGGTTGATCTTTTGCGATTACAGCAATGCGACTCGCCTTAATTTCCGTCGTCGTTAAATCTGTTTCAAATCGTTCTGCATATCCAGGTCCAACATATTCTTCTACTTCTCCATCAACTTGAATAAGATCTCCTACCGCTACATTCGCATCTTTTTTGTATACGTAAATACCTTCTGACGTAGCTGGGGCATTATCCGGTTGATTATCTTCTATATAAAAACCATTTTTATCAAGCGCTGTTACAACGCCTTCCACATTGTTTACTTTCTTCCCAGTGTAAGGAGAAATATGTGATTTCCCTTGAATATCATGAATACGAACTGGTTCATTTTTTACGATAATAAATGAAAATGTCGAAACTGCTGAAGAAGTAAGCCCTTCTTTTTCTGCGATTGCTTTCACTACACTATTTTCATTCACTACAATTTGTCCGTTATAACGAACGCTTTTATTTGTAGGATTAGAGCCATCTAACGTATAGTAGATTGTTGCTCCTTCTGTATTCGTTGTTAATGTTATCGCTGTTCCTTTTGCAACTTCCCCGCCATTTGGTGATGCCACTACATCGCTAACGCGGTTTTGTTCTTCCCCTTGAAACTTATGAGCTGTTACTGATTTTAAACCTGGACTACTAAAATATAATTCAAGAGTCCCAGTCAACCTAACTTTCTTCCCGATATTTTCAGGGTGATCTTTCACATTTACTGTCGATCTCACATCGCCTTTTGGCAATTGAACAGGCATTATCTTGTCCGGATTCGTTTCGTTTGGCGAATCGGCAATTGCCACATTTGTGTCGTCAAACTTAGCCGGATCCTTCGTGTATTTAGAAGGACTTTGCGTATATCCAACGATATATCCTTCCACTATCCCCTTCGTTTTCCCTTGCTGCTTGAATACTTGAATTGCTTTTTCTACTGACATAGAAGTAGTTTCTTCTGCTTGCGCTAAAGTTCCAGTAAATGAAAGCAATAGCAATAATGATAAAAAGACACTTAACAATTTCTTCACAGCCATTTTCCTCTCCCTATTTCATATTTTCTCAGCATTTCTATCATATCAAATGATTCGCTATATAGAACTATGTTTCGACAAGTTTTACAAAAAATTTATTTAATTTACAAGCTTTCAAAATATAATACAAAATAATAATTTTACACCTTCTATGAATGCGATTTATAATATTAGAGAGAGAAAAAACAGAAAATACCGAAATTTCATTGGCATGTAAAATAGATTCATTTGAATGGGAGTTGATTGGATGGAAGTGCAAACAGAAACATACCGCGCAGCTATGAATGGAACATTAGAACGTCATTTTTCAGATATGATTGCTGTTATACCAACTAGAATTACAATTGATCAGTTAAAACAGCGGCTAGAAACTATCTCTACTAAAGTTGATGAGTTGAAAATTGTTTATAGTGATGAGACAAGCCTTATTGTTGAGTTACATATGGATGAATTGGTCATACCTTATGAACTGCATATTGATGAAACGGATGATCCAGAAGAATATAAAATGTACAATAGACAAGATGCCACAATCGTAGATCGTACTTTTGAAGATGCGGCTTTCGGCACTGAAATTTTCACACGTACACTATTTGCAGGTGATGTACTCAGCTGCTTTTTCCAGCAGTTGCAGTTTTTATGGCACCTCGCACCAGACTTGTTATTTGTAATCGATTCTAGTGCGGCTATGAAGGTCATATCTAGAAACTATATTGAATATCACGTTGAGAATGAATTATTGCCTGACATTCCTGACTTATACGTTATTCATTCTGTTTATGAAGACGATAAAGAACGCGAGCCTACACAATATTGGTTTCATACACACGGCCTTTTAAGGGCTGGTGTGACAGAGATAGAATTAATTATTCCAAATCGCATTTCTTCCTACTACGGCATTGGCGATCTTTTTCAAACATTTGCTAATAATGCCGTTGAAAATGGCCAAGTTCCAATGAATGAGCCTATCGTTATCGCACATAGTCAGCAAGGTTCCATACATACAGTAGCCGTTCCATGGGAAAAAGGTTTATCTTATATTGGACATAAAACGAGTATGGATCAATTATCTTCAATTGAGGGTGAGGAAGTGAAGCTACAGCCAATCGATGCACAAAACGAATTCTTAGGCGGGATGGATGACCGAGATGAATACCATCAATCTCCATCTGTTCTCTTGTTTAAATTTAATACTACAGGAGAATATATAGAAAGCTTTTTCAAAGAACACGAGGAAGCTACAGGGCTCATGTTCTATAAAACAAATAGTGAAACGGATCGTATGGCTTACAATGCGAAAAATACTTTCGGGTATTTTAGTAATATTTTTCACATTGAACAATCAAATGAAGATTATCGTTTTCTCGCTAAGTTTGGTGTCTCCTACGAGGAGGGAAAAAGTGAACATATGTGGTTTGAAATGCAAGACATTACGGAAGATATGATTCAAGGAATACTCATTAATGAACCGTATTTTATAGTAGACATGAACGAAGGTAATTCTTATCATTTAGATTTTGAAAACTTAACAGAGTGGATTATATATGCTGGAGATGCAGCTATAAAACCAAATAACTTATATATGTTTATTGGCTAACAGGTATTTTATCCAATAAACAAAACGCCTTCAATATAATTGAAGGCTTTTCGTTTGAAATATTTTACTGTGCTACTAATTCAGTCTCCATTACTTTCTCTAAATGAGATAATACATGCTTTGCCGCTAATTCGCCTTGATTAATACACGCAGGAAGACCAGAACCAGCGTAAGAACTTCCAGCTAGGTACACACCTGGTAATTCTTTCTCCATAAATGTTGTGAGCTTTTTCATTCGCTCTTTATGGCCTACTGTATATTGAGGCATCGCTTCTTTCCAGCGGCTTACAATTGTAAACTCTGGATTCGCTGTAATATCCATCGTCTTTTGTAAATCCTCTAATACGAGCTGCACAATTTCTTCGTCCGTTTGTTCGACAATCGCTTCATCACCTGGGCGTCCGACGTAACAGCGAAGAAGCGTTTTTCCTTCTGGCGTTGTATGTGGCCATTTTTTATGTGTCCACGTACACGCTGTAATCGTGTAATCACTATTTCTTGATACGACAAATCCGGTACCATCAATATCACGCTGAATTGCAGACTTCGGGAAAGCAAGTGCCACGTTTGCAACTGATGTAGACGGCATGTTACGGAAGAAACGAAACTGCTTGTACTGCGCAAACATAGACGGCAATACTTTATGCGGAGCTGCGACTACAATCGCATCTGCTTCCATTTCTTTTCCGTTACTAAGAGTAATCGTATAACTATCACCAAGTTTTGCAACCTTTTCAATACGAGTTCCCTTCATTACCATATCATTAGGAATCTTCACTTCAAGAGATTCTACTATAGATTCTAAACCGGTTTTCACAGTTTTAAAGATTCCCTTTTTCATTTCAGCCTTCTCTTGCTTTGGAGCGAGCGTACGCATACCGAGTGAAATACTACGGTGCTCCTGTTCAATTTGATAAATTTGCGGGAATGTTGACATTAAACTCATTTCATCAATATCCCCTGCATAAATACCAGATAATAATGGCTCAATTAAGTTTTCAACCACTTCATTTCCGAGGCGATGTCTGAAAAACTGCCCGAGTGATTGGTCAGATACTGGCTTTGATCTAGGCATTAACAGATCAAAGCCAGCTCTTAGTTTACCAATTGGGGAGAACAATCCGGAAAATAGAAACGGCGTAATTTGAGTTGGAATTCCCATCATCGATCCGCTCGGCATTTTGTGTAACCGATTGTTTACGAGAACGAACGATTGACCGGCCGCATTATTTACAAGTTCGTCGCCAAGTCCTAATTCTTTCGCTAATCTAGTTGCGCTCTCTTTTCTCGCTAAGAAAGAATCAGGGCCACGTTCAATTGTAAATCCATCTTTTCGAACGGTTTGAATTTTCCCGCCAAGTTTACCAGACGCTTCTATAAGCAATGCATCTATCGGCAAGTTTTTTTCAAGAATTTCTTTTTGTAAGTTATACATTGTTGTTAATCCTGTGATGCCACCGCCGATGATCACAACTTTTCCCCTCAAGTAAGCTCCCCCTTTCTACTTACATTACAGATTCTTTTTTCTTTAATACAACATCTGCTAAACAGTCGATAAATGCAGATGATGCGTTTGGCATCTCTGGACGATAATATTTCGCGCCAATTTCATCAGTTACAACTTTACACTCAAAGTCATTGTCATATAAAACTTCTAAATGTTCCGCAACAAATCCAACTGGTGCATATACGAATGAATTGTAGCCGTACTTTTCATTTAGTTCTCTCGTTAAATCTTGTACATCTGGACCGATCCAAGGATCTGGTGTATTTCCGGCACTTTGCCAGCCCACTGCATAATTTGCTACTTCAGCACCACGTGCAATATAGTCAGCTGTTTCGTTTAACTGATCCGGGTATGGATCGCCGAGTGCGATGATTTTTTCTGGTAAGCTATGTGCAGATACGATTAACACTGCTTTTTCACGTTCTGCTTCTGACATACCGTTATATATACCTTTCACTGCATCGACCCAATACTGAATAAATTTCGGTTCTTTATACCAGCTATCAATGCCGTGAATTGTTAAGTTTCCAAGTTTTTCTGCTTCTTCTTGCGCTCGTCCTACATACGACTTCACACTAAAAGTAGAATAGTGAGGAGCAAGAACGAGTGCAATTGCATCTTCTATTCCATCTTTATGCATAGCTTGTACCGCATCTTCAATGAACGGTTCAATATGTTTTAAGCCAAGATACATGTGGTACTCTACTTCATCTTGCATTTCATTTAAACGCGTCTCTAACTTTTTAGCTTGCTCTAATGTAATAGTAGCTAAAGGAGAAATACCACCAATTGCACGGTAACGCTCTGTTAAATCTTCTAGCATTTCAGGACTTGGCTTTCTTCCTCTGCGAATATGTGTATAGTAACGTTCAATATCTTCTTCTTTATATGGCGTTCCGTATGCCATTACAAGCAAACCAATTTTCTTTTTCATACAGCCAATCTCCTTTACTTCGCTAACTGCTCTTTAGAGTATTCATGAATAAATGTAGTTAAACGTTTTAATGTATCTGGATTTACTTCTGGGAATACGCCGTGACCTAAGTTAAATACGTAACCTGGCTGCTTCATCCCTTGGTCTAAAATACCTTTTACATGTTCTTCAATTACAGGCCAAGGTGCTAGTAAGAATGAAGGGTCCATATTTCCTTGTACCGCCTTATGAACACCGCGCGCGCGTGCTTCTTCGATCGGTAAGCGCCAATCTAAACCTACTACATCAAGAGGCAAGTCGTGCCATTCATTCACTAAGTGTCCAGCCCCAACGCCGTGCATAATCATTGGAACACCCATCGTGCGAACTTCTGCAAAAATACGCTCCATCGCTGGTTTAATAAATATGCGGTAATCCGCTACATTTACTGTTCCAACCCAAGAATCGAAAATTTGAACAGCTTTTACTCCTGCGTTAATTTGCGCTTTTAAATATGTAATAACCATATCTGCAAGCTTATCCATTAAAGCGAACCAAGCTTTCGGCTCTGCATACATGAACGCCTTCGTATTATGATAGTTACGAGAAGGACCGCCTTCAATCATATAGCTCGCTAACGTAAATGGAGCTCCCGAAAAACCGATTAACGGTACATCTAACATTTCTGTCGTTAATAAACGAATTGTATCTAATATGTAAGGTACGTCATCTTCTGGATTGATTTCCCCTAGTTTTTCTACGTCTTGTAAAGAACGGATTGGCTTATCGATAACTGGGCCAATACCAGATTTAATTTCAACATCAACACCAATTGCAGGTAGTGGTGACATAATATCTTTATAAAGAATTGCTGCGTCTACGTTATATTGATCAACTGGCAACTTTGTAACGTAAGCGCACAACTCTGGATTATGTGTAATTTCAAATAAAGAATAGTTCTCTTTTATCTTTCTATATTCCGGCTGTGAACGACCTGCTTGACGCATATACCATGCTGGTACATACTCCGTGCGTTCCCCCCTACATGCTTTTAAAAATGTCTCATTTATATTTCTTACCAAGACCCTTGCTCCCTTCCTTACCGATACTTTTACTTTAAATACGTTCTATTCCGATATTTATCTTTTTTTACTATACAGCTTGTAAAAACAAAATGCATAATATTATGTACGTTGTTCATTAAATTGACACAAACATTCGTAAAACCGCTTACTATTTTCACAACATTCTTATTATAACACAGAGAAAAACTACGGTTTAGCTACTTTTGACTTTTCTCCTTCACGGTTCGTTTGTGTGTTATATGGTACAACGTAAAAACTCGGTTTTGAGAATATATTAATAAACTTTTCCTCATATTTCCCTGTTCCTTTTACCGTTCCAACGTGAGTATGAATTCCTTTTTCAACTTTATAAATTCGATACATAATTCTCTCATCAGGAAGCGGCGTCCAGCTTAGTTTCATTGCAAATAAACCGAAAGGACTAAAAGCTAGTTTTGCTTCCACGTTTTTAATCTTATCTAAACGAATTGGCAGTCCAATTGTTTCAACACCTTTTGGCCTATGAAAACTCGCTTTATCTTGTATATTTGCTTTCGTTAAAATCTTTTTAAATAGCATCGTTGCAGATGCATTTCCATCTTGTAATTGATGCTCTTTATCAGTGCGGTCATAGCCAATCCAAACTGCCCCTACTAAATTCGGTGTATATCCAACAAACCACATATCACGCGCACCATGGTCATCATTCGGCAGTGAAGTCGTGCCTGTTTTTCCAGCTAAAGCTCCATTATATACACCAGCTTTCGCCGTACCTTCTTTCACAACTCCTTCAAGCATCTTTGTCATATACCATGCCGTTTGCTTTGAAAAGACTTTCGTTTCAGCTTTTGATGATTCTCCAATGACTGCCCCGTGCCTATTTAACACTTTATCGATAACGTGCGGTTCGATAATATTCCCGTTTGCTAAAAAAGAGCGGTACATTTTAACAAGATCAAATGGAGAAACACCATTTTTTAGCCCGCCAAGTGCTGTGCTTAAACCTGAGTCCGCAATATGAACATTCCCTTTCTCTAAATATTGCTTTCCCTCATCTACTCCTAATTCATTTAATAAAGATACAGCTGGCACGTTTGCTGATTCTAATACCGCATCGTACATCGTCATCTCTTTCGCATACTCATGATTATAATTTCGAGGTTCATAGCCTTCAAACGAACTTTTTTCATTCGTTAATAAAGAATATGGATTATATTTCTTCGTCTCGAGTGCTGGTCCATATACGATAAGCGGCTTTAAAACAGAACCAGGCTGCCTTTTTGCAAAAACCCGATTAAGCCCTCTCGGAACATACTCTCTTCCGCCAATCGCTGCTTTAATTCCGCCAGTCTGATTATCCATTAATAAAAATGCACCTTGGGCCCCGTTTTCTTTACCAGGGAAATTTCTCGCATCTTGAAACTGGTTATATGCTACCTTTTGAACTTTTTCATCCATCGGTACGACAAATGTATATCCTCCGCGCAGTACTTCTTGATGAGACAAACCATATATTCGTGCCGCTTCATCAACAACCATATCGATATATGGCATATATGCAAGTTCACGTTCATCTATATTTTTATAAAGAGCGATTGTCTTCCCTTGATAACGAACACTATCTTCTGCACTCATATATCCTTGCTTATGCATAAGCGACAGTACGAGATCACGGCGCTCTTTACTCTTTTCTGGATATAAAAACGGAGAATAGCCATTTGGCGCTTTCGGAAGACCAGCAAGCATAGCGCCTTCTTCTATTGTTAAATCTTCTACATTTTTATTAAAATACAGCTTTGCTGCCGCTTGAATACCATATGCCCCGTGACCGAAATAAATATGGTTCATATACATTTCAAGAAGTTGCTGCTTCGTATATTTTTGCTCTAATTGAAGAGAAATTGCGACCTCTTTCAATTTACGCGTAAATGTTTTTTCGCGAGTTAAAAAGACATTTTTAGCTAGTTGCTGCGTAATCGTACTACCGCCTTCTACCTTCTCTCCAGCTAACGCGTCTTTATAAAGCGCCCGAAATATAGATGGATAATCAATTCCTTGATGCTCATAAAAACGAGAATCTTCCACAGCAATAAATGCTTGCTGCACATACTTTGGGATTTCTTCGATCGGCACGAGCTCTCTATTTTCTACATATAACTTCGTAATTTCTTTTCCTTTCTGGTCAACGATACGTGATGAAGAGTGGAAAACAAGCTGCTTTTCATCCATCATATAGCCACCAGTTAATACAATAAGTTTATAGAGTACAATCGCTACTACAAACGTTGCTATCCCGCCTAATAAAGTCCACTTTGCTTTCTTCATACATCGGCCTTCTTTCCAAATGATGGTACATTTATTATTTGAAAAAGGACTATCTTTATGTATATAATCTTCGAAGTTTTTCACAAGAGTTGATATAATAGAGACAAACTATAAAGGGAGCATTAAAATGAAGGCTATTATTTCATACGAAACACCTCTAGAACAAGCACATTTCACTGCAAAAAATAACGAAAAAGATATGTTTTATAAAGAAAATACTGAAGAATCTGTAGAATCCACACTTCAATATGACGTGTTAGACGCTGTTGGAGAATTCAAAGGACAACCTGGCTACATCGTTTGTAACAACATTTCTGTAACAGACGAAGGTCGCCCTGTATTTGAAAACCGTTTTAAAAACCGCGCTGGCCTAATCGAAAATGAGCCTGGCTTCCAAGCAATCCGTGTTCTTCGCCCATTAAGTAACGATACATATGTCATCTTAACGATGTGGGAAACAGAACAAAACTTTAAAGACTGGACAGAATCACGTTCATTCGAAAACGCTCATAAAAAACGTCCTGCACAAGCAGAGGGACAAGCTCCGGCGCATCCACATGCAGAACAGCAAAAAAGCATTTTCTCTCGTCCGTCTTTCGTGACTACTTTTGATGTTTTAGTTTAGGCTTTGGGTACTGGGTTCTAGGTACGTGGGTCGTGAAATTATATCAGCGATTTTTCGAATATATCGACTTATCGACAAATGACAACAAACAAAAAGGAAACACCACTACACGCTGGTGTTTCCTTTTTGTTTGTACCAATTATATATGCGAAGTGCATCTTCTTTTCGCATATGTTTTACTTCATAACCATGTCCCGCTACCGATACGGAAGCTGTACATAACCCGTCTTTCTTTTGAAAATACGACTGATTATATCCGACTACTTGAACATGCCTTCTTCGCATAATTCCTGTATATTTCGCAAGACGACGGTACACCATCGTTAATTGATTTTCTCTCATCATATAACCGCCGCTTGTATAACGAGCGTATGCGAATATTGTAAATACGATAAATAACGGTATAAGAGTGAACAATGCAATATGTTGTTTAAAATATATACTCCCACCAACGATTGGCACAGCGAACACAGCACTTGTAATCCAGCCCATTATGATGTAACGGCGCAATGCCGTTTTCGGTAAATGGACCATTTTCTCTTCCATTTCATATGGTAATTGCAAATATGTAAGTAACTGCTGTACATCTTTTTTCTTCATAAAAGGATGTAACATCACTTCATTCCCTGCCGCTTCTATACTTTGAATGACTTCTACTTCGACAGAACAATAACCGAAAGGCTGGCGGAGAATTCCTTCTTTCACAGTAATTGCTTGAATACGGTGAAGCTTTAAGACAAACTCTTTCTTATCAAATAACCCTTGAACGATGCGAACTTCATTTCCGTTTCGCTCTATTTTAAAGTTCGCATATTTTAACGCATATCCAATTGTAGAAATAACCCACGAAATGGCCATTAAAATCGCGGCCATAACGATTAATTCATATACACCGTTATCCATCACATACGCTTCCACTTTATTTATGAGCCATTTTGGAAGAAATTCATTAAACTCCGAGTAAATAAGAAGTAGTCCAGAAAATACTAATCCGAATCTACCAGATGTAATAGATGCGAATAAAATTTCTTTCGCTGTTAATTGGTAAACAGCCTCGTTTTCCTCTTCAAGTATCTCTTCAGTTACAACACTTTCTTTTTTATTCAATAAAGTAATGAGTTTCTTCGCCTCATCTTCTTTAATGCCAGCTAACATCACTTCCGGCTCACTACCGCCGCCCGCTACTTCAATATTTAATTTCGTAAGTCCGAGCAGTTGGTAAATGACATTAGAAGATGTACTAATGTTTTGCACACGGTCTTTATTTAAATAGCTTTCCTTTTTCACAAAGACACCGTGTTTTATATGTAAAATATTATTTTCAACCCAGTACACTTTGAAATACCATTTTACAGCTGAAAAAATAGCCATAACGAATAAAAGAAACAACAAAACAAAATAAAATAAATACCAAGGCTCGTTCTCATCAGAGCGAAATATTACAAGGAGGATAAAAGGCAATAAACCCACAATTCTAATACCTAATAAAATCGTGATTGGATGTTGCCTCTTATACATCCTCATCACTCACTTTCGCAAGTTCTCCAATTTGTCTTTTCAATTGTTCTGCTTCTTCTTTCGTTAAACCAGGAATACTATGGGAAGTTGCCGCTGTTGAAATATGTAATTCTGCTAAATTATACTTTCTCATAATCGGCCCTTGTTCAATCGTTACGTGCTGTACGCGGATCATCGGAATAAGTACGCGCTTTACAACGAACATTCCCTTTTGAATTTCAATCTCTTCTTCATTTAATCTGTAACTATAATAACGCTGACGTAAATTTGGAAATACAAAATAATCAAGTGGGATAAATGTAATAGCGCCTGTTACTAACAATCCAAACAACCAGCCCCACCAGTTAAAATTGATCATAAAAAAGAAATAGACAATTACGACTGCTAGTATAACTGCCGCTCCAATTACAGCGTGAATTCTCCACACTTTAAGCATATTAGAATGAATTTCCCTTTCTAACGGCTGCATCCCATCACTCCAATTATATGAATTTATTAATTATATATTAGTTGTTATATACAGTTTTATAAAATTATAGTTTTCACATCGTATCAAGTACTTCTTTAAAATTCCCCTCATTAATGGAATACACTTGAAACTGAATGTAATCTATTTCATTCGTATTAGGGCGAGCGTATGGCAAAATGTTAAATTTAGAAGCAGATCTTCCTAACATATCCGTAACCATAAGCGCAACATCTACATACTCAAAATCTATACGGAATACTACGGCTTCTCCCGTAAATTCATAATCTTTAATCGCGTCATAAAATTTATTCGCACTTATGAGCGTCACTTTTAGTAGTTGGTTTAAATTTTCTGGTTTGAAATTAATCATGGACACAACTCCTTTTCTTAATAAAACACTACGAAAATAGTGTGATCTTTTGCTTTCATAGCTTCACACATTCATTATATTAAAAATAAAGCTAGTTTTTTATAATTTTTTTGATATAATTACTTACGGGAAAAGGGAAGACATTTATCTTCCCTTGTGTTTTTTATTTGCATCTAGTACTTTTGCTAGATGCTTTTTTTATGCCATTCTACATGAAATTCGCGAGGGTGGGATAAATTTAAAATCACTGGAATACCTACTATAATTCATTTTTAAAAAGGAAAAGAGATAGATCGTATAGAAGGTGGTTTAAGAAAATAAAATAACCCTTTATGCTAACATGTTATAGAATTACACAAATAAAGATGTATACATATTTTCTTCATAAAAAGGAGGGCTATCATGGGAGTTTTAGGTTGGGTGATCATAGTGATTTGTATTTTATTTGGTGCATAGATAGCAGGAAGAAAATTCAAATAAATGCTTTAGTACGGTTAATTTAACGAAAAATCACACATTAAGAAAAAAGAAACAATATTTCCTCACCCCTACTACTCCTAAAACGTTGCCAATTCTTTAATCACTAAATAAAAAATGTTATTACTTCTCTTTCTATAAGTAATAACATTTTCTACCTATAAACTACTTAACAAATTTGCTTCCAACTAGCACCCTTCACATCTTCACTAGTCGGTTTTCTAACTAATCCCACACAACATTCCTCGCAAGCACCAAATGCAATGAAATTTCTCTGCGCTTGTCTTAACGAGGCCTTATTTGCTCCGCCTTCAAAGTCATGATCGTTAAACTGAACCTCATCATCTCCCCAATAACATATGTTACAAATTTCATATGTACCTGGTGGTTCTTCTTCTAACGTTTTATATCCGCAGCATGGACACGTGTATCTTTTCATTTTGTCACTCCATTATTAACTTGTTTTTTCTCCCATATATTCCGGTTCACAAAGAATGTAACAGCGCAAATCATAGTTATCCCCATGAAATACATCATTTGAAGAGTACGAACTTCTTCATATGCAGCTGGAACTCCTACCATTACAGACAAAAAGATAAAAACAATACTAAAAACTAAAAGTAGATATAATAATAAAGATATAATATAGCTTAGTTTAAATCGTAAAATGATACTTCTAAACAATAGCTCACCAAGTAGACAGCCACCTAAAATAATAGGTGCTCCAAAATACAATGTAAGGACTCCCATTTGCGAAGTAGATTGAATTACCTTTCCAAGTATGTTCGGCGAAGTCATCTCATTATTTTTTCCCATCCTATCATATAAATCAAGTACCGTTACTGAAATAAAGAAACTTAATATAGAAAATGAATACGGAATTAAAAATTTGCTCACTCTCATTCACCTCACTTTTTCCTTTACATATATTATTCATTATTTTCTATCATTTTTACATAAAAAAATAACCCTCTATGATAAAACATAGAGGGAAGAATTTCTATATAAAGTGAAACTTTAATCAGCTCGCACCAATCGGGCTTTTACTGCCCACAAATAGCGGGATAAAAACCTATACCTCATCCTGAAGTGAACCCCGAAAACAGAACACATATCAAAACACCTAAACCATCTGTTCCCTATATTCTTTAGGGGATAAGTGGTTTAGGTAGTTTATTAGAAAGTAGTACCTTCTTTTTTATAATATTCTTTTGAAATCTCTTCATAAAATGCTGCCGATGTCGTGTAAAAATAAGGTATTGACCATAGGAAACCGATTCCTACAGTAAGAATACTTAAAATGAACCAGCCAAGGAAACTTAAGCATAGTAAAAAGTAATCCATTTTATGCCCATCCATCATACGGCGACTTTCGGTAATTGCTTGATTCGCTGTGTATTCTGAATGATCATTCAAAATAAAATACGTCATAGAATAAGAAAATGATTTAATAATACCCGGGATAATAAGAAGTAATGTCCATAGAATCAAGTATACATACATTAGTAAATATGTTAAAAATGCCTTCATAAACTTACTTCCATCGCTAAACCATCTAAATAAATGACCAATACTAGCATTAGTCCCACGAATTACATTTAAAACAAGATAATAGGCGCCTATTGTTAACGGACCGATAACAAGCATTGCAATAATACTTACTGTAAGCGAATCACTTGCTTCTTTCCAACCCCAAAACATTGAGAAAACACCTGTGGTTAGAAGTTCAACAGCTCCAATAAGGATTCCAAGTAATAGAGTTGCACCTACTGCTAATCCCCATTTTCCTTTTAATGCATCAAGTGCTTCTCTTTTCAACTGACTTATCATATATAACCTCCTAATACTATTTCTATTTTAGTATACCATTTATATCAAAAATTTCACGAATTTCCCTGAAATAGAATCGTACTTCCTTTTTTCTGATACGTATTGATAAATGCGCGCTGTAGTTGTACTAATAGATTAAACTAAAGAAAACCTGGGCCAATTACAAACTACTCATTTTTCTATAACAAAAAGCCTGCCTTTCATAATAGGCAAGCCATTTCAATTAATTCTCACTTATTCTCTTCTTATACCAATCCTGCATTCTCTCCGCATCTTCTACTCTCGTATGCTCTAGTTTATAATTCGATGATGCACTAGAAAAATTATACGTACATAAATCCGCTCGGCGCTGGAAATATGATTGTGTTTTTTCAATTGATTGGACGTGTCTTCTTCTTACAAGTCCTGTATGTTTCCCAATACTACGATGTACAATCGTAATTTGTTCTCCATTTATACCGTAACCATTTGTTTTAAATGTTGCGTATCCAAGTGTAAAGATAAGGATAGCGAGTGGTAGTAAAGCCCACATAATGTAATACTTTTCAAAGTATATGCTGATTCCCGTAAGCGGGATTGCTAGCATTGCGAAGAATATAAAACTATCGATGAGATAACGGCGCAATGCCGCTTTTGGTAATGATGTAATATTTGTATTCAGTTCATATGGCAATTGTAAATGAGCGAGTAACTGTTGCACACGATCTTTTCGAATAATCGGATGCAGCGTAACTTTGTCTTTCTCTTCTCCCAATCCCTTACTTTGAATGACTTCGACTTGCACAGCACAATAACCGAACATCTGACGGAAAATGCCTTCTTTTATCGTAATCCCTTGAATGCGGTGTAACTTTAGTACAAGTTCTTTCCTTTCAAGTAATCCTTGAGAAATACGGACTTCATCGTTTTTTCGATTTACCGTGAAGTTTCCGTGTTTTAACGCATAACCAATTGTGGATATCATCCAAGAAACGACAAGTAAAATAGCTACCATGTAAATCCAGCCATATATATCATGATCCATTACATACGACTCTACGCTATTTTTTATCCATTTCGGAATGTACTCATCTACTTGGTTATAAACGAAAAATATTAAAAAGAATAGTAATCCAAATTGACCAGATGTAACAGATGCTAATAAAATTTCTTTCAAAGTTAATTTGTACTCTGTCGCTTGCTTTTCCTCTGTAACAATCTCTTTTTCTACTACTTCTTCTGATGTTTCTTCTGCTTTCACTTCTGGAGTTGGCTCATTTAGCAAAGTAATAAGCTCTGTTGCCTCTTCTACTGTAATACCAGCTAAGCTAACTTCTGCATCATCGCCTCCGCCAGCTGTTTCGATTTGAATTTTCTTTAAACCGAGCATTTGATATAACACGTTTGAACTTGTATTAATCGTTTGAACACGTTCTTTATTTAAGTAGCTCTCCTTCTTCACAAAGAGCCCTTGTTTAACATGTAATACGTTATTTTCAACCCAGTATGTTGTGTAATACCATTTTTCAAACGCTGAAAAAACGGTGAGTAAACCGAATCCAGCCGGAATTAAATACCAAAATGGAAACTTTCCGTTTAAACTAAACATGAAAATAAATAATGGTATAAAGTCTGTTATTTTTAATTCTAATAACATCGTAATGGGATGCTGCCTCTTATACATCCTCATCACTCACTTTCGCTAATTCTGCAATTCTCGTTTTTAACATTTCCGCTTCATACATCGTTAAGCCTGGAATGCTATGAGAAGTTGCCGCTGTTGAAATATGTAATTCTGCTAATCCATGTTTTCTCATAATTGGTCCTTGTTCAATTGTAACGTGCTGTACACGAATCATCGGTACTAATACGCGCTTTACGACGAAAAGACCGTGCTGAATTTCAAGCTCTTCTTCATTTAATTGATAGCTATAATAACGCTGACGTAGTTTCGGGAATACGAAGTACGAAAATGGTGCTAGCGCAACTGTTAACCCAACCATCACATACAAAATCCACGCCCACCAATCAAACTTTATCATGAGGAAAAGGTATACTAAGATGACGAGAATACCTATCCCTTCTTCAATTACAGCACGAATTTTCCACACCTTGACCATGTCAGGATGAATTTCATTTTTCAATGGATCCATGTAACCACTCCAAATCTATTAATCTAATATACGAATACTCTCAAACTATATTTTACATAACTTTACAGAAAATTGAAATTCAATTATCTTTCTTCTCAGGAATAAAATATCCGAACCAAAGTAACCACACGAAACCGATTAATGCAAACCAACCTTTATCCGCTTGAAAAGCTTCAATCATACCTGGAATTTTATACACTCCCACAAATCCAAGAAAACCGAGCCACCAATTTTTCTGCATTTTCATCTTCATTCCCCCTTCATTACGTTTTTCACATTTCGAATCCAAATTTCTTTATACTTTAACTGGAATCCTATTAATATGTAATTACTCATATTATCAATAACGAGCGCTAACGTATGCGCGTTTTCTTCTGTTGCATGTTGTGACACAACGCCAAGTTCCACACCTTGCTTCAATAAATCGTGGAATCCATTTAAGAAATCTTCTTGTATTTCAAATAAGCGTTTCTGATACTTTTCATTTCGCGTCGCAGTTACGATGAATTCATTTATAACTCGTAATATGCCTTCTTGACCTCTATACTCCGACAACATATGTAAACCATCTGCAATTAACTTTTCTTCAAAGTTTTCTTTCGTATATTGGTCTTTATCGAAGTAACCCACGAATTGATATCCAGAAAAAATCTCTTCAAATAAAAAATCAACTAACGCTTCTTTAGACGGAAAATGATAATAAATAGCTGGCTTTGATATGCCTACTTCTTTCGCAATCATTGAAAGACTCATCTTCTCAATGCCGTGCTCTGCCATTAATTTAAATGATGCCTCTACAATGTGCTGCGATGTTTGTAAATTTTTTGTCATACTGTACCTCTTTTATTTTTACTTACCGGTCGGTAAGTAAATTGTAAAATGAAAATGAATGATTTGCAAGTTAATCATCGTTTTAAAAGGAACTTCTTGATGAACCTAGAAAAATATAAAGTAAAAGCAACGTATAACAATAAGGGGGCCATTCATATGGGATATGGCGGTAAAGGTGGTAGTGGTAGCGGCGGCGGTGAAGATGGCCAAGATGGTAAGAGCGGTAGTAGTGGGCTTTTATTACTCATTCTTCTCTTTATCGTATTCATTATAATTGGAGCTAGTTATAGTGTGCTTAGCTTCTAAGAAAAGACACAATTCAGTTAGTTATAGTAGCGTAGAAAACTGAAACAGATTAAATTTTTCCTTTTTAAGGTTTCCTCACCAGTAAGCGCACGCAAAATAGAAAGCCCGGTTATATTTAACAGCCAGCGCTTTCTATTTTCAGTACTCTTATAATGTTTCAGCTATATTTCGCGTTCTGCCGCACATGTAAATCATTATTGATCATCCACAATAATATACGCTGTTCTAATTGGCCCATGTACACCTACGACAAGGTTCATTTCAATATCTGCGCTATTTGATGGACCAGAGACGAAGTTCACACAAGCCGGCAGGTTTTCTCCCGCTTTACTTTGATCATGAATCAGTTTTGTAGCTTGGGTTAATCTTGGTACGATCGTACTTTTAGGAACGATTGCAATATATGACTCTGGAAGCAAACTAACATGTCTTCCTTTTAACCCGTCATTAAATAGCACAACGGTTCCTGATTCCGCTAGAGTCATATCACTGAACGTAATGCCAAGGTCAGCAGCTTTCGCAAATTTTATGTCCTCTTCTTTATGATCTAATCCCCATGCACGAAAATTTGTTGTGCCTTCATTGTTGAAACATGAAGTAAGACCGTACTCATTAAAGCGCTCATCGTTCGAATACATAGCAGATTTGATATTCCATTCTTTTATAAAAGACCCCAATGTTTCAACAAGATTTTCCTTTGTTGTTCGCTTTACTTCTGTATGAATGACTTCGCAGTGCTCCATTAACTGTAATACAAGTTCGTCTTGCGAAAGTCCGTCAAAAACATTCCACTGCGGGGAAAAAGACCATGTCGGTTTTTTCACTGCTTCTGGACGTTTCCTACCAAGCTTTTCTGATAACTGAAGTAAAAATTCCTCACGATTTTGGATTGCCATCATCGTTCTCCTTTTCGTGTTTTTCAAACCACTCTCGAAACGGTTGTTTTTTCGGAACCGGAAAATCTCTCGCATCCGTCCAAGCTTTTAACGGCCCAATTCCACGCTCGATCTTATCTCCTTTTGCGAGAGGTTTTAATGCATACGGAGCGCTCTTCGCAGCAAAAGAAAATAGTCTAGGACTCTTCACCGCTTTTTCAAAACCTTTCATAGCCACGTTCCAAGCTATAGGTGATTGTTTTTCTTCTACAATGCGGCTGCGGTGTTTAATTAATAAGTCATGTAACGGGATTTTCACTGGACACGCTTCTGTACAAGCACCACAAAGGCTAGATGCATAAGGTAAATCCTTATATTCATCATATCCCCCTAAAAGCGGTGTCAACACAGCTCCAATTGGTCCTGGATAAATAGAGCCATATGCATGTCCACCAATATGCCTGTATACAGGACACACATTAATACATGCCGCGCAACGAATGCACTGAAGAACACTTTGGAATTCTGTTCCTACAATATCGGAACGACCATTATCAACAATGACTAAATGAAATTCCTCAGGCCCATCTGTCCCGCCAGGCTCAGTTAATCCTGTAATATAACTTGTTAACTTTTGTCCTACAGAACTTCGGCATAGAAGTGTTACTAAAACATCAAGCTCTTCCCACGTCGGAACAATACGCTCCATTCCCATAACTGTAATTAACGTTTTTGGAAGTGTCGTAGTAAGTCTTGCATTTCCTTCGTTTGCTACGATAGAAATTGACCCCGACTCTGCAACAGCAAAGTTACATCCAGTCACTCCTATATCCGCTGCAAAAAAATCATCACGTAAATACGATCTTACAAACCTCGCCATTTCCGTAGGATCAGATGTTCCAGTGTAATTTAACTTTGTTTTAAATATTTCACAAATGTGTGCTTTATCCTTGTGAAGACACGGAACAACAATATGCGAGGGAGGATCGTGGTCGTTCACTTGTAGAATAAATTCAGCAAGATCTGTTTCTAACACTTCCGCTCCAGCTTCTTCAATCGCTTCATTTAAACTAATCTCTTCTGTTACCATCGATTTTGATTTCACAATTTTTTTCGCATTTTTCTTTTTTACAATCTCTTTTACATATTCCCTTGCGTCTTCTGCAGTCTTTGCGAAATAAACAAAACCACCGTTTTTCTCAATATTTTCACTTAGCTGATGTAAATAATAATCAAGGTTTTCTAATGTGTGCTTTCGAATTTCTTCTCCTAAAGCTCGCCATTCCTCCCAATTCCCAAGACTCTCAGTAGCTTTTAATTTCTTGACTCTCAGACCATCTTGCGCTTTCCTGACAGCCTGTCGCATAAATTGATCCCCAATGCCTGTTTTAGTACGCTTATGAAAGGGATCGTTCCCAATTTTCATTCCCATCTCTATATCCCCCTCTTATTTTCGATCTTCATTTAATACTTGAGCAATATGTTTTACATCAATTGGATAACCATTACGTGTTAAACGTCCTTTTATATTCATTAAGCAGCTACAATCCATCCCAATTAACACTTCCGCACCGGTTTCCATAATATGCTTTACTTTTTCCTCAACCATTTGCTCAGAAATTTCTGGCATTTTCACTGAGAATGTACCCCCAAATCCGCAGCAATCATAATTATGTGGCAGTGAAACAACTTCCAGTCCCTTTACACATTTTAATAATTTTTGCGGTGGTTCCTTAATCCCCATTAATCGACCCATATGACAAGATGTATGAACCGTTGCTTTTTTATGAAGCTCCGCACCTAAGTCTTCTTTCCCTAATACTTCAACGAGAAATTGTGTGAATTCATACGTTTTATTGGCAAGTTTAGTAGCTTTTTTCTTCCACTCCGCTTCACTTTCAGAAAATAAGCTAGAAAACTCGTGAACCATCATAGCGCAAGACCCCGATGGTGCCACAACATATTCTGAACTGGAAAAGGCTTCAATCATATGTTTTGCAGCTGTTTTTGTTTCTTTAACATACCCGCTATTATAAGCAGGTTGTCCGCAGCAAGTTTGAGTTTTTGGAAAATCAACTTCACACCCTAAATCTTCAAGAATTTCCACAACATCTCTTCCTACTTCTGGATAAAAAACATCTGCAACACAAGTAATAAATATTGATACTTTCATATTTGCACCCCTAAATACAGTAAAGTAAGCTCAAGTAACTTTATAACCAAATCTACCTCATCTGTATATTATTGGTAAAAAATTTAAAAATATGAATAGAAATAACAAAAAAAGACTCTCAAATTTGAGCATAGCCATCAACTTAAAAAATACATTGTTCCCAAAACGAAAAAAACGAGTTGAATTCACATAAATAACTGTAGAAAAATTTAAAATTTTGTTTAGGGGGTACTTAAAGACCTTAGCTTGATGGGCATGGAGTATCACCACACGACTAGCCAGCACTCACACCCAAAAACAGGAGGGAAGGATAAAATGTAGTTTAAGGAGGGAAAAGAATGAAAAATGTACATAGATGGTTAAATTATTTTGGTTTTATATGTGTGTGCATGTCTAGCTTCGGTTTTGTTTCTCGTTGGATTTTTCGTGATGTGATTGCACTCGATCAATTACTTGTTTTGAGTATAGGAATTATTATTTTAATAACAGCGTTTTTTGTAAAACGTTGTAGTAAAGAGTTACGTGGTGATAAAGATTAATCGCTCTAAATGTAGTTTTAGAATTTCGCAATCGGACCATATTGTTGAATAAGGCTTATTGAATAATGACAGTTTATTTTAAGAAAGTAGATTGATACTATAGTAAATAATACTTTCCTTAACCCTGTACTATAGTACAGGGTTTATACTTTATATGAGGTGAGATAGATGCAATATCTTATTGGAGAACTGGCTGAAAAGTGTGGCGTTAACACGGAGACCATTCGATACAAATGGTCGATCACAATGAAGCAAAGTGCGGTGACATATATGATTTCACTGTTCTTAAATTAGAGGACATCCAACGTAAAATTCAAGACCTAAAAAAAATTAAACAAATGTTGATAGACCTTCAAGAAAGATGTCCCGAAAACAAAGATATTTACGAATGTCCTATTATCGAAACTTTAATAGATTCAGAAAAGAAAGCAGAAGAATATTTATAAAAATAATAAATTGTAAAGGTGGAAGAATAATGGAAGATTGTTGTAGTAACCTTAAAGGAATAAAAATTGAAAATAATGGTCATTGTCCATCATGTAAAAATAAAGCTAAGAATGTAAAGTTGATTACACTAAAATCATTGCTTAAACCATCTGCATTAGAAACATTAAATGCTAAAGAAAATCACTATTTTTGTTCAAACGAAGATTGTGATGTAGTCTATTTTGATACGAATAATAAAAAATACTTTGTATCTGACATAAAGGTAGCTGTAAATCAAAAAGATGACTCAGCAACTACACCAATTTGTTATTGTTTTGATTGGACAAAAGAAAAAATCAAACAATATGTGGAAAATGGACTTACTCCTAATCCAGTAGAGCATATTCGCGAAAACATAAGAGAAAACCGATGTGGTTGTGAAGTAAACAATCCACAAGGTAGTTGTTGTTTAGGCAATGTTACAACTTATATTAGAAAAATGTCATAAGGAACTTAAATGTTGCTTTTTTTCACCAAAATACTTGGGGGTATTTCAAGATTTCAAGTTGATGGGCATGTGACGGCGCCTCATGCTCACCAAGCTAGTTAGTGTATGTTAAGTAAACATTATGGATTTGTATATCTCATCCATCCACTTTCAGATTGTTTCGCTTTATACTTCCCATAAGACAGAAGCTTCATTGCCGAGCGATTGGCCGCATGAAAAACCAAGTTCAGCTTCCATTCTTCCTCCATTTCACTGGGATAGGTGGTGGATTCATAAACATAATAACCCGCCATGATACAAGGGACTACTTGCTCCGGTTCAAATCCATAAGCAGTTGCATCATCCACAACCAAATCAATGATGCATCGGTTTCCATCTTTAACTTTTTTCTGGAGTAATTTTTTTACCGATTCTGGTACTAATTCTAATATTTTATCCTTCATGTCAGTCACCTCATCTTTTATCATGTCCAGATAGCCTGGGGATATGTGTCAAACAGCAGGAAAGTCCAACCGTAATTGCACAGGTTTAACAAGATCTTAAGGACTATATCACCTTAAAAGGGAAAATGGCTTTAAATCCAAGAAATCTGGTGAGACAGGGAGAAACGTATTCGTTCATTTTGCAGTCGATTGGAACGGAACAATTTAAATGTAGGAAAACGTGTCGTGTCTAAAGTGGACAACCTATGTTTCTATGATTCTCCATATTGGCAGGATAATAATGTTGTAGGCATCTGTAGATGCAGGATTAGGATTTACTATAGACACAAAAGTAACTGTCAATGGATCCACAATATAAAATACACAACAGCAAAGGCAAAACTAAAAGGCATGAGCCCGGTACAATACCGGACCCATGCCCAAGAAGCTGCCTAATGAAATAACGTGTCTAACTTTTAGATGTCACTTTGTGGCCATAAAACAAAGTTTGATAAAAGGATGATTTAATTGAATATAGAAAAAGCGTGTTTTGAACAATCTTTTTTCGAACCACGCTTTTTTTATTTGCTCCTTTATCAAGGTTTATTAAGTTAATTTAATCAAACTTTATTCCAAGGCCACACTTAGTTCTATGTATAAATTAAAAAGAAAAGAGGAGGTTCCTCCTTTTCTTCTTTGTTGGGTGAATATTATTTTACGTCGATTACACTTGAAAACTGTAGTTTCATCTTGTTATAAAAAGAATCCGTGCATATCACAGCACTATTTAGCAGATCAATATCAACAATAGTCATATAGCTAGTGAGTAAATAATCGTCTTCATGATAAAAGCTTTTGATATCATTACAAAATGTGAAATTATTCACTAATCGAGACATAGAAAACATTAATGCCTTCCTCCGACTTGAGCCATCTTAATTTTAATAATATGTATTGGACTCCCATCCATTATCATTGTATCACGCTAGTGTATAGCGGTTATTGAAGGATGTTTGGAGATAGATATCGCTGTAGTTCTTCAGCGAATAAACGAAACTCATCCTGAATCGAAAGATTCATAAAAAAAAGTCATCCTTTCTGTATATTTCTACAAAAAGAATAACGTTTTCTGTGAATTATGGATATAAATTTATCTTAGGTTGATAGTGATGTATGGTGACCCCATATACATAAATACATTTTGTCGAGATTATTAAAAAGGGGACAAAACAATAAAGGCTTTTCTGAAAAAGGGTTGCGCAAAATGCGCAATGTACTGGCGCAGCATGTCGATTCTGGAAAGATTCCTGGGCTCGTCGCCTTAGTCAGCCGAAACGGCGAGACGCACGTCGAAGCGCTTGGAACAATGAGGCATGATGGTGGCGCACCAATGCGTCGGGACACAATCTTTCGATTGGCGTCCACTAGCAAGCCGATCGCAGTTTCACCGGTAATGGTTCTGCTCGACGAGTGCAAACTGCATTTGGACGACCCAGTAGACAAATGGCTGCCCGAACTCGCCGACCGGCAGGTGTTGAAACAGCCCGATGGTCCGCTGGAAGAGACCGTCCCAGCACGGCGTCCTATCACTGTACGAGACCTGTTGACCTCCACATTCGGGCTCGGAGTGGATCTCACGTTGATGGGTTCTCCGATCATGAACGCGTTCTTCGAGAGTGGGATATTCGACACGCCAGGGCAGGATATGCCCGATCCAGATGAGTTTATGTGTCGTCTAGGTGCACTTCCGCTAAGCTACCAGCCCGGAGAGCGGTGGCAGTATCATATCAGTATTGAAGTGCTCGGCGTGCTTGTTGCCAGGGTCACGGGTCAGACCTTCGAGTCGTTCCTACGCGAACGCATCTTCGATCCACTGGGAATGAAGGACACTGGTTTCTACGTGCCTGAGCGCAAGATTGACCGGCTTCCACCTGCCTTCAACCCCGATCCGCAGACAGGTGAGTTCATCGTGTGGGATGAGGGTGCAGGCGGACGTTACAGCAAACCTCCAGCATTCCAAGCAGGCGGTGGTGGGCTGCTCGCAACCGTCGACGATTATCACGCGTATTTGCAGATGCTGTTGAACAAAGGGATGCACGGAACCAAACGGATCCTGTCTAGGCCCGCAGTCCAACTGATGACCACCAATCGTCTTACTCCTAAACAACAAGTATACCGAGACGATTTGGCCAAAAACAACGTCCATTTGTCGTTTGGACAAGGGATACAAGGCGGCTGGGGCTTTGGGATGGCGGTGCGTACCTACCTTGGAGACTACGCTTCTATCGGTCAGTTCGGCTGGGATGGTGGAACCGGCACTGCAGCTTACGCTGATCCAGACAAACAGTTTACTGGAATCCTGTTCACTCAGGTTGGGATGTCCACTCCGGACTCATCGCATCTTATCCAAGACTTCTGGACCATGGTCTACCAAGCAATCGAAGACTGAAACCGAATTTAGGTATTGTTTAAAGGAAAAAGCCAAGACGGATGCATACTCATAGGCTTGGCGTATATTTTTTAATTTTATATTATAATATTATTCCATCCATTTTGATGATGATGCCCTCAACTATCCGAGAAAAACTGCTTTTATTAATAGATATTAGGGGTCCTGCCACATGCCCATCAAGCTAAGAATTTAGAACTACCCCCTAAACGATAAATCTGTACAAATTGCTCAATTTTATCGTTTGGGGGTAGTTTATTTGTGTTAAGTTGATGGCGATGTAGCGAGACCCCACTTATAAGTAATTAATTAGAGGTGGTAAAGATATTGTTATGGTTTAATAAGATTTCCGTAAATATATTATAGGGATTGCGCTCCATTCCTTCATCCTTCAGGAAATAATAAATATAAATAAAAAGAAGGCATCCTAAATTAAACATTTAGGATGCTTTCTTTTTTATAAAGCAAATCAATTTCTATTAAGTAATCGCATACGATAACAATTCATCGTTACTTCCCCAAGCCTTTGCAATAATTGATAATTCGCATATGCGCCGACCGGGGCACCGATGATCGGGACGAGCTGAAGCATTTTCGCTAAATCGATATAGTCTCGGTACTCTGTTTGGAATTTTTCCCAGTCCATATGATTTTCTTCTTCTGTATCCCACGTTTCAATTACTTTCCATATCTCTTTTCTATGGTCATCACTCGAAAAAGCAAGTTGGAAAACGTGAAGGATAAAAAGACGCTCTTCTTGTTTACTCGTATCAAATCCGTACAATGTTGCTGCATCAAATAAAAATTTTATTTTAATGGTCAGTAATAACGGGAAATCAGCAAGGCCAAGAAGAATACCACCTGCTCCCGTTCCTGCTCCTTCTGCCGCTGCGACTTTTTTGTACTCATCCATTTTTTTACGTACTTCATCGTCTCGTCTTTGCAGTGACCAGTTCGTTTCTTTTAGCTTCGGTTTTATGAAGTTTGATCCAGCACTAATTGTTTGTACCATCATCCGAATCGTTTCTGTTAGTACCTTTTGTACTTTCGCGGGTACTAGTTGTTGCACTTTCACCTGCACTTTTTTAGAGAACCGTGTCATCATAGAAGAATCTTTCATGAATGTAGCTTTCCACTGCTCCAATTCTTTTATAACTTTCTCTTCATATGTAATCATAGGTTCATTCCTTTCAATTTAAACGCTCAATGCGTTTCGCACCGTATTGATAAACGAAACCAATACTAAATAATATGCTTACTACAAATAAAATGCCGGTCATCATGAAATTTTTCGTCGCAAGTGCAAATATAACTGTAAATACAACACTACCGATGATAAGAATCGCATTTAATAAAGTAAGAAAATCTTTCTTCTTCTCATCTCCCCCTACTGGATATAAATCAAGCCAAATTTTCATGCGGTGATGTTTCCAAAGGGTTAATAGCTGATAGCCGATTAAGTATAAGAAAATAAGACTTACGATAAAGCGTCCATATAAAAATGGGATGAAGTAAAGAATAACTCCTCCAAGAGCGAGTAAACGCACATATAAGCCGAAATAGTTACCTGATCTTAAAAATGTTCTCGTATATAAGTATAAATATGTACGTTTCTCACCGATCATCGAAAGAATGAAATCAAGCCATTTTCGGCGTGATACTCTCTCTTTTAATGCTGGTACATCAACGAACATATTCGCAATGCGGTATAGTAGCATCATCTTTTTACCTTCTTCAGAAATTAAATACTCCCAGTTTAGCGGCTTTCCCTTCACCTTTTGATGCATAACAGCAAGGTATAGCGCCATAAGAAAGACAATCACACCGGTAAAAATGACTGAAGTACGTTCTACAAGGAAGTACACAAATAAGCCGTTTAAGATAAAACGAATGAACCAATCTGCTTTTTGAACGCTTTGATCTGTTAAAAATGATTTTTCCCACGCTACGAACAAATTCCATGCTTTTACAATGACAAACGCAATTACAATCCATATGTAAGCCGCTCCTGTTTGTTTCATTTGCTGGAAGTATAACGGGGCAAGCGCAGCGGCTACGATTGCGATTATGTATAACTGAATCATAAACGTAAAGAGAAATGCCTTTGTAAAGTAAGGCTTTAACTTTTCTTCAACTGGCAGTAAATAAACGAGGTCCGCTTCTTTTAATAACGTTTGGATTGACCCAGCTGTTAATACAAGGCCCAGTAAGACTGCCATAACAATCGCTGTCGGAAACGAAGGTGTTAACGTTTGTAACCATTGCTGGTAATAATACGCCCCTGCGCCGATGATAAATACGAAAATAAATTTCAAATGATCATTAAATACGTATTTACTATATGTACGAACTTCTTTTAGAAAGTGCCGAAATCGTTCTTTCCATAACGCTGTGCTATTCATAATCTTCTTCCTTTGTTAACGCAATGTAAATATCATCTAACGTTGCACCTGGCATATTAAACCCGGATTGAAGTTCTGATAATGTTCCCATCGCTCTCACTTCACCTTGATGCAAAATAATAAATGAATCACAATAGCGCTCTGCTGTCGCTAAAATATGTGTACTCATTAAGATGCCCGCACCGCTCTTTTTCATTTGATCCATCATTTGAAGGAGTGATTGAATCGCTAACGGATCAAGCCCAACGAAAGGTTCGTCCACAATGTAAAGTGATGGTTCAACTAAAAATGCACTCATAATCATCACTTTTTGTTTCATCCCTTTTGAGAAATGAGACGGAAACCATTTCAAACGATTTTTCATGCGAAACTCTTGTAATAATTGTCCTACGCGTTCTTCATATTGTTTTTCATCTACACCGTACGCCATCGCTGTTAATTTCAAATGCTCTTCTAACGTTAACTCATCATATAATACTGGCGTTTCTGGAATGAAGGAAAAACTAGAACGGTACGCTGTCATATCATCACGAATTGTTTTCCCGTTAATTGTGACAGTTCCTTTTTTCGGTTCCATTAAACCGATGATATGTTTAATTGTCGTACTTTTACCAGCTCCATTTAAACCGATTAAGCCGACAAGCTCGCCTTTATTCACAGAGAACGAAACATTTTGCAGTACAGGTCGTTTCGTATATCCTCCTGTAACATTTTCTACACGCAATAACTCGCTCATACGACACCACTTTCTTCATTAGTATTCATTCTATATTCATCTTACCAAAAATGGCGCTGTACCACATAGTATCGATGTCTTAAAAAAAATTTAAATTTCTTGGCATATATTTTTAAGAAAGCGGACATCATAATTAGTGAGGAAGGAATACATTGAAAAAGCAACCACCAATTGATGAGTACAACAACATAGTGAAGTCATCATGAAATGGGGTGTCCAAGTTGGACAATGAAATTTACACATAACCAGATAATTTGTTTCATTTTCGAAACGGGGTGTCTCCGAAAGAGCATATACTGTTTTAAAAAATAAACAATTTCATTTTAAAAAAAGATTGCAATTCATTTCACTTGAAAATGGGGTGTCTACGGCAGAAACTTTAGCCGATTTACCGTGCATTTCTTAAATAAATGAGGTGTCTGCGAACCGTAAATTATAAAAAATGCTTTTTCAATCCCTCTTCAGAAAACAGGAAGCTGAGTCAGCTTCCTGTTTTTCGTGTTTGTTCTCCTATGTAATTATGGTAAAATACGGCTAAGGATATTTGAAAGGATGAGATCGATGAATCATACAGCGGACAATTGTATTTTTTGTAAAATTATTGACGGGCAAATCCCTTGTTCAAAAGTATACGAAGATGAACATGTGCTTGCATTTTTAGATATTAGTCAAGTAACAAAAGGACATACTCTTGTTATTCCAAAAGTTCACAAACAAGACATTTTTGCGTTAACGCCAGAAATCGCATCACATATTTTTGCTGTCGTTCCAAAAATCGCAAATGCAATGAAAGCAGAATTTAATCCAGTTGGCTTCAACTTGCTTAACAATAACGGCGAGAAAGCTGGACAAACTGTATTCCACTTCCACCTTCATTTAATTCCACGCTACGGTGAAAACGATGGTTTCGGTGCTGTTTGGAAATCACACCAAAATGAATACACTATGGAAAATTTACAAAACATCGCAAGTACAATTGCAAATAGTGTGAAATAGTGCCACTATAATAAGAAGTAATACATAACAAGCCTATCCCTTTGGCATATATACCCTATGGCTTGTTTCTTCACAAAAAATGCCGAGGATATGATTTTTTGTGCATAGCATGTACAAGAGAGAAAACTCACTTTTCTTCCCCTTGTCTTAAAGATATGCACACTTTTATACATCATGAATACGAACGAAAAATAAGGAGGTTTCCTTTTATGTCAAAAGCTAAATCCTTTATTACAGGTGTACTTTGCGGCGGAGCAGTTGCTGGACTAGCCGTTCTTTTCTCAACTCCTTCTTCTGGTAAAGCTATGCGCGGTAAGCTGAAAGAAAAAGGAACTGATATTAAAAAGACTTTAGCTGATATTACAGCTGATACGAAGTTATTAAAGCGCCAAATCGTTGAAACTGCTTCAGAAGGTAAAGAAGTATTTCAAGAACTAAAAGACGATATGCAAGACACGCTTTCTAATTGGAAACAAGATATTTCTCAAAACAAACGACATATTGAAAAAGAAATTTTAGACATTCAAAAGTCAATTGAGAAACTACAAGAAGCCGTTCCAGAAAAAGCGTAAACATATTCCTGCTTAGTTTTTTGCATATAACAAATATTTTTCATACGAATTGACCTTAACACGGCATATCACATAGATATGCCGTGTTTTTATGCATTTACAATATATGTTATCCCTTAACATGTAAAGACAACACATGTATTCTTGACTCATAAAACGCTTCCATAGTTATGCATGATTTGTATAGAATGTTGTTTTTCCGAAAAATTTTCACAATTCTCACAAAAAGACTTTATTAATTTTTATTTTACTGGCATAATAGATAATAATGAAAAAAGAATGTTAAAGTGGGTGAGTAAATGAAAAGTGGAGAAAAAGATTACTCGGTAAAAGAAGCGATGATTTTCAGCCAACGTATTGCTCAATTATCGAAAGCGTTATGGAAATGCGTAGAGAAAGATTGGCAACAGTGGATTAAACCTTACGATTTAAACATTAACGAGCATCATATTTTAACTATCGCTTATCATTTAAAAGGGGCTTCTATTTCTGAGATTGCTAAGTTTGGAGTTATGCACGTATCAACGGCGTTTAACTTCTCTAAAAAGCTAGAAGAACGCGGCTATCTTGTATTCTCAAAAAAAGAAGATGATAAACGAAATACGTACATTGAAATTACAGACAAAGGGGAAGAATTACTACTTCGCTTAATGGAGGAGTATGATCCTGAAAATAATTCTGTGTTTAATGGGGCTCTTGCACTTCGTAATTTTTACGGTAAGTTCCCAGAAAATATCGAACTTATCGCGATCCTTCGCAATATTTACGGACAAGACTTCATCGATATTTTTGAGAAATCATTAGAAGATATTGAGGAAAACTTTACGGAATCCGATCAAAAGTTAGTTAAGAAATAATCTATTTATTTTTTCGCAATCATGCTTAAGAATTCATTCATAAGCGGCTTAAATAAACCTTGTTTTGCTAGCGCTTCCGCAGTTTCGTGTACTTCGAGCTGATGTGGAAGCGCTTTTTCAAATTGATCTAATAGCGCGTCGAACAATAAAAGACCTTCTGCTTTCTCCACTACATATTGTTTGTTCAGTTCTTCACAAAGTTTTAGTATACGTTCAATATCTTTTTTACGAGCTTTTTTCTTTATGATTAAAGAATAAAATGGACACTTTTCTTCATCAATCATTTTAAATAGTAGGTCTACGTAGTATTCAGCTTGTTCTAGTCTTCTTACAACGTCCATTTTCTCCCTCGCTTCCTAACACAAAGTCTTCTATTTCTGAATTTTATAACACGAACAAAATATCGTATGATACAATATATAAAGTATATGTATTTTAGCCAAAAGGAGGTCTCGCCTCATGACTCTTATAACCGTTGTTTTTGTCGCATTCGCACTTCTTGTTATATTTTACACGAATTTCATGACACATACACTGTGTGAGCGAAAACAAATATCTGCGAGCCGCCAGCCCGGTGTCTTTCGAGTTATTAATGTATGTATTACCATTCTATTAATTTCTAGTTATGTAGAAATTATATTTCATGGAAAGTGAGGAAGGAAGCCCCTTCCTCATTTTTTTCCTCTATAAGCAAATTATACCTACTATAACTAATAAAATAAACAGTACAAGTAATAAAATAAGTTTTGAATTCATCCCCCATCCCCTCCTCTTTTCTGTATATGCGACATGCGCCCAATATGGTACCCTTTCAAAATCTGACACAAACTGGTTAAAATTTCTTTATCAATAGGAAAACCCGTCGAAATATGATATATTAAATTTTGTACATATTGCTTATACTATGAAATAAACGACACGCATCTAAACTTTATCCTAAAGCCTCGGTAAGCCCTGTTAAGCGTGCTTTTATATATAAAAAAGCAAAGACATCAGTGAGACTTAATCAGGTTCTTATGAACGAAAATAACCTATCATAAGGCGTTTCTTCATTTGTACGGGATAAATTAAAAATACATAATAGTAGGAGTGTTTATTGAATGAAGAAAGCTATGCTTGCCTTAGCCGCAACAAGTGTAATCGCATTATCAGCATGTGGAACATCATCATCAGACAAAATTGTTACATCTAAAGCTGGTGACATCACTAAAGAAGAGTTCTACAATCAAATGAAGACACAAGCTGGTAAACAAGTACTAAATAACATGGTTATGGAAAAAGTACTTATTAAAAACTACAAAGTCGATGACAAAGAAGTAGACAAAAAGTACGATGAAATGAAAAAGCAAGTCGGTGACCAATTCGATACACTAATGAAACAACAAGGTCTTAAAGAAGAAACAGTCAAAAATGGTGTTCGCGCTCAATTAGCTCAAGAACAAGCGATTGAAAAAGCAATTACTGATAAAGACTTAAAAGCAAAATATGAAGACTATAAGCAAGAAATTAAAGCAAGCCATATTCTTGTAAAAGATGAAGAGACTGCTAAAAAAGTGAAAGAAGAACTTGCACAAGGTAAATCTTTCGAAGAGTTAGCGAAAAAGTACTCTGAAGATCCAGGTTCAAAAGAAAAAGGTGGCGACTTAGGATTCTTCGGACCAGATAAAATGGTAAAAGAATTCGATGAAGCTGCTCGTAAGCTGAAAAAAGATGAAGTAAGTGAACCAGTAAAAACACAGCATGGTTACCATATCATTAAAGTAACTGATACTCATGCTGACACAACTTTCGATAAAGCAAAAGCTGACATCAAAAAAGAAGCAGTTCAAGAAAAAACACAAGACGCTCAATTTATGAACGATCTTATGATGAAAGAAATCAAAAAAGCTGACGTAAAAGTTGACGACAAAGATTTGAAAGATCTTTTCGAAGAACCAAAAGCTGACGCTAAAAAAGACGCAAAGAAATAATGAAGTGAAAAAAGCTTGGGTAGCCCCCAAGCTTTTTTATTTTGTAGTAGTTTTTTTGCCGATACATCGATATACTCCCCCACCTTACTCCACTCAACACAAAAAAACCTCAGTTCCACCGCATGCGGAACCAAGGTTTATCTTATTATTATTGATTAAATTAAAAAACTATGTTAAATTAGTACAGAAACGCATTCAATAAAAATAAAAGGATGTATTTATCCGTATCTTAATTGTACACCAAAACACATCCTCAGTCAACCTCTATTTTTCACTTTTAAAGGAGTGCTTACGTATGAACAAAAAACTTGATCAAGAGCAAAAACGATTGGATAGCGTAATAGAAACTATTACGGAGCAAATTGATAAACTGGAAAGCGAAACTGGCAGACGCCGGGCAGAAGTAATCAACATTCGTAAACACTTCTGGGATGATGTAAAAGTTAATACTGATACTTTTGACGATTATCTTGAAACAGTTATCAACTTAAGACAACAAGCTCAGTCACTAGCCGTAACACAAATTACCCATAAGCACACCTTTAATCGACTTGCCGCACTAAGGCGTATGCATAAAGCACCTTACTTCGGACGAATCGATTTCAAAGAAGAAGGAGAATCTGGCGCAGAACAAATTTATATCGGAGTTGCTACCCTTACCGATGCAAGCGGAGAAAACTTTCTTATATACGATTGGCGTGCACCCATTTCAAGTGTCTACTACGATTATCCACCAGGACCGGCTGAGTACAGTACACCAGGAGGCGTAATCCGCGGCAATGTGGAGAAAAAATTACAATATATTATTCAAAATGGCGAGATTGATTCTATGTTCGATACGAGCCTCACAATTGGAGATGAAATCCTGCAACAAGCGCTCGGAAAAGGTACAAACAAACATATGCAAAGTATCGTTGCTACTATCCAGCGCGAGCAAAATGAAATTATTCGTCACGATGAAGGGCGACTACTTATCGTTCAAGGAGCTGCTGGTAGCGGTAAAACATCAGCTGCCCTGCAGCGAATCGCCTACTTACTATATAAATATCGCGAATGGCTAAAAGCAGATCAAATCATTCTCTTCTCCCCTAACTCCATGTTCAACAGCTACGTATCTAACGTATTGCCAGAACTCGGTGAAGAGAATATGCAGCAAGTTACATTCCAGGAATATTTAAACCATAGACTAAGCAAGTCATTTGACGTTGAAGATCCTTATGAGCAATTAGAATATATGCTAACTGAAACGAATAGCCCTGCTTATAAAACTCGAAATGGGAGCGTTCGATTTAAAGCATCTACTCAATTTTTCGAGATGATTAGAGCGTACAGACAATCTCTTGAATCTTCAGGCATGCTATTTAGAGGGATGAAATTTAGAGGAAAACTGATTGCCTCTGCTAAAGAAATCACAGAGCAATTTTACAATACCGACTCCTCCCTCCGCTTCCATAATAGAATTGAAAAGTTAACGGATTGGCTAAATAAACAAATAGACGCAATCGAAAAAACAGAACTGAAAAAGCCGTGGGTAGAAGAAGAAATTGAATTACTTAGTAAAGACGAATATCAAAAAGCTTATAACTACTTACAGAAAAAAGGAGAGTTTGACGACAACTCCTTTAATGATTATGAGCAAGAAACGAAAGTACTTGGACGTATGATCGTCCGCAAAAAATTGAAGCCGCTTCGTAAAGGTGTTCAAACACTACGCTTCATCAATTTCACGGGAATATATAAACAGCTCTTCACAGATGCATCATGGGTTACTGGAGAAAAACCGAAAGACTGGGATGATATTTGCTCGCTAACTGTGAACACGCTCGATGAAGGAAAGCTATATTACGAGGATGCGACTCCATTTTTACTTTTAAAAGAATTAATTGAAGGCTTCCAAACGAACAGATCCATTAAACACGTACTCGTAGACGAAGCACAAGATTATTCACCGTTTCAATTCGAGTTTTTAAAACGCTTATTCCCTGCCGCAAAAATGACGGTACTCGGAGACTTTAACCAAGCGATATTCGCTCATGCAAGTGAAACAGTTGATTTCCATACACTTACTAATTTATATGGCCCTGATGAAACAAACGGCATTAACTTAACTCGTAGCTATCGCTCAACAAAACCGATTATTGAATTCACACGGGACCTCGTACCTGAAGGAAAGAACATTAACGCATTTGAACGTGACGGCGAGAAACCTACAGTGACTACAGTTTCTGATCACAGTGAACTGCATAATTGTATCACTTCCAAAGTTGCTGAACTTCAAAAACAACAGCATAATACGATCGCAATTATATGTAAATCCGCAGCTGAAAGTGCCACTGCATACGAGGCACTCAGTCATATTGAGAATATTAAACTTGTGAAAAGTAACTCAGCCGAGTACGAGCAAGGCATTGTCGTTATCCCTGCTTATTTAGCAAAAGGTATCGAATTTGATGCTGTTATTATTTATGATGCTTCTAAAGATGTGTACAGTGATGAGAGCGTTCGTAGATTGTTCTACACTGCTTGTACGCGCGCGATGCATGAGTTGCAGCTTTATAGCGTTGGTGAGGTTAGTCCTTTTGTACTTGGGGCTGATTCGGAGAGTTTTAAATGTATAACGAAAACACCTTGATTTTTCTCAAGGTGTTTTTCTCATTCTAAATGAAATATCTTTACGCCGATATACACTCAGCACAATCCCCATTAAAAGCGCATGAAATACAGTTGGTGTTAATCCATAACTAATAAAAGGTAATGATATAGAAGCAATCGGCAATAAGCCTAATATCATTCCGACGTTATAAATGAACTGGACTACAAAAAGAGTTATTCCTCCAACGAGAAGCAATTTACCATACCGATCATTTATTTTATAAGATATGATCATTATCCTTGCTACAAAAAGAGAAAGGATGAAGACAAGAATTAGCGCAAGCACATACCCATAATAGTAAGTCAAACTTGCAAATACAAAATCAGTATCTGGAGCAGGGATAAACTTTATATCTCCATATGTACCAAACCAACCTGCTGACGACATTACCTCTTTTAAACGTATATACATAAACCCTGCGCCACCTGCATCACGCTCTGGATTTAAATACCCTAGAAATCTATCCAAGTGGTATCCTGAGGACCAGGATACGGATACCCTGATAATAAATAAACAAATTGGTACCATTGTAATAATCAATGCCTTCTTCTTCCCTAACTTACTCCACCAAAGCATAATGAATACCATCGTGATATAGATAAAAATTGACGAAAGAGTTGATACAATTAAAAATAAATACAAAGAAAATAAATACAAAATCACAAGATGCATAACCTTTAACCTACTATTATTGAAAAAAGAAGCCCAGGCTAGAAAAAAGAACGGCACTGCCATTAAACAATCAATTGCAATGGGACCGATTTTCATTAACGGCTCTCCAGTCAACGAAGCGTTTGGAAAACAGTATAACATTAAAAGGATAAGTACTCCGATTGTGTAAAACAACCATCCGAGTCTTTCTAATTTCCGATAATCAATCAGCATCATCCCTAAAGCTGCTACAGCACCGAGAATAACAAATATCACCTTGTTCATTAGTAAATCATTCGTATATCCAAGAGCTACTAGTGGCAAAAAGCCTAATCCCATAGTAGTCACTAGTAAAATAATAATGAACCAATCAACCTTTGGCTTATGAAGTTTATTAAGTTCCCGGCCAAGCTTGATTGGACTTCCCATTTGTTCAACAGCTTTATCTTCAGCAACTTCCTCACTTAACCCTTTCTCTATCCACATATTCTTCGCTTGCTTCAAGTGAAAATCTAGTTCAGTAGCCACAAAGCTCTTTACTTCTTTTGATTTAATATGGTTCGTAACTTCTTTTAAAAAACGCTCCCCTTTTTTATTCAATTTCGCCTCACTCCTGTACTAAGCCTTTTAATATAAATCGTGCCTTCGTAGAATCTTTTTCTGCCTTTCGCAGCATCTTTCTTCCCTTATCATTTAATTGATAATATTTAGCTCCTGAATGATCCCAACTTGATTGGATAAAACGATTCTGTTCTAAACGATGTAATAAGGTGTATAAAAACCCTTCATTTCCTTCGAATTTTTGAATCCCTCGCCCCCGCAGTAGCTGTGACAATTCGTATCCTGTTTTTTCATTACCGAGAAGTTGCAAGACTGCTAAAAGGACATCTTCTTCATTTTCGTATGATGCATTGATTTTTTCGCGCACCTGCTTTCGATGCTGATCAGAAAAACTCAAATGTTTAAAAGTTGTATTCTCCATTGATTTTCGCAAGCCTTTTAATCGATCTTCCATTTGATTATTCCTCCAATCCTTTCTTCAATAGTTCCTTAGCTCTTTTCAGTCTTGTTTTTATCGTGTTTTCCTTCACTTCTATTACAATAGCAATATCTTTAATTGATAATTCCTCATAATAAAATAGATAAATGAATTCTCGATATTTGATCGGTAAATTCATTACCGCAGAAGCCAGCTTACGGTCCTCTGCATTTTGAATGACAGTTTGTTCGACACTATCATTTTGAATCCCAATATAAGCAGATTCATCCTCTGTAACGATTACCTTTTTGTTATACCAACTTTTTATATAGTCCTTACAATGATTAATGGCTATTCTCCACAACCATGTTTTTACATTCGATTTCCCTTTGTATGTATGAAGAGATTTATAGCATTTAACAAATATATCTTGCGTTAAGTCCTCTGCAACCTCTTTATTATTCACATATGAATAAACCAGCTGTAAGATTTCCTGTCCATACTTGTTCATTATTTCATCGATAAGGTCCTCCTTATCTTCTATTTCAAACATCTCTACTGTTAATTCATCCACATCATTTCCTCCTTCCCATATATTAGACGACTCACTCCATGGAAAAGTTTTATAAATTCATAAAAAAATACGGATAGTAATGTCCGTACCGTTTTTTGAAATCTTAATATTTTTTTGCTTATTGTCCCCTCGCACTAATGCTCTGCTTAAAGACAGGAATTTTCCTCCATATGTCTTGTTCCCTATTTTAAAACATAATACAATTAAAACGTAACTTAATAAGCTATTACTAGTAGGTGTGGCTATCATCTCTTCCATTTCGCAAAAAGGGGGAGGTGATATAATGATCGCGATGTTTGTAATTAAATTAGTGTATGGTATCCTAACCGGAGCTGGCGTTGTCATCGGTAGAAGATACGTTGGTCCGTGGCTAATTTCTGTATACAAAAAAGCGAGAACCACCCTGCTTCGTGGAAAAGGTAAGGGCGGTTCTCGGCTAAAACGTTAATGTAATTGTCTTATAACCGCACCTACTACCACCACAATAGCAAGTTAGGTTAAACAAGGCAGAAGTTTCTCAGGCTTCTGTCTTCTTTATTTTATGCAAAATTCATACTACATACTCTATCATCATTGTAACACATTCTATTTATTTTTAGTCAAGATAAAAAACACCTGAAGGGCTCCCCTTTATAGCGCCAATAAAGATGGATTATGCAGCAGTTTCATAACAGTATGAATGAATGAATAAACAACTAACAACACCTATTACGAATATAAAAAATCCTCTCACTATATAGCACCTATGTTTTCAGTGATACTCTATTACCATCAAACTAAATTTGTATAATTTAAACTACAGAATAGCCAGCTAATTTTCAAATATCTTCTTGCTCATTTCCCTAAATTTATTATCTATTTGTATCACACTTACAAATAAGAGATATCCTACCGATGCGCCTAGCATATTTATAGTAAACCGCCATACATCAAAAACATCAGACAAAGTTAGTAAATGCACTATCTCCCAAGCAAGAAAGGTCATAGCATACCACTTACTAGCTTTCTTATAGTTAGTCACTTTATTAATCAACACTGGAACGAAAAATCCACATGGAACTACTAATATTATATGTTGTAAAACGTTTAACCAATAAGTTGAGTTTCCCCAAAGGCCTGGATGCGCAATAAAATCTTTAACTTGCCAAAGTGTTATTCCAAAAGTTGTAATAACGTTTCTAAATCAGATATATGTAAAAATTGCTGCCAAAATTCAATGGGATGATATACAGTCCCACCTGTCAAACTACGAACATAGTCAAATGTAGAAGTTGAAATAAATGTTCCTAAAAAGACAATAAAGCAAATGATTATATAAGGAATACATAAAATTTTTGATAATACCTTTAATGGCCTAGGAACTTCGTATACCGATTGATTAATCCCTAAGCCAATAACTTTTGATTCTCCAAAACTTTGAATCGCTTTATAAATCGCTTCTTTTTCATTCATACCTTGTTCCATATATTCTTCTTTCAAGCTGTTCAAATGGTCATACATTTCTAGAAATAGCTCATCCTGTTCAATATTACTAAGTTCTGAATAAGCTAAAATAGACTTAATATACTCATCAAATTCACTCATAAATAACTCCTTTCTGACAAGCTTGAATTAATGATGTTACACGCTCCCAAGAGTTCACTTTCTTCTGCAATTCTTTTTTCCCTTTATCTGTAATAGTATAAAATTTCCTTTTCATCCCATTCTCAGATTCATTCCAATAAGATTCAAGAAACTCCTTTTTTTCTAATCGCTTTAAAGCCGGATACAAAGTTCCCTGCCCCATACTATACAAATCTTCACTTGCATCCTTTAAACTCTGGGCTATTTCATATCCATATGTATCACGTTTTGCAATGATAGAAAGTAATAAAATATCTATACTTCCCTTCAAGATTTCTTTGTCCAACAATACCACCTCCTTATACACATCGTATAACAACATATGTCGTTATGCAACATAGTTAGAAGAATAGTCCATAAAAAAAACACCTAAAGGCTTCCCTTTAGGTGTTTCTCTATTTTATGCTAATGCAGCTGCTTGTTCTTGTTGATCGACAGGAATTACAGCGTCTGTTAATGCTTTTTCTAGTTCAGCTGTGTATTTCATTTGCTCTTCTTTGCTCCAGCCTAGTTTTGCAGCCATGTAGTTGATTACTGCTTCTTTCCACTCATATACCCAGTGGATGTTGAAGAATACAGCGCCTCTGCGGCGTACGAAGAAGTCAACTGGTTTCGCTGTCATTTCGTAATCCATTGCGTATACAAGCGGGATTAGAACATCTAATGGCATGTTGTATTCTTTCGCTTCGTCTTTATGTTTTTTCGCTAAGTCGAACAGTACGTCAACGTTAGAGCCATAGAATTTCGTGAATTCTTCAGCTTGAGCTGTCGTTAAACCGTATTTCGTACCTTCGCCTGCTTTTTTCGCGATAAATGCCGGGAATCCGTGTGAACCACTTACATGACCACCAGAGATTGGCATATGTTTCGTATCGCTCTTCTGATATGCACTATGTCCTTCTTTTTGTAATAGATTCGTTACGTAGTCTACTACCATTTCAGCCATTTTGCGGTATCCTGTTAATTTTCCGCCCGCGATTGTAATTAAACCAGATTCAGAAGTCCAAATCTCATCTTTACGAGAAATTTCAGATGCATTCTTACCTTCTTCA
Source organism: Bacillus mycoides (assembly GCF_001757995.1). Classification (GTDB taxonomy): domain Bacteria; phylum Bacillota; class Bacilli; order Bacillales; family Bacillaceae_G; genus Bacillus_A; species Bacillus_A mycoides_B. The sequence continues at coordinate 29,238 of NZ_LXLV01000019.1, read as the reverse complement.
TAAATTAACGGACGTACACCAGCCCAGCTTGATTCCACATCTTTTTCTGTAATTTTCACGCTTGGGAACATGTAGTTAATCGCATTAATGATATATGTGCGATCTTCTGTTGTCATGTGCGGTACAGCTGCGTCTTTATCATAGAACGTATCTGTTGTACCTACGTACGTTTTTCCGCCGCGAGGAATCGCGAACACCATACGTTTATCTGGTGTATCAAAGTAAATTGCTTGCCCTAATGGGAAACGTTTTTGATCAATTACTAAATGCACACCTTTTGATAACTGAAGTACTTTCCCTTTTTTAGAGTTATCTTTTTCACGAAGTGTATCTACCCAAGGACCAGCTGCGTTTACAATTTTCTTACCGTAAACTTCATATACTTCTCCGTCTAGTAAATCGATTACACGTACACCGCATACTTTTCCATCTTTATATAAGAAACTGTCTACTTTTGCGTAGTTAACAGCTTTCGCACCGTGTTCAATTGCTTCTTTCATTACTTCAATTGTAAGACGCGCATCGTCTGTACGATATTCTACGTAGTAACCGCCGCCTTTTAATCCTTCTTGTTTTACAAGAGGCTCTTTATTTAGCGTTTCTTCACGGTTAAACATCTTTCTGCGCTCGCTTCGTTTTACACCTGCTAAGAAGTCGTATACACGAAGACCAATTGATGTACTGAATGACCCGAACGTGCCACCTGTATGGAACGGAAGTAACATCCACTCTGGTGTCGTTACATGGGGACCGTTCTCATATACGATCGCACGCTCTTTCCCCACCTCTGCTACCATTTTCACTTCAAGTTGTTTTAAATAACGTAAACCACCGTGTACAAGTTTCGTTGAACGACTTGATGTACCTGCTGCAAAGTCCTGCATTTCAAACACAATTGTTGATAAACCGCGTGTTGCCCCATCTAATGCAATACCAGAACCAGTAATACCTCCACCAATTACGATCACATCTAACTCTTGTTTATTTACTCCGTTTAATACGTCTTTACGTTGTTTACTTGAAAATTTCATGGTAATTCCTCCCTTTGATAACGAAAAAAGAGACCACAAGCTCCGCTATAGATTTCGCCTCTATAGCGTGTTGTGGTCTCTCCAAATCTCCTACCGAATTATTAACTTGTCATCATTATAACACTGTTTATGATTATTTGAAAGCTTTAGTTGCTTCAATTGCCTTTTTCCATCCAGCATATAGCTCTTCGCTTGTTTCCGCTTCCATTGCCGGTGTAAAGCGTTTATCCATATTCCACTGCGCTTTAATTTCGTCTTGGTTTTTCCAATATCCAACCGCAAGACCAGCTAAGTATGCTGCACCTAAAGCTGTCGTTTCATTGATCACCGGACGCTCTACAGGAACGTCTAACATATCGCTTTGGAACTGCATTAAGAAGTTATTCTTAACTGCACCACCATCAACGCGTAATGTGTTCAGTTTAATACCTGAATCAGCTTCCATTGCACATAATACATCTTTCGTTTGGTATGCTAAAGATTCTAGCGTTGCACGAATGAAGTGCTCTTTCGTCGTACCGCGTGTTACACCAAACATAGCGCCGCGTACTTCACTATCCCAGTACGGTGTTCCGAGTCCTACGAATGCCGGTACTATGTATACACCTTCAGTTGATTCAACACGGCTAGCGTACACTTCACTCTCACTTGCATCTTTAAACATGCGCATTCCGTCACGTAACCACTGAATTGCAGAACCTGCTACGAAAATACTTCCTTCTAATGCGTAATTTACTTTACCATCTAAACCCCATGCAATTGTTGTTAATAGGCCATGCTCAGAAGCAACTGCTTTTTCGCCTGTGTTCATTAACATGAAGCAACCCGTTCCGTAAGTGTTCTTCGCCATACCTTCACCGAAACAAGCTTGTCCAAATAATGCTGCTTGCTGGTCACCAGCTATACCTGCGATCGGTACATTTTGACCGAAGAAGTGGTAATCAATTGTTTCTCCATATATTTCAGATGATTGACGTACTTCTGGAAGCATGCTCTTTGGTACTGTTAACATGTCTAGAAGCTCATCATCCCACTGTAAGTCGTGAATGTTAAACATTAATGTACGTGATGCATTTGAGTAGTCTGTTACGTGCGCTTTACCGCCCGATAATTTCCATACAAGCCATGTATCAATTGTTCCGAATAATAACTCGCCGTTTTCCGCTTTTTCTCTTGCACCTTCAACGTTATCTAAAATCCATTTTACTTTCGTACCAGAGAAGTATGCATCAATTAAAAGACCTGTTTTTTCGCGAACCATCTCGCTATAACCTTTTTCTTTTAACTCATCACAAATTTCAACTGTTTGACGAGACTGCCATACGATTGCATTATAAATTGGTTTTCCAGTCGTTTTATCCCATACAACCGCTGTTTCACGTTGGTTCGTAATACCGATACCAGCGATTTGTTCTGGCTTCACATCTGCTTCGCTTAAGCAAGTTGCGATAACTGCTAAAATAGATCCCCAAATTTCTTGTGCATTATGCTCTACCCAGCCTGGCTTTGGAAAATGTTGTGTAAACTCTTTTTGAGCTGAATGAACGATTTTTCCTTCTTTATTGAAAAGAATTGCGCGTGAGCTTGTTGTTCCTTGGTCTAATGAAAGAATATATTTTTTCATATCAGTTTCCCCCTATGCTACTTTTCTACTATTTGTAGTAGCTCCACTTTTTTTACTTGTCATATAAGAGATTGCTAGTACAATCACAGTTGCAATAATCACATAAATAAGTGCTGAATTTTGTTTTCCTTCAAATACAACTTGATGGAATAATCCTGCAAGTGATCCACCTAAAATTGGACCAACTACTGGAATCCATGCATACTTCCAATTTGAACCGCCTTTTCCTGCAATCGGAAGGAAGAAGTGTGCAATACGCGGACCTAAATCACGAGCCGGGTTGATTGCGTATCCTGTTGTTCCACCTAATGATAAACCAATACTTACAATTAAGAAACCTACGATAAATGGATTTAAACCATCTGCAAATTTATTTGCTCCAATTGCTAATATACCAAATACTAAAACGAATGTTCCAATCATTTCACTTAAAAGGTTTGTAAATGTGTTCGGAATTGCTGGACCTGTTGCAAATACACCTAACTTTGTTCCTGGATCTTCTGTTTCTTTCCAGTGTGGTAAGTAATGTAAGTATACAAGAACTGCCCCGATAATTGCCCCAATCATTTGTGCTGCGATATACATAGGTACGTCACTCCATGGGAACGCTCCCTTAAAAGCAAGTCCTATCGTTAAAGCCGGATTCAAATGTGCCCCACTAATTGATCCAACTGCATACGCTGCCATAGCAACCGCTAAGCCCCAGCCCATTGTAATTACAATCCAACCAGAATCTTTCGCAAACGATTTCTTTAAACTTACACCAGCGCAAACACCGCCACCAAGTAAGATTAACAACGCTGTCCCTATTAATTCCCCTAAAAATGCTGACATAAAATCCCTCCACAATCAATTTAAATGCTTTCAAAAAGTGATAGAGGTAAAATGAATGGCCATTCGTTTTTTTTTCAAAAGAAAAAGATCCACAGCTTACATGCTTCTATATACAATATATAGAAACAATAAAATGTGGATCTCTTCTTTTCTCCGTCACGTTTATTAACTTGTCTATAATGTTAACCTCTAATGAAAGCGGTGTCAACAGAATTTTTTCACATTTTCGTCACTTTTTTTGGTAATGTTTCCATAGTTCTTTTTTCGATGTCGTAATTGCTGTCGCACCAGCATTTAACGCTCTTTCAACGTCTTCTACAGTTCGAATAAAACCACCTGCTAAAATCGGTACACCTGTACGCTCTTTCACCTCAGCAATGACACCCGTTAACGCACCGGGAAGCACCTCTATATAATCCGGCTTCGTTTTTTCTAGCAAATTACAGCTCTTTTCCATCGCGCTAGAATCAATTAAAAAGATGCGTTGAATGGAGACGACACCTTTTTGCTTCGCCTTCATAATTACACTCGCCTTTGTCGATAATAACCCGTACGGTTTATATTCTTGGCATAAAAATTCCGTCGCATGCCCATCACTTTGTAATCCATGGATTAAATCAACATGTAAAAACACCTTTTTCCCATGCAGCTTCGCGAGCGACACAACACTCTTCAATTGACCGACATGAATATCTAAAATGACAATATACTCATACGAACTATGTAATAGCTTTTCCAAATCTTTAATTTGTCTCACTGCCGGCAAAATCTTTTGTTCATGAAATTCCATTCTAAACGTCCCCTTCTTTCTATCATCCTATCCTTTATAGTACACAATTTGAGTGGAAAGAACAGCTAGTGTCAGGAATTTCTTTCAAATCTTTCTTTTACCTATATATCTTCTTCAACTTATCAGAAACCGTACCGCCTATAACCATTAATATGAGGGGTAAAAAATTCATTACATATGGTGCATCTGCTACAATTGTAATGCTTGCTCCTGCAAACTTATTTAACGCCCATACAACGATTTTTGTAATAAACAAAAATACCCCCAGCATGAATAGACTATCAAAAAACACCTTCCATTTTGGATATGCTAATTGCTTACTATCTTCAATTACTTTCTGCGTCAATTTTTCATCACTCCTCAACAACTCATCAATCGTAATACCAAACAGATCACTTAAATGAATAATAATTTCAATGCTCGGATAGTTCTTTCCCGTCTCCCATTTCGAAACAGACTGCCTACTTACATGAATTTTTTCAGCCAAATCATTTTGCGACCAATTTCTTTTTTCCCTTTCTTCTTTTAAACGTTCACTAAAAACCATACTGTGTTTATCACCTCTCTATGTCTAGTATGGTCAAATAAATGATGAAGAGTAAAGCTAGTTATCGTTGCATAGCCTGTGCAACTTGTGCGTTACACCTTAAAATGACGCCATTTCGTACTTTATGCCATGCAGATTTCATATACTTTTCTTCTATAATAATTTCCCGAACAATAATACAAATAACAAATACTCGCAAAGACAGGACGAGACGTAAAAAAACACGCTATTCCTTCTTAACATTCTCTAGAAAGAATAACGTATTTATTCATTTTCACCCATCATTTTTCGGACTATATGAAAATCCCGGATATTTCACAACAGGTGATTTCTCCTTGCGTAAAGAATCCATTAATTGTGGACCAACGTCTATATTACTCTCCACTATTTCTTTAGGAGTCAATGCCATCCATTGATTTAACGATACATCTTCAAAACGATTACTTCTGAACATCTCTAAAAACCACAATGTTTCGGTACCTGTATTTTGAATATAGTGCCCAGTCGCAAACGGTACATATCCGACATCACCAGCTCTATAATCAAATGTGCGAGCTGAACCATCCCCAAGAAATACAGTCATTCTTCCTTGTCCAGTAAGATAATACTGCCACTCATCATTGTTTGGGTGCCAATGAAGTTCTCTCATTCCACCAGGCTCAACTTCAGCGAGTGCTGCTGCGATTGTTTTTGAAATAGGAAAATTCGTAGAATCTACAATTCGGACACTACCACCAGGGGTCTTAATCGGCTTTTGTTTTAACAGTTCATGTTTAAACGTTAACGGAACTTCTCCTTTTGGTGACTGAACTGTCTGACTCTCAAGCGAACCCGGTATATTCCCTTGATAAATATAAACTTGATCTGAAGGAATGGAGTTAAAAGCACTCTCCGGTACTCCGAAATTAGCTGATAAGACTTCTTTTGGCGTATGTGCAAACCAGTCTGAAATAGCTAAAGTAGATAGATCAGAAAAATGTCCATCATCGAAAACGAGCAGGAATTCACAATGTTCCAATCCTTGAATAGAATGCGGAATACCAGGCGGGAAATACCAAAGATCACCCGGACCAACATCAGCAATAAAATTCCGTCCGTTTTGATCAACAGCAGTTATTCGTGCCCGTCCTAAAAGCATATACGCCCATTCTGCTTCTTTATGCCAATGAAGTTCACGTACTCCTCCGGCCGTTAAGCTCATATTTACCCCTGCAATTGTAGTCGAAATCGGAAGTTCTCTAACAGTAATCTCCCGAGACCACCCACCTTGTTTCAAAATCATAGAAGTGTCTGAGAATGAAAATTTCAAGTTAGGAACTAAGCCAGCATCTGTTATAGGCGGAACGAGCATATTCGGATTTTGAATATCCCGCATAATATTACGCGGTCCAGAATCAATCGCACCTGCACCATCGCTACGGATCGGTTGCGGCACATTCCCTCCCGTTTCATTAACAGTACATTTTTTCATCATTACACTCCTTTTTCATCGGATTATTAAGTAAAAGCCTCCATCATAGTGTATGAATTGGGCTTTGGATGGTTACTGTTACTATGAAGTTACATCGAGAGAAAGATCTTCCTATCATTATCGTTTTGTGTTGATAAATCGATATCTCATGTCGAATCGTTGATATATTTCGGAAAGTAAAAAAGTGGATAACAAAATGTCATCCACTATCCTGATTACACCCTTTTTTAGAGTAGCAATATTAGCACTCTCTTTTTAAAATTCCGTATCAAAACCCTTTATATTATTAGCAGGGATAAAAAAAGAATGCCCATTCTATTCAAATAAAACGGCATTCCTTTTTTATAAACAGCATTTAGAAATTATTATTTAAGGTATTTTCCCAAATCATCTAAGTTTCTCGTATGATTTAGAATGATTACATACTCAACTTCAACTTCTGTTACTACCATTTCTAATACTTGATGGATTTCAACATAATCATTTTCATATTCTTTTGCCGAAGCTACAATCTCTTCTAGGGTTCTTACAAATGTTTCAGCACTCCAGTCTTTTGTTGATAACGCCACATAGGTTTGAAAATTTTTTGTATTCATATTAGTTCTTTAAGTACAATGGGAATTGTGTACTTCTTGATGAGTCAGAATGATTGATTATAACCCTATGATGACTTGTTGATGAATCAGAAGTGCTTACATTACCATCGAATTGTTTAGCATAAGTTGTTGTTCTGTTACCCTTGTTATCCGTTTGACTCCACTTATTTTCATAATTATGCATTGTTTCCTCCCTTAACTTCTTCACGTCAACATCTCGACCATACTGAGTTTTACTAGAAGTAGATTTTTCTTTAGGATTATATTTATGTCTATTATAAGCGTGTTCATTAATAAAGCTAGATTTATTTGTTCCACCATTTAATTTATATGGTACCTTTGGACTAGAACCCTTCCCTGGTTTTCCTGGTTTTTTCTTTTTAACTAGAGAATCAACTAGGTTGTCATGTGTAGTGACTTCGCTTACGGAAGTTATATTACCTCTAGCATCTGTTCGAACAGATAAATCAATCGATTCCTCTATACCTTGCGTATTTTTCCAATAAAAAGTTACCTGATTTTCAGTGTTTTTTGTAAATGTATCTTGAATTTGATTTAGTTGATACATATCAATTTTTTCAGATGTAACTTCATCTAAACTAATTTGTTTTGGACTGAAATTTTCTTCAGTAGCGGCGGATACAGCTCCTGTGAATAGTAGGCTTAAACTTAGTGTAGCGGCCGTTGTTAAATTAATAAATTTACTTTTTTTCATAATACACCCCCTAATGATGTTAAAACTATATATTTCGTAATTTATATATAAATTACTCTCTAGTAAAAATCAATTACATTTTCATTTTTATGTTAATCTATTTGATTATCTAAAAAAATACATATGCATAAGAAAACCAAGGTACATATAAAAACAGGCCATAATATAGATTTTTTTCTATACTATGGCCTTCTTCTGTTTCCATTCGCATATGCACATTGGCTTTTTGTGATAGCTAACAGCATCCATTTGGTCTTTCCTCTACTAAATCAAATGCTTTTAAAACGATCCCATAATTCTTCAATATCACTACTTCGTAATTGATTTAAATTCACTATAAACAATGAACTTAGGGTGTCTTTTCTATTTATTCATACATTGCAATCAAATCGTTTTGTTCATTTCTCAACTTATACTAGTATGGATAGCGCCTGGGAAGATAATGAAGAAATTAAATTAAAACTAACTAAAAAACTCTGTAAAATTTATTACAGAGTTTTTTGCCAATTATTTATTGTTTTGCATACCGAATACGAACATTATCGTCCATATGATAAATTTGTAATGTGTTTCCATCATAGTTTTGTAATTTATACATCATGCTATCATTTGTTAACTTTACTTCTTGACCGTCTTTAACTGCTTTTGTTACTTTTAAAGATAACTGGAATGATGGAACATCTACCACATATGTTCCTGTTAAGTAGTTATCTTTATTCGGATAAGAACCATTCGCATAGGACTCAAATGTTTTATCACCTTTTAGTACTAACGTAGTTTTGATGCCACTACCGTAATCAATACCCCAGTTACCAATAATCTCAGTACCATCTTTGATGTTCTTCTCCATGTTTCCATAACTAATTCCTAACTCTTCACTTGTACCAACTGTACCTACAAATACCCCCGTTTGAGCTTGGCTTTTATCTGTTTGAGCCTGACTATCAGTAGTTGGGTTTGTCGATGTAGAACTACTTGTTGTACTAGTAGATTTTTCTGTGGCTGTATCACCTTTTATTTCGGATCTTAACTTATCGAATATAGGTTTCCAAATACGTTTTGCTTCCTCTAGTTTTGTATTTGCTTTATTTAAAATTTCCTTATCAGTCTCTAAGCTGAAGCCTTTATCGTTGAATAACTTCTCTATTTCACCGAATGTCTCTCTTAGTTTACCTGTCGCTCTTTCAATCTCTTTTTGGTCTTCTTTATGTTTTGGCGGTGCGGAAATCTTCTCTATCTTATCAAATACTTTATAGATGTCTTTAATACTATCTAATACCTCAGCTTTTGATTTACTTCCATTTCTCAAATCCCTTACAGAAGCATCATAGTAATCAAATCGTCTTAACATATCCTGTTCAATGTCTAATAAATATTGTGCATAATCTTCATCTAAAACTCGAACCTTTTGAACATCTTTACTTTCTTCTTTCGAATTAGTTAATTTTTCTTTCGTTTCAGAAGCCTTAGATTTACTTGTTTCTTCTGTCTTTTCTTCTTTACTTGCCGAATCTTTTACTGTAACACAACCACTTAATAATAAGGCAACTGGAACTGCAGCAGCTATTAGTTTCTTCACTTTCATACCTCATACCCCTTTTAGTCATTTATTCTTAGTTGGTTTTATTAGCGATACTCTTCGCTGCTTCTTCAAACAGTTTTGAACCTTCTTGTGCTTTACTTACTACTCGATGCATTTTACTCTCGTCTTCTTGGTCCAATGCATCAAAGAGAAGTTGGAAACAATCCGCATACAGTTCCATTGACTGCTTTATCTTCGCCTGTTCTCCCTGTAACTCAGGAGGTGCTTGTAGATTCTTCAATTTCGTTGCAGTTGCCTTTGCTCCACCTAAACTCAGTTGTACTTCACTTTTCTTTTGTTTGTATGACTTTACGTCTGAACCTGCTATTCCTTCAATTAATTTCATTGTATCTTCAATTTGAGTAGCACTGTTTATGATATCTGACTTGTACCTTTCAACATCTGAACCAGTTACCTTACCAGTTGAAGAACTGGAAGAAGTTGAGTTGTTTGAAGAAGAACTTGGTTGACTACTTGATGAACTACTGTTTGTACCTTCACCTTTCGCCACAGGTAAGCTATCCTCTTTCTTGCTATCAGTTGACTTACTCTCTTTCTCTACCTTTTGCGCTTCTTCTTTCTTTGGTTCAGCTTTCTTACCATCGGTTTCAATTGTAATACAACCACTCAATAACATAACTGGTAACGCTAAACTTACTAATTTCTTTGCTTTCATGATTCCTAATACCCCTTTATTTGTGAAATTTAGTGCAAACAAGTTAATATACTTAACTAATAAATTCCCCCTGAAAAATTTATCAGAAACTACTATCCATAGATTTCCTGTATATTCATAATTTTTCTATATATATCATTTTACAAAGAATTACATATATGGTCAAAGGTATTTATAGTCTTTAAAGGTAAATTTACTAGATGAAAAGAAAATTTTTATTTTGGTTTTTTATCTCTTCATTCTCTAAAAGTTTCATTTTTAAACCTTTTCATCACAAAGAAAAGAAGCTAACAATAAATTGTTAACTTCTCAGCTTAAAGCAAAATAGTATCTTTCCTTATCTTCTACTATCTAGATTGTGATTTAATATTTGTAAGATGAGCATCAAACATATCAATTATTTCAAGAAATCTATCAGCTTCACGAAAAACATGGTCTGCTAATAATGGATGAATGATACTCTTTATTTTACATTGCTCAATTAAATCACGTGCCGTTTTCTTAAAATCCCGAAGAGATGTAACCGACACACGATTTTGATCTAAAAATTGATCTAAAAGAGGGACTGTTTGGGATTGTGGTTTCATAGATTCTAAGTCAATTGCTTGATACATCAATTCATCAAAATCATTGCTAAAATTCCGGGCTGTATCTACAAGCTTTCTTTCTGATGGATCAAGAAGATGACCGATAAATTTAGCATGGTCTGCCATAATCCTTAAAAAGAAAACATTTTCTTTAATAATAGCATCAGGAAGAGCATCTAATTTACCTTCATTTAATTCAATTAAACGTCTTCTAAAATAATCAGCTTCCCTACTTGTGTGGTCAACTAACAGTGGAAAATTATTTTGTCCTGGCAATTTACATGTGAGAATTAATCCTAGAATTTTTCGTTTAAATCCCCAAATATTAGTTGCGGCTTGTTGTACTTCTGAATTAAATCTTTTTATTTGCCCAGGATCTGTTTCATTTGTATAGGAGTACGCTATTTGTTCGATATGTTCAAACAATCGATAAAATTGATTAGCCTCTTCGATTAGTTGGGTATCCTCGCATCTAAACCCCAATCGAAGAAAAAAAGAATGCTCCTTCATGATTCTAGACCAAAAACGAATTTCATTTAATGAACGTTCAACAAACATTACAGACGTAACACCCGTATCAGGATGTAATGAAGTTTCATCCCTATTCATTCTTAATCCCCCCCAGTAAATACTAAGCTAGTTCCATTCTTATGAGTAAATATATATAAAAATACCATCAATAAAAGTTCATGATGAATCTCGTATATATGTAAAATTAAACTTATATAAGCTTAGCCTGATGGACATGTTCTGCTCCCCTCAAAAGAAAAAAGGCTATCATCTAGATGTAAAATTCCACCAGATGATAGCCTTTCAAAATTTCTATTAAAGTAATACCGAATCTTTATCACTATCCTGATTACGTTTCTCACGCTCTTCCTCTAAACGTTTCATATATACTTCTCCTTCTTTTTCGATAAACTCATTATCCATCTCTTGCTCTTTTTTTGAAGTATATAAAACCATGTAGCCACTTAGTACAATCCCAACAATTACAAGATAAACCCACCATGGTAAAGTTTCCAAATCACTTCATTCCTTTCCTTAGACAAGCCTTATTAGTTTCACTCTATGAGGAAAGAAGTGGATTTATTCTTTAAATTTCACTTTACCCTTGCGGATTCTTCGCAAAAAACGCTTGTACATATTCCATAAACTCTACTGGCTCCTGGCGGAACGGCGCGTGGTATCCTTTTTCAATAATATGAAACGTACTATTTGTAAATAACTGATGATACAGCTCACCATTTTTCCAGGAAACGCTCTTATCGTGCCTACCCCAAATAATTAAAGTCGGCACCTTAATTTTATCGGCTTCCATCGCAATGCGGCGCTCTCTCATTTTCGTAAGCTGATCATAATGCTCTTTATCATCACGACTATTTTTCACTTCATTTTTATTATAATCCTTAATTTCAGTTACAGTTTGTAAGTCCTTCGATAGTGGCGGCATTTCATAACTTTCTTTTTGCTGGAAAGACTCAATCCCTGTAGCATCCGCTAAAATGAGATGGGTAACCGCGTCCGGATATAGGTAAGCTAAATTAAGGGACATCTCTCCCCCCATCGAATGACCAAGTACCGCAAACTGATCGTATCCGAGCTTCTTCATTAGCTTATAATATAAATTCACTTGCGCAGGAAACGAATACTGAAAATCAATCGGCTTAGAAGAACGTCCAAATCCTAAAATATCAACCGCAATAATCGTATGATCTCTCGCTAGTTCCGGATAAATATCACTAAATCCATCAGAAGAACCACCAAACCCGTGAAGCATAAGTAAAGGCGGTTTCCCCACGCCAATTTGCTTAAAATAAATCGTCTGCCCATCAATCTGTGCCATACTCTCTTTCGTATTTATCTTCATCATAACAGTATCTTTCACTTCTCCAACCTTCGCAATCGGCTTATCAACAAAGTTACATACTATTAACAAAACAAGTACAATACCGCTAATCATATAAAACTTAAACCGTTTCAAAATTCCCGTCTCCTTTCTCATGTTGCTATTTAAAGTTTTTACATTTTTTGGTTGTTTTATGATAATTTTAATTGTAACTGCATTGGTTACAATTATATTAAAAAATATTACTCACTGCCCTTACTAACAGTTTCTTTGTAACTATTATAGTTACATATAAAAAGTAAGTCAATTATTTTATCTGCGTTAACGGGCAGTCCGATTAGTGTGAGCTAATAATCAGTGTGAGATGAACCATCAAAGATTGTTTGCTCAGCGCTATTTGGTGCTAGCTTCCTTTGACTTGGTCGGACAATTGGATATCCGAAAGAAGGCTTGTTATCACTATACTTAGTGTCCCTTACTTCTTTTAGTTAATAAAAAACGCAAGCTTCTTTTGATTAGAAGTTTGCGTTTTTTATCGTATACTTTATTTTTCTTCTTCACGAGCCAAATCGATTACAACATCTTTTCCATCAACATCTTTTAATAACACTTTAAAATGATTCACATTATCAAAAGTAGTAACATCAAACGTTTTCACTTTAATTGTTTTCCCATTATCCCCAGCACTTGAGTACCCCTTTAACGTTGACTTATATGTTTTCCCTTTTTCATCCATAAGAATTACACTATCAATTGTTTTTATCTGACGTTTTATTTCTTCATCATCTCCAGAAGAATCACGTTCAAATGTGATATTCGTCCCTGTTGGTAGTACTTCTGCAGACACTATTTTTACAGACTCAGGTTGTTGTTTAGGAACAAAATGAATCTCTTGATTTCCTTTAAACTTCGAGTCTAATTTTATTCCCCCTTGCCACTTCCCTTGAATTTCCTTATTAAGTTGCATACCATTCTGATGCCAAACTTCTATATCTTCTTTTACAGTATTTGATTGAGATTCTGCTTCTGTCCTGTAAGAAACATCTTTATTTTCTAATGGCGCAAACAAAGATATAGAACTAATATTAAAGTTTAGACTATCAATGTTATCAATTGAATTCATAGGATGGAATATTAAATTATAAGTTATTTCTCCCTCTTCTTCACCTGCCTGAATACTCCATTCGCTACCTCCCAACATCTTACTATTTTCATTTGTTAACCCTTCTGTGTATTCCGCCTTCTCTATATATCGTCCTTTATCATCTGTTAAATCGTACTTCATTCTTAAATCTGTCACTTTACTTATTAAACTTTTATCTTCAAATTTCAATTGTAAGGAAACTGCTATTTTAGATTTATCATACAGTACATTTTTAATTTGGATTGTAACCCCATTATCTTTCATCACATTATTCTCATCTACTTTTTGTATATACCCATCATCTGCCGCTTTTTGAACTCCCTGATCTTTCGCAAAAAAGAATTCCTTTACCACAGCTAATGCTGAATCACCATACACGCCAACTCCGACACTTGCTCCAACAATCGTTAACCCTGCTATCATTGCTGCAACTATTTTTTTATGAGAGGATGTTTGTTTTTGTTTCTTACTTTTTCTAATTTCTTCAAAAGCAAGTTCTTTTTTCTTCAAAACACTAGTAGGAATTGTTACAGCATCATTTAATGCTTCTTCTAATTTATGCTCGAATTGTTCATTCATTTTAAATTCCCCCCATTGTTTACATTCTCCCAGTCTTCTTTTAAATAATATTCTTTTAACTGTTGCCTTGCCCTATGTAGTCTTGATTTGATCGTTCCTTCTTTTTCATTTAAAATCTCTGCAATTTCTTTTGTTTTAAATTTATTTACATAATGGAGTACGATTACTAAACGATACTCCACACCTAAATAACTAAGCATATTGTCAAATTCAAGCTCTTGTTCAATATTGTCTTTTACGATTTGGTCCCCCTGTACTTTCCCATAATCATCCACATATAAAACCTTATTTTTTCGTACTATATCATTACATTTATTCATTAATATTTTCGTAATCCATGTTTTAAAATACTCTGGTTCTTTTACCCTTTTTAAATTTGTAAAAGCAGACAAAATTGTTTCCTGTATTGCATCTCCTATATCTTCTTCATTTTTCAAGCGTGCTTTTGCCACCTTATACATTTGTGGCATTAATATATCAATTGCCTCAATAAAGGCTTCCTCATCACCTTTTTGAGCCCGCTTTATGAGCAGCTCCATTTTAAATTCCCCCTTAGAAATTTACCATTTATGTTTTATATAACTATTAGACTGTATATGCCTTAAAATGGTTGCAAGAAATTCCAAATAAAAATAACCTTGGCTCAGTGAATACCCGAACTAAGACTTTAAGTACAATGATGATCCTTATTATATCTCGGCTGTATCTCTTAATAGACTATTTAAAAGTAAAAAAATGCTATTCTTTCGGTATAAACTCAAAAAGAGAAATACTTATAAAACAAAAATAAAAAAACAAGCAGTTCCAGCGATTCACTAGAACTACTTGCTCTTCTACTTACTATCTCTATTTTCACTCTTTAATAAGTTCCTTCGTACTTCTCACTGTATCAATCGGACGAACTAATTTTTCGATTTCTTCACGTTTTGGCTCTAGGAATGGAGGTAAAGATAATTTTTCTCCAAGTGTTTCATATGGCTCATCTCCCATAAAACCAGGGCCATCTGTTGCAAACTCGAATAAAATTTGCGGTGCAACTCTTGCGTATAATGACTCGAAGAAGTGACGATTTACATAACCAGATGACGGAAGTCCAACGCTACCTATTCTCTCAATCCATTCTTCTAATACAGCACGATCTTCTACGCGGAATGCCGCATGGTGCACTGTACCAAAACCTTGTTGTGCTTCAGGAAGAACCGTATTATGTTCTACAATGACAGATGCACCGTTTCCACCTTCGTTCACTTCAAATAAATAGAATTCTCCTTCTTGAGCAATCTCTTTAAATAATAGAACTTTTTCTAACACTTCTTTGAAGAAACTAAAGTTCGCGATACGGATAAATACAGGCCCTAAACCAGTAATTGCGTATTCTAATGGAACTGGCCCGTTTTGCCAAGGTGTACCTGATTCCACCCCTTTATCAAGTTCATCTGAAATTAATTGATAGTGTTGATCATCGAAATCAACGAAAGAAAGAGTTTTCTTACCAAACTGCTCTTTAATTCCTGTATGTTCCACTTCAAGACGATCAAAACGTTTCACCCAATACTCTAGTGCTGCATCAGTTGGAACTCGGAATGAAGTCTTTGAAATTTCATTTGTACCGTGTACTCCTTTTGGAACGCCCGGGAAGTCAAAGAATGTCATATCTGTTCCTGCACTACCTTTATCATCTGCAAAGAATAAATGATACGTTTGAATATCATCTTGGTTTACTGTTTTTTTAACTAAACGCATTCCTAAAACATGAGTGAAAAATTCATAGTTCTTTTCTGCACTACTTGTAATCGCTGTAACGTGGTGTATTCCTTTTAATTGATTCATTTTATATTCCTCCAATGGTTTTAATTTGTATTTAATAGTTTTATTTCTGCTCGCTGGTCAACGAAGCATGTATTTATAAAAGTAATCATTTCATTTTACTAGTCAAGTGATAACTGAAAAAATAATTCGTACGAAAGCAATTTAGAGAACGCTGTGACCTTTCTCATATGACTCATTTCCTTTCGTTACTATCACTTTACAACTCAAGTGATTAAAAAGCAAGTAAATTATCTTGAATTCGAGATATTTTTATATCTCAGTACTAGTTTAGTTAAATTTTATATGTTTTTCGGCGTAATTATTTCCATGTCTACTGATAATAAAATTATTTCACTCGCCAAAATAAATAGCCTACAATCAAAAAACTGATCATAGGCTATTAAAATTCTTTAATAGTTAAATACCCTTACAATAACTTGTAATTTCGGTGAATAATTAATATTAGTAATTCTCTGTTTCATTAAACGATTTATTTTATATATTCCAAAAATCACTATTTATATCACTGTTATATTTATAATCAACCTTTTCTTTACCACATTTTTCGCACTTATAAATATTAGCTGTCCCAATCTGCCCTGTTTTAAAATTTTCACTATCTTGAGTTTTAATAAATTTATAATTGTGTATACATCTAGGTTCTCTTACTTTATCCATCCATTTTCCTAGCATAAAGTAATCACTCTCCTTAAAAGAATATTCCTAATACAACTCTATATTCAGAATACTCTACAAAAGATTTCCAATCAACGAACACGTTCTCTTGCCTCCCTTGCATCACATGATATGCAAAAGAATTGTTTTGTTTAAGATTCGTTTTTTTATTGACAACAGGCTCTCATCCCTTAGCTTTACACGAGCTAATGCAATATAAATTTGCCGTATGATTTACATCTTTTTCTCTCATTATTTCTTTCCTCATCAAAGAATAAATAATGGTTTTTAAAGCTGTTTGCAGCGTCTTTCCTTATCAGGATAATAAAAGATGGTGTGAAAACTTAATTTCACACCATCTTTTCAAACAATTTTATTGTCATGCCACACTTAATGAGGCCATTCTATTTACAATTTTAATTATGGAACGTCGGTTTATAGAACGATCGATTATCAAGAGCAAAGACACGCTCAGTGTATTCACCTGGTTTTGTGCGTCCTAATGCACGGTCCATCATGTTCATTTTTGCATCTAAGTTATCGATGTAATGCAGAATTTCTGCTTCTTTTACTAATGGTGGTTTTGGACTACCCCATTCTGCTTTTCCGTGGTGAGAAAGAACGATGTGCTGAAGGATTAATACTTCTTCTGCATCGATTTGCAGTTCATCTGCTGCTTTACCAATTTCGTTCACCATGATAGAAATGTGGCCTAGTAAATTTCCTTCTAACGTATACGTTGTAGAAATTGGGCCAGATAGTTCGAATACTTTACCAAGGTCGTGTAAAATAACGCCCGCATATAGTAAGTCTTTATCTAACGATGGGTATAGAGCCGAGATAGCTTTCGCTAAATCTAACATCGATACAACGTGATAAGCTAGTCCAGATACGAACTCGTGATGATTTTTCGTCGCTGCTGGATATTCTAAAAATTCGTTTTGGTGCTTATTTAACAAATGTCTTGTCAGACGCTGAATGTTCGGGTTTCTCATTTCAAATATGTATTGCGTAATTTTTTCAACCATATCTTCTTTTTTTATTGGAGCTTTTTCTACAAAGTCCGAGATGTCCGTTACTTCATTCTCATTCGCAACACGAATTTGTTTCACACGTAATTGAATACGTCCTTTGTAGTTTAGAATATCACCAGCTACTTTAACGATTGTTTCCGCTACATATTGTTTCTCAACTTCTGGCGATACATCCCATAGCTTTGCTTCAATATCTCCACTTGGATCTTGTAAGATTACTGTTAAAAATGGTTTCCCATTACTTGCGAGACCTTTTGTCGCTGTTTTAATTAACAAGAAAACATCGACTTGTTCACCAACTTCATATTCTGCAATTTTCTTTTTCATTCGAATTCCTCCACCAAATCAATTACTTTTAGTATAGCATACTACAACTCATTTTCTTTACGCTTACGCGTTAATTTTATAATCTCATTTTCTGTAAAATACGTTAATAAATGCGCATGACATGTAAAGAAGATAACTTGTCTATCTTTCGCAATTTCCTTTATAAGTTCAATCGTTCGATTCGTCCTTACCGCGTCAAAATGTACGAAGCTATCATCAATAATAAATGGATAATCATGCTCAAACGTTTTCGCTAGTGCAAATCGTAACGATAAATATAACTGCTCAGCTGTCGCTTGGCTTAGTTCATGACTGTAAAAACGCACACCATCGTTACGTTCGACAATGAAAGGTTCCGCCTCTGACGGCGAGAATATTTTACTATATCTCCCGCCCGTTAAATAAACGAAATACTCTTCGGATTGTTGTAAAATGCGCGGCAGATGCACTTCATGATAATATTGCTTGGTTTTCGTTAACACCGTCTTTGCGGCCGCATATGCAGCCCATTTTTTCACTTGTTCACGCACTTGCGCTTTTTTCATTTCCCACTCGTGTAGTAAATCACCGTACGTACTACCTTCTTCTAAATTCGCAATTTCTATTCGATGCTTCGCAATACGCTCTGTCAGCTCTTTCTCTTTCGCAATACAGTTTTGCATCGTTACTATTTCTTTCTTTAATTGGTCTTCATATCCTTCAGCCTCATAATTTCCAGCCAATGATAAACTCGTTAAGCGCTGTTCTAAAAGATCAATTTGAGGTAATAAACGTCCCACTTGCTTATCCGCATCTTCACGTTTTTCCGCCAATCTTCCTGCCTCTAAAAACATCTCTTCATCTGTAGAATCCGCGATATGCCATAAGCCATCTCGTTCTACTAGTAGTTGTTTTAATTGCTCTTGCATGAACTCATATTCTTCTTGCCATTCCGCCAGCTTCTCTTTCAGCTGCTTACAAGTTTGTCGCTTCTCTTTCTCATTTTGCATACGACTTTGCGCTTCATACAAATTACTATACTCCGCGCTACCAATAACAGTTTCTAGTTTATGTTCAAAGTGCGAAATCATTTCATATAATGAAGATTTTCGCGTACCTCGCTTCTCTAATTCACGATACAATTGCTGCATTTTTTCAATACGCTCAAACGCCGGTAATATGTGTGCATACGTATAAAATTCTGGGAACAAATAGCGTACTTTATATGCATCTACTTGTTCGCTGGCGCGGAATGTTTCTCTCTCCCATTCCTCATACGATGAAACGACTTTATCATACGCTCGCTCCATTTGCTGTAACTTATATGACTCGCGCTCAAATAGCTTACGAATCTCTTCATCCTTTTCTAACTGATAGCGCACGGACATCGCTTCTTCACTTTGGCGCCCACCAGCACTTTGCTGAAGAGTAAGAAGCTCTTCTTGTAACCCACTTGATGGATCTTTATATAAAACGAGAGCTAAAACAATCCCTACAAAAACAATAACACTAATAAATAAAAGTGGACGGTTATCTTTAAATAAGCTCGTGAATAAAACAAGCGTGTTAATAAGCAGTAACAGAAGACAAACTCTTTGCCATTGCTTTTTCTTTTGCGTAGCCGCTCCTGCTTTTTCCTCATATTTGCGCTTCATTCTCTCTGCGCCCATACCGATAAACGTCGCATCTTGAAATGATTTTTCTTTCTCAACTAACATATTTCGTTCTTCATCCACTAACATTTGTTTCTTGATCTGTCTTATATTTTCTTCTTGTTCTTCTAATTGCTCTTGAGCCGTTTTAAAACGTTCATCTAGCTGCGTTTTTTGCGTTTCTAACTCTCTCGCTTTTTGCACCGTTTGTGTAATCAATTCTTTCGTCGCTAAACTCATATCAAATGAAAGAACTGTCTCTTGTTCAAAAGTAGCACCAATTTGTTGCTGTAGTTCTGCGATTTCTTCTTTTATATTCGCAATACTGCCTGTCATATCACGCATTTCTTGGCGTGCATTTTCATAAGACATATGCTGCATACGGAGTTCTTCTACGTAACTTTCTTTTTGTAAAAATGATTCATCTATTTTTGTGGAATCAATTTCTGATTGCACTGTTTCTATCTTTTTTTGCAGTGAATCTACTTGTACTTGCAGCGGTTCTATCTTTGCCTTTACCGCTTCATAGCGCGCCATTCCGTTTACAGGAAACTGCCCGTTCTCATTTTCTAACACTTTCTCGTGCGCACTCTTTTCAATAACGAGAGGCTCAAGCGCCGCTAATATTTCATAGTCTTGCTTTCGTTTTTCGGCACTCTCTTTTTCCGCACGAACAGAAGCAAGTTTCTCTTCACTTTCTTTTAACTGCTCGATCTGTTTTTCATACGTGCCAATCTTCCCTTGCCACTCTTTCATCTTTTCCTCAATTTTCTTCATCTCTTGCAGCGACACGTTAATTTCTGGCTTACGACCACTCGGCTTAAAGCGCTGATCCATTTCTTTTTCTAACTTTTTATCTAATTGTAATAACGCATCACTTCCGACTGCACTTGCAGAAAATAAGTAATTACCGATATCTGCTTCGCCGAGCTGATGAATATTTTGCAGGCCATGCATATCAAACGAAAAGACTGAATCAAATAAGCTTTCATTCATGCCGCTTAATATATCATTTAAAATATCTTCGCCGCCAGTTTTCCCGTCTTCAAAATAAACGGTCACCTCACCAGATGCCGTCTTTGGCAATCGTTCAATTTTCAAACGGCCGTACTTCTCTGTTTGTACAGTAATCGCACCGCCGTACTTTCCGCCTTCTTTCGGCTCATAACGGCGCTGGCCTCTCGTCGGAAAACCGAATAAAATGCTTTTCATAAATGAGCGAATTGTTGATTTCCCCGCTTCATTTTCACCGTACAACACCGTCAGCAATGAAAGATCCATTTCCACATTTTCTAGTTTTCCATAGCCATAAATATGGAGTTTTTCAATTCTCATTTTTTATCCCTCTCTTGCTGGAATAATTGCTCTAAAATAATATTTTCTGCTTCCTTTTGAATCTCTTTCTTCTCATCTTCCGTAAAAGCTTCAATACTATTACGCGCCACAGGAGATGTCCAAATGGTGCGCAACACTCCGTCCATATTTGTGAAAGCTTCTAACTCCTTTAGCACACTACCGACGAAATGATTTTCTTCTTTCAAACGCTCGATTTCCGCAAAAGAAACCGTCTCATTTTTCCATTTCATCGCATATACGAAGTCTTTTCGCTCTTCTCCCGAAGCTAAAATATGAAAAATCTCTTCCACGCGCTTGTCTTCATGCAAATAAGGAGAAAGTGGCCCCTGCCCTGTAAATACGACAGTTAAAAGCGTACCTTCCTCTTCTCTTCGGCATTCATTCATCGCACTTGACGCGATCGTCATAAGATCATCAACAGTTTCAAGCCCATCGATACTCACTTCTATCTCATCCCATACAACATCCGCCGTATGGAAAAATGAACAATGCGATCCTTGTTTCGTAAGTTCAATAAGGCACGCACCCTTTTCCCCTGTTTCCTTACGATGACGCCCTTGTATATTACCTGGATAAACAATGTAAGGCTCTTCTGATAAAATTTCACGTTTATGTATATGGCCAAGAGCCCAATAATCAAACTGCTTTTCCTTCAGCTCACGAATTTGAAACGGTGCATAGCGATTATGCTCTGCATCCCCTTCCACACTTCCGTGAAGCATTCCAATATGAAAAGGCGCATCACTCATTTTCGTATACTGCGCTGTCATATTATCCGTTACCGCTTGCTGCAAATAACTAAACCCATAAATAGACGCTAACAGCTCACCATTTTTATAAAATGACTTCTCTTCTACATAAGGCTCCGTAAACACATGAACATTTTCCGGAAACTCAATTGCTGCCCAGCTTCCCCCTAAATGATCGTGGTTACCGTGAATAATAAAAACGGGAATATCGTACTGCGAAAGTCTCTTCATTTGCTCACGCACAAACACTTGCGCCCGCAAACTTCTCGTCTCCGCATCATACAAATCCCCCGCTAGTAATACGAAATCAACGCGCTCTTGAATCGCTTTATCAACAATACGTTCGAACGATTCAAACGTACTTTGCTTCATTCTCTCCCAAACAGACTGTGCTACATTCATTTCCATCCCTTTAAACGGACTATCCAAATGCAAATCAGCCGCATGTATAAACTTCACTTGTTTCACAAATAACGATCCTTTCCTTTTCCGTACTTTACTACGAATAGTAAATCTAGTGTCCATAAAACTGCCCCTTTATTTTACCACGCAATGTCACATATTTCTTTGCATATTCTATTGATTTGTGACAAAATAGTTATAAGATTCTGATTTTAATTATTGGAGGGAATTTTCATGGGAGTATACGTTCTAACAGTCTTTGAAAAAGATGGTTCAAAAGCATTAGACGAATCATTCGAGGCGGCAACTGAAAAAGAAGCGAAATCGAAAGGTGAATCCATTTTACACGAAAAAGGATTGTACGAAAAAACACATCGCTGCACATCTTCTGCAGGTAAGCTCGTTTTATTCCAGCGCTAAAAAAAGAAGCGTCATCCGCTTCTTTTTCACTCTACTATATCTTCGTCACACCACGTAAACGCCACATCTAGAATGCGATTACCGATACGTACGCGCTTATTCCATTTTCCTGTTTGGATCTGATGTTGCAATTCCGCTTTCATCTTTTCTGTCCAGTCGTGAATCGTTTCACTACGGTCGTACGGATATACGCTCGGAAACTCTTTCTGCAAAAGATGCAAACTCTCTGCATCAAAATGAAAATGGAAGAAGTAGTTTGCTGTAAGCGATGGTTCTTGCAATTGTAAAAAGTAATCGTCAACTTGCTTTCTATTTCTATAGAAAGTAAAGATATTCACTTTACCGCTCGTAATTTGGTCAATTTGAATTTCGTGCTTCTCTATAATCACGTCTTGCCCACCTCGTTATATACTACCCTTAGTATATATGTCTTTTGCAACAAAGTTAACCATTTTCGCGCGAAATTCATTTCCTTCATTATATTACCCGTACCTCCAAGTACAATCAGGACAAATAAAAAAAGTTGAAGGGGAGCGATCACATGTATTTCGGAAGCAAAGGTTGGTATGTAAAAGAACTTAAAAAATTAGGTATTCGTACTTACGAAGGTAAAAAACTAGAATCTTATCGTACGCATATTTTATCTAGCTTACTTGAGAGAATGAAGAAAGCTTCGGCTTAATAGATGTAGGAAGCAACAAATTGTTGCTTCCTTTTACTTTTATTTAGTAAATAAAAACTGGAATCCTTATAAATTAACAATCTACCTTTACTATTATACTATCTTGATAAAAACCACCTAATATCAACTGAACCTTTATTATCAAATACTCTTCCAGATGATTATTCGTATATATTTTAAATTCTCCATACTCATTAACCCGTCCACTTCCAACAAGCATATCACCGCTCGTTATGACAATTGTTGCATAAGGTTCCGCATGGCCCGATACATAATTATCACCATATTTCACAAAATCTATCGTTATTTTCTCATAAATATTACTAACTGAATCTATACATTTCTTTTCATACAAATTAGCATTTAGTTCTTCGGTCCTCGAAAGCGCTCTATTCCTGCTAACCTTTTCTGAAGAGAAAGCAAAACTCCCCAGCCAACTAAACCTATAAAATGTAGTAAAAGGTAGAAACATCTGTGTTAACTCCCCCATTTCTTATCAACTGCAATCTTTGAATGAATTTACAGCAATACGTTCTATGTTGGGATAAAAGAAAACGTCTGTAATTGTACTGTTCTTAAATCTCTCATACTTTCTGAAGCATAACATAAGGAAGAAATAAAAAAATCGTACAAAAGGGCAAGCCTATAATGTACGATTGGGCATATATAATGTTTTAAAAATGAATTAACTTCCTTTCAATAGATACAGCTACCGCTTCTGACCGTGAATTAACACCTAGTTTATTGTATATATTTGTTAAATGCGCTTTTACCGTTCGCTCAGCTATCCCCATATCAAATGCAATTTCTTTATTCTTATATCCGCGCGCAATAGCTTTCAGCACAAACAATTCTTTATCTGTTAAGTTATTTTCTTCACCCTTATCAGCATGTACTTCTTTCCTTTTATACTTCACTATCTTTTCCATAATATTTGGTTGTAGTAAAATCTCACCTCGAATAGCCGCTTCCAACGTTCGAAACAAATTCTCACGATCCGTATCTTTTAGCAAATATCCTTTTGCTCCTAACTCAATTCCCTTTAACATTAATTCATCTTCGTTATAAGTAGTTAATATAATAATCGGCGTATGATTTTGTTTTTTATTTAAAGCCTCAATTGTTTCTAAACCACTCATTTTAGGCATATTTAAATCCATTAAAATGACATCAGGTTTCTTTTTTTCTATGAAAGAAAGGGCTTCTTCTCCGTTTGCAGCCTCACCTATAATTTGAAATAAATCACTCGTTTCTATTATTAATTTCAGACCTTCTCTTACAACGAAATGGTCATCTACAATTAATACGTTATGCTTCATGGCTATCTCCTTCTTTATTTATAGGCACTTGAATATACACTTTCGTACCTTTCATCTTTTCACTCAATATATGTATTTCTCCCTTAATCAATCGAACACGCTCATTTAAGCCAATTAAACCATAGTGTCCAGGATTCTTACCGATATATCCAGTGTCAAAACCAATTCCATTATCCTCAACTTCAATAGTAAGCTTTTCAAGGTCATCGATATATTCAACTTTTAAATTTACATCTGTTGCCTGTGAATGTTTTGCGATATTCGTTAAACATTCACTAATTACATATAAACAGTGCTCCTTTACTAAGCTTGAAATATGTGGAGGGCTTTGAATAGTAAATCTCACATGTATAGACGTAGCCTCAGAAAAACGTTGGACCTCTTCCTCTACTGCTTCATTAAATGAATTGGTAGTATGACGCAAATCATCAATAACCAACCTTGCATCATGTAAAGTTTGTCTCGCTCTTACCATAGTTTGTTTCATAATCTCTTGAGATCGTCCTGTATTCCCTTTTTGCATATGAGCATCTATCGCTTCCAATTGCATAATTAAGCTTGCTAAACCTTGCGCTAACGTATCATGTAAATCTCTTGCCATACGCTGCCTTTCATTAGCTAATGTCAATTCTTCCACTCTCATATATGCAGACTCTAACTCTTGAATATAGCTCTGTATACGATTACGTGCATCAAATTGCTGCTTATTAATATAAGAAAAAGGAATAATAATTGCTAACACTAAAAGAAACATAGAGATAAGAATAGCTAATTTATTCACACCATAATTGATACTAATTGCAGCACAAAATATTGCATACATAAGAGTAAAAACTGCCATTACTTTAAATATATTGTTATAAACATATAAGCTTTGGGCGATTAAAATAGGAGTTAATCCAACAAAAATCGCTATCGAAGCATTTGTTGCAATAAATGCAGCCAAAAACACAATGAAAAGTTGTACAAAAAAGAAGTACAACAATTGCCTATTTTTTAATGAACTCGCATACCAATGAAAAATAGTATGAATAGCAATGACTATTGTAAAGAAAAAACTATCCATAGAGAAAATATTATTACGAAATTCTAAAAGTATTGAAGCTATATATACGAGTGTAATCCATAAAATAATAAACCTTCTTGGAATAAATACCACTTCCAATACATTTGTATCCAAATCTATATTTAAACTTATTTTTTTCATATCTGACCTCCACCATTACATTATACAAGATGCAACTTACATTTTGATAAAGTGAAGGCTTTTACATACAGCCCGACTCCCACAAATAGCGGGATAAGTCACTTATTCCTCTTCATCCTCATTACCAAATACAAATATGAATTATTGTATATCAAAATGCATTGATGTTTATGTAAGATTATTATTCAGCAATTATCTATAAGAATTCTCACACAAATGATCTGTACATCAAAAACAAATTGATACACAGATCATTTGTGTGAGAAAGTGAGAAAACTTCAAACGAGAATTATGTACCCTAGCAGAACAATAATGATACATCTATCTCAAGTTGGAAAAAGACGCTCACAAGGGCGTCTTTTTTTATATTACTATATACCTAATAGCTTGTTCAAAAAATCGATTCTACAATCCATACAATGCTACATAATTAATGTATATTTTAAAAGTTTGCACAATCAAAATCTCCTCAAAGTATAAACGACGACTTTCTGTTCCCTTTTATTAGTGCTAATGAAATAATCATTTAAACTGAAAATGCTATAATTAACCCAATCATACTAAGGGGGAACAATTATTTTGCACGGTAAATACATTCAATTTCATGAGTTTGGTAACCCAAAAAATGTATTACAAGTTGAATATAAAAATATAGAACTATTAAAAGATAATGAAGTTTTAGTTCGTATGCTAGTTAGACCGATCAATCCATCTGACTTAATTCCAGTAACCGGAGCTTATGCACATAGAATCCCTTTACCTAACATACCTGGTTATGAAGGTGTTGGTATTGTAGAAAATGTAGGTGCAGATGTTTCTAGAGACCTTATCGGTAAACGTGTTTTACCTTTACGCGGAGAAGGTACTTGGCAAGAATATGTGAAAACAGCAGCTGACTTTGTGGTCCCTATTCCCGACTCCATTGATGATTTCACAGCGGCACAAATGTACATTAATCCCCTGACGGCGTGGGTCACATGCACAGAAACTCTAAACTTAAAACAAAATGACATTTTATTAGTAAATGCTTGTGGATCCGCTATTGGCCATCTATTTGCACAGTTATCACAAATTTTAAACTTCCGATTAATTGCCGTTACAAGAAATAATAAGCATACAGAAGAGTTACTGCGCCTTGGTGCCGAATATGTAATCGATACTTCTACTGCCCCGCTTTATGAAACCGTTATGGAATTAACAAACGGGATCGGTGCAGATGCTGCGATTGATTCTATCGGGGGACCGGATGGAAATGAATTAGCTTTTTCCTTACGTCCAAACGGGCACTTTTTAACGATTGGTCTTCTATCAGGTGTACAAGTTAACTGGGCAGAGATTGTCACGAAAGCAAAAGTGCACGCTAACATATTTCATTTACGACATTGGAATACAGACGTGTCATCGTATAAATGGCAAGAAACGTTTCGTCATCTAATTCGCTTAGTAGAAAATAAACAATTACGTTTTATGACGGTACATTCTACGTATGACTTAGCGGATGTGAAAACAGCGGTTGATGTTGTGCAGTCTGCTGAAAAAACGAAAGGGAAAGTGTTTTTGACGAGTTATTAACTACAATTGAAGAAGTCTTTTTGATTGACCTTTTAAATAGACTAGATGGTACGTTTAGGAGTACCCATTTGTAATTATCTGGTATAATTCTTTTGAAAGGTGAAAGGAGATTCTAACATGTGGTTAATTACGGTAATTGCGCCTGTTGTAATAGTCGGAGGAATCGTATTATATGTAATTGATAGAATGAAACATAAATATAATCAAGGAACCCTAGGTAAGAAGCACTCAAAAGGCGCTCAACAGTTATTAGATAGTTTAATACCAATGGGAATGCTTTTTGGTTTTTCTATCGGGTTAATTGTCGGCATATTTTCCCCGGACTTTTTAATGTTTACAGTTAGTTTAGGGGCTGGAATAGGCTATTTATTTGGATTTTTTGCTTATGAAATTTATAGCAAGACAGGAAACAATTATTCATAATCCAAAAACAAACGCACTTGCAGAATAAGCGAAGACAAAAGAATCCCCTCAAAGCATAAGCTTCGAGGGGTGAGCCTGTTTTTTTATTTAATTATATACGTACAGCTGTACCACTTACAGCAACCATTAACATTCCATCACGAACAACTTCATAATCTACGTCAATACCAACGATAGCGTTAGCACCTTTTTGTTTTGCAAGTTCTTTCATTTCATCCATCGCGATATCACGAGCTTCTTTTAGCTTGCTTTCATAAGAACCAGCACGGCCACCGACAACATCACGAACTGAAGCAAATAAATCACGAACAATATTTGCACCCATAATAGCTTCACCATTTACAATATCAATATACTCAATAATTTCTTTACCTTGGATTCCAGACGTTGTTGTTACAATCATGACTGACACTCTCCTAATAACTTATAGTTTTTTGATTAGCTTCCTTATGTCTTTATTATGACATGGAAAAAGTATCTAATCTATTGAATTACCTTACATGAATGTGACAATTTTGTAAGAGTGAAATATTATTCTACCTTTTCCTTACAATAACTACCTAAATTAACAGAAAATTGTTATAATTAAACTAGAGGAGGGGATAAAATGAAAAAAATCACTTACATATGTGCTCTAAGTGTTCTATCTTTCACTTTAATAGGTTGTACAAGCACTTCTACTACAAATAATACTCCAAAAACTAAGCAGGAAAACACGAAAAATGCCATTCAATTAAACTCTGCAGACATTACCAACATTGAGATGCTTAGAACAACAAGTAATACTAGTTCCAAATCTCAAACAGATAACGAGGAAATGATACAATCAATCGCTTCAGCAGTCCAAAACGGAACACCGAAAACAATCACACTAGATCAAAAAAAGAAACAATCTGCGCATTCTACTATAACCGTTTCCTATAAAGATGACTCAAAAGAAGAATTTCTTGTTTGGGTTGATAATAAGGAGCAAATTACGATCGCTAAAGATGAGAAGAAAGATAAAGTAGAAGCTGTGACATTGAACATTGAAGGCGCTAAGATAATGAAGGATTTTTTTAAAAATGATAAAACGTAAAAGGATCCCCATCAACTTAAGGATTCAAAATTAGCACAAAATTTTGTTCAGAAACACTATAAAATTTCAGCCTAATAGGTCAGTGGCGAGACCGTATATTATTAAACTTAAAATGTTTCAAATCGAAGGAAGACACCTTATAAGGTGTCTTTTCTTTATTTTCAAAAGGACCTGCTCCATTCATAAATGCATAAAGTAAATTGAATCCGTTAAAACACATGAGTGAACCATTGTTTTCCCCCCCCTATCTAAAGGAGGAACTGTTATGGGCTTTGGTGGTAGTTGTGGCGTCTGTGGCTTCACTGGAGGATTTGCTTTATTAGTTGTATTGTTTATTTTATTAATCATCGTTGGAGCTGCTTGCTTCTGCTAAAAAACTATCAGAAAAGACACTCATGTGGTCTTATCCCTGTCAAGTAGACAATATTAAAAAGACTAAGCAGCCATCGAGATTCGATATTCTATCGGAGCTCGGTGGTTGAGTCGTTTTTGGAACCGTTTATAGTTATAAAAATAAATATACTCTTCA
>NZ_LXLV01000018.1 GCF_001757995.1 Bacillus mycoides | reverse complement strand
ATCGTGCTGTTGATTCAAAAGGAAATACAATTGATTTTTATTTAAGCAAAACAAGAGATCATAGGGCTGCAAAGCGTTTTTTCAAGAAAGCTTTGCAGTCTTTTCATGTTTCAAAGCCCCGTGTGATTACAGTGGACAAAAACCCGGCCTATCCTATAGCGATTGAAGAGTTGAAGACAGAGAAAAAGATGCCTGTAGGCATCCAAATAAGGCAGGTAAAATACCTTAATAACATTGTAGAGCAAGATCATCGTTTTATTAAAAAGAGAGTTCGTTCAATGCTAGGATTGAAATCTTTTCGTACAGCTAAATCTATTCTTTCAGGAATAGAAGCGATGCATATCATTAAAAAAGGCCAACTTATTTTACGGGACAAGTCTGTCCAAAATGAAGTGAAGTTTATTCATCAACTATTCGGAATGGCTGCATAAGAATAGATTCCATTAGGCATCTATATACCTCTTTCAATTAAATACAATCTTTGCACCAGAACCGCAGATAAGGTTGAGGAAACATACAAGTATATAACTCTAGCTAAATGAGGGAAGCCCTGCAGGGGATGCAGGGCAGTACTAAGATCATCGAGTTGTCGATTCTATAAGAACTTTTTGGAATATACAAAGTGTAACACGTAATTTATATGAACTTTATATATAGATGTTACAAATTTATGAACACAGACAAGCTCTTTTTTGTTGGAATATTCAGATGTCTAAAGATAGCCCCCACCTAGCAGGGGTCACCATATCAAAAAAAGAAAATTGTACGTTTAGACACAATTTAGACACATTTTATCCGGTTCCCTGTACGTTAAGGAATTAGTTTGTATATTTGAGGAGATGTACGAGACAGATGTGAATTTAGGGGAATCCAATATTTTCTATTCAAATATGATAGAATGGAAATATATCCAAAACGGAGGAAAAACAAATGAACTCAAACACAAAACAGTTTATTTATGATATCCAGCAAAGAAAGAACAATTATATGGAAAATGTATTAAAGGCAATACAACACCCTAAAAAAGAGCAATCTGAACAGGTCATTCAAAATATAGTAGAGAAGATGGATATGATGATTAGTTTAGTTACTACTTACATGAGGATTGAATCAGGATCTATGGAAGAATTAAAAGATCTTCAGGAAGAAATTATTCATGCTCAAGCATATATTCAAAAACGAAAATTTGAAGAAACACAGAGATAAAACCCTGTGTTTTTATTTGGTCGTCTATGAAGCCAATCTGTTATAAATTAAATTAGATGTAATTTGATCACTGTTTTGGCATAATCCATACAATTTGTTGAATGCGTACAATATACGGTACCGTATATTCAATGAGTAGATGATCTGGTTTTACATCCTTTAACTTTCCTCTTACATTACCCTTTACAGTTTCAATAACCACATGTTTACCAATTGCTGATTGTAATGTCTGATATACGTAGGGATTAGGTACACTTACCATATTTTGTTCACTCAAGTCATTTCCCTCCAAATAACTCATTCTATAGGACTCCTTTTTTACTCACATTCTTTCTCCTAATATATGATATAAATCTTATAAATATACTAGAAGGATAATTCATTATTTGATTGAAAATAACATATTAATAAGATACGTTTTCTATATCTAAATTACTAAAAAATTATTTATATAAGGTTACTTTTACTAGTTAATAGGTAATGATATAGGGATATTTTGAATGTACATCCAGGTTGTTCCTTTCAAGATATGTATCATTTTAAATACGCCCTGTATTAGAATACTGCTCATACTTTTTTTGAGATTCTTTCGTAATACGTGCGTTAAGTAAAATTGCTAACAACAAAAACACTCCATATTTTCCCCCTGTAGCTCCTATGATAATCACACTACTACAAACAAGTACAATTAATAGGAGAAACGAAACTAAATAAATACGGTTATAGTTCTTTGACATCTTCTCGTATTTTATGCGTTCTTTCCTTGCATCCATCTAAATTCCTCCTTTAAATTATCCATTTCACTATAAAA
This sequence comes from Bacillus mycoides, assembly GCF_001757995.1. GTDB lineage: Bacteria > Bacillota > Bacilli > Bacillales > Bacillaceae_G > Bacillus_A > Bacillus_A mycoides_B. Next base: position 4,281 of record NZ_LXLV01000018.1, on the reverse strand, counting down.
TAAATCCCGCTCTTAAAAAGAAAACAATCTATCGTTTCAAATAATTAGTTTGTTTTTTATCAACTAATGTATATAACATAAAAAGAAATCCTACCAATATTAAGCTTTCCGCTATGATAATCCCGACCCTCTCCTTCCTTTTAACCCCCATCACATCAGATAGAATATATGTATATCCTATTATTAGTCGCAGCAAACAAAAAGGATCTTCCCTTCTCGTAAAGGCTGATCCTTTTCTTCGTTCATTCAACTATTTTTAGCTATTCTTGATTAATTAGAATAACAGCTGGTCCATCTACACGAATTCCACCAACTTCGATTTTTTCATAAGGCTCAACCGTAATAGAAATGATCCCTTCCCGCTTCTTTAATTCATTACTTAATTCTTTTGTTAACATTTTTTTCATGTGTGCACTCCTTCTTACTGCTTAATTTACTATTGTTATGTAAATGAAATTTAAAATGGTTTCCTGGTCTGGAAACCATTTTTTGTAGTTGACCATATGGTGTTACCAGTTCGTTTATCAATTTTACGTAAAGAAGATAAACAATTACTATTCACTGTCTCAATAGATGTAAGAAACTCTTAAAGATAGCGGTGAGATTGATTGTTTTTTCTTCTAGAAATAATGACTTAGATAGTATATTACCTAAAACAATGAAAGCCCTACCTCTCTTTCATCCTTACGGCTCCTTGTCCGTGCCAGTGTGAATCAGGATTGCAAAAATCAAGTGACTATTTAATCGAGTTATTTGATGAAACTTCGAACGTTCGTAAAAGAAATGTAAAAATAAAAATGGATTAGATTGAAGTAATAACAAAAGAGGTTCCTACTCTAAAAGTGAGTTGAAGAAGTTGAATGTTTTTGAAATGATTTATTTTTAATAATAATCATATTCCCGAAAAATTCAGGATATTTTCGGGGGATGTAATACATTATCTATAATGAACCTTAACCGAAACTTTTTATTTGATTTTCAGTGATCCCTTTAATTAATCCTAGTTCACTAATCAAAAATTCATGTGCGTTATCCAACATTTTTTTTTCGCTTGTATTAAGTGCTTTTTCTTTCTTCATACGCATTAAATCACGTACAACTTCAGCACCTTCTTGTATTTCACCCGTTTTTATTTTGTCCGTGTTCACTTTATACCTTTGTTTCCACGGCAGTAATCTATCTGATTCTCCATGCTGAAAAATGTGTATAATGTGTTTTAATGCAAGTATATCAGTAACTGGGCGTATACTCGAACTTAATATTTTACCCATAGGAATCATGACTTGCATATTACTGATTGACATTTTTATGACATAATACTGTTGTTTTTTTCCTGAGAATTCTTTTTCTTCTATGGCTTCAATTATACCTGCTCCGTGCATTGGATAAACAATGTTATCGCCAATTTGAAACATATAATCCACCTCCATATATGGTAACCTTCTTAACCTTAACACATATGTGATTTTTTATCAAATATTTTATAATATCATAAAATTATTTTTGGTGTCAACTACTTTTTCTTTAAAAATCAAATTAAATAAAAACAGCACCAAAACAATAGGGATCGTGTCAGATTTCCAATAAAGGGAAGGGGAATTTCCCCGCGTATATTCTGAAACCTCTACTCATTAACGTAGATCAGTTTCCCCTTGAAAACGACCAAATCGATCCCGTATTTTTTTCAATCTTGTGTGGTACTCCAAAATCTCAATTCTTGCTTTTTCAGCTAGAGGTGCAATTGGTCGTAAGTCTTTTAACCCCCAATAATCAACCACTACATCAAGTACTTGATCAAAATATTGTAGTGGCCCATAATTAGCTTCTTTTGCAATCACAGCCATTCGATTTTCAAAATCAGGCATGACAGCACCTGGCATTTTAAAATTCATAATCACATTGGCAATATGATAGCAATAATTAGGTTCCAATTCCAAATGTGTTCGAATGACGTCTCGATAAAATGCATAATGAAGAGTTTCATCTTTTGCAAGACGGCGTAATAATGTAGCAAGATCTGGATCATGCTTACTTGCAACCTTAGCTACATTATTGTAAAACACCATCGTTGCAAGTTCTTGTAGCGTCGTATACGTCATTGCTTCGATTGGTGTGTGAAAATCGGGCTCAAATCCCCCCTCAACGACTGACTTTCTTAATTCATGTAATCGTTTGGGATTCACACTTCGAGTGAGTAATAAATATGTCTCCAATAAATTCGAATGTTGATCCTCTTCTGAAGTCCAAGTATGAATAAAGTCTGTAATAACAGAAAGGGACCCTTTAAAAGTCGCAGATAAATACGTTGTAAACCATGGTAAATTCACTTCTGTTAATAAAGCTGTTTCAATGGCCGTAATTACACCAGAAGGAAGAGTAACTTGACTTTCATCCCAAGGAACTCTTTTAAAGTCCATTCCCTTATCCCATGGTAAAAACTCATGATAACCCCAGTCTATCTTCTGCGCTCTTATTTTATGTTGTTCATACAGTTCTTTTAAACGTGGTTCTAATCGGAAATCTAAATCATTTGTTAGCATACATAAGTACCCCCTTTTTTTATCATAGATAGTCATTCTATTTCTACACTCATTTTTATCCTTAAAAATTTTCTATAAATAAATATTGCTTTCCTTTTTTTAAGTTAAAAATAACAAATTTTTAACAAAACTCATTAAGAATAGGTTAAAGACTTACGTCGATAGCTATGTTGCGATACCTATATTTAAAGCTAATGTTAATAAAAGGGGAATATTCTAAACATGAAAACAGGACAAGCTATATCGCTTGTCCTGTCAGGAGCAATTCATGAGGATTTTTAAAATGTCCAAATGACTCATATTGGTAAAATGAATCATTGATAGTTTTTGTGAAACAAGGTAATTATACAAAAACTATTAAGTAACTTCTTTAATTACATGCCATTACAGCTCTTGTATAATGGAGGGGAATTCCAGAATTCCATTACTGTTAACTTATAAAGGATAAGTACAAAACTGTCATTTGTTATATAAGAGGTAGCGTCCGGTTTATGCGGATTTAACAACGTTAAGAAAAAAACCTTGTATCAATAGGGTTTAATCTATTGAGACTTAAGTGTTTTTAAGTTAAATAAGGCGTGTTAGTGTCTCATATGACTTGTCCCAAAAGTCATATAGTTGTTAAATAGCTCATTTTTAACATTGTAAGTAGCTTAGCGTTGTAAATCCGCATTTTCGAGACTGGACCCCGTATTATAATAGTAGTTTTCGTATTTCTTCTGTACTTAGATCAGTGAATTTCGCAATGTCTTCTAATGGCATACCATTTTTATGCATACCACGAATTAATTGAATTTTCCCTTTCTCAATACCTTTTTCAATGCCTTCCTCTAAGCCCTCTTCTCGAGCATGTGCTAGCTTAGCTTGCTCATCTAGAAGTAACTTTTCACGAGCTTCATAAGCTATTCGGAAAGAAGAGTCATGGCTCATATTTTCCCACTTATTCATTGCTTTTTGTAAAATTGGATCTTGATTCATTGCAATCTCCTCCAATGTTTGAGTTAAATGTTCATCTTCATGTGCTGGTAATAGTAACATTCAGCGAACAAATGCATTTTCCCATGGATTTACTTTTTCTTCATGCCATTGTTTGACCAATTTTGGAATTTCTACAAAATGAATTTCAATATCATCACTTAGTATCTGTTTCTTTTTGGGATTCCATAATTGTCCTACGGTATGAAATGAATCATCCTGCGAGAATAATATAAAATCTAATAAGTTAATGGTAATTGTTTTGGGAAGCGAACGATACGGCATCCCTTCTTGCATTTGGGACGTATAGAGTTTACTCCAGTAATATAAAGATCGCTTCACCATATCATGTGTATTTCGAAGCTGTATCTCTATATTCACTTGAGTGCCATTGTCTAATGTTGCTAATAAAGGTTCTGGTGCAAATACTTAGGAAAGATATAAAGATGCGAAAAGTTTCCTAGTGAAATCTAGTCTTAAGCAGCAATTCCAAATAGTTGATGGATGAACTTCACTTGATTTTGGACAGACTTGTCCAATAAAACAAGTTGCCCTTTTTTCACCATATGCATAGCTTCTATTCCAGAAAGAATGGATGTAGCTGCGCGAAAGGATTTCAATCCTAACATCGAACGAACTCGCTTTTTAATAAACCGATGATCTTGTTCCACTATGTTATTGAGATATTTCACTTGCCTTAGTTGGATGCCTAATGGCATCTTTTTTTCTTTTCTCAATTCTTCAACTGCTATAGGATAAGCTGGAT
>NZ_LXLV01000017.1 GCF_001757995.1 Bacillus mycoides | reverse complement strand
TGAGAATTTTAACCCTAGCTCTAGTTGCATTAGTAGGTTGATTTCCTACGTTTTCAATTGGACCAGTAGAGAAAGGCATTTTAAATTCACCTCCTACTAAATTAAAAGATTAATAACCTATAGATTACAGTTTCATAGTATTCAATATTTTATTAAAATGTTCCAAATCAATTAACCAATTCGTTTTAAAAATAAAGTTTACATAACACATAACACCACTTATCAGCAGTCAATGTATCTCTAATTATATAAAAAAAGCCCCTTCAGATTTCATAAAGGGGCTTTTTTTACATAATTAGTTTTTTTGGTATAACAGTAACAAAGAAAGAATAATAAATACACACGGATATCGCTAAGGGTACAAGTGGAGAACTTTAAAAAACTTAATATTTTGAAAATTTTGATTTTAAAAGGGTTTTATATACTCTTTCTTTGTAATTATGAGTTTAGCATTAAAAATAAAATAAAACAACAAAAATATACAAAATTCTGATAAATTCGACATTATTCTTATAAGTTTACATAACCTATCATTATCGGTAGCAGACAAACAAGCCCATCTCTTTTTTCATAAGAGATCAGCTTGTTTATCTTTCTATTATTCTAAACAAATTATTAAAAAGAATATAATACAACCAAGTATTAAACCCTGTATCTTACCATCTCTTCCACCAAGGTTTTTTAGCTTCTTGATAAATTTCTTCGATTTTTTTATCAAAAGCTGTATCTCGTTTTGCAATATAATCAATCATTTTTTGCATATCTTCAATTTGTTGATCTTTTTCTTTTTCCCTTTTTTGAGATTCCAACAACTGTTTTTTTATTTCAATTTCAGTTTCTTCAGATGCTTGTAACTTAGAAATTATCATTTGATTTTGTTCTTCAATTTGTTCTATTTGCTTTTGAAATGAATTTGCTAATTTCTGAATCTCATATTGCATTTTGTGCGGAATTAAATCGTCCTTTAATTCCTTATTTATCAATGGTTGCACGCTTTGTGTCGGTGATTCTTTCTTCTGTCTTCGTATCACTGCTACGGAAGCCGCCATATCAAGGTTTACTCCAGCTTCTTTTCTAGCTTGAATCAAATCTCTAAATGTTAACTCATCTATATCAGTAAAAATCCTTGTATTGTTTTCATTTTTCCGAAAAACATACCCTGCTTTTTCAAGGGATTGGGCGTACTTCCTAACTGTACTTTCAGCAATTCCAAACGTTTTAGCAATATCATGACTTTTTAATTCCTTAGGGATTCCCTCTAACAATTCAACTTTTGTATCACCCGTATCGGCCATCGCTACCACCTCTTTCTATTTTTATAAGCGATATATCGGCGATATAATATAAATAACACTTAAAATAAACATAACAAAAAATAAACAAGAATACACAAAAAATTTCAGACAAATTAAGCATATACTCGTCTTTTTTAAACATCAACATACACTATGATTTAAAACAATCATAATCAAATTTATACAAGATTTTATACAAAAAAAAGGGAAAAGAAAATAGCAAGAATCCCCCTGATCCCCGCTATATCAACCATGTATAAAATCCTGTATAAGAAATAAATAGACATAGAAACAAGAATCCTTGTAAATACAAGGATTCTATGAAAAACTTTGCTACCGATAATGTGCGTTATGTTAACCTGATATGTATAGCGTATACATCGTAATTTTTATTGGACAAATATACAAGAGAAGTTACTTGATTTGAATATATATAATTATATTAAATTTCGAAAAAAAGGTAGTGAATTGTTTTGAACTCATATTTTTCCAAACGAAGGAAATGCTGTCGTAGACTTTTTCCTGCTTTTCCACCTGCCTCCCCACCGGAAGTCAGAGTTCTAGCTTATGTAACAAATTCTGGTGATGATCCAGCAGCTGATACAGTCTCGGTGATCAACACTACCACCAACACTGAGATCCTCCCACGAATCCCCGTTGGAGACAACCCCTTAGGAATCGCCATCACTCCCGATGGATTACGTGCTTATGTTACAAATAGCTTTCATAATACAGTCTCGGTAATTAATACTACCACTAATATGGTCATCGGTAACCCAATCCCTGTTGGAAACTTCCCATTCGGGATAGCCATTACTCCCGATGGATCACGTGCTTATATTGCAAATTTAGTTGATGATACAGTCACCGTAATCAACATCGCGACTAACACCGAAATATTCCCACGAATCCCCGTTGGAAACGATCCCGTAGGAATCGCCATTACTCCCGATGGATTGCGTGCTTATATCACCAATTCATTTAGTAATAATGTTTCAGTGATTAGCACCGCCACCAATACTGAAATTCTCCCGCGAATCCCTGTTGGAGAGTTACCCATAGAAATAGCCATCACTCCAAATGGATCGCGTGCTTATGTCACCAGTGGCGTTATTGATAGTACTAATGATACAGTTTCTATAATTGATATTTTCACAAATACTGAAATCCTTCCACGAATCCCCGTTGGGAATGGCCCTAGAGGAATAGCTATCACTCCCGATGGATCACGTGCTTATGTCACTAATTTATTTGATAATAATATCTCAGTGATTAATACCACCACCAATACTGAAATTCTCCCACGAATCCCTGTTGGAAATGGTCCTATACGGATAGCTATCACTCCCGATGGATCACGTGCTTATGTTACTAATATTGGTGATAATAATGTATCGGTAATTAACACCATTACCAATATTGAAATTTTTCCACGAATCCCTGTTGGAGATTTCCCCTTCGCGATCGCAATCGCAATTATTCCAAACTTTTTCTAACATATTCTTATCTTCTGTACCCTATTAAAGTTACATGTGAAATTAACTAGTCTAGAGGAACGTTTATCAGCACTTGAATCTAAGTGATAAACCTGAGCCCGTCTCGATTGAAAAAGGTTTTTAAATTAGACAAGATAGTGTAATAAGAAAAGTGATAAATTAATGGAATAGAATAATCACAATTTCAGGTGTGATAATAAGATGTTTATATTGTTAGAGATTCAAAAAGCAAGGGGAAAAACACAAAAAAATAAATTTTTTTTAAATTAACGGGTGCTTTAATTAAGCAAGAAACTTAAAACTTTTAACTTCTGCTTTCCATAATTATGTAAACATAAAAGTCCTCCAGTTAAACAATCCGGAGGACTTTTAATAGTTTTCTAAGTTATCTTCCAAATACACTCAATCCTAAATAAATCAAACTATAACTAATTAAAGCACTTGCAAGCATCAAACCTATTTTTAATAATTTGTCTTTTATATTAGGCTTTACTTCACTTACAGGTTTTCCCTCTATAAAATCAACTATTTGACGATAAGTTTTTAAATTGTGCTCTTTTTTTATGTTTTCAACTTGCTGTGATGAAAACATAAGCAAAATCGTAAGTACCAAAGGTATTATAAGACCATAATAACCAAAAAAGTAAAATACAGGTGCAATAGAAATAGGAAGTATAATCATTGATGCTAACATGATGTAACTCCACTTAAAGAAAGTTGATTTTTGAAGTTCTTCTTTCATGATCTTTACATCTCCTTTAACTAAATCATCCAGGGAGACATTAAAGAGAATACTCATCATTAGTAAATTGTGAATATCTGGATAGTTTCTTTCATTTTCCCAGTTAGAAATAGATTGTCTGGAAACATGAATTTTCTCTGCTAACTCCTCTTGGGACATATTATCCCGTTTACGAAAATATTGTATCTGTCTACCAATGTTCATTTATACATCTCCCTTAAGTTTGAGGTTAAATTAAAGGCTAATAAAAGACTACCAAATGTCTTTATAATAACGTGATTTTAAGGTGTAAAAATGTTTTATCATGCTATTCACCCTTGTTTTTGGGTGTGAGTGCTGGCTCGTCGTGTGGGGGCGAAACCCCACATAGCGTTGATTCCATATAGAAAAAGAAGAATATCTTGAATGGAAGAACTGGCGGTTCGGCTGGTACAATTGCTAATCCAAGTCGAGCAACTTAACCCCGTTTTTGGTCTGTTCGGCTTGGCGAAAGCTAAAAACCAGCCGAAAAAAGTTCCGCAAGGACAGAAAACAAAAGAAAAGGCGATAGCCTTTAGGTGAGGATTAACGAACCGACTTTTCTTTTTCTGAAGGTGGAGATTTTTGAGCGTTATTTGCTCAAAAATACTACCTGTTCCTTGCGGAACTTTTAGCCTTTAATAATAGTGATAATAGAGAGCATCTACAAAAAACGTGTGAATCCCTTGATATGACTGGGTTGAATACACTTTTCAGGGTGTGACGTTTTCGTCACACTTTTAAGTCTTTTTGTGACGTTTTCGTCACACCTAAAAAAATACAAATAAGTAAATACATATAAAAAAGACTATATCAAATTGATATAGTCTAAAAAAATCTAGCTGGTAATTTTACCTTTTTACCATTTTGATCTTTAAGATTTTTCAAAGAATATTGAAACAATCTCATCGTTAATTTATCAAGTTTCACTTCATTTTTTCGAGGTGCACAAATCATTATGTAAGGATTTACCACCCATGTTCTAGGACTTACAGTGCGACCATTTTCAATAATTTGTCCAGCACCTTCTGGATTAAGTAAAATTTCTTTTTTCTTTAATGAATTCATAACCAAAGAAGTTTTTTCTCTTGATTTCCCTATCATTTCAGCAATTTCAGAAACAGTTGCTGCTTTTGGTAACTCATAATCTTCCTCAGCGTTCTTTCGTTTCCTTTTAAATTTATCATCTCTACAAATAATAACATTACTTCTAAATTCCAAATAAGCTTGAATTCTAAATAAAAAACTTTCTTCTGCTTGAGTTAAATAACCAATACTATTCAACAAATCTAAATTTCTGTGCATTACTTGATTAAATGGTTCTCCAGCAAATGGATCTTTATTAGTTCCAACATAATGGTCTTCTCCAGTTAATTCTTTTAACTGTTGTAAAAGAGATTTTTTAAGTTCTTCAGCCTGATCTCTTTGTTTTCCATCTTTCTCTAAATCTCTTTTTCTAGCATTTCTATTAGCTTGATTTAAAGCTTGTCCTAAAGCTTGTTCATTTTCATCTTTCATTTTGTCGATTCCTCCTCTAATTGAGGGAATCAACAAAAATACCTATTTTTTGCTATTTGATTATGAATCAAATTATGATAATCTATAACCAGACATTTAAATTTTAGGTATTTTCATTGAATACCCTTTGAAACGAGCCATGTTCCAGCATGGCTCGTTTTTTATTTTATCACACATATGTCCTCAAGATATTGTCAAACAAAGTTTCCCAAAAATTTTACTTAATTCATCATAATATCTTCTAACAATCCCTATCAAATCCTCGTTGTCTACTAGCCATTTCTCTTTTATGTTCACGTTCAAATTGATTATTTACACCTTTATTAGCTAGTTCATTTTTAATAAGCTCTCTAAACGTCTGAAATTTATCTTTAAAGGTTTTTTTAGTTTGCTGATATAAAACCCTTATATTAATCTGCAAATCCTTTATATGAGCTTTTAATGAGCTTATTTCAGTGTTTAATCTGCCTACTTCTTTTTGCAACTGACTTTTTTCTTGTTTCAACGTTCGATTTGCTTCCATCCATCCCTCTGCATGTGCTTTTAAACTTTCATTCTCTTTCACAAAATCTGTTTTTCTCAAACGCTCATAATCCTTTTTGATCGTAACCGCTGCATTCACCTGCTGTGTTAATTCTTGATATTGTTCTGGTGATAACACATAATTTCTTGTCTGTTTCTTCGTGATTTCAGCTTTTCCAAACATTTTATCCTGTACTTCTATTACTACTTCTTTACGTAAAAATGGAATTTTAACAGCTTCATTTGGTACTTGATTCGTAGCACTATCTAATTCTTTTTGCATTTGTTCTACTCTTTTTTCTAACTCTATATGACACTGGCCAATTAGCTTTAGCTTTTCACTTTCACTCTCTACTTGTTGTTTCACTACCTCTAATTCTTTGTACTTATCAACGACATCGCTTTCCAAACTCTTTTTCACTACTTGTAATTCGTTTGTTTTCTCTTCAACATTTTTTAAGTTATGATCAATCGTTTGTAACTGCATCTCTTTTTCTTGTACTTGATTCTCAACAATTGATTTTGTTTCTGCATATTCCTTGTATTGACGGACTTTCATGTATTTATGTGAACCTACATTGGCACGTTCAAAATTTGGAATGTGTTCTTTCGCTAATTTCTCAATATAAGCCGTTTCTAATTCTCTCCAATGTGCAATTAACTTTCTTCCCGTTCCCTCTACACCTTGTTGCTGCAAAGCTCTATCCATTCCGACACGCCTCGTTAATCCTCGACTACTTTCGAAATTCGGTACATAGTTAATATGTAAATGTGGATTTGCTTCATCATCATGTAAAACCATGTTATAGACTGCTAGATTTGGATTTCTCCCTTGAAACGCCTCCGCATACTGTTTTAACGCTTCTTTTTTAGCTTCCCTATACTTTGGGTCATCTTTACCCTCTCCAACCGCTACAACCAATTCTCGTTGCTCATGTGTCTTATCGTCTTTATGTATTTTGTCATAGTAATCATCAATCTTACGATCATTCCGTTTTTGTTTCTCGTTATACTTGTCCAACGCTTTTTGAAAGATATCCTTGTATACACTTCGGATGTCCTTTTGAACAAAGTAAATATTCTCCTCTGACCTGGATGGATCTATACCAGGATTTCCATGAATGTTTTCTCTGTTATTGTGGCTCAATGAACTTTGGTGAGATTGATTAAATGAGATAGACCCTAACATAAAATGCCACCACTTTCCCTAGATTAATTGATACCATAAGTCTAGCAAAGCGACGAAATGGAGTCAATTAAAGTAACCCTATACTTATTTTGACACTACGTATCAAAATCGATAGGGGTCTGCGACGCTTTTCGGCGTTGCCGAGCCATGCTTAGCATGGCAAAAACAAACCTTGGACTTTGCCCAAACCCACTGGGGAACTCTTCCCCAGACCCCCTTCAATCGAACTCCCCAACCCCTCAATCCTTGAGGAGGCTCCCTCGCCGGTTGGCAGGAACAAACAATAGTTTGTTCAGTGCCAAGAGGGTTCGGGTGTAGTCCAGTTGGTCAAGTCAAATACTTCCTTCGCTTCGCTAGGTCCGTTTTGATTGACCAACATACGCAATCACCTCTACTGATCGCTTTCATTTTGCTCTCTTTTTTTCTATAAAACAAACATCACTTAAATTTGTTATGTATCTCTCAGACAAGCCGAGAGACTACATAAATTACTAAGTTAGTAATTTATGTAGGTACGAGCCGTAACCAGATTTATTAATCTAGCATATTATGTAAACGCAACTTTGAATCTATAAAAGAATTGCAAAGGAGGCGAATATAAAATGGCAACATTTGAAATTGGGGCAAGATGTCTTTTCAATTTTCGAAACGAACGCTTTTTCCTATTAGTCGAAGATGAAATTGAAGTTCCAGATAAAGGTGTAGAGCTTGATCCACTTAATATTTATGAAATTGACCAGCAAACTTTCGATTTCATCAGAGATGAAGGAGATACAAACGTATGTGAACCAGTTATTACACTTCCAACTGTACCACCTGGATTTCACTTAGAACGAAAATGTATTTTTACAGTTGATAATGCATACTGGGCAATCTATGAGTTAGAAGATGGAACTGATGAAATTGTTATATTAATCATCAGTGCAGCTTTATTTAACTCATTAAGAAATTCTGGTGTTCATCAATGTATACCCCAAAATCTCATTTAATAAATTGATTAGACCTCAAATGGGATACTCTTTGAAGAAAATGCCCTCGCGTAGTTTTCTTCAAAGGGTTAAATTGTTATGTAAAAAGTTTTTTAATTACTAGTGGTTTTTAGTTGTTCCCTCTTGTTTTTGGGTGTAAGTGCAATGGCTGGGGTGAAGCGAAGCGGAAAAAGGTGGAGATTTTGGAGAGATTTTTTCTCGAAAATACCACCTGTCCATTGAAAACAATATTATCAAAAACCAAAAGTAAACTTTTGAATATTAGTTTACTTTCAGTGATAGAAGTAGAACCACATGCCCATCAACCCAATATTTTGGAGTACCTCCAAAAAAATACACCTCAGATACAACAAAAGAGCCTTACCTCTGTAGGTAAGGCTTCACTAGTATAGTTGTATATATTTACATAACAATTAAGAAACTGTAAAAATATAACACAAAGAAGCAGAACCCTAACATTCCGCCTACAGCTAATACCTGTTTAACCCAGCTCTTGAATTTCAGATTACTGTCAATAATCGCTTGCACTCTTTCCATATTCGTTTCCTCCTATTAAGGAGAACCCTTAAAGACTCTCACCTCGCTATGGTACCATTAAAGAATGACTAATAGAGATCTAATTTTTATATGCAATATTGCCCTATATGCAATATTGCATATAAAAATATATTGATATAATTATAAGCGCTTACTATAATAAAGGCATAAAGATAAATCACATCTTAGCATCAACAAAAGAGGAGGAAATAATATGACAATCGCAATGGCAGTTTTAAAATTTGTAGGTGGAATCATTCCATTTGTACAAGAACTTTTAAAAGCAGTAATGTAAGTTCATTATTCCACAATTATTTATAAAAATTATCATACCTTAATACGAAAAAAGAGGAGGAAATAATATGGCAATCGCAATGGCAGTTTTAAAATTTGTAGGTGGAATCATTCCATTTGTACAAGAACTTTTAAAAGCAGTAATGTAAGTTCATTATTCCGCAATTATTTATAAAAATTATCATACAAATGATCTGTATATCAAAAGTGAATTGATGTGCAGATCATTTGTGTGAGCGAAGTCCCTTTAGCATTATGAAGGGACTTTTTTGTTATTACCGAAAGTAAACTTTTAGATAAAAGATTACTTTCGCTATAAACATCAATCCAATAAAAAAAGAGTAGCTTTTGCTACTCTACATACATATAGTGGCTCCGATTTATATTTTATCAAAACTACAAGAACAACCAATCTTGTTAATTCACATTACTTCTAATTACCCATTCTATTTCTGCTAATTCTTGTTTTAGAGTATTTTGAGTGTGTGGTTTGGTGAAATGAACATTAAGAGCTTCTTCGTTTTCCCAAATCTCCCAAAGCATTAATTTTCGTTCTGAAGGTTCAAGAGGGTAAACATGAAATTGAATACATCCTTCTTCTTTAATAGTTTCTTTTTCAAGTTTTTTGAACTCCTCTATTATTTCATTAAGGTCTTTATCACTAATAATTTTCAAGCATGCAGTTATGTAATGCATCAGATTACCCTCTTTCCAGTCCTAAATTTTAGTCGGTATCAAAAATGTATTCAATTAATGTTTTATAATTCCTTGTTTTTGGGTGTGAGGTGATGGCTGGGGTGAAGCGAAGCCGAGGAGCTAGCCCTTCTAATTTCCCTTTCCTTAGACCTAAAACACTAAATTTCAATGTTCTATTTTTTTAAATATGTAAGATTGCATAAAATTTATAGTTGATAATCATTATCGACGTAACTATAATAGTTACAGTAAGGTTAATATTAAAATTAAAACATGAATGGAGATGTTATAACATGGGTATAAAAAAAATCGTTTTAGCTGGTGCATTAGGAGTAGCAGCACTTGCAGGAACAAATTTACCAGGCTTAGAAGTAACAAAAGCTAGTGCAGCTTCTATTGAATCAAATATATCAACAATTGAAGGTCGCGTAGTTGAGATTAGTGATAATGTTATTTTTGTAGAATCAAAACAATATACAGATCCTATCAGTATCAATTTTGATTCTATACCAAATGTAAAAATAGGTGATCAAGTAAAAGTTACTGGTACAATGATGCGTAATTTCACTGAATATATGATTGCAAATTCTATTGAAAATAAATCATTAACACCAGGAATGCATTTAAAAGAAAATGGTCGACCTGATTATGTAATAGGAGAAGTTAGTAAAAAAGGAAAAATTGATGAATACGTAAACGTACCTATAGATTATGTACTTGTTAAATATCCTAAAATCAACGGTGGAGATGAAATTCTAGAAGTTTACTTAACACAAGGACAAAAACTCAATGTCGGTGACAAAGTTAAAGTAAATAATATGGAATTTGCACAATGGGGCGGAAGTTCTATAAATTGGAACATAGAAAACAACATCGAAAAAATTCAAGAATCGAAAACTTCAAATCAAAATAATGATGATCAATGGATTTGGTCTTAGTACCTGTTTAAATTGTTTAACCATTAACATTAGTACTATCTAAAAAGAACTTGTAGAAGAACTACAAGTTCTTTTTTGTTTGAGGGAACAATTAATTTCCAATACATATTCTTAATACGGAAATGTGATATTTCGTTGCCTCCTATATGTAATATTGCATATAAAAATATATTGATAAAAATGTAAGCGCTTACTATAATGAAAGCATAAAGATAAATCACATCTTAGCATCAACAAAAGAGGAGGAAATAATATGACAATCGCAATGGCAGTTTTATCATTCTTAGGTGGAGTACTTCCATTAGTAACAGAGCTTTTAAAAGCAGTAATGTAAGTTCATTATTCCGCAATTATTTATAAAAATTATCATACAAATGATCTGTATATCAAAAGTGAATTGATGTGCAGATCATTTGTGTGAGCGAAGTCCCTTTAGCATTATGAAGGGACTTTTTTGTTATTACCGAAAGTAAACTTTTAGATATTAGTTTACTTTCAGTGATAGAAGTAGAACCACATGCCCATCAACCCAATATTTTGGAGTACCTCCAAAAAAAATTAACCTCAGATACAACAAAAGAGCCTTACCTCTGTAGGTAAGGCTTCAC
>NZ_LXLV01000016.1 GCF_001757995.1 Bacillus mycoides | reverse complement strand
ATTTATCTGAATAAGTTTGAAATTTATCCCCTTTTTTAACCATAATAAAATCCCCTCCAAGTAAAAGTGTAACATCCATGTGTATTCATGGTCTTTTTACACTGTCTACCTTAAGGGGATAATATCATATATGGGTGTCTTTTCTTTATGGGGTAGCGTCACATGCCCATCAAGCTAACCAAGTACACCATTTACAAATTCAAAAGAATCCCCCTCAAAGCATCAGCTTTAAGGGGGTCCTCTTAGTATTTTCTCTCTTCATACAATCGATTTGCTTTATATGAGAAAAAGAAAAACATACCAATCGCAGCTGGGATAAACAACCATGAAATGCCCCTCATTAATGCAAATGGCGTTTCAAATAAGAATAATCCTAAAAATGCTGCGCCGTGCATATCCCATAATCCTGGTGTATAGTATAAGTCTTTCGGATTTAAAATCGCTCCTAGATCAATTGTATTATTAAACATAAATAGGATTAACAGCGGCAAATAACATATCGCTAATTCTAAAAATGTCTTAGATAGACGCTTGTACTTCCCTGCTCGTGACATTTGATCTGAAAAAATGTCATCTTCACTTTCCTCATCTACCTTTTTAAAATATTGCGTGCCTGACCACCAATTACCGGCTATATGCTTCCAGCCACTATCTTCAAATAATGTACAGTAATTAATAAAATCTTTTCTTCTATTAAATATTCTATGATCTATTTTAATTGTCGCATCTTCCGGTTCTGCGATTTTAAATTTATAACCGAATGTATTGCTTTCTAGTTGATAGCCTTTCCAAGCCATCTCTTCTAACCATTTTTCCTCTTTCTCAAAGTCTAAAAAGAATTTCAATCTCCACATCTTCGCTTCCCCCTAACTATACATTTAATAAGCTTTTTGTAACCCCAATAATGTGCTGCATCCTCATAAAGTCTAAATGTAATACTTCTTTCCCACGCTCAGTAATTACATACACTTTTCTTCGTTTATCTTCACTTTTTACCGATTCTATTAACCCTTGTTTTAATAAATTTTCAACCGCACCATACAATGTACCCGCTGCGATTTTCACTTGATGATTACTAAGTTCCTCCACCTTTTGCATAATTAAATACCCGTGTGCTGGCTCTAATAAAGCTAAAAGAACGTAATACGTTGTTTCCGTTAATGGTAAATTTTTATCCCTATTCATAAAGACCTCCAATGTAACGATAAATATATAGCTAAACTATATAGTTGAACTGTATAGTTGTATTTTATACAGTCTAACTGTATATGTCAAATACAGGAAGAACTTTATAATCCATAACAAAAACGCTACCTTTTTAAAAGATAGCGTTTTTATATTATCCTTGCTTATTCTTCGCCTTCATTTGTTCTTCATAAACAAACTTCGCTGTCATAAAGTCGTTAGGGAAATCTCCTATCGCTTTCTTCATCACATTTAATTCTTCTTGTGATTTGATTTCTACTCCATTTAAGAAATCAAATGCTTTTGATTGCTCCTCAGCAACAAAGTTTTGCGTCATGTAGTCATCTTGGAAGTCTTGCTTCGCCTTTTCTTTCACTTTATTCATTGCCTCTGTTTTATTTATATTTTTCACAGGATTTGCGAATGCACCAGTAGGTTGTTCTGGTTTAGGCTCTTCTTTCTTTTCCGGCTGTGGAGCTGGTGTAGGTTGCTGCGGTTCTTGCTTAGGTTGTTCTTGCTGAACTGGCTGCTGCGCTACTTGTTGCTCTTTTTTCGCTAATTCATCTTTTAACTTCTTAACTTGTGCATCAAGAGATTTATTTTCTGTTTCTAATAACTTCTTATCACTTTTTAACTTTTGCGTTTCTTCAAAATGCTCATCTACTAATTTATTGTATTCTTTCTCAGTGTACATTTTTTCACTAGTTGATGTCGTTTTCCCTTTCGTAACAACTACATTAATAATTACAAGTAAAACTACAATTCCTATTAACGCAGCAAAAATCTTCTTTTTGTTCATTACTGATCCCCCAAAATGTAAAATTTTAAAAGCTATCATAACAGATGCAGTTACATTCCTTTGTCACATTATGTCGAACTGAAATAATAAAAAAGCATCTGAAACAGATGCTTTTTCTCATTCTCAATATGTAAACGTAATCGTCACCAAAGAATATCCTTCTTTCGCATTATACGGCTCCGCTTTATAAGAAACACGATTCGCCCCTTTTGGAAAACCGATTTCTCCAATTGCTTTTTTCACATCTTGTAAGGAACCGTCCATTGATTGCTTATAAAGAACTTCAATCTTTTCTACTTTTGCACTATAGCGCTGCTGCATTTTATTTTTTAATTCATTATAGTTATTCGCAACGTACTCATTTGCTAAATAATTTAGTTTTGTATCTTTTAATATTTGCTCGTATGTAGTTGTTTTAGGGCTACCCGCTGCGATTTTATTTGTAATTGTATCATAATAATTTGTTGTAGCCTGCGGATAGTCCCCGCGGTTCCACCCATGATTTCTTGCAATTTGTTCATCTGATAAGTTGAAATAAGAATATGTTACTCGCCCTTGTTTATCAGGTATTGGATCATCGAATGTTGTATCAAGATGGTACCATTTGTTATCGATTTTTACTAAATTCCAAGCATGAGGCTGACCGTCTCCAGTTCCTACTACAAAATGATTCTCAATTCCAGCTTCTTTTAATAATTGATAGGTTAATAGTGTGTAACCTTGGCAAACGGCAGAATGATTCGCGAGTGCCTCATATGCTGTATACGCTTTATAAGACGTATCGTAAGAAACATGTTTTACAACATAATCATGAATCGCCTTCACTTTTTCATGATCATCCATTCCGACCTGAATAATAGAGGAAACGATTGCCTTTGCTTGTTTCATTACATATTCCGTTTGTTCTTTCGTTTCGCGATATGTAATCTTTAACGTAAATGTATAATTTCCAGGGGATCCAGAAAGTCCATATGAAACATTCGACCTATTATAATTTGTATACTCATTTTTACTTGCGACTTCTTTATACGCGTTAAAAAGTGTATTCATCACTTCTTCTGTATTACTATTTTTCGTTTTATATGGAAGTGTAATATTCGTTTCGTACGTATTAATACGCTTTTGCACTTCATTTTTGAATGCTGTTAATAGTGCCGCATCTTCTGTATCTTGCACCGCAACCTCAGGCTTTTTATATTTCAATGCATTATATAAAAACTGTGCATACTGTTCACGCGTTACCGTTTTAGCTGGTTCAAATTTCCCGTCTCCTGTACCAGATGCAATCCCGTTTGACTGCACCGCACTAATCGCGTTTTCTGCCCAAAATCCATTTGGAACATCATTAAATGTATGTTTTTGTTTAGCTGAAACTTGGAACGCATTTTTAATAATTTGCGCCATTTCTGCGCGGCTAACAGAATCTTTCGGTCTAAAACCGCCATTTCCATCACCTTTAAAAACCCCCAATTTCGTTAACGTTAAAACCTCTTCCGGAAACATTGTAGAACCTGAGCGAATATCACGATACGGATTATTTAAAGTAGACCCATCTTTTAATACATAACGAGCGCCATCATTACTAAACGTACCACCTTGCTTACTCGGCACTAGCACTCGATAAATTAAAGCCGCAACTTGCTCCCTCGTCGCAACATCTCCAAAACCAAATATCCCATTTCCATAACCTGAAATAATATTTTTGCCCGCTAAATCTTTAATCGCCGGATACGACCAATGCGATGTAGGTACATCAGAAAAAACGCCTGCTTCAGCAGCTTTCACATCACTGCCATTTGTATATAATAAAGCACCACCTATTAGTGATAATGATGTAATTGATTTTAATAGTTTTGTGTACATAATGCCTTCTCCCAATACGTCTTCTATTTTTTGTTATTTTTTGTCGAAAAATCTAAAAGAATATGACAAAACACATTATACAATCAAAAGTTTTCGGAGGATATACTGAATTTTAAAATATGCAAAAAATCATATTACTATAGGGATTCATGCTGATATTATGCTATTTTATTTACGAATATATAAATAAAAAGAAAAACACTAATGTAACATTGTTAATATACATATCGCTTTTGATCTTTTATTTCGCTAAAATGTAGCCTATAAAAACAATGCTATCCCCATTAAAATCGCAATAAAATCCTGAGAACATACCTTTTAACATGATTCATTGTAATTAACTTAACTTTTTATTTGCTAAGAAACTTTGCAACAGAACCTAGTAACGTCTCAAAAAACAACTTATTATCAATCAATATTTAGTAAAAATATATTAATACTTTAGAATTTCTTTAATTTTCATTATTATTTGTTTAAGGTTATCCTTTATATTTATAATGTGTTTATTTGAATTTATCGTATTGAAGCAGAGTTTCACATGAATATAAGCAATTCGAAAAATGGAAAAAACAAGGTCCCCATTAGATTAATTATACTGTTTTTTTTGCGTCTTTTATCTATTTATGTTAATTACTATGCAGCTAAGAAAAGTACAATTCATTGATGGATATGCATATAAGAATGTAGTAAAACAACGAGAGCATGCGACAATTAATATTACAGTTCTGTGCGGGAAAACTTGGGTAAATTCAAAGGCATTAATACGGCAATTGATTGGGATCGTAATTACGGAAATGGTAACATATGAAAACGATGGAGAGAGGAAATAAAATGAATTTAGTGAACTTACGTCCTAAACAGCGGTCTAAGTATCGCATTCTACTAGGGACATGGTATTACTCTACAAAGAGGTACATTCAGTGGTTAGCAGACGGAAAAACATATGCAAAAACATTTCAACAAGAAAAGTTACCCTATACAGCGATTCAGCACCGAACGATACTACTTCGTAAGCTCAAAGATGTAGATATGTGGTATCAACAGAATAAAGTTGTTAATTTGAAGATTGCTATTAAACAACTAAATGGTATCGTCATTAGACCGGGAGAAACATTCTCTTACTGGCGTTTAATAGGTAAGCCTACGAGGAGAAAAGGGTATGTAGAGGGCATGATACTACACTATGGATCTTTTCAAGCAGGCATTGGAGGAGGTCTTTGTCAGCTTTCAAATTTAATATATTGGATGACCTTACATACACCATTGACAGTAACAGAGCGATATCGTCATAGTTTTGATGTCTTTCCTGATTCCAAGCGGACCCAACCATTTGGAAGTGGAGCGACTTGTTCTTATAACTATTTGGATTTACAAATAAAAAATGAAACGGACCAATCGTATCAACTTCACCTTTATATTACAGATAAGCATTTAGTCGGTGAATGGAGAGTTGCCCATCCACAGCTTTATCAATATGAAGTATATGAAAAAGAACACTCAATCCAATCTGCATACTGGGGTGGTTATATACGACATAATGTTATTCAACGTAGAGTATATAATCAACAGAAACAGTTTATAGAAGACCAATATGTAACGGAGAATCACGCTATAATGATGTACGAACCACTATTAGCTTATAATAATGAGGAGGGTGAATGAAGGTAACATTGGTGTATTAAGTATTTTTGTCTAGTAACACAATACATGCCTCTCTTCATATAATTAATAGGCACAATCCTTTTTGCAACATAACTTTTTCTTGTTAAGAAACTTTGTAACAGAACCTCTTTTTAGGTTCTAGTGTGAAAATAAAAGGATGTGATAATTAGTTTTTTCTGTACATCATAAAAAATCAATTATCAGATGCGTCTTTAAATGATCTTAAAGATTATAACAATACAATTATACCAACGATACTTATCATTTCTTACAATCAAGTCTGATAAGTATTTTGTAATTTAATAAAAATCTCGTATGAGAATGTATTTTTGCTCATGCATTTCAGTTAATTTGAATTATGCTAGATTGTAATTTACTGATTTATTTCTACTTTTAAAACTAAAGCGACATGCTACATAAATCTATTTTGATTTCTCGACATATAAATCGCTGCTATGCAGAATATAACAGGACTGCTACTGACTTCCTCCCTTTGTTTTACACCTCGAACGTGGAAGGAAAAGGAAATTCTCTAGCGATATCATTTCTCGTTTTTATTGAAAATGAATTTTATATCTTCCTTTCCAATGAACGGGTTTCTAAACTAAATTGCCCCGTTTCTAAAATAAGAAGAGAGCTGTTCATAAGCCGGTTTCACCGACTTATGAGGCAGCTCCTCTTAATTTCACCTTATTCTATCGATGAATCCAAACTGCACCTGCAGACTTGTCTTCAGCTTGACCTACTACTTCAAACTTTAATCCTAGTTTCGGCAACTTACGTCCTGCATCTGGAATCGCGCTGTTGATGTACTGCTTAGAGTCATCAAATTTTGCAACGCCTGGTAATCCTTTATAGTCAAAGATACCGCGAGTTGGCGAGTCTACTCTCCATGCTGGCGCTTGATCAAATGAGAATGCCGCATCGGCAATTTGATAACGCGTACTGCTCTTCACAGTCGGTTGTCCGTTTAATGTTCCTACGATTGCCTCTGGATGAGAATCTACTACTCCTAAGAATCCTTCACCTGGATGAACGCCTACCCAGTTATCTGTAAAGCTTTGATCCGCATACCATACAACCATTCCTGTATTAAACACTGGGCCACGCGCATGTTGTAACGCCGTGTCAGAACCAGCGTAATTTCTCCACTCTACATAGTAGTTATTTTTTTTCTGTTCCAATCCGTTAGATACAGTAAATCCTTTTAATGTCATTGCTGGTTGACCTTCTGCATCATCCGAGAAAACAACTTTTCCATCTACAGTTAATGCTGCATTATCTAACGCAAATCCTTTATAAGCTACTGCAATATCTGTTAAATACTCAAATTGCAGTTTTACTTTTTTCCCTTTAAATTGGCTTAAATCGTATGATTTATCAACCCACTTACCATCAGTTGTATCCACGCCGCCTTTTACATCTTTTTCGCCCATTCTATCAATACGTACCTTCGTTCCATCTTCTGCAATCGCATATACGTCAAGGAAATCATACTTCGCTTCAAGTTCGTAGAATGCCTTATAATCGAACTTAGCATCCTTTGCATTTGTTAAGTCAAATACTGGTGTCTCAAGTGTTGTATGAATGTCATTTCCTTTTGTACTGTAATAAAACTTCTTACCAAATGCCGATTCAATATTTTTGATATCTTTGTCCGGCAAGTTAACACGAACGATTCCTGGTCGTTTTGATTTTGTAACACTTTGATCTAAATATGTTGCAACACCGACTCCTGTGCGAAGTTTATCATAATCTACCTCAACGATATTCGCCCAGTTGCCCTTCATATTCTTTTGGAAAAACTCTTTATTTTGTGGTGAGAAACTTGTTGGCTCTGTTCCTGCAATTTTTCCAGCCCAGCTGCCGCCACTCATAATAGACCATGACTCAACAGGTTCACCTTGTCCTGAATACTTTGTATCGTACTCATCTGGTAATCCTAAATCATGACCATACTCATGCGCAAACACACCAACCGCTCCATCTTCAGGCTCGATTGTATAATCGTATGCAGCCATCTTTCCGCCCCAATTTGAAACAGAAGATTTTGTGCCATCAATCGCATATGGTTTTGATCCAAGTTTTGAACGATGAGACCAAATTGCATCATCTTTCAATTTACCGCCGCCAGCTTCTTGACCAACGCCCGCATGTACAACCATTAAATGATCAATAATGCCATCTGGCTCGTTTTTATTTCCATCACCATTTTGATCGTATTGATCAAATTGATCATAGTCTGCTAAATTTATCCCTTTTGCTACCGCTGCTTTTAATGCTTCTTTCACAAAATCGCGCGGCCCTAAAGGACCCTTGTTATCATGGCCAGTGCCCGCATCCGAACCATAATCTGAAGCTTTCCCTGGAACAGTAAGCCATTCCGTTACAGTTCCATCAACTGTGTAGCTGCCGCCAGATTGTTCTTCATAATATTGTTTAAATGTATTAATCTTCGATCCATCAAATAACGTAAATGGTTCATCACCAAATAACATTTTTTGATAATGTTCACGATTAAAGTCCTTAGAATACATGTATCCTGGCTCTTGATCAATATTGTTATGCTTAAAATCGCTAAATTCTACGAGTAAAACAAGTACTTTATCTTTTCGAACAGCTCCGTTGTACTCTTCTTGCTTCGCTGGTGCAGTAGGTACTTTTCCATTTAATTTACTAGAATTCAATCCTGCACCTTGTCCAGCTACTGGTCCTACTGCGGGCTGCTGCGCCTGTTCATTTTCCTTCATTTTTGCATCTTTTACTTTTTTCATAAAATCAGAAGCCTCTTGCGTAAGACTATCTTCTTTAATAATTTCTTTCCCAGGGTTTTCCCCTTTCTTGTTCTCAACATACTTCTCAACAGCCTTTGACGTCTCAGCTTGTGATGCAGATTGATCAATTACTCCCCGTTGTTTTAGTGCTTCTGCCAAACGCTCATCCGGTATTAAATGCTCATCTATTGGTAGAGATGATGGCGCATCAGCATACGCCGCATGACTTCCAAAAGCAAAACTACTACTTAGCACTGCCGCTGTTGCTAAAACTGATAATGGTTTTAACTTCTTATTCTTTTTCAATGCATTTCCTCCCCAGTGTCTGCGAATTATCATTTTTTTGTCGATAACAACATAATATTCGTTATAATACGAATATTCAATATTTTTCAACAGATGAAATGTTGAGAAATATTTTTTATGCAGGGTGAAATACATGAGATGGAAAAATAAAATACAAAGAGGTTACAGCAAACTACTACTATAACCTCTTCTTGTCATATTTTTCACTACAATTTATAAATTCCTTAGCATGCAATTCGCAAATTCATCCGTTTCGCCCTTTACTCCCCCATGATCAGCAACATTGATGAAATAAGACTTTCCGTTAAAGTAAGGAATTCCTTTCACCTCACAAAATACTTTATCATATTGATTAAAGACATAATCATACCTTCTCACTTTATTAGGGAGTACTCTGACTAACTTCTCACTTTTTTCACCTATATTAAATACTACTTTCCTATTACAAACATCACATTTCCAAGTTTCTCTATTAACTTCTTCACTTTCAATATCTTTGCCACATTCATAGCATTCGTAAGTTTCATTTTCAAAACGCTCTGAAGTTATTCACATGAACAATCCTCCAACTAAACGGAAGAGTGCTATCCTAATTAGAATAGCACTCTTTGTATCAAGTATTAACCACCATAATCCCCTACTGACATACTTTGAATAACATTTGGATGTTGCTTACCTTTTTCTGAACTATCTTGGCTTAATAAACCTAATGAAAACGTAAATACCGTAGCAATCCCCATAATCGTTAGTAATAATTTTTTCATTTTAACGCCCCCTTATCTATCGCTTTTTTACGTGCTTGTGCACTCAAATAGAAATACTTACTAGCTTCCGTGTGCTTTTCTTCTTCAAAAAACTTAATTCCCAACGTTTCATAATGTTCCTGCATATACTCATATAACTCTTCTCTCTCAAAGTATTGAACCCCTTCTAAAACTACTATTTCAAGTTTTTGAGCGGAAGAATTGTCGTTCTGTTCCTTTAAAACCTTGAACCGATGTTGGAACTCTAGTTGATTAATCTCATTACTAATACTTAAACCTTTCTCAATAAGTTCACCAGCTATCTCAACTTCTTCTAGCTTATAGTGTTCTAGCGCCTTAGCAAAAATAGCTTTATAGTGATTTGGATTCTTTTCCACGACTTCAGAAAGATAACGAATAGCCAAAGTCGACATATTCTGACTTGAATACATCCATCCCAGATTATGTCGAACCATTAGAATAAATTTTTCTTCTCCATTTTTTTGAAATTGATCTAACGCTGCCATAAAGTGTTCTTCAGCTAATTCCCATTCTCTTAAATAAATACATGCTAGTCCTAAAATATTTTCACAGAAAGCAATATTAATTTCATATCCTGGTTGTTCAGCAAACATTTCTTTCGCTTTTTTTGCATAGTTAATGGATTTTAAACCTTCCTGTATATCATAGTAGAAAGTTGCTGACTTATAATAAAACTCAGCCTGTTCTAGTGAATCAGGAGCATATTTCAAAAACACCTCTGCTCGATCATAATGTTCCTTTGCTAAGTGATAGTTCCCTAGCTCATTTGCATGCATACCTTTAAAGAAATTATAATAGTACGCTAAAAAGTTATCTGTCGGTTTTTCGAATGAATCTATTTCATTAAAACTATCTTTATTTAAACCCAGGTTATCTATCAAGTAGTTATATCTAAACTTTAAAAGCGAATAATATAATGACAGATTCTGATTTTGAAAGTTTTCTTCTGCTTCTCTTTTAAGTTTATGTATCTCTACGTCTATTTTTTCTTTCAAACGTTCGGCTTCCTTTATACGTCTGGATCTTATCTCTAAATACCACTCATTTAACAGCTGTATTATTTTCTCTTGTGCATTAGCCGCAATCATGAAATCCCTCCTAATCTTCCTCTTACTATCTTCTAATATTATAATAACAGAAAATTCCATCTTTTTTATTCGAGACCATTAGAAATTTAAACTTTCTCAACAATTTACAGAAAATTCGAGTGGCCGGATTCCAAAATAAAAAATTCGTAATTTGTTCACACTTCAGCTTTAATTTATCTACCTCTACCAGCACCGATAACAAGGTCTGTCATAAGAGGGAGCCTTATACCTATTTATAGACTACTCATTAAAAGCTGCTTGCAACAGACAATATTACACCTTTACTATACTTATTTGAACTCACTTTGTTTATCTTCTTTTAAAATCCTTAGTGGTTATAAAGATACATATATTTGTGTAAAGAGCATACATGACAACGCTCCCATAAAGGCACCAGAAGAAGTTTTCTATACCGTCAACTATATAGAAAAAATCCTCTCCACAGTAAAAAACTTACTACGGAGAAGATTCTATGAAACTAATATCACTTTATCTCAAACTACCCGCAATCTCCGTAAAGATAACCCCAAGCGCATGTGCACCTGCATCAGGATATCCTAAGCTTCTTTCACCAACTGTGCCAGCGCGGCCCATGCGAGCTACGATTTCTTTCGTATACTCTGCTCCTTTAACCGCTGCTTCTGCTCCTTTTTCAAAGGCAGTTTTCACGTCTACTTCGTTTGAAGCGCTATCTAACCAAGAATCTACACATGGAGCAAGTGCATCAACAAGCGTTTTGTCACCAACTACCGCTCCTCTGCCGAATGATCTTTCACCGATAGATTGTATGCCGTGAAGTGCTGCTTGTAACATTTCAGCGAATTCTTTCACTGTTAGCTCACGTTTTTCGCCTGCTGCTTTACTAGCTGCGCGGAATGCACCGCCCCAAATTGGACCAGAAGCGCCGCCGCAATGTTCCATAATAATCATAGAACAACCGTCAAGGAATGATCCGATCGTTACATTTTCTTGTTCAACAATAGAATGCCACTCACGTTTTAATTGTTTAAATCCTTTTGCCACACTCATTCCGAAGTCACCGTCACCTGCATGTGTATCTAACTCACAGAACGGTACTTCATTTTTAATGATAATGTCGCTCATTTTATCAACTAGATAGATCATGTTATTTAATGTAATGACATTATCTTTCATAACAGCGTGCTCTTCCGCTGTTTCTATTTCGAAGGAAACTTCTTTCTCTTCTACATCTTCAAGCACATTAACATACTCTACACTCTCAACTGGTCCATCTACTTTAAACGCAGGTGTATTACACTCTTTCGATAATAACGTTTTTAGCTCGTCATCTAACTTCATCACTGTTAAAGACATACCAGCCATATCGATACTCGTCATATAGTTACCGACAAATACTCTATTTATTTTAATGTTTCTAGCAGCTAATTCTCTCGTAACCGCGTTATTAAATAAGTAAAGTTCTTGCAGTGGTGTTCCGCCAAAACCGTTTACTAGAAGTGCAATTTCTTCGCCATCTTTTACTCCTAAATCTTTTACTAAATCATTTGTCATACGGTTAGCTAATTCATCAGCTGACATCGTTTTTTCACGCTTAATTCCTGGTTCACCGTGAATACCAACGCCGTATTCCATTTCATCTTCCGCAAGTGTAAAAGTAGGTGAACCACTCGCTGGTACTGTACAAGAAGTTAACGCTAAACCGATTGTACGCACGTTAGCCGCTGCTTTTTCAGCGATAGCTTTCACCGCTCCTAAATCCATACCTGCTTCCGCTGCTGCGCCGGCAATTTTATGCACTAAAATAACTCCCGCAACGCCGCGGCGTCCTACTGTATAAAGACTATCTTCTACCGCAATATCATCGTCCACTTTTACGTAGTCCACTTCAATTCCATCTTCAGTCGCTAAATGCGCACCGTTTTTGAAATTCATAATATCGCCGCTGTAATTTTTAATAATTAATAACGTACCTTTTTTACTAGCTGTCTCTTTAATTGCTTGATATACCTGAATTTGCGAAGGAGAAGCAAACACATCTCCGCACACTGCCGCATCTAACATTCCTTTTCCGACTAGTCCTGCATGTGCCGGCTCATGACCGCTACCGCCGCCGCTAATTAGCGTTACTTTGTTTTCGTTCATTTCTTTCTTCTTAATAACTTTATATTTTTTCAAAAGCTCAAGCTCTGGATGAGCCATAACCATTCCGTTGCACATTTCCATTACTAATGTTTCAGGTTTATTTATAATCTTTTTCATTGTGGTTCTCCCTCAATTCCTTTAATATATTGTGATATATTTGAAATCTTCTTCTTACTACTCATGTTAAAATGAAAGCGTTTTATAGTAAACGGACAAAATGGACAATCTGTCTAAAGACACCGCTCTCATTTATAGATAGGATTTTTATATTAATAACATTCTAGGGATGATTCAGATGACCTCTTCTATAATTTCTAAAAAGATAATCGCGAACTCATTGAAACATTTAATGGAAACAGAGTCGTTTCATAAAATATCAGTGAGCGATATTATGTTACACTGTCAAATGCGTAGGCAAACTTTTTACTATCATTTTAAAGATAAATTTGAACTATTAAGCTGGATTTATAAAGAAGAAACGAAAGAAAATATTATAGACTTTCTCGACTATGAAACATGGGAAAATATTTTCGATTTATTATTCGATTACTTTTATGAAAACCAAAAATTTTACCGAAATGCTTTTAAAGTCATTGAGCAAAACTCGTTTAATCACTATTTATTTGAGCATACGAAAAACTTATATATGAAGATTATTGATGAACTATCCATGAGCTGTGGATTAACTCTTTCTATTGAAACGAAAAATACGATTGCTTCTTTTTATAGTCACGGCTTCGTTGGGACGATAAAAGATTGGATTGAAAGTAAATGTGAAGTCGATCCGTCCATTATGTCTTCTCTCATGAAAAATATGATAAACAATCAATTACTACTTTTACTCGAGCAATCAGCAAAGTAATCATAAGGTGGCCAAAGCAATGAAAAAGATTATGAATGATGTAGAAAATATTGTTCAAGATATGCTGCATGGCTTTTATTTTGAACATAACGACAAAGTAAATTACGATGAAACACATAACATCATTTATGTAAAAGATATCGCAAAAATGAAGCAAAATGTTGTCATTATAAGCGGCGGTGGTAGCGGACACGAACCTGCTGATATTGGTTATGTAGGAGAAGGAATGCTTACAGCGGCAGTAAACGGAAGTATCTTTACCCCGCCTACAGTGGAGCAAATTGTAGCGGCAACTCGCTTAATGCCAAAGGAAAAAAGTATTTTATTCATCATTAAAAACTTTAAAGATGACGTAGAAAACTTTAAAGCTGCAGAACAAGTCGCAAAAGAAGAAGGAAGAAAAATTGACCACATCATCGTAAATGACGACGTTTCAATTGAAGATGATGCTTCTTTTAATAAAAGAAGACGAGGCGTAGCTGGCACTGTTTTCGTTCAAAAAATACTTGGTGCGGCCGCTCTTGAAGACCATTCTTTAGAAGAACTAACAACACTTGGCCGTTCTGTCATCCAAAACTTACACACATTAGGAGTCGCCCTTTCACCTGCAAACGATCCAGTACAAGGAAAAGCTTCCTTCACATTAAACGACGATGAAGTCTTTTACGGCGTCGGCATCCACGGTGAACAAGGTTACCGTAAAGAAGCGCTATCCTCTTCTGAAATATTGGCAATCGAACTGATGAACAAACTAAAAAGCATTTATCGCTGGAGAAAAGGTGACAACTTCGCCATCCTCATTAACGGACTCGGTGCGACACCATTAATGGAACAATACATTTTCGCAAATGATATTCGCCGTTTATGTGAACTGGAAGGCTTACAAATTAAATTCGTAAAAGTCGGTACGCTGTTAACTTCTTTAGATATGAAAGGTGTTTCATTGAGTTTGCTTAAGGTAGAGGATTTGGATTGGGTGAAGTGGTTGAAGGCGGATGTTCGAGTCGGTAGTTGGTAAGATTAAATAAAATTGATCAGAGAATATAGGGGTTTATACTATCCAATATAAATATCCATCCCCTTCTTCTCTTCCATTGGCTTATTCTATAGTAATTATAAATCAGTTAGTAAAATGAAGCCTGGAATTTTCAAATCGAAATTATGCGATGCATTATATAAATTATAGATTTAATTATTAAAGACACCATAAATTGATATTATCCCCTTAAGGTAGACAGTGTAAAAAGACCATGAATACACATGGATGTTACACTTTTACTTGGAGGGGATTTTATTATGGTTAAAAAAGGGGATAAATTTCAAACTTATTCAGATA
>NZ_LXLV01000015.1 GCF_001757995.1 Bacillus mycoides | reverse complement strand
AAAAAAGCCCCTAGTAGGGCTTCTTATTCTATATTAAGATTCTTAGTCACAGCATAAATATTTCCTGCTATTTAATTAAATAAGTATTCGCTTTTCCATTCAGGGTTCTTTCTATGCTCTTCATTATAATCAAGAAGGCACTCTTTCATTATTTTTGTATCTCTCGGTAACCTTTTTTCTAACTTTGACCATCCGTCGAAGATCATTTTGTTTGGCAAAGGAAACACAAATCCTGTAATACAATCCCAAAAGGCATCCCAATTTTCCCCGTAAAAATCAGGAAACTCAAGTTTCTCTTTAAGCAGTAAATGCAACTCTTTTGCATTATAAATGTTGCTTACATCTATGACCATAATTGATGCATGTTTATTACTCAATTTATACACCCCATTAACATATTAGGCTTATATTTTATCATTTTTTTACAATATATCACTTAAACATTTAAACAATCTTATTGAACAGGATCATAGGCATGTAAAGAAGCATTTTGTCAAATCCGCAGAATTTCAAAATCTTCGTCATGCTTCACGTACGATTAAAGGTATTGAGACCATTCATGCCCTATATAAACAAAGGCGAAGTCTTCGAAGAGACTCCGCCTTTTCAACGTACAATGAACTTCAACAATTACTAGCTACTTCCTAGACATTGTTCCTCATTTACCAACCTGTTTATGATTTTTTCAAACTTTGCAACAGAGCCTGTATATCTATATGCTTCGCTTATATAAATCATAAGGGATTGTTTGCATGTTGACTTTGGTTTTATGTACAATATAGGTAAAGATATAGTCTGAAACAGGAAGAGGAAAAACATGTCCAATTCATTAGTAAATTTACGTATCGATTTTGCATTTAAGCAGTTATTTGGCACAAATGGGAATGAAGATATTTTAGTTGCCTTTTTAAATGCAATATTAAAAGATTCTTTAGAGTCACCTATTGTTTCCCTACAATTAGAAGATCCACATTTGCATCGAGAATATGAAGAAGATAAATTATCGATTTTAGATATTTCGGCTACATTAAATACAGGAACAAAGGTAAATGTGGAAATACAATTGAATAACAATCACGATATGATCAAACGAAGCTTGTATTATTGGGGAAGGTTATACACCTCTCAATTGCAAAAAGGAATGCCTTATAGCTCACTTCATAAAACGATTACCATTAACTTGTTAAATTTTGTGATGTTTCCAGAATATGAAGCGTTTCATACAACAGGAATCCTTTGGAATCAGCAACAACAAAAGTTATTAAGTGACGATATAGAAGTTCATATTGTAGAGATTCCAAAGTTACTACAGCAATGGCGCGAAGAGAAAGTTAATCCGTGGGAAGATTCGTTTGTTCGTTGGTTATTATTATTACCAGCGAATGAAGATGAGTATCTCACACAAACATTGGAGGACATTGCCATGAACCAAGATCCGATTTTACAAAAAGCAATGAATAAGTGGGAACGTATGAGTCAAGATTCTTCTTTCCGTCAAGCATATGAAGCAAGAGAAAAGGCCTTAATGGATGAGGCTGCAAAGTTTGCTCATGCTCGTAATGAGGGGAAAAA
>NZ_LXLV01000014.1 GCF_001757995.1 Bacillus mycoides | reverse complement strand
CCTATACATATTAATATTGATTACATGATTGCTTATAGGATATAGCTAGCATATAAATACACGTTAAGGACACTTTAATACAAAACAGTTAACTTTTACCCCTTAAGACTAAATAGCTTGTATTTTACTCAAAACTTAATTGTGTGTGATGTCGAAAAAGAGTGTTTCCTTTAGTCCTTTTACGTCAAAGGTATTCTTTATTGTACTTGGTTTAGGTGAACCTTCAGTTAAGTTTGATTCTAATACAGATTTTAAAATATAGATTCGAGATTTTTTCATCCATCTCAATAAGATAAGAATTCTTTTCATTTTGAGATGGATTTTACTCTTTTTTTGCAACTATCTATAAAATTTCTTATGTAAACATCACGACTTTTTTCAAAACATCGCATTTTTTTATAAACGGTACGACTTTATTTCAAAGCTGCATCTTAAAAACGAGCTCCCTTTATCAAGAGAGCTCCTGTTCTTATTTCTTCTTCTTTTCTGTCGGTTGGCTTTGTTTAGCGAAATTAGATGAATCATCGAAATTCGGTTGCTTTTTACCAGCATTATCACTTCTACCTTTTCCCATATGTAATGCACCTCCCCTCTTTCTTACTATTCCCAATAAAAAAATCCTCTTGCATCCAAGAGAATATTTTATTGGGCTCTTATTAATAATACCCAACTGTTCCCACAGTACTTCCATCACTTCCAGCCCTACCATACCATAGCGGTACTTGCAATATTAAAGGTAATAAAAATAGCAAAGGTTAAAAAATTTATCATACGCCTGGTCAACAGTTCTATGATAAAACGAAAGCTGAAGAAATGTTTTCCTTACCTTATCTTAACCTCTTCAAAAGTCTTTCAACTATGACAATTCAACGTTGTTAGCAACCTACTGAAATAGGGTAAATATTACATGTTATTCTATTAAACTTTGAATTATTTGTAAGAAATGCTAAAGTTAAATAGGTTGAAAAAATATATAAAGTGAGGCGATATTTTTGAAAAAGTTTAGCTTATTACTAGCGGTATTTGTAATGATTGTTTCATTATTTATCCCTAATCTTGCAAGTGCTAAATCTTTCCCTGATGTCCCATCTAATCATTGGGCATATAAAGAAATTAACTATTTAGCGGAAAAAGGCATTATTAATGGTACTCCGGAAGGATATTTTAATCCTAGTGACAATGTAACTCGTGGACAAATGGCATTAATGTTAGATTTATCGTTAAAATTAGAAAAGCCAGCTAGCTATACTCATATTTTTTCAGATGTAACCAAAGGTATTTATTACTATGATTCTGTACATAAGTTAGCGCATTATAACATTGTACAACGTGAAAAAAACTACTTCCCTGATCGTTCATTAACTCGTGCAGAAATGGCTGTCGTACTCGTCAAAACATTTAATTTAAAACCTACAGGTACTGACGTAAACTTCCCTGATGTTCCAGCTAGTCATTGGGGTTATCAATATATCAAAACTTTAGCTCAAAATAATATTACTGCTGGATTTCCTGATGGTACATTCGGTCCAGACTTAAAAGTAACTCGTGAGCAATTCGCTGCTTTCTTAGCTCGCGTATTAGAACCAAGCTTCCGTCCAACTCTTCCTCAAC
Organism: Bacillus mycoides; assembly: GCF_001757995.1. Lineage (GTDB taxonomy): Bacteria > Bacillota > Bacilli > Bacillales > Bacillaceae_G > Bacillus_A > Bacillus_A mycoides_B. The sequence continues at coordinate 2,163 of NZ_LXLV01000014.1, read as the reverse complement.
CTAAGGGCAACTTAGAAGTTCATTATATTGATGTAGGACAGGGTGATGCAACGTTTATAAAGTCTCCAAGTGGAGAAACTATCCTCATTGACGGAGGTAACAACGGCAAAGGTAAGGTAGTCGCAAATTATCTAAAGGGACTAGGATTCCAAACCATTGATTATATGATTGCTACGCACCCTGATGCCGATCATGTAGGCGGCTTAGATGAAGTACTTTATTCCATGAATGTAAAAAATGTTTATGCACCTAAAGTAAGTCATACAACCGATACATTTAAAGACTTTTTAACTGCAGTAGCCGACAAAGGATTAACAATTAAAGAAGCAAAGTCTGGCTTGAATTTACCCATAAACGGTTTAAACTCACAATTCCTAGCTCCTGTTAGAGAATATGGTGACGACTTAAACGAATGGAGCTCTGTATTAAAAATAACGCACGGCAGCAAATCATTCTTATTTACTGGCGATGCTGAAGCGAAAAGCGAAAAAGATATGGTTGCAGCGCATGGGTCAAACTTAAAATCTGATGTATTAAAACCTGGTCACCATGGAAGTAAGACTTCTTCTTCTCAGCCATTTTTAGATGCAGTTAAACCAAGCATTGCTGTAATCAGTGCTGGTGCAGGTAACCGATATGGACATCCTACACAGGAAACTTTAGCTAAGCTATCTTCAATGTCTGTTAAGGTTTATAGAACAGATTTAAATGGGACAGTAGTTGTTAACAGCGATGGTTCTAATATTTCTGTAAGAACGGAGAGATAATTATGAAAAGAGGTATTATTGACCGTTTTGAAGGAGAACTAGCAATTATTGAAATTAATAACTCAACAATTGATGTGCCTAAATCCAAACTTCCCGCTACTGCAAAAGAGGGTGATGTTCTTATAATCGAGGATGATAAGTATACAATTGATAAGGACGAAACAGATAAAAAGAGACGTGAAGTCCAAGATTTAATGGATAAATTATTTGAATAACAAGATTAAATGTTAAAATGAGAAGAGCCATCCAACAGGACGGCCATGGGATTCACCTGAAACTGAGCCAATGATACCTTTTGATGAGCATTTAAAAGTTCCTCTTGATAAAGTTTTTGATTAAGGAGTGTTGAGAACAATGGGGAGATATCCACTAATAACAATAATGAAAGAAAATGAGGATAAAGAAAGTGTGATTTACAGTTTCGGTCCAGATACTGAATCTTGCATGTTAAATCCAGAGCTTTATAGTAGATGGAATTTTAAAGTTGCTAAGAATGCAACTAACCGTGTGGAAGCATTTATTTTACTAGATGATATGCCTGAGAAACATATTTCCTTATTATATAAATGCATTCACAAAATATATGCTCACATAGAAGAAAATGGTGACATAGAAAATATGAATAACATTGATTTCCCGGAATATTTCGAGTTTATCGTATAATATGTATCAGCATTAAACGTTTGACATAATAATTGTAAGAAACCGACTCTTTAGTGGGAATCGGTTTCTTTGTCATACTGTTACTAGGTTAATAGACGTTTACATAGGCTTCATTTACAGTTACATAGTATGTTTTACCTTTACTATTGTGTACTTTGTATTGATACAAACCATTCACACTTACTTTCACATCAATTGCAAATCCCAACCCTGCATCTACAGAACCAGCGACATCTTTACCCTGTCAAGAAAGGTATTATTGAAACGTAGATTATTAACCTTAGCAACAACACACTTACCTACAAAGGGACTACACAGTAATTTCTCCTATTATATGTATAAATCATGCTAAGTTAAATTGGTTTGATTTTATAAGGAGCCAAAAACCTCTAAATATTTATTTTATAATCACATAATTAATCCTAATATAACTAAAGTTTGATATAATGATACAGTTATTAATAGCAATTAGGGGGATATACAGCATGAACTATACAAATATGCCAAAAAGAATAGGACTGGTTAAGCAGACTCCATTCGCTTCGATACCGAAGAAATTCATCGGTATTGGTAAGATTGTTAAAAAACAAACAAAAGTGGAGCGCCCTACATTAACCCAAGACGAACAAGAAATTATTGAAAACAAGTTATTATGTTCATTTCTTTCTGAAGAGAAGATATTGATTACTTATTATAGAGATGGTCATTTGCTTACTAGATATGTGACTGTAAC
>NZ_LXLV01000013.1 GCF_001757995.1 Bacillus mycoides | reverse complement strand
CATTAACCCAAGACGAACAAGAAATTATTGAAAACAAGTTATTATGTTCATTTCTTTCTGAAGAGAAGATATTGATTACTTATTATAGAGATGGTCATTTGCTTACTAGATATGTGACTGTAACTGACATAAATCCGATAAAGAATTTAATAACTTGCACTGATGCATCTTATAACAGAACTTTCCTTAAATTTATAGATATAATTGATTTGAGATAAAAAACATACAGTTTTTCAAATATATCCGGGAATAAAAATGAAAGAATCTTGTATTCTAGGTTAAATACAGATAGAGCAAAAGTGTAAGTTCTTGTGAGAGTTAGCAAGATAAAGGCTGCTTGTTTATGTTTTGGACTGTCTGTTATGGTTATCGAATTTACAAATACAAAAGAGGAACAGAACTCAATAGAGAAAGCTAAGGAAACATTTAGATAATAGTTGAAGACTCCCGATTAAGGACGGCTTCAACTATTATCTCACTTTGATATATTCATACCACCATTAGAACCACCGTTTCCTCCACCATCCCCAACAGTTTGTCCCGTTAGGGCGTATACGATAGAATTTGCTATTTTATCAACGTTCCATTTAGCCATATCAGCATCATTATCGATAAATCCAAGTTCAATCAGGATTGCTGGCGCCTTCGTATTAGCTAACACATATAATTCTCTTCGTTCTTTGGCTCCGCGGTTTCTCCAGCCGATGTCCTTAGACAGTTGAGCTGAAACTTTAGAAGCAAGAGATTGTTGGTCATAGTAACGTAGTCACAAGACACATAGTACTCGACGTAGTTACGTTCAATAGAAGGGAATTCGTGAACATCCTTGTTAAACATATCGAATACGAGACCTGAAGCAGCTGCCATTCACCTTTGATGTATCTACGATAGAAAACACCGCTATACATACGGTTGTAACGTTCTTTTGTTTTCTTATCTAAAGACAAGTTGTCTTCCATTGTAAAACGCAAGTGCAGGAGATTCCTTGTTTTCTTATCATCTAGCCACTTCGTTTTAAACCAATGATACGGGCCACCCGGATTACAGTTGAACCACATTTTCGCTCCAGTAACAGAACAACGCCCAGTTGCTTACTCTACAAAACTTCGTACCATAAGCACTACTTCATCAAAGAATATCCCAGCCAAAGTAATACCTTGAATCAAATCTTGTGAACTTTCATCTTTCCCACCAAAAATATAAAAGAAGTTTGTTACTCCATCTTTCTTGATGGTCAACATATTCTCACTACGATGGTCCTTCACCTTATAACCACGAGACTTGAGCATCTTTTTAAGTGGCGTTATAACGTTACGACGGTGTGAACCAATCGTTTTACCACACATACCAAAGTTCTCGCCCTCAAATGATTCCATTGCCCACATAACATAGGAAAGCGCCATTGATACTGTCTTTCCAGCACGAATGGAACCATCACAAATAATCCCGTCATAGTCTTTAACGGGACTGTTAGGTTTCCACCAGGTTAATACCTTCAGCTTCTTCTTGGAGAATGGCTTAAACTTGAATGGAGCAGGTTTCTTTGTACACTTCGGAATCGTCGTCATAGTCATCCCACGTTTCCTCTACCTTACCTTCTAGTGCTTCTTTGAAACCATCATCTTCGTATTCTTCACCATCTTCTCCCTTAATACGAGCAGTGTCAGCTTTAGTTTTCTCTATATCAGCTTTCAACTTATCTAGCTCTAACCTTCTCTTATCATCTACATTTGCTAACCTATCAAACCTCTCAATAACCTGCGACGATGTAGTCATTGCTCGAGACTGTGCATTCATAAACGTAGCCTGCTTATCCCAAGCGAATTGAATCTCGTATTCTACTTCTTCAGCAGATAAAGATGATTTTTCTTTCTTTATTTCCTTCGTCATGTCGTTATGATACTTCACTAACATGATTCGCTGCGCCCTCACTATAGCGATATACTGGATCATGATATTTTCCCATAGCATATCCAAAGGGTCTTTCGTTGCGATCTCCTCCATAAGATCCACAACTTCTTCAGGGAAGTTTTTACGAAAGAACCCATGCGTCATAGCGTTATGGTTCCCTTTAGGAGCGCCATGCCCCACCGCATTCTTATTACCCCATTTAGGATTCTTGTTACCTGAATTACCTAATGCGTTTTGATTCCCCATGGGTGCACCTGTCTTCTTTTGTGTGCGTACTTTTTCTTCTTTTGTATGCACACCTTTTCTATCCCATTTGTACCTGGTCTTCCCTGACTTTACGGTATTCACGCTGACGTCATATTTATCAGCTATATCTTTGTACTTCATTCCTTGCATATAATCTTCTTGAGCTAACTCGTATTTTTGTTTCACTTCATATCACCCACCACCTTCTATATAATAGGAGGTAACTCGTTATAACTCCTCCTTATGGTAATTCCCTTTGAAAATCCCTTTATTTAAATGTATAATTGTATAAAAGTTCTAACACTTTGGATTGAGGTGACAATCATGAGAAGTTTTGGTTCATTAATGACCTCTACTATCTGCTCGGTAATCCTTATAATTTGGAATGCCTATTCCTTCTATGACGGATTCACAATGGGGCGCACATACTACTGGGTTAATGGCATCGCAGCTGTTATCTTCCTTCTATTCTTTATCATAAACATGCGAGATATTAACAAGAAAAACTATAGAACCTCAGAACAATAGGAGTTGATACATATGTGGAAAAAAATTAAGAATTATAGATTGAGCTTAAAAGATTTGAAGTTCATGTTATGGTTATTCGGTATTACATGCTTTATATACAGCTACAATTTCATTGTAGGACTTGCTATTGCTCACAAATTCCAAGTCTATGATTTAGGTGGTGCTATAGCTACATTCGCCGCATTTATGGATACTAGAAATAGGATTAAAAATAAAAATTATAAGACAGTGTAATATAAAAGGGATCCTTTGCGGTTTCCTTTTTTCTATGCAAAATAAAAAAGCAGCTGTTAAGCTACTTTGAATTCTTCTTATTCCCAAATGAAATGATATATATTCTCCCGTTACACGTTCATTAATTCCAGCAATCCTAGCGAATCTCATTAAGTCCGCCCCTTGAAGAAAATACACCGTAAGTGTAACTGGTACCTGTGACCACATAAATTGATAAAGCTCATTCACTCTTTGATTCGTCGAAACAATTAAATCATTTACAGGTCCATGATTCCATGCAGAGGTTTGAACTGAAGTGAACGGAAGGTCTTTCCCATTAACCACTATTCTTGCCACACTTTGAGTTATGTCCACAACAATCCCCTCCGTCATTACAAAAATCAGACCTGTTTCTATACTCATATTCTTGATTATAATTAAATGCTTAAGGCAAACCCCTATTTTCATTTCTACTCAGAAACAATTTATTTTATAAAATAAAAAAGCAGCGGATTCGCTACTTTAGATGTCTTTTCTCTGCTAATAATTCTTCACTCAATGCTTTTTGAATTTCTCTCTTTAATTGTAACGCTCGATTAATAACATCCTTAACCTCTTTACCAAGGAGAAAGTCAACAGTTTGACTGTTTAACATTTCCCATATACCTATCAATTCAGTATGTTTAGGGGTATTCATAAAGGTTTCAAATGATTTCTTCCCTTCAAAATGTCTATGAAATTCTCTGTGACATTCGTTGCATAATGGAACTATATTCTCATATTCATTTGTGCCACCTAAGGACAACGCCTGTTTATGATGAAGGTGAATACCTTCATTAGAATTACATCTTTCACAAATTTTCATTTTACCTGTTCGTTCCCAATACTTCTGACTAATATGTTGAAATTGTTTGCGCAGTATTTTGTAATCTTCCATTACAATTTCACACTGCTCTCTAAGTCTTTTGCCTTTGCATAAATAGTAGAACGCGGAACTCCCGTCATTTTTGAAATGTCATTTACACTCAATCCATTTTCTTTCCTATTAAAAAATAAGTTCATAGCTTGTTTCACTTGCTTTTCATCCTGCCCTTTACGTCCCATATGTTTCCCCATCGCCTTAGCCCTTTCTCGACCTTCAGCTGTTCTTTCATTGATTAAATCTCTTTCAAACTCAGCAATAGCTCCTAACATAGTAAACATTAATTTACCCGCAGGCGTTGAAAAATCAATTTGTTCTTTAAGAAATACCACCGCTATTCCTCGATCAGCTAATTGATTTACAATCTTATGCAAATCAATTATTGACCTAGCTAAACGATCTATTTTACAAACAACAAATTTATCTCCTTCTCTCATATACTCTAATGCCTTTTGCAATTCTTCTCGATCACTATTAGCTCCACTGTACTTTTCAGAATATATTTTGTCACATCCATATTCTGTTAACCTTTCAATTTGCGCATCTAAGTTTTGATCTTTTGTACTTACCCTTGCATAACCAACGATAGCCATCCAAATCACCTCAAAATAGTCTAAAAGTCTTAAGAATTATACACTTTTATTTCAGACTATCTTTTAGACATTAACAACTATCTGTTTACAAAGTTTTTACCTTATAAATTTTAATTGTACAAAAGGGTCAACTTTTAGACAGGTAAGCAAGACATTTATTTCCGTCCGTTGTGTTCGTTTGTTCTGTTAGTCCTTATCCTTCCTCAACAAATAAGACCAGAAAATCCATGTACAAAAAAAGAGCGCTTTTCTTCAAAGCCCTCTCCAATAGGAATTTACCAATCCTTACGCTTATCACAGTCACGATCATGATTACGTCTACGACGACATTCATCACAATCACAGTCGCGGTCACGTCTACAACGACGATCATCACAATCTCTATGTCTGCGTCTGCAAAACATTAAATCATCCCAAAATCTATTACAATCTCTGCAATGTCTGAAATTACAATTACATCCCATAAATATGATTACCTCCTCTTAACAATAGAATTCCTCATATTCTATGATTAAAAGTTAAAAACAGCTTGTTTATTAGTCTACTTTCTGCATTTTAAAGTAATAATATTATTATCTAATCTTTAAGTTTCAAATCTATTTCACCCCTTATCTTTCCTTAACAACAAACAAGACGCCACCCAAATCACGGCAGCGCCTACGATAATTACTATACACTTAATCAAACACATTTATCCTCACATTATTTATTTCTTTGCTTCCATACCCCATTCTCTTTACGATAAGTATTCTTGCCATTCATGAAGTCAGCTGTATTGCCAGGAATGCTATATTTCTTATTCTTTTTCTTAGCCTTCTTCTTCAGCCTTTTCTCTACTTGAACAGCTTGCAAATCCGCCTTCCATTGTTTCAACAAATCCTTTTCATGTCGCATCGAATTTGTACCCCTTGGTTTAAATGTGAATCAAATAATTAGATTCTACCTATTTATATAATCATTTAATCCAAATGTCCATTTTGTACAAAATAAAGAGCACCTTACGATTGCAGGTGCTCAAATATATGAAGTGGGGCTACCCCATACTCCAATATATGCTTGTCCTTATTAAAAAGTGCAAAATAAAAAAGAGTACCCACCATTAGGCACTCATCAAAAATAAGTATGGAGCTCCAAGTTTCACCTCATATGATTCCTTGTCCCACGGATTATCATATGCTTGTCTCATTCTAATTTTCACTGGTTTAATGTGTAATTTCTATATAACAAAGAAAAAAGCCATCACCATAAGGTGACAGCTCCTAGAGGGGAAGAGAGATAACAAATGGCAATAAGTATCTCTTTTCATTCAAAGTTGAGGTGAGGTACTCTCAAACTTCTCCAAGCCACCGCATCATATAATGTTCTAGCTATCTTAGCTACGCGCTTTACGTTCGGTGACTAGGAGAAGACTAAGAATCTTCTCGTTTATACTCCGTAGAGCTGGCTCAATACTTCAGCTACTTAATGTCATTTTCACCTTTGCTGGCCTATGTCGAATTATAAAGGATTAATATCCAAGACGTATGTGTTTATTCCGACGTCTTGTTTGAACCAATACACTAGAGGGACGGAAGGGGAATGTTTCCGCTGTATTGGCTTAAACAAAGAGTGGAACTCTTTGCTCTCGTTTTGGTCATTAATAAGAATCTTGAGTAATTACTAATGAACGAGATTACGTATACATTTTTAGATTTTTAGATTTTTAGAATGCAAGCGTCACTCAATCATGAGCAACCACCCCATTTCCATTTTCAGAAACAAAATTACAGAGAGAAATAGACTTATATTCGTTATCAACCCAGAGGACGCATTCCGGGCTGAATGATAAATATAAATAATTTCGGGAAGCTCTTATTCCCTCTAGCCTCCGCGTCACCGAGTAACGTTATTATAATGGGAACGCTATCCCCAAAACGTATTCTTTTTTCAAAGAACTGTTTATAGGAATAGCTTATAATTTTCACGGTTTTATTTAGTCCCCCAAAAAGTTCGCATTTTGTTCGCTGTTTTTAAATGATTCCAAGTGCTGTAGCAATCAATTTAACCGCACTTTGCTTCTTTTCATAGAAGTACGTCTTCTTGAGTAATAAATCATGATAAACATCTGAATCCTTTACTCTCTCATTTGTCAGGAACTTCCGCTCTACAATATTACGCTCATCTTCATCTAGTAAATTATTAAGTGCTTTTTCTACCTGCTGCACCTTCCATTTACTTGTATTCCTTGAATCACGTAACTCAGGGAATAAACTAATTCCTTCTTGCTCCACTTCATTACTGAATCGCATCTTGAGTGCCCTGTATTCCTTTAATACTCTCACTACTTCCTTTTGTACTTTCTTATCATCGATAGCTGGTAATAAAGTTAATTGTCTCTCCATGAAGGGATCCCCCTATTTCGAATTTGTGTTTTTAACATCACATAAGGTACGTGAAATTTTACTATCTCATTGTTGAATAAGGGAAACATGCATAGCGAGTAGCCCCCACCATCCACTCTGCATGGTTCCGTTATCCATTAAGCCTTTAATAATTTACGTTCATTACTGTTCATTTTCTCTTTTGCTGCTTCAATGTTATTCGCTATCCTCTTATGATCATGATCAATCTGAATCATTCCATCAAACATAGCTGGAGTTAATCCTGCTTCATCGACGTATTGTAAATATTCAACTGGCGCTCGTTCCGTCTGCTCCACTAGGTATCCATAAATATCAAAGTCTGCTCTTGGTATAGACTTCTTGCCCTTCGGTTGATGAGACATCCCTACATAAGATTGAATAACTGATAGTGGTACCACGAATACTGACTTGTCCTTACTAAACTCGATAAGGAAGAAACAAATCGCTCCCATCTTCTCTGCTTTCTCCAGGTAATCCAATTGGTGCTGCGCAATGTTCTTCAAATCAAATCGTGTAAGATTCTCTGTAGACTTCGCTTCAAAGGCGATAGCTCGTCCCTTATACACACCGTCATAGTCTACTGTACTTTTAGCTTCATAGAATCCATTTAACACACGGCCGCCTTTACTCTTTAACACCTTCACAGGAGTTGGACGCTTGTTTATAAGCGCCACTCCCCCTCTTTGATACATTTCGTTCGATAGATTAATAATCTTCTCAAATGCCATTCCACGGTTTCCTTGTCCCATTGTTATTCCTCGCTTTCTACTTGTAACTTTCTATTTTTATTAAATATGCAATATTTCACATTTCATTATTCTAATATCACTTCATTTAATTTCATTTGCTAGTTCATCATAAATATACATTGATAAATCAACATTTGTAATTTAATCCCTTATATTAATCCCTGAAAAGATACTTTTAAACACTTTATTCGAATAATTATATTGGGATTTCTTGTTCTACATATCTATACGTGTTTTGTGTATTATATAGCAGAAGAGTAAGGTAAGAGTTACTCTTTGCCATTTTAGGAAAGGTTCTGTTGGAGACAACAGGACCTTTTTTCGTAAAAGGATTAGTTTGTTATGTTTTCTAACAAACTTCATTTCAAAATTTTCAGATCCAGTTGAACCTCTAGACGCATACACCATATACTAATTTAAATACTTCCTAGGAAAGCAGGTGAAAACTATGCCATCTGTTGTTGGAAATCTGGTTGTACAAAATAGTAACGGTTCTTTCAATTTAGGTGATTTTTATAACGTTTCTCCAAAGGAAAATACAAAAGCTTATAATGGTTCAGGATCATCCACTGTTGCTTTTGTTGCCAATACATTTAGCGGTGTTAGTGCAACAAACACATACGATTCTGATGTTGCAGACCAAAACCAAGTTGGAACAGTCTAAAATTACTCATTTTCCTCTTCCTCCCCTGAATAAAACTCAAAATTCCGTCAATAATGTATATGACATTAGATTTTTCTCCTTGTTCCCCCTTGGAGAACCGAGCAGTTAGCTTTTGCTAGCTGTTCTTTTTACGTTTTGCACGAATAATATTCTAAATATTGTCTAACACTGTAGATAAGGCTTTAAAAAGTCGATTTCTCCCACTCCAGCTTTCTTGGTCGAGAGCCGAGCAGTTAGCTTATGCTAACTGCTCTTTTGTATGGATCTGATAATAAAATTTTGTTCTTATTTCTTTTTCACACCATATACTTCTAACCTAGTCGTTTCACTCATAGAGTTACCTCCTATCTTAAAGAGCACCGTAAGTAAGTGCTCTTTTTTAGTTTCCCCTTTTCTACAAAATGAAATTTCTATTAAGTTCACTTCCGTATAACTTTTCCAATCTTGTTTACACTATAACTGTAACTTAAAGTTACACATCATTACTTGTAGGGCCTAATTTCTTTTGTACAACAAGTAGTTAGTTAATTGAGCTAGCTACTTTGTTTTTTAACCATTTTTGTATGAATACAATTTATATACATAATTTCTGAAGTGAGATCCATACTATATATTAGGTCCTAGGTCTTAAAATCTAAAACCCTTATTTCAGCCTTAGACCTAATAAAGCGCTCCTCTCTCTTCCTTGGGGCTAAGCAGTTAGCTTTTGCTAGCTGTTTTTTGTTCTTATTCTTTTGTACACAACATACATTTTTAACTTGTTCATTTTGTTCACAGAGTTACCTCTTATCTGTAGAGCACCCTAAATGAGTGCTCTTTTTCACAGGTTGCACAATCAAAACCCTTTTATCATACCTTAATATCGAAAGGCGATTCACAGGACATCATCTTATTTCAAAGGTTTTGGTCGAGGAGCACCTTTTAAGGTTGCTCTTTTTAAATTCCACTTTAATCTGTTCACGATTTTCTGAGGTCGACATATACTTAACAAGACAAGACATAGTTTATATATAGTAGTGCACAAAAAACTTTGTGCACTATTTTTTTCTCCATAACTAAGTTATCAAATAGCGTTTTTGTTTAAAATAATAGCTCTAAATCAACTGGACACATTTGCCACTTTATTCACCGCAACATTCATGTTAAAATCCCATGTGAGTACGACATAACTCAACCCTATGAAGCTCTGCAATATTTGCGGGGCTTCTTTTTTTCAATAAACCGTTAGTTAATTGTGATGACTACCTTGGTGTACACAATAACGATTTTGTTAAATTTTATAAATACAATCACTTGCCTATTTCACTTTACACTCCCCCTACATTTATTATTGGTATTAAAATCTTTTCAGAGGTGAAAATATAATGGATGAATTTCTGTCTTCCGCTGCTCTAAACCCAGATTCAATCGGTTCAACAGGGCCGACTGGATCGACTGGAAATATTGGACCTACTGCATCTACCGGAATCACTGGACCTACTGGATCTACCGGAATCACTGGACCTACCGGAATCACTGGACCTACTGGACCTACTGGATCTACCGGAATCACTGGACCTACTGGACCTACTGCATCTACCGGAATCACTGGACCTACTGGATCTACCGGAATCACTGGACCTACTGGACCTACTGGATCTACCGGAATCACTGGACCTACCGGAATCACTGGACCTACCGGAATCACTGGACCTACTGGACCTACTGCATCTACCGGAATCACTGGACCTACCGGAATCACTGGACCTACTGGACCTACTGGATCTACCGGAATCACTGGACCTACTGGATCTACCGGAATCACTGGACCTACTGGACCTACTGGATCTACCGGAATCACTGGACCTACTGGACGTACTGGACCTACTGGACGTACTGGACCTACTGGACGTACTGGACGTACTGGACCTACTGGACCTACTGGACCGGGAGCTATAGAATCTGCATTCAGGGCAAATATAGGATCTGATGAACAATTTACTGTTGCTTTTGCCTCTCAAACTGTAAATTTCACAACTGAACTCTTTGATTTTAATAATGAATATGATGGTATAAATACTTTTACAGCCAAACAGGAAGGTGTATACCAAATTAATGCAAATTTGACATTTGAACCTGTATTCGTTCAGCCTTTTGTGGGAATATTAGATTTATTTGTCAATGACACTTCCGTTTATCGAGATATAAAAGACGATGTTACTAGTTTCAGCGTATCCACTATCTACGGATTACATCCAGGTGATACCGTAAGAGTAGTATTTCTTGCTACTATAAAAGGTAGAATTTTAGCTTTACCGACTCCATCAATGCTTAGTTTTTCTGCAGCAAGATTCCCACTTACAAGTCCTATACCTTAAGTTCTTACCATTTTCCATACCCATAATGATAAATGAAGGGGAATTTCTAATAACATAATTTATATAAATAAAAATTCCCTTTCTATATTTTAGAAAGCCTCTTCAAAATTTTTAAATACATTTAGCAATAAAATGACGCTTTCATATGAAAGTCGTACACAGTTTTGACACATCAACCATCACAATTACTTGAAAACTCGTGATAATATTAATTCGTCGAATACGCCAAATTTCGACACCGTACGACAATAATATCTCTCCTATAAAATCCCTGTCCCCGCAGGGATTTTCTCTTTTATTCATTACTTTTTGTTGCACTGAATTCCCATCCTGAATAAAATTCAAAATTGGTCTTACTTTACTCCTGTAGATCCAAACCCGTTATTGCCACGTTCACTATCCGATAGCTCGTCCACTTCTTCAAAATGAGCCGTTACAACTGGTGCTATGACGCCTTGAGCAATCCTTGTTCCTCGCTCGATAACATGAGCTTTCATATTTAAACTTATAGGTCTTTCGGTATTATCAACCAACACCCCAACTTCACCGCGGTATCCACTATCCACCGTCCCTAATACAACTCGTAACTTTGTGTTACGCGTCATACCGCTACGCGGCCTCACTTGTAATTCATATCCTGGTGGGATTTCGAACGCCAATCCAGTTTGCACAACCTTTGTTTCACCCGGCCAGATAACTGTGTCCTCTGCTACTACAAGATCAAAACCGCTATCTCCTGGCTTTGCATACTTAGGTAGTTCTACATCTTTCACTCTCTTAATTTTCACTCTTAGATTCAATACAAACACTCCTTATCAATAGCTTTCTTAGTTCCTCACATGACCCTTCATATAAATCCCTATCGCCTGGCAATTTAAATACATGCCTATCAATCGTTCTATTAAAATGCCTTTCTCGCTCATGTTGCCTCCTAGCTGATTTGCTTCTTTTTATAATTACGTGGTGGTTTTGTAGCAGCTTCGTGCGGATCCATCTTCCTTTTAACCCTTTGATAAAATGCTTTGTTACTAATTCCGTTTGATTCTGCTAAAGAGATGTACTCTGAGAATCCTTTTGGCTTTGTCGCTGCGTCGTATGGCGTCATGCCGTTACGTTTTCTTCTGTAGAAGGTAGACTCGCTAATACCATTTTTCTCAGCTAATTTCAGTAACTTTGTATTCTTTTCATTACCTTCCCAACTGGTACCGACTGGTGTCGTTATAGCGCGTTCTAAACTCCAATCCAGCTCTTCCATTCGTTGGTCTACATACTTCTTACTAACACCAATTTCCGCAGCCTTTGCATAATCCTTTAATGTTGGCTTCTCCATTCGCTCCCTCCTAATCCAATGCCATGATTTCGTCTCGTGTACGATCAGAAACAGTTACCCTAATCTTCTGAATACTTTTACCGTGTTCTTTCACTGCCGCGCTCCATGCTTCGCTCTCAGTCTTAACATCGAACCAATCTATCTTTTGCCTTTCGTCCTGATCATAGAAGTGAACTTCATACGTTATGACGTTATGCTGTAAGAACTTTTCAGCCGTACTTTTTGCTGTATAATCAAAACTTCCCACAACATCCTCAAGTGTTAGTTCTTCCATTCTCCTAACCTCGCTTTCTTCTAGTTGCGATAGGTAAGACTTTGAAGTTATCTCCATCTTTTCCCCCGCTTAACACTGTACGTGCGACTTTCATCGCATACAGCGTCCCATCTTATTCTTTTATACTAAAGTAACTAGATTACAAGCT
>NZ_LXLV01000012.1 GCF_001757995.1 Bacillus mycoides | reverse complement strand
TACATCTATCATTATAACTACAAACGATTCCAAAAACGACTCAATCATCGAGCTCCGATCGAATATCGAATTTCGATGGCTGCATAGTCTTTTTTACAGTTGTCTACTTGACGGGGATAAGTCCAAATGGTGTCTTTTTGCTTATGTAACTATGATTTGTCCTTATTTTTATAAATATATATTTAGCAAAGACTTCCTTATTTTAAACTATTTTCAAAAGTAATTTCATCTCTTTTATTTGTTCTATGTGACGCTGTTCATGCAAGTATATCAGTTCTATCCATTGATCAAGAAGTAATTCTCCCAGAGCAGGATGCTTCACTGATTTTTTCGCTAACATAGATTCATCCTCTATTGTACTAAGAAAAGTCATCAATTTTTTTCTCGCATCGTTTAACAAATCAATCATTTGTTGCACTTCAAATGGTTCCAAGCTTGGTTCAAGAATTTCTGGGGCTGTAAATTTTTTCGTTCTATCTAACAATATAGAGTGAATTTCTTGACGCTCTTTTTTGGTACTATCAATCTCTTTTAATCCAAATGAAATAACTTTTATAGCTACCTCATCTAATAAAACTAAGTGCTGACAAACTTGTGCTATACTCCATTTATTCATATCTGGCTTACTATTGAATTGAGCATCACTCAATAAATTAATCTCCTTTAATAGGTCATTTCTCGTTTCATAAAACTTGTCATTTACAAATTTATTCATGAGATTTCTCCCTCCACATGAAAGTACATACTTAAATTCCTATTCCGTATATATTCTCTACGATAAAAAGGTTTCCCTTTACCACTCTACGTTAAGGGGTAGTACCATCTCCCCTGTCACCACCCCTATTTATCAGTTCAACAAGTTGAATTTGAGAATAAAAGTAAGATTAGACCTATTTTTGCACCCGAACCACATATCTTGAATAACTGTAAAAAAATCAAATTTCCGTTATGGAGAACAATGAATTTCTTCATTTTACGGTGCAGTACCCTATAAAGAAAAGACACTCTCATGAGTGCCTCTCCTTAGCAACCGAATCCGCTGCAGCTAGCTCCAACTATTATTAATAAGATAAAGAGCACAACAAGTAATGCGAATCCGCCACCAAAGCCACAGCCTCCACCGCAACTACCGCCATATCCCATATTAATCCCTCCTTTTTTAGGAGAAAACGCGAGGTCACACATGCATTCCACTGGGTTCACTTTACTTTATGTTTTTAGGGATTAATTGAGCAGGTCCTTTAAGAAAAAAAGACCGCCTACTATGGGCGATCGATTTTTACTAAGTATTTTTTAATGCTTGTTTCAACGTTTCACCTGTTTGTTCAAGCCATTCTAGAGGAGTCAGTTTTAAAGCAGGAAAATAAATGTCAGTATAATATTCAATGAATTCTTCTTTTTTTTCCGTGGATGGATCACTGTTTAAAAATGCAGTTATGTACTTTATAGTATTTTCTATACAAACTTTGTGGGCTTCTTCTATAAATTCGTGTAAGGCTTTTTCTGGTGTTCCCATATCTTGATGGAATGTTCCATCTAAAAAGTCACTTAATTCTTCATAAATATAATCTTTATCATTCATAAATAGCCTCCTAAATTTCTATCTTACGGGATATCCTGTTCGAATATAACGTCCTTGCTCTTCTTTTGTAAGACAATTTTAGCAATAGTCATCTCTAAAATATCTTCAGAACCTCTTGCGATGACTATTGCTAATAATTATCTAGAAAAAACGATCTTAAAACGTAAGATAACGGGAGGTGTGTGAAATAATAGATAAAGCCGACTTCATGTAGAAGTCAGCCACTTAAATTATTACAATTCTTTATTTTTCCCTTTTTTAAATTCTTTTCGTTTATCTAGCCAAATATGAATTAAGTCTACTAATTCAACCGTTTCTATCTCGCAAAATTCTCCCTTACCATCTTCGGCCAAATTGTCTAGGACGATAGTTGTATCTTTCCGAATTTCTAAACCGCAAATGTTGCCATTTACTTCCACGCAATCTTTTTCCCCGTTTAAAACACTATGTATTTCTTCTAAAATCCAATCTCCAAACGCAGAAACTTCAACGCCTAAACAAGTTTCAATAAGTTTAATTTCTCTGGGAAGTCTCATAACTAATTTTCCGTTGGTAAGTACTTCAAAACTATATGGATATTTCATTACTATTGTACTCCTTTATACTAAAAATAAAATTTATTCCGATGGGAAATCAGAGATGATTTCCCCATTTTTATCTAGATACACGCTAATCTCTATACCATCTGAGCCTATTCCTGAGTATGTGTTACCAAATTCATAAGTTCTATTATTATATGCTTCATTTATATTAGCTACAATTTTTTGTGGGCTCCAATCTTTATGGAAGGGATTTAAATAGGGCATCTAGAAAACTAAACTTATTCCCCAAAAAGGGCAGTATTTTCGCCCTGCTCGGCTCCAATAGGTTGGGCAAGACAACGGTTGTAGAATAAACGTCTGATGAACACATGGCTCTATGCTAAGCGCAGGACATATCCCGATTCTGATAACCTAGAAAAGGAAGTGAGTCAGATTTTAATTGCCAATATTCATTCTCTTTTGTTATTCATGCATCGAATC
The DNA here is from genome assembly GCF_001757995.1 of Bacillus mycoides. GTDB lineage: Bacteria > Bacillota > Bacilli > Bacillales > Bacillaceae_G > Bacillus_A > Bacillus_A mycoides_B. Next base: position 159,669 of record NZ_LXLV01000012.1, on the reverse strand, counting down.
CACCTTTTTGACAAAGGGCTTCAAGCATGAATAACAAAAAAGGATTTGTAGCTTTAAAACAATAGGGCTGGGAAAAAGGAGAGATTCATGATGGGACAAAGTAACAAGGGCTTCTCCGAAACAGGGCTGCACAAAATGCGCAACGTGCTGGCACGACATGTCGATTCCGGGAAGATTCCTGGGGTCGTCGCCTTAGTCAGCCGGAACGGTGAGACGCACGTCGAAGCGCTCGGCACGATGCGCCATGATGGTGGTGCGCCGATGCGCCGGGACACGATCTTTCGGATGGCCTCGACGTCCAAGCCGCTTGCGATTGCGGCGGCAATGATCCTGCTCGACGAGTGCAAGCTGCGGCTGGATGACCTGGTAGACACGTGGCTACCGGAACTCGCTGACCGGCGGGTGCTGAAGCGGCTCGACGGCCCGCTGGACGATACCGTGCCAGCGCATCGGCCGATTACCGTACGGGACCTGCTGACTTCCACGTTCGGGCTCGGTATGGATATTACGTCGCTGGGCACTCCGATCATGAACGCTATCTTCGAGAAGGGACTCACGCCCGATCTACCGGTGCCGATGCCCGAGCCGGATGAGTGGATGCGCCGCCTTGGCGAGCTTCCGCTGATGTACCAGCCCGGAGAGCGCTGGCAATACCATATCAGCAACGATTTACTCGGCGTGCTCATCGCCAGGGTCACGGGTCAGTCATTTGAGACGTTCCTGCGTGAACGCATCTTCGCCCCCTTAGGCATGAAGGACACCGGTTTCCACGTGCCCGCCAACAAGATCGACCGGTTGCCCACCCTCTACGCCCCCGACCCGCAGACTGGAGAGTTCATCGTGTGGGACGAGGCCAAGGGAGGACGCTGGAGCCAGCCTCCGGCGTTCCAGGGCGGCGGCGGTGGGCTGGTCTCCACCGTCGACGATTACAACGCTTATTTACAGATGCTGCTGAATCACGGGATGCACGAAAGCGAACGGATCCTGTCCCGGCCCGCCGTCCAGCTGATGACCACCAACCGCCTCACGCCCGAGCAGCAAGCAGCTCGAAACGCCATGGCCAAGGGCAACGTCCATGTGTCATTCGGCCAAGGGCAGCACGGCGGATGGGGCTTCGGGATGGCAGTGCGCACCTACCGTGGCGACTACGCGCCCATCGGCCAGTTCGGCTGGGACGGTGGAAGCGGCACCACGACCTACGCCGACCCGCACAACCAGCTCACCGGAATCCTGCTTACCCAGGTCGGGCTGTCAGTCCCGAATTCGGCACGGCTTATCCACGACTTCTGGACTACGGTCTACCAGGCAATCGAAGACTGACACCGATCCTGCGGTTCGTCGTTCGTTTAAAAAAAGGCCGGTGAATTTGAAATGCACCCCAATTATTAGACACTGTCTAACAATTGGGGTCACTTCAACAAGATCGACTTTTTTAATGGGTTAAAACTTCCTAAACGTTGTAAATCCGCATAAACCTGACGCTACCCCTATAAACAATGATGCACGGGAACAGTTGGGCATTATTAATAAGAGCCAAATAAAAAATTCTCTTGGATGCAAGAGGATTTTTTTATTGGGAATAGTAAGGGTGAGGGGAGGTGCATTACATATGGGAAAAGGTAGAAGTAATAATGCTGGTAAAAAGCAACCGAATTTCGATGATTCATCTAATTTCGCTAAACAAAGCCAACCGACAGAAAAGAAGAAGAAATAGGAAAAGAAGCTCTCTTGATAAAGAGAGCTTCTTTTTAAGATATATTGACGTTTCAGCACAACATATCGATTGCTAAACCAAATAGCCATAAGTACAAGGCTTAAATTCCTGCGAATGGCAGCCAATTTAATATTATTGTCCTGCTGCTTCTTGCCGTTGACAAACATACTATGTAACAGCAAACGAAGCAAAAATAAGCCCGTTACTAAAGCATCTCATCCACATTTAAAAGAATCTACATATACCTCCTCCCCTTAAAATCACCAAAACCTATTTACAAATCTATAAAAGTAGATATAATATCCTTATGGAACCTTTATTAATTTATAAAGCATTGTCAAACGAAACAAGATGTCAAATTTTATCATGGTTAAAAAATCCAGAAAACCATTTCGATGAAAAACCTTATCTAGAGCAAGGCCTTAGCTTTCAAGTTGGAGTGTGTGTAGGAGATATCCAGCTTAAAACTGGCTTAGCCCAATCGGTTATTTCTAGTTATTTATTAACTATGAAAAAAGCAGGACTACTAGACTCTGACCGAATCGGAAAATGGACATACTATCGTCGAAATGAAAAAACAATACGAGAGTTTTCTGAATACGTTCAAAACGAATTATAAAATGAAAGCTAATAATCAATTGATTATTAGCTTTCACACATTCTGCTTTTTACAGGTATCCAATTACTTTTTATAAGATTGCACTACCTATAAAAGCAAGAAACATAGAAAGGAGAAATTTTTTTAGTACATCATATCTAGTTATTCAGATATCTGTTATTGTATTTAACATTACATAATTCTAATAATATTGACATCCAATCATGCTTATAATAATGCTTCTTTATTAATAAATTTACTTTCAAAATACTGATACGAATGGAGAGTTTTATAAATGAAAAAAGTAAATCCTTTACTTATTCTGACACTCGCAATAGGTGTGTTCGGAATTATTACTACCGAGATGGGTATCGTCGGCGTATTACCACAAATCACTCAAAAATTCGGAATTTCAACTACACAAGCTGGATTTTTAGTAAGTATATTTGCACTAGTTGTTGCTATTTCTGGTCCGTTTTTAATTCTGCTCGTCTCTAGTATTAATCGCAAAATAATTTTATTAACAGCAATTTTTATTTTTGTTATTTCAAATATAATCTACGCTTATACAACACAATTTGAAATCATGCTTATTTTTCGTATTTTGCCGGCAGCACTTCACCCACTCTTCTTTTCAATCGCTCTTGTAACTGCTGCTAAACTTGTCCCTCCAGAAAAAAGCGGTCAAGCGGTTACAAAAGTCTTTATGGGAATTACCGTTGGCTTTGCTTTAGGTGTACCATTAACCTCTTACCTTGCAGACCAATTTTCACTAGAAATTGCTTTCTTATTCGGAGCGCTTGTTAACACTCTTGCATTCATTGGAATATTAATCTTACTCCCGTCTATGCCTGTTACAGAAAAAATGTCCTTCGGCAAACAAATTCGTATACTCGGCAAACCAGGATTATGGTTAAATATTTTAACTGTCACATTCCTTTTTGCAGCCATGTTTTCCGTATACAGCTACTTCGCTGAGTACCTTGCAAAAGTAACTTCCATGAATGGATCTCTCATCAGTATCATGCTATTCATATTTGGTATAGTTATGATTTTAGGTAATCATTTATTTGGTAGTCTCCTGCAAAAAAGTGTAGTAAACACCGTGATATCATTCCCTATTCTATATTCTGTTGTTTACATATTAGTTTATTATTTAGGTTCCTACCTTGTTCCAATGATTTTTATGGTATTCATTTGGGGAATCGTACATGCTGGCGGATTAATTGTTGGTCAAACTTGGTTAATAAGTGAAGCAAAAGAAGCACCTGAATTTGGTAATAGTCTATTCGTTTCATTCTCAAATCTCGGAATTACTCTAGGAACAACTATTGGAGGCTGGTTCATTTCCAACCTAGGTATTCACCAGCTTATTTGGAGCGGATTTATATTCACACTACTTTCATTTCTATTAATTATAATAAAACTAAAATTTTTCGATTCTAATAGCCAGGCTTCATTATCATGCTAGTACATTTTCAGTTCCAAATTTGATAAAAAAACATTATAAATTCTTCTTATAAGATTTTCCAAACTAAAAAGTATAACACTCAAAGCCTTTAGCCATAATTACGACTAAAGGCTTTTTTGTATATAAAGTGAAACTTTAATCAGTGGGGGGTGTTCATCCCCCACTGATTATTAGCCTTCACCAATCGGGCGTTTACGGGCAGTTGATCTCCCACCTAACTTCTTTGCTCCACCTGAATTTTGAGGTGGGAGTTTTACTGCCCACAAATAGCGGGATAAAAATAAATCTAAAAGGAGCTAATTTTATGGAACATAATCAAAATGGAATACTTGCTTTAATTGTTTTGTTTTTAGGATTAGTGTTTTTTGTTAGTGGAATGGTTTATCATTTATGGGGTTCTTTTTAATTTCAACTTTTAAGCAGAGAAATAATTCAAAAACGCTATCCTTTCCTATAATTCTACAGAAAGAATAGCGTATTTTTTCATTTTAGGGAATTTTGTTAGCTTGGTAGTGATGGGGAGGAATCCCCCTTAAGAAACCTTTGATGAATAATAATGCATGGTTTGTTTGTTTGATTTAAAGTATTTTTCAATTCTAAAATAACGGTCTAAACTTAAAACGTAACTACGTTCTAAAAAGAATAATATTCCAAATGCACTTGTATATAATGTAAGACTTATTAAATTCATATTACCTGAGAGAATAAAATTAATATGCATAAAAAGACAAATACAAACAGAAGGAATAATCAGTAATCCTATTATCATACATATACCAACTATAATCTGGACGATAGGAATCACATAGTTAAAGAACATAGTATTTTTAAGTGCTATGTATTGAATGAAATCATGATAAAATTCAGGAACATTTGGTTTTGCTAGTGCCATTATGAAATAATGTTTAAGAAAAAACCCCGGTTCACTAAACCAATGTTTTTCTGTAATCTTTGTTACTCCTGCCCAAAACCACCCCATACCAAAAAGAACGCGCATTAAAGTAACTAATAATTGAAATAATTGCTTTTCCAGACCCCTTGATAATACATTCATAACATTAAGCATCTCCCATCTTGTAAAGGAAAAAAGTCCCCCCTTAAATATTGATAACAATTATCATTATCGTAATTAAATTTAACAATAATGATAATTATTTTCAACGGAAAATGTAAGATAAAATGTTAAATTTTAGTTCATTCCCCTCATCTCGAGAAAGAATAGCGTATTTTTTTCATTCTAGGGGATATTTTGTTTTGTTAGCTTCATAGCGATGAGTTGCTATCACAAGTCGGGGAAAGGCACCTTAAGGTATCTTTTCTTTATTTTCAAAAGGACCTGCTCAATTATTGCGTAAAAACATACAGTAATTTGAATCCGTTAAAATACATGAGTGACCCCTTGTTTTCCCCTCTTATTAAAGGAGGAACTATTATGGGATTTGGTGGTAGTTGTGGCGGCTGTGGATTTTCTGGAGGCTTTGCTTTATTAGTTGTATTGTTTATTTTATTAATCATAGTTGGAGCTTCTTGCTTCTGCTAAACAAACTATCGGAAAAGACACTCTTATATGAGTGTCTTTTCTTTATAATAAAAAGCTCTCCATAAAGGAAAGCTTTTAAGTTTATACATTCAAGTCATCCAAATTAGTTATTTACACAACACTTTATCACTTTCGGTCTTTAGTGTGACATACAAATAATCCTTCCGCTACACAAAGTTGCTCAACTAACTTTAATTCCTTAGATTCAAAACTTATATAGTTAAAAAAGCCGATTAGTGTGTGTTGATTAAAGTTTCACTTTATTTCTTCGCATCTTTCATGCTGTAATATCCTAAATTAATAATAATTAAGAAATACCCACCCATAATTCCAGCAGCAAATGTCCACATGAACTTATGCTGTTCAATTTCATACATAATAATTGCACCGAGTATCGCGCCTGCAAATCGATTCATCATTCCAAGCATCGGTGCTTTTTCTTTTTTTACAATACTATCTCCGAACTTTTCAATACGCCTTCCTAAAATCCATACGCAGTACATACTAACTAGAAGGCCAATGCTTATCCCGACAAAATGGGCTGAGAAAGGTGTTATAAACCACCCCAATAACATCACGCCTAGCAGACAATATATTTGTATGTTAAATGATCTTAGTGCCATACGAATCATGTTATGCTCCTTATCTTTCCCATTATATTTACGTATCATCAATCCCATCTTTCAGACTTCAAGCTTTCCGGTATGTCTTTTTTAAAATGAGGGAATTTGATTTTACTTACCATTAAATAAGCGAGTATGTATGTGCCAAACGCCACAGAAACTGGATTATTCAAAAAGCATAAAATAAGGAGACACATTGCTGCGAATGGAATGGGCATGCCTATAAATGTCGGGAGTTTGCTTTGCTTCGTGTTAAATCTAGCAAGCCGCAGCATTCCGCAAATACTGTAAGTAAGCGCACATATCATCCCGATAAGCTGTAAATCTTTTAAAGCGACACTATATGCAAGAATAGACGGTGCCACACCAAAGGTAACTAAATCCGCAAATGAGTCTAATTCTCCACCTATTTCCGAAACAGAATCAAGTTTCCGAGCGACCATGCCATCAAAAAAATCAAATAGCATTCCTGTAATAATAAAAACTGCTCCCAAATACATATCGTGAACGAAAACAGCATAAATAGCCAAAAGCCCACATACAAAATTTGCTATCGTAATCATATTTGGTATGTAACTCATAACATGCTTTTCCTCCTTTCAACTAATCCCTTCATATAGACTTTCTTACTCATTAGAATCAAGGGCCTTCTGTTTTTCTTCCACTATAACTTTATTTATTTTCGTTAATGTATCAGTCATTTGCTGCAAAGCTTCGATATCGATTTTCGAGAAGTATTTCTCAATCAGTACATCATCTAACTCAGACAACCGCTCTATATACTTACTACCGTTTGGACCAAGTGTAAGGAAATACTCCCGTTTATTATTAGGGTTTACTTGTTTCGAAATCATCTTCTGTTTTTCTAATTTCGATAAAACTTGGCTGACAGCACTTTTCGTTATATTAAAAGTACTCGCAATGTTATTTGCTGTTGTGTTTTCATTTAAATTGATATGAAATAGCATGCTCTCTTGCTGCCCAGTAAGACCGAACTCATCCTTTAAATCCTGAAATAGTAAAATGTAAAATTCAGTGTAGGCTCGATTCATTTCATTAATTACTTCTTTATACGATCTAGTCATAGCTTTCTTCCTCCAGTCATGCTGTTATTTCGTTTCGTTATATAGTTTAGTTAACTTAACTAAACTATATTACACCTTTATGTTCGTGTAAAGGGAAATATCGCACCATACTTTTCTACACAATTTGTGTAAATTATGAAATAGGGTATGCTCCTTTACCTTATCTACTGCTTTTAATGGATCAAATCCCAACATAATATACTACAGCTATCATTCCGAATAATTAAACGTACCCATTATACAAATTCCATATAGACCCATTATTGGTTAAAATGTTATAATTAAATCACCCTACATAGTTACTCATGTTTAGGCTGAGAAACTAACGTCTTAATAAGCAATGCGCATAACTCAAATAAAAAAGACACTGCAAAGTGTCTTTTTTATTTACATTAAGTTTCCTTTTTATCCCAAAACCAATATAATAAAATGTAACATTTAATACATATAAAGAAAAATATAAATTTATTAAATTATTATGGCACCCATGAAAGTGCTTCTATTTTGGAGGAACACAATATGAACAAAAAGTTATTAACAACATTATTATGTAGCACATTCTTATTTGGATTATCAGCTTGCAGTTCACATGATACATCTAGCAGTAACACGAAAAACGAACAGGAGACTTCTAAAGAAACAAAGAATGATGAACTTAGCAACAAGGATCCTCAAAAAGAACTTCCCACCCATGGAGATTTTTCTGATGTATACATATCAATAAGCTCTGTCGATTCATTAGATGTTATAGGTAATGGAGAAGTTAAAGCACAAGGTGTATTTAAAGTATTAGACGTCGCAGTTTATAATCGTCAAGAAGAACCCATTACACTAAATAGCAATAACTTTAAATTAATTGACGGTACCGGAAGAGAATATCACATTTCTAATGAATCTCAATTAGTACTTAAAGCTGCAAATACCGCTACATTTAAATTTGGTGTTCTTAATCCTAGTGAAAATTCGGAAGGGAACATTGTATTCGATGTACCGAAAAAAACGCAAGGATTAACTTTGAAAATTAATGGAGATATGTTGGATAAAGGGATCGAGTTAAAGGTGGAATAGTCAAAGAAAATACAAACCGCCTATCACAACTTATACTAACATAACAAAAAGTACAGCCTCTGTCTTAACTACAGTAGACTGTACTTTTTCATTTGTGATTTTGTATAACTCACTATAACAGGATTCCTTAATCCCTTTGAGTTGATGCTCTCCAATCACGAAAAGATGTTGGGCGTCCAGAATGTCCACGTTGCTTTGTAACAACTGGTTTTTCTTCAATAGTAGTTGTTTTCTCTTCAAGCGTAGTCAAAGCTGTCTGTATTTTCTCAATCTGTTCTCTCAATGCCTGTTGTTCAATCTTTAAATCCGTAAGTAAACGTAATATCATCTCAGAATTAGCCATAACGATCTCCTTTCCCCAAATGCACAGAATAAAATACCATATGTAATAAGCGTAATACTCGTGACAAAAATAAGTTCGTCACCTCTCTTAAAATACCGAGTGCTTTTATTTTTTCAAAAGGACCTGCTCAAGTTTATCCGTAAAAACATAAAGTGAATTAAATCCATTAATAAATGGTCTTTATGGAAGGAGGAGTTAATATGGGCTTTGGAGGTAGTTGTGGTGGAGGCTGCGGTTTCGGCGGTGGATTCGCCTTACTTGTTGTACTCTTTATTTTATTAATCATTGTTGGCGCTAGCTGTTGGGGCGGCGGATTAGGCTGCTAATAAGAGGCACTCTTGAGAGTGTCTTTTTTTTATTTCTCAACATGCAACTAACATATATGTGTTACTATCAAAGTGCGAGATTCCCTAAGCGTAATATAGTAGTTTACCAACTATGAAAGCCACTGTCACAAGAAAACAGTAGGCTTTTATTTTGTTATTTAACAAGATTAGAACAGGGATTACCATTTCCCCTCAGTAATATTTTTAAATTGACATAGCACTTCATGCACCATATACTGTTAACAACAGTATACTGTCATTAACAGTATATATTCCAATTCATTCTAGGAGGTATATTCATGAAACATACAGGAAGACATACAGGTGCATTTCTTTTGTTATTTTTAGCAGAAGGTGATAACTATGGCGGACAGCTACTTCAGAAATGTGAAGAAGAACTTCCGGTCAATCCAATCGATAGTGCCATCCTTTACCGCACGCTGAAGAAATTAGAAAACGAAGGTGCTATTGAATCTTATGTAAGTACATCAGTTCAAGATAAGCCGAGAAAGATGTACAGAATTACTACAGCCGGAAAAGAACAATTAGCAGATTTTCAAATGGATATTGAGGGAAAAATGAAAAACTTATCATTTTTCTTAGACAAATATAAAGACTTAAAGGAATCTAATCATGATTAATGGTGCTATCCTTTACACTTTGGCCATTATTCTTACGGGGATTTCTTTTATGAAGGATCGGAATAAAACGAAAGCTGCCCTATTAAAATCATGGAAAATATTTCGAAACCTACTCCCTGCCATGCTCTCCATTATGCTTTTCGTTGGCTTATCGCTTTCTATCTTAACGCCGTCCTTCATCTCTTCCATCATTGGAGAACAGTCCGGATTCTTAGGTATTATTTATTCAGCAATACTCGGATCCATTGCACTCATTCCAAGCTTTGTCGTGTTTCCTCTTGGTAATACGTTAGTCCAACACGGCGCAGGCCTTCCCCAAGTTGCAGCGCTCATGTCTACATTAATGTCCGTAGGAATTACAACCTTACCGATGGAACAAAAGATATTCGGACGAAGCTTTGCTTACGCTCGTAATGCATCTGCATTACTCATGTCACTCCTATTCTCATATATCATTTGGGTGGTGATGGTATGAATGAACTAAAAAGATATCGCTTCTTTTTCATATTACTGTTTGGGCTCCTCTTATTAACTTTTATAAACCAATCTTTAGGGTGTAGCGCATTACAATTAACGGGGAATAGTATTTTAGATATGTTGTTTCTACTCCCCCCTGTCCTTGTATTTGTAGGGTTACTTGATCAGTGGGTGAAGAAAGAAACACTAATGAAATACATGGGAGAAAAGTCCGGCATATATGGAATCTTATTCTCTCTATTATTAGGCGGAATTGCAGCTGGTCCCCTCTACGTCGCCTTTCCGATTGCAGCACTACTATTAAAAAAAGGCGCAAGTATTAGGTACATCGTATTTTTCTTAGGCGTTTGGACAACTGCAAAATTACCAATTATGGTGTATGAATTTTCTTCATTTGGGGCTACCTTTACACTTATTCACATTTGCTTCGGTCTAGTATTCTTCTATGTAATGGGTCTTATTTTTGAGAGATTTTATGATCAGAGGCAGTTGCTGCGATATGATATTACGAAAGAAATGTAAAAGACATCTTTATCTCTTAAAGATGTCTTTTTAATATGAACCTTAATTCTCGTTCAGTAAAACCCCTGCTGCCTTTACTTCCTCTTTCTCTTCTTTTAAGAACAACGATAAAGATTAACCCTAGTGTAAATGCCCCTTTGAATCCAGATGTTAAACCGTTTAACTTCTCTACTGGGTCCATTGGATTTGCTGAGCTTTCCATATACTTAGTTGTTCCTGAAGACACTTTCGAAAAATTTTACGTTTAGAGACAATTGTTACTTTATGACGTTACAAAAATATATAATTATTTAAAAATCTTACATTTTTTAATTTTCCCTATTGTATTTTTGAATATTAGAATGTAAAATATTTCAATGTACTACATAATATTGGGAAAAGGGAGAAATTTATGAAAAAATTATTAGTTTCAGCAACAGCGTTCACACTTTTAACTGTGGGGTACAGTTCTTCTGCATTTGCAGCAAAAAATCCAAACGACAAGAACTGCGGTCACTTCAAAAACAAACAAGAAGTTATGGAGTTCTGGCATAGCAATGGATATAGCGCAACAAATGATCCTCATGATTTAGATCGTGACAACGATGGTTTACCTTGTGAAGTAAAAAAAGGTGATTACGATCAATTTGTAGCTAGTAAACAAGCTACAAAAAAAGACGAAAATAAACCACAAGAACAACCTAAACAGGAAGATACTAAGCAAGAACCTGCTAAACAAGAGAATACTAAACAGGAACCTGCTAAACAAGAAAACAAAAAGCAAGAACAAACTAAAACTCAAACAACTGCAAAAGAAACAAAGAAAGACACGAATACAGCTGTGAAACAAGAAAACAAAAAGCAAGGCGAAAAATTGCCAAACACAGCATCAAATGGTGTTACAATGATGTTAGCAAGCTTAGGTTTAGCTGCAATTGGATCTGTATTAATGTTCCGTCGTAAAAAAACAAACGCATAAAATAATTCCGTAAAACGACAGGTCTCCTCCTGTCGTTTTAAAATGGAGTGATATAAATGAAAATAAAACAATGGTTAGGCTTATGTTTATTTATAGTTGGAATTTCAATCTTTTCTTATTGTTTTATAGAATGGTATAGTGCTAGAAGCTCAGCGGAATCTTTAGCATCTAGTGAAATAAAGAAATACGAAACTCAAACACCAATCACAGTACCTCCTGAAGACAATAACGATAAAATAGAAACTCCTCAAAATCATGAAGAAATTGTGCAAATTCCGTCTTCAGAAGTAACTCATCAATTAGGGCAAAAAGTAGCATATTTAATCATTCCTAAAATACAAAAGAAATACTCCATATATTGGGGAGCTGATGATAAAGTACTAAAAAAAGGTGTAGGCATGTTTGTGAGCGAATTAACGACTACCCCATCTGGAAACGGTCATACAGTTTTAAGTGGACATCGAGATACTGTATTTACCGAACTAGGTCAGCTAAAAGAAAATGACCAACTGATTGTAGAATATGAAAATAAAACATACACATACAGTATTAACAAACATTGGATAACAGATGCAGAAGATCGGACTGTTATTGTAGAAAAAGATGAACCAACATTAACATTAACAACGTGTTACCCTTTCAACTACATCGGTGACGCCCCAGATCGCTATATTATTGAAGCGTCTTTAGTTTCTAAAACTTAAAAGGAGCTGTCCCATTAAGTCGATTTTTTTGACTAGGTGACGGCTCCTTTTTAAACATAGCACCAATTAAAAACCATCTTTCACTCGTGAAGAAAAAATAACATAGATATTAAAGAAGGAATAAACAATGGATTTAGTGAAGAAATGCTACTTACCTTCTTCGGATCCGCTATCGTCGGAATCGTGGAAACATATTTCATGAAGGGACTTCCTGATCCGCCAGAAGTTGTTGCAAAGCAGCTTGGTTGTTGCTAGATCGGAACTTTTAAATGGAAAGAGGCTATGTTATAAACCGATTGAACCGGATTATAACATAGCCTCTTTATTATGAAATAAAACGTCGATAAATTTTTGTTCCAAATATTCAGAATTAATATTAAAATAAACAATGGGGATAGGGGTATGGAATCATAAATTATACATAACGAGGGAATAGAAATGAGAATTCAATTAAAAGCAGATTTAATGCTACTACTAGTTACATTTTTTTGGGGTGCATCCATCCTACTTACAAAGCTTGGACTCGATGACATAGAAGAATATAATTTAATCGCATTACGATTTATTATTGCTTTTCTTTTATCAGGTTTAATATTTTACAAACACTTATTCAAAATCGATTTTAAAACTGTAAAATATGCTTTTATACTGGCCTCTGTTTTATTTATCGTTTACATTTTCGCGACGTTTGGTACAAAGTATACAAGCGTTTCTAATGCTGGCTTCTTACTATGTCTCACAGTCATTTTTATTCCAATATTATCAGCTATATTTTTAAAACACATTCCTGAAAAGAAAGTTATATTAGGAATTGTGTTAACGATAATAGGAATCGGATTACTAACATTAACTAGTGAATTCAAGATCGGTAACGGCGATATATTTTGCATATTATCTGCTTTATTTTATGCCATTCATGTCATCATTACTGGAAGCGTAACAAAACATGTGAATTCAATTGCACTTGGGGTAGTACAACTCGGTTTCGTCGGCCTATTTAGTCTTATTTTTTCATTAGTGATGGAAACCCCAAAACTTCCTAGTACTATCGACTCATGGCTAATCATCTTAGCCTTAAGCATATTTTGCACCGCAGTCGCATTCATTGTGCAAGTTATCGCCCAGCAATACACTACACCTACACATACAGGACTTATCTTTTCATTAGAACCTGTCTTTTCAGCAGGCTTTGCCTTCTTTTTCACAGGCGAAACACTCACAGGGAAAGGATACTTAGGGGCGACACTTATATTGTTGAGTGTGTTGATTGCTGACGTGGATTTTAAGAGTTTGCTGCGGGTTAATTATAAGAAGAACGTGGAGTAAGGATTTTATTAAGATAGATAAACATACCCCGAAAATAGTCGTTTGTATTATTTTCATTCTCTTAACTTAAATTTTCTTTTAAATGAGCCTTTTTTTAGATGCTATCTTCGAATAAGGTAGCATCTAAAAAATGTTCAAAATTACTTAATGAATATAATCATAAAGATTTTTCGCTAACAATAAACAGGTTACTGTAATGAAAAGGGCACGAACATACCCACTTCCTTTTTTTATAGCAAATTTGGAGCCAACGATCCCTCCAGCAATTTGTGCAATTCCCATTATGAAACCATACGCATAGTTTACTTGCCCTACATACATAAACATCAGCAATGCACCAATATTACTTCCTAAATTTAGAAACTTCGCATTACCTGCTGCTTTTAAAAAATCATACCCAATAAATAAAAGAGAAAACATTAAAAATGAACCTGTGCCAGGGCCTAGAAACCCATCATAAAAACCAATAATAAAAATAAAAAAAGTAAAAATAATGAAGTGTCGACCGGACAATTTCTTATGAGTGGAAACACTACCCCAATCCTTTTTGAAAATCGTATAAATAGCAACCACACCGAGCATTATTAGCATCAATGGCTTCAATACTTCTGGGTTCATTAAATGAACGGTCCATGCACCTATTATGGAACCTATGAAAGTGAGTGGAAATAATTTAAACGCTGATTTCAAATCAAGGTTACCAGAACGATAAAACACAATATTACTAGTTGCACTTCCCATTGTCGACGCTAGTTTATTCGTAGCTACTGCACTTGCTGGATTCAGTCCTGTAAATAATAAAGCTGGTAAAGCAATCAGCCCACCACCACCTACAACTGAATCAATAAATGAAGCTAAAAATCCAAAAACAATCAAAATAATTAATACTGATGGGTCTAAATAAAAATCCATACTATTAACCTCCCCTTTAGTCACTATTTGAATAGTAACTAATAATTTGCTAAATGTAAACAGTTATTGTAACGTTGAAATATAAAAGCAAACATCGGAGGACGAAAAAAGTGGACTACATAGTGCAACAGCTTAAAAAAATTGGTTTTAATGAATATGAAGCTAAATCTTATGTATCTCTTGTTAAACAGGGGCCTGTCACAGCCTACCAAGTGAGTAAGGATTCGGGTATCCCAAGAGCGCGAATTTATGAGATTTTGGGTAACCTTGTAGAAAAAGGAATTGTCATGAAGGAAGAAATAAATGACACCACTCGCTATTCACCTCTACCTGTTGAAATCTTTTTACAAAAGGCGCAATCAGAATGGCAGTCTACTTATGAAGTAATCAGTGATTCATTAAAAAAACTAGAAACTTTCGAGGAAAAAACGGATAATCGAGTGATTACTTTAAAAGACAATAAAACAATAGTTAGCTATTGTCAGGCATTAATAAAAAAAGCAGAAAAACGTATTGTCATTTCGATGTGGGATGAGATGTACGAAGTGTTAAAAGAAGAACTATCTGAGGTAGCTGATAAAGTCACGGTACAAGGTATTACCCTACATGTTGAAAATCCTATTAAAAATCTAGAAACCCACCGTATAACACCTTATACAGAAACCCGGTCTACAGAACATTGGTTTATTTTATCAATCGATTCTAAAGAAATGATTTACGGCCCATCACTTGAGGAGCGTAATGTTGCTTTTTATACAGATGACCCTGTTCATATATACCTATTAGAGGATTATGTGTGGCATGATGTGTTAGTGAATCGACTTGTCCGACGTAGCCAAGACAATTTGGAACAATGGATTACTACAGAGCGAAAATCCTTCTTTATGGAATAATAAGAAACATATTCAAAGAATCGAAAAATAAAGAAAAATACTACACAAAACCAATTCCTAACAACATAAGGATCCTAACATATTAGTCATATATAATATGTTAGGACCCTTATATTTTAGATTTCTTGAAATTTAGGTGTTGATAACGAATGGCTACTATACCGTAGATAAAAATGGTTATGTTTATGAATATGATTTCGCTAAGCAAAAGGCTAGGGATACCCCCTTAACAAATTTATATATTTAAGAACTTTTTGATTATCTCTCAACATTATTTACGTCTTTCTTTATACTACTCTTTGTAAAAAAATTATAGTATTTCACTTGTCTTCTAGCATCTCTTTTAACCGCACCTTTTCTCTCCCACTAATTTACCATCTCCACAAACCGCCCAAACTCCTTCAAAAACCTCAATTTAAAACTCCCAACAGGCCCATTCCGATGCTTCGCCACATGAATCTCTGTCATCTCTTTCTGCATCGTTTCCTTATCATAATAATCCTCACGATACATAAGCATAATGACATCCGCATCTTGCTCAATTTGTCCCGTCTCTCTTAAATCAGATAAAAGGGGACGCTTATCTTGACGCGACTCTACGGAACGAGACAATTGCGACAACGCCACTACACAAACATTTAAATCCCGCGCTAATAACTTAAGCTTACGTGAAATTTCACTTATCTCTTGAAATCGATTACCCTTATGCTTTGGATCGCCTGTAATAAGCTGCAAATAATCTACAATAACTAAAAGCTTTTTATCCCCATGCTTCCTCTTTAACTTACGAGTTTGCATCCAAATATCTTGCACCGTAACACCTGCATTATCGTAAATCTCAAGTGGTAACTCCCCAATCTCCGCAAACGCCTTACTCACCTTTTCCCAGTCTTCTATCGTAAAACGATGCTTCGGATTTTTCAGCCTACCTCCTGACACTTCGCCCGCGCAAGACGCCAGTCTTTTTAGCAATTGCTTACTACTCATCTCTAACGAAAACAGCCCAACTGCCGCTCCAGACTTCGCCGCATGCAGTGCGATATTTAACGCAAACGCCGTTTTCCCCATAGAAGGACGCGCACCAAGAACGACAAAATCACCTTCCTGCAATCCGCACGTCATTTTATTTAACGATGTATAACCAGTCCCAATACCAGTATTCTCTTTCGTATCTTGATGAAGCTCCTCATATAACCCAACTAAAGCATCCTTCAAATCAAACTCACATACATAGTCCTTTTCCTCTAACTCACAAAGCGCCGTAATCGTCTCACCAATAATTTTCTCATTCTTCTCCGCAATAAGACGCTCTCCCATCTTGTGCCCAAGAACGCCAGCCTGATACATTTTCCATGCACCTCGAACAAGCCCCTCATAATAAGAAAAGTTGCTAGTCGCAGGCACACCATCCATTAACCCTATAAAATACTCCATTCCTCCG
This sequence comes from Bacillus mycoides, assembly GCF_001757995.1. Lineage (GTDB taxonomy): Bacteria > Bacillota > Bacilli > Bacillales > Bacillaceae_G > Bacillus_A > Bacillus_A mycoides_B. The sequence continues at coordinate 143,027 of NZ_LXLV01000012.1, read as the reverse complement.
ATCCCCTTCAAAAAATTTGGATCTACTCTAGAAATGAACGTCACAAGATCGATCGGTTGCCCTTCCTCTTCCATTTTTCGCATTAATTGAAATATAGACTTGTGCACCGGCATAGAAAAATACTGTTCCGTCAAACGGCACTCCTTAATAAGCTCTCCATCAAGTAATAGAGAACCTAACACCGTCTTCTCCGCCTCCACATTTTGAATACTCATGGCCGCCACCCGCGTTCCGCTAAAAAGCGCTGCAGCTCTTCCTCAGAAGGTGCATTCTTCTCCCACTCCTCACACTTCGCCAAAAAACTCTCCGTCTCCCCAGTACCAACAGACGACCCTTTCTTTCTAAACTGAGCCGTATCCGCCTCAACCTCAGACACTTTCGTGAATCCCTTCCCGTTCCACCCCCTCAAAATCCCCTTCACATAAGCAACCGTCCGCTTATTATTCTCATGCGCAATTTGAAGAGCCTTCAGCACAAGCTCCTCTGACAAATCAACCATCCACGCACTCAGCTCCTCCACCGTATGAGGAGACAAACTACCAAAATGCTGCTCATAAAAAGAAAACACGCGACTCCCCGTTTCTTCCTCTACAGCCTCTTCCTCCGCCGGCTCCTCGCAAACTGGCTCAACATCATCCATAGCCAAATCACTAGGCATACCGAAATGTGCTAAAAGCATCGGAACACTCAGCTCCTCCTCCGCACACTTCTGAAGAAACATATGTACAAACTCCTTATTCTTCACACCCTTAAGCTCACGAAGCACACACTTCTCCACATTCGTATTCGTCACAGGATTATAACGAAGCCAATTTAAAATAAATAACTCCCTCGTCTCCGCATCATAAAGAATCTTTCCATAATCAATAAAACGCTGCAAGAGCTTATCAACAGTCTCCCGATTATAACCCGTCTCCATCTCAGCTAACCGCTTCGGAAAAGGAAAAACCCCACACTGCGTCGTCTTCGAACAAGTTAATAAGTAAACATAAAAATACCGCTCCTCCGGCGTCAAATCCAAAACAAAATCATCCTGCCAAAAATTCACCTGCACATTACGATACACCGCCATCCCAATTCCTCCCGTCCTGATTCAAAAGTTAAAATTTCTTCTTTGTACTATATATAGGGAGGAGGGGTGGGTTTTTGGCGTGTTATTTCAAAATTTTTTTTGACTACTACTACGGTGTTTGTTCTTGTAGTTGTTTTTGTTTTTGTTTTTGTTTTGTTTTTTCTTAGTGATTTATTACTTGGTAGGGGCTTGGAAGGGGTATGTAAGGGGCTAGTTGTCGGTTACTTTGATTAGGAAAGTTCCTCTTTCTCCTTTTTAGTATCTTAAAATCACTCGCTCTCTTTGCAATATCTGTAACAATAAATTTATAAGTTAAGTAATCGTACAAATTACTTATTGAATATTCATTAATAAACCCTAAAACAAGTAGGTGGTTTATTTTGAAATTTAAAAACATCTCTTTAGAACATATTAAACTAGAAAATGAATTCCGAAAGAATTTAGAGGATTTTAGTCTTGCTACAAGCATTAAACAAAATGGATTAATAGAACCACTTATTGTTGAAGAAAAAGATTCTAATTGTTTTATACTAGTCGAAGGTTATCGTCGTTTTTGGGCTTTAAAACATTTAAACGTTCCATTCATAACATGCAAAGTGGAAAAACTCACCTCAAAAAACTCTAGGATTCTAAAACGTCTCCGTGTTGAATTAAAATCCAAGAAAAAAACAGGTTATGAGGTAGAACGAATGATTAGTTTTTTACTTGATGATGGTTATACAGAAGAAGATATTGCTAAGCAATGTAACATCGCTGACAGTAACAGCATTTTATAGCTTTTTTCCATTCCTGTCTTTTCAATTTCTTGTAGCCACGCTTCAATTTAAACAACACACTACAATCCAATAAATAAGGCCATATCAAAAATATACTCCAATGCCATTTTGATACAGCCTTATCCTATCCACTAATACTACTATCCTGTTAATCATTTTTAAGCTAGACAAGCATTAAAAATTTAATCTACCTACAAAACATTACTATCCTTTAAATAATCATAAAGCTTATTATCCACCGATTTCTCCATAATCATATTCATCGTAACAACCGGTTTTTTATCTTGCATTTCAGTTTGTTCTACACTTGCTTTATCAGGTCTCGCTTTTCCTAAATAGTAAAAGTCGGTTCCCTCGTCATCATCTTTTTTTACAAAAATATGGACATCAATATTATTTTCTTTAGCATCAATAATTGTCTGAACTTCCTTTGACTTTAATGTTCTATTACTTCTTGTATACCATTTCAGAACATCTTGATTGAGGAATTCATCACCATAGTTAACACTGGATTCTACCTCATCATTTTTATGGTATGTGATAAATATTGGACAAGTATAATATTTTGTCTTATAACCATACATAGTTGAGCTCTCATCATTATGCCAATTTAAAAGTTTACACACATCTTTTCTTGAGTATTTTTTGCATATAGTCAGGTTACTATCACACTCATAGTTTTTACTCTTTTCTTTCGCACTTTTAATGATGTCCATAACCATATACTTAAAGTATTCATTTTGTTCTAAACTTTTTCGAATAGAATCATTAAATATAAATGTCTTCTCATCCTGCAACGTGAGAATTGGCTTTTCCCCATATTTTTTTTGGTTATTTTGTGAGAAAAACTCTAATTCAAAAATCCGTTGCACAGAAGTAATCGTAGCATCATCTGTTAAGCAATTAGATTTTTCAAGCTGTTTTACATACTCATCTTTATCAACTTTTTCTTGCTTTAATAATAAGTTTAACAAGACGATTTCGTTTTTACGTTTTCCATTTAATACTTCCAATGAGAGCATTGTTAAAACTTTATTTTCGTACTCTGTTAATGCAGGGACATCTTCTTTCATTTTCAATAGAAACTGATAATAGTTCGAATATCCTTCCGCAAGTACAACTGGATCAATAGAATGGTTTACTATAAAGTCATATAGATATGGAATTCTTCCTATTCTATTTTTCAACTCGGCAAAAGCGTCCTTCAATACTTTCATTGCTGTTAAATTACTATTATTAATCGCTTTAAAGATCTGCTTTTTCGCTATCTCTTCAAAGTTAACTGTTGAAATGCCTTTAATATAACTCGTGTCATTTGTATATCTACGTATATTATCTTTATTTTGCGATCTATCTCCTGAAAGAGCAATCGGAATTAAATAGTTGTTTTTATAGTTTCCAATAAAATCAATAATTGTAACAAAATCTTTCGAATCGTGTTTTCGAAGTCCACGCCCCAGCTGCTGTATAAAGATAATACTTGATTGAGTTTGTCTTAACATAACAACTTGGTTCACACTCGGAATATCAATTCCTTCATTAAAAATATCTACCGTTAAAATATAATCGAGTATGCCATTTTCTAATTGATTCACTCGCAGTTCTCTTTCCTGTTGAGAATGGTCGCCGGTTAATGCAAATGTGCGAAAACCTTTGCTATTTAAAGCATGTGATAATTGTTCAGCCTCATCTTTTCGGCTACAAAACATTAATCCTGTTACTTTCTCACCAGAAAAACCATAGTATTTTACTTTTTCAACTATATGATCCACTCGCTCTTCCGTAACAAGTTTAGACAAAACAGTAGTGTCATCTATCTTTTCACCATTATATTCAAAATCAGTAACTCCAAAATAATGAAAAGGACAAAGCATATCTTCTTCAAGCGCTTCTTGCAATCGAATTTCATAAGCAATATTGTAATCAAATAGCTCATAAATATTAAAATTGTCTGTACGTTCAGGTGTAGCAGTCATTCCCATTAAAAATTTTGGTTTAAAATAATCAATAACCCTATGATAGGAACTAGCACCAGCTTTATGAACTTCATCTATTAAAATATAATCGAATAGCTCAGGATCAAATTGATGTAAAGTATCCTCTTTTGAAATGGTTTGGATCGTCGCAAATAAATATTTAGCGCTCATTTGCTTATTTGATCCTGATAAAATTCCAAAATCCTCATCTGCTCCACCAAGAACTTTTTGAAAATCTGATTTTGCTTTATTTAATATTTGCTCTCGATGAACAATAAATAGCATCCGTTTAGGTGCAAAATTTCTGACATCAAATGCTGAAAGATATGTCTTTCCCGTTCCTGTTGCGGAAATAACTAATCCTTTTTCTTTTCCAGCTTCTCGAATAGCTTGTATTTCTTTTAACGCAGCTTGTTGCATTTTATTTGGAGTAATTTTTAACGCTTCTTCAATTGAATTATGATATTGACCAGGTAATTCTATAACTCGATCTAGTAACTTATTTTCTGCAACTTGTTCATATATTGTTTCGTAATTTCCAATTAATTCTTCAGTTAATACTTGAGAATGCTCCCAAACTTCTTCAAATTGATTCTTAAAATGCTGTACAATCTCTCCATCTTCATGCGATGTTAACTTAACGTTCCATTCATAGTTTACCTTCAAAGCATGTGCAGTCAGATTTGAACTACCGACAATTAATGAACAATGTGTTTTGTTATCAAATATGTATCCCTTTGAATGAAAACCAGATAAGTTTGTTAATCTTACTTCTACATTTTCAAGTTTCATTAACTCTCTAAATACTTTTGGTGTATTAAAATTTAAGAATGTAGATGTTAATATACGTCCTTTAACCCCTTTTTGTTTAAGGTCAAGGAAATGTGATTTTAAAGTCGCCAGCCCACTTTCCGTAATAAAAGCCACTGAGAAAATAAAGGATGTACTATTTTCAAGCTCCTCCAACAATGAGCTTAAAACATTTTCATTTTTTTTCGTATTGTTTACTAATAACTTAGGCTTATATATTCCGGGATGATTATGTTTTTGATCAATAAACCCTTTATATAAAGATCCCTCTAATTTTTGAATGAAATTCTCCATATGATCACCATTTATGACAAATTTTTATACTAATTGTATTACTCACTGATTTAAAGTGCAAATTTATTACAATATAAAAAACTATCCGCATAAAACGAATAGTTTTTAATCAAATCACTTTACAATCGATGTCTTTGATAATTTCTCAATAGTTGGGATATCCGCAGGTGCCCACTCTAAAGAAGCTAGTTCATTTGGAAATAACCATTTAATTGCTACATGCTCAGTTAAAACTGGACTTCCCTCAACAAGTTTACAATAAAAAGTTTTCAAATGAACAATGCCAAAATCATACTCATAGGCTGTATAATCAATTTGTTCACCAATCTGCACGCTACAATGCATTTCTTCATCAATTTCACGCTTTAACGCTTCTTGAGGTGTTTCTCCCTCTTCTATTTTTCCACCTGGAAATTCCCACATAAGAGGTAGCGATTTAGATGGCCCTCTTTGTGCACATAAAATTTTCTCATCTTGGACAATTACTGCTCCAACAACATAAATATTTTTCTTCATTATGTCCTCCTTAAATCTCACAGAAACTCTATAATTTACGTTTCCACACCTTATAGACTGAAAAATGCCTTTTATATCTTTTAACGACTAATATATTTTTAATCAGTAAGATAGATTTTATCTATTACTATCTATCACCTTTAATGTAATTAGCCTAACACTCTCATCTCTTTTATATTATATAGAAGTAACTACAAAAATAAAGCATGATTGAACACTTCCCTCTTAAGCCTCTTTTTTCACCATCTCCTCATACCTAAAATTACATTCCTCCAAAAACACCCTACTCTCCCCACTATCCTTATAAAAACTCTCCCAACCCCTCTCCCTCAAAATCCCCTTCCAAGTATCACTCTGGGTCATCCTCTTAATAACACCATCCCAATAAGCAACCTCTTCCTCCGTCATACCCTTCGGTCCCATAATCCCTTTCCAGTGCTGGAAGACAACGTCAATCCCTTGTTCTTTCCACGTCGTAATTTCAGGTAATCGGTCTAAGCGTTTTTCGGAGGATACGGCTAGTATTTTTATTTTGCCGGCTTTGTATTGTTTTTCGGCTTCGGATAGGGTCATGGTTGCGGCGTTGATTTGTTTGTTCGTTAAGGCGTTTATGATTTTTTCTTTGTTTTCGTAGACGAAGAATTGTAGTTCGGCAGGGTTTATGCCGAATGCTTTGCTTACTTGTACGAAGGATAGGTGATCGTCGTTTCCTAGGCCTGGGGCAACGCCGATTTTGAAGTTTTTCTTGTCTTGTTTTAGTTGTTCTATTAGTTGGTTTGCGTTTTCTATGTTTGAGTCTTTTGATACGACAACGACTTCCCAGTCCGATGCGAGTAGCGCGAGCGGGGTGAAGTCTTTATATGTTAGTTTACTGTGGCCTAGTAGGTTGTTCGTTATGAGTAAGCTTGAGTTAATCGCCAGTACGTGACCGCCTTTTTGTTTCGTGTATTTCCATCCGACGTCACCGCTGCCGCCTACTTTGTTTGTGACAGTGATTGGTTTTGTGAAGATTTTTTCTTCTGTCAGCGTTTTTTGCATCGCTCGTGCCGTTAAGTCCCATCCCGCTCCTTGAACGTTTGGCGCAACAATTTCTACTTTATCTATGTTTACTGTATTCGTTTGAGGTTTTTCCGAGGAACAACCAGCTATTACTCCTGTCATGATCCATATACATAGTAATAATCGTTTTTTCATAATCCTCGTCCTATTCGATACTTTCGTTCTGGTCGTCCGATAATGCCGTATGTGTATTCTACTGTGCATTCATTTGTCGCCACTAAGTATTCTAAATATCTTCTTGCGGTTGTTCGGGAGGCCCCCATTTGTTCTCCCATTTCTTCTATTGTAATTCCCTCTTCGAATCCTTTTATAATTCCTTTCACTTTTTGCAGTGTTAACGGATCAACACCTGTCGGTAAGTTTTTCATATCTGTTACTTGCGAAATACCGAAGAAGTCATCGATTAGTGCTTGATTTACTTCATTGTTACTATGTAATAATTGCTTCTTTCTTTTATAGTCTTCAATGGTTCGAACAAATTTATCTAACGTGACCGGTTTTATAAGGTAGTTGCTTACGCCGTTTCGAATTGCTTTTTCTAGCATATGGTTTTCATTCGCCGCTGTAACCATAATGACGTCAACGTTTGGAAAGTCAGCATGGATTTTCGGCAATAAGTCTGTACCAATTCCATCTGGTAAATAATTATCTAATAGAAGTAAATCGATTTCTTCCTTTTGTAGTAGTTCCATCGTTTCTTTTGCGTTCAATGCTTTTCCGATCACTTTTACGTCCTTTATTTTTGATAAAAACTCCTCTTGAATTTGCGCTACGCGGAAATCATCTTCTGCAATTGCAACCTTCAACATATGCCCATCCCCCTATTTGTCATGTACTGTCTCTCAATGCTTTCGGAAGGTAAATTGTAAAAATAGCCCCCCCATTTTTCTCATTTTGAATTTCAATAGTTCCTTCTAGTAGATCTACCATTTCTTTCACATTCGCTAGCCCGTAACCTCGATTGTTTCCTTTCGTTGAAAATCCTTTTTGAAAAATGGTCGCGATTTTTCCTGTCGGTATCCCTATTCCACTATCTATCACTTCAAACACAATATCATGCCCAATATCCGTAACAAAGAAGGAAACACTCTTTTCCTCTTGTTCACTCACCGCATCAAACGCATTGTCGATTATGTTTCCAAGAATCGTAATGAGGTGTGAAACTTTTATATGGTCTGGTAATGGATGAAGCGCACTATCTCCTTCAATATGAAAATCGATTTTCTTCTCAGACGCTGTTCCGAGTTTTCCTAATAAAATAGCTTGTACTTTTGCATCATGAATTTGATGGAATAAAATATGGTTTTGGCTTTGATGAATATTAGATTCTTGCTGGATAAATTCAATCGCTTCTCTGTAATGTCCTAACTGAAGTAGTCCTGATAAAACGAAAAGCTTATTTGTAAATTCATGCGTTTGAGCGCGTAAATCCTCTGAATACTTTCTTACCTCAGATATTGTGTTAACAAGGTTTTGCAGTTCTGTTTTATCTCTAAAACTACATACAACACCTACCGTACTATTATTTTCGAGTATTGGTGTCATGTTTAAAATAAACACTTTATCTTGAAACGCGATTTCTTGATCGTTTTCTAGCACTCTTTCCATATTAAAATCAGGTAAAACTTTTGAAATGTGCTGCTGCATATAATCACCATTTACATGTAGCATCTCTTCTGCCGACGTGTTCATCATCGTAATAAAACCGTTTTGATCAATGGCGATGATTCCTTCTTTTATAGATAGTAGAATTGCACTGCGTTCCCTGTATAACGCCGCGATTTCATTCGGTTCCAAACCAAGTGTATCTTTCCTAATACTACGTGCTAAAAGAATGCCACCAACAATTCCAACTAGTAACACAGCTAAAGAAAAGAGTATAATTTCTTTCGTTCTGCTCAATATGTTAGATTCAATACCTTTTATTAAAAACTCTACTGTAACAACGCCTACTACTTGATCGTAATCTCCGTTATGAATAATAATGGGTGCCTTCGCCATTAAAGCAGGACCGCTTACTCCCTTTCCTTCAAGCGTATAATATCCTCCAAAAGTAAGTGCTTCATAGTTATATGGATTATTACTCTTTGTCCCAATCAATTCCGAATTAGAATGTGAATACATAACCCCATAGCGATCTTCCACAATTACATAATCTGCACCAGCTTGCTCACGAACTTGTTCCGCAATGGATTGGATGGTACTTTTATGCTCGTTATATTGAAAAGCATCTTTTATAGCTGGCATAAAAGAAAGAGATTTAGCAGTTTGCAGAGCTAACTGTTCCACTTGACGCTTCGTATCAACGGACTGAATGTAAACAAATATTCCCGCTAATAGGAGAACGACAAATAAAATTAATGTAATAATTAAGCCTAGTATTTTCGTTTGTAATGACACTTTGCGTGATTTTTTCATACTTCATATCCTTTGATAAAATATTCGAAAATATCAATCTCCTTTTTCTATTATTATGACAAAACTGAAAATGAAGCAACTATTAAAAATACCCATGTACATAAAGTACAAAAAGAATAAAATTGTCATAATATTGAGATTTCAATCCAGAGACAGTACAATTCAATTACGATGAACACGCTTTCATAATTATCATTTTATTTATAAGCAAGAGGAGGAATTATTATGGCTCAAGTAAAATCTAACCGAGTCGCCGGCAATATTTTCAAAGGTTCAGTCGGTAATTTAATTGAATGGTACGACTGGTACGTTTACTCTGCTTTTGCTGTTTATTTTTCAGCAGAGTTCTTTCCTAAAGGAGATCCAACGAGTCAATTACTGAACACAGCCGCTATTTTCGCAGTCGGATTTTTAATGCGCCCTATCGGCAGTTTGCTAATGGGACGTTATGCAGATCGGCACGGACGCCGGGCAGCATTAACTCTTTCCATTACGGTTATGGCCGGTGGTTCTTTAATTATCGCCTGTACACCGAGTTACGAAAGTATCGGTATTATGGCGCCAATTATTTTAGTTCTTGCCCGTTTACTTCAAGGATTATCACTTGGCGGAGAGTACGGAACTTCCGCAACGTATTTATCTGAAATGGCTAGTAGTGGACGCCGTGGCTTTTATTCAAGTTTCCAATATGTAACGCTCGTTGCTGGACAGATGGTTGCATTAGGCGTTCAAATTGTTCTTCAGCAATTACTAAGCGAACCAGATATGAAAGCTTGGGGATGGCGTATTCCCTTCATTATTGGAGCGATGGGCGCAGTAGCTGTATTATGGCTTCGCCGTACGATGGATGAATCGGAGCAGTTCTCAAAAATGGAATCTAAAAATCGTGAAAGCGCAGGAACAATTCGCGCTCTTATGAAACACCCTAAAGCAGTGTTAACAGTAGTCGGCCTAACACTTGGAGGCACTGTTGCATTCTATACGTACACAACATATTTACAAAAATTCATGGTAAATACTGTCGGTCTTCCGAAAGAAATTGTGAGTTGGATTAACTTTGCTGCACTTCTCATATTCGTTGTACTTCAACCGATCGCCGGACTGTTATCTGACCGAATTGGTCGCCGCCCACTATTAATGACTTTCGGTATTCTCGGGACTTTACTAACAGCACCGATCTTCTTCCTTATGGAAAAAACGACAGAGCCAATCGTAGCATTCTTACTTATGATGGTCGGTCTCATTATCGTGACTGGTTACACTTCCATTAACGCAATTGTAAAAGCAGAACTCTTCCCAACTGAAATTCGAGCACTTGGCGTAGGCTTACCATATGCACTAACAGTTGCGATATTCGGCGGAACAGCGGAATTCATCGCTTTATGGCTAAAGAGTATCGGAATGGAGTCACTATTCTACTTCTACGTAGCTGGATGTATCGCGATAAGCTTTATTACGTATTGGCGTATGGCAGAGTCTTCGAAGAATTCGCAGATTGAAGCAGAACTTGTTGGTGGAGATAAACTAGCAAATAATAAATCTAGTTAAAATTATGTATTCTATGGACTTCTTTTACCTGAGCACGACTTTCTTTATCTAAAAAATCATAATTCATTAATATACAATTTAAAAACCTCTACTTATATGTAGAGGTTTTTGTATGACGAAAAAACACGTAGTTCCATTGTTATTTTACAAACCCAAAATTCTTCCTCATCTTAAAGTGGAACAAATTTATTACTTAGAGTGTCTAATAAGTGTATTTCTAATATTAGTTGTCCAGACTGGATACAACATATCCCGTTTGACATCTATTTTTATGTATTACAAAAAAAAGAAAGGACTTATTATTCCCAAAAGTAAAAAATATGTATTGTAATACTACGGTTAAGTATTACAAGTTTAATACTTTCACAGGTGAACCATTACAAGTGAAAACAAAAAAGAAATAACCCAAACCGTGACTTATCAATCATATAAACGTTTTGGATGTCCTTTAACCTGTGAAATTTTAGCTGCAGTAGTATTGCTACCCTATGCCATCTTTAATTGCATTGGTATTTAGAATACCTAGACAAAATTCATATATTCTTGAAAGAGGTTGAAAATTTATGTTCGTTTTAAACAAGTTCTTTAACATTTTACATTACAAAAAGATTGTGCCTGTAGTATTACTTTCATGTGTATCACTTATAGGCTGTTCCAATAGTAACACTCAATCTGAACCACCTAAACAAACGAATCAAGCTAATCAAATTAAACAAGAAAATACAGGTAATCAATCTTTCGCTAAACTTGAAAAAGAATATGATGCTAAGCTTGGTATTTATGCACTGGACACAGGTACGAATCAAACTGTTGCTTATCATTCAGATGATCGTTTTGCATTTGCATCTACATCTAAATCATTAGCTGTGGGCGCTCTTTTACGCAAGAACTCATTAGAAGCTCTTGATCAAAGGATTACGTATACTCATGAAGATCTTTCTAATTATAATCCAATTACTGAAAAGCATGTTGATACAGGAATGACGTTAAAAGAACTTGCAGATGCTTCTGTTCGATATAGTGACAGCACAGCACATAATTTGATTCTTAAACAGTTAGGGGGTCCCTCTGAATTTGAAAAAATCTTGAGAGAAATGGGAGATACTGTTACTACTTCAGAACGATTTGAACCTGAATTAAATGAAGTGCATCCAGGAGAAACACATGATACCAGTACACCAGAAGCGATAGCTAAGACACTTCAATCATTTACATTAGGAACTGCACTTCCAATAGAAAAACGTGAACTATTAGTAGATTGGATGAAGAGAAATACAACTGGAGATAAATTGATTCGTGCGGGCGTACCAAAAGGATGGGAAGTAGCTGATAAAACAGGCGCGGGATCTTACGGAACAAGAAATGATATCGCAATTATTTGGCCACCAAATAAAAAGCCGATTGTTCTTGCTATACTTTCTAATCATGATAAAGAAGATGCTAAATACGATGATAAACTTATTGCAGACGCAACCAAAGTCGTGTTAAATACCTTAAAAGCTACGGAATAAATGATAATAGGTTAAAAGTTTTCTATTTTAGGCGGGTGTTTTCATCAACTAAAAATTTAATAGTGTCCCAAAAACGAAATTTGGTGCTAACTTGTAATAAAAAGCTCATTTTTATTGTTTGGGGATAAATCGTTCTTTAAGCTTGATGGCGATTTGGTGCTATCCCTAAAACATCTGGACTTTAATAGCCAACTAAAAAATGCAAACAAAAAGACCTTTAATCAGTCGTTTTGTTTGCATTTCCTTTTTCTAAAACCACAGAAAAGATAAGTACTATAGTTAACACCATAATAAACCTTACTTCACTTCCATCACTTACAAAAAATGAATACAAAGTATAAATTAAAATTAATATTCCATAAATAACTTTGTGCAATGAACTCCCCCCCTTTTTGCCGTATATATTTTAGTGTAAAAATTTAATTCAAGCCCTATATCAAAATGAAAATAAAAAGCACCTGTGATATACACAAAGTGCTTTTCTCTTGTCAATTTATCTATTTTCACTATATTTATCTATTTTCTTTTTATAACTCAAATTTCTTCGAATCGTACTTTTCTAGAGTTTGCTGCAATTCATTTTGTTCATATGGAATATGTTTATCTGTCTGTACATCTTCAACATTTTCTCCACCTGTTAATAATCTCCTGTACTTAAAAGAGTGCCCTGTTAATACTGTTTTAATCATTTTGTATTGCCCTCCTTTTGTTTGATTACTTATATCATAAAACAAGTATCTGAAGTTGATATGTAGTTTATCTAGAGTGTATGTAAATTTAAAAAATCTCTAATAAAATGTTTATGTTGTAACGTTACCACCAAAACTATTGCTTCAAACACCATGATTTGAAGAGACAGTAACCCATATTCTAGCTTGAATTCCCGCTACAGTTCTATATTGAGTAAAACCAGTTAATCCCTATAATATAAAAAGAGCACCACTTTTTGGATGCTCTTCGTTATAACTATATATTATTTAATTTCCTTCTTTTGTTGGTACCATTTTTCCTTCTTGAGAGTCTGTACCCTCTGTTCTTTCAACAGTTTTTGCATGTTCTGGTTTTTCAGGGGCTCCCATTTCAAATCCAGGTTGAGAATCTGTACCTTCTTTTGCTGGTACCATTTTTCCTTCTTGAGAACCTGTACCTTCTGTTCTTTCAACAGTTTTTGCTTCTCCTTTAGGAGTTGCTGGCACTGCATCTTTAGGTAAATCAAAGTTTTGTGAGAAAGACGTTGTTCCATCTGCACTTTGTGTAATTACTTGATTTGAACTATTTTCATTTGACTTTAAATTGTCCATTTTCGCATCATCTGCACCTACTGCACCTCCCGCTACCAATCCTGTACTTAAAAGTGCTCCTGCTAATAATGTTTTAATCATTTTCATTACCTCCTGTTTATTTGTAATATTCATCAAAAAAGTATCTAGAGTTAATGTTTTAGTCATTATCTTTATCTACTTGCTTTTTGATTACATTTAGCATAAGACAAGAATCTATAGTTGATATGGACTGTATCTGGAGATTATGTAAAGAAAAATAGAGGATCAATTGTATATCCTAATGGATGCTTAGACAAGATTGAAACTTTATATGAGTTTGAACAATTGAGTTCCCCTTTGTTTTTGGGTGTGAGGTTTTTAGCTGGAGTGAAGTGAGGGACTAACCTTTTCTAATTTGAAAGCAAACTTTTTATTATTAGTTTACATTCGAAACACTGTAAATAAAGATGTTAAAAATCCGTGAACAAAAAACCACATCTCATTGATGTCCACCCCATCAGAAGTAAAGAACAGATTGAAGATATGAAATAGGCTCTCAAACGTCATTATTCTGAACGAGACTATATTCTCTTCCTTATTGGGATCCATACAGGATTACGTGTCAGCGATCTACTCCAAATTGAAACCCAAACCATAGTAAAGTTAAAACGAAAAAAAAGAAAAGAATTTAAGATCAAAGAAGGAAAAACGAAGAAAGAACGTATGATTAATCTTGCTTCTATTTTTGATGAAGTCTATTCGTATACCCAAACCCTAGAAAATACCTGATTATTCCCATCCCGAAAAGGAGATTAACCCATTAGTAAGATCCAGGCTTATCGACAATTGCAAAAAGTCGGAGATTTTGCCGATATAGAATCCATCGGGACTCACACCATGCGGAAAACCTTCGGCTATTGGTTTTATAAACAAAAGATGTAGCTATGTTACAAGAAATTCTTAATCACAGTACACCACAAATTACACTTAAATACATTGGTATCAATAAAGAAGAAAAGGATAATATCCTTGATACATTTCTCCTTTAATTTCTTTTAAAATATATATCAACCTATTAAAAAGCAAAAAACTTTAATACAAATTCAAACCCATAAATAAAATTTAATTACTTTTCTTACATTATTCTTTTAACATACTTAAAAAATCACTAAAATTATCTGCAACTTCACTAGTTACTGGATTCAACTCTTCTGATTCTTCATGATACCATACCACAACAGATGGTATTTCTTTTTCTCTAAAATCTAAACAAAGAAAATCACCTGCGAATAAAACAGCAAACGGAATAACATTTACTCCTGTTAAATCTTCATCATCCGTTAAACGAGTATCGATATCAGATAATACAACCTCTATATCATACCAACCATTTTCATCATCATCTTCTGGGTCCTCCAACAAACATAAGAAACGTTCAATTAAAAGTTCGTTTTTTTCATGTAAAAAAACATTAGTAATTGGAATAGAACCATTATATTTTTTCAAAAAATCTATAAAATCAGTTGGTAATTTTATCTCACAATATTCCTCAAATGATTCAATTAATTCATCATTTGGTGATTGAAGTTCACTACCATTTTTAATCTTCATTTTAATTCCTCCAATTATTTACCTACCTTTAAATATTATTTATCCCTATATCCACTCTTGATCTTTTTACTCTAAGGTATAGCCTGGTATGGATTTTCAAATCCTTTAACTTCTTCTATCCCTATAATCCGAAATAGAAAAAAGATCTCTCTGCTATCTAAATGTAATCCCACATTCATGAGATTAACTCTCCCTCCTATTTTTTCTATCCTTTAACCAACTATAAGAAGAATGCGATTATATACTTGAAATTCAACAAATTCTCTTTAAAAGCCTATACGTATTTTCCCTCCATCTTCTATATGCTTCCGTAAATAATAATACTTATGGAGTTCTATAATCATATAAAACAAAACAAACGAAAACACTGTGCATGCAGACATAAATACAATTGCCCCCATCTGTTGTGTTGCAATGCTAAGAATTATATTAGCAATTAACTGCCCCAATCCCGCTGCAATAGCTGCTACTTTTACACCACCAGTTCCTTTCGATGATTTTGATTTTTTTCTTGGTTCCTGAAGTTTTTCAATATGATTTTTATAAAAATGATACAAAGCAAAACCATACAAACCAAATGAAAGAATAAAATAGATGGGAGTTTGTAATTGTAACACTTCATAGGCATATTTTTGAGTTATAACCAATAATCCGACTGAACATATGGTGCCATATACTCCTCGAAATAGAGTGTATTGTAATTGTCGTTTCCGAGGATTGATAGCAATCCATATCGCCCACAAATTTAAAAAAATAACTGGAGGAGTTACTATATATACATAGAGTAATCGAAAAGGATTCGCAAAAGCGGGCAACAGAATAAATATGTCTGCTCCCATAAGAACAAGGCCAATTACGTGGACTCTTATTTCATTTACAGGATAAAGAGCCATATAATGTGCAAAAGCTTTCTTATTAAAATCTATACTTTTTTTCATGTTAATTAAACCACCCCGCTACTGTTGACCAAGCTTTTTTCGAACCCGTTTTCACCATATCCTTAATACTGTCATCTTCACCATCACCATCTAAATCAACATCCCATTTCACACCTTCTGTGAAATATTATTCCCTTCTCGAAAAGAAGATCACCCCATTAATAAGATCTAGGCTTATCAAAAATTTCAAAAAGCCGAAGATTTTGCCGGTATCGAATCTATTAGGACTCACACCATGCGCAAAACCTTCGGCTATTGGTTCTACACCTTCTAGTTTAACAACTGATCCAATAGGTAATAATTTCATTTATTTGCTCTCCTTTTTCTTTTTGTATCTGAATATAAATTCTAAAATGATTATAGAAGCAAATCCAATAGATAATTGAATAACTGTAAAAAGGATTTTTTCTTTTGAAGGAGCTTCAGGCAAATTCCATATTACTACAAGGGGAATAAGTACCCCAACAATGGTAATAATCCTTAATGATTTATTCATATTTTGAATTCCCCTATCACATAGGTAATATCATTTCTTATTAAATTTACTGTGCACCAGTTCAAAGAATTTATTTGCGCCAAGTGAAATTGCGCCAATAATAAGAACACCAATAATAAAATAAATCTTTTTAAATAAGTTGTAAGGAGATAAAATAGCAACTACAAGAAGTATTATAATTGCAACGAATGTGACTAATTTTCCAACTTTAAATGCTTGCATATCAGCTTTCCTCCTTCTTTGGTTTTTCAAATTTAATAAACCCTCCAAGACCAAACTCATCCCCAAAGTATCCCCCATTTTCAGCTCCAAGCTTTGCTTTAAAACCGAATGTACCTAATCCTACTTCCCCTTTTGCTATTACATCGCAGTTTCCTATAAAGTGAAACTTTAATCAGTGGGGGTTTTGTTCATCCCCCACTGATTATTAGTTGAACCAATCGGGCTTTTACGGGCAGTTGATCCCCACCTAACTTCTTTGCTTTCGCTGAATTTTGAGGTGGGGGTCTTACTGCCCGTTAATGCGGGATAAATGTTATGCAATTTCAAATAAATTTTTTAATTCATTACACATTGAAAAAACGAAGTTTGGTTGCAAACTTCGTTTTTATTTATAAATGGCATGAATCGTTTCGATTACTTTCCCTGTTTCTAGATCCTATTCAATTAAGCAATCCTACAAATGCCTCTTCTTCCTCATCTATAAAACCTACAAATATAATTTCTTCAATATCCTCATGATTAAATACAAATGTATAATCAGGATTAATGTATCCTTCTGGATAAAAACAGCCAATATAGTCATACATCACAGGTTCTTTAACCATAAGCTTTTGTTTTCTTCCATAAATCACAATTTTCTTCGTCCCACCTTTTAATAGAACAATAGAACCATTTGGTAAAAACTTTTCTTTAGAAAATTGCATAATTCCCCATCCTTCCTTTATCTAAATGTAATTCTATATTCATGATGTTGCTTCTCCCTTTTCTTTTCCATAGTCTTTACTGAATATAGGAGAACCGCGATTATATACTTAAAGTTCAATACAGACTCTTTAAAAGGTTTCATGTGTTCTACCCCCATCTTCTATATGCTTCCTTAAATAATAATACCTATGGAGTTCCATAATGAAATGAAACAAAATAAACGAAAGCATTGAGTATACACACATTAATACAATTGCTACCATCTTTTGTGTTGCAAAACCAAGACTGATATTAGCAACGAGTTGACCCAACCCTATAAAAGCCACTACTCCGAAACCAGAGTTTTTTTTCGATGACTTTGATTTTTTGATTGGTTCCTGAAGTTTTTTTATATGATTTTTATAATAATAATTCAAAGCAAAAATATACAAACCAACCGAAAAAATAAAATAGATTGGAGTTTGTAATCCTAACATTCCATATGCAAACTTTTGGGTTATAACTAATAATCCTACTGAACATACGATGCCAAATACCCCACGAAATAGAGTGTATTGTAATTGCCGTTTCCTAGGATTTATAACAATCCATATTGCCCATAAATTTAAAAAAGCAACTGGTGGAACTATTATGTACATATATATCGGTTGAACAGGATTCGCAAAAGCAGGTAAAAGCACAAATATATCTGCTATCCCAATCACAAGAGTAATTATAGTCGATCTTATATCATTTACAGCATAAAGAGCCATATAATATTCAAAAGCTTTTTTATTAAAATCTGTATTTTTTTTCATGTTAATTAAACCACCCTGCTACTGTTGACCAAGTTTTTTTCGCACCCGTTTTCACCATATCCTTAATACTATCATCTTCACCATCACCATCTAAATCAATATCCCATTTTACACCTTCTGTTAAGTATGTTAATCCTACTGAAATACCGAATCCTGCTGCTGCAACAGTCAGAACCGCAGCCCCTACAGTTGTTGCTCCTCCCACTACAACATTACCAATAATATCTCCTGCAATTTTATCACCCCAGGCATTATCTTTAATATTCTCACTTGTATCTGTATATGAATCTATAGCTACACTAGCCCACCCAAGCCTATCCTTTAAGGCCATTTTAGCTGCGCTTCCTTTTTTTATCATCGCTTCTATTTCTTTTATCTTAGGAGTAGCTGTTCCATTTTCGATTTTCTTTTCGATATCATTTACATAGTAAATCTTATGATCTCTATGCCGTCCATTAACTTTTTTATTATCTTTAACAGAATCATAACTCTCTCTTACAAGAACTCGTTTGTTTTTTCTATCAAATTCTTTTTTTATCTCATAACCATTCCTTACTTTATAAACTGTATTCCCTACTGCAGCTGCACCTGAAAGTGTTCCGGATATATTCCCCATTCCATCTAATGGTACCATCGCATCAAAGTCAGTCATACCTAAAAATGAATCTTTTTTGTCTACTTCACCAGATTCAGAATCCTTATTTAACCTTTCAACTTCACGAGCTTTATCCTCTGTAATTTTTTGAATAGACCCCGTCCAATCCATATTCAATCCTTGTGTACTAAATGTACCGCTGACGCCACTAAACCCTTTCCCACTTTGAACTTCCGCAAGACCTGCAGCAATACTAGTTGCTAATTGAAGTGCTGTACTATAATTATTACTAGAGGTCTGATTGAATTGATACAAATGATCCAGCTTTTCTTGCAGTTTTTGCCTCATAACAATAAAAAGATTTACCATGGCATCCATACCCGGCATTGGCATAGCTTGATTGACAGCTTC
Organism: Bacillus mycoides; assembly: GCF_001757995.1. Taxonomy (GTDB): domain Bacteria; phylum Bacillota; class Bacilli; order Bacillales; family Bacillaceae_G; genus Bacillus_A; species Bacillus_A mycoides_B. The sequence goes on along the minus strand of NZ_LXLV01000012.1, from coordinate 124,010 downwards.
CATACTTGTTTTCATTCGGTCAATTTCTCGAATTTGTTCTAATATCTCGTGTTCAATTACATCTGTTGAAGCTACCTGTGATTGAAATTGACTTGGAAAAGCATTATTTTGTCGGATTAGCTCTTCACATAAGTAAATAATTCCTTGCGCTAAAGGACGAAAAGTTTGTACAAAAAATGATTTTGCACTGCTATATGTTTGCCCTTGTAACACAGTATCAGTTGCAAAAGCATCAATCGACTGAATTGCTTGTTCCATACCTTGAATGGTGGCCGTACAGACAGCGTTCATACTTTGAGTTTGGTTTTGTACTTCTCCCAAATACATATTTAAACTCATGAATTAGCCTCCTTTACTAATTGTTGTTGCTGATATGAAAGATCATTTTCTAAGTCACTAAGATCTCGTTTCTCTTTAAACAATGTTTCTTTTTGGCTTTCCAATTCAAATGTAAGTTTTCGTTCGATGTATTGTGCTTCTTGACGCATATCCATAAAAAACAATGACATTTCTCTATCTTTATGCCAAGTTCCTAAAATACGATCAAACAAACGATGGTTTTGATTCTTCCATACATGAAAATCTTCTTCTACTTTTTCCTGTTTTTGAATCGCAGATTGATTTCGGTCCTGTTCTTCAAATACACTTCGTAACTTTTGATTTAACTGTGTAATTTTGTTTTCGATATTTCGGTCCATCTTTTTCCTCCTACTATTTTACTTTACGTAGGTTGTCACATTAGCGAAAAGTGTTGTGAAGTTCGTTATCCATTCTCTCAAATTCATTAGATACCGAATGAATATTATCAACCGCTTGTTGAAAGGCAGTGGAAAATTGTTTCGTCAAGTCTAAAACTTGCTGATTCGCTTCTTGTGCTTGGGAATTAACAGATAATGTTGTACGCGTCGCCTTTGTTATAGAACGAGTTGTTGCACTTTGAATCCTATCAGAGGCTGATCCCATTTTCGTAGCAATTTGCGTTGCTGTTTGTAAATTACTTTGAAATTGTCCCATTCTTTCAAACCCTTTCTATAAGTTTTCCAAACGCATCAAAGAAATCTCATTAAATATATATCCCTATCAATATCACTCGCTAGGCACGCAATCAAATGAGCCATACAATATAAGCTGTATGGCTCATTTGAAATGCTTGTTATATAGAGTAAAACAATTTTTATTTCAAACCGAAATTACGTGATAATTCTTCATCATGAGAAGCAACAGCCTCTGCAGTTTTATTCAGCTGCATATTAATTTCTTGTAATAGCTGTGCGAAGTTTTGTACTTTTGGCTTTAATTGATTGAACTGTTGATCAAACCCTTCAAAAGCACGCCCTTCCCATTCTCCTCTTAATTCATTTTGTAAGTTTTATAGTTGACTTAAAATGTCCTCAATTTGATTTGCACCTTGTCCATATCGAGTCGCTTTTGATTTAAGCTCCTCTGGTGACATACGAATTTGTCCAGCCATTTTCATTTCCCCTTTAATACATAATGAGCAAAATATATTTTGGTTAATTTTACTAAACATATTATAATGTATTATTTTGAACTTTAAAATATTTTATCTTTCTATTGAATATTAGAATATTATCAATTTTAATCATTAAATATTCTACTTTTTCTTGCTTTACAAGATTTTATGCAAAAAAGACCACCAAAAGGCAGTCCCTCAAAACTCAATCCTATTCCCAAACCCGCGCTCCACCGCTCTCTCATACAAATACTTCGCAACGATAATATCGACTACTGCCAAACCAACTGATTTGAAAATAGTAATCTCTTCGTCTAGGGGTAGCGTCCTATCTCCATCAACTTAAAAATTTAATAGTGTCCTCAGAACGAAATTTTGTGTTAACTTGTAACAAAAAAAAGAGGAGCCATCTCCTCTTAATAAATAAACACTATTTAATTTGTTCCTTATACTCATGGTTAACAAGTACATACCATTTTCCTGTATCAAATTTTTCTTTATTAATCACGTAAACTTTATTTTCTCTCTTTACCTCCCCTGGTTTTAATTCCTTAGTAATAGTAGAGGTCTCGCCTTTTTCAACCTCATAACTACTAGTTGCCCACACATCACTTTGGTAAGCATTATCATTTTCATCCACTAAATCCACTGATGGTAAAACGGCTAATTTCATCGATTCGTTTGTGATGTTTTTCCCTTCTACTTCTAAAACAATAAAGACATGTCCATTTTCAGGTTCTTGGATTCCTATACTTTCTTTACCAACCTTATCTCTTTCTACAACTCTTTTTACAGTTACATCAAATTTAGGTGTATGAAAATCCTTGTTTACAGCATACTCTTTTTCTTTTACTTTTGATTTCTCTTTTATTTGTTCTGTATTTTTCTGCTTTGCATTCTCTTTCGGTTTCGCCTCATCAGTTGTTTGCACTTTCTTTTCTTCTTGTTTAGAATTGGTTTCTTTAGATTCTGAAGAAGTTTTGTCGGATGGATTGCCGCAACCAGATAAATTGAATACTAAAGCGCCACCTAAAATACATGTAGTAAATTTTTTCAACATCTCTTTTTATCCCCCAATAACACGATATATAAATTCCCTACTTATCATAGCAAAAAATACAATCTTAAATCGTTGCATTTTGTCGAATAATTAAGAATAATTAATTGTTTTTATTGCATATAAAAAACATGATCTTGATGTAGTACCAAGATCATGTTTTACGTTGATGTTATTTATAAAATACTTTATCCACATTATACTTCGCTTGAAATTCGTTAATCATATATGTTTCGTAAATTTCTCTTTCCATCGGATCTTCTACAATACATACATCAATACGATACACTTCATCACGATGATTTTTAATTGGTGATACATTATCTTCAAAATGCTTTTTAATACGTTGTCTTACTTTACGTGCTTTCCCAACAAAAAGAAGTTCGTCATTCAAATTATAGTTGAAAAATAAGGGGAATTATATGATAGGAGATGCAAATATAAACAGTCGCTGACCATTAGTCTACAACCCATCCCACACCCCCACACAAAAGAAAAAAGCATCAGGTCCCCCGATGCTTTCCCCCTAAAACAAATGACAAGCCACCTCATGCCCCTTCGCAATCTCCACCATTTTCGGTACTTCCTGTGCACATTTTTCAGTGGCGAATTTGCAGCGCGTTCTGAATTTGCAGCCGGATGGTGAGTTGAGTGGGCTTGGTACTTCTCCCTGCAGAATGATCCGTTCTTTGCCTGTGTTTGTTGGATCTGGTTCTGGCATGGATGAGAGTAGTGCTTGTGTGTATGGATGTGCCGGTTTTGTGTATAGGTCTTCGCTGTCGGCAATTTCTACTATGTTTCCTAAGTACATGACTCCGATTCTGTCTGATATGTGTCTTACCATGGATAGGTCATGTGCGATGAATAAGTATGTGACCCCTGTTTCTTCTTGGATGTCTTGCAGCATGTTTACGACCTGTGCTTGGACTGAGACATCTAGTGCTGAGATTGGTTCGTCACATAGGATGAAGTCTGGTTTTACAGATAGTGCGCGCGCGATGCTGATGCGCTGTCTTTGGCCTCCGCTAAATTCGTGCGGGTAGCGATATAGGTGTTCTTCTTTTAGGCCTACTTTTTTGAGAAGGTCTAGAATGATTTCTTTTCTTTCTTCCGCTGTATGAGATCCGTGAATGTTCATCGGTTCGCTAATAATTTGGAACACATTCATCGTCGGGTTTAATGATGCGTATGGGTCTTGGAAAATGATTTGCATTCGTTTTCTATATTCTTTTAGTTTACTTTCTTTTAGATCCGCGATATCTTTTCCGTCGAATAAAACGTTCCCTGAAGTAACGTCGTGTAAACGAATGATGCTTCTTCCTGTCGTTGATTTTCCGCAACCAGATTCTCCTACTAGCCCGAATGTTTCACCCTTTTTAATTGTGAAGCTAAGGTCATCGACTGCTTTTAACTGCTCTGTTTTTCTGCCGAATAGTCCTTTTTTAATAGGAAAATACTTTTTTAAGTTTCGAACTTCAATTAAATTTTCTTCATGCATGGGAATCACCTACTGTCTTATCGTTTAACCAGCACATAGAGCGTCTTCCGTTTCCGATTTCAAAGTACGGCGGACGTTCTTTTTCACAAATGTCCATTTTATGTGGGCAACGCTCTGCGAATGGGCAACCTTTCGGCGGGTGTAGTAAGTTTGGTGTTACACCTTGAATTGGCGCTAGTCTTTCTTTTACGCCGTTCGATATTTTCGGCAGAGAGTTTAATAGCCCTTTCGTATATGGATGGTTCGGCGATTGGAAAATATTAAGTACAGGTCCTTCTTCCATAATAAGTCCGCCGTACATAACGATAACGCGTGTACAGTTTTGCGCGACAATCCCTAAGTCATGCGTAATGAGAAGCAACGACATATTCGTTTCGTTTTTTAAGTTTTTCATTAAATCTAGTATTTGTGCTTGTATCGTTACGTCAAGCGCTGTCGTCGGTTCGTCCGCAATGAGTAGGTCTGGGTTACAAGACATCGCCATTGCGATCATAACCCGCTGCTTCATACCGCCGCTTAGTTCATGCGGATATTGTTTTACCCTTTCTTCTGGTGAAGAAAGACCGACTTGTTTTAGCAAATTGACCGCGATCTGCTCTGCTTCTTTCTTTTTTACTTTTTGATGCCGTATAATTACTTCCGTCATTTGCTTCCCAATTTTCACAACTGGATTTAATGCCGACATTGGATCTTGAGAGATAAGTGAAATTTGATTTCCTCTAATAGAACGCAATTCTTTTTCAGATTTTGAAAGTATGTTTTCATTGTGAAATAGAATTTCCCCCTCTTTCACTTTCCCTGGCGACGTAACGAGAGCCATAACGGATTTCGCCATAACGCTCTTTCCGCTTCCCGATTCGCCAACAATCCCAACGACTTCTCCTTTATTTAAACGAAATGAAACGCCGCGAACCGCTTCTACTTCGCCGTCTTCTATGAAAAAAGAGGTCTTTAAATTTTTTACTTCTAATAGTTTTTCAGACACGCCTTTCACTCCCCCTCACTTAAAGCATTAGTTCTCATGATGAGCCCCTTTTGGTGCGAAAGCTTTTTTCAACGCTTCACCGATTACGTTAAAACTTAGTACAGTTAATAGAATAAGGAACCCTGGGAAGATTGTTAAATACCAAGCTTCACCTATGTATCCTTGCGCATTATTTAGCATGCTGCCCCAAGAAGAATCTGGTTCTCTAATACCTAATCCTAAGAAGCTAAGTGATGATTCCATTAAAATAGATGTCGCAATTGTTAATGTCGCTGCGATAATAATAGTCGATAAAATGTTTGGAATGATGTGTCTTACAATAATCATCAATGACTTTTGTCCGGATACTTTTGCATATAAAACGTACTCACGCTCTTTTACAGATAACGTTTCTGCCCTTACTATACGAGCGGTGTCCATCCACGTTAATAATCCGATAATAAGAACAAGCGTTGTAATTCCTGGTTTTAAATACGCATTTAATAGTAGCATTAAAAAGAATGAAGGAATTGACATTAAAACTTCAACAACTCGCATTAAGAAGTTGTCTAACTTTCCGCCAAAATATCCGCTAATTGTTCCTACTGCGGTCCCAATTGTAATAGAAACAACCATCGCTAGAAAACCGACAGCAAGAGAAACCCTTCCGCCATATAACGCTCTCGTTAAATAATCCCGTCCGTAATCGTCAGTGCCGAAAGGATGACTTAAACTCGGTTCTTGTAAACGATCTGGAATCGACATTTTACTAGGATCGTACGGTGATATAAATGCGAAAAGAGACGCTATTGTTAAAACACTAAGTATAATAACTCCCATTACTACAAACTTATTTTTCGTAAAACTATTTTTTATCGTTTGAAATCTCCTATTGTTCATTCCAAATCACCCCCTCATTCGAATGCGCGGATCTACTACGCCATATAAAATATCAGCAATTAAATTACCGAGAATCAACATGAATGATGATAATAATGTGATTGCCATAATAATTGGATAATCAAATCTAAAAATAGCATTAACCCCGAGTGAACCAAGTCCCGGCCATGAGAATACTGTTTCCGTAATAAAGGCTCCACCTACTAAACTTGGAATAGATAATCCGAAAATTGTAATGATCGGTATTAATACATTTCGCAGCACGTGATTAAATAAAACTGTTTTCTTTGAAGCACCGTATGCATATTGAATTTGTACGTAATCTTCTTCTAATTGCTGGATGGTACTTGAACGAATATATCTCATATAAACAGAGACGTTTTGGAACGCAAGCACCATGCAAGGTAAAATGCCGTGCTGGACAATATCCCAGAAGGAATCTTGACCGACCGTGCGCATACCCATGCTCGGAAGAAGGTTCAACTTTAAAGAGAATAAGTAGATTAATAGTAACGCGAACCAAAAGACTGGCATTGAGATTCCCACATAGGAAATGAAGTTCACAATGCGGTCAAAGAACGAGTTCTTTTTCACCCCTGTAAATAGTCCAAGCGGTATTGCGATTACAAATGAGACGAGTAAAGATGATCCCATTAACCCGATTGTTGCGGGTAATCTTTCTGTGATAAGTTCTAAAACAGGGCGGTGATTTTGAAGTGAGTATCCAAAATTCCCTGTTAAAATATTTTTTAACCATAAAATATATTGTATGTAAATTGGTTGATCTAGTCCTAAACTTTTGCGAATACGCTCGACATCAATCGGACTCATATTCGGCGTTACAAAGTTTCGAACTGGATCGCCCGGCGCTAGTTTTATTAATAGAAAAGAAATAATAGAAATAACAAATAAAAGCGGAATTGCATTTAAAAGCCTCTTTGCAATTACTTTATACACAAACTTCCCCCCTCAAGATAAAGTGAAACTTTAATCCGTGGGGGTTTTGTCCATCCCCCGCGGATTATTAGTTGAACCAATCGGGCATTTACAGGCAGTTGATCTCCCACCTAACTTCTTTGCTTCAGCCAAATTTCGAGGCGGGAGTCTTACTGCCCGTTAATGCGGGATAAAGTGAAATTTTAATCAGCCCTACTCCAACCTAACTTCCTCGCATTCGCCAAGTTTTGAGGTGGGAGTCTTACTGCCCATTAAAGCGGGATAAAGAAGCTGATTTCCACCAGCTTCTTTACAGTTTCTTATTTCACTTCATAAATCTTTGATAGATCTTCAAACATTGTGACAGGAATTGCTTTTGCTTCTTTTAATCCATCAAACTTTTTATCTACTGCAATAACTGCTTTCGGATATGCGATTGGAAGATAAGGTAAGTCTTCTCTCGCTGTATCTTGGATTTTATGGTATAGCTCTGCGCGTTTCGTTTTATCTGTTTCAACCGCAGCTTCTTCCCATAACTTATCGAAGTCAGCATTTTTATAACGTGCATAATTGTATTCTGCATTACTTAAGTACAGACTCTTATATGAATCTGGCTCTGGTCCCATTATGTAACCACCGAATGTAATGTCATACTCTTTATTTTCTTTATCTAAGCCTTTTTCACTTGCTGCACTAGCATCTAATGCATTTAGTTCAACTTGCAAGCCTACTTCTTGTAATTTTTGTTGTGTATATAGCGCTAAGCTTTCCATAATTTTATTATTCGTTACATACATAACCCGTACTTTTTCTTTATCTTTCACACCAGCTTTTGCTAATAAATCTTTCGCTTCTTTTTGATCATACTTATACTCTTTAATATCTTTCGCATAATACATAGCGTCTGGTGTTAAGATTGAATTTGCCGGTTCTGCAAATTGACTAGAAACGAACGCTGAGTTAATCATTTCTTTCTTATCTAATGCATGCGCAATTGCTTGGCGCACTTCTTTTTTCTTCATAAGGTCTGTATTAAAGTTATAAGCTAAGTAGAATAATCTACCTTCAGGGAATGTCACCATTGAGAAGTTCCCAGTGCTATCTAATTTCTTAAAGTCTTGCGGCTCAATCATCTTCATATTGATTTGACCATTTTGAAGTGAAACGTTTGCTGTATTACGGTCTTTTACAACGCGGTACACGATAGAATCTAATTTCGCTTTACCAGCAAAATAATCATCGAATCGCTCTAACGCAACATATTCATCTGATTTAAACTCTTTTAATTTAAATGGACCTGATCCTACAGGTTGTAGGTTTTTCTTACTCTTCACTAAATCTGCTTCACCTTCAAATACATGTTTCGGAATTGGGAAGAAATCATTCATAACCCCTTCGAAAGATGCACTTACTTGTGGTAATACAAATTGAGTCGTTAGCTCATCCACTTTTTTCACTTCAAGCGGCTTTCCTTTAAAAATAAAGTTTTCACGGCTTGAACTATTTTGCTTCTCATCTAAAATAGATTGGAATGTAAATGCAATATCATCTGATGTAATTTTCTTACCATCATGCCATTTCAAATTATCCTTTAGTTTTAAAGTCCATGTTAATTGATCCTCTGAAGGCGTAAAGCTCTCAGCAAGAACAAACTTTTTCTTACCGTCTTCCATATGATACAGCGGTGCATATAAAGCTTGCTGTATCGTGAGCGACACACGATCATTCGCGTAAAGCGGATTCATCGTATCGGGATTGTCGCTAACACCAATTGTTAACGTTCCTCCATCTTTCGGAGTCCCTGATTTACTAGTGTTCGCTTGCTTCGAAGAATCTTTTCCCCCGGAACAAGCCGCTAATGCAATAAGTAATAGTAGGACAAATGGTAATGCAAACAACTTCTTCTTCATATTTCGACCCCTCTCGACTATTTACACCTATAAGAAAACTCGGGATTAATACCGAGTTTTCTTATAGGTTTTAAATTACCACTACCCGTATGTATTGTCAAACTTTTTCGCAAAGGTAGAAAGTTTGAAATCTAGCAATGAATTTTTGAGATAAAATATATTTATGCGGAGGATAAAATAAAAAGACCACCAAAAGGCAGCCTCACAACTGAATCGCAGTACCCACTCCACGCTCCACCGCTTTCTCATACAAATACTTCGCAACTATAATATCTACTACCGCTAAACCAACTGATTTGAAAATAGTAATCTCTTCATCGTTCTCTCTACCAGCTTTTTCTCCACTTATAATTTGACCAAGTTCGGCGTGGATGTCGCTCGCTTCAAATAAGCCTTCTTTTATAGGAACTTGAAGGTCACCTGTTTCTTCTAGTGCTGCTTCTTTTGATTCGACTACTACTTTGTTTGCGTTAGCGATGGCGTGAGATGGTAGTTCTTGCATGCTCGGTCTAAATGAACCGACGGCGTTTATGTGGACGCCTTTTTGTAGTTTTTCTGAGAAGACTGGTGTGGATGCATTCGTTGTTGTGACGATGATGTCCGCTTCGCTTATTGCTTCATCTGGACTTGCGTAAACATAAGCTGGTTTGTTGAATTTCTCTTGCATATATTGCGCAAATGCATAAGCTTTTTCTTCCGTTCGGTTATACAGTATGACTTTTTCGATATCTCTAACCGTGAATACAGCTTCTGCAATTCCTTTTGCCTGTTCACCGGTGCCGATGATACATAAAGTTTTTGCATTATGACGAGCTAAATGTTTTGTCGCTACTCCTGATAAGGCGCCTGTTCGAATCATCGTTAAGTACGATCCTTCTAAAAGCGCGAGTGGTTCTCCCGTTTGAAAGTCTGATAGCATAACTATTCCGTTTATCGTTTTCTTTCCTAGCTTCTTATTATGAGGAGCTACCGTTACTACTTTTAAGCCGAGTGCTTCCAGTCCTTCCGCTACTGAAGGCATAATTAATGCGGTATTTTGCTCGTTCGCAAATGGTAATGAGCCGCGAATTGGTGTGATCGTTCTTTCTGCTGAAAATTCTTTTAAAGCAAGCGCCGCGTATTCAATGACTTCGTTCATATTTACTAAGTTTCTTTGTTCGTTCGCGCTTATGACTAGCATATTTTTTCACCTCCTCCTTTTATCCTAACAAAAACCCCCGATTCAAAACATCTCTCGGATCTACAACAAACTGGTGGAATCCTGTAATAAACGCATTCCCCGTCACTTTCGGAACGACTGCTTCGTATTTATCTATCTCTGTTACCGACAATACTTCTCCCTCAAATTGGCCGTCAGTAATGCATTCATGGACGAAAATCTCTCCTTTTTGTAAGGCATCTTTTTCAAAAAGAGTTGCGATTCTTGCGGAAGTTCCTGTGCCGCAAGGGGAACGGTCTACTTGCCCGTCAGCGAAGATCGTTACATTTCGTAAAGTAGCGTCTTTCCCTTTCGGTTCGTCTGAGAAAATAACGCCGTATATTCCTTTTAAATCTTCTTCAAGTGGATGTTTTACTTCCATTTGGCTTTCAATGTAGTGTTTAATTTTACCGCCCCACGTTTGAATAGCAGGTAAGTCTTTGAAATCAACTTTCAAACCAAATTCTTTACTATCCACTACAGCATAAAATGCTCCGCCAAACGCGATATCTACTTGAAATTCATAGTTATCTATTTTAATAGGAACGTCTTTCTTATATACGAACGAAGGAACGTTTTCGAATGATACTGACTCTACTTCGCCCCCGTTAAATTTTGCGTACGCAATAACTTCCCCCGCAGGGCTATCAATAATGAATTTTTGTTTTTTACCTGTCACTTCAAACATACCAGTTTCAATTCCTACTGTAATAACAGCAATAATGCCGTGACCGCACATCGTACTCCAGCCTTCATTGTGCATAAATAACACACCAAAATCAGCGTGAGCACTTGCAGGCGGAGTAATGATACAGCCATACATTCCGTGATGGCCTCTCGGTTCGTACATAAGAATTTCGCGAAGATGATCCAAATGTTCCATACAGTATGCGCGTCTTTCTAGCTGCGTTTCTCCCTTGATTTCCGGCACTCCGCCTGTAATGATTCGAAGCGGTTCCCCAGCTACGTGAGCATCAATTGTTGTGTATATTTTACTAACCTTCATTTCTATCTCTCCCCTATATGTTGATACTATTTTTATTGCAAGTATCATGCCAACGCATAGGGTATAAAGTGAAACTTTAATCAGTGGGGGTTTTGTTCATCCCCCACTGATTATTAGTTGAACCAATCGGGCTTTTACGGGCAGTTGATCCCCCACCTAACTTCTTTGCTTTCGCTGAATTTTGAGGTGGGGGTCTTACTGCCCGTTAATGCGGGATAAATCTGTATATATTTTTCAAAAAAACGGACACCACTGTCTACTTTTTTATACAGTAGACAGTTGGTGATCATTAATCTCCAATCAGCCCCACACGCACTAAACCTCAAAACAAAAAAATCCCCCGAAAACTCAGGGGTGATTTAAACCATAGCTTTTCCACTTTGGCAAGGTTATAGCTCCTTTGAAAATAGTTTGGCGGGATTTAAGTTAAAAATCAAATTTATTCTTCACTCTCCAAGCTTTCCCACTCACTTAAATACATGACATCTTGTTTTACTTTTTTCTTTTCAGGAAGTAAACACAAAAATTCTAAAGAATTGCCATCAGGATCATAAAAATAAAGATTTGCAGTAGGTGTCCAGGTTTGAACCATGGGCTCGAAAGGTTCAAGACCAGAAGCGGCCCTTGGGTTTATTCCTTTATTAAGAAGCCATTCTCTTGCATGAATGATTTCTTCATAGTTAACCTTGAATGCAAAGTGACTTGTATGGAATGCTTCTTCTGATACCTCCCAAACGCCCAGCATCTGTTCCTTCTTATTTTCTTTATCAAACCAAAAGAATGCTACACGGCGTTCTTCAATAGTGTGAGCATGAAATAATCCAAGTTTAGTATAAAACTCTTTTGCTACTTCTAAATTTTTTGTTTTAACATGTGTTTCATATAAAGTACCTGGAAACAAAGCATATCCCTCCTTTATATTTTTAGAAATTCTTACTATAAAGCCTATTTTAATAAGCTAAAAATAGAAGTGATATCGCATTTTCTTTAAATGTTTTTTCAATTTTGTAGCCCTAATGCTTAACAAAAAAGTTCTCTTCATTATCGGCGCTGAGTTCAATAAACGTAGTTCCACAAACGGACATTTATGGATAATTTATAATTCGATTAATTACTTATTGGAAAAAATAATATTTCCAATTATGGAGGACCCATCAAACCCTAACCGCCACCACATCCGGCACTTGCTTAGCAATTTCCTCACCAATCTTTATACTTGCTGTTGCAGCCGGAGACGGTGCGTTGCAAATATGCAGAGAATTGATGCCGGGAATAATGCAGAAGTCATCAACCATATTTCCGTTTGATAAAATGGCTTGTGCCCGTACACCTGCATGGGTTGGCACGATATCTTTTTCTGTAAGTTCTGGTATTAGGCGCTGCAAGCTTTTTAAAAATGATTGTTTACTAAATGAGCGCACCATTTCTTTTATGCCTTCTTTCATATTGGGCATCGCCATTTTCCAAAAGCCTGTATATGTCATTGTTTCCATGAAGTCTTTTATGTTGAAGTCTGTTTTCGTATAGCCTTCTCGTTTGAAGCTTAATACTGCGTTTGGTCCTGCATGTACGTCTCCGTTTATCATTCTTGTAAAATGAACACCTAAAAACGGGAATTCCGGATTTGGAACTGGATAGATTAAATGTTTTACAAGATAGCGTTTTTCTGGGACAAGTTCGTAATATTCACCACGAAACGGAACAATTTTCATATCCGTTAATATCCCTGTCTTTTTCGCAATGCGATCACTATGTAAGCCGGCGCAGTTAATGAGAAATTTCGTTTTAAATACACCTTGATTCGTCTCAATTGTTACGGCGTCTTTTTTCTCCGTAATACGCTCTGCCGCTGTTCCTAAATGTACTTCTCCCCCGCTTTCCTGAATTAAGCGAGCAAATGCATAACTTACTCCTTTATAATCAGCAATCCCGCAAGATGGAACACGGATTGCGCCAAGTCCCTTTACATGCGGTTCAATTTCAGCTAATTCTTCCTTATCTATTTTGGAAATGTGTAAATCATTTTGTAAGCCTCTCTCATATAAGTTATGTAAAAGAGGAAGCTCTTCCTTTTCTGTAGCGACAATTACTTTTCCGCACATGTCATAAGCGATGTCATTTTCTTTACAAAATTGAACCATAGCTGCGTTTCCTTCTTTGGCAAACTTCGCTTTATAACTCCCTGGTTTATAATAAATTCCAGAATGAATTACTCCGCTATTATGTCCAGTTTGATGATGTGCAAGTTCCTTTTCTTTTTCAATGATCGCGATTTTCGCACGAGGGAATTTTTTCGTTAAAGCCATCCCAGTTGATAGACCAACAATTCCTCCGCCAATAATTATAAAGTCATACATCCTACTTCCCCCTTAATAGTATAAAAGGCAGGTCTCCTTGAAAGACCCGCCGTACATATTATTTAGAAAAACAACCACGCTGACGCATTAGTTCTCTATATAAATCTTTATTTTTTTCAAACGCAGCTCTTCCATGCATCCAAAATAAGTTGTTTAAAAGAACTAAGTCACCAATTGGTAATTTCAATGCATGTGTTGCTGGTGAGTTTTCAACAGAATATGATAAGTCTTTCAGATAGTTTGCTTGTTCAATATTATCTGGATAAGCGAACTGATCAATAAAACAAATACATGGTGCGTTATTTACATCAAAAAATGTTTCACGATAGACGATTTCTTGCGCATTTTTACTTGGTGGTGCTTTATACGTAACTTTAACAGATGCGAGTGAATGATTTCTAAACTTTTGAAGGTCTTCCCAATCGTCTAAATGTAGTAAACGGGATTCCCCTCCTACTGCATTTTGCTCTTCAATTTTCATCATAAGAAGCCAATCTGTCGGTTCATCAACGAATGTACCGTCTGTATGAAGTGTAAACAATCGGTACGCTTGACGAAGGTAAGAGTCACTACTATCTGTATCTTTCACATTAAATCTAGCATAATACGTTCCTGTCATTGCATCAAAGTTTGGCTCTCCGATTAAATGTGTTAATGCTGTTGCAAATTTCACGTAGTCTGCTGGATCTGACGTTTCACCTTGTACCCCAATTGTAAATCCGCCCGTTTCACGGTCATGAACAATGCCGCGAATGTTATCCATAAATGATTGCCCAAAAATCTTTCTCATTCCATCAGCAAGATTAAATCGAGAATAAGGAATGTATTGTAATGACTGCTCTGAATGCTCTTTTACCTCTTCAAAAAACTGCTTAAGCAATTGCTGATTTAACACAATATGATATAAACGCTTATGCTCTGGATGAGGAACAATTTCATATCCCTCATATTTCTTTGCAAATTTCATCTTCATACTTTGTTCTGTAATAATCGACATTTCAATTCCTCCCTAATTTAAATATGAAGAACTTATGGACGCTTTTTACAGACAGTTATCCTTATCTTCTTATGCTGAGATTCGGTCTTACTGCCCTAACATCGAAAAAGCCAGTCATACGCATCCACGACATAAAATCGTAGAAACGTACAACTGGCTCATAATTACGAGTGTTCTTTAATCTCTTAAAGTACAATAATAATAGACAGTTTTTATGAAAATATTTGTAAAACAGGAAAGCAAGATCGGATATAGAGAAGGCTAATTTCTCGTATGGATCTTATTAATTAAATAATAATTCAAAATATTCTAACTGTCAATTCGTTTTTTATTATTTTCTCGACATACTTTACACATTTTACAAATCCCCTTACTTTCCGCACATCCTCCTTTTTTCGTCTCTTGTTTTACAACTTGAACTTCACTTAATTTTTTCATAGTTTTTGCCTCCTCAATATAAAAAGCCAGTCGTATCCCGTTAACGGAAATACAACTGGCTCTCGTTTATGGTTGTAAACTAGACAGTTTTTATGGTGTTGTTTCCTCGTACTCTCCCCTGGGCTGTTCATCATTTAAATAACTTACGTATTGGCGATGTAAATCTTTTACCGCACTAACGATGGCATTTTGCGCTTTTCCTTGATAATGGTCCATAATATCTTGTACGATTTCTTCAATACCATCTTGCAAACTATGTCCTCTCAACATTTGAGCGACGAAGTCTCTACCATGCTCTGTCGCAAGCGTACATGACGCTTCAATAATGACATGATATTTATGATCTGCCTCAATTGTAATTGTTAGTGTCTCGTACATACTGCGAACAGCCATCCCTTTCGGAAGTCTCGAATGTCCCGCCATAAAAAATGTCCCTTTACGCATATTTCATCCTCCGTTACTATATTTTTTGTCGCTTATACTTGATCTACGTATACTGTCTTTATTCTCGTGTAAAATTCTTTAGCCGCTTTTCCTTGTTCACGCGGTCCAGCACTAGAGTTTTTCATTCCGCCAAACGGAACTTGTGGTTCTGCTCCTGCAGTTTCTGAATTCACGTGTACCATTCCAACTTCCATATCATCAATAAACTTTTGCGACAAACTTAAATTATTCGTACAAATCGATGCACTTAGTCCGTATTCTGTATCATTCGCTAAAGAAACTGCTTCTTCATAACTATTCACTTTAAATAAACATATAACTGGGCCGAAAATTTCTTCTCTTGCAATGCGTGCATCTTTATCGACATTTTCAAAAATAGTCGGTAAAACATAACACCCTCGCTGCAGTTCAGCTTCGTCTGGCACGCTGCCTCCATACAGTAAAGAAGCCTCTCCTTTTCCTACTTCAATCATCGATAAAATAGATTGCTGCTGTCCTTTGGAAACACATGGGCCCATAAATGTATCCGGTTCTAACGGGTTCCCAACTGTAAGAGCTTCCGTTCGTTGCAACAGTCGACCCTTGAATGCTTCATAAATTTCCCCTTCTACGATCACTCTACTTGTTGCGGTACATTTTTGCCCCGTTGACATAAACGCACCTTTTATCGCAATATTTACTGCCTTTTCAATATCGGCATCTTTTAATACAACTAACGGATTTTTCCCGCCCATTTCTAACTGTACTTTTTTCCTAGTTTCAACGGCTGCCTTTTGAATGATGTTTCCAACGTGATTAGAACCAGTAAAGGACACCGCTTTTATATCCGGATTTCCTGTCAATTCTGCCCCAACTTCAGAGCCTTTACCGAACACACAATTTATAACGCCCGCCGGAATGCCTGCCTCATGAAAAGCATTTACAAGATGGTACACAGATTTTGGCGTAACTTCAGCCGGCTTAATGACAATCGTATTTCCGTAAATTAGTGCCGGCGCCATTTTCCACGCTGGAATCGCAATCGGAAAGTTTCATGGCGTAATTAATCCAACTGGTCCTACTGCTACACGTTTACTGTAAAGCATTGTACTTTCATTAGCAGACGGGATGATCTCTCCGATCGGCTGATTTGCTTCCCCGGCATAATATTCAAGAATGCTAATCGCCCGCTTCGTCTCTCCTATTCCTTCTGCAATCGTCTTTCCTTCTTCATTCGTTACATCCCGGCCAACTTCATTTACCTTTTCTTTTAAAATAGCTGCCGCTTTCCATAAATAATTTGCTCTTTCTTGAAACGATAACTTTTGCCATTTATGAAAAGCCTCTTTCGCTGATGCGATTGCTACTCGTGTATCTTCTACCGAACTAAACGGGAATTCACCTAGTACTTCCCCGTTATGCGGATTATAATTTTTAATGTATGCATTCGTGGAAGGCTCTCTCCACTCACCGTTTATATAATTGAAAAACTTCATTCCCCTGCCCCCACCATTTTTTTATTTTGATAGTTTCGCAATAGCAGCTTCTAAAATAGTAAGCCCTTCTTCAAGCTGTTCATCAGTTATAACAAGAGGCGGCAAGAAGCGAAGTACGTTACTATAAATACCAGCGCTTATCGTAATGACCCCTTTACTATGCGTTTCCTTCATAATCGCTTTAACTTCTTCTGCTGCTGGCTCTTTCGTCTCTTTATCCTTCACAAGCTCGATTGCAGTCATAGCACCAAGACCCCTGACATCGCCAACTAGTTCGTATTTCTCTTTCCAGCTATTAAACACTTCCATCATGCGCTCGCCAATTTCTACAGCGCGATTTACTAAATTCTCTTCTTCGATTACATCTAAAACAGCTAATGCAGCCGCGCAAGCAGCTGGACTTCCTGAGAAAGTACCACCTAATTGACCTGGTCCAGGTGCATCCATCAAATCCGCTCTTCCTGTTATCGCGCTCAGCGGCATTCCAGCAGCAATTGATTTTGAAAATGTCATTAAATCAGGAGCTACGCCGAAATGATCCATTGCAAATAGGCTGCCCGTACGAGCGAAACCAGTTTGAATTTCATCCGCAATCATAATGATTCCGTACTTATCGCAAATATTTCGAACACCTTGCATGAACGTAGTCGTCGGAACGATAAATCCGCCTTCTCCTTGAAGCGGTTCCAAAATAATCGCAGCGATATTATCACTTGCTACTTCCTCTAACATAAAGCGTTCGAAATACGCTAAAATTTGCGCGTCTACTTCTTCTTGTGTTAGCCCTTCGTCAGCGCGGTAATAATACGGATATGGTAATTTGTATACTTCTGATGCAAACGGTCCAAATCCATGTTTGTACGGTTTCACCTTACTTGTAAGTGACATCGTCAAAAGTGTACGCCCGTGATATGCACGCTCAAACGAAACGATTGCGCTTCTTCCAGTTGCTTTTCTAGCAATCTTCACCGCATTTTCTACTGCTTCAGCACCGCTGTTCGCAAACATCGTTTTTTTCTTGAAATCACCTGGCGTTAACTCATTCAGTCTTTCCGCCAGTGTAATATAACTTTCATACGGCGCTACATGAAAACAACTATGGATAGAAGATTCCACTTGATCTTGAATCGCCTTTACTACTTTCGGGTGACAATGTCCGACGTTTTGCATACCAATTCCGCCCGCAAAATCGATTAGTTCATTACCATCTACATCCGTAATAATCGCGCCTTTTGCTGATTGCACATACAACTCTGTAATATTGTAAGGGCCTTCTGGCACCGCATTTTTTCTTCTTTCATGCAATATACTAGATTTTGTAGTTGTAATATCTTTCTTCTCTTTCAACATCGAACATAACCCCTTTTCTTATTCTTTTTCTATGCTAACTTCCGAATCTTTTATAATCGTAAAATCATTCAACTTTTGCTTATCGAACTTTCTAACTCTTAAAAAATAACTTATTATTACTAGGATCGTAGCTAATAATGTCATGTAAAACTGCATACGCATATCTGCTATAAATGCTTGTGAAACAAATATCGTAATAATCATTAAAAGCGTTGCATATGTGAGATAAGGGAATAACCACATTTTCACTTTTAGCTTTCCAGCCCCTTCTCTTTCCCTCTCTCGTCTTAATATGACATGTGATACAGCAACGAACATATACATAAGCATCGTTACCCCGCCTGAACTATTCGCTAAAAACGCAAACAGTTTATCAGGAGATATAAATTTCAACATCGCGCAAATAAATGCAAATACGATACTTGCATAGATCGCTACAACCGGTGTCCCTCTACTATTTAACCGTGAGAAACTAGCCGGAGCATCGCCTTTTTTAGCAAGTGAAAATAACATACGCGAACTCGTATATATACCTGAGTTCATAACGGAAAGTAGTGATAAAAATACAACACCATTCATAATTTCTGCGGCTGCAGGTACTCCTGCCATATTAAATAAACTTGCATACGGAAGTTTTAATAACTCCTTATCCGTCCACGGAATAAACATAACTAAAATTGTTACTGAACCTACGAAGAAAAGCATAAGACGCCATACTACACTATTAATAGCTCGTATAACATTCTTCTCTGGATTTTCCGATTCCCCGGCTGCAATCGCGGCGACTTCGCTTCCCGATAAAGAGAAAGAAATAAATACAACGCTCAGTAAGACAGGAACAAGTCCAAAAAACATCGAAACTCCTAAAATTAAAAACGCAACAATCGCCACAACTTTAATAAACGCTAACCAATATTCAAACTCACCGTACAATTTTACTGAATATACATTCGTCATCGTCATTAAAAGGACCATACATAAACTCGCCAGCCATGCTGGAACCGACGGGAACCAATTGTTAATCATCACGCCTAAAAGCACCGCTTCAATTGCGATAATAATGACCCAATTAAACCAATATAACCACCCAATCGTATACCCTGCCCACGGCCCAATTGCTTTGTTCGCATACGTTGCGAAAGAACCGCTATCAGGATTTTCCGCTGCCATCTCTCCTAACATCCGCATCACGAGCACAACCATTAAAGCACCGATAATATAGGACAAAATCGCTGCTGGACCCGTCGATTGAATAATCGTCCCACTTCCTACAAACAAACCGCCTCCGATAACCCCGCCGATCGAAATCATTGTTATATGCCGAGTTTTTAAATCCTTCTGTAACTCCTTTTTCTCTTTAGCCAAACAATTCACCAGCCCCTCCATTAGCGTGGACGTACACCATACTCCATTGACAACGCTTTCTAAAAATCCCCTCCTACTTTAACTAAAAAATAAAAAGAGCCAGAAAAACAACGCATACAACTGCATTGAATTTTACTGCCCCTATCCTTATGGCTCGTCCTCCTGCTAAGGAAGTTCAAGTGGAAAGAAGTTGTTCCTCTATTCATTTTCAAAAAGGCATTCGGGCTTACAGGGAGGCTAATCACTGTCATCCGATAATAAGTTAATCATATTACAAATAAACTGAATATTCAATGTTTACTTTCGCAAATTTCATAAATAAAAAAAGAAAATTCTCTCGCCCAGGCACATATACTGTTCAAAAGAAAAAAGGAAGTGGTCTCATGTATTACGGAACGAAAGGCTGGTACGTAGCTGAGCTAAAAAAATTAGGTGTTCGCTATCATGAAGGACGAAAACTAGAAAGTTACCGCGGACACGTATTACGCAATTTACTAATTGCACAACAAGAGAAGACGAAAGAAGAGTAATCTGCTATCGATTGATTCTCGGAATATATCGGCGATTCGACATGGAATATCGACTTATCACCAAATCCCCCCTCTATTCCACCAACCAATCACACATCCTGCTAAGATTATACAAACCAAAAAAGGTCACCCAAACGGGTGACCTTTCTTTCCTATTCACAAACAAGAATTTGTCTAGAAAATGATCCTTTTCTTGTGATACAGCGGTCTGTAATTTCAAATCCCGCTTCATGAATCATGTCGTCCATTGTTTCCATCGTGACAACGACTACTTTTTTTGCAATGCGGCGCGCACTTGAAAGAATTGAGAGTTGATCTTCTGGTGTTGCGTGCGTAAATAGGTCGTACGGCATATCGATAATTGCGACGTCGTAGTTCTCAGTAATTTCTTCAATTGGACCTTTTGTTACTGTTCCTTCAAACCCGAAATGTGCGATGTTTTTTCTCGTTCCAAGAACCACAAGCGGATTTATATCTCTACCAACGATGTTAATCCCCATAGAAAGTGCTTCTACTACTACTGTTCCAATACCGCAGCACGGGTCAATTGCTCGCACTCCATCTGGGTTTGGCACAGCGATATTTGCGACAGCTCTAGCAACACGTGTGCTCAGTGATGTCGAATAGCTATGCGGTTTTTTTATATGATGATACCAAACCGGATCACTTTCTACATAGTGTCCGAAGTACCAGCGTCCTCCAAGAGGAACAATCCCGAATACACGCTCTGGATTACGAACATCCGCTTCTCCTTCAATATGCATGCCGAGGTCTCGTTCAATAAGGCGTCTTTCCCCATATTCAATTTTATTTTCTTTACCAAGATCATTGATTTTAACGAAGATAACTTTGAATGTCGCTCCCGCTAAATCAATTTGTTCCACTTGTTCTAAAATGCTTTCTAAGTCGTCCCCTTCATACATAACCTCAACGCGCTCTTTAATAAACGGACTTCTACTCGGAGCAATCTTGACTTCACTTTTCAAAATATTAACGTGAGACTCCATCCCAAAGAACGAGCGCATTTCCAAGTAACATAAAGCACGCTCCTCTTCGCGAAACGCATACGTATATATACATGCAGGTGTTTTACTATGATTACTCAATCTATTATCATCCTTTATCGTTTAAAATTGTTATGATCAAAATTACTCAAATACTTTTTTCACATAAAGTGAAACTTTTATCAGTGGGAAGCCTTATCTCCCACTGATAAAAGCCCGCACCAATCGGGCGTTTACGGGCAGCCCGACTCCTACCTAGACCTAGCTTCCTCGTGTTCGTCTAATTTCTAGGTGGGAATCTTACTGCCCACAAATAGCGGGATAAAATTAAATGATATCATATGCCCGAAATAAAGAGAAACCTTTATAATTCATTTAACAAATAAAAGAGACTGCCTCTTGGCAATCTCTTCTATCATTCTCTATATTTATTAACGGTAAGAAGATACGTTATTACCCATTGCTTCGTAGTAATCTAAAATACCTTGATAAATAGCTTCTGCTGCACTTTGTCTCTGTTCTGGTGTAGCAATTTTATCAGCATCGCTTTTATTATCTACAAATGCTAATTCTGCTAATACAGCTGGCATCGTGTTTTCTCTAATTACATATAAATCGCCTTTCTTCACACCGCGATCTTTTGTTCCAAGTGCATCTACAAGACGCTCTTGAATTTTCTCTGCTAATAAACGACTTTCTGATACATTCGGGTTTGTCCCTCTTGCTGTCGCTGATTCATAGTAGAATGTTTCTGTACCTTGTCCTTGTTTACTATCCGTACCATTACCATGAATACTTACAAAAATATCACCTTTATTTGCCTGAGCAAATTCTACACGTTTTTGTAAAGACTCAGCTGCAGTGTTTCCTGGACGTGTATCATTCTCACGAGTTAACAACACAGTAAACGGTGTCTTTTTCTCAAATATTTTCTGTAATCGTAATGATACATCTAATACGGTTTTACTTTCTTTCTCATAATAACCAGGGTTCCCCGAGTCAATTCCACCATGACCTGGATCAATAATAATCGCTTTACCTTCTAGGAAGTTACCTTGCTTCACTGGGTTTAATTGATTTTTATCCACCCATTGGAAACCAGTTCCCATACGGATACGAATCCAGCTATCTTTTTCTTCAATAACAGTTACTTGTTGTGCTTTATGTGTGCCTGCCACTGTAGACGTATGTGAAGCTTCTTGATATGTAGTGAATTCTTGATTAATAGACTCTGTTTTTTCTTGTGATGGTGTCCACTTCTCACCTTTACTTGTTACAACCTTTAACCAACCATTCGCTCTTTGCTCTTTCACTTCAAGCATTTGTGGCTTATGTTGAGTGTCAGTAATACCAGATGATAACGATGCTTGATGATATGTAATAAAGTTTCTATTCATATACATTCTTTTCGATGTATTTGTTTTATTTTTATCTGCCATCGCGATGAACTGAGCTGCTTCAGCACGACTTACAGTACCGTCAGGATTCCAGCCATTTCCTGTACCCTTTGAAATCTCTAAAGCTACTAAAATATTAGCTTGTTTCTTGCCCCAATGAGGTTCCAAATCTTTAAACTGTGTTGGAAGTTCTCCAATAATTTTCTTATCCAATGAGTACGCTTGTACTAACATAGATGCCATAGATGCACGGTTAATTTGGCTTGATGGATTGAATTTCCCAGTACCATCTCCACTAATTACACCAGCTTTTTCTACCGCAGCAATATATGGTGCTGCCCAATGAGTTTGCGAATCTTTAAAAGATGGTTTCGCTTTTGGATCAATTGGTAAGCCAAGAACTACCGCTAATATTTTTGCAGCTGATCCTTTATCTACTGCTTCAGATGGAGAAAACGTTCCATCTGGTTTTCCATCAAGTGCTTTTTTCCCTACTAAATAGTCAACCGATTCCTGTGCCCATGTAGGAACATCTGAAAACTTTTTCCCTGCTGCGAAACTACTAATTGGAGACGATAATAAACTTGCGGCTAAAATACCTGCCGCGACTGCACGATACTTCATAAATAATAATACTCCTCTCGAAAACCAACGTTTAAAACGCGTAATCTTAATATATAAATTACATCAAACGACGAACAAAAAAAATTAGTGCGCCTCTATCATTCTATAATACTAGAATTCTGTAGTAAACCTACTTTCTTATTATTGTAAAATAAAATACACTTAAAGTATTTTTTATACACAAAAAAGTGGTTGATTCATAGAATCAACCACCCTCTCACTATTCTACTATCATTTCTGATAACACATATGCATAAACAAGTGCTTCTGTATGTGCAATCGAGCTTTCGTGCGTACGCTCAAATGCGTGAGAAGAATCAATACCAGCTCCAATTAACGCATGTTTCACATCAAATCCGGCGCGAATCGCAGCTGATGCATCTGATCCGTAGTATGGATAAATATCCACTTTATATTCAATAGCATTCGCTTTCGCCAGTTCAACTAAATGTTTACGTAAAGCATAATGGTATGGACCGCTAGAGTCTTTCGCACAAATGGATACTGTATATTCATCAGATGCTTGTCCATCACCTAATGCTCCCATATCAACTGCTAAATATTCTACCGTTTCTTCTGGAATATTTGAGTTTCCACCATACCCAATTTCTTCATTATTAGAAATTAAGAAATGTGTTGTATATGGCAATGTTACCTTTTCATCTTGCAATCTTTTAATTAATTTTAATAGAATTGCTACACTTACCTTATCGTCTAAATGACGTGATTTTATGTATCCACTCTCTGTAATTTGAACGCGTGGATCAAATGAAACGAAGTCTCCTACTTCAATTCCTAACTCACGTACTTCATTTGCTGAAAAGACACGCTCATCAATACGCACTTCAATATTTTTCTCATCGCGCTTCGCTTCCCCTGCATCTTTGTACACATGGACAGAAGTTTGATGCATTAAAATTGTACCTGTATACTTCTTACCGCTTGACGTTTCAATTTCGCAATATTCCCCTTCTACAGAGTTCCAGCGAAATCCACCAATCATAGATAGACGAAGACGACCGTCAGGCTTAATTTCTTTAACCATCGCACCTAACGTATCAACATGAGCAGTTAATAAACGATGCTGCTCATCATTCTTCCCTTTAACCGTTAAAATAAGAGCGCCTTTATTATTACGCTTCGTCTCTACATTCCACTCACTTACATAGTTTTCAATAAAATTAATAATTTTCGCCGTGTTTCCAGATGGACTTGGAATAGAGACAAGCTCTTTAATTAATTCCATCGTTTCTTTTGCATGATGTGCCATTGTCGTTTTCCTCCTCTTTTTTTCTACTATTTAGTATAGCGAAATTACAATAAAACCTCTACTCATATAGTCTAATTTTCTAAATTATAGTAAAATTTAGTTTAGTAAGTGAAAAGGAGATAACAAAAATGAATGTAACGAAAAAACATGTACATATTGCACTTATTTGGTTTTTATCATCATTACTATGTTTACAAGTCTCTTATGTCGTTCACACTACTACCTCAATTACAATTGGCTGGGCATTAACTATTATCTTCTTAATCATTAGCCTAATTGCAGGAAAAAAGCACAGCGCTACCGAGTAAGCTGTGCTTTTTCTATAAAACTACTCTTCCGAAACGTCCATCAAATAAATCCCTCTTGTAAATCCGCCGCGCTCTTCTTCTTTTTGCTTACGAATACGCTCTATATCTTCAATTGTTGCACCTTCTGCGCGCGCTAATGAAACAATAACTTCAAGTGCATCTGC
Organism: Bacillus mycoides; assembly: GCF_001757995.1. GTDB lineage: Bacteria > Bacillota > Bacilli > Bacillales > Bacillaceae_G > Bacillus_A > Bacillus_A mycoides_B. The sequence continues at coordinate 99,344 of NZ_LXLV01000012.1, read as the reverse complement.
AAGTGAATCTAGCGCATGTTCACGCTCTTTCATCGAAGCAAATTCACGAATTTCTTCTGTACCAATTTTCGCTAACGCTTGTATGTAAGCTTGTCCTGTTAATTTTTGTGCTGTATATGTTTTTCCAGACATCAAAATTTTCTCTGGGACACGATCTCTTACTAATCTGTTATAAGTTGACATCACTTTTCCTCCCACTTTTAATAACACCCAAGCTCTGCTTTATAGAAAAACCACTCTTTTTTCACACAAGCACTTAACATATCAATTCCTGATCCGTGCGCTCTTACTACCGGAAAGAAGTAATGCTCTGGTTCTTCTTTCTTATCGCCGTATAAGGTTTGGTACTCATCAGGAATCGCCTCTTTTTTCACATCCCGTTCTTTCTTCACTTCACCAGAGAAAGCAACAGTTGGATGTCCCTCAAAGAATAATGCAGTCCGTACCGCAAGAGATGGTGTACTATGCAAAGCATAATATGTAAGTAAAATCATAACGATAACACCGATAATTTTCTTCATTTATTACTCCTAAAAAAAGTGCTAACACAATTATACTAAAATGTGTTAGCACTTTCTTCCCTTTATCTCGAATTAACGGGCAGTCAGACTAATAATCCGCGGGGGATAAACAAACCCCCCACGGATTAAAGTTTCACTTTATTCCCCTTTAAATGCTGGTAAACGTTTTTCTAGAAAAGCAGCAATACCTTCTTTATGATCCGCTGTTTGTCTCATCGCATATTGACCACGCTTTTCGAGCTGAAGCGTTTGTTCTAAATTAGAACGATTTACTTCACATAAAATTTGTTTCGTTTGAATCATTGCCTTGATTGGTTTTTGTAACCACTCATTAATTTTTTGCTTCACAGTCATTTGGAAATCCTCACCGATTACTTCATCAATTAAACCGATGTCTAATGCTTCTGTTGCCGATAACTTCTTCCCTTCCCAAATGATTTTCTTCGTCATATTTTCACCCACACGCTTTTGAAGGAAGAAATGACCACCACCATCTGGAATTAAAGCGATTCCAATAAAGTTCATCGCAATAACTGATGATATATCTGCCATGACATAATCAGCTGTTAATGCAATACTTAATCCAAGTCCAGCAGTTGGTCCATGAATTGCACTAATAACAAGCTTCGGCATCGTATATAACGTCACAACGATTTCAGAAATTGTATTCATGATGCCTTCAAACTTACTTTCATCATTACTTGAAAGCATCGATTTAATATCTCCACCCGCAGAAAAACCACGGCCACTTCCGCATAACACAACAACGTGAACAGAACTTTCCGCCACTTCTTTCAACTTTTGTAATAACTCTTTTAACGTCGGTTCATCTAGTGCATTTAAAACCTCTGGACGATTGACCATAACCGTTGCTACGCGCCCTTCATATTTCACAACAACAGATTCTGTTTTACTTGTTACTTCCATTATATATACCCCTCTTTTCCACATAAAGATTATACTTATATAATTATAGAAAGCATGTTAAAAATCCTTCTTTTTTCTCAATTTTCTGTCTAATATTCTCACAATTTGTATATATCTCCGTATAAAACATACAATTTCGTTAAAAAATATAGAAATTAAAGTCGGTTTATCAATGCTTTTCATCTATTTACCATTACACTGAAATGGTGTATTCTTAAGTTTGATGCAAAAAAATAAATATTGAAATTCATTCGCCTTATTATGTAAATAAGGCTTTTATCCCCATCTCTTGGGTATTGAACTAAAGGAATGAAGAAATGGAGGAATATATGGTTAATAAGTTGAAACAAACGGATAACTACTTCCCGCATTTCCTATTGCTATTCATTGTGTTTCAACCAATTTTAGATTTATTAACGTCTTTTTCAATCTATGTATTACACATGAGCGCAACAGTTGGAATCATAGTCCGTTTCGCCTTTATGCTTCTTGCATTAGGTTATCTACTTCTTCATAGAAATCAACATGGAGCGAAAAAGTACATTCTCTATTTATGCCTACTCAGTATCGTACTAGCAATTGGTCTTGCAAATAATATGATGATTAAATCTCCAGTTTCATTTGGCGATGAAGTGAAATTTATTTTAAAGAGCATATATCCAATTGTGCTACTGTTTGGATATATTATCGTCTTTAAAGAATTAAAAAATAAAGAATATGCATTTCATAAAATCATTACATATTTCTTATATGCAACTTTAATTTTGAGCATCACACTGATTGTTGCAATGCAAACTGGTACAGATTTCCCAAGCTACCCTCACTCAAAGATCGGTTCAAGAGGTTGGTTCTTTGCTGGAAATGATTTAAGTTCTATTTTTGCAATTATGTTCCCAATCGTAGTGCTCTATTCGATTCATAAAACAACTTCTTTCTCGAAAATCTATTACTGGATTCCAACAATACTTGCGATGTATGCAAGTATTATGATCGGAACAAAAGTAGGATATGGTGCAATTGTTCTAACGCTTGGCGTGGCACTTTTATTCTCATTCATTGAATATATGATTCATCGCAAAAAAGAAGGAAAAGGGTTCACATATCTCGTAAATACAGTTGTTGCCGCTATTGTACTAGGAGGTTTAATTGCCCTTACACCGCATACTCCTATCGCAAAAAACATGGGCATTCATATGCAAATATACGAATACAAAAAATCAGTACAAGAAGAAAAAGATAGAAAAGAAGGAAAAGTAATTAAAGAAGATCCAGACGAAGAGAAAAAACATGCAAAAGGTGAGCTAACAGACTCTGAGGTCAAAAGTTTAATTTACAGTGATCGCGATAAGTTTTTAAAAGTATACAAACAATACTATAAAGACGCACCACTATCACAAAAATTATTCGGAATGGGCTATGCTGGTAACTATACGGTTAAAATTAAATTAATCGAAATGGACTTCCACGATCTATTCTTTGCATTCGGAATCGTCGGTTTCCTTATTTACTTACTACCACTTCTATACTTCGGTATTAAATTATTCATTCGCGTCATAACAAACTTTAAGAAAATATTAACCGTGAAATATATGCTATTAGCTAGCACCGTTGTCCTATCACTTGGAATCGGTTTTATGTCCGGACACGTATTAACAGCGCCGTCCGTTAGTATTTTCTTCGTTGTTATACTCGCTTACTTAATTGTTGATTTAGAGGCAGAATAAAAGAAGCAGCCATTAGATCTCGGTGGCTGCTTCATCTTTTTTATACAGTCTACTCGGCAAAGACTAGACCACATTTATGACCTATTTTTTATTGAAAAGACGCCCGAATCTCCTCCAACACCTCATCAATATTATCCTTCGTAATGACAATACCGAAATCTTTCGGGACGTTGCCATCTTCTTCATTCACAACTTTATGCGCAATCAACTTTCCGGTTTCCGGTCTAAAATGATGCCCATCCATATAGTTATCTAAATTCGTTGTAACGGAATTAAGATACATGAAATGGTGAACTTCTCCAAATACATCTACAGCGTCATGAAGCCATTTTTTATAATCTTCCCATCGCCCTGATTGAATCATCGTACGGAACAGAGGCTCTGAAACAGGCGTTGTAAAAATATAAAACTTCGTATTCGGATTATGAGCCTTTACTGTTCCTAATATTTCTTTCATATTTTGATACTCATAATTCCCGCCGTAAATCTCTTTACTAAACTTATCTACTTGCGCCGCTATTTGCGCATCACGTTCTTCTTTCGTATAATCGCGCATCGATTTTATATTTTCTCGATTGTACCGGTCAAGATTCGTACTATGATGAGTGGAATTTGCGATTGTATTCTTTGAATAAGTAATCCCGTCCATACTTACATACGATTTGACCGGATACAATAAACTTTGCGCCTGATTAATATACACTTCTGGTTTATCAAAACCAATTTCCCTATTTTTGTTCGTTCCAAGGAAATCTAAACCAAGTACAATAGACGTGAGTTCACTACCTTTTTGTTCTTTTGCATATTCAATATATGCATCATATTCACGCGGGTCTGTACTACTTACCGCATAATTAAATGCGTTTAACCCGGTGAAGTCATTCTCGTTAATAAAAGTCGTTCTACTACTTCCAAGTATAACTCCATCATATGTAAACGGACGGTATGTAATATAATTCGTTTTCTGTTGTCTCTCGTTAAACCCGTACTGAACATCATTCCACTTATTTTTATGCGGGAATAACCAAAGTGAATCTATATAGCTATTAAATATCCCGACACCTGCCAGAGGAACAAAAACACATACAAAAACGACAATAAGCCAATGTTTGTTTTTCATATTCTCCACCTAGAAATTAAAGTATAAAAACTCACTAATACTCGTTAAATGTAACACGCTATATACGAGTAATACTGCAGTAAATAAAGCAGTCCATACATTCGGACGGAATGAATCTTTTAACTGAATTGAATTTTTTAAGAAGAAACTAATACATAACGCTCCGAAAATATACACTACCATTTTCGGATCTAATAAAGAGACATGGTACCCTTCTGTAAATGAAACACCGTACTCTTTTAAAAATTGCAGCTTCTCTATTATGAATGCTGGGAATACACTATTTGCTAATTCGATTCCATTTAGTCCGAACATTCCTTTTAACACTTTCACCGCATCATGCATAGATGTTGCCCTAAAGAATACCCACGTTATATTAATGAAGAAAAACGTAACGAACCAACCAGCAAAGGCTGGCATGCGCCCTCCCGCTTTACTCCATAAGCGATGAATAACCGAAGCTGCGCCGTGCAAGAATCCCCAAAAAACAAATGTCCAACCAGCTCCATGCCAAAGTCCACTTATTAAAAATACAATCATAATATTTACGTATGTACGCGTAATTCCTTTTCGATTTCCTCCTAGAGAAATGTATACGTACTTCGTTAAAAACTGGCTAAGCGTCATATGCCAACGATGCCAAAAATCTTGTATATTCACTGCTTTATACGGTGAATTAAAGTTTTGCGGTAATTTAATATTAAACATTAAAGCGATTCCAATTGCCATATCACTATATCCACTAAAATCAAAATACAATTGGAACGTAAACGCTAACGACGAAAGCCACGCTTCAACAAATGTTAATGATTGCTGCACATCAAACCCTTCATGTACAAGGGGAGATAATACATCTGCAATACCTACCTTTTTGAAAATACCAACTGCAAATACGAATATACCAAGAACGATATACTTCGATTGCCAGCGCTTTTTACTATCGTCAGTAAACTGCGGCATAATTTGCGCATGATGTACAATCGGCCCTGCAATAAGCTGCGGAAAAAACGTTACAAACAATGCGTAATCAAGAAAATGACATGCCTTCGTTTCACCACGATACGTATCTACTAAAAATGCGATCTTTTGAAACGTATAGAAGCTAATCGCAAGTGGTAACGTTAAAGATAATAATGTAAACTGAGTTCCAAATAATGAATTCACATTTTGTAAGAAGAAATCATAATACTTGAAATAACTAAGCATTCCTATATTAAATATTAATCCTATCGTTAAAAGAAGTTTACTCTTATGTTTTACGAGCCTCATTCCAATAAAGTAGTTCACAATGAGCGACACTAACATAAGCGGTAAATATTTCACATTCCAATAACTATAGAAAAATAAAGAGGCCGCAACGAGCCAAGCTTTCGCTAATGTAGCATGTCCAAATTTATTTAATAGAAAATATAAAAGAAATGCTATCGGTAAAAATAAAAAAATAAACTCAAATGAGTTAAATAACACACCATCTCTTCCCTTCCAAACAAATCACACCTTATTCATCTTATCTTATCCAAATAGTGAGTGTCAAAAGGGTTCTGCTCCCCGTTTCTTCTATTATATATATTAATCATTTTAATCGAATTATTAACATGATAAAATATTAAAGGCACTTTTATATAAAAGAATATATAATAGAAATGTCGTTTTTTTTGCACGAAATGTATTTTTGAAAAAAGTGAGGAGAGTCCTTTGGTATTTAGTAGTTCTGTTTTCTTATTTATCTTTTTACCTCTCGTATTATTTTTCTATTTTATAGTGCGTGCCGAGCTACGTAATTTCGTATTACTTGCATTTAGTTTAATTTTCTATGCATGGGGAGAACCTCGATTCGTCCTCTTAATGCTCTTTTCTATTCTTTTAAACTACTGCTTCGGCCTACTCGTGCATCATTATGATAAACGAAAAAATATGAAAGTCACATTTTTAATTATGGCTGTGGTCGGAAATATTTTATTACTTTCTTATTTTAAATACATTTCCTTTTTCACAGACATTTTAAATCAAACTTTGCATTTATCTATTCATGTGGAACCTATTCCACTACCAATTGGAATTTCATTCTATACGTTCCAAGCGATGTCATACGTCATCGATATATACCGTAGAGATGGCGCAGTTCAAAAGAATCCACTTAACTTAGCGTTATATATATCAATTTTCCCGCAGCTTATTGCCGGACCAATCGTTCGTTACAATATCGTTGCTGAGCAAATTAAAACGCGCATCCATTCTTTTGAACGATTTACAGAAGGTATCCAAATTTTCGTTTTAGGATTAGCGAAAAAAATATTAATCGCCAATCAAGTCGGACTTGTCGCAGATAAAATCTTTGCCTTACCGCCGTCTGAAATGAGTGTTGGAACAGCTTGGATCGGTATTATCGCCTATACACTTCAAATTTATTTCGATTTCTCAGGATACTCTGATATGGCAATTGGACTTGGAAAAATGTTCGGATTTGATTTCCCGAAAAACTTCAATTATCCATACATCTCGAAATCCATTTCAGAATTTTGGAGAAGATGGCATATTACACTAGGCTCTTGGTTCCGCGACTATATATACATTCCGCTCGGCGGAAACCGTGTATCCAAACTAGCAAATTACCGTAATCTCTTCATCGTATGGGGATTAACCGGTTTATGGCACGGAGCAAGTTGGACATTTATCGCCTGGGGATTATATTACGGCCTTATCATCTCGATTGAAAAAGCTGGATTTGAGAAAATATTAAATAAGCTATGGAAGCCGCTGCAACATGCATATGTACTAATCATCATTATGATCGGTTGGGTCTTCTTCCGAGCTGATAACTTCGCCTACTCGTTCCAATATTTAAAAGCGATGTTTGGCATAGGGGGACAATCTTTCATCGACGACAACACAATGCTATATATACATGAATACATTATCGTATTTATCATTGCCTTTATCGCAGCGACACCAATTTTAAAACGTATTAAAAACATATTAGAACTTGCGCCAAAAACGTATACGTTCGGGATGCAAGTTCTACGTCCTATATTATTACTAACATTATTTACGGTTTCGATTATGTATTTAATCAATTCGACATATAATCCATTTATTTACTTCAGGTTTTAACTTATCCCGCTATTTGCCAGGCAGTAAGACCCCCACCTCAAAATTCAGCGAAAGCAAAGAAGTTAGGTGGAAGCCCTGCTGCCCGTAAAAGCCCGATTGGTTAAGGCTGATAATCAGTGGGGGATGAACAAAACCCCCACTGATTAAAGTTTCACTTTATGTAGGAAGGAAAAGTTATTATGAAAAAATTGGGGAACATCGTCCTATTTATCGGTTTTCTCACCATTATCTTTTCATTTGGCATATTATCGCTTCTCAAAACTGACCGAGCAGTTTCGCCCGTTGAAAATCGTCCGCTCGCTCAAAAACCAGCTCTTACAAAAGAAGCTGTCTTAAATGGTAGCTTCTTTAAAGACTTTGAGACATATACAAACGATCAATTAATCGGCAGAGATGAGCTCATTAAAATCTATACACTTGCCCAAATTAAAATGGACAAATCTCTCATTAACGATATTATTCTAACTGATGATAAATGGCTTCTAAAAAACCCAGCTTGGACCACAAAATATAATGAAATCGACCAATCTATGCCAGCTGTAAACGACTTATCTCAGTTTTTAAAAGAACAAAATATTGAGTTTTACTTTGCCTTACCATCGTCCAAAACGAATGCATTATCATTTAAATTACCTTCTCATATTCACACATATGCACAGGAAAATTTAAATTATTTTCTAAATAAACTTCCAGCAGACGTAAAACCAATTAAACTCATGGAACACTTTAAGAAAAACTATACAAATGAAGAAATACAAAGTATGTACTTCAAAACAGACCATCACTGGAATATGGATGGTGCCTTCTTAGGCTATCAATATATAATGAACACAATCGCGCAACAATCTTCTATATATAAGGGAAAAGAAATAAAAAAAGAAGATTATACTCGTACGTGCGCTCCAAATAAACATCTAGTCGGAAGCTTTAACAATCAGCTATACCAACTAATCGATGCAACTGGAGAAAAACTATGCTACTACACACCGAAAGACGGTTTCAACTTTACGAGCGTAGCTGCAAAAGATGTAAATGGCACAGTATATCGCACATTAGATGAACTATATGGCGTAGAAAAACAAAAAGACACAACATCATACGCCGACTATTACACAAATGACTATCCAGAAATCGTCATCGAAAATAACAATGCACCAAATGATGTACGAGCTTTAGTCCTAAAAGACTCATTCGCAAACGCAATCGTGCCTCACTTAGCACAAAGCTTCAAACACACATCCATCCTCGACCTTCGTCACTATCACGAAAAGGATGTATATCAATACATTAAAGACAACAATATTAACATGGTATTGTTTGTGTATAGTGATTCGAACTTGAGCGGTGAGATGTTTAAGTTTAAACAATAAAAGAAGCCTCTTGTAATTTTTTACAAGAGGCTTCTTTATATTATTTCCGCTATTTGCCGGCAGTAACAACTTAAACCATTATAGATTTCGACATTGTTATTATTTCACTTGTACCTTCTCTTTTTTAATCACTACCTTCAAATACAAAAAGGAGAAAGAGATAGGAAATTTCCCTCTATCTCTTTTTATTTAATGACAACGCACTAAATAAAAAGAGGATGTCCTCTAAAACTAAGATTCCATTCCTCTTTTTATAGACTCTTTTGCATGTAAGTCATTAATAATATATTTGGACGCTATGGAAATTTGCTCTCGCAATTCCTCTACCCTTTGTCCTAACGTTTCCTGTACATATTCTGTCTGCTCTAATTGTTTAATCGCCATACTATGTAATGTTTCTGTCGTCCAGCCTCCATCCACATTCCCAATAATCGGCTGATTTACTTGTTGTAAAAACGAATCAATCTTCGGATCATATGAAATTCCAATCATAGGCGTGTTTGCAACTGCCGATAATATAAGAGCATGCAGTCTCATCCCTATTAAAAGAGAGCATTCTGATAAAATAGAGATTTTCTCATGAATATCCATTTTATAAGGGAGCATGTGCGCTTCTTCTCCCATCAAACTAATGATATCCCTTGATGCATTTTGATCAAATGGTCCATGCATCGGTACAAATAAAATATGGTATCCCTCTTGCTTAAGCTTTTTAAGCGTATCTGCTAACTTCTTCATATAATCTTCTTTTGCATCCCAGTACCTTACACTAACCGCAACGACTTTTCCTTGCAGCGAATGTTTTTGAAGCCAATCGGATTTCTTTTCTTCTGGCTGACAAGCTAATACTGGATCTGGAACAAGTTCGATGTCTTTCTTAATACCAATTTCTTTTAAGTACAAAAAAGAGTCTTCATCACGCACTGATATATATTCAGCCTTTGATACATGCCATTTCACTAATAAACGATTTTGCTTCTTCATAATAGGTCCGATTCCTTGGGCGTAAATATAATACGGCTTTTTCAAAAAACGAGCAAGCCGCATAATACCTGTATAATATAGAATGCTCTTAATACTCGTCTTATCTTGTAAGAGACTTCCGCCTCCGCTAATTAAACCATTACTTCTCTTTATTTCTCGGTAAATCGCTCTTATATCCCAGCGGTTTACTGCTTCTACACCGTACATTTTCCTTGTATAGTTGGGGTCATTCGAAAGTACAACAAGCTCAAGAGTAGGATCCTCTTCATGTAGCGCTTTAATAATTGATTGCAAAATTGCTTCGTCCCCAACATTATAAAAACCATAATATCCTGATAAAACTAACCGCACTCTTAATCTCCTCCAACATTTCGCAATCAACTCTTTTTGTAATTAAACAAATTGTTATCCATTCCTTGCCGAGAAAGGCTTGATAACTTCAAATTGATTTCTTTCACAAACATCTAACAAGTCATACCCATTTATAATATTGTTCATTTTCTATAATAAACGATTTTATTTACGTAAAAATGGAATTTGTTCTTTCGATATCCAGTTTAGTTTCAGTGCACATATGCCATATAACACTGAAGCTATACTTAGCGCTACAGCACTATATATCATTGCTAAAATCCTGGAATCTGTCACATTGATTAATGTGGACACAAAGTATAATGCTATACCTAAAATACTAGATACTCCAATCACAGCCAAAAATTTCCCTATAGCTATTGGATAGGAAAGATCTTTTCTAATATAAATATGATTTGCGATACAAATCATTATATAAATAATTAGAGTACTATACGCTGCTCCATTTATACCGAATTGGTTTACTAGCGCTATATTTAATATAATTTTTACAAAACTTGCACCGATGACAATCCATGCTGCTCGCATCGAACGATTAATCCCTTGCAAGATTCCTATTGATAATACCATAAGTGATGTGAAATACGAGCTACCAATTAAAATAGCTAACATGCCACTTCCTTTTGTATCTGTAAATAATGCAACATTAAGCGGTACTGCAAGCGCCATAAGCCATATCGTTATCGGCATTGTTAAAACGTGCGCAAATTCATTTGTACGTTTTACTGTCAGTTTAGCTAAAGCTATATCTTTTTTTGTTAAAGCAGCTGTTAATAATGGAATTAACGGAAATACTATCGCACTTGCAAATACAACAATTAATTGCGTAAATGCAAAACCACGGCTATATATACCAAATTGTTCCTGAATCGTTGTAGAAGATTCATGTAATACATGTGGAATTGTTACAGAATCAACTAAATTTAAAACAGGCATCGATAACGCTCCAATTGCAATTGGAATTGAAACACGGAGTATGTTTTTTGCGTTTGTCTTAAAATCTTGTAATGAATATGTTTCGCTCTTATAGCGATACGTGCTTTTTACATATTTCATTCGCAAATATATGAGTGACGTAATAACACCAAAACAAGAACCAATCATCGCTCCGCCTGTTATGATATCACTACCTTTATTCAAATATACAAATATAAAAGCAATTGTTAGCATAAAGAACACGCGTATCAACTGTTCAATTACTTGTGATACACCAGTAGGTATCATATCTCCGAACCCTTGGAAATATCCACGGTACACTGCCATATATGGTGCGATTAATAAAGCAAACGAAGTAACAATTAATGCTAGCCTCGTCTCTTGCCCACCAAGCATATTTGCAATGCTACTCGATCCAATGATAATAATTAAAAATCCGAATATCCCACATATAACACCGATAATAGATGCTGACGTAAACAATTTAGCAATTCCGTCCCGATCATTTTTTTCATGAAGTTCAGCAATTAGCTGGGATATTGCTAGCGGAACCCCCGCTACTGATAAAGTTAAGGCTATCATATATACAGGAAAAACGAGACGAAAAATCCCAAGTACTTCATCTCCCGCTATATTTTGCAATGGAATTTGAAAAAAACTCCCCACCACTTTCGATAGGAACGTTGTAATGGTTAAAATTGCAGCGCCTTTTACAAACTTTTTATTCATCTTCTATCTCTTTTCTTTCAAATATGATCTAAATAAATATCAAGTCAGTATTCTTGCTTAATCTAGAGAAACTTCACTCTATTTCATTTAGTTATCATACCAAATTTCTTATATATTGAATACTCTCGTTCCAAATATAATATGTACAAAACAAGATTATTTCCATCCTGTTTTCCCTTAAATTTACTACTTTTACTTATTCAAGATAAACCTGTAATATAATGTAGCTCTTGTCAGTAAGAGGAGTATTTACAACATGCTAAATTCAGTAAAAAATTCTCGAATTTCCCTTTCTTTAGAAAACGAGATACTAAAGCGCTTTGCATACGAAGAAGTTGAGAAAGTCGAAAAATCAGACGAAATAGGGCTTATTCAACCATCTTAAGTTTATGATTTCGTTAACCGTACACAATTAATTTGTGAAGGTAGCCATTTCTCAATGCGTGAATATAATTTGAAGTTAGATGATGTAATTGATGCTCAACGGATTTACAACATCCAGATATAAGGGTTTCTCACATAAACAACACATATACAAACAATAAGAACCTTCACACTCTATAACGCAATTCATGTGAAGGTTCTTATTGTTATATTGCCTTAACTTTTAAAAACTGTAATTTCTCTTTTTGCTCATCATTCGCCATCATCACTATCGTCTTTTCAACATGCGGATGTACATGTTCAAGTGTCACACTCGCTCCTACTTTATCCGATTGCTCAACAAAGTTTAATAGCGCCATAGCTCCTGATACATCCATATAGCGTACATCTTTCATACGCAAACTAACTGGAGACTTCACATCTTGTAAAGAAGCAAAAATACGATCTACTGATAGAAATGAAAGTGGTCCCTGAATCGTATACGTCGCTTCTTTTTCTTTTATAATAGAAGCTTTACGTTCTTTACACTTCACCATGTATATAATGAAAGAAAGAATAATGCCAAACGCAACAGCAACCATTAAATCGAATTTCACTGTCACAAACATCGTCACGAACATAACAATCACATCACCCTTTGGAGCTACATGCGCTTTCCTCATACTTTCCCAATCAAACATACCTATGCCAGTTAAAATTAAAATGCCCGATAATACCGCAAGCGGAATATATTGTACCACTGAACCAAGTCCCATAATGAAAATGAATAAGATGACGCTATGCATACAAGCTGAAAGTGCCGTCTTCCCCCCACTTCTTATATTGACGATGGATCTAACAGTTGCACCTGCTCCTGCTAATCCGCCGAACAAACCGCTCGCAATATTACCAATCCCTTGTCCGATTAACTCTTTATTACTTTTATGACGTGTCCCCGTCACATTATCCATTACGACAGACGTTAATAATGAGTCAATTGATCCTAGTAAAGCAATACTAAGCGCTGGTAATACAAGTGCTAACATACCATTTGCGTCTAAATTCGGTACGTGAAGAGATGGCATCGCCTCTGGAATTGCACCTATCTTTTCAATCATCTTATTTAAAGAAAGAGTTCCGACAACTGGTAAGTTTACCGTAATTCCTTGTAGCATAGAGGAAAATAACGGCAACGTTACTGTAACACCTACTAATGCTACTAAACTTGATGGAATGGCCTTAATCCATTTTCCAGAAACAATCATTACGATGATCGTTAATAACACAAGCAGAAAGCTATTTTGTACGTGCTTCATTTCACCTAAAATAATAATCAGTGCAATCCCATTCATAAACCCTGAAACGACAGGATACGGAATGTAACGAACGTAAGAACCAAGCTTACATACACCGAATAAAATTTGAAATAACCCTGCCATCATAAATGCAATAAAACTTGCTTCTAATCCGTGAGTTGCAATAACGCCTGTTGCAATAACTGTAATCGGCCCAGTAGGACCCGTTACTTGCCCCGGTGTACCACCAAATAACGCCGCAAACAAACCTGCAAAAATCGCACCATACAATCCGACTAGCGCTCCCTCAGACGTTCCCGTTGCGGCAATACCAAATGCAATTGCTAGCGGCAAAGCAACAATCGCAACAGTAAACCCTGCTAAACATTCCTTTGCTATTTTTTGAAACATATAAATAACCACCTTCGTATAAAGTGAAACTTTAATCAGTGGGGGTTTTGTTCATCCCCCACTGATTATTAGCCCGCACCAATCGGGCGTTTACGGGCAGTTGATCTCCCACCTAACTTCTTTGCTCCACCTAAATTTTGAGGTGGGAGTCTTACTGCCCGTTAATGCGGGATAAAGTCCACGTTCCATTGTACATCTAAAACAAATCATTCGTTAGCGTATTTATAAAAAACTCTTTACAGTCTCGTGAAGTAAACGCCTACATTTATAAATAGCCTTCCCAGGTCAACCTAAAAAACAGCAATATGACGATTCTACTTTTGGAAACAAACTTGACTATGCTATAATGAACAAATTAAATCTTTTACTATATACTTGGAGGCACTATGCTAACTTTTGAAGAAAAATTATCAATTATTGAATCTTTCCCGGAATTAGAAAGAAAGAACGTATCATTAAAACGTGTAAACTTTCACTTTGAAGAAAGTCGTTTAGATAAAAAGAACGTTGTATATCATTTACACCCCAATGGAAACGGATTTGTATATGCAAACTTCATTAAAGGTTATAAAACAGATGATAAAGGCATGATTAACATCCGTGAGTTTTCAGAAGAAGAACTGCGTTCATTAATTGAAAAAGTAATTGAACGTCTATCACAGGAGCAAGAGGAAATTGTAGCACCAATGGAACCTGCTGCCGAAGAAGAATGGCGTAACGAAGATGGTCATATTCTTACTCTTATCTCAGAGGATGACATGTGGAACGTTTACGCTGGCGTAAACTTAGACGGTACATTCAACTCTTATCCAGAAGCTGCGGAATACCTTGATGAAGAAGGTTTCTCACGTAAATAATACGTTCCTTACTACTAATGAGGCCGTCCCATTTTTTTGGGACGGCCCTCTTTTTATTAATAGGTAGGGTATCATCCTTCTTAATCGGTGGTTACTGGTTAGGGGAAAACTTAGAAGATATATTCATGGTACTTGAACAACACATTTGGAAAATTATCTTCGGTATTATTATCATTACGCTAATCACCCGATTTCGCAAAAAATTAAAGCATGTGATTTTAAAACGTATAAATTAAAACAATAATCATTTCATTTAAATCTTTCATCAATAAGTAGCATCCCACTTAGCTTCGTACAAAAATAATAAAAAGCGGAGACTCCTAGTCTCCGCTTTTTCACATACATTTTGTTTACGAACTAACTCTCACCATTAATTTTTTTGCGTCTAAACAACCTCGCGCCCAAAATTAATGCGAACATACCTGCAATAATAGAAGTAGATTCAGTTGATGCTCCTCCTGTTTGAGGAAGTAATTTTGATTGCTTATTATTTTCTTTACTAGATGGTACTTCAGATTTACTTTGTACATCTTGTTTGTTTGGTACTTCCGGTTTCTCTTTTACTTCTGGTTTGCTTGGTACTTCCGGTTTCTCTTCTACCTCTGGCTTGTTTGGTACTTCCGGTTTCTCTTCTACCTCTGGCTTGTTTGGTACTTCCGGTTTCTCTTCTACTTCTGGTTTGTTCGGTACTTCTGAATGCTCTTCCTCTGGTGTTACCAAGATCTCCGGTTTTTCTGTTACCTCTGGTTTCTCAAGAACATTTGGTTCTTCTGTCACCTTTGGTTCTTCCGGTTTTACTGGCTCTTCCATCTCTTCTGTTGTTTCTTCTTTATTTTCTTCTTCAATCGGTGTTACCAAGATCTCCGGTTTGTCCGTTACCTCTGGTTTCTCAAGAACATTTGGTTCTTCTGTCACCTTTGGTTCTTCCGGTTTTACTGGCTCTTCCATCTCTTCTGTTGTTTCTTCTTTATTTTCTTCTTCGATCGGTGTTACCTCTACTTGCGGTTTTTCTGTTACCTCTGGTTTCTCAAGAACATTCGGTTCTTCTGTCACCTTTGGTTCTTCCGGTTTTACTGGCTCTTCCAGTTCTTCTGTTGTTTCTTCTTTATTTTCTTCTTCGATCGGTGTTACCTCTACTTGCGGTTTTTCTGTTACCTCTGGTTTCTCAAGAACATTCGGTTCTTCTGTCACCTTTGGTTCTTCCGGTTTTACTGGCTCTTCCAGTTCTTCTGTTGTTTCTTCTTTATTTTCTTCTTCGATCGGTGTTACCTCTACTTGCGGTTTTTCTGTTACCTCTGGTTTCTCAAGAACATTCGGTTCTTCTGTCACCTTTGGCTCTTCCGGTTTTACTGACTCTTCCAGTTCTTCTGTTGTTTCTTCTTCAACCTTTTCTTCTTCTGGTTTCACCCAAATTTCCGGTTTGTCTGTTACCTCTGGTTTTTCTGGCTTATTCGGCTCTTCTGTCACCTTTGGTTCTTCCGGTTTTACTGACTCTTCCAGTTCTTCTGTTGTTTCTTCTTCAACCTTTTCTTCTTCTGGTTTCACCCAAATTTCCGGTTTGTCTGTTACCTCTGGTTTTTCTGGCTTATTCGGCTCTTCTGTCACCTTTGGTTCTTCCGGTTTTACTGACTCTTCCAGTTCTTCTATTGTTTCTTCTTTACCTTGCTCTTCTACTTCTGTTGCTTCCTGGATCTTTATATTTGTAATATCATATCCGTTAACTTTCGATTGATATCCTGATACTGCTTGTTCTTTCACTTCATATTTATGAGCTTTTCCCTCATTATCAACTGCTGGTAACTTTTCAAACTCATATTTCCAATCATTTGCTGCGGTAACTTCTTTCGTTGCAATGACTTTACCATTTTGCAGTAAATCTACTTTAATGTTTTCTGGGCGATCGCTTACTTTGTCGCCTTTCCACGTTTTTATTCCTGTAACAGATGTAGTTTTCAACTTATTTGGAACCATAAGTTTTATTCCATTTACATCATCATTCTTAATCGTAACGGGAATTTTTGCGTTTGGATCAAACTCTACATAGTTCGGTGCTGAAATTTCTTGCACATAATAATTACCTGGAGTAAGGTTTGGTGCTTCAACTACTCCATCTCTATTTGTTGTATAAGAATCACCAATTTGCTGACCTGATTCCTTATACAACTTAAACGTAACACCTGGAAGGAGCTTTGTTTCATCTCCGGCAATGTGCTTCACGATTCTTAACGTTCCTTTAGGAGGTAAATCTCCGTCAGCACCCCCACCTGTGTTTATATTATCAGCCCAGGCCTGCTCTGAAAACTTTACCGGCTGCTCATTTAAGATTTGATAATTAATTGTATAATTATTGAAAAAAACTTTTTGGGTCATTCCACTTTCAGCTACAGTAGCTGTATACCTTAAATTTATCTTCTTACCGCTACTCTGATCTTTATAAAACCTAACTTCGAAAGAATTACCATTAAAGGTAATCTTCCCATAACCCCCATCATTAAATTGTTGAGGTGTTAAAGTTTGATTTCCAACAGTTATACTAAAACCATCCTGATCCAGCGTTTGCCCCGACTGTAAAGTATCAGTCAAAACTATATCAGAACTCAATTGTTGCTGGTTATTATTTAGAGGTATTTCCCACTTCACTTTAGTTGGAGCATCCGCATCCATTCTACCTGCTTTATAGACAAATGGTGCTGTACCTTCACCACCTTCAGTTGGACCCTTAATTGTGATCCCTTGCGTTTGTAATTGTGTACCTAAGTTTGTATCAACTGTAAGCGTTTGTCCCGTTGCTACATCCTTAGTTGCTTGAACTCCAAAATAAAAATACCCTCTAATATTTTGAAGTTTTTCAACAACATCGCTAAATGTACATACCACATTCGTTGACGTCACTTGACAAGTACCAAAGGTTACAACTAAAGAATATTTGCAGCATCAAACTATCTTTAATCATGCAAAACAAAGCAGTAAACAACACGATTCATTAACCATATTGTTCTCTTGTTTTGGCAGCCAACAATAAATATTAGTACTTATAAAGATGCATTACAAGACTGTTCATTTATATATTAATTTGTTACTATATTCATGCTACCAAAATATACTAAATGATCAATTCCGTCATACGGTCATCTGACGACTGACCATTTTTCCCTTTCGAATATTATCCAGTACCATTCTCCCCTAATAACTTTACTGAAGTACGAACATATTCTGAAATGACACTCCCATATTTACTATTTTAATATTTCTCATCACTTCAAAACCCAATCCATTTAACACGTATCATATGATTTTGAAATTAAAAGGTAAGCAATAAAATATATTCCACTATAATAATAAGAAGTAATTATTAATAGAAGGTACATACATTTTTTTAAGCATGCTATCTCCTCATTTTCAATAATTTCACAATAATAAGGCTACCTTTCCTTATTAAGAAAGGTAGCCTTATTTGTATAGACGACTGCTCTACTATCTAGTTTTTCGCACCTTTCAGCGACTCTCTTAGCACAAATTTTTGTAATTTCCCACTCGCATTACGCGGAAGTTCATCCACAAATAAGTAATGACGCGGACGTTTATAATCTGCTAATTCATCACTTTCTTTACAATACGTTTCTAAATCAGCTTCTGAAATATTTTCATCTTTCTTTACAACGACCGCAACGACACGCTCTCCCCATAGTTCATCTGGCTCACCAAGTACTGCAACATCTAATACACCAGGGTGACTATGAAGGAAATCTTCAATTTCGCGAGGATAAATATTTACACCACCGCTAATTACCATATCATCAACGCGGTCTGCAACGAATAAATAACCGTCTTTATCGAAGTATCCTAAATCACCAGAATGATACCATCCTTTATACATCGATTTTGCATTTGCTTCTTCTCGATTATGATATCCAGCCATCATAGTTGGGCCGCGCAAAATAATTTCTCCTACTTCATAAGGAGGCAACATATCATCTGGCTCTGCCGGTGCATCTTCGTTCGGTTTCACAATTCGAATTTCATGGCTAAAGCATGGTGTTCCTGCTGAGCCAGCTTTCGTGATCTGATCCTCTTCTACTAGAAACGCAACTACTGGTCCCATTTCTGTCATTCCGTAAATTTGAACAAGGTCAATATAAAGACGTTCTTTACATTCCTTCACTAAAGCTGGAGCCATCGCAGCCCCGCCATATACACCAATCTTCATTGAAGTTAAATCATACTTAGTTAAATCTTTTTGCAGTAACATATTCCACATCGTCGGTGCAGCAAAAAACGTCGTAATCTTCTCTTCTTGAATGGTATGTAATACTCTATCCGTATCAAAATGATGTAAAATAACATTCTTTCCGCCGACTTGAATGCGCGGTATGATTCCAGCGTTTAACTCGCCGCAATGATATAAAGGCGCTACTACAAGCCCGACGCTATCCCTGTTATATTTTATGAAATATGTACAAATCATACTATGCTCAGCCATATCACGATGGCGATGTAGTACGCCTTTCGGCTGACCAGTCGTACCACTCGTATAAAGCATAGAGCAATAATCCATTTCATCGACTACAATATCTACTTTTTCAGCTGATGCTTCATTTACCTTTTCATGGTAGGAACTAGCATAGGAAGGTGCATCGTCTTCTACATACCAAAAAGACGAATTTGGAAAATCTCGTTCAATCATAGCAACAGTTGATTCGACTGCTTTTTCAAATACAACTACTTTCGAGGCTGCATCTTGGAGGATATACGATAATTCTTTTGCTTTTAAGCGGAAATTAATTGGGTTAAATATCGCGCCAATTTTCGCACACGCTAAGTAAACGTTTACAAATTCACGACAGTTATATAAGTAAACAGATACACAATCTCCCTTTCTTACTCCTTCTTTCAATAGAGCTTGCGCCGTTTTATTGATTTGTTCATCCCACTGTTTATATGTCCAGCGAATATTTTTTTCTGGTTCTACTAACGCCTCTTTATTCGGATACTTGCCAACTGCCAAATCAAAAATTCTCCCTATCGTCATGTACATGCCAACAATTTCCCCCTTTTCTCTTTCATAAATCTATCATTTCGTCTATAAGTAGACATTGTCCTCTAATAATATGACTAATTTTTCTGATTATTATCGACATAGTTTTACAAATGGACCGCTCAACGGTAAATGAAATTATATAGACGATTTTTAAGATATATCGACTTACCAACAAAAACTGACAATATCAATCCCTATATGAAAAAGAGACTGTTCCAAATCGGAACAGTCTCCTTATTCTTACACGAATAGCTCTTCTAATATTTTCAGTTTATCTTCTGTATATTTCACGAAGCCATCGTTATATGATTTTGGATCTTTCGGATTCGCAAAGTGTGTAATTGCTCCTGTTTGTGGGTGAACAAATTTACTTGATGCACCGCAACCAAGTCCGATAATCGATTGTACTTCTTCCATAATAACAATATTGTAGATACTTTCTTGCGTCGGTATTGCATACCCAACGTTTTCTAAGTTACCTAAAATATTTTTTTGACGATATAAATAGTATGGCACGTAATTATGGTTCTTCGTCCACTCTTCCGCCTCATGCATCATCGCAGTAATTTCTTCGCGACCTGCTACTTTATATTTACGTTTGTTTTGCGTCATTTCAGAAGCGCGTTTAAATGATAACGTATGAACTGTTAACGATTCTGGCATTAACTTTTCTGTTTCATCTAACGTGTGCTTGAAGATGTCTAATCCTTCACCAGGAAGACCAATAATTAAGTCCATGTTAATATTGTTCATTCCCATTTCACGTGCTAAATGATACTTCTCAATTGTTTCTTCTACAGTGTGATGACGTCCAATTGCCTTTAGTGTTTCTTGATGATATGACTGCGGATTAATACTAATACGGTCAATATTCCATTTATTCAACACTTCTAGCTTTGCTGGTGTGATCGTATCTGGGCGACCTGCCTCAACTGTTACTTCACGCACATCTTTCACATCAGGGAACGCTTGGTACATTTCTTCATAAAGCATATCCATCTCTTCTGCTGTAATACTCGTCGGTGTACCACCGCCGTAATAAATCGTCGTAACTGTAACACCTTTTTCTTTTAAAAACTTACCAATTTCACGAACTTCATAATGTAACCCGCCTAAGAACGAATCAACTGATCCTTGGCGTCCGTTAATTGCATAAGCCGGGAACGTACAGTACGCACATTTTGTAGGACAAAACGGAATACCGATGTAAATACTTACTTCTTCTTTCAAGCGGTATAAATCTGGAACAACCGCTAATTGGCAATCAACGATACGCTGAAGAAGCTCAATTTTTTCTTCATGAATTAAATAACTTTCACGAAGTTCTTTATGCGCTTCTTCTTTTGACATACCATTTTGAAGCAATTTGTGAAGAAGCTTCGTTGGGCGTACCCCAGTTAATATTCCCCAGCTCTGTTCAAGCCCAGTTAGCTGTTGAAGTACAGAAAGATATACGTAAGAAACAACATGTTTCACTTGTTTCATACGTTCTTTTTCTTCTGTGAAAGCAGATAAATCTTTCGCGAATGTTTCTTCATACACATTTCCGGTTGCAACATCTGTTAAACGAGCCGATGCTGTCACATTACCTTCTATCTGTATATCAACGATAAGATTTGCTTCTTCTTTCTCAAATCCTATCGTGCTCTCTTCAAAAAATAAACCGCCAATATTTTGTAGCGGACGTAAAAAACGATCATCTTGTAACGTTTTAATTGAAATTAACAACATTATCACCTTTTCATTTGCAAACTCTCTTTAGTTTACTTGAAGGGCGTTTGCAGGTCAATACAGAAGGTTTTACCTTATTTCTTCTATTAAAAACTTAAAGGCATAAGAGATAACATTTCTCTTATGCCTTTTATAAACCTATTAGCTATTTTTAATCATAAATCTTAAACGTATTCCTAATAACACCAGAATTACACCTATAAATGGAAGGTAATCCGTATTATGCCCTGTAGCTGGAAGTTTTTGATTATTAGAACCGCCTTGTTCTTTTTCTGGTAAGTTAGGCTTTCCTGCTTCTTCACTTGAAGTTTCTGTTCCTTCACCTGGTTTTTCTGTTCCTTCACCTGGCTTTTCTGTTCCTTCACCTGGTTTTTCTGTTCCTTCACCTGGCTTTTCTGTTCCTTCACCTGGCTTTTCTGTTCCTTCACCTGGTTTTTCTGTTCCTTCACCTGGCTTTTCTGTTCCTTCACCTGGTTTTTCTGTTCCTTCACCTGGTTTTTCCGGACCTTTTCCTGTTTCTTTTTCATTGGTAATTTGAAGCTTTATAACTTCTACTTTCTCATTAGAAATCGTAAATTCAATTCCCTTATCGGATAAATTATATCCTTCTGGAGCCTGGACTTCTTTTAAAACGTAATCTCCTGGTTCCAGTTTCTTCGAAGTTGCTTTACCATTTTTATCTGATGTTAATGTGTCTATCTTCATTCCATCTTTCAGAATTTCAAACACTGCACCTTCTAATTTTTTATCTGTATCATTAGCATCTATCTTTGTAATTTCTACTTGACCTGTGATTTTTTCTTTCACTTTTTCATTCAATACTTCTTGCTTCACTACTTCATTTGCTACAACATTTACTTCTACTATAACTTCTATCGCTTTGTAGCCTTCTGGCGCTTTCGTTTCTTCTAATGTGTACTTTCCTGGCACTAAGTTTTCGAATGTCACAACACCATCTTTATTTGTTGTCTTCGCCTCTCCAACCACTTGACCATTTTCGTTTTCCAGTCTGAATTCCGCGCCTTCTAGAACTTTTCCACTCTCTGCATCCCTTTTTATTACTTGTAAGCTTCCTAGTTCTTTTGCATTTTCTACTTGTACTTGTACTACTTTGTTTGCTTCCACAACAATTTCAATTTCTTCTTTTAATAATGTATATCCTTGTGGTGCTTTCGTTTCTTTTAATGTGTATTTTCCTGGTTCTAATTTCTTAGAGATTACTTTACCTGTTTTATCTGTTTGTAACGTCTCTACGTTCTTACCATCTTTATACACTTCAAATTCTGCGTCTGATAAAAGCTTCGTTTTATCGTTTGCATCTACTTTTACGATTTCAAATTGACCTGTTACTTTTTCGTTCGTAACTTCTTGTTTTACTACTTCATTCGCTACAACATTTACTTCCACTTTTAATTCTACCGCTTTGTAGCCTTCCGGCGCTTTCGTTTCTTCTAACGTGTACTTACCTGGCACTAAGTTTTCGAATGTCACAACACCATCTTTATTCGTTGTTTTCGCTTCTCCAACTACTTGACCAGTTTCGTTTTTCAGTCTGAATTCCGCGCCTTCTAGAACTTTTCCACTCTCTGCATCCTTTTTGATTACTTGTAAGCTTCCTAGTTCTTTCGCATTTTCTACTTGTACTTGTACTACTTTGTTTGCTTCCACAACGACTTCAATTTCTTCTTTTAGTAATTTATATCCTTTTGGTGCTTTCGTTTCTTTTAATTTGTATTTTCCTGGTTCTAATTTCTTAGAGATTACTTTACCTGTTTTATCTGTTCGTAATGTATCTATTTTTTTACCATCTTTATACACTTCAAACTCTGCATCTGATAATACTTTCGTTTTATCTTTCGCATCTACTTTTACGATTTCAAATTGGCCTGTAGCTTTTTCAACGATCTTTTTATTCAACACATCTACAGTCACTGTTTTATTAGCAGCTACATCAACACGAACTGAGCTAGATGATAGTTCATAACCTTTTGGTGCTTCAACTTCTTTTAATGTATATGTTCCAACTGGAAGTTGTTTTGATAAAGCTTCACCTTTACCATCTGTAATAATTGTTCCAACAACATTTCCATCTTTATCTATAACATCAAATTTTGCACCTGGTAGAAGTTGACCAGATTCACTATCTTTTTTCAATAATTTAAATTGGCCATTCTCTACTTTTTTCGTATTCTTCATAACAATTTCAATTACGTTTGTACTATCAATTGTTACTTTTACTGGTGTATCAACTTTTATATATCCTTCTGGTGCACTTATTTCTTTTACAAAATAGTCACCAAGTGGTAAATCCTTGACTTCAGCAATACCCTTTTCATTCGTTGTAACACTAGCCACAACATTATTGTCTTTGTCTATAACATCAAATTTTGCATCTTTTAAAACAATGTTTTCATCGTTTGCATCAACTTTTTTACTTTGTAAATTTCCTTTTTCAACTGATGGATTATTCCATTTCGGCCAGTTAAATTTAAAATTATGAACCTCAAACCCACCTCTTTGGTGTAATCCACCAACAAAGGCTTGTCCATTAATAGAACCACCCTTTGTCTCTACAACAGCATTTGGAGCAAATACACTTCCTACTACGCCATATCCTTTTGTTGATATCTTTGTAGCATTCGGAAACACCCAAATTACTTTACTAGCTAACTCAGTAAAAGGTGAATTAGGATCATATGCTTGTGATGTATTAATTAAGTCTGTTGCCATCCCAGTATTTTTCGTATCGTACAAAATTGCACCACTACCAAAATTCACTTCTTCTGCGTCTGAATAAATAACAATAAAGTCTTTGTTATTTACATTCGGAAGATAAACATCTCTTACATCAAATGTTTTCTTTCCTGTTAAGCCTGAAGAAACATAAATATTAGGATTGTTTACATCCTCTCCGATACCAAAACTCATATTAGGTTTTGGTTTACCAGTATGTAATTGACTCGCATCCCCAATTACACCATCAACGTCTTTTCTAAATTCTTTAAATTTAGCATCAATCTCCGCTTGCTCTTTATAAGAGATACGGTCATATGATGATTTCATTGCGCCTTCTGGGTCACCATCTTTTGTCATCGCCACTGTTCCATCTTGGATGATTACTTGCCCTGCTCCCGCTTTCGTAAATTGACCACCCAGTAATAATGATGGATATCCTTCATCTTTCCATGTTGCTCCAGCTAAGTTGTTTGCTCCAGTTGCAGCCGCTACGACTGTATAACTTGATGCGTTCATGTTCTTTTGAACAGCCATCGCACCCTCAATATCCGCACTCGTTGCACTATGATCACCAAAAATGATTGCGTTATAATAAGATGTATCGCCTAAACCTTTTAATTCTGTTGTAGCTGCCTCTGCTTTATACGGTAAATGGATTAAAAAATTCATACATACTAACAATATAATTATAAAACTACTGCATATCTTTTTTACTTTTTGACTTAATGATTTCCTCAAGAAATTCATTCCCCCTTTTCAAATTTCAAAAACTTATAACAAGAAGTACATTTCAGATGTACTTAAAACCTATTCAAACTAATTTACAAATAATCCATTTAAATAAAACAAAGAAGCTCTACAACTAATTGGCGAAACTACTACAATTCATTTTTGAGATAATACGTGAACTAAACTAACATGCGGGAGCACTTTTGCTTATGGGAGCTCAATGAAATTAACCTGAAGAATATTTCATGTGGTGTAACTGTTTTGGCAACATCATCCACTTTACAACAGTTTTCTAAAGTATTCAAGTTAATTGTATGTATTTCAGACACAATTCACCACCTGAAACGCTTTCATTTTTCATTGGAATATGAATTTAAGTTTTTTAAATCAGGTCGACAAAAAAACGTAGCCAAAAGGCTACGTTTTTCTTTCATCGTTTCGGTGTATGTTTATGATTCTTTAAAAAAGGAAGCGGGAATTGCTTACGAAAATGCTCTTTAATCATATACTCTACGCCGTTCTCAGTATTAGAACGTGTAATCCAGTCTGCGGCCTGCTTTAATTCTACAGGAGCGTTCCCCATTGCTACCCCGAGCCCAACATTTTCAATTACCTCTAAGTCTTCTATGCTATCTCCAATCGCAACCATTTCACTAAGGTTAATATTTAAATGCTCCCCAAGTAATTGTAAACCACGTAGTTTTGATACATTTTGAGGGAGAATTTCTATACGTCTCTCATCACACTCGACGTACTCTACATCTTGAAATGCCTTTCTTAACGTATTCATCCCTCTTTCTTTTTCACCTTTCGTATGGAAAACGATATCAATTTTTGGTGCAGCTACTGGATGATCACGCAGGGCATCCCCTAGCGAATCTACAAATTGAACCGGATAAAATAACGGATCTGCGCTTGATAACACAGTACGCGCAATTAAGTTTGGTGTATTTCTCTCACGATTCCCAATTGAAAATCGTTCATGAGAAATGCGAACATTACAATCAAAATGCTCTAACACTTGCACGATATTAAAGGTTTTCTCTTCAGACAATCTCCTTTGAGCGAACGGTTTATCTAACGATGCTGAAACGAAAGCACCACCGTGTGTAACTAATATAGAATCTAATTTTAACGCCTTCGCTATTTTATGAGCGGATTGAAAATTACGATTCGTAAACAATGTAACGTATACATCTTTTCTTTTCACAAATTCAATTGTTTCCCGTAACCCTTTTGCAATTTTTCCGTTGTTGTATAGTAGTGTCCCATCTATATTAAGAGCTAGTAAGCGATAAATCATGTCGCACTCCCCCTCTTCGCTGTTGTACTCTATCCATAATTTATGAAATAAATGTAGTAAATAGAACGAGTTAGAATTACTACTGGAAATTTGGTTTACTATATACATATACAACCGGCAAAGGAGATAGTACAATGCAGGCACCACCTTCTTTTTATGAAGGCGATACGTTAGAGATCGCAAAGAAGTTACTCGGACATAAACTCGTTCATATTGTAGACGGCATAAAGCGGAGCGGAATTATTGTAGAAGTAGAAGCATACAAAGGTCCAGATGATAAGGCCGCTCATAGTTACGGAGGCAGACGGACTGATCGAACAGAAGTAATGTTCGGCGCACCAGGACATGCTTACGTATATTTAATTTACGGTATGTATCATTGCTTTAACGTAATTACAGCACCAATCGGCACCCCACAAGGAGTTCTCATTCGTGCTCTTGAACCTGTAGATGGAATCGAAGACATGAAACTAGCGCGCTACAACAAAACCGACATTACGAAAGCTCAGTATAAAAACTTAACAAATGGCCCCGGAAAACTATGCCGCGCACTCGGAATCACTTTAGAAGAACGCGGCATATCACTTCAAAGTGACACGTTACATATTGAATTAGTTCCTGAAGGAGGCCATTTATCATCCACACATAACATACTAGCTGGTCCTCGTATTAACATTGATTATGCAGAAGAAGCCGTTCACTATCCATGGCGGTTTTATTATGAACAGCACCCGTTTGTTTCAAAGTAAAGAAACTATCCTATAAGTTGGTTTCACTGACTTATAGGATAGCTCTTTTTTTGCATAAAAAAATCGCCTCACCCTGTATATTTACAAGTGATCAAACTAACAAAAATACGAAGGCAATTTCGTAATTCATCGCAAATCAAAAAGCCGAAATCCAGGCTTGGATTTCGGTTTTGTATATATAGAAAGAGCCATTTTCTCTCCAAAATCCCCAAATGCAGTTCACCTCCGAAGAGGAAATCCTAAAAAAACATTAATTTTTTTCATGAATTTTTTAATGCATTATAATTATCTAAATTGAATTTCGACATAATGAAAATTCCTGTTGGAGTTAAAAATTGAGAAATAGATTGTATGACATGAGGTAATTTCGCTGGCTCAATAGGATGTGATAGTAGAATGTACTGGAATTTTTCATCTGTAAATACCTCATGTAACTTGTCATACTCACCAGAAGTTGTAGGAGCTACCCTATTTGCTAGAGCTGCCGCTTTTTCATTAATTTCTGCTCCGAATAAAGAAACTGCCCAATAACACCTTTTCATTTCTAATAAAGTTACAAAATTCTGCATCCCTTGCATATCCTTATAAAAGGTCGGTATAGCAGTATAGTAAGCAGCACTATTAGTGACGGGTCCTACAGCTCCAGTATCTTCGTTTTCATACAAACACCGAATTAAGTTTCTTAACCAATTTTTAGTTACGACCACATCATTATTTAATAATAGAATATTATCACCTTTTGCCTCTTTAATTCCCTGGTTGCATCCCTTTGGAAAACCCATATTCCCAGCATTTTACACTAGTATAATATCCGATTGTTTTTGTAACCATTCTACAGTACCAGCTGTTGATGCATTATCCACAACTATTAACTCATACTCTTGTTCCACTGTATAAGTTCTAATACTTTTGGAGGCATTCTTTTGTGTATTGTAATTGATTATGAGTTAATATAATTATACTTGTGAGCATGAATCAAATTCCTCTCAGCAACCGAAATGATTATCTAGTATTGTTCAATACTATTTTTTGAATAAACCATCAAAATATTTTCTATTATATTCAATACTTGGATTATTAGGTATGAACTGTGCAGCTTGTTCGTTGTGATAAATTGCCTTTTCATATTCTTTTATTCGATCATAACAAATACATAGTTGAATATGCGGCAACCATGTATGACACTCTTCCCGGACAAATGGAGAATCTTTTGATCGTGGTCCGTCAATTGCTGCATGGTACCAATATATTGCTTTTGCATATTCACTTTGTTGCAAAAATACACGTCCTAAGTGGCAACAAAGTTCTCCTCTAGGTGTGTCATACATAAATGATTGTAAACAAGAACGAATAGATTGTTTTAAGTTCCCCAATTCAAAATAACATTCGGCTCTTTTTAAACAAGCTTGAATATTATCTTCAACCCAACCTTTTTCTTCATCTAAAAATCTGGAATACCACTTAACAGCCTTATCATATAATCTGTGATCCTTACATTCATTTGCATAATAGTACACATCGCGGGGACTAAATTCTTTTCCACTCTCAAGATGTTTTTCGTATATTTGTAAATTACGATTAGTATATGCTTTTACTTTTTTATGACTTACCCCTACATCACTATTTATAAGATTTCCATACACCTCTAAATATTCATGAACAAATCCATACCATTGAAAATTTTTACTTCTGTTGACTAATCGATATCTCCTTAAAGAATGTGTTGGATTTCCTTCTATATCAAAAGTTAAATAATATTTCATAGATACTGCATCCGTACTACGATCTAACGTATGTTTTAACTGTAGCAATTTCTTTCTATCTTCCGTATCTATTATGTCATCTGCGTCTAGCCAAAGAATATATTCTTTTGTAGCTTTAGAAAATGCAAAATTTCGTGCCGCTGAAAAATCTTCAATCCATTGAAAATCATAAACTTTCGCGTCGTACTTCTTCACAATTTCTTTTGTAGCATCTGTTGACCCTGTATCTACAATAATAATTTCATCCACAACACTTTTGACCGATTCTAAGCATTTTGATATAGTTTGTTCCTCATCTTTTACAATCATGCATAGACTAATAGTAATTGAGTTTTCCATCATATCCCCCCTATCCTTTTGATGTATATGTTTGGAGGGAAATTTATATTTCTTTTGCTTCAAAATTGAATTTTCATTTTACAAATGAAACATAATGAGGCCTGCAGTGAAATTAGATAGGGGGATTTCACTCGAAGATTGTGAATCAATGAAAAAAACCGAAGCCTGAACAAGACTTCGGTTCTTTATATAGAGAATACATAATTTCGATTCCTTTTTACTCCGCACCTTCCGCGGTCTCAATATCATTCTCTAAGTTTTCTCTTGATAATTCCGCCGCCATAAAATCAGCTGTTTCAGGAAGTGCTAAATGCATATGAGCTTTTTGACAAATTTGGATCGTACAGTTTTCTACAACATAGTCGAAAACATGTCCGCCCCCGCGAATTTCATCATCAATGTAATGTAAGTGGAAACCAGCTACACCAATACCTTGCGCGTAATCCGGTGTCCAAAATCCAGCCATCGTTCCATCCGTATCTTTAAATGAAAAAATCGTTTGTGATTTCGTCACTTCAACGAGCGGCGTATACGGTTTTTCTTGTCTTGGAACAGTTCTCGTTCTAACTTCACGGAACGTACCGTCCATTCGAATCGCATAAAATAAGTTTTTACTTGGCATTAATTCATGTAATAATGCTTCCACTTCTTCACGATGCATCGGACGCTCTACCGTATAACTCATTTCTTTTTCAAAAAACGTTACAGTCGCAAACGGTGTTGTTTCTTCCGGCTCTACCTTTTCCGCTGAACCGTCTGAACGTAAATGATAAAACTCATTATCAAACGCAATCATTTCACCATCTAATTGATCAAATGTGCCGATGCCAAAATCACCACGTTCTTTCAGTTCCTCAAAGTTAATAACACCATCATATATACCATCTAATAACGCAAGCATTGTTGAAGTTTGATATACTTCATTACTCGTTTTCGTTCTTTTTGCATCAATATCAATTAATTGTGCAACAGTCATCTCAGCCATGCCTCCATTAGTTTAATTGGTTTGGTAATAATTTTTCGCTTAATTTAATGTTGTCACGGTAGTCAATTGGAATATCAATAATGACAGGACCTTCTGCTTCTAACGCTTCTCTCAATACACCTTCTAATTCGTCTGGTGTATTGACACGAAGACCTATTGCTCCGAAACTTTCTGCATATTTCACAAGATCAACATCGCCAAACTCTGTAGCTGATGTTCTACCGTATTTCATCATTTGTTGGAACGCAACCATATCATATGTACCGTCTCTCCAAACGAGATGTACAACCGGTGCATTTAAACGTACCGCTGTTTCTAACTCCATCGAAGAGAATAAGAAACCACCATCACCTGACACGGAAACAACTTTTTTTCCCGGTTCAACTAAAGTAGCGGCAATTGCCCAAGGTAGTGCAACACCTAACGTTTGCATACCGTTACTAAATAATAGTCTACGTGGTTCATAAGAACGGAAACATCTCGCCATCCAAATAGAATGTGAACCGATGTCACACGTAACCGTTGTATCGTCACTAATTAAAGAACGAAGTGTACGAATGACTTGAAGCGGATGCGTAACACCTTCAGAAGCACGATTTGGAACTTCCGCTTGCTCTGATAATTTCGCACGTAATCGTTCTAAAACTGCTTCTGATTTCGCATTTAATACAAGCTTCGGTAATTTCTCTGCAATGCTATTTACAGTTAAAGCGATATCGCCAATTAATTCACGCTCTGGTTGGTAATCATGATCGATATCCGCTTGATGATCATCAAGATGAATAATCGTTCTGTCTCCAAGTTTATTCCAGAATTTCGGATCATACTCAATCGGATCATAACCGATTGAAATAACAAGATCGGCTTCTTCTAGTAAAATATCACCTGGTTGGTTACGGAATAATCCAACGCGGCCGAAGAAATGATCTTCTAACTCACGTGAAATCGCGCCAGCTGCTTGATATGTTTCAACGACAGGAAGTTCTGTATCAGCAATTAATTCACGAACAGCTTTCGTCACTTCATTCGTGCTCGCTCTCATACCGAGTAAAATAACTGGTAATTTCGCTGATTTTATTTTTTCTACTACATATGTAATTTCATGTGTGGGAGCGATTCCAAGCTGTGGCTTAGAAAGCGCTCCGATAGACTCTACAGTCGTTTCCGCAGTCATAACGTCTTGCGGAAGACTTACTAAAGTTGCTCCCGGATTTGTGGAAGTCGCACTTCAAAATGCATTACTTAATGCTTCTGGCACATTATCTGGATGCTCTACTTCTACGCTATATTTTGTGATTGGTTCGAATAGTGCAGCATTATCCATAGATTGATGCGTACGTTTTAAGCGGTCAGTACGCGGAACTGCACCAGCTAAAGCAACAACGGGATCACTCTCCGCATTCGCAGTAACAAGACCTGTCGCTAAATTCGATGTCCCTGGTCCTGAAGTTACAAGGCATACGCCTGGTTTCCCTGTTAATCTACCAATAGCAGCTGCCATAAATGCTGCGTTTTGTTCATGACGACAAACAATTAACTCTGGTCCTCTTTCTTGCAGTACATCAAATACAGAGTCAATCTTCGCTCCTGGAATACCGAAAACATGTGTAACACCTTGTTTAATTAAACAATCAACAACAAGATCTGCTCCTTTTGTTTTTGTCTTCACGTCGTTTGCTTTTACACCTGTACTCAAACTAATCATCCCTTTATTTCATAATGTGTGTAATAAAGATTTTTAATTTCACAATATTAATTAATGTAGTGAAGTATTGTTTATCATTATATTACAAATGCATTATTTTTCCAATGATATGAATTTGACAGTATTTTGACAATCATTAAAGAATACGCTTACAATCTTTTATTTATCTTAAAATACCATTCTGATATCCTCCTCTAGAAATATATAAAAAGACTTTCACCTATTCATGGTATTAACAATATTACAGTACCTCGCAAAGAATACTAGTAAGTGGTATATTTGTAAATAATTGAATACCCAATAATTGGAATGTAAGTTTAGATTAGTATATATCCCGTAAATATATACACTTCAAAAGGTGCAGAAAGGTTATGCTATTTACTCAAAAACAGATAAGATTCCCAGATGTGATTAATCATTTTATAAAGGAAAGTGATTGTAATGAACAAAAGTGAATTTTTAGAACAACTTAGTTCCTCCCTACGAAATATGCCTAATTTAGAAAAGAAAGATATTATCTCGGAGTACGAAACTCATTTTATTAGTGGTAAACAGGACGGAAAATCTGAAGAAGAAATTTCTAAAAAGCTAGGAAACCCTAAAACTATCGCTAAAGAACTTAATGTTACATATGCAATAAGCAACGCTGATCATAAGCGAAGCCTTAAAAATATCATAACAGCAATATTTTCTGTTATGAGCTTAAGTTTTTTAAACTTTATATTTATCATTATCGCCTTTTTCTTATTACTCTTCTTATTACCGATTCTTCTAGCACTTATAATTGCCACTCCATTATTAATCATTTCACCTATTTTATTAATAGGGTTAGGATTTTTTAACGGGTTTCATCAAATCAGTTATTCCAATGTCTATAATGTATTCATAGCTTTTTGCATCGGCTTACTAATATCCGTAATATCTTACCAAATGATAAAACATGTATACTCACTTTTAGTAAAGTATTTAAAATGGAATTTAGCCGTTTTACAAAGATACTAATGAATGAAAAAGGAGATTAAAATGAAGAAATATACTTTATATCCACTCATACTGCTTACTCTTTTATTTATATCAGCTTGTTCACACAGTGCACAAGCTAATGATACGAACAATACACAATCCGATAAATTAGACGATGTACAATCTATTAAAGATGTTACTATTAAAATTCCAGAAAATATATTTAACTCTCAAAAAAAGAACGAAAATATTAATGAAGACGAAATGAAACAAAATATAAAAAATTATTTAGATTATAGCGGAGAGTTATTTGAAAACATCGTTCCCCTTTCATCAGCCATGTCTGACGAGAATATCACTGAATCCGACCGAGAGAAATTAAAAAAACTAATAGATTTAGCAAAACAAAATGATGCAAATTTCCATGATTTTATTAGTAACAATACTATACCTGATGATTACAAAAAGCCTTCGAAAGAAATCTATGAATTTATTTCATCGTCTACCGCACTTTCAATAGAGCTAGATCAAGAAATAGAAAAAATCGCTCAAGATGGTAACTTGTTCAAGGCCGATTTTTCTTTTACAAAGCGCTTTGAGAAAGTTAATGGTAGAAAGCAAAAAGAAATTGAAAAGTTTTTGAAAGAAAAAAATATTAGAACTGAGTATTTCAACAAGTAATGATATATGTAAAAGAGAAATTGAAAGATACATCATATACTCCCTTCAAAATATTCACTAACACATGGCTATTTTGAAGGTTTTTTTTGTGGAAGGACTATCAAATTTCCTACACAAAAAACGCCCCTATAGTAGGAGCGTCTTCTATCATTACGCTTGTTGTTGCGCGCTATATAATTCTTCAAGTGGCTGCATAATGATTTTGTTAACGTCAGTGATAACGATGTTTAAACGTTGCTCAGTTTCCATTAACTTTGTGATTTTAGCATCTTGTTGAATACGAGCTACAACTTCTTGTGCTTTTTGGTTATCTTCTTCAGTGATTTCTTGGCCTTGCATCATTTTTTGTTGTAAGCCAAGTTGCATCGCGCGGAACTCTTCGAATAAGTTCTTTGACTCTGCATCTCCTTGTACTGCTGCGTAGCTTGCTTTTAGTGTTTGGAAATCTTCGTTTTCAGCGATTGCTTTTTGTAATTCATATGCAACATCATGAATGTTTTTTGTCATTTTATTTTCCTCCTTTAGAAGGCTAGCGCTTTTCATGCGCACTGCCTTTTAAGTGCATTTACATCCGCACCTCTTCTTACCATATCAAACTATGCAAGAGATGTGAAGAATTTTCGCTTTTATTTCTATGTACCCATCTCTATTACTTAAGGAACAAGAGTAGCAATCCTTGAATAAATCCAATTGTTCCTCCTAGTAACGCCCCTAAATAAGTAATCATTTTCAACTCATTTTTTGTAATGGACAATACAAGATCTTCTAGTCTCTCTGTTGAAAATGTAGATACTTCTTGCTGCACAATTTCCGCAAGCTGTAGATTTTTCAATATGCTCTCTACATTTTCTGTTCCCCACTTCAAGCCTTTCGTTACTGCGCTTGGAACTACTTTTTCAATAACCGTTTCTCGAACTGGATCACATACTTGCTGAACAGACTGATTTAAAAATTTTCTCACTGCTTCCTCTACTTTAACAGCTGACATTATAGAGCTCACAATCATTTCTTTCTCTACAAACGTTTCTAATTCTTGTACGTCTCTTACTTTTAACTTTTCCCACTCTTTTTGCAGTACGTCAGTTAACAGCCGCTCTGTTTCGTCTTGTCCTAAAAACTTAATTACTTCCGGCTGCACACGATCCACTAAACTTACATTCCCTAAAAACATACCGACTAAATTAAGCATCGTCCCGCGAGAAGCGAAAAAGTCATCAATCATTTTTGAAAGGCGTGCCTTTCCTTCTTCACTTTCAAAAAAGCTAATTCCTCTTTTCAAAATAAAAGCCGAGACATGTGGAATCGCATTCTCTACTTTTTCATGAACAGAATGAGGTAAAGCTTGTTCCCATGTATATGTATAATACTCTGCTAAAAATGCATGAATTTTTTCTGTAATAACATGTTCGATTTTTTGAGTCGCCTCTTCTTCTACATGTGTTAAATTCCATTTTTCTAACATATCCCGTAACGACTGTTCATTCGTAATTACTTTATCAACTTCCACTTGTGCCCAGCGAATTAAACTGGCTTGAAACTCTTCATTTGTTAATTTTTTTCCGATTCCTTCTGGTGTTAACAAGTGTTCTACAACCATTTTACCTAATTGAACAGCAAGCTCATCGCGGCGCTTCGGAATTAACCCTGGCGTAAATGGAACTTGAAACTTCCCAATATAAATAGGACGATGTGGACGGAATAACATTTTTATTGCTAAATGATTTGTGTATCCTCCAATAATTGCCCCGAGTCCTGTCGTTGTTAACATATTCAACCATATATTCATCACAATCAACCTTTCACTTCTCCAAAACTATAGCATATCATCATACGGACAAAAGTATAATGGTATAAAAACGTATTTGCAATATATAGCTTCGCCTATTATGCAAACATCTTATTACTAAAGGAGTGATTTCGTTGGTTCTTGGTCTTTTAACTTCTCAACTCCATCACGAGCAAACGTATTACACCGAAATCGCTAAGCGCGCTCGTCTCTATCATAACGTCGTCGCCCAATTCACACCGTTTAGCATTGATTCAAAGACAGATCTTGTTTCCGGTCTTATTTACGATACAGATACAGGAAATTGGATAAATCAAACCTTTCCCATTCCTTCATATATATATGATCGTTGTCATTTCAAAGAGGATGAGGAATTCCAACAAGCAACTGCGATTATTCATTCATTACACAAACGTTCTTCCACTACTTTTTTAAACAACACGCTTATTAATCCAAGCGATTTGCACAATCTTTTTCTTACTAATAAACGTCTTTCCCCTTACGTACCAAAAATAAAAAAAGGAACAGTACAAGGAATTTTTAAATTACTACTAGAAACAAGAGATATTATTATAAGACCAATCAATATACATTCCAATGAAAATTTATATCGGGCCACTTACAAAAATAAAACATTTCATATCGATACAGTAAATGAACAGCAGCATACTTCTACTCAATTCAAACGAACGGATGAATTTATATCATGGTGCAAATCGAACGTGCACTCATCCCATTATATGATCCATCCAATGTTACAACCTCCAAATCAACTATCATATCCAATTCATATTCGAACCATTATGCAAAAAAACAAAGAACAGAATTGGGAGGTACTCGGTCAATTCATACAAAAGTCTTCATTCCCAGCGCAATTTTTACTTTCAGTAACAGAGCGGTCCATGTTACATCCATTTTCCAAAATTAAATATTTACTTTCTCCAACTGGCGTTCAATTATTGAAAGATGCTTTACATGATGTTGTAAATGAAGTGTTTAAAACACTCGATCAGTCCTATTCGTCATTATTTGAATTAGAGCTTTCTACCATTATGGATCAAAAAGGTGCCATTTGGCTTATGTACGTCAATACGATGCCGTCTTACGAAGTTTATACTAGGTACAACGACGAACTGGCTGAACAAATTTTTCATGGTCCATTAAAGTTTAGCCGATTTACACCATAACGAAAGGAGGAAATCCCCGTTGAAAGAGCACATATATACATTAAGTATTTCAGATGAGAATCCAAATAGTATTACTTTACCTTACGTTTTTTCTATTACACCACCAATTACATCCCTTTCCTTTGGCTTACGTTATATTACATGTGAGAATATTAAAATTCATTATTCATTCACTCGAGAAATCATTATTGGAGAACAAATTGCAGCTAAACTTTTACTACCACATTCAGCAACAATCCATGCCTTCATACAAAATCAAACCATTGTTTTCGGTCCATTAATCGGGATTTTCACAACTGGCTTTAACGATGATTCTAATTCTCCTTTAGGAAATCGTTCCATCTCTCTCGCTGATTTACTAACACCACCATTCACATTGCAGCCATTTGTATTTGTCTTTGGCCTTCAACATATAAACTGGGCAGAGGAAACAATTGAAGGGTACTTCTTTCAAGAAAGAAAATGGGTAAAAAACAAAGTCCCTTTACCAAATGTCATTTACGACCGATTACCAAATCGCCAATCAGAAAATTACAAACCTATCGTAAGAGCAAAGAAACGATTAGAAAGCGACTATGCGATTCCGTGGTTTAATCCAGGATTTTTCAACAAATGGGAAGTTCATGAACTTTTAATGAAAGAGGATTCGATTAAACCATTCTTACCAAAGACAGAGGCATTTCAGCATTTTGAACAAGTAGAACGACTTCTCGGTACGTATAAGTATATTTATATGAAACCAATACACGGTAGCTTCGGAAGAAACATTCATCAAATACTCTATTCGCAAACTGATAATCGCTACTATTGTCGTTATCGTGAAAATGACCAAAATAAACTAAGAAAGTATCAATCATTAGAAGCACTTCTTAACCATGTGTTAAAAGGACATGATTTAAAAAAGTTTATCGTACAACAAGGTATCTCACTACTCCGCTTCGAAGGGCAACCCGTCGATTTTCGCATTCATACAAATAAAAACCATTTTGGTAATTGGGTCGTCAGTGCAATCGTCGCAAAAATCGCCGGCAAAGGTAGCTTAACAACTCATGTAAATAGCGGTGGTGATACGAAATTACTTCAGGAACTATTTCCTGATTCAACAAAGCAAGTTCAAATTGAAAATAAACTAAAACAAACAGCCTTACAAATCAGTTATGCACTCGACCAACAAGTAACTGGGAACATTGGAGAAATTGGTTTTGATATTGGTTTAGATACCGCGGAAAATCCGTGGCTATTTGAAGCAAATTCTAAACCGGGGCGAACTGTATTCCAAGATGAAAAGTTAAAAGAACAAAGTGAACTTACGCGCCAATTATTTTATGAATATGCTATCTATTTAACTGAACACTCTTTGCGCGACACGAAAGAAAAAATGTCGCAAATAAAATCAGATCCTTCGTCAAATACCGAAAACATCCCTTCCCCTATGATTAACTCACAAATACAAAAACAAAAACTTCCACCTCACTCATAAGGTGGAAGTTTTCTATTTAAACGAGTTTCACTACAACTTCTGTTTCCACATTACATACTCCGCAATAAAAAACATGATTGCAATACTCCTGTGAATTATTATGTGTTAAACCGTCTACTGCACTTAATAATTCCTGATCCATATATGCACTGTAATCGTCTATGTAATCTACAGTTTTCCCATAATCTTGGAGTACACCTTGGCAATTTTGACAAGAATATGTTTGTGATTCTAGTGCGTTGCAAAGCGGACAAATTCCCATCATGATTCCTCCATACGTTATCGTTTAAAAACAATTAAAAAGCCTCTTTTTTAGATGGAAGAGAGCATCTAGCCGTGCATAGACGCGGTCAGTTCCTTTTTCTGCCTCATCCCGGGTTAAAACAGAACTATGCAGTTGTTGCCGTTTAATTTTTATTTTACTAAGCTGTAATTTGTCTCACTTTAATAAATCATAAGTAAGAGAAGCTGATTATTAGCCCCCACCTAACCTCTTTGCTTACGCCGTATTTTAAGGTGGGAGTTATTGCCCGCAAATAGCGGGATACAAAGAGAAAACCGCATTTGATATTGCTCTTAGTTTAGCCTTCTTTCTTAAAAATACAACGATTACTCTTATTTCATAATTTACGAAATGATGAAATATTTTTTACAAAATTTACAAATTATTATTTTGTATATCTTTCTAGGTAACATCCATACTATGAGTACAAACTTAATTACCGATGGATTAGCGCCAAACGGGGCGGCAATCTGGTTCAACTCCAGCTAGTCCAACCAAAAAAACTTTTATAACTCTAAGGAGGATATATTCCTATGGCAAACCAAAGTTCTTACAATCAATTAGTAGTACCAGGTGCAACAGCAGCAATCGATCAAATGAAGTACGAAATCGCTCAAGAATTTGGTGTACAATTAGGAGCAGATTCTACGGCTCGTGCTAACGGTTCTGTTGGTGGAGAAATTACAAAACGTTTAGTTGCAATGGCTGAACAAAGCCTTGGCGGATTCCAAAAATAAATATATATGGCAAAAAGGTCTCAAGGCATATGCCTTGAGACCTTCCTTAATTTATTGCAACATTTGTAAAAACTTCTTCGTTCGTTCTTCTTTTGGATTTGTAAATACATCTTCCGGTGTACCTTGTTCGACAACGACACCGCCATCCATGAAAATAACACGGTTCGCAATTTGATGAGCAAAGCGCATTTCATGCGTTACAATGACCATCGTCATTCCTTCTTTAGCAAGTTCTTTCATAACCTTTAAAACTTCTTGAACTAGCTCAGGATCAAGTGCTGACGTCGGTTCATCAAATAGTAATACTTCTGGCTCCATCGCAAGCGCGCGAGCAATTCCAACGCGCTGTTGTTGTCCGCCTGATAATTGGAACGGATATAAGTCTACTTTATCCGCAAGGCCAACTTTTTCAAGGAAATAGTTTGCTTTTTTCTTGGCTTCTTCTTTCCCCATCTTTTTCACTGTAACGAGCCCTTCCATTACATTTTGAAGTGCTGTTAAATGAGGAAATAGATTATGGTGCTGGAATACCATACCTGTTTGCGTACGAAGATTTACAATATCTTTCTTCGATACTTTTTGAGAGAAATTAAGCTCTTTATTGCCGATGCGAATGTTACCAGCGTTCGGCGTTTCTAACACGTTGAGGCAACGTAAGAATGTCGTTTTACCAGATCCAGATGGCCCGATAATAACAACCACTTCGCCCTTCTCAACTGATAAGTCTATATGTTTTAGTACGGTATTATCTCCGAAACTTTTTTGTAAATGTTGAATTGAAATCATAAAAACAAAAACTCCTTTTATGAAAGGGTTATTTTAGAGTATAACGTTCTGAACGTTTTTCTAATATTTGTTGCACGATAGATAATAAGAAGCAAATTACCCAATAAATTAGACCTGCTTCAAAATAAACAATTAAAAACTCATAGTTCATTGCCGCAATTTCCTGCGCTTTTCGGAACATTTCTGTTACTAAAATTAAAGACGCTAATGACGTATCCTTCAATAAACTAATAAATGTATTCGAAAGCGGCGGAATAGATACACGCGTTGCTTGCGGTAAAATAACACGTTTTAATGCTTGCGGATATGTCATCCCAATTGTATAAGCTGCTTCCCACTGTCCTTTCGGAATAGAAAGAATAGAAGCACGAATAATTTCAGATGCATATGCACCGACATTTAATGAAAAACCAACAATTGCTGCTGTATATGGCTCAACCTCAATATTAAGAGTTGGAAGACCATAGAAAATAATAAATAACTGTACAAGAAGTGGCGTTCCGCGAATGATAGATACATAGATACGAGCAATCCATTGTAAAATACGACTACCTGAAATACGCGCGAGCGCTGTTAACGTCGCAAGTATAATACCGATAATAAATGTAATAAGCGTTAACGGAATTGTCGTAAAGACAGCTTCCTTCAGCATAGGCGTGAAGGAAGTCTGCATAATATCTATCCAAGTAGACAGTCGATCTGAGACCACTATACTACTTAGAAACATTTTCACCGAACCATTTTTTCGTTATTTTATCGTACGTACCATCTTTTTTCATATCTTCTAACGCTTTATTTACTTCTTGTACAAGTTTGTCGCTACCTTTACGGAATAAGAATCCACTTTGTGATGCTTCTTTTTCTGTATCTACAATTTTAATTTTTGCATCTTTTTTCGTTTCTAAATAGTTTAACACTGATAATTTATCATTGATTGTGAAATCAACGCGTCCAGAACTTAATAATTCTGCCGCTTGGCTAAATCCTTCTACACCAACGATTTCCGCACCATTTTTCTTAGCGATATCTGCATAGTTACTCGTTAAAGAT
Organism: Bacillus mycoides; assembly: GCF_001757995.1. Lineage (GTDB taxonomy): Bacteria > Bacillota > Bacilli > Bacillales > Bacillaceae_G > Bacillus_A > Bacillus_A mycoides_B. Next base: position 58,593 of record NZ_LXLV01000012.1, on the reverse strand, counting down.
TGTGCTCCTTTTAACCCTTTTACATCAGCAAATGTAGCAGGCTTATCTTTATCTTTTGCGATAACTAACGCTGCTGAAGATGAAACGTATGGTTTAGAGAAGTCATATTTCTTTTGACGATCTTCACGAATACCAACTTCGTTAGCAACCATGTCGAAACGTTTTGCATCTACTCCTGCAAGTAAGCTATCCCATTGTGTTTCTTTAAATACAGGCTTTACACCTAAACGTTTTGCAACTTCTTCTGATAGCTCAACATCAAATCCAGTTAATTTATTGCTTGAATCGTGAAATGTGAACGGTGGGTATGTACCTTCTGTTCCAATTACAAGTTCACCACTTTGTTTTATCTTTTGTAATGCATCTTGACTAGCTGTATCTTTTTTCTCTTCTTTGCCGCAGCCCGCTACAATCCCAATCGCTAATGTAGTTACTGCAAGCACTGAAAATAATTTTTTCATGATAGTAGTCCTCCAAGTATTCTGATAGGAATTTAAAAACTATATTGATTGTATGCAATTTCGAACAATTTTTCAATGAAAATGTTCTTATTTAGTTTATCCTTTTTCTTCATAATCAAACAAAATGGAAAAATACCGCTACATACAAAAAATAAGTAACATTTTTTAATATAGCATTTATAAAGAAAAAGGTAAAACAATACTTACTTATTTATAGGTTTTTCTACCGATGAAATATATTAACTTCTGAGCGGACAATACGATCAAAAAAGAACTTGCGAAAATCGCAAGTTCTTCTAAAAATTAAGCGCTCTGGTTTCCTTCCATTTGCGTTTTGTACATATCGTAATAACGCCCGCGCTTTTTCATTAATTCATCATGGGAACCTTTTTCCAAAATCGTTCCTCTATCAAGCACAATAATTTGATCAGCGCTCTTAATTGTTGAAAGGCGATGAGCGATAATAAACGTCGTTCGTCCTTTCTTCACAACTTCTAGTGCTTGTTGAATCATCGCTTCTGTCTCTGTATCAATGCTGGAAGTCGCTTCATCTAAAATTAAAATCGCTGGATCAAAAGCAAGTGCCCTAGCAAACGATATAAGCTGACGTTCTCCGGTTGAAAGTGTACTTCCTTTCTCCGTAATTTTTTCATCTATGTTGTTTGCAAACCTTTCGGCACCAACATCACGTAACGCCTTTACGATACGCTCTTTTGAAATATTTTCGTTCTCTAAGCTTACATTGGATGCGACTGTTCCGCTAAATAAAAACGGATCTTGCAATACAATTCCCATATGTTCACGTGTTGCTTGTTTCGGCATCTCTGTTACATCGTGACCATCAATCGTAAGCTTCCCTTTTTGAAATTCATAAAATTGAAAGAGCACATTCATAATGGAACTTTTTCCTGATCCAGTATGGCCGACAAGTGCCACTGTCTCCCCTTGTTTCGCTTCAAAAGAAATATTTTTTAACACTTCATCTTTTCCATTGTAAGAAAACGAAACATTATCGAATTTCACATTTCCGGTTAAGCGAGGCATACGTTCTTCTTCTACTGCCTCTCCCTTTTCCTCTAGCAATTCAAAGACACGCTCTGAGGCAACACGCGATTGCTCTAAGTTAGCAAGTTGGTTCACCATGTTCGTAATTGGCGAGAATAACCTCGTTAAATAATCGACGAAAGCATAAAGTATCCCGAGTGAAACGATGCCAGAAGCACTTAATGAAGCACCACCGAAATACCAGATTACACCTGTAAAAGCGATATTTCTTAATACAGACACTAAGTTATGCGAAGTTGCTGCATTTAAATTTAAAATTTTATTTTGATATTTAAAATAATCGCCATTGAGTTCTTCAAATTCCTTCTTCGTTTCACGCTCTTGACGAAATGCTTGAATAATTGGCATCCCTTGAATCGATTCATTCACCGTTCCGTTAATATCCGATAAACGAGAACGCATTTTATGATTGTATACAGACGCATACTTTCTATACATAATCGCCCAAACAATTAAAATTGGAATGATGAGTAAGCATAGCGCCGCCAGTTTTACATCAAGTAAAAATAGCGCAGCGAAAATCCCGATAATATAGATGATACTAGAGACGAATGTCGCAAGCACTGTTACATATAAATCACGAATCGCTTCTGTATCATTCGTTACACGCGATACAATTTTCCCTGCTGGTAAATGATCGAAATAACGAATTGGCAACGTTTGTATATGAGAAAAAACATCCTCCCTCATAATTTGAATAATTTTGTTTGCCGCCTTCTGTAAGAAGAACTGCTTTCCGTATGCAAATAATGATACAACTACTAATAAAGCGAAATATCCACCGCCGAGTAGTAATAATCGATTTATTTCTGGTTTATAAAACGCAAATACTTCCTCTTTCGTTAAGGCTTTCGCTTTATAAACCTGCACTGCCTTACCACTTTGTACTGTAAGCACATCACCCTTAACAGAACGAGTTCCTTCAAGCGTTATTTTATTCGGTACAAAATAGTACTGAAAACCAACTTGAATCACTCGGACTTCTTTCCCTTTTTTCTCACCTTCCTCAAAGCGATCACTTCGCTTATAAAAGGCGCCATTATATGAAACAGCATCCTCACTCTTTTCTGTTTCATACCAAGGCCTCTCTATTCCAACGATATGCTCATCAATCATCGTTTTTGCGACGAAAGGACCCGCGAGTTCTGCGATAACGAAAACAAATAGCATCGCCATCGCTGCAAAAATCGGCCCTTTCACTTTCATCGCGTATTGAAACAATCGTTTTGAAACACTCATATTTTCACCCCGCTATCCGCACTTTCACTTTCACCTTGTTGTCTTTCGAACTGCTCTGCATACCAGCCCCCATTTCGAATGAGTGCTTCATGCGAACCTTCTTCAATAACTTCACCGTTATCCATAACAAGAATCCAATCTGCGTGCTGTACGGCTGACAAACGATGCGTCGTGATAATCGTCGTCTTCCCGCTTCTTTCTGTTCTTATGTTTTCAATAATCGCCGCTTCCGTACGAGCATCAACAGCTGATAAAGAATCGTCTAAAATTAAGATTTCTGGATTTTGAATAACAGCTCTCGCAATCGAAATCCTTTGCTTTTGTCCACCTGATAAAGAAACACCTTTCTCTCCAACGAGCGTTTCTAAACCTTCCGGTAAAAACTCTAAATCCTTTTTAAATGCAGCTATTTCAATCGCTTTTTCAAGCTCTTCTTCAGTCGCTTCTCTGTTTCCGAATAAAATATTTTCCTTCGCTGTTTTTGAGAACAAAATGTGTTCCTGAGGTACATAACCAATCCAGCCAAGTACGTTATCATTCGTAATTTTATCTAGCTTCACATCAGAAACCGCAATATCACCTTCACCAAGTGGATATTGACGAAGAAGTTGACGAACGAGCGTCGTTTTCCCGCTTCCTGTTTTCCCAACAACTCCAAGGGTCTCTCCTTGTTTTAATGAGAACGAAACATTTTTTAAATTTGTTTCAATTGATGAAGGATATGAAAAAGTAACGTTATCGAACTGAATGTAATCTGGCTCTTGTACAACCTTTGGATCTTTCGGATTCTTTACATCCGGTTCATAAGCTAACGTTTCATTTACACGATCGAGCGAAGCATTTCCTCTTTGCATAACATTAATCAATTCACCAATTGCAAACATCGGCCAAATCATCATCCCTAAATAGACGTTAAAAGAAACGAGCTCACCAAGTGTCACTTTTGACTGAAATACGAGATATGCACCGTACACTAAACCAATTAAATAACTAAGACCAACGAGCATTTTCACAGTTGGTTGGAATAATGCATCGATTCTTGCTACTCTCATATTTTTCTCGTATACGTCATCTCCTAAATGATGAAACCTTTCTTGATCAGCGTTCTCCTGTACATACGCACGAATAACGCGTACACCCGCAATTGATTCAAGTACTTTATCGTTCATATCCCCGAACGCATCTTGCGCGACTGTAAATCTTTCATGCAATTTCTTTCCGTATCTATTCATCGCATACGCCATAATCGGAAGCGGTATAAGCGCAGCAAATGTTAGCTGCCAACTAATTGAAAAGCCCATCATACAAACGATTGTAAGCATATATAGACTAGAATCAACGAGCGTTAATATACCAAAGCCAGCTGTCATGGAAATTGCTTTTAAATCATTTGTCGCTCTCGCCATTAAATCGCCAGTACGATTTTTTTGATAAAACGTTGGTGTCATCTTGAGTAAATGCCCCATAAATTTTGAACGCATCGTTTTCTCAAGTACGAACGCACCGCCAAATAGTTGGTGCTGCCAAATGAAAGTAAGTACATACCCACCAATTGTTACCCCAAGTAAAATAAAAATATATTGCATAATCGCCTCGTTCGTTAAGGCTCCTGTTTTAATATTATCAATGGTAATTCCTAACACTTTCGGAGGAATTACCTCTATCACATTTACAATTAAAAGTACCCCAATTGCGATACTATACCTTTTCCAATGCTCCCTAAAAAACCAGCTTAACTTTAGTAATACTGAAAACAATATAACCTCTCCCTTCTCGTTCTCGTTTGGCTCACATTTCTTTATCCACTATCCAAATCCATCACATTTACATTTCGTAAACCATACAATTTCATCACATTTTTCCACCTTCCAAATTCTGATTTTTTATAGTAACCACGAAAACAAGGAAAATAAACAAAAAAAAGCATACCGCCGCTTGACGATATGCAAAAGAATGCATAAAAGCGTACGTTACGATATACGCAACGTACGCTTCTCATAAGACACAAAGGTCCTATATATCCGCACGGGTTGCGTAATGATATGAATGTTTTCCGCCATTTAACAGAGCTAAGCCCATTACATTTACGATTACGATTACAATCATTACGCACACCCCCTTCATTTATTTTCCATTTATAATCTTACAACTTTATTGAGTATTCTGTCAATTATTTTTTTCGCTTTAGAATAAAATAATCTTTTATCACAAAAAATGAAAGTGATGCATTCTACTTATAATTCAGTTTGAAATAAGGGAATCTTCTGTAAGAAAGGGCATACAAAATAAAAAAATAATAAGAAATCGTTTTCACAAACATTTCATTTGAAAAATATTATCAAACCACCTACAATCACCTTATACTCACTCTTACAAGTTGCTATTTTAGGAGGACTAATCATGACAACTAGCAATACGTACAAATTTTATTTAAACGGAGAATGGAGAGAAAGCTCTTCAGGTCAAACAATCGAAATTCCATCTCCATACTTACACGAAGTAATTGGTCAAGTACAAGCAATTACTCGCGGAGAAGTAGATGAAGCAATTGCATCTGCAAAAGAAGCTCAAAAATCATGGGCTGAAGCTTCTCTACAGGATCGCGCAAAATATTTATATAAATGGGCTGATGAGCTCGTAAATATGCAAGATGAAATTGCCGATATCATTATGAAAGAAGTCGGTAAAGGCTATAAAGATGCGCAAAAAGAAGTCGTTCGTACAGCTGACTTAATTCGTTACACAGTTGACGAAGCACTTCACATGCACGGTGAAAGCATGATGGGTGATAGCTTCCCTGGTGGATCTAAATCTAAACTTGCGATTATTCAGCGCGCACCACTTGGTGTTGTATTAGCAATCGCACCGTTTAACTATCCAGTAAACTTATCTGCTGCAAAACTTGCACCAGCACTTATTATGGGTAACGCTGTTATCTTCAAACCAGCAACTCAAGGTGCTATTAGCGGTATTAAAATGGTTGAAGCACTTCATAAAGCTGGCCTTCCAAAAGGTCTTGTAAACGTAGCTACAGGACGCGGTTCTGTAATTGGTGACTACTTAGTAGAACATCCTGGCGTAAATATGGTATCGTTCACAGGTGGTACAAATACAGGTAAACATTTAGCGAAAAAAGCTGCGATGATTCCACTTGTATTAGAACTTGGTGGTAAAGATCCTGGTATCGTTTGTGAAGATGCAGACTTACAAGAAGCTGCAAAGCATATCGTAAGCGGTGCATTCTCTTACTCAGGTCAACGTTGTACAGCTATTAAACGTGTACTTGTACATGAAAATGTAGCAGACGAACTAGCTGGCTTATTAAAAGAGCAAGTAGCAGAACTATCAGTTGGATCTCCAGAACAAAACAGCACAATCGTTCCATTAATCGACGATAAATCGGCTGACTTCGTTCAAGGTTTAATTGATGATGCTGCTGAAAAAGGTGCAACAATCGTTATCGGTAACAAACGTGAGCGCAACCTAATTTATCCAACATTAATCGACAACGTAACAGAAGAAATGAAAGTTGCTTGGGAAGAGCCATTTGGCCCAATCCTTCCAATCATCCGTGTTTCTTCTGATGAACAAGCGATTGAAATTGCTAACAAATCAGAGTTCGGTCTGCAAGCAAGTGTCTTCACAAAAGACATTAACAAAGCATTTGCAATTGCTAACAAAATCGACACTGGTTCTGTTCAAATTAACGGACGCACAGAGCGCGGCCCTGACCACTTCCCATTCATCGGTGTAAAAGGTTCAGGTATGGGCGCACAAGGTATTCGTAAGAGCCTTGAGTCTATGACTCGTCAAAAAGTAACTGTATTAAACTTAGTTTAATATTGCAAAAAGAAGCTGATCTAAAATTTAGATCAGCTTCTTTTCATGCAAAGAAACTTCCGATACACCTGTGTATTATGAAGCGGCTTAAATCCTACAGAATTGTATAACCTCTTAGCACTTTCATTTCCTTCTATATAACAGAGTCTAATATCTTCGTACCCGCCTTCTAACAACTTGCTCACACCAAATTGTAACGCTTTACGCCCATATCCATTTCCTTGATAGCCTCTTGCAACCATTACATTCTCTACTGTCCCTTCTCCTAGTGTAATCGCTGCAACTAACTGTTCATTTTCTAAAACTACATACACGTTACTTTTATCGTTCAATTTGTATTTCTTTATACTATCTTCTGGAGCAAGATAAGGCTTCATATCATTCATTTCATGCAACTCGTAATAACATTCCTGTACCATTTTTACAAACTGATCAAAAAATCTATCCTCATATTTAATAAACGTCATATCCGTTTTAGGGAAACTCCCTCCCTTATATATCAATTCAAGCGATCCCCACCATCTTTCAAATCCCATTTTCTTAGTAAAACCAATACAATTTTCTGATTCAACTTTCATATAAGTGCATACAAAATCTGGATTCATTTTAGAAACACACTCTTCTATTTCTTTATACAAGGCAGAGCCAATACCTTTCAAACGAGAACCCTGTTCCACATACACACTTATTTGAGCAATAGACTCTTCAGCACTATTTGTATAAAAAGATGCATACGCAAATCCTTCAATCCCATTTCGGTTACATAAAAGAAAATGCGTAGAGTTCGATACAATATCATCTAAAGAGCCTATCTCCTCTTCTATCCCCATACTTTTTATTAAATTCAATGTCCTGATCCAATCCTCTTTTTCACTATAAGCACGTATCATTTAAATAATCCCCATTCCGATTAAAAGTACATTCCCTGTTAAAAATTCAATATATATTTATTCAATGAATCCGTTTCAAACCCTCCAAGCCCTAATAACGAACTCTTCTCTATAATCTGATTATTACTATATCCATTGACGTATAAAAATACATTTGTTACTCTTAAACATGTTAATTTAATACATAAATCCTCATTCGTATCTCGGTGAGGTAGAGGTTGCAATCATTAAGAGTATCATTTCAGGAGATGTAGTGGCATTGATGAATGAATGAGAAAGGAATGGTTGCCGAAGTAAGACGTGCCCACCATGCGCGCTTGCTGGGTCTGCATTTAATAAGTGCAGAACTGTCACAAACGTTTCGTTTGTGGAGAGCTATCGAGAGGTATGTCGTGGGTTTCTTATAAGATAGAAAGCATGTAGCGGCAAATTACGTGCTTTTTTTGTTTTGTTTGGAACTTCTCTTCTTGACTTAGGAAGACATACATATCTCCTCGCTTGACTTGGTTATACTAACTTTGGAGGTATTTTCTATGCAACAAAAAAAATGGGGCTTTTGGGTACTAACAGCTTTCGTTGTCGGTAACATGGTTGGCGCTGGTATTTTCATGGTGCCAAGTACGTTGGCACAAACAGCTAGCCCTCTCGGTGTCACTTTAGCTTGGTTAACAACAGGATTTGGTGTTTTAATGCTAGCTCTTGTTTTCGGTAATTTAGCAATTCGTCGTCCTGATTTAACGACAGGACCACAAAGTCATGCATATGCTTTATTCTCAACACCAAAAAGAAAGAAAATGGCTGGTTTCAGCATGGTATGGGGATATTGGGTTGCAAACTGGGCAAGTAACGTTGCCATCATTACATCTTTCGCGGGATATTTATCACTCTTCTTCCCAATTATGAAAGATACGCGACTATTATTTTCCATCGGCTCGTTCGATATAGAAGTTGGAAAGCTCATTACATTTACTATTTGTTCCGTCTTACTTTGGGGAACTCATTTAATATTAACAAACGGTGTAAGCGGAGCTGGGAAACTAAACTTCTTAGCAACAACAACGAAAGTAACTGGATTCCTTCTATTCATTGTCGTTACGTTATTTGCGTTCGAAGCTTCAAAGTTTGGACAATGGTACACACCGATGATCGATAAAGAAGGCGTATCACACGGTCTCCTTTCACAAGTGAATTTAGCGGCTCTTACAACGCTTTGGGCATTTATTGGGATTGAATCCGCCGTTCTTTTATCAAACCGAGCTACTTCTCCCAAAACGGTAAAACGTGCGACTGTTGCCGGTTTATTAATAACGGTTGCAATTTATTTAGGAATTACAATTTTAACAATGGGTGTACTTCACGTTGATAAATTACAAGCTTCTGAACGTCCATTAGCAGATGCATTAAACGCAGCAATGGGTCATGGCGGCGGGAAACTTATGGCATTACTTGCTCTTACTTCCCTATTCGGTTCAATATTAGGCTGGATTTTATTAAGCTCAGAAGTACCTTATCAAGCAGCAAAAGAAGGTTTCTTCCCTTCCTTCTTCGCAAAAACAAATAAAAAAGGAAGTCCAATTCATTCACTACGATTAACAAACATTATGTCGCAAGTGTTCTTATTCTCAACATTATCAGGAACAATTGCGGAAGCTTATACATTCGTTATTACCGTATCAACACTGGCCTACCTCATTCCATATCTCGTTTCACCAATCTTCCAGTTAAAACTAGTCGCAACTGGTGAAACATATAAAAATGAAATGCGGGCAAGAATTACAGATGGTATAGTCGCAGTTATCGCACTTTGCTATGCACTATGGGTTATTAAAACAGGCGCATCCGATATAAAAACGTTCCTTCTCGGAATCGGTTTATTCGCAATTGGCTTTGCCTTCTATCCATTAATGAATCGTGATCAGAAAAAAAATAACGAAAAGAAAAACGAGCAAGTTGCGTAACGCAATTTGCTCGTTTTTTGCTTAATAAAACATATATAATAGAAAAAAGAGGTGAAAAACATGTCAATCGAATCACTATGGAGCTCTCGCTTTCAACAACATATTCAAAATGCCATCACATACTTTGCACGTATGATTAACGGTTTGCTATATAGTTTCATCTTCGTCTCATGTGTAGGTGCATATTATTACGCAAAGTTTCTTAAAACTGATCCTTCTAAAGGAATATCTTTATTACTTATTACAATCGTACTAACATTCATTATAACGAGATGCCCCATTCGCACATTTATGCAAAAACCGGACGCTGTCTATTTACTAGCACTAGAAGAAAAATTAACATCTTATTTTAAAAAATCTCTTTTATATAATTACATCATTCAGCTTTTCCCGCTTGTATTTACGTTCCTTATTATCGTACCGCTTGCCATGCAATCATTACAATTAACCGTACCTTTTTTATGTACAATCTTTATCGTTTTAATGATTACGAAAGCGTGGAACATGTACATACATTGGATGTGGCGTGATAGTTATGAAAAAAGCGTATGGTTTATCATTCGTATTGCTTGTAACGCCCTGATCATTTACATGCTGTTTTATACTGCAAATGTGATTGTATTAGGCGGACTACTCTTACTTCTTGCTTTCCTGCTTCTATACACGAAGAAACAACCTACAAAACGAATACCGTGGGAATACGTAATCGACCAAGAAGAAAAAATGGACATACGCTTTTATCAATTCGCTAGCATCTTCACTGATGTTCCGCAGCTAAAAAAACAAGTAAACGGCAGAAAATGGCTTACAAATTGGATCGAACCTTTACTACATAAAAAACAAGCTACTTTCTTCTATTTACATACGCTATCGTTTTTACGTGGGAATGATTATTTCGGTATATATATTCGCTTAGGGTTAATCGGTTCCTGTATCATATATTTCGTACCGAATCTATATGTAAAAGGCGCTACTGCTTACATCGTCCTATATATGATTTCTATGCAACTTCGTTCTCTGTGGAAATATTTTTCGGGAAAAATTATTGTAGCATTATATCCGATTGATACTGAAGAAAGAATGAAGCAATTTCTCAGCTTAATTCTCACATTAATAAGCATTCAATTAATTGTTTTTTCAACTGTTATACTCGTTGCTACAGGACAATTACTACATGCTTTGATTATTATGGTAATCGGCGTACTTTGGATAAAGTTTATTATTGTACCAAAAACAAAGAAACGAATTTCCTCGTTTTAACGAAAAAGAGGCTGCACATAACGGCCTCTTTTCTCGTCCTAAAATTTATAATCACTTTTCATAGGCATTTCTCATATAGTGAAAATGACTATACAATTCCTATCCATACGTTAATAATGATTTCGCACATATAAATAAAAAAGATAGGAGCTCTATTATGAACAACAATCCGCCTGCAACGCCCCAAAACCACTCAGAAGAAAATAGCCGTGACATTAAATTGCAAACATTACGAGTCATCGGACTCATCGTCCTCATTAGTGGTTATATTCTCGTCGCTCTCTCAGAAGTGGGTGAACTAAAACATTTATTAACGAATCCTAACGCCAATCCTGACTTAGCCGAAGTTGATCCGTTTTAAAACTATGTAAAAAGCGAGTCCCAGTGTGACTGGTTCGCTTTTCATATGGTTTTATCCAATACGAGAAACGTTTCGTTCATCTTGATACTTCTCTTTTCCAATTGCCTTCATAAATAATAAAATACTGCTCATACCAACGATAAAATATAGAGCACTCATGCCCCAAGATGCAATAAATGAACCTAACATAACACCTAATGTACCATTCATTTTCGCCACTTGAAAAACCATTCCGTTAATCGCCATATAAGAACCTCGCGCGTCATTTGGCACCATATCCGCCATTATAGATTGACGAACCGGTACATACATCATCTCTCCTACAGTTTGGAAAATCCCCGCAATTAATAAAATCCATAAGCTATTGCTCGTTCCGAGTATTGTAAATCCAATTGTGTAAATAAATAAACCCACATATAAGATTTTCAAATCGTTGAAACGCTTTAACATCTTAATAATAAGCGCCGAACATAAAACAACTAAAATTGTATTCTCTGCCGATATCCAGCTCAGCATTCTTAGACCTGTTAAATCAAACGTAAAACCATTACCGAAGAAAAAGTGTATTGTTTCAAATTCCTTTTGTAAACGCACCCCTAAATAATTATTAATTTGAAATTCTAACGATAATGTACATATACTCGCTAAACAAAAAATTAAAAACGCTCTATCTTTCATCACAACTTTATAACTATCTGCCATATCTTTTAATACATTTTTCTTCTCTACTGTTTTTCTTGCCACATACACTTCTTCCATATATACAGCCATCACATATAAAGTAATAATCGCCACAGCCGTTAATACGATAAACAATTGTAACCTATAGTTCTCAAATAGTAATCCGCCAAATATCACTCCAATTGCAATTGATAAATTAATCGCCCAGTAGTTAATGCTGTACATCACTTTTCGATTTTCAGGTGTACTCACATCGATTAACATCGCCTCTGTCGCTGGATTCATAAGTCCAGATCCTAAGCTGTTCACTAGCATAAATACAAATGTTAGCCACGGTGAATCTACATAATCTGAGTTCGCAATTCCCATACAAGCAATTGAAACGACTTGTATACTTTGGCCGATAATCATCACCTTTTTACGACCGAGCCGATCTCCAACATATCCACCGTATAAACCAATTACTAATGCAGCTATTACATTAATTAGTAGTAGAGCACCAGCAATCGCACTACCTAACTTTATTGAAAAATAAATCGCCATAAATGGAAAAATCATCGTGGACACAGTACGTGTTAAAAACGAAGTTATAATTCTAATTTTTATATTTCGATGCATACTCCAAAAACCCATTGTTTCCCCCTCCTTATGCTTATTCATTTTACTTTGAAAAAGAGGAAGAAAAAGGTTAGAATATTCTAAAGAGTTTCCCCTTTTATAAAGAAGGAAGTGTATACGTATGAAGATTATGGACTATTACATTAGACTAAGATTACATGCACAAGACCAACAGCATATACGAAATAGCTTACAAGAATTAGCGGATGTTTTATATTGCAGTACGAAAAACGTGAAGATTTTATTAAAGAAAATGAGCGAGGAACAATTCATTAAGTGGACGCCAGGGCGAGGCCGCGGGAATAAAACAGAAATTATATTTGTACATAGTTTAGTAGAAGCGATTGAATCCTATGCAGATGAACTGTTAGCCCAAGAAAAATTAAAAGATGTCTTTCTTCTTTTAAAAGAGCCCCTTCCTCTTGCACTTCAAAAAAAGATAGAAAATAAGCTACATCATCATTTTGGATACGAACCTTCAAATGATATGTACGACATATTAAAGATTCCTATATCAAGAAAGATATTCCCATTAGATCCGGCTTTTACGGCTGTAACAACAGAGGGTCATCTTATTAGCCAAATTTTTGATACATTAGTCATTTATAACGATATTACAGAAAAAATGGAACCGCACATTGCTCATACGTGGGAATTAAGTCAGGATCAACTTACGTGGACGTTTTATTTACGAAAAGATATACATTTTCATAACGAAACTCTTTTAACTTCTAAAGATGTTCAATTTTCATTTGAAAGATTGCAGCAAGCTCAATCTCCTTACGCATGGTTAACACAGGAAATTGTCTAAATTGAAACACCGTCACCACTACAAATACGATTCCATTTAGCAAAACCGAATTTATTTTTCTTACATTATGTAAGTTCCATGCAACTCGCAATTTTACCGCATGATGCGAGTATCCAAAATTATCATTACATAGGTACTGGGCCTTTCAAACTTACTCATTACTCTGAAGATAATATCGTACTCGAAGCGTTCACCCATTATTTTAAAGAACGTGCGTTACTAGACCGTATTGAGTTTTGGCGTATTCCAGATCATGTGAAAATAGATTCTGATTATGAACTGCCAAATGAAGAGGAAAATGAAAGACACGACATACAAATAGAAGAAATAGGCTGCATTTATGCTGGCTTCAACTTTAAGAAAACCGGTCCCCATCACGATATTTACTTTCGTAAAGCTTGGAGAGAAATATATGATGTTGAAACAATACTTCGGAACATAGAGGGGCGCCGAACAATTGCTGCATCAAGCTTTTTCCCTGAAAGAAGCCGCCAAGCTCCCAAAAGGTCTTACTCTCTAGAAAAAGCGAAAGAGTATTTGAAAAAGAGCACCTATAATGGAGAAACGATACATATTTATTTCTTCGCATTTAAAGATAGTGCAAACGACGCAGACTTCCTAAAAGAACGTTGCGAACAATTAGGAATGCACGTAGAACTTCACCCATTTCTCGTTTCAGATTATATGGATCGTTCTATCGATAAACACGCCGATATTATTTTAATGGGAGAAGTGTTTGCTACCGAGCATGAAATTGCATTTTTAAATGTATTTAAAAATAAAAGCTGCTTCGTAAATCGGTTCATGGACCCGCACTATGAAAAACAAATTAATTGTTTGCTAGATACATTTTTACTAGAAGAAAATAAAGAAAAACGTTATGAGCTCATGTATGAAATTGAAGAGTTTTTACAAGCTGAAAGCATCATTTTATTTAACTATCACGTTTTAAAAAGAAAAACATATCCTTCTTCTTTAAAAAACGTGACAATTGATTCATTCGGTTGGGCAAATTTTGCGAAGTTATGGATACAGCCATCCCCGCAGTAAAATGTGAAATTTTTTATAAAAGGAGAAGAACCATGAAAAGCAACCTAGAAAAAAGGCTTTCGTATCTATACACAGGTGAGTTATTTTCAGTCATTACTTTTATTTTTACAAGTTACGTAATTAATTATGCTTATCCTACATTACATTTATATTCCCTATACTCTTTTTGGGTCTCATTTCTTCTTTTAGAGTTTCTCTTACTACAAGGAACTGTTTACTGGTACGTAAAGTGGAAAAGACTAAAAAAAGAGAAAACATCTGTTACACCTATTAGGATTATTCAATATTTGAAAATGCTAAAAAAGATAAATATAGGATTGATTATCACAGGACTTATTATGTTTATTATCGATTTTTTAATTTGGTATCCCCAATTACCTTTGGGCGGGCTATCATTCGCCCTATTCGTTTATGTTTTTGCATTATTTGAGTATATTAACTATTATCATATTCAGCTTTCATATGATAACACCTCTGATATTAAATATTTGATAAAATCAAAAAAACTAAAACAGTCCTGTATGAGTAAAGATTTTCAACGTATTTCATAAAATATTAGATTTCACTTATGAAAACTTTAAGCTAAGAAAAACTAAGCAATTTTTATGAATGCAAGAGAAGGTACTACACTCTTAGTAGTACCTTCTTTTACATTTTTAAAGATGAACCTTTTTACGCACAAGGATGCAAACTATTATTTAATTACTTCATCCAAATGATTTTTCAAGTTTAATAAATACTGCTCAATATTCGGATTCTTCACCACATCATAACAAGCAAAACTCTTTAATGGACTCATACCGAGAAACTTCTGCACACGATGTAAATGACTAAGCGCTGCCTCTAAACTTTCTCCTTCAAAGAACTTCGTCTTATCTCCGAATGCTTTTTCAGGTGCATTCCAAGTTGTAGAAAACATATACTGCTTCTCTCTTAATAAACCACCTGTACCGTATTCATTCGCACCTTCAAAAAACAAGCCATATTCATATACTTCATCCATATACGTTTTAAATAATCCAGGCACACTAAACCAGTAAATTGGTGTTTGATAAATCACAACATCAGCCCATAAAAACTTATCTTGTTCTTCTTGAATAGTGTAGCCATCCTGAATCGTTGTTGTTTTCACATGATGATTCTCGCTTAATACCGTTACCATATAATCAACTAACGTTTTATTTAATCTTCCTTCCTTTGAACCGTATTTTTCATGCCCATTTATAATGAATATATTTTTCATAACTTTTCTCTCCCTTATTTTACTCTTCAGCTATTAATCCAAGTTGCTGTTTCAGCGTAAGATTATCTTCTAAATGCCAATCTTCCGTTACCTTTCCGTCTTTCACATGCAAAATATCAATTGCAAAAAAACGAATGTTTTTACCATTATGAGTTCCTGTAAAAGAAAGACGAGCTGTTACTTTATCACTAACCACTAATAAATCTTCAACTTCACAATGTATGTCTGGAACTACTTTACGAAAGTTTTGCGCCGCAAATTTTAATCCTTCAATACCTTGTGGACGGCCTTTCGGCAATGTATTATCGAAGAAATTTTCCGTAACAGTCTGCGGAATAAGTTCCTCCCTACCTGTATCCCAAAATGCATAAAAACGCTGAGCTGCATGAACCATTTCTGTCGCTTCTTTTTTACTTAATGAAGAATCAATTGTCATTGTTTTTGGCTGTGGCATTTCTTTTAATAACTGGACTTCAGTTTTTTGTTCCACGCCGCATGCTGCAAGCGTAATACAAATGACAAAAAAACTAAGGAACGCAAACAACTTTTTTATACTCATGGAAATCACCTCCTCCTCATCCAAACCCTTTGTATTTCGTATTGCTATTGTATATGCATTAACTTCCTTTATGGAAGTAGTGATATTTTTTTCATATAGTTACCAAAAAGATAGTTTTGTGATACTATAAAGCAAATTCATTTAAAAATTTTTTTATGGAGGCTAGTTCCATGAACAATATAGATCCAGTTGAATTAACGAAAGGTTTACCTGGTATTCCATGTCCTATCGCTAAAACTCTTGACGTAATTAGTACAAAGTGGACGTTTTTAATTATCCGTGACCTTCTTATCGAAGGAACATTACGCTTTAGTGATTTACAAAAATCAATGGACGGTATTAGTCCGAAAACATTATCACTTCGCCTAAAAGAATTGGAAGCACAAGGGATTATAACGAGAAAAGTATATCCAGAAGTTCCGCCTCGTGTAGAGTACACATTAACGGATAAAGGAAAGCAATTAGAGGGGATATTTATTGAATTAAAGCGGTTTGGATTAAGTTTGTAAAACAAAAACCCCTTACAACGGTAAGGGGTTTTATTACTTCGCGAAACTTTCAGCTAACTGCTTCTCTCTCCACATAAATGTAATGCCGAGACCAACTATTAAAACAAAGCCTGAGAAAGCATATGGATAATGGATATTTATATCAAATAATATCCCGCCCATCGCTGGTCCTGCAATATTTCCTAAGCTCGTATACGTTGAGTTCATTCCAGCAACGAATCCTTGCTCTTTTCCAGCTGCTTTTGATAAAAACGTCGTTAAAGCTGGACGAAGTAAATCAAATGCTAAGAAAATAAAGCAAGTAACGAGAAGTACAATCCAATAATTAAAGACTACAGTTGAGACGAATGCTAACACTGCACCTACAATTAAACATATTTGAATTAACACTTTCTCACCGAACATGTCTACCAATTTTCCAAACATAAATACTTGCACAACTACCCCAAAGATTGAGCTAATTGTAATAATGGCAGCAATATCTTTCGGCGCGAAACCAAATTTATGATCAGAGAACAGGCTAAACACCGTTTCATATGCCGATAAACCGAAAGCGAGTACAAATACAATAATAAATGCAATTGCATACATTGGATGTAATGATTTCTTTAAATCCCCAATAAAACTTGATTCTTTCGTATTAGCAGCAATCTCTGCAATTTGTTCTTTCGTTAACGGCTCTTTCAAAATAAATATAGAAATAATACATGCTATAAAGGCTATAACTGCTGCCACAAAGAACGGTACACGTATACCGTATTCTGCAATAAACCCACCGATTCCAGGCCCTATAATAAATCCAGTGCTAATAGCCGCAGATAAGTATCCCATCGCCTTTGGACGTTCCTGAATAGATGTAATATCAGCAACATATGCCGTAACACCCGGCATAATAAACGCAGCACTAATTCCGCCTAACACCCTCGCCACATAAAGCATCCACACATCTTTTCCTAATCCAAAAAGAAGCTCTGAAACACCAAAAATAAATAATCCAATGATTATCATTTTCTTTCTACCGTAAAGATCGACCCAACGACCTGTAATTGGTGAAGTAATAAGCTGAGCCATTGCAAACACTGCAACGAGATAGCCCATTGTCTTTCCGGTTAAATTCATATCATTCATAAAGGATGGCATAACCGGAATGATTAACCCAATCCCTAAAAAAGCGATAAATATATTACTCAAAAGAATGATCAATACCATCTTTTGTTCTTTTATCGGTTTCTTCACTTTTTAACACCTCTTCCCGTAAGTTCCTCTCAAAAATAATGCCCAAGAAACTTTCTCTTTATCCCGCTATTCTTGGGCTAATAATGAGTGGAGATGCCCCCACTCATTAAAGTTTCACTCTATCCTTCAACACATGCATAAGCACAAGATGAATGATTATCATTCAGTTTTTCATAGAAATGAACCTACCTTTTTAAGATAGGTTCACCTAACTGTTTTATCCCGATTAGTGCGGGCTAATAATCAGCAGGGAATGCCCCTACCGATTAAAGTTTCACTTATTTCTTTATATGTAGTGCATGTGTTAAAAAATCTAGTACTTCTGCCTTTTGTAGCTCGACTTGCTCATCATCTTTATGATCATATAAATAAACTTGTTCCGCTGCTGATTCAACAAGAGCGATAAATAACTTGGCTGTTCTTTCTGCGTGAACCGAATCACGAATTTCACCATCTTCTTTTGCCTTACTTAAAAATTCGCTTAGCCACATATAAAGAGGCTCATACACAGCTTCCCATTCTTTTATATGTTCAGTAGATGCAAGACCAGCATACATTAATGCTTGTATTTCACGATATTCAGCTATAAAGTTAAACACTGCATCTATTACTTGCTCAACTTTACTTGAAAAAGGTGCATCGTTCTGTACTTTTTCTTTCACTGCAAGTATCATCTTCTCAACCATCACTTCTGCTATTGCAGGCATAACAGATAACTTAGAAGGAAAATATAAATAGAAAGTTCCTTGTGCAATGCCAGCCAATTTCACGATATCAGAAATCTTCGTTTTTTCAACGCCCTTTTCCTGAAATACTTCAATAGCTGCATAGACAATTTTTTCTTTTTTATTCATCATCTAAACCCTTTCAAACGCATATTGAATGACTGTCACTCATTTTATAAAATAACTAGCTGTACTGTCAATTATAGTGCACTTTTCATAATAAAAATCTCCCAACAAATCGTTAGGAGATTCAACTTTAATATCAATTTCTTATGAAAGAGCCTTTAATCCAGTTACTCCACATACAATAAGAGCTACACTAATCAAACGCGCCTTACTTTTCGATTCACCAAACAGAAACATATTTAATAAAACTGCGCCCGCTGTTCCAATGCCAATCCAAACCGCATAAGCCACACTTACTTGTAAGAACAAGAAAGATGTGTATAAGAATGCGAAGGAAGTTGCAAATCCACCTATATAAATCGCTCCATTTGCTAACGTCTTATTTTTACTATACATTTTAAGTCCTATCACACCGACTATTTCACTAATTGCAGCACAAAATACGAAAAACCAACCCATTTTTAAGCAGCTCCTTCCATAGTTTCTTCCACAGTCTCTGCTTTATTATCAGCCAATTTTAAACCGATAACGCCCGCTACAACCATCACGATAAAGAATAGTTTTCCTACACTGAAACTGCCGCCGAAAAGGAATACGTCCATTAGGAAAGTACCTACCGTACCAGCTCCGGCAAATACAGCATATACAGTCCCTGTTGCAAGATGTTCGCACGCTTTAGAAAGAAAATGAAAATCAACAGCGATAACTCCTACAATAATGACCCAATGCCACCAAGTGTGGGCCGTATTAAAACCAAACACCCAAAAGACTTCAAAAATACATGTTAATATGACATATAACCAAGCTTTATTTTTCATAACTCTCACCTTCTATTATTCACTGACTGACCATCAGTCATTTTTAATTTAAAAAATATAATCTCACGCTAACTACTATTTAAAAAACCAATATCATCCTCATTTATCCTTATATTTGTTCCGTTATTAAGCTAACTACATATAAAAGTTGCTTATCTACACCCTTTCACAGAAAATGACTGAATGTCATTCATAAATATTCTACATGACCAATTGATAAAGTGTCAACACCCGGATTCTATTAACCCAAAAATATTTTAAATTTCTTAAATTCACATGTATATTTCTTAATAGTCTGTCAATAATACTAGTAACATAATATTTTCTCCATTCCCCCTTGGAGATCCCTTTGAATCGAGCAGTTGCTTTTAGCTAACTGCTCTTTTTTAATTTATCGGCACATTATAATAAAATACTCATAGATAAATTCCAAAACAAAGACCTGTACTCCCTTTTCAACATGCAACAAAGAACGAAATATTTTGTACGCTATTTACTTTCCAACGAGTCTTTGTATGCAATAATTTTATTTTCAAGCATATTCTCTGTAACTTCTAAGTTTTCTCTTTGAGTTTGAATAGATTTTTTATGATCTTCTAAAAGTTGTAAACGAGCTTCGGTTGTATGCTCACCTTCTGTATATAATCTAGCATATTCTCTTATTTTTGCTATCGGCATTTGTGTTTGTTTTAACTTCATTACAAACTGCAACCACTTTATATGCGACTCTTCATACAATCTATTCCCATTTGCATCGCGATTTGCAATTAATATATTCTCCTTTTCATAATAACGTAATGTATGTGTGCTCACTCCTAATAATTTAGCTACCTCGCTAATTGTGTACATAATCATACTCCCTCCGCACGCCATTTACTCTCATATATTTTACTGCCTTATCCAAATTATCCCGCATTAACGAGCAGTAAAACTCCCACCTCAAAATTCGACTGGAGCAAAGAAGCAAGGTGGGAGATCAACTGCCCGTAAACGCCCGATTGGTGAAGGCTAATAATCAGTGGGGGATGCCCCCCCCACTGATTAAAGTTTCACTTTATAAAAAACATTTGACTTAGAGTATACTCTAATAAATACAATCTAACCATAATAAATTAATTTGAATTTAGGAGGCTTTTATATGAAATATACTGTTATTACTGGTGCTAGTTCAGGAATTGGCTATGAATCCGCATTAGCCTTTGCATCTCGCGGAAAAAACTTAATACTTGTAGCTCGAAGACAAGCAAAATTAGAAGAATTAAAATTAAAAATTAACGAAATGCATCCGGAATTGGATGTTATCATTCGAAGAACTGATTTATCCGTCACTGAAGAAGTTTATAAATTTTATGAAAGTCTACAAAGTTTTCAAATTGAAACGTGGATTAACAACGCAGGTTTTGGTAATTTCGCCTCAATTGCTGAACAAAATTTAAACAAGATAGAAACGATGTTGCATGTAAATATAGAAGCACTAACAATACTCTCTTCCCTTTTCGTTCGAGATTATTCAATGACCGAAGGAACACAGCTTATTAACGTTTCATCAGGTGGTGGATACACGATTGTTGCCAATGCTGTTACGTACTGTGCTACGAAATTCTATGTAAGTGCATTTACAGAAGGACTATCTCACGAACTGAAAGAACAAGGTGCAAAACTACAAGCAAAAGTTTTAGCTCCTGGTGCAACTGAAACAGAATTTGCAAAGCGTTCATTTAATATTGATGAGTTTCAATATGATGGTGTTGTACCAAAATTCCACACTGCAAAACAAATGGCACAATTTATGCTCGATCTTTATGATAGCGATAAAGTTGTAGGGCTTGTCGATGGTTCTACTTATAACTATGAGCTTAAAAATCCCATTTTTAATTTTGCAGTAAGAAAAACAAATTCAAATTCTTAACAACATCTCATTTCTGACTAAAATATAGATGCCCACTATTTCTTAAATAATAGTGGGCCTTTTTTCTCTCTAAATATTTCACCCAACATACCGTATCATCGCCACTTCATCACAATAATCAACTTTTGGACAATGTCTACAGTCAATCCACACTTTCTCTGGCAGCGCTTCTTTATTCACAAAATCAAACCCGCACTTTTGAAAAAATTCCGTTTCGTATGTTAAAGAAATTACCCTGTTCACTTTTATCTTTGCCGCCTCATTCATTACATGATTCACTAACTTACGCCCTATCCCTTTTCCTGCATATGTATGCGAAACTACTAACGATCGTACTTCTGCAAGGTCCCCTCCTAACACATGTAAACCAGCAACTCCAACGACTTCCTCTCCTTCTTTCATAACATATAAACATTGCAAATACTGATAGAGAGACAAAAGAGACCGCGGCAAAACAACTCCTTCTTTTGCATACATTTCAATGAGATTATAAATTTCTTTTACATCACTTGTAACCGCATTAAAAATTTTCATATTATATCCCCTTGCCTAGCACCATAATTTTTATAAGACTAAATGAATATTAATTCATAATTTTATATAATAATACATCCGACTTTCCTCTCCGTCAATTACTTTTCTGAATTTTACCCAAACAAAAAACCAAGCAATCTAATCAATGCTTGGTTCCTCATTTCGTATCGGCAATACCGTCGAATATTTAATTTCACGAAGTGCTAAACTCGTCTGTATACGTGTAATACCAAGCTTATTCAGCTTTCTAATAAACTGCTCCAATTCCTTACGATCACGATTTGCAACTTTTAATAAATAATCATACTCTCCTGTTAAACAGTGACATTCTAACACTTCAGGCATAGATTCTAATTCTCGTTCTAACACTTTCAGCTTTTCATACTGATGAATATTCGTGCTCATAAAAATGAAACATAATAAATCAAATCCAAGCTTTTCTTGATTTAAAATTGCCACTTGCTTATCAATAAATCCTTCCCCATCTAATCTTTTTATTCGTGCATGCATCGCAGCTGGTGATAAATTAACGCGGCGTGCAAGTTCCGCATTACTTACTTGCGACTCCTTTTGCAATATATCTAAAATTTGTATATCCAAATCATCTAACACCTTAATAACAGATGACTCCATCAAAATCCCCCCTTTTTTCTTACCGACGATTATTCGAAGAAACATCTCATAACTTATATAAAACTGAATATTTTTCTGTGAATGAGATTTCTAACGAAACATTTTATCGAGTTTTCATCATTATACAAAAGAATATATTAGATAATAAAGAAAAATGCTAAAATTATTTACAGTTCATTCTTATTTCAACAAAGGGGTTTTTAGTATGCCTTATTTTTATGTCTTTTTACTATTATTAACAAGCTTATTATGGGGAGGAAATTTCGTCGTTGGGAAATCACTCGTCGATCATGCGTCTCCGATGACACTGACAAGTTTAAGATGGATAATTGCGATCATTTGTTTATTACCGATGGTATGGCTTAAAGAGAAAAAAATCATACCACCGCGCGCTGCTATTCTTCCATTAATACTTATGGGAATTTCAGGAGTCGTCCTTTTTAACATTTTTCAATTTTTAGCACTAGAAAAAACATCCGCAACGAATGTAGGTCTTATTTCTACATTGAACGCTATTTCGATTGCATTATTTTCTGTGCTATTTCTAAAAGAAAAAGTAAATACACTTCAAATTCTTTCTATGATTCTTTCATTTTTCGGGGTCATCCTCGTTCTTTTAAAAGGAAATTTCGCACTTTTATTTTCACTCCATTTTAATAGCGGAGATTTATGGATGATTGCAGCAGTTTGTATTTGGGGCATTTATTCTGTTTGTAGTAAATGGGCGACAAAAACAGTTACACCACTAATGGCGACGTTATATTCTGGCATTTTTGGCGTCATTTTATTGCTTCCATTTAACATAGGCAACTTCACTGTTTCCAATATTAATTCTTCCTTCATAACATCACTTTTATATACAGGACTTATTTCCACAGTTCTTTGTATGGTATTTTGGAACATTGGTGTACAGAAATTAGGAGCTACTACATCGGGTATTTTTCTAAATTTCAATCCAATTTTCACAGCTATTTTAGCATTCCTTTTCCTAGGAGAAGAATTAACATGGATTCAAATTTTCGGAACAGTTATCGTTGTGACAGGATGTTATTTATTTTCTCATTTCAAAACTGTTGCTGTTCAGCCGGCTAGAGCTTTAATGCGAAAGCATTCTTAATCAAAAAAACATCGCCACCAAAGTGGCGATGTTTTTATTTACCTTTCATTTCTTTCACATACTGTTTTTCTTCTTCTGGCGATAAACGTTCTGTTGCCTTTCCGGTATCACCACCTTGAATTTCCCACAAAAAGTTATGCTCCTCAACCGTTTGTGAAAAGTCTCCTTTCTCCCAACGCTCCAAAGTAGAAAGTAACTTTGATTTATGTTTAAAATTTGTACTGCTTTCTACTGCGTTCTTCGCACCACGAATTTCCTTATTTGTCATTTCAATAAATCCCCATTTTTCAGAGGATTTCACTTTTTGATGTACCATCCTATGCATTGTAGAAATAATTTCATCTTCACTAGCTTGTTGCTTCTCTTCCTTTGCTTTCTTCCCTTGTTGCCCCATTACATTTTGTGCTTTAAGACTCTTCTCCTCTTCTTCTATATAATTAAGAAGTTTAGTAACACCGAATACAGCTCCTATCGCAATTACAATCATTGTAATTGTCCCTATAATCCATTTTTTCATATTATGTATTCCCCATTCCCCTAATAATCACATAAACAAATAGAATCGCCTGCGCACAGCCGATTCCATTTGTTTCCTTATTTCATTTTAAACCTTAATAGCTTCTCGCACAATATAACTATCCACATATTGCTTGAATTTTATGATTTTTCCATTTTTAAGCTGCCATATATGAACGAATTCTGCTTCAAATGATTTTCCCGTTTCTTTATAAACTCCAGAATACATACCTTCAGCAATAATTACATCTTTTCCGTTTACTTCATGGTATGTATTTACGCTCGCTTTATAATCATCCCATTCTGATTCTAAACGACTAAATACATTTTCCATTATAGCTTCTGTACCTATGTACGTTCCGCCGTACGGGAAACCTTCTGCCTCTGTCCATTCTACTTTTTCAGAGAGGGCTTCCGCTAAATGTTTTGCATTTGAAGAAGCTGATCCTTCATATGTGCTTCGAATAATTTCTAAATTTGATTTAGACATAGTACTTCCTCCCTCGTTTATTTATTTTTTACACAAGTTGTAACCAAATTAGTTACAACTTGTGTAAAAAAATATTCTAATTATTTTATTCTTAACTTAGTTGTTGTAACCATTATAGTTACAACAACTCTTTAAGTCAACAATTTATAAATGAAATTTACTTCGTTTTCATTACTTTCTCTTTTAAGAAACGATCTACATATCCTTCTGCTTTTACAATAAATAAATACGCACCCATTGATAATAATGCAAGATCTAATTCATATCCTGGATTCTTTCCATCTCCTAATAATCCTGCTGCCCCATTTACCTTTACGATAGCTCCAGCCAAAATAAGAGCGAATAACAATCCTACATATCGTACACCTAAACCGATGATTAATAATATACCACCTACTAATTCAACTGTTGCTACGCCGTATGCAAGACCACCTGGTAAGCCGATGCTTGTAAACCACCCTGCTACGTTATCGATTCCTGATTGGAATTTCGCTAAACCGTGTGCAAAGAACGTAACTCCTAACACGATACGAATAATTAAATTACCGATATATTGATTCATTTTGAACTCTCCTTCTTGTTTTCTTATGGTGAACATTTATTCACAAGACAAAACAATACGGTATTTCCTTTCATTCGTCAAACACTTTTTTAAAGAAAACAAAAAACATTATCCACTTTACGGATAATGTTTTTTTACAAAGTAGCGCTAATTCAAGCTTTCTCTCTATTACTAAAAAAAATTTGAAAATTTTTCCCAGCACCTATATAAGACAATAAAGATGCATCTTCTTCAATCACCATACCAACAACATTCACTTTCCGATCTTCAGGTAAATCATTTATAACAATTTGCATTTCGCCAGCATATCTACCGTACAATTCATTATCAATTGTAATACTGCCTCTTTTTCTTGAAATTGTATTCATCGGTTGTAATACAACTTTATTTTCTTCGCGCGATTCTACAGAGCGAATAACATCCCGAGCTGGATCAAGCCGATTCGTATGTACTCGTTCTATCAATTGTACAGTGTCGCTATCATTTATAAATGATTGATATCGCACTGGAATAATTCCATTACTCGCAATCGCGATTTCTTGTACACTTTCTATACTCGTGCTTATGTCTCCAATTAGCACTTTATCGACGTCACACTCTTGAACAAGTTCTAAATACGCCTCAAGTGGCCGCATATAGCGGTGCTTTTCTAAAGTTGGTAAACCTTCATATAACGGACCACGTTTTTCACCATCTCCCGGAATAAATGCCATCGTTTTTATTCCGCACTCATGTAAATACTTATTTTGTTTTTGTAAAAACGACTTTGCTAGTCCTGTTTCTGGACGCGGGTAAAAATTATGCCATGCTTCTACACGATCTACTCGTATATTTTCCGCGAGTAACTCTTTCCAAAATGATTCTGTAATCGTACTCGCGTTTAACGCTACCTTCATCTTATGAGATACACTCGCAATTTCTTTGGGCGCAATGCCGTAATCCATTCGTAAACCAGTAATGCCCCACTCCAATAATTCTTCCACATTTTCATACGTTATTCCTAAATGATGTAACGATTTTGGAGAGACATCAACCATTAATTCCATTTCATATTCGAGAGCTTGTTTCCCAAGTATTTGAATTAACTCCTTATACGTATTCGGATCATCTTCTGGAATGTGAAGAGATGTAAAAATAGATAAAAATCCGTTTTCTTTCGCTATTTTTAGCCATGCTTCTTGTTTCTCTACTCGCTCTTTTGAAAGATAAATTGAAACTCCTATCATATAAATCTCTCCTTCTATTAATATAAAAAAAAGAGAAAGGAATCCCTTTCTCTATATGTTTTCTGCCATTTCTTCTTTAAAGCCGAAGAAGTACGTAAAGATGAATCCGAACGTATATGCAACTACTAATCCAAGGAAATATAATAAATATTTATTATCAGCAATTAACGGAATTAATGATAATCCTGATACGCCGATTCCGAGTGCGGCTGTTTTCATAACTGCTTGGAATGCACCACCGACAGCTGCACCTAAACAAGCAGTAAGAAACGGTTTTCCAAGTGGTAATGTAACCCCGTATAATAACGGTTCACCAATTCCTAAAAAACCAACTGGTAATGCGCCTTTAATAACGTTGCGAAGTCGTTTATTTTTTGTTTTCACATAAATTGCAATCGCTGCTCCTACTTGCCCAGCACCTGCCATTGCGAGTACTGGTAATAAAGGCGTTACGTGAGTTTGATTAATAAATTCCATATGAATCGGTGTTAAACCGTGATGCAATCCGACCATAACGAGAGGCAAAAATGTTCCGGCAAGCACAGCTCCGGCAAATGCTCCGCCAATATTTAAAATAGCATTAATTCCGCTTGTAATTCCTTCAGATAAGAAACCTGCAACTGGCTGAATTGCTAACATCGTTACGATACTTACCACTAACACAGTAATAAGCGGCGTTACAATAATATCAACTGCATTTGGCACTGCTTTTCGAACTTGTCTTTCCACTACAACCATAAGCCATGCTGCAAAAATAACTGCAAACAATCCGCCCCGTCCGGGTACTAGCGCTTCACCGAATAATTTTACATTCGCCATCGCCGGGTTAAAAATTAAAATACCAGCAATTGCCCCAAGAACTGGTGTCCCTCCAAATTCTTTCGCTGTATTCCAGCCGACTAAAATGCCTAAGAATGTAAAGATACCGCCGCCAATTAATAGTAACATTTGTAGCCATGTTGCATTCGGATCGGCGCCTGCATTTTTCGCAAAGTTAGCGACCCCGTTTATAATTCCTGATGCGACAAGACCAGGTATTAACGGAATGAAAATACTTCCTATTTTTCTTAAAAAGTTTTTCACTGGTGTATTATTTTTCTTCTTTATCCCTGACTTTATTTCCCGGCCGAGATCTTCAAGATGATGATCTGCAACTTCACCAATTCGGAGCCCTGTTAAAACTTCCATTTCAGCTGCTACTTTATTTACCGTTCCTGGACCAACGACGACTTGAAGCGTTTCATCTTCAATAACGCCCATAACCCCTTCAACCTTTTTCAAAAGGTCTATGTTCACTTTACTTTCATCATGAAGCGTTAATCGTAATCTCGTCATACAATGAGCAATGCCACGAATATTTTTTACTCCCCCAAGCTGCTCCGTAATCCTACTCGCCATTATCTCTTCTTTCTTCATAATAGAATCCCCCTCCCCAGAGTTTAAAGTGCCTTCTTCACAAATCCTTTCGCACCTTTTAATTTTTCTAGTGCTTCCCCATATTCACACTGTAGTAATATCATAACGATTGCAGCTTTCACATTTCGATCTGCTTTCTCATAATACTCTGTAGCTACTTCATAACTAGCACCTGTTGCTTCAACAATAATTCGTTTTGAGCGTTCTACCAATTTTTCATTTGTAGATTGAACATCTACCATTAAGTTTTTATATACTTTCCCTACACCAATCATAGACGCTGTAGAAATCATATTCAGTACTAACTTTTGCGCTGTGCCAGCCTTCAAACGAGTTGAGCCTGTTAAAATTTCTGCGCCTGTCTCCACTTCCACATTTAGTTTTGCATATTTACTTATTTCAGCATTTTTATTACAAGAAATACTCGCTGTACTCGCTCCCACGCTGCCTGCGTATTTCAATCCGCCAATTACATAAGGTGTTCTACCACTTGCTGCAATTCCAATAACCGTATCTTTCTCGTTTAATCCAATACTTTTTAAATCTTCTTCCGCTAACTCTTCACGATCTTCAGCACCTTCTACCGCCTTAGTAAACGCTTTCAATCCACCTGCTATAAATCCTTGAACCATTTTATCATCTGTTCCAAATGTTGGGGGACATTCCACTGCGTCTAAAATGCCTAGACGGCCACTCGTACCAGCCCCAATATAAATTAATCGTCCATCTTCTTCAAAAGATTTAATAACAATTTGTACAACCTTTTCAATTTCTTCTATTTCATTTTCAACTGCTAACCCAACAGTTCGATCTTCTTCATTCATACTTTGTAACACTTCTTTTATGCTCATCTCATCTAAATTCATCGTCTTCTCATTGCGATGTTCTGTAGATAAATTTTCTAACATATTGTCACCTTCTTTGAAATTTAATTTCACACTTTTATTATAACTTTAAGAAATTAAAAATCAATATTACTCTCTTATTTTATGAAATTTTATTTCTTTTCATGACAAATTTATGTCCAGTCACACAAAAAAGATGGGTTGCCCCATCTTTTCACTTTAACTTCCGTAACCGCAGAGCTTCTTCTCTCGTCTCCATAAATTGATCTATCACATTATTACCAATACGGTTAAAAGTAATAACGTATAAGGCATCAATCATATTTAGCTGCGTCATTCGTGAAGCAATACTTGCAATGCGATGATCTTGCTCTACATCTGGCATACAAAGGCGAATGTCTGCCGCTTTATATAAAGGAGATGATTGATCTAGCTTCGTAATCGCAATAACTGTAGCTCCTCGCTTCTTCGCATATTGCGCCATTTCAAGTACATCTTTCGTACGACCAGAAGTTGAAATCGCAACAAATATATCATCTTCTTTTAAATTCGTCACAAGCGGTAACATCATATGAAAATCAGATAGCATCATCGCTGTAAATCCGAGTCGTGTAAATTTATAAGCCCCGTCCATCGCTGGAGTAGCTGACCCACCTACTCCGTAAAATATAACTTTATCCGCATTTACAATACGATCTGCAGCTCTCTCAAGTTCCTTCTTATCTATCGCCGTGACGCTCGCCTCAATTGCAGCTTTATTCACATATGTAACTTTATTAAACAAGTCATACGGTCCATCTTCCGTATTCATCACTGAAAAATCATTAATATTATAATCAGCAATTGTTAATTCACGAACGAGTGCTATTTTAAATGCTTTAAAGCTCCCAATACCAATCGATTTACAAAAGCGAACAACACTCGCCTCACTTGCGCCTGCATTAGTTGACACTTCTTTTGTCGTTAAATTCGGAACAATCTCTGCGTTCTCCATTATGTACATGGCAACCTTCTTTTCAGCTGGTGAAAATTGATCCATATTATTTTCAATTTTAAATAGTAATGTTGAAGCTTTCACTATTTAACCTCCACTTCTTACGGTTGCGTTTATTCTCTAATATCTTTTGCATCATAAAGATAAAAACCATCATTACCAGGAGGATGGTGAACAATTACAGTTCGATCCCCTTTTTTATATGACGTTATTTCACCTTCAGATCTCTGTTTTTCCCATCCATGTATCCAAATTGCAAAGTCAGGTACAAAAGCAGTGTACTTATAGTCTTTCGGGTTTTCGTCTTCTACATAGGAAGAAAAAATAGAAACTGGAAAATCTTTCACTTTTGATTCTTTCCATGCGGTAAATGGTATACATAGTGCAATAAGTATGATTACACCTATAACCTTCCCCTTCGTAATCCTCACACATTTTCTCTCCTCGACTTATCATATACGTAGATTTTACCATAATTACAACCTATTCACGCTATATGACTATTGCCTTTTTCCAATAAAAAAAGAGCTTATCTACGTCAGATAAGCTCTTTCCCTCTACACAAAATACTTCTTCAAAAGCGGCGGTGTAATAATCGTCGTCAATATAACAACAATGACAATAGCTGTGAAATTTTCTTTCGCTAATAAATTTGCCGTAAGTCCATTTGCTGCGATAATAAGCGCTACTTCCCCGCGCGACACCATCCCCGCACCGATACTAATAGAAGATTGTAAGTTAAATCCTGTTAGTCTTGCTCCTAAACCTGATCCAATTAACTTTGTGAAAATTGCGATGAGCGTCATAATGATAATGAACCAAAGTTGGCTTCCGATACCTTGAAATGTAATTTCCATTCCAATACTTACGAAGAAAACTGGTACAAATATCGCATATGCAATCGGTTCAATTTTATGTTCTACTTCATGTTTGTACTCTGTTTGCGAAATCGCAATTCCTGCTGCAAAAGCCCCAATAATACCTGCGATTCCCATCATTTCACTGTAATACGAAAAAGAGAAACAAATAATAAGAGCTGCACTAATTAATGCTTCCGATACACGAAGTGGGACAAGCATTTTCATAATCCACGGAACAACTTTCCATGCGATAAAAACGATACTTACAAAGAAAATAATTTTCTTTGCAATAACAAGTGTTATATTCACATCTTGCGTTCCTAAAAAGCTCATTACAAATGCTAATAAAATAACGACTATCACATCATCAAATACAGCTGCTCCTAAAATCGTTGTACTTTCTCTCGTATTCATTTTCCCTAAATCTCTTAACGTTTGCACTGTAATACTAACCGATGTTGCGCAAAGTAATAACCCTATAAAAATTGCATGAGATTGCATTAATCCAAACAACAACCCTGCCACATAACCACCGATGAAAGGGAAAATAATTCCACCAGCCGCTACTGCAAATGACGCTTTTAAATTCCGATTTAACTCTTCTAAATCTGTTTCAAGACCTGCCATAAACATAAGTAGTAAAACACCAATCTCGCTAAGCTCATCAATAAGTTCTGAACTATTAATAATACCAAGCACAGCAGGACCAATAATAATACCAACGATTAATTTACCAAGTACAGAAGGCTGGCCAAGCCTAACACTAATATCACCAGCTAATTTCGTACAAAGTAAAATGACAACAAGTTCGAAATAAAATAGCATAGCACCTTCTCCTACTATATAAAGTAAAACTCTAGTCAGTGGGTTATTCTTCATCCCTACTGATTGTTAACCTGCATCTATTTCTGCACATAGTTTCTCCTTAAAGCCAGCATTTTATTTGTTAAAGTTTTATTTGACAAAATATTCTGAATTATAATAAGATTAACCCAGAAATTTTAAAAAACTGCATACCATAACTGTATCTTCATTCACTTACTTACTCTTTTCCAATTGGTTCACACTATTCGCAGTTATGGAGATGAAAAAACGGGGGGAGAGTTCAAAGTGAAGTCATTATTACGAAAAAAAGCGCTTAGTACTGAATCACCACGGCAGCTAGATCGAACATTAACGGCACTCGATTTAACGTTTTTAGGAATCGGCGCCGTAATTGGGACAGGGATTTTTGTATTAACAGGTATTGTAGCGGCGAAACATTCTGGTCCTGGTATTATGCTATCATTCCTTATTGCTGCATTTACTTGTGCTTGTGTAGCCTTTTGTTATGCCGAATTCGCTTCTTCTATACCAGTCTCAGGAAGTGTTTACACTTATGCATACATGACTGTCGGAGAAGTTGTTGCCTTCATCGTTGGTTGGTGTTTAATGCTCGAATATTTACTCGCAGTTGCAGCGGTAGCTGTTGGCTGGTCTGGATATTTACAATCATTGCTTCAAGGTTTCAATATACACCTTCCCGCCATTATTTCTTCGGCCCCCGGAACGGGAAAAGGTGGTCTCATTGATTTACCCGCTGTTTGTATTTTACTTCTCATTACTGGTCTTTTAAGTTTTGGTATACGCGAAAGCGCACGCATTAATAATATTATGGTCCTTATAAAATTAGCAGTTATTATCGCCTTTATCGTAGCAGGCGCAAAATATGTAAAACCTGAAAATTGGACACCGTTCATTCCATTCGGGTACGACGGTATTATTACTGGCGCTGCCACTGTCTTCTTCGCCTTTTTAGGTTTTGATGCAATCGCAACTGCGGCAGAAGAAACGAAAAAACCGCAGCGTGATTTACCAATTGGCATTATCGGTTCCCTTCTTATTTGTACCGTTTTATACATGATCGTATCTTTCGTTTTAACAGGCATGGTTCCTTATACGCAATTAGACGTTTCTGACCCTGTTGCATTTGCACTGCATTTCGTTGGTGAAGATACTATTGCGGGGCTACTTGCAGTTGGTGCGATGACAGGAATGACAACCGTTCTTTTAGTCGTTATGTATGGACAAGTTCGTGTTTCTTATGCAATGAGCCGAGACGGCTTACTCCCAAAAGCGTTATCACGCATAAATAAAAAAGTAAAAATCCCTTTACTAAACACATGGATTACTGGGGTATTTGCAGCTTTATTAGCAGGACTTTTAGACCTACATTTACTAGCGAATTTAGTAAACATCGGTACGTTAACAGCCTTCACATTCGTTTGCTTTGCTGTACTTATTTTACGGAAAACTCATCCTGATTTAAAACGAGGATTCCGCACACCACTCGTACCTGCACTACCGGTTGTCGCTATTATTTGCTGTTTATATTTAATGATTAATTTGTCCAAAACGACATGGATCAGCTTTGCAGTCTGGCTTATAGTCGGCTTATGCTTCTATTTCTTCTACTCTAGAAAACATAGTCATCTAGCTAATGAAAAAACGAATGATGAGACGAAAGAAGCATAACAAAATAGCTCGCCGATGAAACGGCGAGCTATTTTCATGTTTTATTATGTTTTTTCGTTAACGATTGTAAAACGAAAAATATACCGATGCAAGTTAGTACATAACCTGCACCTTTTGTATACTTATTCCCCCTTACTTCGTCTCTTTCTTTTTCTTTCTCCACGCATTTACACTATCAAAGAAAAAGTTAATAAATAGCGTTCCTAATCCCGCTAATAAAAATGTCATTAAAAATAGAACCCATATACTTTTATCTTTTAATAAATAATATCCTACAAGGAGCACAACAGCGATCCATACATATTCAAGAATTCTTTTTAGCTTTTTCTCTTCCAAATTATTCGCTCCCTTTTTCTATACTACTTTTAGTATAACAAAAAAGAAGCCTATCATGATAAGCTTCTTTTTCTTATACCTTACTTGTTAATACTTTTTTCAACCAATGAAATAGCATGCTCTAACGTACGATTCATTGATTCTACTTTCTCATCTTTTACATTTTTATCTTTTAACACAGCTTCTGCAACTGTGACTTTTTGACTTAATGATTTAACTGAACCATCCGTTACGTTTGCAGCTTGTGCTTTCTTTACTAAGGCTTTGGCAGATTCAATATTGATTTGCAATTTTTCTTTCGGTGTTTTCGGCTGTTCTTCTGCTACCTTTGATTGTACAAATGTTTGGTTTGCTGTTTTTAATTCATTATACGTTTGAACAATTTGTTCTCCTGTACTCGCTATATTCTCAAACACTTTCTTTGCATTGTCATAGCTTCTTTGTAATTCGTTAAAGGCTTCTTGTGAATATTGACCTGGCTTTTCACCAAATTCATAAGTACCTGCCAATACTTCTTTCACTTTTCCAATCTCTTCATATAATGTATTTACTTGCTCTAATTTTGTACGATTTGAAAACTCGTTATATGCTGCTACTACTTCTGAAGAACTTAATGCTTTACTATATAATTTTGCTAACGCAATTTGTCCCTTTAACGGAATACCACCATTTCCGTTGCTATCTGGATCTGCACCAAGTGCAAATGGCACGTTCGGATGATACACTTTCCCACTAGCTGGCTGACTATTTACTTTTTTACCATCTACATAAATTGCTACTTCACTTCCGTTATATGTTCCTGCTAAATGGTACGTTTTGTTTGCTTCTAATTGAACGCCAACACGTTTATAGCTTCCGCCAATATGAGCCCATAATTCTACATAGCCACTTCCTGTAGACTCAAAACCAATTCCACCGCTCTCTGTATTTTGCAAAATACCTTGTCCGCGAATTTCATTCATTGAAAATACAGTTTCTAACGTAAACGTATTCGCTACTTTTTCTTTTTGTGCTGCTGAAAATGGAAGGTACCCAAATGTATTTGCTTGTCCATTTAATTTCATTACATTTGTTTTTAAAGCTTTATCGTATGCAATAGATACATTCCCTTTCACATCACCTTTTGTTCCAAACGGTGAGTTGTCTTTAAATGTACCATCTAAGAAATTCACGTCAAAAACGTCTGCCTTTGGCACTTTTACATTCGGATCAATATCATCTTTTTTCGTTGTGATTTCTGCGGTTAACGGTTGCACGCTTTCATTGCCAAACGAATCAATTGCAACTACTTCAAGTGTGTATGCTTTCCCGCCATCTAATCCTGCAAGTGTAAATGTAAGTTCTTTCGGCACTGGATCACGATAAAACTCTGAGAATGCTAATAACTTATTTTTAATCTCACCCGTTTGTTTATCCTTCGCTTGTACACGATAAGAATGAACAAGAAGGTTATCCACCGCTTGCGGGAATGTCACTGTTGCTGCGTTTTCCGTTACATTTGATACTGCCAACTTTGCATCTTTCTTGAAAGATGGCTTTTCTTTATCACGATCTTCTACATGTGTAAATGTTTCTTTCTTTGATGGCAATTGAATTTTCCATGGCTCGCCTGTCCAAGAATTCGTATGGAAATCACGACGATTAATTGTTACTTCTTTATCATCCACTTCTACTAATAAACCTTGGCTTAATGTACTAGCTCCTGGCGGGATATTTCCTTGTACTTTACCACCTTCAACTTCCATATAACTTACAGAAGATGTACCAACGGACGTAAAGTCTTTTTGATGAATCGATCTTGGATCATCTAACGGATAATGTGAATGACCTGAGAACGTAATTACTTGTGGGTACTCTTTTAATACTGCATTAATTTTCGCACTATCTTTCGTTCCCCACTCCTGGCTACCGTATACTGTATCTTTAATATGTTGATGTAAAAATACGAAAATTGGTTTTTCCGGATCATCTTTTTGGGCCTTTGCCATTTCTTCTTTTAACCAATTAATTTGTTTGTCTGAATAATATCCATGAGTTGTCCCATCCTCTGGTGACATAACAAGGAAATGATAACCCTTTACCACTTTATGATAGTAAATCGATTCCATCCCTGTTTTTTCTAAGAAACGTTTCTGTGCTCCCTCTACAGATAAACCGTTCCAATAATCATGATTACCTAGAGAATTCATTCGTACCGCATCTTTATTTGCATTTTCGTTATACACTTGCATGAAACGATCATATTGCTGCAGCGAGCCTGTATCCGTGAAATCACCTACAATAACAAAAGCATCTTGCTTTGGTGCAAGCGTATTAAATTGCTCAATCGCTCGTTTCCAGCGAAACGTATCATCTGTTCCACTATTTTTAATATGTACATCACTTACTACTGGAAAAACAAGCTTCTTCTCACTTGGTGCCTTTTCTTGCTTTTTCTCTTCCGCTTTAACCGATGTACTCCACGAAAATGATACAAATGCCAATACAAACACCATTAATAATCCAATAAGACCTTTTACTTTTCGTAAAGCAGTTCTTTCCACGTGAATCCTCCTCATATACTAAATTAATTACACTGGTTATTGTATCGAACGTATATTAACTTCGTTTAAACTAAAAATTTATTTTGTTTAAATTTTTGTAAATATACAGTTAATTTTATGTTAAATGCCACATTTACATAAAAAAAGCACTTTTTGTCTAATAGACAACTAACTTTTCCCTATAAAAACTATTACGAGGTATGAGCCTATGAAACTATCACGATTTTATTTTTTTTGTCCATTCTTAACACATCGGCCATGCTGTTACATTTAATAATAGTAAACACCATTTCAAAAGGAGGGGACCCTATTGAAACCCCATAAAAAAATTGGTTGCTTTGCTCCTTTATCTATCATCTGTCAACCGACATGTCCTTGCCCTCCAATTCCACCACCTCCTACATGCAATGCTGAACTTGTTACAAATGAATTCGCCGGTAATATATTTATCTCAAATGATTTTATTCCAGTTTCCCAAAGACAACTAAAACAAACCTATCAAACATTAAAACTTTGGGAATCCAATGGAGTTATCTCAGTTTCCGGCACTATATCTGTATATAACAATAGGAATAGTACAAATGCTTTATTCGTACAAATAGTAGGCAATACTATAAGTACTTTCACCGTTTTACCAGGTAATACATTTTCATACACAGGATCTAATTTACAATCTGTTTCGATAATAGATATTCCAACAGATCCTTCTATTTATATAGAGGGACGCTACTGTATCCAACTCACTTATTGCAAATCAAAGCTAGATTGCGTATGATTGCATTATTTTTATCTACAAACAACCATTACTTTTGTAAAATGTCCAAAAGTTCACTAAAAAACGTGCAAACTACGAAATAGTTTGCACGTTTTTTTATTACAATATTATAATATCCTATGATAAAGCATAACGAATCGTCATGCAAAATTCTCCTGTTTCTGCAGCTGCTGTCCCAAGAATTGTAACAGTATCAAAACGACGAACTGTAAAAGATGCGCTACTTCCACTTGCAACAACAATTGTTTCCAATGCAGTCCCTGCTATACCACCACTATAAAACACAATCGTAACAGGACCAGTACCAGTAGCTACTTTCAAATACCCCGATGCATAAATATCTTGAGCAATATTATCTGCATAAATTACTTCAGCAGCAGCTGCTGCTGTCCAGTCAATACAAACTTTATCTTGAACTATCGTTTTTTGCGAATTTGCACAGCATGAAAGATTAGTACTACAATTCCCCATCTTATTTTTCCCCTCTCTATGAAATTAAATAACGTGTCGTAATACAAAATTCACCTTGATACGTCCCTAGTGGTGTAGCTGGCGTCGTAATTTGAATAATATTAAAACGACGGAACGTAAACGCAATACTTGTTCCTTCAGAAACGGTAAATGTTTGAATTGTTCCTCCGCCTGAATCTAGTACGTTCACTGTAATTTGGTTTGCAGGACTCGCTCCCGGCCCGACATCGTAAGTTAAATAGCCTGTACCAATAATATTTTGATTCACATTATTCGCATACACAGTAAACGTACTAGCGGCAGCACTAGACCATGGATTACATACTTTATCTTAGACGAAGTTATTACTATTATCCGGACAACACGTTAAAACTGTTCCTGAGCACTCACAAGACATAGTCTTTCCCTTCTTTCTTTTTTATTCTTTATATGTGTATGTCCCTCAGAGTCTTTTGCCTGTACTATTCATCCATTTTCAAAAAATAATCACACCTTAGTGCTATTAACTAAATAGATTCAGTTTTGTTTCGTTTTTTCATAAATTTATAGATAAAGATACTACCTACAACAATAAGAACGACCACTAATATAGGTAACATATATTGTCCAACAACACCCGCTGCTTTTTCCCAATGCGGACCTAATTTCATTCCAAAATAAATATACAAAGTCGTTAACGGGAACATTGCTACAAATGTATATATGCTAAATTTCCATATGTTCATTTTCGCCATACCACATGGAATGGAAATAAGCGTTCGAACTCCCGGAACGAAGCGTCCAACAAATGCTACAACCGGTCCATATTTCTCAAAGAAATCATCTGCTTTTTGAATTTGTTCTTCTTTAATGAAGAAATATTTACCGTATTTCACCAATACAGGGCGCCCGCCGTAATAACCGAGCGCATATAACGTTAATGGTCCTGTCGTTCCACCAAGTGTTCCGGCTAACACCGCAAGCCAAAAATTCATATCTCCCTCGTACACCCAATACCCAACAAGCGGCAAAACTACCTCTGCTGGAATAAACTCAAAAGTTAAAGCTAACACAACTCCAAAATAAGAAAACTGCTTTAAATAGTCAATTATATCTAAAATAATTTGCTCCATACTTTTAACCCCTATCCTATATTCACATTATGCTTTTCTTGCAATTGAACTGGTGCCATCTTTACAATTCGGTTCAAAATGAATAACACAATTCCAATATCATCTAAAATACCGATAAACGGCAGGAAGTCTGGAATTAAATCGAGCGGCATAGCAACGTAACCAACTAAAAAAGCAATAGATAAGATTTTCTTCTTTATGGAAACCTCTTTTGAAGTAAAAAAGTCAAATAAAAATGGAACAAAACGGCGGACATGAAATACGACTCTTAATCTACTAATAAGTTTTTTCATTTTCTAGCTCCT
Organism: Bacillus mycoides; assembly: GCF_001757995.1. Taxonomy (GTDB): domain Bacteria; phylum Bacillota; class Bacilli; order Bacillales; family Bacillaceae_G; genus Bacillus_A; species Bacillus_A mycoides_B. Next base: position 19,985 of record NZ_LXLV01000012.1, on the reverse strand, counting down.
CTCTTTGTATACAAAAAGGACCCTACCAAATATGGTAAGGGTCCTAAAAAAGACAATAAGGGGCCTTTACCATTGCTGGTAAAGGTCTCACTAACAACGAAATCGTTGCCAATAAAGCCGAGGGTTTCTCCCTGTAATGACGACTTTACTGTAATAAGTTACTCCCCTTTAGATACACAATTTTATACAATCACATTAAAATATTTTGGAGGGCTTGTCAATATATTTTATGTCTCTAGCTCTCCAGCTCCAAACTTCATCAATATTATAGAGACATTACAGGCAAGTATTAAACAAGCAAAAATAAAAAAGAACAAGAGGTCAAATGAAATCGACCTTTTGTTCTTTAAAGCGGATTACATTTCGGCATTTCGAGCCCAGATGATAGAGCTAATTTTAATAAATAATAACATTCCTCTCTTGCCATATGATCTGCCATTCTCGCTGATAATGAGCTTAATATTTCATTCGATAACTCCAATTCTTCAACTTCATGTAAAAAATGCGAAAATAATTTCAACTCAAGTGAAACATCTTTTGTAAACTTCTTTAACGCAGGAAAGTGGTGAAGCTCTGCCCGTAAATACCCGGTCATTTCAACCGCTTTTAAGTAAAATTGTTCAAAGTGCTTCGTGAATTCTTCACTCTTCTCTTTCAATCTTTTTTCAACAAGATCTAACCCACCAGAAATAGAACCCGCATGACCAGCTGCATCCGTTAACCAAACGAGATGGTAATGCAATTCATGAAAAACAGGTGGAACTTCCCCTTTCTTTAAAAACTCTAACACCGTGATATACTCCTCTACTTCGTTTACCATATGATTAATAAAAGTTGGAGTAAAATGAATGGTAATTTTTCCTTCCAACTGTTTCTGTATAATATTTAATTTAAACTTCCGAATCTCCTTAGCAGCTCGCTCTGCCTCTTTTGAAAATGCAATGAGATTAACAGTATGAATTTTATTTAGAAAGTCCGTAAATATCTCAACAAAATAAGTAGCTTTCTTTATATCTTCCTTCTCCTTGGGAGCTAACGCATCAAGTAAAAATTGTGCATGATCACTAAGCACCTTTAGCCAAAATTTATGCTCAAACAACGCACTTTCTTCATAATTTCTCTCCACCAAATCCCCTCCGTTTATTCATCCTTCTCTATCACTTGAAGTTTATATCCATCTGGGTCTTGTACTACAATACTCTTCTCACATTCATTTTCTATATATACAATTTTATAAAACACTAACCTCTTTTTTAAGTTCTCTATGTTAGAAATTGAAAATGTTAGAACATTACATAAATCTGTAACATTCTTGTCCCTTCCACCTAAATTTCGATTCATAACAAAACTAATTCTCGTTGAATCAGCATCATACCAAACCCCTGTTATATCTAGTTGCGGCCTTTCTGAACTAGGTATTATGCCTAAAATTCCTTCGTAAAAATACAAAGTTTCTTTTAAATTCTTCACTTCTAATACAATGAATTGTTCCACATACATTCCCCCTGTACCTATTACTTTTTTATATGTGTCATAAATGCCTATTATGTCTGAATACAATACGTAGTGATGAAGATTTAAGGAGGTTTATTCATGAATAAATATGTGAGATCATTCGTTCCATATCATAGCCCTCTCGATCCTTGTCCTCCTATCGGAAAAAAATATTATTCTACTCCTCCTCATTTATTTTTAGGTTTTCAACCGCCAAATTTACCGCAATTCACACCAAAAGAAGCACTACAAAAAGGGACTTTATGGCCTGTTTTTTATGACTATTATGAAAATCCTTATAAAAAAGGGCGGTGACTACTGACGTGACTCAATCGCTACCAGAAGAATATTATCAGCTTTTACTGGAGCTTCAAGAAATAGACTTTGTACTAGTTGAACTAACTCTTTATTTAGATACACATCCAGATGACACCGCTGCGATTAATCAATTTAATGATTTCTCCTATAAACGAAGGGTATTAAAACAAAAGATGGAAGAAAAATACGGACCACTCCAACAGTTTGGAAATAGCTATTCTAATGCTCCTTGGGAATGGAGCAAAGGTCCTTGGCCATGGCAAATATAAAGGAGAGAAACTATGTGGATTTATGAAAAAAAATTACAATACCCTGTTAAAGTAGGAACTTGCAATCCAGCACTCGCAAAATTACTAGTTGAACAGTACGGTGGCGCGGACGGTGAACTAGCTGCTGCCCTCCGTTACTTAAATCAACGTTATACGATTCCTGACAAGGTTGTTGGTTTACTGACCGATATTGGTACCGAAGAGTTCGCACATCTAGAAATGATTGCTACAATGATTTATAAATTAACAAAAGATGCAACACCTGAACAAATGAAAGTTGCTGGATTAGACGCACAATACGCTAATCATGATAGTGCGTTGTTTTATCATAATGCTGGTGGCGTTCCCTTTACTGCTACTTACATTCAAGCAAAAGGAGACCCTATCGCAGATTTATATGAGGATATTGCCGCTGAAGAAAAAGCACGCGCAACATATCAATGGCTCATTAATTTATCCGATGATCCAGATATAAATGACAGCCTACGCTTCTTACGTGAACGAGAAATTGTCCATTCACAACGTTTCCGGGAAGCAGTTGAAATTTTAAAAGAAGAACGCGATCAAAAGATTTATTTTTAATACACGTATCCTAGCGATATGTGTTTTTTTATGTTCAAAGTTAAATCCTTCCTAATTAACATATAAATAGTATATTTATTCAATTTAATGCATTATTTTTTAATATTTTTAAAATTCCCTATTGCTTTCTAGTCATCAGACCTTTAAAATAATAACAGTTACTCGACAAATTATTTGAATTTTCGACAAAAATACTCATTAGGAGGATTTTCTTTATATGCGTACAACTTTAAAACCAGCGCAAATACTTTCGATTAGTTTATTATTATTCGCAGTTTTCTTCGGTGCTGGTAATATGATTTTCCCGCCCCTTCTTGGTCTTTCTTCCGGAGAAAATATGTGGGTTTCCATTACAGGATTTATTATTACAGACGTCGGTTTATCTTTACTTGCTATCGTCGCTGTTGCCCTTGCCGGTGGTAGTTTTAATACTTTAGCAAGCCGTGTTCATCCAAAATTCGCAGCAGTATTCGCTATCATTATTTATCTTTCAATCGGCCCACTATTTGTTATTCCACGAACTGGAACTGTATCTTACGAAATTGGAATCGCACCACTCTTCCCGGACCAATGGTATTCTATGTTAGTCTTTAGTGCTATTTTCTTTACAGTCGTCTACTTCTTATCATTAAATCCATCCAAATTAGTAGATCATATCGGAAAAATATTAACGCCAATTTTACTTGGAATTATTGCAATTATGGCAACAAAGGCGATTCTTTCACCAGGATCGTTTGCAGAACCTATTGGTGACTATAAAGAAATCCCATTTTTCAAAGGATTTCTCGAAGGCTTTTTAACATTAGATGCAATCGGAGCTCTCGTATTATCAACAATTGTTGTAAATGCAATTCGCCAAAACGGTATACAAGATAAGAAATCCATTGCGAAATATACAATTATTTGCGGAAGCATTGCTGCCCTTTTCTTAACAATTGTTTATTTCTTACTCGGTTATATCGGCGCTTCAAACGGAAACTTAGGACAATTCGAAAATGGCGGTCAACTATTAGCAACTGTTATGTATCAATTCTTTGGGACAAGCGGTAACATTTTATTAAGCATCGCAATTATAGCTGCTTGTTTAACGACTGCAATCGGTGTTGTAAGTGCATTCGCCAACTATTTCACAACAGTACTAACAAATGTTTCATATAAGAAGCTTGTACTATACGTTTGTATCTTTAGCTTCATTATTTCAAACTTAGGATTAAGTTTATTAATTAAAATTACATTACCTGTATTAATTATTTTGTACCCAATTACAATCATTTTAATTTTCGTATCATTTATTGATAAATATACGAAACGTAAACCTTCTGTCTATATCGGAGCGATGATTGCCGCATTCCTTATTAGCTGTATTCATGCACTTGATAATGTGGGAATGATACCAAGTTTTATCGCTAATATCGTACACGCAATTCCTTTTTATGAATTAGGTATTGGCTGGATTGTTCCAGCAATAATTGGTGGTATAGTCGGATACTTTATTCCGCAAACAGAAACTGAAGGTGAAGTTTCTACAAAATAAAAAAAAGAAGCAAGCATTGATTATGCTTGCTTCTTCTTTATTTTCACATCGTATGTTTAAACGTAAACAACTCTTCTTTTGACTGAACAGCAGGTTGTTCCTTTTCTACATCTGTCTTCTTTATCTCACCGCCTAATCTTACTTTCATCATCGCTTCTTCTATACTTTTCACAATCATATTTCCTGAAAAAATGGTAAGCCCAAAAAATGTAATTGGAACGAGAGGAATCCACGGATGCACTGTTAATGATCTAAAATAGACTCCTATTAAACCTGACCATTCATGTGTGTAAGAGTCTACTTCTTCTACCGGTCCTAAAAACTTAACAGTTCCTCCAAAGAACACTTCCAGTAACCCTAAGTGCAATAAAATAGTAAGAGTCTGCGTAAACTGTTGAAGAAATACAAGTATAAACGTCATATAGAGATGCGGAAAAAGATGCTTTATAACAATATGTCTTCTCGATCCACCTAATATGCGCGCGGCATCAATAAATTCTTCTGTTTGTAATTTACGAACTTCCTTCGCAACATACAATGCAATAACTGGCATCACAAGCATTACAAGTAATATAACTTGAAACGAAGCCCTTTCAAAAAAAGTTGTTGTTTCCTCTCCACTTCCAAATCTATTCACAGATTGAAGAAAGAAATACGCAATCATAACCGTCGGAATAACTGTGAAACTATCAAAAAAAGCCTCAATCTTCGAAAATCCTCTTTTTAAATATGTTCCGAGTACAACACCGAAAAACACACCTATTACCATTCTAAGTGCTGCAATTAAAATAGATATACCAATCGTCCACTTCGCGCCTTCAATGACTAAATGTAAAAGGTCATATCCTTTCCGGTCTGTCCCGAGTAAAAATTGTAATGAAGGTGAAAACGGTGGCACTTCTGGATTTCCGGCCGCATCATATTGCAGTGTAACTTTTTTAATCTGTCCATCATTCCATATCGTATTTCCGATGCTCAAAAGAACTAATGTGAGAAGAAACCCAATGCTTACCCAAAATCTTTTATCGCGTTTTATGTACGTCCACATATTATAATCTCTCCTTCATCGCAGCTGGAATGAGATAATGAAACAATTTAAATAAAATAAAAATTGGAATATAAATAAGCAGCACACTAACGATGAAAACCTCAACCCTAATACCCTCATACGATTTCAAAAACATAAAAATACCACCCGTATTAAAAATCCATTCTATAATATATAAATTAGATAACATAAAAAAGATATTCGTTTTCGCAAAGAAAAGTGTACTAAGCAACACATTTCGTAATACATGACGATTTAAAATACGAAAGCGATTCAGCCCTTTCGCCTTAGCAAATAGTACATAATCTTTTTCTAGCTCATTTTCAAAACGAAGTACTAACATTTTTACAAACAGAATCGTAGTCGGTATACTCAAACAAAATATTGGCAATCCTCTAATCGACTCGCCTCCGATTGACGCAATTTGAAAAGGTAAAAAACCTGTTTGTTTAAAAAACCATACAACTAAAATTTGTGATACTAAAATAAGAAGAATGTCTGGAATAGATTCTAGGAAGATAAGAAATGATTTAATGCGATGTTGTATACGCGGTGAACTACTTATAATTACATAAACAATACAAAATGCTACAAATAATGAAATGAAAAAAGCAGCCAAAAAAATAACCATCGTTTCTTTATAATGGACGAACAACTGCGGAAATAAAAATTTACCTCTCACATATTGCAAATTGGAGATATCCATTAAGTTCACAAACACTTCTTTTAAACTCTGTATGTACTTTGATGCATGCAGCTCAAATCCATAAAATAATTTCGGCAATGCCCCTAAACAAATAATACCCAAAATCGAAATAATAAATTGAATCGTCACTTCCATCCCATTCAGAAAAACTTTTTTGACCACGTTTTCCCTTCTCTCTATATGTAATTTACCCCCTAATTTTATTCTTAATTTTCCGAATTGTAAATATTTATAAAATAAAGAATCACTAGGTTATGATCCTAGTGATTCTTTATGCGCATGCCCTTCTCTTTTCGCAAACGGCATATACAAAATAAAACATCCCATAAGCGCTGCAATTTCTAATGGAATAATATAGTAAGGATGCGGCCCTAACATATCGAGCAATGAAGCTGTTTCTGGCTTACGAGCTAAAAACATATAATTACCGCCCGTTTTGTAATTCACGAATGAAACGATTGGAATTACTATGTTTAAAAATATCATCGTACGCTTTATAGATTGCAAGGTCGGTCTATATCCTTCTACCCACGTCATAAAGAGCGGTGCCCAAATAAGTAATACATGTGCAATGAAGAATTCCATAAAGCGAAAATGCGGAAAAGCATACTGCAAGTTTGGCGTTAAAATAGCTTGTGATGCACCGATAATTCCTGTAAAAAATACAATCTCATATATTCGATAACTTTTCGTTACAATCATAATCGACGCTAACAACAAACTAATCGTACATAACTCAAATGGTAATGAAGTGCCTAGCTCAAAAATCCCCGCTTTCCATTCCCACATATGAAGCCCAATTTCGCTTCCAATAAATAAAAATGCAATCGCATATCGAACCGTTATATTCCACTCACTTTGACGTAATACATCTTGGTATTGATACAGAAAAAATATCCCTACCAACATAATAAATAATATAAGGACATGTTGCCTTGAGTATGGAATAAACGGTTTTAATGGATGCGCACTAAAATAAGCTTCCATCTTCCTTCCTCCCCTCCTTCATACAATATTATTGTAAGAAAGAAACAACGAGTCAATTCATTTGCTTAAACTAGGACAACCTCTACCTTACATTTACATATCCACACCTTACAAAACTGTAAGGTTATTGTAAGCTAAAACGATTTGTCATATTCTTCACCTCTTCTATACTTAATGTAGATACTAAAACGAACGAAAAGGTGATAAATAGATGAAGAAGAAAAATAAAGTGTTAATTACTAGTGTAGTAGCAATCGGAATTGCAGCTGGATCATATTTTGCATTTGCTGGCGGCGGTTCAGAAGTAGCAATGGCATATGGTGGTTATAAAGTTACGGAAAAACAAATTGAAAATGCACAAAAATTTGGCGGTGAAGTTATTCCAAACGGAATCGAAACGATTTCATTTGATCCAACAAAAGGTACGTATGAGTTAGCTGTTAAAAAAGGTGATGAAGTGAAAAAAGGTCAGCTTCTATTTAAATATAATGACCCTACTGCTAAACAAGGTGTAACGGAAGCAGAAATGCAAAAGAAAATCGCACAAAAAGAAGTAACATTGTATCAAAAACAAATTGATGCAGCGAAACAAAAATTACAAAAAGATAAAAATGCCGGCCTTCCTCAGGAAGCATTAAAAGCATCGGAAATCGAAGTTGGGCAATTAGAATCACAACTTGAAATGAAGAAGTTTGAAGTAGAAAAAGCTGATGAAATGATTAAAGCAGCAAAAGAGAAATTAAACACACTTTCTGTAACGAGCCCTGCCGATGGTGTAATTGATGATATCGTTAAAACTGCTGATGAAAAAACAGGTATGAGCGGAATTACACTTCGTCACGCTGGTCCATTTAAAGTAAAAGGTCAACTCTCTGAATATGAGCTTGTTAGTATGAAAGTTGGGCAAGAAGTAACTGTTTCATCAAAAACTGTCGCTGGTAAGACTTGGACAGGAAAAGTAACAGAAATCGGTTCTACACCATTAAAGAGCATGGACGAAAACAAAACAGTTTCCAACTATCAATTCACTGTTACATTAGACAATAGTGAAGAATTACAAAACGGCTTCCACGTTTACGTAACAAGTAAATCAGGCGAAGCAACTGGTACAATCGTTCCCAAAAGCAGCATCGTGAAAAAAGGTGACAAAAATGTTGTCTTCATTGTAAAAGATGGTAAAGCGAAAGAACAAGCGGTTACTGTTGAATTTGAAACAGATAGCGAAGCAAAAGTTTCTGGAGTGAAAAAAGGAGAGCAAATTATCTCTAAACCTGAAAAAGATTTAAAAGATGGTATGGAGGTTGTCGTTGAATGATTAACTTAAAAGGCATCACGAAATCTTTCCAAAATGGTGCAGAATCAGTTCAAATATTACACGGAATTGACTTAACACTGAACCAAGGAGAATTCACTTCTATTATGGGACCATCTGGTTCTGGTAAATCAACATTAATGAACATTATCGGTTGCTTAGATAAACCAACGACAGGTGCGTACGAACTAGCTGGTCAAAATATTTCAAACATGTCTGAAACAGAACTTGCACACGTTCGTAATAAAGAGATCGGATTCATATTCCAAAACTTTATGTTACTACCAAGACTTACAGCAATGCAAAATGTTGAATTACCTCTTATTTATGCAGGTGTTGATAAAAAAGAGCGACGTGAACGTTCACTAGCAGCTTTAACAAAAGTAGGTTTAGCTGATCGTGCTACTCACTTACCAAATGAATTGTCAGGTGGGCAAAAGCAGCGTGTCGCAGTCGCACGTGCAATCGTAAATAACCCGAAATTTCTCTTAGCAGATGAACCGACGGGTGCACTTGATACGAAAACGAGTACACAAATTATGGACCTCTTTTACGAACTAAACAAACAAGGCTCAACAATCATTATGATTACCCACGACCGTGAAATCGGGGAAGCAGCTGCACGCCAAATTGTAATTCGTGACGGAAATATCGTCCAAGATTGGAGAGGTTAATTTTGAACACGAGTGAAAATATACGCATGGCCCTTTCCTCTATCTTTGCTCATAAAATGCGTTCTATCTTAACGATGTTAGGTATTATTATCGGTATTAGTGCCATTATTACTATCATTTCAATGGGTGATGGTACAAACGCAAAGTTTAAAAAAGAATTAGGCCAAGGAAAAGATAATGAAGTAACGATTTACTACAACAACCTTGATTATGGAACAGATAGTGCCAAAATCACAGCTGATATGCTAAAACGTCTTCAAACTGTTCCAGGCGTTAAAGATGTTTACCCCGATGTGAGTATGAAAGTAAAAGCATCTTCTGGTTCAAAGGATGTCTCTCTTGATTTAAAAGGTGGAACAGGCGCCTTTATGACAGATTCGAAGATAAAATTAGTTCACGGTCGTGAATTAAACGACAGCGAATTAAACCAAGCAATTCCTGCTGTTATATTAAATGAAGAAGCTTTCAATAAATTATTTAACGGTTGGGAATCAAATTTATACACTGATATAAAAGGAAAGCCGTATAAAATAGTCGGTGTATACGAAACGAAAAATGAATTCGGAATGGCTATGCCTGAAGGTTATACATCACTTGAAAACGCTCCTGTCATTTCAGGAGTAAATGAGTATGACTCTGTAAAATTAACAATGACCTCTCCAACAGAACGGAAAAGTGTAGAAAAACAAGCCGTTTCTGTTTTAAATGAAATGAAAGCTCCTAAATTTGAGCATAAATTCGAAGCACAGGACTTAGGTGAATTTACGAAGCAATTAGACGAGTCAATCGGTATGATGAAGATGGTATTCGGTGGTATTGCCGCTATCTCCTTACTTGTTGGTGGTATCGGTGTAATGAATATCATGCTTGTATCTGTAACAGAACGTACACGTGAGATCGGTATTCGTAAAGCACTTGGTGCAACGCGCGGTAAAGTATTAACGCAATTCTTAATTGAATCTTGTATTTTAACAGGACTCGGTGGTTTCATCGGATTCATGCTCGGTATTTTCTTCGCTTGGATCGTCTCAATCTTTGCCGGATGGCCACTCGTTATCTCAAAAGAACTTGGACTTCTTTCAGTAGGTATCTCAATGCTAATCGGTATTGCATTCGGTTTACTACCAGCAAACAAAGCTGCTAAACTTGATCCAATTGAATGTTTACGATATGAGTAAATAAAAAACGTAGGAGTTTACACTCCTACGTTTTTTATTTTATTGAAGGCAAATGTAATTTTATCGACGTTTTGACAAAAATAAGAACCTCTAACTTCTATTATATAATTCTATTGCAATTCGTGAACCAATTCATAACGATATCGTCCCTTTAAATCATGTTTCTTCTATTATATATGTTTCATGTTACGAATATCTTTTTATCATTTAAACTTTCATTTCTTGCGAAAGCTATCAAGCAATCCTATTATTGCAAAAACAATATGTAAAAGAACAAATTCAAGGCGTAATTTTTTCCATACTACAACTTATTTTGTAACAATTATATCTCTATTTCATTAAAATCCACCCTATATATATGACTCCACACGCAAAGAGATTATATTATTATAACTAAATTGCAATTTAAACAGTTAAATACCCCCATTTCGTAACGTTACAGAAATATGAGCGTAATACCACTGATACATTATTAATCTATCAGTAATTAAAATGGTATTGATTTTATGAATACTATGTTCTAATCCCCTGAAAAACGCAAAGAAAACGCTATCAGGATATTAATGGAATTATTACAGAATATTAATGCCTCGTTACGAATGCTTTGTAGTTTTGTGTTTTCCGCAAATAAGAAAATAATGGTTGCTATAATGAGGTCAACGAAAACAAATGCAATGGAGGCTATTATGAAAAAATTTATGGGTATAGCAACAGCAGCGGTTTTTGGTCTTGGGATTTTCACAACATCTGCTAAAGCAGAAACAATCGTAACGACTGATGTACTAAATGTACGAGAAAACCCAACTACTGAATCACAAGTTGTCGGAAAGTTATTAGATGGATATAAAGTTAACGTTTTACATACAGAAAACGGATGGTCAAAAGTTAAATTAAATAGTGGTAAAGAGGCTTTCATAAGCGCTGACTACACAAAAGATACTTACTACGTAACAGCAAACGTATTAAACGTACGTGCTGGTGCAAACACAGACTCAGAAATTCTTGGTAAGTTGAAACAAGATGATGTAATCGAAACAACACACGAAGTGCAAAATGACTGGATTCAATTTGAATATAACGGAAAAACAGCTTATGTTCATGTTCCTTACTTAACAGGTAAAGCACCAGTTAAAGTTCAACCAGCAGTTAAAGTTGAAAAAGCAATTAAAGTTCAAGACACAGCTAAAGTTCGTGAAGCAGTTAAAGCTGGAGAAGTAGCTGAAACTCAAGCAAAAGCTAAAGCAGAGGAAGCAACTAAAGCTCGTGAAGCAGCTGAAGCTCAAGCAGAAGTTAAAGCTCAGGAAGCAGCTAAAGCTCGTGAAGCAGCTAAGGCTCAAGCAGAAACTAAAGCTCAGGCAGATGCTGAAGCTCAAGCAGAAGCTCAAGCTCAAGAAGCAGCTCAAGCTCGTGAAGCAGCTAAAGCTCAGGAAGCAGCTGAAGCTCAAGCAGCGGCTAAAGCTCAAGAAGCAGCTAAAGCTCGTGAAGCGGCTAAAGCTCAGGCAGATGCTGAAGCTCGTGAAGCAGCTAAGGCTCAAGAGGCAGCAGCTGAAGCTCGTAAAGCAGCTAAGGCTCAAGAGGCAGCTGATCGTGAAGCGGCTAATAAAGCTCAAAAACCAGCTACACAACAACCTGTTGCAAAAGAAACTGAAACAAGTGCACCATCTTCTTCTCGTGAGTTAAGAGTTGTAGCAACAGCTTACACAGCAGATCCACTTGAAAATGGTTATAAAGCAGGAGACCAAGTAAAATCAGCTTTAGGTCATAACTTAACAGCTAATCCAAACATGAAACTAATTGCAGTTGATCCAAGTGTAATTCCATTAGGTTCAAAAGTATGGGTTGAAGGTTACGGAGTAGCAATCGCTGGTGATACTGGTGGAGCTATTAAAGGAAATAAAATTGATGTTTTAATGCCAGATAAAGGTACATCAAGTAACTGGGGACGTAAAACAGTTACAGTGAAAGTTTTAAACTAATTACTATATAAAAAAGAGTCAGTCTCAACGTTGAGGCTGACTCTTTTTTTATGATTCTTACATTCTTTCTATCTCCTTCTCCCACGTCCAAGTTAAATCTATCCCTTTGCATTCTATATACGATAGACTACTATTTCAACAGAAAAAAGAGGATGCCATAGCATCCTCTCCTCCCTTCCCTATTCCACACAAGTAAATTGCGTCCAAGCTCCTACATAATCTAGTAAGAACAACTCTTCTTCAGCAATTGTACCGACAATATTTTTCCGTTCATCTATCGGCATTTCTTTCAAGATGATTTGTAGCTCACCTTTATACTTTCCGAATAGGTTATTACCAATCACCACTTGCCCTCTTTCCTGCAGTACACTTTCGCGTACTGGGAAGTCATAGTCTTTGTACTTTTTACGTACTTCTGTAGAACGTACCATATATTCTGTTATGTCGCCGCGTCTTACGTGTAATTCTTGCAGTGTTGCTCTCTTCTCTACTTCAGTCGCTTCGTCTACAAATTGTACTTTTAGCTGTAACATGTAACGATTTAAATTTCCTAGTTTCTCTAACTCTTCTTCACTCGCATAAGCATTTCCGATAATAACATCATCGATTAGCCCTGTTGCCCATAAATGCTTCGCTTGTACTTCGATTGGAAGATTACGATGCTCCTCTAATGTACATAATCCGTCATTAATATCCCACGGACCAATGTCAGCTGCATGTGACGTAATAAATGCTGCACTTCGAATTCCGTGCTTTTTAAAACGCTCACTACAGCGAATGAAATAGTCGTACGGAAGACCAGTAAATTTTTGCGGATAAAAATTGTGACAACCGATTAAAGCTGATTTATTCGCCTGATGCGAAAGAATATTTTCTAAATACGCAATATCGTTACTTACGTTTAACTCAATTTTTAAACCGTACGGATTATTCGTCATTTTTGCTTCAGTTAATCCGTCAAACCCTACATCTAAACGAATACCGTCTGCACCCATCTCTGCGAAGAATGATAGATCACTATAACTAATACCAAGTTGATCGAATACAGCTGGAGCTACATCTAAAATAACTTCCATATTGTTATCTTTTGCGTGATTAATAATTTCTTTAAATTCAGCTACAATTTCCTCTTTCGGACGATTAACAGATAGTAAACAAGTGAATATTCTTGAAAAACCGTGACGTGCCGCTGCCGAAATGTATGCCATATCTTTTTCTTTCGTTGAATGCTCTGGATAAAGTGAAATTCCTAATTTACGCTCCATGCTTTTGCATCTCCTTCACACGTTGTATTAATGCCATGCTCGTAAATCTATATTTTGCAGATAAACATGTTGCACATAAAATCGTTGGTACGATGATAAAGAATGGTGATTGTAAACTAAATGCCACATAAGCTCCCATTGAACACCCGATAAATAATATCGACACAAGTAGTAACACTAATAAAGATTTACTTTGTACCCATTTTGAATAATGAGCAATGCACTGCCCCGCTACGAATGTAATTAAGATGATAATTGCTCCGAGCATTCTACTTTCTCCTCTCCTGCTAATTGTTGTTTCTCGTACATTTTGAAGAATGGGTAGTAAATAACGAATGAGATAACAAAGTTAACAAGTACAAGTACACCAGCCATAATTGTCCAGTCCGTACTAATAATAGCTGCAATTGGCGCTAACATCGTAAATGGCAGCTTCGCCATCATGAGCGGAATCATACCTGAAACAACTGCGAAATATGATACTGTCGTTGTAACTAACGGTGTAATAACGAACGGAATAATTAAAATTGGATTCATTACAATTGGTGCCCCGAAAATAATTGGCTCGTTAATATTGAATAAACCTGGTACGAATGATAATCTACCTAACTCTTTTAGGAACTTAGATTTAGAGAACATAAACATAATTACTAAAGCTAACGTTGAGCCTGATCCACCAATCCATACGAACCATTGAATAAATTGCTCTGTAAATAAGTTTGGTAATTGATGTGCATTTCCTGTAGCCGTGAATACTTCCATATTTTCAAGAATTGCTGAATCCCACATTGGACGAATGATTGGTCCTAAAATCGCTGGGCCATGTATACCGAACGACCAGAAGAATACGATTAGGAATACTGTTAATAAACCACCGAATAAATTATTACCTACTAATACTGACTTTAATGGTGCAATTAAATATGTGATCGTTGTATTTACATCAAATTTCAAACCGTAACGAATACCCCAGAATAAAAGAATAACTACTAGAGTTGGAATTAATGCTGCAAATGAATTTGCAACTGCTGGTGGTACACTGTCTGGTAATTTAATCGAAATATTATGCTTAATCATGAAATGATAAATTTCAACTGCAATTAATGCTGTCACAATAGCTCCGAATAAAGACGTAGCACTTAATGTCCCTACTGAAATATATCTTCCTGCATCAATAACACCTGGTACAGCTTTTGTTATTTGAATAGGTTCAACTGATGCTAGTAAAAAGGCGAGTACAGATAATAATCCTGCACTTAACTGATTGAGCTGATAAAAGTTCGCGAGTGAGGCCCCTACCCCAAATGCTGCGTATAAAGCCATTAAACCTACTGTAAATCGGAATGGAATATCTAAAATATGGCGAAACGGTGCAATCCACTCCATATATGCATCAATTGGTAAATTTAAAAAGATAACGAAAAATGACCCGACAATCGTTAACGGTAATGTAGAAATAACTCCATTCCGAATTGCTAATAAATGTCGTTGCCCCGCAATCTTTTGCGTTGTTGGCATAATCTTCTGTTCCATAAAACTCATAAAACCATTCATCGATAACCCTCCCTATGTTCAATCTGGCGAAAACAAAAGTTATAACATTATAATGTTTATATTTAAAAAAATATAATTACGCTAAAACTAAGTGTTCAGCTTGCTTAAGTACTTTTACACCATCACACATGCCATAATCTCGTTGCTCTATAATTGCAACTGGTATATCGTGTGACTTCGCAAGAAACTCTACCGCTGGAAACAAATACTTCACCTGTGGTCCGATTAAAACAACATCAGCATTTTTTATTTCCAGTTTCACAAGTTCCGAATCAACTGCTTTAATTTTATAATCCTTCCCTTGTTTCTTTGCCTCTTCTTGCATTTTTCTTACAACCATACTCGTTGACATGCCTGCTGCACAACATAATAAAATGTACATATTATACTGTCACTTTCTCTTCCACTCGTTTATGAAGAGCGATAAATTCCTCAGCAAGTTCTTTCACTGTAATGGCATTCATTAAATGATCTTGTGCATGCACTAATAATAAACTTATTTCTGCATGATTGCCTCTTGCTTCCTCTTGAATTAAATCCGTTTGAATACGATGAGCGGATGATATTTCCTCACTAGCAAGTTCCATCTTTTCACTCGCATTCTGAAAATCTCCTTGTCTTGCAAAAGCAATTGCTTCAAGTGCCGCGCTTCTAGCGTTGCCACCATGTAAAATTAACGCAAATGGAGTTTGCATATCAGTCATTTTAAATTCCTCCAAGCTATGTTTTTTCTATATTTTTACCTTATTATGAAAACGCATACAATTAAACATAAAAAACTTCCGTTATGTAACGGAAGTTTTTATATACTTTTTTTATAAAGATAATAATATCTCTTGGAAATCTTCAATTATTTCAGCCTGAGTTAATTTCTCTATCGTATTTTGACTAGACATAATATCATATAAAAAATCATAAAGCCTTTGCAAATCTTCATTATTATTGCGCTTCACACTAAATAAAATAATAACTTGTACTTTCTTATCTCCCCAGTCAATCGCTTTATCAAGTGTACAAAACATCAAAAATGTTTGTTCACTTAATAACTGCATCGGATGTGGAATCGCAACTAAATTCCCAACCGCTGTAGGAGATGTGTTCTCTCTTTCCATAACAGAAGCATAAAAGTTTGCAGGTACATAACTTTTCGCAGCAGCTTTCTCACATAAAAACTGGATAACCTCTTCTTTCGTAGAAGCACTACGATTTAAGAAGATCAAATCTTCCTTAATATATTGCTGCACACTACTATTCACATGCGTAAATAACTGCTGACCAATTGACTTAATCTCTTTATCATCAAATATTGAATTTACTTTTATAACTGGCACAGGCAAACCACTCGGTATATGAATCGTACTAATAATACAATCTATTTTTTCTTTATAAAGATCTTCTACCTTCAATTGATAATAGCCTGTAATACCTACAACCTCTAATTTATCTCGGAACTGTGATAGAATTTTATATTTCAATAGTTGTGCGCTTCCTTGACCAGTCGCACAAACTAATAAACATCTTTTCTTTTGATTCTTTTCCTGTAAACGGCTCATCGCTCCGCCGAAGTGAATGGCAATATAACCAATTTCACTTTCTGAAATCGAGTCACCCGTATATTCACCAATCATATCTCCAACGAGAACCGCAATTTCAAAAGCATATGGATAATTCTTTTTCACTTCTGCCAAAAGAGGATTTCTCGTATTTAATTTATATTTCAAACGGTTTAATAATGTTTTTAAATGAACACCAAACCCAAATAATAATTCCTCATCATAATAAAAAGTAAGATTCCGTTCTTCCGCCACTTTGAAAAGAATATGCTGCATGAATGCATATACATCTTTCCCTAATAGCTCTTCCACATTTTCATAGCACTCTCTCGCTGTAACAGCCGTACTTAATAAATGCATCGTCACATATAAAATTTCTTCTTCTGGAAATTGAAGTTTCAACTCTTCCTCTAAATCCCCTAAAATCTGTTTCGCAATTTTGTATTCTTTCTTTATTATAAGTTCAGATTTCTCTACATGCAGTGCTTGAATGTAATGATCATCCCTGCATCTCTTTAAAGCAATTGCAATATGAATTACTAAATTATCAATTTCTATATCTGATAAATATATCGTTCCTCCCTCGATATATTTTAGTATAACTGAGCGAATGAGAGAAATATGAGGTAACGATAAATATGTGTCCGTCTGCTCATAGTTCTCATGAAACGGCGTATGGTCATAACGCGGTAAACCATATTGTGATAAACAAGAACGAATATTAAATTCTTCTCCTGCAATACGTATACCATAATATGGTCTTTTTTCAATTTGTAACTCATAGCGACTACAAATATCCGTAACATCTTTCATAATTAAGTTTACAGTAGATTTACTCACATAAATCTCTTCCGCTAGCTGTGAAAGCTTCATATAACCATCTGTCGTTAAAATACGTTGTAAAATATACGCTACTCTTTCTTCATAAGAAGTGGGAATCTTTTCTGTCTGCTTTTGAAATACATTTACGCAAAAATCTTCAAACTTCTTAGTTTGTATAATTTCTAGTTCGTACCCATTTCCCCTTTGCGATTCAATTTTCGCTCCGTGTTCTTCCAATATATCATTTAATAATTTTATATCCTTTTGAATCGTCTTAGTTGATACGTGTAAACGGCTCGCTAAAAAAGCTCGATTTAACATCGATTTCTCTTCTAAAAATTCCTCTAAAATGGAAATTAATCGCTGATGCACTTTTGTCATAGCTCTTCCTCTCGCTCTTTATATAAAAGGGAAAAAGCCACTGAAATCAGTAGTTTTTTCCCTTTTACCCCGATTGGTGTGGGCTAATAATCAGTGGGGACGAACTAAATCCCCACTGATTAAAGCTTCACTTTATCCCGCTTTCATTATTTCTTTAGTGTAAATCCAAATTTATCCCATGCTTGTAAATAGTCTAATAAGAAAATCTCTTCCTCTACAACTCGGCCAACTACATTTGTTTTTCCTGTATTCACCATATCTTTTAACGCGATTTGTAATTCACCTTTATATTGACCATACTGTTCATTATCAATTAAAAGATCACCGCGCTTAATTTCGCGCGTATTATGCGGTTTGAACTCTTCTGTTTTATATTTCACACGACTCTGTGTAGAACGAATCATATATTCAGATACATCTCCGCGATAAAAATGCGGTTCATCTAACACAATAATTCTCTCTAATTCTGTTGTTGTATCATATAGTCCTATATCAAATGTTTGTTTCTCTTTATTTAATGCACCTAGTGCTTGTAATTCTTCTTCTGATGCATAAGCGTTCGCAATAATAACATCATCAATTAATTCTGTCGCAAATAAATGCTTCGCTTGTGTTGTCATCGGTAATTCACGATGCTGCTCTAGTGTACATAACCCTTCTGTTACTGGCCAAGGTCCATAGGTTGCATCGAATGATGAAATAAAAGCAGCTGTTCTCATACCGTAATCTTTAAATTGTTTCGAGCATTTAATGAAATGATCGTATGATAATCCGGAATAACGATGCGGATAAAAGTTATGACAACCAATTAAATTTTCACGATTTGGTCTATGACTCATAATATTATCTACATACTTCGTACCGTTACTCATATTAATCTCAATTTTTAAGCCGTATGGATTGTATGTCATAATCGATTCTTCTAAACCTGAGAAACCAACATCTAAACGAATACCGTACGCACCTAGTTCATGGAAGAACGATAAATCATTATACGAAATACCTAGTTGTTCAAAAACAGCTGGACTAATATCAACTAATACTTGAAACCCTAATGCATTCGCATGAGAGATCGTTTCCTTAAACTCTTCTATAATTGTCTCTTTTTCGCCATCTACAGATAATAAACATGTGAATACACGTGTAAATCCGTATTTACTTGCTAATGTTAAATACTCTTTATCTTCCTCTACTGTCGAATGTTCTGGATAAATAGAAATACCTAATCGTCTCATATGTACATGCCTCTTTCTTCATCATATTGTAAACCTTTTCAAATATATGTAGTAAAAAAGTATGTATCCCCTTCTCGTCCACTACCATTTGAATCCGCTTTCTTTAAAGAAAAAATATTTTCTATCATTCATAACAACTACTAGTCTATACATCTATACTTTACATCTTTTTTTCAAAATTGTGTAGTCTTTCCACAAATTCGTCAGTTTTTTCGCCTCAAAAATTGTGGTTCTGGTGCAAAAACTTCAGGACAATTGCAATCAATCTACAAATCTTGGACATACTGATATACTAATCTAAAGAAGGTGCGTGATTGGTATGGAACAGGAAAATGTATTCAAATGGAAGCATTATCAGCCTGATATTATTTTATTAACGGTAAGATGGTACCTACGGTACAACCTCAGTTTTCGTGATTTAGTGGAAATGATGGAGGAACGGGGCTTATCCATTTCTCATACAACGATTATGCGTTGGGTTCATCAGTACGGTCCTGAATTGGACAAACGAATCCGACGTCACCTTAAACAAACAAGTGACTCCTGGAGAGTCGATGAAACATATATCAAAGTAAAAGGTCAATGGATGTACCTGTATCGTGCTGTTGATTCGAAAGGAAATACAATCGATTTTCACCTGAGCAAAAAAAGAGACCCGAAGGCTGCAAAGCATTTTTTCAAGAAGGCCTTGCAGTCTTTTCATGTTTCAAAACCTCGTGTTATAACAGTCGATAAAAATCCAGCTTATCCTATAGCAATTGAACAGTTGAAAAAAGAAAAAAGCATACCTGGTCGTATGCTACTTAGACAACAAAAGTACTTGAATAACATAGCAGAACAAGATCATCGCTTTATAAAGAAGCGAATTCGTTCTATGCTAGGGTTCAAATGTTTTGACACAGCTACATCCATTCTTTCTGGAGTAGAAGCCATGCATATGATAAAAAAGAACAGGTTGATTTACGGGACCTGGACTTATCCCCGTCAAGTAGACAACTGTAAAAAAGACTATGCAGCCATCGAAATTCGATATTCGATCGGAGCTCGATGATTGAGTCGTTTTTGGAATCGTTTGTAGTTATAATGATAGATGTATG
>NZ_LXLV01000011.1 GCF_001757995.1 Bacillus mycoides | reverse complement strand
TTTATCTGAATAAGTTTGAAATTTATCCCCTTTTTTAACCATAATAAAATCCCCTCCAAGTAAAAGTGTAACATCCATGTGTATTCATGGTCTTTTTACACTGTCTACCTTAAGGGGATAATATCAACCAGTCTGTCCAAAATCAGAAAGAATTCATCCATCAATTGTTTGGACTTGCAGCATAAGATACGATTCCGTTAGGAATCTATGCGCTTTATTATCTTTTTGCACCAGAACCCTAAAAACCGGGTTAAGTTGTTCGACTTGGACTAGCAATTGTACCAGCCGAACCACCCAGTTCTATCGCTCTGAATAGTATTCTTATGCCGTATTTAGTTACGTTAAAATCTTGGGGGCTAGCCCCCAAATCCCCCAACCAGCACTCACACCCAAAAACAAGGGTTTAATAAAATAAACAAAAAGATTAACCTTAATGGTTAATCTTTTTGTTTATTTTATATTTTATTTTATATTTTATTTTTTATTTTTTTCTAAAATAATAAAATCAGCTGATGATAATTTTTTATATTTTTGTTCTATAATTTTTAATACGTTATAATCTTTGTATTTTGATATATAACTCAAGATATCTCGATCTTTAATTGTTGGAATACTATACACAAACCCTTCTGATTTAACAATTCTTGTATATAAAATAATAAAAGAAGAATTACAAGAAAAAATATCGTCTAAAGTTTTTTGAAAATCAGTCTCATTTGTGATGTGATATAAAACATCTAAACATACTACTAAATCACTTTTGAAATATCCTTTATTAATAAAATATTTAGGATTGTATAATAAAAAATTTTTTGTGTTATCTTTTGTAAACATTTTTGAACATATATCTATAGATGTAGGTGAAATATCCATACCTAAGTAGTTAGGATATTCCATATATTTTAATTGGTTACCATCGCCACAACCAAATTCAATTACAGTTTGAATTTGGTTTTCAATTATTAATTCATTAATTACATCTTTCTTGAATTCTGCTAACATTCCATATGATCCACTTCCTGAAGTTCCTCCATTGGCATAATTATTTTCCCAGTAATCGATATAATTAAATTCTTCTTTAGTTGTTTTATCCATAATTATCCTCCTTAAAAATGGTAAAATAAAATATTTTTTATAAATATGTATTTTATATGGTTCTGGTGCAAAAACTCTAAAGTTCTTACAAGTAATCTCCTAAACTTGGACATACTGATAATATTACTCTAAAAAAGGTGCGTGATCGGTGTGGAAAAGAAAAATTTGTTCAAATGGAGGCATTATCAGCCTGAACTAATCTTATTAACAGTAAGGTGGTACCTACGGTACAATTTGAGCTTCCGTAACCTGGTGGAAATGATGGAGGAAAGAGGGTTATCTGTTGCTCACACAACGATTATACGCTGGGTTCATCAATATAGACCTCAATTGGAAGAGAAAGTACGACAACATCTTAAATCAACAAATGATTCATGGAGAGTCGATGAAACTTATATTAAAGTAAAAGGTCAA
Organism: Bacillus mycoides; assembly: GCF_001757995.1. GTDB lineage: Bacteria > Bacillota > Bacilli > Bacillales > Bacillaceae_G > Bacillus_A > Bacillus_A mycoides_B. The sequence continues at coordinate 57,152 of NZ_LXLV01000011.1, read as the reverse complement.
TGGATGTATTTATATCGTGCCGTTGATTCAGAAGGAAATACCATTAATTTTTATCTAAGTAAATCAAGAGATAAACAAGCAGCCAAGTGCTTTTTCAAGAAAGCCTTGGCTTTTTCGCACGTTTCTAAACCTCGCGTTATAACAGTAGAAAAGAACCCAGCCTATCCTGTAGCAATTCAAGAATTAAAAGAAGAGAAACGTATGCCTGAAGGCATACAAATAAGGCAAGTTAAATATCTCAATAATATAGTGGAACAAGATCATCGTTTTATTAAGAAACGTGTGCGTTCTATGTTAGGGTTCAAGTCTTTTCGCACAGCTATATCCATTCTTGCAGGAGTGGAAGCCATGCATATGATTAAAAAAGAACAGATTGATTTACGGGATCAGTCTGTTCAAAACCAGAAAAAATTCATCCATCAATTTTTTGGACTAACAGCATAAAATACAATTCCGCTAGAAATATATGCGCTATATTCTCTTTTATTTTATCTTTGCACCAGAACCAAAATTGTTATACGTTTTCAAGGCACCTTCCTTGACTGTTACGTTGACCAATACATATACTCGAAAGAACAGAGATAAAGTGAAACTTTAATCAGTGGGGGTTTTGTTCATCCCCACTGATTATTAGCCTTCACCAATCGGGCGTTAACGGACAGCAGGGCTCCCACCTAACTTCTTTGCTCCAGCCAAATTTTGAGGGGAGAGTCTTACTGCCCGTTAACGCGGGAAAACTTTTATATAGGGGATGAATATATGGGAGAGGCAGTACTCGTAAAACGAGAACCGTTATGGACAAAAGAGTTTATTGCGCTAATTCTAGCAAACTTATGTATGTTTTTAGGATTTCAAATGTTAATTCCAACTTTACCTGTTTATGTGAAAGAAATTGGGGGCACAAGTTCAAATATCGGATTCGTTGTCGGCATGTTTACCGTTGCCGCACTTTTTATTAGGCCGCTAACTGGAAATGCCTTGCAGAAATTCAACAAAAAAATCATTTTAATGATCGGTACCGCTATTTGTTTACTCGCTATGGGCAGTTATCTTTTCGCTTCAACCGTTTTCCTATTGCTTGCCGTTCGAATTTTACACGGAGCTGGTTTTGGTATTACAACGACTACATACGGAACTGTCGTTTCAGATTTAATTCCGCAAGCTCGCCGCGGTGAAGGCATGGGGTATTTCGGTCTTTCTGGAACTATCGCCATGGCGCTCGGTCCGCTTATCGGACTTTGGCTTATGCAAGCATATAACTTCACGATTCTTTTTTTATGTGCACTTTCATGCACAATAGTTTCATTAATATTAACGAAACTACTTCAAATCAAAAAATCGCCGCAACCACCACAGCAAACATCTGGTACCTTTCTCGATGGATTTATTGAGCGTAAAGCTTTACTTCCTTCATTATTAATATTATGTATTACATTAATGTACGGGGGAATTGGGAGCTTTATCACATTATTTGCTACGGAAGTCGGGATTGCTGATATCAGTCTCTTCTTTTTATTTAACGCACTTGCAATCGCTGTAACTCGTCCGTTTTCTGGAAGATTATATGATACGAAAGGCCATACATTCGTCATCATTCCAGGAGTTATTATTACGTTTACAGGTATTATCTTGCTGTCGTATACAACTACAATTCCGAGTTTAATTATTGCCGCAGCGTGCTACGGCAGTGGTTTCGGAGCAATTCAACCGGCACTACAAGCATGGATGATTGACCGCGTAGCACCGCACCGGAGAGGAGTAGCAACAGCAACATTCTTCTCAGCATTTGATCTTGGAATTGGTGCTGGAGCGATTATTTTTGGATTCATTGCACACTTTACCAACTATGCAACTGTATATCGATATTCCTCTCTATTACTTATCGCTTTTCTTTTCATTTACATCACAAGCTTACGGAAGCAAAAACAAGGGGATAAAACAAAAGAAAAAGCCGTTGGGTAGTGCTAATTGGTTCTTTTTCGAAGTACTTGGACCAAAAAATCATGTATACACATTTGAAAAAAGCAGTGGATTCCTAAAAAAATCACACTGCTTTTTTCATTTAATACATCCATTTCAAACCTCCCCATTTCCCCCCACATATTTTTCTAACTTTAATCAAAAAATATACAAAGAACCATTATTATAAATAAGGTGAAACTTTACTTAGCGCATCCAATTTGGATAGTTTACCTCTCCTATTTTTACTATCCGCAAATAGTGTGATAAATGTGATTTCTTTACAAACCGATCAGATATATCATCTAAAAAACCAATTAAATCCAGGTGTTTCTTTAAAGATTTGTAAACTTTTTATCACTTTGTAAATTTAGTGTAAATTTTACTGATAAACCGTTTACAGTGCCTCAAGGTTTAGTTAATAATGACATCGTACATGAAATTTAAGGAGTGGAATGCGTGGAATACAATATTCAAGATATGATCTTCCAGTTCATTGGTGGATTAGGTATTTTCTTATTCGGGATTAAATACATGGGCGATGGACTGCAACAAGCAGCTGGAGATCGTCTTCGCGATATTCTAGATCGTTTTACAACAAACCCTCTTATGGGTGTACTAGCAGGTATGTTAGTTACAGTATTAATTCAATCAAGTTCAGGAACAACCGCTTTAACAGTCGGACTTGTAAGTGCCGGATTTATGACATTAAGACAAGCAATCGGTGTTATTATGGGTGCCAACATCGGAACGACAGTTACTGCATTTATTATCGGAATTAAAATCGGAGAATACGCTCTTCCAATTATGGCAGTTGGAGCAATCTTACTATTCTTCTTTAAAAATAAAAAAGTACATTCTTTAGGTCAAGTTATATTTGGTTTTGGTATGTTATTCTTCGGTTTAGAATTGATGAGCTCAGGTATGAAACCTCTTCGCTCTTTAGAATCATTCCAAGAATTAATGGTTAGTATGAGTGATAACCCAATCTTAGGAATCGTTGTTGGTACAGTCTTCACTTTAATCGTACAAAGTTCAAGTGCGACAATCGGTATTTTGCAAGAACTATTTGGCCAGGGTGCAATCGATTTACAAGCTTCCCTTCCTGTATTATTCGGTGATAACATCGGTACAACAATTACAGCTGTATTAGCAGCAATTGGTACTTCTATTGCAGCAAGACGTGCAGCATTAGTTCACGTTATCTTTAATATCGTCGGTACAATTATCTTTACGATTTTATTAGTACCATTTACAAGTTTAATTCAATATTTCCAAACATCATTAAACTTAAATCCAGAAATGACAATCGCATTTGCCCACGGAACATTTAACGTAACAAATGCACTTATTCAATTCCCATTCATCGCTGTATTAGCATGGATTGTAACAAAACTTATTCGCGGCGAAGATTCTGCTATTGATTTCAAACCGCAACATTTAAATCCAATTTTTATTGAACAATCTCCTGCTATCGCACTAACAGAAGCGCAAAAAGAAATTGTTCGCATGGCTGAATTCTCATTACATGGATTAAAAGAAGCAAACCAATTTTTAAATACACAAGACAAAAAACACGCTAACATGGCTACTCAATTAGAAGGAGCTATTAACAATTTAGATAAAAAAATTACCGAGTATTTAGTTTTACTATCAGAAAAACCACTTTCACCTACAGACTCTGAAAAACATTCAGTTTTAGCAGGTGTTGTTGGAGATATTGAACGTGTCGGTGATCATGTAGAAAATCTGGTAGAACTTGTAGATTTCCAAATTTCAAATCGTGTTTCACTATCAGATGAGGCACTAGCTGAATTAAATGAAATGCTTGAATTAACAATTTCAACATTACAAGATGCAATCAATGCTTTAACAAACTTCGACACTGAACTAGCTCAAACGGTTATTGCGAAAGAACGTAAAATTGACCAAATGGAACGTGTTCTTCGTAAACGTCATGTATTACGTCTGAACGAACGTAGCTGTTCAGGTGATGCAAGCATCATTTTCGTTGATATGGTAAGTAACTTAGAACGTATCGGTGATCACGCTGTAAATATTGCTGATGGCGTTTTAGGTGAACAAGGAAAAGTAAATTTAAAACAATCATTATAATAGAAAAGAGACGCTAATTTGAGCGTCTCTTTTTTCATTTCACCTTTACAACCGTTCTTCCTTTTAACTTTCCTTGCAGTATAAGTGTAAACTTCTCATCTAATTCTTTTAATGTACATTCTTCTGTATAAGATAATAACTCTGAATTTTTCCACTCACCGGCTAGCAATGCCCACACTTCTCTTCTCACATCTACTGGACATTGAACTGAATCTATTCCTAAAAGGCTAATCCCTCGTAATATGAATGGGTATACAGTTGTATTTAATTCATGCCCTGCTACGTTACCACACGTTGTTACACAGCCTCCATACTTAACTACCTTTAAAGAACTTTCTAACATGTTTCCGCCTACAGTATCGACAACCCCAGCATATATTCCTTTAAGCATCGGTCTTCCTGATTCATCACTCAATTCCGCGCGATGAATCATCTTTTTTGCACCTAAACGTAGCAGCATCTCTTTCTCTTCCATTTTCCCTGTTGCCCCTACTACGCTATATCCTAGCTTCCCTAAAATACTAACTGCTACACTGCCTACTCCGCCCGTAGCACCCGTTACTAAAACATCTCCCGTACTAGGTGTAATTCCCGCTCTAATGAGCTTATATACCGATAAGGCAGCTGTAAAACCGGCTGTCCCGTACATCATACTTTCCTTCAAAGACATTTCTTTTGGTAAAGGAACAACCCAAGATGATGGCACGCGAATATATTCTCCGAAGCCACCAGAAGTATTCATACCTAAATCATATCCAGTTACAATAACTTGATCGCCTTCCTGAAAGGCAGTATTCCCACTACTAACTACTACCTCTCCCACTGCATCGATGCCTGGTGTATGAGGGTATGTTCTCGTTACACCTTTATTACCAGTAGCTGAAAGAGCATCTTTATAATTTAATGAAGAGTAATGAACCCGTATTAGCACATCTCCTTCAGGTAAACTATTGATTTCTCTCTCAACAAGCTTTCTTTCAAATTGATTATTTTCCTTTTCTTTCACGACAATTGCTCGGAATGGTGTATGATTCATTACGCTCTCTCCTTCATCCGTAAAATCCTTCTTTATTATATAAGAAATGCTTTTAAAGCTAACCGCTTCTTCTTGGCTATATTTCAACAAATCTTACTTCTCTATCACTTTCTCACAATACATATTTTCATTTCTACTAAAACACATTATACTTGTTCTACATCTTAAAAATAAAATATAGAAAATCTGACTTTTTATAAATAAATTGAATTTTTACGAAATGTAAATGATTTGTAATGTTTTTTTTCGCTAAATTTCATTATAATAAGTGGATATGAGTGTCGTATTTCAATTCAAATGAAGGAGTACAAGAAATGGAGCAAAACCCATCTTTGCAAGAAAATACACGAACTAAACCGAAAAATAGTAAGAAAAAAACAAAAATTATTATAAGCGTTATTTTATTATTTTTAATAATAGGTGGCGGTTATACTTGGTTTTTAGTAAATAAAGCATCTTCTGCTATTCGAAATGCCGCTCACGATTTAGCGCGCGGTGATAAATCTGATTTGCGTGATAAAGCTGTAAAACCTATTACGAATAATGTATCTGTCTTAATTATGGGTGTTGATGAAAGCGATGTCCGTGGGAAAGAATATGGTGAAGCTATAAGAACGGATGCACTATTACTTGCAACCTTTAATAAAGATAGCAAAACTGTAAAGCTATTAAGTATTCCACGAGACACATATACTTATATTCCAGTGGAAAAGAAAAAAGATAAAATTACACACGCTCATGCATTTGGTTCTACTAAAAACGGAAAAGATGGTGGACCACAAGCTAGTATTGATGCAGTTGAAAAATTAATGAATGTTCCTGTCGATTACTTTGTAAAATTCAATTTTAAATCATTCATGAAAATCGTTGATGATTTAGGCGGCATTGAAGTTGACGTACCAGTTGAGTTTACTGAACAAGATAGTAATGATAATGCCGATGCAATTCACCTGAAAAAAGGTGTTCAAAAGTTAAATAGTGAAGAAGCTCTTGCTCTTGCTAGAACACGACACGTTGATAGTGATGCGATGCGTGGTCAACGCCAGCAACTTGTTATTGAAGCTATTTTAAAGAAACTAACAAGTGTTGGATCTGTAACAAAAGTTGGTAATATCATTGATGATATTAATGGACAATTCGTTACAAACTTAACATTCGATGATATGCTTTCATTCTATAAATATGGAGCGGATTCTTCAATTGAGAAATTACAAATTGAAGGTGAAGATTGTTACATGGCAAAAGGTGATGATACATGTAGTAAGTCAGCTGGTGGTGGCCGAACTTACTACTACAATCCAGATAAAAAAGAATTGGCGAATGTTACAAACGAACTTCGTAGTCACCTTGGACTACCTGCCTATACAAAATCTGATTCTGATTCTGATTCGAAAAAAACAAGCTCAGAAAAAACAAAAGAATCTAAGTCTGAAAATACGAGTGAACGCGAATCAAGTAACAATGAAAATCAAAATAAGAATAAAAATAACAGTGAAGATACAGAAACATCGTCTAATAACAATGAATAAAGTGAAGCAGTGCTCTATGGAGGTAGAGCACTGCTTCTTTTTAATGCTTTCAAAACAAAAAAATCAGAACTTTCCAACTATCTTTTTTAATATTTTTAAATTATAATAAATAATAGTAATCTATTCCAATTATCAGGGGGCTCACACATATGAAAGCTGCAGTAAAACATAACATTTCAGATTTTAAAGAGTACTTAAAATCAAACGATATATACATGGAAGAAAATATAGATGAAAATGATGGTTCGGTACATTTTTCAGTAGGATTAGAAACAGAAGCTGGCGCAAAAATTCAACTTATCGCTGCTTTCCAAAGCGAACATCCTGCTGTGGATATATACTGCTTCAATGTTGCTCTTGTACCTGATTCAACATCAAAAAATGACATTTTACATGTCATCAATGAATTAAACACATCTTACCGATTTGCCAAATTCACACTAAATAAGCAAAATGCAATTGATATTTCAACATCTCTTGCATTCTCAGAACCAAACTTTAATCCAGCACTTGTCTTTGAACATACGAGAATGCTATATAAATTAGCGAACGATGAATATAAGAACTTAATGAAAGTTATTTGGGCGTAATTAAAAAGATGGTGCTACAAGAGCACCATCTTTTTATTTCGATATCATATCAACCCACATCTTTATCGCAGTACCTACAATTAAAGTAGACAATACATACTGCAAAATTTTTTGATTCACTCTCTTCCCTACTCTCACTCCAAGAGGAGCGGCAAATAAACTTGCTATCGCAACGATAAGAGCCGGAATAACAACTATTTGTCCAGTAATCACTTTTCCAGTAGTAATTCCTATCGAGGAAATAAAAGTAATAGCGATAGAGGTTGCTATTGTCGTACGTATCGGTAGTTTTAAAACAACTAGCATAATCGGTACTAAAAGAAATGCACCACCAGCCCCAATAATGCCAGAAACACTTCCTACACTAAACGCTAGCAAACTAGCGAGCCACTTATTGTACGTAATTCCTTCTGTCCCCTTACGATTGCTTCGCTTTGGTATAAACATCATAATAGCCGCGATAGTTGCTAATACTGTATAAACAACATTTACAGCATGCTCATTTAATAGATTCGCACTAAAGCTACCTACAAAGCTTCCTATTAATATACTAGCTCCCATATACACAACTAAAGTTTTATCCATATCGTTACTTTTCCTATACGCCCACGCGCCTGCAAAAGTTGCAAAGAATACTTGAATCGCTGTAATACCGCTCACCTCATGAGATGTATATCCAGCAAATCCTAGCAATACTGGAATATATAAGATCATCGGGTAATTAATTATTGCACCGCCAATCCCAACCATCCCTGAAATAAATGATCCTATAAACCCAATAATAAAAAGTAGTACTGTTAAACTCATATTGTATCCCCCGCCTTCTAAAAAGAAGGTGATTTAAATAAATAAATTCACATTCCCATCCGAAGCATCTGCTAAATATGCACCTACTCCTGCAAACTCTACCCCTTCCATAATCTCTTCCTCTTTTAACCCTAATAAATCTACTGTCATTTGACAAGCTACAAGCTTAACTCCCTGTTCTTTCGCCATATCAATTAAATCTGGCAAAGGCATCACATTATGCTTCTTCATGATGCCTTTAATCATCTTTGGCCCCATACCCGCAAAATTCATTTTCGATAATCCCATCTTATCAGCGCCGCGCGGCATCATTTTTCCAAACACTTTCTCTATAAACGTTTTCTTTACTTTCACATATTCATCTTTCCTTAAGGCATTTAATCCCCAGAAAGTATGAAAAATAGTCACCTCTTGATCATACGCCGCTGCGCCATTTGCAATAATATAAGCTGCCATCGCTTTATCATAATCTCCACTAAATAAAACAATCGTCGTTTTCTTCTGTTGTTCCATGTTGTTCTCCTCCTAATTACCTGTAGGGGTATTTTTGAAATTGTAAAAAGACTCAAATTATCTATCTACACCTAATACTACTTTCCCCTTCCAAGCTAACATACCACCTACCATATTTATCGCTCGAAAACCGTAACTCTCTAAAAACTGAACTGCTCTTGCACTTCTCCCACCAGAGCGACAAACGATAATATATTCTTTATTTTTATCCAACTCATGCATTCGAAACTCTAGTAGACCTAACCTAATATGAATCACTCCTGGAATTTTCCCTTCCATCACTTCTTCCACTTCACGAACATCAATTACATGTATCTCTTCATTTCGTAACAATCTTTCTTCTACTTCTCTCGCTGCTATTTCTTTCATCTTGATATTCCTTCCTTACAGAGCATTCATACCACCTGAAACATTTATAACGTGCTGAAATCCTAATTTCTTTAATACTTTTGCTGCTTGCTTACTTCTCATCCCGCTCTGACAAATAACGATTACTTCCTTATTTTTATCTAATTGATTTGCTCTACTAGCTAACTCATTTAGCGGGATATTCTGAAATCCTTTCATATGGTTCCCTCTATATTCACCTAATGTACGAACATCGATAAATTGTTTCCCCTTTTTCCCCACTATACTCTTTAATTCTGTTCCATTTATATTTTTGACACCTTTTACTGGTAAAAAACGTGAAATAACAAACCCTGCAGCAAGTACAATGAAAAGCGTACTTAATATTGTATTCATATAACCAACCTTTCCGTATTACCAAAACTAGTTCTTCTCTATGCCTTCTTAATCCAAAACTTCAGCACCTTGTCTTCTTCTGCATGCTTTACTATTTCATGACCACCTATTTTTGACCATGCCGGAATATCCTTTACCGACCCTTTATCCGTTACATGTACTTCTAACACTTCTCCAGATTGTAAAGTATCCATCGCTCTTTTCGTTCTTACAATCGGCATTGGACATGCTAAACCTTTCGCATCTAATACTTGTTTTACATCCATCATCTATTCCTCCAATTTGTTATTTTATAATGAATCATGAACTGCACAGCGATTTGGACCAATCTCCATTTCACGCTCTTCTTCCACACTCGGATAAATCTTACCCATATTCGTTTGACGAATTTCTTCATAAGCATTCGGCTGAGGCGGTAAGTTCTCTGTCACAGCTTTACGAAAATCAACCTCATCAACAATATTTAACCCTACATTCTCCTTAAATAAATCTTGTAAATGCGCACTCACAATGCCTCTGTCGTCCATTTCACTTATTTTTGAATAATGAGCCGGTAAAACAATTAAATCTTGAGACAGTTCCTTATAACGTTTGTATAACGTATTTCGTAAATCACTCACCCAATCTTCCGCCTTCCCAGCAAGATCGGGACGGCCAATTGAATCTACAAATAAAATATCTCCTGATAATAAATACGTCTCATCGATAATAAATGATGTACTCCCAATCGTATGCCCTGGTGAGTATAGTGCATCAATGTTAATTAGGGTACCCCCCGCCGTAATAACAGTGCCTTCTACTAGCGGTTCGTAAGAGAAAACAACTTCCTCCGCATCTTTTGGAGGTAACCAATACGTACCGCCTACTTTTTCAGCTAACTTACGCCCACCAGAAATATGATCTGCATGTAGATGTGTATCCATTACGTTAGTAATAGTAGCTCCGTGCTCTTTTGCAAAATCTTCGTATGCTTCAATCGTTCTCACCGCATCAATGACTGCTGCTTCACCGTTTGAAACGACCATATAAGATAAGCATCCTTTTCCAAGACGATTAAATTGATATATACTTCCTCCGCCCTGTACATCTCCTACCTTTGACGGCTTCACATACTCACTCCAAGCTTTCATACCGCCAGCTAAATAGTAAACATTATTGAAGCCAGCATCTAACAATTGCTCTGCGACAAACTGAGAAGAGCCCTCTTTCGCACATACAACTAAAATCTCTTTCTCTCTCGGCAATCCATCTACAATATGTTCTACACCATCTAATAAATCAAAATACGGTTTATTCATTGAAGAAATTTGTTTCCCTTCAATTTTCCATTCCTCATAATCCGCTTCATTACGAACATCTAAAATAAACAACTCTCCGAATAAAACTTTCTCTGCAACATCTTTTGCTTGTAACGATTTAACACTCATCCAATTACCCCCATAGGTATATTTTCATTTAAAAAAATTTACTTCCCTATATTCCCTTGCCACTCTAACATACCTGGAATGACATTTTTCACATTTGAATAACCTTTCTCTTTCAACATTTGGCAAGCTACATCACTGCGGTTACCTGTTCGGCAAATAACATATATTTGCTTTGCCTGATCTAAAACTGCACTGTCTAACTCACCTAATGGCACCGAAATGGCCGATGGAATATGACCAAAAGCAAATTCCGCTGCTTCACGAACATCTAGTACGATGCACTCTTCTCCGCGAGATAATATAGCTTGTAATTCCGTATTCGTAATTGTATGAGGATATTTCACAACTTCATTCACTTCATGCTCGTGTGCTTTTCTTACATAATGCTTTAATATATTTCCCTCTTGTTTCGTTCCGATATATTGATGCCCTACTTTACTTGACCAACTTTGAATATCTAACGTAGAACCTTTATCTGTCGCCTCTATTTCAATAACTTGCCCTGATACCAACCCTTCCATCGCCTTTTTTTTCTTCACAATTGGCATCGGACAAGCCAAACCTTTACAGTCTAAACTCGTATCAACTTTTATACTCATAATCATTTCCCCCTTAATCACTATACATATACCTGTAGGGGTATATTAAAATGTTTTTGAAAATCTGTCAACACATATGTTTGACAGATTATCGGCTTTTTACAAGTAATTGAACAGCTTCTTTAATTAAATCTTCATTTGAACCATTACCACTTTCAAACTGCTCGCGCAAACATTGCTCTAAATTTGTTCCAACAACCAATCCAATTGTACGATCTAGCGCAGAACGGGATGCAGTTAACTGTGTAATAACATCTCGGCAATCTTTTCCCTCTTCCATCATGCGAAGAACACCACGAACTTGACCTTCAATACGTTTCAATCTATTTTTCATATCTTGATTATATTCCACTGTAGACCACCTCCGTAATTATAACTATATTATACATTACTTTATAACTTTGTATAATATCATATACCCTTAAGGGTATATTGTAAAGTTTTTAATTTTAAACCTATAATTTATACTTTCTAACCATATAAAAATAGACCGAATCAACCATATAGCGGGTTTCGGCCTATCTTTATTCATTAATTTACATTAATCGTTATTAATTCAGCTACATTTCTATCATTAATCACAAGCGCTTTTTTCTCATTATTCGGCAGTAAAATTATATACTTCCCTTTTCTGGGAGTCTTCCAAATGAATTTTCCTTCTTGATTAGTCTTCCCTATCGAAATTACGATTTCTTTGCTAGGCCCAGGTGATTCATCTTTTATAAGCATAATTTCAAAATCTTTTATCGGTTGTTTCTCTTTATTCTGAACATAGAAAGTTATAGGATTACCAACCTTACTAGCATTCTCCTCATTATTTGCTATACAACTAGACATCAAGATTATGATCAATATACAAAACAAAATCCCAATATACTTACTATATTTATGCAGACCATTTTTTAATATTATTAAAAACATCGTCTGTTATCCGATTTCCAGAATTCATATTTTTATTTCCTCTTGTATGATTTGTCGCCCATCCACCAATTTTTTTATTGTAAATACAATGTCCAGCTGTAAGCACTGTATCTTTACTAATTAGTGCTCCTGTACACCCATAAATTTCTCCATTATTATACTGAGTTGCTACATGGACTATAGCGCTATACGGATATGAAGTTGTATCATTGACCCGTATTCGATCATCTATTCCTATAACAGAATAGGTAAGAATATTAGGTGAATAATTTAACTTAGTATTTTCCAATAAATATCCCCAATCTTCCCTACCATGTTTACGCCCTTCAAACGAAGGCGAAACAAGATCTTCTCCTCTTAGATCATCACTATACAAAGATTGTTCTTGAAAAAGTACTCTTTCTCCCTCATTCGAAACTGATGTCCAAGGTACATCTTCTGCATATACCTTCTGATTCACCCAAAATACCATATAAAAAAAGATAAAGAGAACACCAAAACTGTAAAGAGCGAATCTACATCTTATAGAAATAAAGCTATACACTTTAACTTACCTCCTATATAAATGATAGCGAACAATTGAGGATCCCCTTTATAAATTCTAATTTTTCTTTTCTTAGAAGTCAATGTAATTAATAATGATTATCATTATTAATTACATTGACTTAACAAAACAATGAAATTATTTACATTCTTTACTTTGAGTTAAAAAAGCTTAGTTCTTCCAAGGATTCGGCTGTAAAGAAAAGGAGTTAGGTGGGAGATCAACTTCCCGTAAATGCCCAATTGATAATGGCTAATACTCGGCGGGGGATACTATGACTAATACAATATATCTACTACAAAAAATTCATTTCATTTACGAACGAAAGAATCAACCGTTTTATTATCCTACTTCCTATAATCTCTTTGTAAAACTATAATCCATCTCTCCACCTAAAGCTTCAGCTGTATCACCAGTTTCTCTAAAATCGTGTGTATAAATTTTTTCAAATGAACCGAAATCTACTTGCTTATAAAATTCAAAACAAGGGAATCCATCATGCTCTCCTTGAATATCGATACTACCATCCTTTTTAACACATACAGTTAATAAATAATCCACAGGAGGTGCATATACATTTAATGGGTTACTAGCACTTGCACTCATTTTGAATTGCACACCGTCAGAATTCCATACAATATCAGTACACACAATATTTTCTGTACTCGCTTTTCCTGTTCTTTTATTCACAGAGCCATCTGGATTTGTAATCTTCTCCGTCGTTATACCCGTGTTCGCATATGAAAACACTTCTTCTTTATAAAAATCTACTACTACCTCTTGCTCAACTCTAGAGCGCATAGTATTTACCGCATGCGGTGTAAATTCACGTGAATCACCTTCGAATTGGATTACTTTTCCTGTTTCTATATCCTTCTTAGCTTCAGTCCAAGACATTGGAATAAATACGCTGGCTCTAATTTTAACGATATTAGTCATAAGAAACACCTCTATAATTTTATTTTAGATACTGCATAATATTGAGTAAAACAGCCCACAATTTCGCTCCCCTAATCAATAGCTTTCTCTTTTACGCTTGCTACTTCCTTCTGAAAAATAGCGCTATATTTATATCTAGATTGTCATTTTAAAGCTATATTCCATTTCTCCAGCTAGTGCTGCTGGGGTATCATCCGTTTCTCTGAAATCATGTGTATATATTAATTCGAATGAACCACAGTCTACTTGTTTATAAAATTCATAGCAAGGGAAACCATCATGTAAACCTTCAACGTGCACAGCGCCGCTTTCATTAACCCGTATAGTCAAAAAATAATCTGCTGCTGGTGCTGCCGTATTTAATGGATTACTTGCACTTGCTCTCATTTCAAATGAAACTTCATCTTCACTCCATACAATATTTGTACATGCAATGTTTTCTGTACTTGTTTCTCCTTTTTGATACTCAATTAAGCCATCTGGATTTGTAATTTTCACAGTGACGATACAAGCATCTGCATATGTGAAAATTTCTCTTTTATAAAAATCAATATTCACTTCTTGTTCTAATCTTGAACGCTTTGTGTTCACAGCGTATGGTGTAAACTCACGTGCATCTCCGGCATATTCAAACACTCTTCCTGTTGCAGGATCCTTAATAGGCGTCAGCGATGCATATGGTGCAAATACACTTCCTCTAATCTTAACGATATTAGCCATATGAAACCTCCATAATTCATTGATTCTATTTAAATAAATCATTACTTTTTCTATCACTTGTATATAGTCAATTTGATTGACTATATACTGTATAGTACAATAGGTCTTACTTATAGTCAATTTAATTGACTATAAGTGAGGAGGTTATATACATGAATCATCAAACATTTAACGAATTAGATCTTACATCACTTTTATCATTATCCTTCAGTACATTAATTACTGAACTACATAACAGATTAAGTGAATTGGGATTTGAAGATATTAGGCCAGCGCATGGTTTTATGTTTAAGCGCATCCTTCCTAATGGAGCAACCGGTATAGAACTAGCTGAATATTTAGGGGTTTCAAAACAAGCCGTAAGTAAAATGGTTGATTCACTTGAAAACAGTGGCTACGTTACGCGCAAAACGCACCCTACTGATAAAAGAGGTAAAATCATTGTTCTAACCGAACGTGGTTTGTCAGTAATGAAAGCAAAAGAAGAAATAGTAGCTGAAATAGAACAGCGATGGATTGAAAACATAGGTGCAGATCGAATGCAAATGCTCAAAGAAGGTTTAACAACATTCGTTAATAAAGAAAATACAGGTAAATTATCATCGAGCATACGACCTGTTTGGTAAACAAAAACTCCATATAAAAAACGAATCCATTTTTATTAGTCTTTTTCAAAATGGATTCGTTTTCTACATTTTTATTAAAATCATTGATTGCTTTAAACTTTATGCTAAATATATGAGATATCCATATTTTATGCATTATATAATTCCATAACCCTCTGCATGATCAACTCTGCCGTATTCTCCTCTGGCGGCATTAGCAACCTCGTTACTGGCCCATACACAACAGGATTTAATTCCACTTCATACCCACCATATGCATATTCCTCTTTGCTTGGTAAATACCCAATATATCCATTCGTATATCCGCCAAAGAAAGCTTGTTCATTTTGAAGACTCTCTTTCATTTCTAACGCAGTTTCCGAAAAAGGTTCCATCGGTATGCCAGAGAACATACCATCATTAATTTGAAACAGTTGAATTTCTAAATCGATACTTAACTGTCGAATATTTTGCTTATATTTCTTTAAAACGATAGTAAGCCATTCATCCGTATTCACACCCCACTGCTTCTCAGCTAATTGAGCCACGCTTCGTATCTCATCAATTTCAGGAATATCCTTCAATTTCATTTGCATCGTACTCGAAATTGTTCTTAAATTTACAATTGGGCTATATGTAACTGCTGGTAACATCGTTAATACGTGTCCACTAAGTATGTAAGCCATTTGTTTTAACGCTTCCCTTGAACCACGATACTTCGCATTCACATTACCAGCAGCACCTTGAACAATAATAACAGGACAGTTTACTATCTTCTCAAGAATCTCTCTCGCCATTCCAGGATAATCCGCTGATAATACATCACTATCTCCTTTTAAAACATTCGGATGAGCAGTACAAAATACTACAATCCCAGATAGCTCCTTCGTTTCAGCATCTCTTATTGCTAACATACCAATTCGTTTATCTACAACACCCTCTATATTTGTTCCCATCTTCGCTTTTCCATCAGATGTTCTCTCTCTTCGGTTTACTCCAATATCACCTGTCGTAACACCCCAGCCAACTTCACATAGCTTCAAGTTGTTATTCGCAGTAACAGCACCGTGCACTACATTATTTACTAAAATCATTTTATACGACTGTACTAGCGGATCATCACCGACCGTTTCTGGACCGGAATGCGTATGAGTATAAACAACCGTTATTCGCTCAAATGGCACATGAAGCTCACTAGCAATCCGTTCACGAATCATCGTCGTATCTTCTACTAACATCCCGATATTATCAATGCTCACAAACACAGTCTTCATTTCATCTTTTTCAAATACAAAAATTGTCCCGTAAATATGCTCTTCAAGATTATTAATTCCTGTATCTCTATGGTATCCTATAAAATCAATACCTAAGGGTGGTGTAATATCCACCTTACATACCCCTACTTTGCTCATTCAAATCGCTCCATTTCTCTATGTAACTCCCTCTCTTCAAGAATAGCATATTTACCATTTTCCAAATAAAAAGAACGGACAAGAAATTCTATGTCCGTTCTTTTTATCACACATACTTCCGATGCACCATCTTCCCATCATAAGAAAACACAACGCCCTTACTCTCCACAATGGACTCCATATGCACCGTTCTTCCCCATAGCTGATGAAGATACGGTAATACTTTTTCTAAGTATTTTAGATCTAACTCAATTCCTTCGTAACTATGTTTAATGTACAATTCTCCGTTCTTTAAGTAGTCTCCATCTTCTACCACCAAGTACGGAAAACCTCCATTTGTACGCATATTTACGAGTTGATCTCGTACTTGTTCCCACTCTTTATCAATTACTTTATATTCTTTACCTTGGCGCTGGAATAAGTACATATCTTCTCTCATTACGAGTTCTTTATTTAAGTAGTTTCTTAGGAACGATACGTCCCATTCAATTTCTCGTACTTCAAACATTTTCTCACGACCAGATCCTGGCTTCACACCACGCCTTTTCATTTCTTCTGTCGGATTGTTATAGCGTTCTTCAATATCTTCAAACATTTTAATACCAAGGTAGTATGGATTAATACTTGTTTTTGATGGCTGTACGACACCTGCATTTAATTTCGCAAATTCAATTGCTTCACCAGATGTTAAGTCCATTTCACGAAGTATGCGTTGATGCCAGTAGGAGGCCCAGCCTTCGTTCATGATTTTCGTTTCAAGCTGTGGCCAGAAATATAACATTTCCTCGCGCATCATCGTTAATATGTCGCGCTGCCAATCTTCAAGCTCACGGCTATATTCTTCAATAAAGAGGAGTAAATCTTTCTCTGGTTGCGGAGGAATCTTCTTCTTTTTGCGTATATTGGATCGTTCCCTCGTTTTATTTCGATCATCTAAATTCCATAAATCATCGTATTGTGATGCCTTTTTCTTGTCTACTTCTTCCTCCTCTAAATCATCAATACTCCATGCCAATTTTGGACGCATAAGTGATGGATCAATATGTTCTTGAATGGCAAGTACGGCATCTAAAAATGTCTCTACTTCTGCCTTTCCATACTTATGCTCATATGCTTTCACACGATCCGCTGTTGCCGCCATGCTCTCTACCATATCTCGCTTCGTATTTGAAAAACGAACATTATTTTTGAAGAAATCACAGTGCGCTAAAACGTGCGCTACGATTAATTTATTTTGAATTAAAGAATTCGTATCTAACAAAAAGGCGTAACATGGATCAGAGTTAATAACGAGTTCATAAATTTTACTAAGTCCCAAATCGTATTGTAATTTCATTCTAAAAAATTGCTTTCCAAAACTCCAATGTGAAAACCTCGTCGGCATCCCGTATGCACCAAATGTATAAATAATTTCCGCTGGACATATTTCATAACGCATCGGATAAAAATCAAGCCCAAATCCAGTCGCAATTTCAGTAATTTCCGCTATCGCATATTGCAGTGCTTTATCGTCACTTGCTCTCATTATTTTCCCTCCTTACACTTTCCCTTAAGAAAGTGTATGATGAGGAACAAGCTTTCATGAGGATTGATTGCATAATAAAAAGACACCCTCGTAAAAACGAGAATGCCTTCCTAATTAACCCTCAATAATCTCCATCTTCTCCGTAATCGGCGTACGAGCTTTTCCTTCTGGTGCTTTATCAAAATAGCCGATGTGAAGAATTCCAATGATACGTTGACCTCTTGTTAAACCGATTCCTTCTATAAATAGTGGATTATAGTTTAATCCACCTGATTTCCAAACACAGCCTAAGCCGCGTTCCCAAGCAAGCAATTGGAAGTTTTGCATAAATGCACATGTTGCAGCGTAATCTTCGTCACGTTGAATTTGACGCGGATCTTCATTAATGTACACAACGATTTGTGCAGGTGTCCTTAAGAAACGGTCAGATAAAATTTTGCCGCGTTTCGCCCTTTCTTCTTCTGTGAAAGAGTTTAATACTGCGTCTACTAATTTCTGACGGCCTTCTCCAATGTATAATTTACAATTCCATGGTTCACGGTTTTTATGATTCGGCGCCCACGTTGCTTCGTTTAATAGTTCAATTAATAGCTCTTTTTCTACTGCTTTATCTGTAAATGTACGAACAGAACGTCTTTCTTTAATAACGTTTGCGATGGAAGTATATGTAGTCATATTTTTCTCTCCCTTATTTTTATCTATATGTATAAATCCGTCATTGATATTGATTTTCAATTTCGATTATAACCTAGTTTTTCACTATTAATCAATGTTTTATGTTGGAAAACCAAGAAAAACTTCTTTTTATACTGTGAATAAAAAAACTTAACTTGTTCACAAGTTTTTCACATTTTATGGAAATGATATGTGTAAGTTTTCCACATTACCCATCTAGGAGGAGTTTACATGTATAAGAAAATCGCAGTAAGTATGACTATGGCAGCATTATTATGCGGAGTGTCTGTTTTCCCTGTTTCCGCTGCCCCGCCAAAAGAAGTAACACTGCATCACCATAAACCAATCTCAGAGGAAGAAATGCAGTCTCTCGAAAAACTCGGCTATAACAAACATGAAATTTGGAAAGCTGCGCACATTGCAAGAATAAGTAAAAAAGAAATTAAAGACGTTTTAGCTTACTATAAGCAAAATAAATCTTGGGAGAAAACAGCAGAGCATTTCGGTGTAGATCCAAGTAAATTAAAAAAGCATCATATGAATAAAGAAACGAAAAAAGCACTACTGCAAGAATTAGCAAATATGCAAAAGTCCACACCAGATGGACTAAAACAAAAAATGAAAGAGTATAACATAAGCTTACGTCAGCTCACGGTATTAACAATCATCGCTCAAAAAAGTAATACTTCTCTCGATGATGTACTGAAAATGAAAAAAGATGGGATGGATATTAAACAAATTGCGGAAAAACTAAATGTTAAAAAAGAAGATATACGGGCAGAAATGATTAAATTAGTGAAGTCTATTAAAGAAAAGAAAACAAATTAACATGCCAAAAAGGAAGAGATATTCATCCCTCTTCCTTTTCTTTATGAACTTTCAATTTTTAAGTATAAATTCCCGTATTCCCCAAAAACTAACAGAAGTCAATAATGTAGGTAAGGGGTGAGAAAATGTTTCGTTTTTCGTCTAAAAAGAATAAAAAAACAATCTGTTCCATTCCAGAATTTATCCAAACTATGAAAGGGTCTAGTGATTTCGTTTCTTATAACATCGTAGAAGATGGGACGTTATGTTTGTTTTACTATAAATCTACGGCTGAATCACTCCTCATTAATCGATTCATTTTAACACCTATAAAAAGAGAATTAGATCACATTGAAAATATAAATGATATAGCCAATATCGTCACACTTGAGGAGATTATCACCGGCCCTACTATTAATGATATTCGTGAAAAATTATTAAGTGGATATGTACTCATACAGCTGAAAAATGATTCTCAAACCGCAGAATATGCACTTATTCGTGCTGAAAGTTCAGTTTTAGGTACACGGCTATATAACGATACTGAAAATGAATATAGTGTCATCGGTCCAAAAGTCGGATTCGTTGAGAATATCGATACAAATATACACTTACTTCGGCGAAATATTGTCACAGAACAATTAGTTTTCAAAGAAGTTATAGTTGGTTCTATATCAAAAACAAAAGTCGTAGTTGCTTACATCGAAGGCATTACGAATGAGCAACACGTTAATACCGCGATGCAGCGCCTACAAGACATTGACTTTGATGTTCCTTTCGATGCAACTATGATCGAGCAGTTTATTTGCGATAATAGTAACTCTCCCTTCCCTGTTTTACTACCTACAGAGCGGTTAGATCGTTCTGTTTTTGCATTAATTAATGGCGGTGTCGTCATTTTAACAGACGGTTCCCCTTACGCATTAGCCGGACCGGCGACGTTACTCGATTTTTTTGTATCTCCAGAAGATTATTATTTACCATGGGTAGCGGGCTCATTTCTTCGAATGGTGCGGTTTTTCGGAGCGACATTTTCTCTATTTTCTTCAGCTATTTATACAGCTATATTAACGTATCACTATCAAATGATTCCTGCTGATTTACTGGGACCAATCATTTATTCAAGAGCAAATGTACCGTTTCCCCCTGTTTTAGAAGCTCTATTTTTAGAAATTACAATTGAGTTACTTCGCGAAGCAGGGGCACGATTACCGACAAAAGTTGGACAAACAATCGGTATTGTTGGGGGAATTGTAATTGGACAAGCATCTGTTGAGGCTGCTTTAACGAGTACTATTTTATTAATTGCGGTTGCATTATCTGCGCTCGCGTCTTTTACAACACCGACGGTAAAAATGTCTTCTACTATCCGGTTACTTCGATTTCCGCTCATCGTTTTAGCTGGAGCATTTGGCGGATTAGGTCTCATTGTCGGATTCGTCTTCATATTAGCTCATTTAATTCGTTTGAAATCACTTGGATCGCCATATTTATTACCTTTATACCCATTTCGAGGTTTAAAAACTGCGGAAGGGCTCCTTCGTTTACCATTTAGTCAAACCGCCGCACGTGCTTCTTTTCTTAGACCGAAATCAAAATGGCGCTATAATCCGGAAAAAGCGAAAACGAAACGTGATGGTGAAAAGAAATGAAAAAGATTTTACTATGCTTTACTATGATCCTTTTTACTTTCCAATCAGGTTGTATACAATCGAATATAGTAGACACACAGCGCATTATTCATGTAGGTGGATTTGATATAACGAAAGACAATAAATTTCGCGGGACAATTCTCTATCCAGATTATACAAAGGGCGTACAGTCAAATCCAGAAACTCAATCAACTACTGCAAGTACAGTTGAAACTATCTCTTCACAGTTAAACGCCAAATCACCACATACCATCGCCATAGGTCAAATGCGTGTTGCCCTATTCGGAAAATCATTTGGTGAACGTGGGCTTGGTGACATTATTAACAACTTACAACGTGACCCTAACATCGGCCGAGATGTACAGCTAGCACTTGTAGATGGATCAACAGAAGAGCTTCTCAAGCATGTTAAAACAAATGGATCGCTCTATCTTGCTGATTTACTTGAGCAAAATATAGAAACTGAAACGCTTCCTCGGACCGCTTTAAATATTTTTTTGTATAACTTTTATTCATCAGGGGGCGATCCATTTCTTCCCTATATTGAAATTGACGAAGACAAATCAGCTTCTATTAAAGGAATCGCTTTTTTAAAAAAAGATAAAGTGGCTATGTATACAGATAAAAAAGGCTCTTTTTTATTAAAATTACTCATTAATCCAACTAAAAATGGACGTTACGAAGTTCCGATACGTCAAGGTAAACATAACGGATTAATCGCTACTCAAAACTTATCTGGAAGAAGTGTCTGTAACGTTTCTCAAAACGGTAGTCTTCCGAAAGTTCACATCCACTTAAAACTAAATGGGCTCATAAAAAACACTCCTGATTGGCTTGATTTATCGAAGAAGGAGAATGTAACTTACGTAAAAAAACATGTAGAAAAAACACTAAAAAAAGATTTAAACGAATTAATAAAACAGTTCCAAGAAAAAGATATTGATCCAGTAGGCATACGTGAAGAAATTCGTAGTCACTCGAGAAAATGGAGTATGAAAGAAATTCAAAAAATGTACCCTAGCGTAGACGTTGCTGTTAATGTGCAAATTAATATCGTACAATCTGGTATCGGAGAATAATGAGGTGTTAAAATGGCTGAGCAAAATAAAAAGAATACTGTTTCTCCTTATTTCGTATTTCTTTTATTACACTCTCTTCAAATTGGAGTAGGTGTATTAGGATATCAACGAATTATTGCGCAACATGCTGGCTATGATGCTTGGATTTCCCTTATTGTTGCAGGTATTGCAACTCATATCGTATTATTTTGTATGCTTAAAATGTTAGAAAAAGATAATGATTTAATGAATATCCATATGACATGTTTCGGAAAATGGCTTGGTACCTTTCTTTCCGTTTGTTTCACCATATACCTTCTATTATTTTGCCTTACAGTTCTTCGTACATATATTGAGGTCATTCAAGTATGGGTCTTCCCTACAATTAAACCATGGAAATTAACTTTATTATTTTTATTCGTGACCTACTATGTTATAAAAGGCGGATTCCGCTCTGTAGCAGGAATATGTTTTTGGGGTATCATATTACCGATTTTTGTAGTACTGTTTTTAGTTTTCCCAATGAAATATGCACATTTCCGTAACATTTTACCTATACTCACACATTCTCCTGTAGAAATTTTAACTTCAGCGAAAGCTTCTGCTTTAGAGTTTCTTGGATTTGAGGCGATTCTTATCTTTTATCCGTTAATTGAAAAAGGGAAATCCTTAAAAAAGTGGGCCCATGGCGGCATAGCCTTCTCAACCATTCTATATGTACTCTTGGCAATTGTTTCTTTTATGTACTATAGCCAAGGGCAATTGCATCATACCATTTGGCCTACATTAACGATGTTAAAAATTATTAAAGTTCCCTTCATTCAGCGATTTGAATACATCATTATTTTCGTATGGTTCCTTATTATTTTACCTAACCTTTGTTTAACGATTTGGTCTTCTTGCCGTACTATTAAATGTTCTTTTCACATACCATTTAAAATTACATTGCCACTTTTTATCACAAGTGTATTTATTTCATCCTTATTTTTTACAAACCGTGAGAGTATCAATACATTAAATACAGTATTATCCCAAATAGGCCTGTATATTGTCTACGCTTATGTACCGATTTTATTTCTATTCCATTCACTACGGTGGCGCTTCAAAAATAAGTCGAAAAAATCTTCTCCCGACACCCCATGATATTTGATACAATTTTATTAATACATTTGTAAAGGGGACAAGCGAATGAAAAAGTATGTATTTTCTTTACTTGTAGTACTGAGCTTAATTCTTACTGGATGCGGGAGTACTGGTACAAATGAAAAAAAATCTTCTGAATCAAAAGAAGAGCATGACCACGCATCGCACACTCAGCAAGCTGACATTCAAGAAAAGACAAAAGGAGTCGACACACTTCCGGCCTTCCTAGACAAACTTGATCCACAAATGAAAGACATCTATACTGTCGCTGGACAAAATGCTGAACTATTGGATTGGATTCCTTGTTACTGCGGGTGTGGTGAAAGTGTAGGACATAAAAATAATAAAAATTGCTTTATTCGTGAAATCAAAAAGAATGGTGAAGTTGTTTGGGATTCCCATGCAACAACTTGTGTAAATTGCTTAGAAATCGCAGTTGAATCTGCTTCGATGAAACAAAAAGGAAAATCAACGCTTGAAATTCGTAATTATATTGATAATAAATACAAAGAAGGATATGGGAAACCAACACCTACGCCAATGCCAAAAGCTTAAAAAACGAGGAGACTCCTCGTTTTTTTCTTTTCATTCACTTTTTTTCTTAACAAATTCTTTCAAGTGTATTTCTCCTCGCTTGTCACACACTATATATAACTCTTCGGTAAGGAGGGTACACAGTGCAAACATATAACGACTATGACAAAGCTCTCTATTACACGTATTGCTGTAATTGGGATAAACTACTCGTTTTAATGGTTCAAACGAATGATCAACTATTTTCTAAGCGTATTGAACACTTTTTACACGCTTATCAATACAGTAAAGAATTGCCAGAAGTTGACAAACAATTGCAGCTCCTATTTCAATATATTGACCATGCATCCCAGAAGTCACATGTAGAAGAAGTAGTAGAGCAAATTCAAATGTAAAATATAGCGCTATTCTCTCTTAGAGAATGGCGCTTTTTTGAACATTTTTATATCAATAAAAGTTTTCTTTTACAAAACTTTTATTGATAAACATATTTTCTCTTTCTTTTCTGTGCTACTTCATACTATAATTTAGTATGTAACTATTATAAGTGAGGTATAAAATATGGGACGAGAAAAAAAGCAAGAGTATGCTTTATTTACTGCATGGGGAGCTTCTTTTATTGCTACGCTAGGTAGCCTATACTTTTCCGAAATCATGAAATTTGAGCCTTGTGTCCTTTGTTGGTATCAACGTATCTTTATGTATCCATTCGTTTTATGGCTCGGCATTGCTGTAGTAAAAAAAGATTATCGTATTGCAAGTTATTCCTTACCAATTGCAAGTATTGGTGCTTGTATTTCTTTATATCACTATGCAATTCAAAAAATTTCAGCACTATCAGCTGCAGGAGCAGCTTGCGGACGCGTACCTTGTACGGGAGAATACATAAACTGGTTCGGCTTTGTGACAATCCCGTTTTTAGCACTTATCGGCTTTATCACAATCGCTATTTGCAGCTTTATTGTAATTAAAAACAAATAAGGAGATGAAAGAATGAAAAAAATGCTTATATTTGGCGGTATTATTATCATCTTATTCGCAGCAATTTTTGCTGTAACACAAATGGAAAAGAAAAGCGCATCGACAAATGAAAAAGATTACTACTCAAATAAAATTTCTCTTGAGAATCTCAATAAAAATTTAGAAGATAAAAAAGAACAAACAGTATACTTTTATCAAACATCTTGCGTTCATTGCCAAAAATTATCTCCTATCGTAGTACCAATGGCTAAAGACTTGAATGTTGATATGAAAGTTATGGATATTGAAAAATTAGATGCTCCTTGGGATGAATATAAAATTACAGGAACTCCAACAATCATTCATTTTAAAGATGGCAAAGAAGTAAGCCGTATTAGCGGTGAACAACCGAAAGAAAAGTTCAAAGAATGGTTTGAGCAAACAAAAAAATAATAAGAAAAGGAAACTCCTTCTATACATGAAATGGGTGTAAAATCCCACACTAATGTATGAGGAGGGGGTTTTATGCCAGAAGTGAAATGCTCGGTTTCCAATTGTTCATTTTGGGGACAAGGTAACTTTTGTCAAGCAAGTGCAATTGTTGTTCAACCTGATGCACAAGAAGCAGGTCAAATTGAAAACAGTTCGTATACAAGCGCTACTTTAACAAACGAGACGCTTGAAAGTTCTGTAACAACGAGTGTAGAAACGTGTTGTCATACATTTAAACCGAAATATTAAACGTAAAAGCATACGATTAGTCGTATGCTTTTTTACATTCCCCTCCAAACATCATGCATCATAAAAAAGTACAAAATAACGAGAAGGACCGTCCCGCATAAAGTAATGCGTCGATATACACTCTTCTCCCCTTCCCTCGCTTTAACAAATGCCCAAATAAATCCGACGAACAATATTAAATCAATATATGGAACATAAAAGGAGAAGACGAGTAACGCATATAAATACACGATAAATAAACAAGTCGTGATTAAGAAAATTTTAAATGCAAATTCACTTTTCATAATGTGACCGCCTCCCAATCTGTACTGTATTATATTCACCAAAACATAATAGTTGCTGTTTCAATTTTTTCATCTTACTATTTGTAGACACGCGATTGGTATGAAATCAATAAAAACAACTAAACTTCATCACAAATAAGCTACCGCCTATACACGGTAGCTATTATGGAATATTATATTTCCGCTTATATATATTACTTAAAATCGAATAAGGTAATTGCTCATAACGAATTTTTTCTCCCGTTTCCTCTACAATATACAAATTGTTTCCTATATAATAGGTTCCATCTTTTCGTTTGGAATACACTGCGTATTTTTCATTTGGCAATACCGTTTTTACTTTCGTTAATTGTCCATTTGGTTCTTGCCAATATATATTTACACGATCTACTAACGTAAGCATTCCAATTTGTTCTTCTTCTACTTTACGACCATTCCAGCTCACAACACGATAACCAAGCTTATAAGCTTCATATTCGGGACTCGTATGAAAACGAGAAATAATTACTTTTGTCTGTAATTGTACCCGGTCGTATAACCATTGTATGTCCCGATCGTGCATGCGAATACAACCATTTGATTCCCGACTTCCAATCGTTCCTTCACGATTTGTCCCGTGAATGGCATATTCCTTTTTATCCAGACCTAGCCATCTTGTACCGAGAGGATTATTCGGTGCACCCCCAGGTATTTTTTTACGATGGTATTCTTTATTTTTATATTTAGTTATAATACAAAAATTCCCTTCAGGCGTCGGGGTGCTATCTCTTCCTGTCGTTATCGGAAAAGTTCTAGTATAGTTTCCCTCTTCAAAAAAAGACAGCTGATTCGTCGTAAGGTTAACTAATATTAAATGATCTGTATTAGCAAAAACGCTAGCTGGCAGGCAGAAAAATAGGATTACGATAAACCATACTTTCTTCATCTAAATCCTCCCTAGCACTAACATCATAATAAAGTGAAACTTTAATCAGTGGGGGTTCTGTTCATCCCCCACTGATTATTAGCCTTCACCAATCGGGCGTTTACGGGCAGCCCGACTCCCATCTAACTTCTTTTCTCCAGCCAAATTTTGAGGTGGAGTCTTACTGTCCGCAAATAGCGGGATAAATGCAATTAGCTTTACTTTGCTCTTATAAATGAAAACTATCCATTTACAATAACGCCACCATTTACATGTATCATTTGCCCTGTCACATATGCCGAATCACTAGACGCCAAATATACATATGCAGGCGCTAATTCATACGGCTGACCAGGCCTTTGCATAGGAACATTGCTCCCAAACTGTGATACTTTTTTCTCATCAAAACTGGATGGAATAAGCGGTGTCCAAATTGGGCCTGGTGCAACACCATTTACACGAATTCCTTTTTGTACTAACGACTGAGATAGCGATCTTGTAAAAGCGACAATTGCTCCTTTCGTTGCAGAATAATCGATCAACGTTTCATTTCCTTCATACGCAACGATAGATGCCGTGTTTATAATTACATCACCTTGCTTTAAATGAGAGAGTGCTGCTTTTGTAACATGAAAATAAGAAAAAATATTAATACGGAATGTCGTTTCTAGCTGTTCCGCTGTGATATACTCTAGCCCTTGCTGCGGATATTGCTGTGCGACGTTATTCACAAGAACATTTAAACTTCCCAGCTGCCGGGCGGTCTCTTCCACAATATCTTTACAATGTTGTTCAATACTCAAATCCCCCGGCAGTAATACACAATCCACGCCTTCTTTTTCAACAAGTTGTTTCGTCACATTTGCATCTTCATCCTCATCTAAATAAGCAATCGCAATATTTGCTCCCTCTTTTGCAAAAGCGATGGACACAGCTCGTCCAATCCCACTATCTCCCCCTGTAATTAACACATTCTTTCCTTTTAACTTTTCGCTTCCTTTATAATTTGGATCTTCAAACTTTGGAAGAGGATTCATTAACGATTCAATACCAGGCTGTTTATTTTGATGCTGCGCTGGCATCGTTAAAAAGTTTTTTTGCTGCGGCATAACTTCCTTCAACTCCTTTCCCCTTATAATGTGCACAATAATAAAAACTACTTACACATTAAAAAACCGCTATTCACACGCAATTTTACGGTTAATATTCGAATTTAAGACATAAAATATGAGTTATTCTAAAGTTTTTATGCAAAACTATTGCAAAATAGATAAAAAACGAATATTATATATAACTGTTGTGAAAATTATTCGTAAAAAGAAAGGATGTTTATATGTTTAACCTTTCAAAACATAAAACTTCTATTAAAACTGAAATTATGGCAGGTATTATTACCTTTTTAACAATGGCATATATCATTGTCGTAAACCCTGTCATCCTTGGGGATGCAGGCGTTCCATTTGAACAAGCATTTACAGCTACAATTATCGCCGCTGTTGTCGGAACATTATTTATGGCAATCTTTACAAACTTACCAATCGCAATTGCACCGGGTATGGGATTAAATGCTTATTTCTCTTATTCTGTTGTAAAAGCTCATGAAGGCATGACTTTCGCGATTGCATTCTCTGCTGTATTCGTAGCAGGTATGATTTTAATTTTGTTATCATTCACATCTTTCCGTACGAAATTAATGGAAGTAATTCCTGAAAACTTAAAACATGCACTTACTGCTGGTATCGGTCTTTTTATTGCTTTTATCGGTTTGCGCTTAACGGGAATTGTTACAAAAAATGATGCAAACTTAGTTGGGCTTGGTGATCTTCACTCTGCTCCAGTTCTACTAGCATTAGCTGGCCTTGGAATTACAATTATCCTTATGTCTTTAAATATAAACGGGGCACTATTTATCGGAATGTTATTAACTGGTATTATCGCTTACTTCACAGGGCAATTAACGTTCTCAAACGGCGTTACATCAATGCCTGGATTACCAGAAGGAATTATCGTTTCAAATCCAATTACTGCTGTATCTGATGTAATTAACTACGGATTATACGGCGTTGTGTTCTCATTCTTCCTCGTTACACTATTTGATACAACTGGAACATTACTTGGTGTAGCACAACAAGGTGGATTTATGAAAGATGGAAAGCTTCCAAAAGCAGGACGAGCTCTTCTATCTGACTCATTCTCAGCAACAATTGGAGCTATGTTCGGAACAACACCATCAACAGCTTACATTGAATCATCTGCTGGTGTTGCAGCTGGTGGTCGTACTGGTTTAACAACTGTTACAGTAGCTGTTCTATTTGCATTAGCAGCATTCTTCGGACCGTTAGTGAGCGCTGTTTCTGGCGTTTCAGCTATTACAGCACCATCATTAATTATCGTTGGTAGTCTTATGATGGGCTCAGTTCGCCACATCGATTGGGATACATTCGATGAAGCATTCCCAGCATTTTTAGTAATCTTAAGCATGCCACTTACATCAAGTATCTCAACAGGTATTGCACTTGGATTTATTTCATACCCACTTATGAAAGTGGCAAAAGGACAATTCCGTGCTGTTCACCCACTTGTGTATTTATTCGGGATCTTGTTCGCTTATCAATTAGTTTTCTTACCACATTAAAAACCCTCGTTATGAGGGTTTTTTTATAAATAAAAAAGTAGAGCATCGAATTCCGATGCTCTACTTTTCTTTTGCAACAATTACGCGAACTACTTTCAATACAAGAAGTAAGGAAAAGTTCGCTATTGCCGTAACTCCTAAGAAGATTGCTATCATAAGCTCTCCCATTCCGTTATTAAATACAAACGTAATAGAAGAAATGAAAGCCAAAATAAACAATATGAACGCTGGTATATATTTAATAAACGGCTTCTCATATGATCTTTTAGAAAGAAAAAACGTCATTAACAATGTCATAATAAAAACAAAATATACCGCAAATAAAAAAATCATATGAAAGCCTCCTCTACGCCTAAACTACTTAACTATGAAAAATATAAAAGGAGTTAAAAATCTTTAATACTTTTCATTCGCCTGTAATTCTTTACTATACTTTTGAATGAAAACTGAAGAAACAACCATCACCATTCCTACACTAAACCCAATAAGCTGATCCAATAGCATTTCATCATGAATCAACAAGCGAAGTAGAAATACACCACCAAAAATAAGCATTGCAGTAAATCCAGTATGTCTAAGTCCTTTATATACATTTTTCATATGTATCATTCCTTCACACACTTTTATCCATATTATACCATAAAAATTATTGAATATTGCCATCAAGCAAACGTATCGTCCTCTGGCAATATTCAGCTACCTTTTGATCATGTGTAACAACTAGTACCGTTTTTCCTTGTTTATTAATTTCTTTTAAAATGCTCATAATTTTTTTCCCATTTTCTTGATCAAGAGCACCAGTCGGCTCATCTGCTAAGATAATTTTTGTATCTTGCGCTAATGCTCTTGCTATCGCTGTCCTTTGCTGTTCTCCTCCTGATAACTCGTAAGGATATTTATTTATATGCTTCTCCAAACCTACCATCTCAAGCATTCTTTTTGATATTTGCATACGTTTCTTATGAGAAATTCTTCTATATACAAGTGGAAGCATTACATTTTCAATAATTGTATAATCATCTAGTAGCGAAAAGTTCTGAAACACAAATCCAACTTCCTTATTTCGATACTTATGATAGTTTGACTTTAATTTACTAGTATCCATTCCATCTAAAAAATATTTTCCAGTAGAGGGACTATCAATTAAGCCAATAATGTTGAGAAGAGTAGATTTCCCCGAACCAGATGGCCCCATAATAGCTATCATTTCACCTTTTTCTATTGTAAGATTAATATCTTTTAAAGCATTAAAATTCTCCTTTCCAAACTCCTTAGCTACATTTGCGAGCTGAATCATCTATAACACCTCTTTCATATATGTATTTTTTATTTTTAATACATTGAAGTAAATGATTGCATATATAATGAGGATCATTATAATTGATAACGTACTTATAACGATTAATGATTCTTTAGAGACTTTTAGCGTTCCAAAGAAAGATACGGTACTATTTTCTAGCCCTTTCTGAATTTCAGTTGCTCCGCTATTCTCCCATTGAAAATATGCAGTTCCTATATATATCGATAATATGAATATCAGCATATACTCAATAATAAACGGAAGACATATTTGAAAAGTACTTGCTCCTAATGCTGATTTAATAGAAATATTTTTACACTCCATATAAAGCGCTGCCATTGATGTTAATAAAATAGATATAAATGAAAAAGATAAGACTGTACCACTTAATAATAAGGGGTATGACATATTATCAATGCCTTGCTTTTCGTTTTCTAACAATTTATTCGGATTTGTAACATAATACGAATACCCCTTACCTTCTGTTAACTTTAATACTTTCCTTTGAAATTCATTTATATCCATTTTCTCATTTATTTCTATAATTAACCCATTATATAAAAGCTCTACACTGTGGAATTCTATTTCTTCTGTTCCAATTGGTAAAATAGCCATGTCATCTAATAATGTAATACGATTGTCTAATATTTCACCACTCCTAGGATGTATAAAGGATGAATTTTTTTCTAAAAAACCAATTACTTTTAGTTTCGTTTTTCCAGATGGTATGACATCACCAATAGATACTTTTTCTTTATAATTAGCACCTAATATAACAGGCCTAATATTAAATACTGATTTATGAAATTCCCATTCCTCAAAATATCTTCCTTGTGAAAGTCGTATATGAAAATATTTATTAATACCTTTATCAACAAGCAGAGTCTTTATCGTTTCATTTTCTTTATTTAAGGTAAATGAATATTCACGAAACAAATAATTTGTTGTATTTGTAATTGGTATCGTATTAGATAAACCTTGAATGAAATGTTGATAGTCATTTTTTGCTTTTTCTTCGCTAAACAACGTTATATCTTGTGTTGCATAAAGTTCATAGAAATTTTCATTAGTCGATAAACTGTTTGCTACTGTCATCATTTTTCGATATCCCGAAAGGTTACTAATAAATTCTATAGCTGAAGAAAATGCAATAACTAAAGAAATTACTATAATCACACTCGGTAACAGCCGTTTTTTCATAGACCGTATAGAATCAAATATAAAAAACATGAAGACCTCCTATGTTCTTAAATGTTTTCCGGGATATATATTTATAATGTGCTTGATCGGAATTAAAGTAACAAACATTGTAAGAAATATTATAAAACCAACATTACATATCAATACATATAGTGTTAACGGTTTTAATAAGTATGTCTGAAAATACGTATGAATTGTTCCAGAAAATATTTCTAAAGTAAGAAAAACCAACAACATCGCTGCTAGAGAAACAAACAAAATTTGAATATATAGTTCGCAGTAAATAGATCTATTAGACGCACCTACTGCCTTTTTTAATGAAATCTCCCTTTGTTTCTTATAAATCCAAAATAAGACTGCGGAAATGCCAGAAACTATTGCAACAAGAATAAACTTATAATAATACTTATTTGCTGAATCTATATCTGTTACATTTAGTTCCTGAAGATCTCGTTCATTCAGTATTTGAGCCTCTCCCGAAAGCACTTCTTTGCTCCTATTTATAAACGTTTTTATTTCCTTATGAATAGATGATGTAGGGTTAACAACTGTTAATTGTAATTGTTTACTAGCGATAATACCTTTTTTAGATATATTAGGTAAGTTTTGAAGTGGAATGTATATGTCTGATACACCGACATCACTGTCTTTCCTCGATACAGTTCCTATTTTTTTATATGTATCATCAAATTCATATAATTCCTCTACATTTGTTTGATCACCAACAACCATATCACTTGAATTTCCACGATGAAAATATTGCCCTTCAGAAATATATGGCGTCCAATAATAATCATCTTTTAAGTTCAAAGCTATGATTTTTATTGCACCTGAACTATTCAATGCTTTTAAATTCTCTACGTAAATATCACTTTTTACAAAAGTATCTTGAATGAAAGGAATGATTGATTCAAGCTCTGTTTCATTATCTATAGGAACTGTTAACATTTGATTCTTTTCTGGAAAGCCGATTTGAAAAGCAGATATGAAATTTCGTTTAGATTCCGTTAAAAGCGCGGCAACTGATATAGAAAGAAAAGAAATAAAAAATGACATCAGAAGAATTACGGAAAACAGTTTGTTGCTTTTTATATTTTTAAAAGCTAAATACATACTTTGGCTCCTTTTAAATAAGAAGGAGATGATATACATCCCCTTCTCCTTATCCAAATATTTATAAAGACAACTGTTTAATGTTTTTTACCACTGTAATCGTAAGTTACCATTACTATCAAAAGTACCTTTGTGTGTATCTTCTTGATAGTCATTATTCTCATTAGCATAATGCTCAGAGTAGAGTCCTTTTGCACCAAAGGCGTTATATGCACCATTACTAACAGTAGCATTTAATGCTCTTCCAGATTCATGGGATCCTAACTTATCCGAGGCGCTTTCAATATATGAATAACTTCCTTTTGAATTAATAAAAGAAATCGCTACTGAACAGCGAGATGCATTTTGATTCGTAGTCGTTTGAGCTCTGTAAGATAGTAGATTACCGCTTTTGTGACCACTTAAAGTTGGATAGAATGCACTTGTTGAGATTGATGTTGCTAATAATACTAAAGTCGTAATTGAAAAAACCTTTCCTTTCATTAACAATCACCTCATAAATTAAATAGTTTAGTAGCGCTACATCGTCATAATACCCTTCAAGCAAATTTTTCTCAATAATAAACCCATATGTTTTACAAACTCTTTAAACACTTAAACATTAATACATTTTTAAAAAGTAACGTATAAGTAGCAATACAAAAAAGGCTGCAGAGAACTCCTTCTCCACAGCCTAATTATTATTTTTGCAAAAACGCCTGTAAATCTGCAAATTGTCTCTTTGCATCTTCATATCCTTGCTCATATAAACTTTGTAATTTTGTCGCATCTTTTTCCATACGATCTACTTGAAGCGGCACTTCTGGGCGAATAACAAATAAATTACCCGCTTGCTCTTCTTTTTCAATGTAGTGAAGTGTTTCATTATACACTTCATAACGAGTTAGCATCGTATTAACAAGGTTCGGGTATTTTTTATAAGCTTTCGCTGCAATCCAGCCAAATTTTGATTTTTCCTTTGCGTAACCATGGTTTCTCGTTAAAATAACGACTGATTTTTTAAATCCATCCTCTTGCGCTTTACGAACTGGAATTGGATCAGAAATCCCGCCATCTAACAATTGCTTACCACGGTAGTTTACTACTGGTGCAATGAAAGGTAATGAACTAGACGCTTGTAATAAATTTAGCGCATCATCATTCGTTCCCTCTTTTTCAAAATAAACAGACTGTCCTGTTTCACAATCCGTTGTTCCTACAAGGAAGCGTTCGGGACTATTAAAGTATGTTTCAAAATCAAACGGCACATGCTTTTCTGGTATTTCATGAAAAATGAAATCCATATCAAATAACTGACGTTTTCTCCATAAGTTTTTATACGATAAATACTTCGGATGTGATACATAATCAATATTGACCGTTTTATTTCTATTTCTTTGTCTGGAAAGATACGACGCTGCATGACAAGCACCAGCTGATACACCGACTACATATGGAAAATATAAATCTTGTTCCATAAAGTATTCTAATATCCCGCCCGTATATACACCACGCATA
The DNA here is from genome assembly GCF_001757995.1 of Bacillus mycoides. Classification (GTDB taxonomy): domain Bacteria; phylum Bacillota; class Bacilli; order Bacillales; family Bacillaceae_G; genus Bacillus_A; species Bacillus_A mycoides_B. The sequence continues at coordinate 22,664 of NZ_LXLV01000011.1, read as the reverse complement.
CCGCCGCCTTCTAATACTAACCCCGTATTTTCAAGCATGTTATTCTCTCCTCTTTATATATATTGACTCTTTAATTATTCACTATGTTAAGTATCTTTTTCTATTATATATGAGTTCTTTCAGAAATTATATTTAAAAGGCTTGAAATGGAGGGATTTTTTTCTTCCAATTATATTTCCAAATGACCAGAGACATCCTTTATAAACCTTTGAATAAAATCTTGCTCTTCTTTCGTATATCCATCTAAAAGTAACAGCCAATTTTCTTCAGCTTGTTTATGCAACTTTTCATGAGCTTTATATATTTCATTTCCGCTTTCCGTTAAGCGAAAGAAAATTTCTTTTTGATTATCTAACATTTGCATCTTCTCAACGAATTGCTTTTGAAACAACTTTGTACAAATTTTAGAGATTGCACCCTTCGTCATTCCCATTTCTGTCGTAATAGCCGTTACATTCATGAGACCATTTTGTCCGATACACTCGATAACATGTAACTCAGATAAAGACATACCACTTACACCTGTCTCACGAAGAAACTTCTCATTATTTTCTTTCAAATGCTCTTCTTTTTTATGAAAAAGTGTACGAATATCCGAAAGTATTTCCATTTGTTTCGCTGTACGTTCCAATCCGCTCGCCTCCTAAGTTTCCAAAGAAACAATTTAACTATATACCATTTTAAAATCATTTCCCCATCTTTACAAGTGAGAAAATCATGTTAAAATAAATTTAGTTTCCAAGGAAACTAAATAAAAAGGAGGTTAACATTATGGAAAAAACCAAACTGAATTTCATTTTATATGTTATCTGTATGAGTGCCTTACTCGGTTCCTTCGCTCAAAATATTTACACACCGATCTTACCGACGATTCAAAATTCGTTTCATACTTCTCTTTATCTTGTAAATTTAACCGTTTCACTTTTCACATTCGTTCTTGCGATTATGCAGCTCATATACGGACCTTTAATTGATACAAAAGGAAGAAAATCTGTCCTTATCCCTAGTTTAATTATTAGTACAATCGGCTCAATTGGTTGTGCTTTCTCACCAAACATTTACTTATTTCTATTTTTTAGAGCTGTTCAAGCTTTAGGAATAGCAGCTATACCTGTAGTTGCAGCAACGATTATCGGTGATTTATTTGAAGGAAAAGAACGCGGAGAAGCGATGAGCCTTTATCAAATGTTACTTGCTCTCGCACCTGCGATCGGCCCTCTCATAGGTGGTTATCTCGGCAGTATAAATGGCCACTTATCCGTATTTCTGTTTTTATCTACAATTGGCATCATCTTATTAATTATAAACATTTCACTACTTCCAGAAACAAAACCAAATGTAATTGAGCAACCTAAAGCAAAAAAGAATTACTGGCTTATCTTAAAAAACAAAACTGGATTTTCCATTACACTTATTGGCTTTATTCAATTTTGTATGTATTTCTGTTTCCTCGTTTTTTTACCTAGCATATTAACAAATATATTTCATCTACACGCAAGTAAAATTGGTCTTATGTTTGTACCAATGTCCCTTTCTATTATGTTAGGAAGTTATTGCTACAAATTTTCACAAAAACGGTTCACAACAAAGCAAGCTTTATTCATTACTAGTTTCTTCAATATTATATGTATCACTTTATTCTCTTTCACATATAGCATCAATATCCCAATCATCATTATCGTTACCTCTTTATACGGTTTTAGCATGGGACTCTCTATGCCAACTCACACTACTTTATTAACGGAAGAATTCGTACAAGAACGCGCAACAGCTATCGGTATGTACAACTTCATTCGCTATTTTGGCATGGGGACAGGACCTATTGTAGGTGGGTTTCTTTTATTTAATCAAAATTACTTTTGGATTTTCTTTATAGGAGCAGTTACATTTCTACTTATAGTTTTATACGCAATGAAAATGTTACGTTTCTCTACCGCACAAAAAGCAAAATAGAGCCCCCGAAAGGTGGGCTCTATTTAAGCTCTTTGATCCGCAACAATATGAATATCAATATACTTCGTTTGCCTCATAATTTCATTTACAATAGAACCTTTTCGAATTTCTTCCCATCTTGTTCTCGCCGATTGTCCGAGTAAAACTTGTGTTACTTGTAGTCTGTTCGCGACTTCAATAATAACATCCGCTGGCTTTCTTCCTTTCGCCTCTTCTAACACAAAACTCGCATCAAATTGATTCGTCAGCGACTTCCACTCTTCAATTGTTTGCTTTTTACCAGCTGAAATAGAATCTATATTTTCCCTTTCTACATTTAATACATACAATTCAGCATTTAACCGATCTGCCATGCGCCAACCTCTCCGTATTAATTTCTCTGCTGTTGAACTGTATTGTACACAAACGAGAATTTTTTCCTTTACACCAATCGGTTCTATAACTGTTTGGCTAATTTTCTCATCCATATCATCTGCAACTTCGCGAAGCGATAATTCCCTTAGTGCCCCTAAATTATTAAGCGTAAAGAAGTTTTGTAAGCTTTGCCCTATTTTTTCTTCTTTATATATCTTTCCGTCTATTAATCTCTTCCTTAGCACTTCCGGCGTTGCATCAACAAGCTGAATTTCATTTGCTTTTTGCAGAATAAAATCTGGAATACGCTCTCTTACTTTTACATTCGTAATTTGAGCTACAATGTCATGAACGCTCTCTAAATGTTGAATATTAAACGCTGATAATACGGATATACCGGTATCTAACAATTCTTGAACATCCATGTAACGTTTTTTATGTTTGGAACCTGGTATATTACTATGTGCGAGTTCATCCACTACAACTACTTGCGGCGCACGCTTTATAATTCCTTCCACATCAAGCTCATAAAACACCTTTCCTTTATACTGTATTTCTTTTAAAGGAACTTTTTCTAAATCAGCAATTGCTTCCTCCGTCTCGATTCTCCCATGTGTTTCAATTAAACCAATGACAATATCCATACCATCTTTTTTCATCTCTCTTGCATCAAAAAGCATTTTATAACTTTTCCCTACTCCTGGGGCAGCCCCTACGTATAGCTTTAACTTTCCACGATTTTGTTGACGAATGTATTCTAAATATTCCTCTGGCGTTCGCCTTTGAAACGTCGGTTTATAGTCATCTGCATACAAAACACTCACAACCTTTCTTGCGAAACAACGCTACCTCAATCCGTTAGATTGAGGTAGCACTTTTACTATTTCATTAATTTCTGTAATTCTAAATTTAACTTTAAGACGTTTATACGATTTTCTCCAAATAAACCGAGTGCAGCACCTTCCGTTTGATCCTTAATCAATTGATTCAGCTTTTCTTTCGGAATATTCGTTAATTTCGAGATGCGATCCACCTGTATGGCAGCTGCCTGTGGACTAATATCAGGATCTAGCCCTGAACCTGAGTTTGTCACTAAATCTATCGGTACTTCTGTAACTGGAACGGTTGGATTCTGTTCTTTCCAGTCTGCAACACTTTTCTCAACTCGTTTCTCTAAATCTGGATTAGACGGTGCATAGTTATTTGAACCAGACGCCTCTGCCTTATATTCTATACTAGAGACACGTCCATGAAAATAACGTGGATCTGTGAAATTTTGACCGATTAATTTTGAACCAACTACTTCATCTTTATCATTATATATAAGACTTCCATCCGCATTATCCTTCATTACCGCTTGCGCAATACCAGTTACAATAAGCGGGTATACGAGGCCACACAAAACTAAAAATGTAAAAGTAATACGAATAATTGGTGATAGTATACTTTGTTTCTTCGCCATCTTTTTCCCCTCTTCCTTATATGAACAAGCCGACAATCATATCAATTACTTTAATTCCAATGAACGGAACGATAACCCCGCCCAGCCCGTAAATGAGTAAGTTTCTGCTAAGCAATGCATTAGAACTCATCGGTTTATATGCAATACCTTTCATCGCTAACGGAATTAGTAATGGAATAATAACTGCATTAAATATTAATGCTGATAAAATCGCTGAAAGTGGCGATGTTAATTTCATAATGTTTAATGCTTCCATTTGCGGAATTGCTAATGTAAACATCGCTGGAATAATAGCAAAGTATTTCGCAATATCATTCGCAATACTAAACGTCGTTAACGCACCACGCGTCATTAACAATTGCTTACCAATTCCTACAACCTCAATAATTTTTGTTGGATTCGAATCTAGATCAATCATATTCGCTGCTTCTTTCGCAGCTGTCGTACCACTATTCATCGCTAATCCAACGTCCGCCTGTGCTAATGCCGGAGCATCATTTGTACCATCACCTGTCATCGCTACAAGTTTTCCTTTATCTTGCTCTGCTTTAATAACCGCAATTTTATCTTCTGGTTTGCACTCGGCAACGAATTCATCTACCCCTGCTTCTTTTGCAATCGTTGCTGCTGTTAACGGATTATCACCTGTACACATAACTGTTTTAATTCCCATTTGACGTAATTGTTCAAAACGTTCACGCATACCAGGTTTCACTGTATCCTTTAAATATATTAAACCGTAAATACGATTGTCTACTGCAACTACAAGTGGTGTTCCGCCTTCTTTTGAAATTAAATCTGCTTTTTGATTCACATCTTTCGGAATCATCCCGCCTTGCGATTGAACCCATTCAATCACGGCACCAACAGCACCTTTTCTCACTTTCGTTCCATCCTGTAAATCGACACCGCTCATTCTTGTTTCTGCTTTAAATGGAACAAATTCACCTTGTTCTGCAATTTCTCTATTATATGATATAGATTTCGTTTGTACATATTCTATAACAGATCGACCTTCTGGTGTTTCATCTAAAACTGAGCTAATCGCAGCCCATTTTCCTACTTGCTCAATCGTTTCATTTCCTACTGGTAGCAGTGTATGTGCCATCCGGTTCCCGAAAGTAATCGTACCTGTTTTATCTAAAATAATTGTATTAATATCACCCGCAGCTTCTACTGCTTTCCCTGACATTGCTAGCACATTAAACTTTGTCACGCGGTCCATCCCGGCAATACCAATTGCCGATAATAACCCACCAATTGTCGTTGGAATTAAACAAACTAACAATGCTACAAGTACAGCTGTATCAATTTGAAACCCTAAATAATTTGTAAAAATCGGCAACGTCACAACAACGATTAAGAAAATAAGCGTTAAACTCGTTAATACTGTATTTAAAGCAATCTCATTCGGCGTTTTTTGACGTGCAGCTCCTTCTACTAAAGAAATCATTTTATCAATAAACGATTCACCAGGATTACTCGTAATGACAATCGTAATCTCATCACTTACGACCATCGTACCTCCTGTTACGGAACAAAAATCGCCGCCTGCTTCTTTTATTACAGGAGCTGATTCCCCTGTTATTGCAGATTCATCTACAGACGCTAATCCTTTAATCACTTCACCATCATTTGGAACCATTTCTCCTTGTTTTACAATAACGACGTCACCTTTTCTTAGATCAGTTGCTGAAACTTGAACGATGTCTCCATTTTCTTTTACAACATTTGCAAATACATCTTTCTTCGATTGTTTTAAAGAATCGGCCTGTGCTTTACCACGACCTTCAGCTAACGCTTCTGCAAAGTTAGCAAATAAAACTGTAAATAATAGAATAAGAGAAACTGTTATATTAAACCATCCTGGTACACTACTAGAACTGCTTGGGAGAAAGGATAAAATGAACGTAATGATAAACCCAATTTCCACAATGAACATAATAGGATTCTTTATCATTACTTTCGGATTCAATTTCGCAAAGGATTGTTTCATCGCATGCGTCACGATATCACGATCCAGCGTTTTCGCTTGTCTAACTTCATCTTCTACAGCGTGTATTTGTGACTGATTTACTTGTTTTTCTTTTACTACTACCGGTCTCATTATTTACCCTCCATTACTTCAATGTAAGAAATTCTGCAATTGGGCCAAGTACTAACATCGGGAAGAATGTTAACGCACCGACAATTACAATCGTTCCGATGAAGATGCCACCAAATAAACCATTATCTGTACGGAACGTTCCAACTGTTTCTGGTACGACCGTCTTCTCTTTCAACGAAGCTGCCACAGCTAGCATCGTAATTAAGCTGAAATAGCGCCCTAAAAACATAACTAAACCCGTCGTAATATTCCAAAACGGTGTATTATCTGCTAATCCTTCAAATCCAGATCCGTTATTCGCAGCTGATGATGTATACTCATAAACAACTTGCGTTAAACCGTGGAAACCGGAATGAGAAATCGCATCCGTCCCTAAATTTGTTGAAAGAGCTAATGCTGAAAACCCTAAAATAAGTAATGGATGAAATAATATCGTTACCGCAATTAATTTCATTTCCTTACCTTCAATTTTCTTACCTAAAAACTCTGGCGTCCGTCCCACCATTAACCCAGATATAAAGACCGCAATAATCGCGTACATAATAATGTTCACAAATCCTGCTCCAACGCCGCCGTATACTGTATTTAACATCATATTTACGAGTGGTACTAATCCGCCAATTGGTGTTAACGTATCATGCATCGTATTAACGGCCCCTGTTTCAGCAGCTGTCGTTACTGTCGCATAAAGAGAAGAAAATACTGTTCCGAACCTTACTTCTTTTCCTTCTGTACTTCCTTGTACATGTTCGATACCCATTCCATTTAAAGCTGGATTTCCATGTAATTCAGATGTCGTAATCGTTATAAATCCTAGTAAAAATACCATGAATAGTGAAACGAAAAGGATACGACCTTGTTTTTTATTTCCTACCATTCGTCCGTACGTAAATGGAAGTGCTGTTGGCAATAACATCATAAGCATCATTTGTAAAATATTGCTCATTTGTCCTGGGTTTTCGAAAGGATGTGTAGAATTTGCCCCGAAAAATCCACCGCCGTTATTTCCAAGTTCCTTAATGGAAACGAATGATGCAACTGGCCCACGTAAAATACTTTGCTTCGCACCATCAATTGTTTGTGCTGTAACTGCCCCGTCTAACGTTTGTGGTACACCAAGTGCGACAAAGACTAGCGCTGCAATAAATGCGATAGGAAGAAAAACTCTCGTTAACGCTCTCGTAAAATCAACGAAAAAGTTACCGAGTTCTTTTCCAGCGAGTCCTCTTATAAAAGCCATAACGAGTGCTAACGTCGTTGCTGGTGCCGCAAACATTAAAAATGTAATCCCGATTAATTGTGATAAATAAGATAAGCCATTTTCACCGCTATAATGCTGTAAGTTTGTATCAGCCATAAAACTAATTGCTGTATTAAAAGCGAGCGTAGGCTCCATTCCCTCAATATGTGCTGGATTTAATGGCAATACACCTTGTAATCTGAAAATGAAATATACGACAACAATCATAAATCCATTTAATAAAACTAATGATAATGCGTACTGTTTCCACGTTTGATTGTATTCTTTTACACCCGTAATTTTAAAAATAAGTTTTTCAAAAGGCCCGAATACTTTATCTAGCGTCTTACTACCTTGAAAAGCTTTTTCTAAATAAATCCCCATTGGCTTTGCTACTAAAATAAACAAGAGCATTGTAATAACGACTGCAACCCAAATCATAATGAATGATTCCCCCTAATTAAAACTTTTCTGGATTTAATAATGCGTACACTAAGTACACCGTAATCGCTGCAACAATAACCGATAAGGCAATCATCATGATTGCTTCCCTTCTTTCACAACTTTATCTGACCAACTTGCAAGACTCGCCATCGATGCGACTAACCCAACAAAAATCCCGATCATTACAACATCTAACATAACTACCCCTCGCTTTTGTTAAAATTTACCATTTAGTTATCAAAAAAAGAACACTAAGCTCTACTTAGTGTTCGAAGTGAACAACACAAAGTAAACCTCCTCTCTAAACGCTTACGAGGTTAGCTGTCGGATTCGGGCCTAAAGAGTAGCCCTACTTTCAAAATTGAAAGATTCACCCCAAGTGACGATGCACAAAATTGGTTCCCCCGCTCCATTTCTGGAACTCAGCGATTTTAGGTTTTTTTTGGAAATTTCATGAATGATTTATGAGAGTAAATATACTCCTCTATATTTAACTTGTAAAGAGGCAAATTACTGAAAATAAGAAAATATTTTATCATTTAAACGCTTACATTACGTGTTATTAATATTCTTTCATCTGTTTCCTTGTCTTTTCTTTCTTTTTCATAGAAATGACCTTTTATATATATATAAAAAGAGCGAATATATATAAGCACCCCACTTAGACGCACTTAACATTCGCTCTCTTTTTCATTCAGAATTTATTTACCCCGTAAAAAAGCACGTAAATTTCTCCCACGGATATAAGCTTGTGATAATTCTGCATGTAACTGCTCATATTCGATAATATCTGTTTTTAAATATAAGGCATCTTTCGATGGCAATATTATATATGGCCTTGGAAAAATAGGATCGAGCACTACCAATTCTTGAACTCGCTCTACCGATACCACCCAACGATTCGCTATATCTCCTAGTAACAATACCTTCATCTTCGTTTCCCCCGCTCTATTCAAAAAATAAAAAAGAAATATTATCACAGTTCGTAAACACGACAAATTTAGCTCCAATTGTTTCATAGAGCCGCGCTGGATATCTTTTATTTTTTGTAACAACAGTAATAGGCGCTTGAAAAGAAAAACGAATGTGTTCTGTGAAGAAACTAACTATCGGAAGCTCATCCCCTAGTAAAATCACCTTCTTAATACGTGTGCAAATACTAGTAAAATCCTTCTCCTTATTACAGCTATAAGCTGATTCAAACCCATAATTTCTAACTTCAGCCGCTATCTCTTCATTGGCTGTAAAAATAATTAACTCATGCTGAAATGCTACTAGCTCTCTTAAACTCTTTACCTTGTTTTTTTCTCCAACACAAATAAGTGTTAGTTCCATGTACCTCATCCTCCTTAGCATAAAAGAATTCAAACGTAGATTGATATTCCCCTATACTAATCGGATCGATGAAGTGATGTATCCATCATGGCACCGTCCTCTCTCAAGACGCTTACGAAGTTAGCTGTCGGATTCGGACTTTGAGAGTAGCCCTACTTTCAAAATTGAAAGATTCACCCCTAGTGACGAAGCACAAATTGGTTCCTCCGCTCCATACATTTGGACTCAGCGTATTACAAAAAATGTATTCTGGCTGATATATTACTCCTGTATTTGGAAAAAGTAAACATAAAAAGCCAGTTAACAAACTGGCTTCTCATGTCTTTATACACGTGTATTATTCATCTTATACGCAAAATGATTCGTCGGTCCATGACCACTTCCAATATTCAATGGCTCTTCAATCGCTATACTAATAAATTGTTTCGCCTCTTGAACTGCCTCTTCAATTGAATACCCTTTAGCAAGTCCTGCTGTAACTGCTGAAGCAAATGTACACCCGCTTCCGTGTGTTTGCTTCGAAGGAATTCGTTCACTTCTAAATTCGATAAACTCTTCTCCATCAAAGAGTAAATCAATTACTTCATTACCTTGATATTCTGCATGTCCGCCCTTCATAAGCACATATTTAGCACCTAATTCGTACAATACTTTCGCAGCTTTCTTACTATCTTCTATATTATGAATCTCCATCCCAGTTAACACTTCAGCTTCTGGAACATTTGGTGTGATAACAGTTGCTACTGGCAATAAATATTCTTTTAATGCTTGTACTGCTTCTTGTTGTAATAATGACGCGCCGCCTTTAGCAATCATAACAGGATCTAGCACAATATTATTCCAGCCAAATTTTTTAATATGTTCTGCAACAATTTGAATAATTTCACTACTAAATAACATTCCTAGTTTTACAGCATCTGGTGTTAAATCCGTACCAATTGAATTCAGCTGTTCCGTAATTCCTTCTAAAGAAACAGGATATACCCCTTGAACGCCAAGCGTATTTTGAGCAGTAATTGCTGTAATAGCCGTCATTCCATACACACCAAGCTCTTGGAACGTTTTTAAATCTGCTTGAATTCCAGCGCCGCCTCCGCTATCAGATCCTGCAATTGTTAAAGCTTTATTTACTTTCATACCACTCATCCTTTTCTATCCAAAATAGCGATGATAAATTGTTTTTGCTTCACTTATATCCTTCGTTCCATGTACAAGTACACGGCCATCTTTGAAAGCAACTAATCTCTTTTCTCCAACCGAAAATGATAGTAAATATGGATTTACATTCAAATCATTCACACGATCATTCAGCAATTTTTTATATTGCTCAAAATCCATTTCCTCTTTATGAGGTGGTCTAATTTGAACTGTATTTCTCCCGCATAACACCGCTGTTTTTGAAGTATTTTCCTTATTTAAATACGGATATAATGCCTGTTCACCACAAGAAAGACAATTATGTTTACGAAGCTTTTGTACATTCATACATGAATATTCATTTTTCCATACATCAAACGACACAAGTCCATCTCGAAGTGATTCATAATCTTCCACTAACAGTTTAAGAACTTCTGTTACTTGATGAGAAACGACAAGAGATACAGCAGGTGATATAATCCCCGCTGTATCACATGTCGCTCCACCAAGCGGAATCGATTGTAATAAACAAGATAAACATGGCGTTTTGCCTGGAAGAATAGTATAAGAAAGACCGTAACTTCCTACACATGCCCCGTAAACCCATGGAATAGAATATTTTTGCGCTATATCATTCACAATGAAACGCGTTTCAAAATTATCAGTCGCATCGATGATTACATCAACATTTGTAACAAGTTCTTCTAACTCTTCAGCCGTTACATCTTGAACGAGAGCTTCTACTCTTACTTCACTATTAATCTCTTCTAGACGTTTTTTTGCCGCCACAGCCTTCGGAAGGTTATTCTCTACATCACACTCTGCATACAATTGCTGCCTTTGTAAATTACTCCAATCTACATAATCGCGGTCAACAATTGTTACCTTACCAACGCCTGCTCTTACAAACATCTCTGCGTTCGCACTACCTAATGCACCTGCACCGATAATAAGTACATGCTTTTCCCCTATCTTTTGTTGCCCTTCTTCCCCAATTGGAGAAAATAGCTCTTGGCGAGAATATCGATTATTCAACTACGCTCATTCCTTCTAAAGGACTACTTGCAGTTGCACAACGTTTACGTGCAATACGACCCGCTTCAAACCCTAATCGTCCTGCCTCAATACCTAATTTCATTGCGTATGCCATTTTAATAGGATCGTTTGCTCCAGATACTGCTGTATTTAATAACACACCATCTGCTCCTAATTCCATTGCAAATGCTGCATCTGCTGGACTACCAATACCAGCGTCAACGATAACTGGTACTGTCGCTTGTTCAATAATGAAACTTAAATTTAATGGATTTACAATACCAAGCCCTGAACCAATCGGTGATGCTCCTGGCATAATCGCATGCACACCAAGTTCTTGTAATTTACGCGCTAATACAACATCATCAGATGTGTACGGAAGTACGATAAATCCTTCTTCTAGTAACATTTCAGATGCCCTTAAAGTTTCTACTGGATCAGGTAGTAACGTTCTATCATCACCAATAACCTCTACTTTTATCATGTCACAAAGCCCCGAAGCTTTTGCTAATTTCGCAATTCGAACAGCTTCTTCAGCATTCTTTGCTCCTGCAGTATTCGGTAATAACGTATATTTTTTCACATCAAGTTTCTCTAATAAATTAGGTTGCTTCGCATCGAATATATCCATACGACGTACTGCAAATGTTAAAATTTCAGCTTCCGAAACGTCAATTGCCTTTTGCTGCACATCAAAATCAGAGAATTTCCCTGTTCCTAATAAAAGTCTAGAATTAAATGAAAATGGTCCAATGTTTAACATAATCAACCGCCTCCTACGAAAGTTACAATCTCAATTTGGTCTCCATCAAAAACAGATGTATCTTTATGATCATCCTTTTGTAAAATATCTTTATTACGCTCTACTACAATAATTCTGTTATCTAATTCTAAATATATAAGTAGCTCAGCTACTGTTTTCACACTCGCCGGCACTTCAATTTGCTTACCATTAATTTTTAAATTCAAACTTCCATCCCCTTTCTAAACCGATTTAGAAAGCAATGAATCTAGCAAGTGATTCTCCTGCTTTCCTTCTATTAAATCAGCCATATACTGACCAGAAACAGGACTTAATAAAATACCGTTTCGATAATGCCCAGTACAAGCATATAAACCTTTTATTTCTTCATGCTCTCCCATATAAGGAGCTTCGTGATTCGATTGTGGTCTTAATCCTGCCCATGTGCTTTCCCACTCTGCTTCTTTTAAAGCCGGTAATATTGTATAAGCACGCTCTAATATAGAAGTAATACTTTCGGGCTGCACAGTTTTATTAAACGTATGAGGCTTCATCGTTGCTCCAATTACGTAACGCCCACCGCGCTTCGGCGTAATATAAAACCGTTCTTGGAAAATAGGAGCTTTCAAGAGCGGTTTCTTGCTTCTTACTGCAACAACCTCTCCCTTAACAGGATATGTACCCCAATCACTATGGTAATAATGTAGTAATTTCGTACTCCATGACCCTCCAGCGATAACGACTTTTTCGCATGTGATTACACCTTCACTCGTAACAATCCCAGTCACTTTATTATTTTCAATACGAATATCAAACACTTCTGTTTGTTCATATATGTCAGCTCCAGAAAATACCGCGGAGTGTGCGAATGCTTTCGTAAGCTCTGGTGCAATAACATGACCATCTTTCGGATAATATACCGCTCCTATAATTGACTCAGATAGAAACGGCTCTTTTTCCCGTAAATGGTCCCCCGTTAGAAAATAGGAATCTTCACCTGTTTTCTGTTGCCAATCCATAATATGAAGAATTCTTTCCTTCTCATCTTCATTTTGGGCAATACGATAAATGCCTTTTTCTTCATACCCAATATCGATGCCTGTCTTTTCACGTAAAACTGCTGCAAGTTGTGGAAATATAGCACGGCTTTCTCTAGCAAGCTCAAACAGCGGATCATATTCATCCCATTCTGCCTGAACACCGAGCAAACCAGCAGCTGCTTTCGAAGCTTCAGATGCGATTCTTTGCTTCTCTATAATCGCTACTTTATGCCCTCTTTCTGCTAGAAAGTGTGCAACTGAACTACCAATTACACCTCCGCCAATAATCGCTACATCATACCTCTTACACATGTTTCTCCGCCCACTTTCTTATTGATTCCTTATAAGATTTCGCTCTGCTATACGGATTACTACTGCTTATAATTCCGGACATAACAGCAATGCCACTTACACCATTTACAAGAACCTCTCCTGTATTTTCAGGAGTGATTCCACCAATTGCAGTTATTGGTATGGATAAACATCTTGCCATATGAGCAACTTCTTCTAATCCTCTTGCTGGCACATCCTTTTTACAAGCCGTTGGAAATACATGACCGTAAACGAGTGAATCCGCTCCATTTTTAAATGCCACTATCGCTTCATCTAAAGAATGTACTGAATAACCAACATGCAAATAAGAAAACTTTTCTTTCACTGACCTTACATCTGCGCTTCGATATCCTAGCTGCACACGTGGAATATTTAATAGAATAGCAATATCAATTCGATCATTTATCACTATCTTCGATGCCGGAAAGCCTTTCCCCAAAAGACTTTCCACACCTTCATACAATTCCTTCGTACTTTTCTCACGCTCACGAATATGCAAATAATCAATCTCACTCTCAATTTGCATCGCTACATTCACTAACTCTTCGAATGGCATATGGCCATTTGAGATTACATGGAGCTCATTTTTCATATTCATTCGCCTACTTTAAAATGTTTTCAAATAATTCATCGGCTGGAACGATTTCTTTCGTCATTCCTTTGTCTTTCAACCATTTGTTTTGTTTCTCCCATGACTCTTTTGAATCCGATAAGAATGGCTCATCTTTCGTTTCCATCTTCTCTAATAAAATTTTCATACTTTCTTTTTCAACTTCTGGTACAAGCGGGAAGTTTTCTTTTTCTTGATGATCTAATAAAATATTTAATGCTTCATCAGGGTTTTTCTTCATAAAGTCATACCCTTTTTGTGCCCCACGTAAAAAGGCTTGCAATGCTTCTTTATCTTTTTTTAACGTTTTATCACCTGTTACGAAAACAAGTTCATGATAATTCGGTACTCCGTAATCAGCTGGATTAAAGTATGCTGGTTCATGGCCTTCGTGACGCATAACAGGTACTTCATGGTTAATGTATGCTCCTGTTACAGCATCTACTTTTTTCGTAATTAACGCTGGTACTAAATCGAATCCAACATCAACTACTTTTACTGTATCTGGATTACCACCATCTTCTTTTACCATCGTCTTTAAATATGCTTCACTTAAAGGAGTTCCAGAATATCCAACTGTTTTTCCTTCTAAGTCTTTAGGTGACTTAATACCTGCTGATTTCAGCGATACAACATGATTTAGCGGCGAACGTACGACAGCTCCAATGGATTTCACTGGAATTTGTTCATTTGCTCTGGCCATGACAACATCTGGCTGATAATATAGACCAACTGTCACTTTCCCTGCAGCAGCTAACGTTAATGGATCAGTCGGATTAGAAGGGAATTTAATATTCACCTTTACTCCTTCTTCTTTAAAGTATCCTTTTTCAATTGCTGCATAAATAAAGCTATGTACCGCATTTGGATACCAATCAAGCATTACTGTTATTTCTTTTTCTGTTTTATTCTTATCCGATGCTGAATTACTCGAACATCCTGCAATCATTGCAACTAATAATGTAAACACAAAGATGCGTTTTAATAATTTCATGAATGTTTCCTCCAACTAATAAATTTCTTTTCTAATATCGAAACAAGTATGACGAAGAAAATAGCTAATAATGATAACAATACAATCGGTGCAAATACACCAGCTCCGTCTAACTGCGTCATCATTCGTTTACTGAAATATCCAAGCCCAGCTTGTGCACCGAGCCATTCTCCAATTGCTGCCCCGATAACACTAAGCGGAACTGCAATTTTTAAAGCTGAGAAAAAATAAGGAAGAGCAGATGGCAATTTTAGCTTTAAAAAAATATCTTTTTTCGTTGCACCATACGTAACTAAGAGCTCCTCCCATTCTTTCTTCGTACTACGCAGTCCATCATACGTATTTACCGCAATTGGGAAAAACGTAATTAAGACAGTGACAACAACCTTGCTCCAAATGGTATATCCAAACCATAAAACAAATAGTGGTGCAAGTGCTGTAATTGGAATTGTTTGTGAAGCTACCAATAATGGATAAAATGCTCTTTCCATCCACGTACTCGCATTCATTAACATCGCTAGCCCTACGCCCAGTACGATAGAAATAACAACGCCTATTAAAACGACGTACAACGTTGCTGGTAAATGAACCGTAAATAATATATCTTTCAGCGCCCATATCTTCATTACAATTGCAGAAGGTGATGGCAAAATGTACATCTCATCTACAATTCTTGCTCCTACTTCCCATAGAGTAAGTAAAATCCCACTTAATATGAGGGCAGGTAATAACTCCTTCAAGCGATTCATCATACGAGTACCTGCCTTTGTAACATACTAAGGAGCTCTTCTTTAAGCGCCAACACTTCAGGCTTATATAAATCTTTTCTTGTTCGGTTACGATCAAGCGGCACAATTCGCTCAGTTAAAGTTGCTATCGGTTGATTTTCTACAACGAAAATTCGATTAGAAAGAAACAATGCTTCTTCAACATCATGAGTGATAAATAAAATTGTTTTTTCCCACTCTTTCCATTGTTCAAACAACCATTCTTGCAAAGATGCCTTCGTTAAAACGTCCAATGCGCTAAACGGTTCATCTAACAATAATATCTCCCCGCCCGTTAATAAAGTTCGGATAAAAGATACGCGTTGCCTCATACCACCAGATAAATCTTTCGGATATTTTTTCTCGTACCCTTGTAAACCAAATTTATGTAACAGTTCTTTCGCTTTTACTTGCGCTTCTTTCTTCTGCACACCTTGGCATTCTAGCGGCAGGGCCGCATTCTCAATAATCGTCCTCCACGGCAAAAGCATATCTTTTTGGGGCATATACCCTACAGGATGGCTCTTTGTTTCTGTCAGCTCTATCTGTCCAGTACTTGCCTCTTCTAAGCCTGTAATAAGGCGAAATAATGTACTTTTCCCGCATCCACTCGGTCCGATAATACTTACAAACTCTTTATCTTGTATAGAAGCATTTAATTCATCGATGATTGGTTTCTCATCATAATGAAAAGAAACATTATGAAACTGTAGTATGTTCTTGCTCCTCAAAACCCCACATCTCCTTACGATAAGCCATATCCCAGAATAAATATTCAAATCGGCTGGAATATAAGAAAATCTCCTCTAATCGGTCTAGCTCTTTCTCTGATTTTCCAACTGCCATTTCATTTAATAAATCTATTAACCAAATACAAAGGTTACCGTATTCTTCAGAACTATATCCTTGAATCCATTCACCAAAGAACTCATGATCTCTTGCTCCAGGAATATCATTTAAACGTTTTCCAATCTCCCGATAGCTCCACATACATGGAAGAAGTGCCGCTATTAATTCCGCAAGTGTGCCATTTTGAGATACAGACATCATGTAATTTGTATAGGCTAAATTTTTAGCAGATGGTTTCGCAGATTCCATCTCTTGTGCAGAAATGCCAAGTCTTTTTGCATACTGTTTATGGATCGTCATTTCACCATTTAAAATCCCATCAATTTGCTCTGCAAATTTTGCCATAACTTGTGGATTCGTTGCCTTTACAACCCCAATTGCATATAGCTTTGCATAATCTAACAAATATAAATAATCTTGAATAATATAGTACTGGAATTTGTCTTTTTCCAACGTACCATCCCCCATACCTACTACAAACGGATGATTATGACTTTTCTCCCAAACAGGCTGCACCGTATCAAATAATCTTTCACAAAATTTCATTTATAATTCCCCTTCCTATATATCTATTTATCTCAATAAAAAAACCACTTCTGTATATAAGAAGTGGTTACAGCAAATAAAATTATAATTTATTCGTTGTTCCACTTCCCTTCGCTAGTATTATCTAGATCAGGTGTTGTAAGGGTTAAGGATTATTCCTCTCTCAGCACGAAAAGCACCCCTAGTGGTGTTAATATGAAATTTTCAAATAAAAAAGCCCCGTTTCTATACGCAAAGAAACGGGGACTGATTGTTAATGTCCGAATTGCTTCCCTACGCTAGCATAATCTAGATCAGGTAATAAAAAGGATCAAAGGCTTACGGCCCTACTCTCAGCTGGCAACACCAGCCCTCCTAGCAAACTATAAAATTATCACTGTCAGTATAACACCGCCATAAGACATCATCAACTGTTTTAATTTTCTTAATTGAGAATTAAATCTTAACGTGTTAAACAAATATAAATGCGACCCCACAAATGATATATACAATATTTATATACGAATCTCTCTTCTAGCATTATTTTTATTGATTTCATATTACATTTATGTGAATACGACCAATATATTATATCTTTATACTATAATAAAATTACAACTATACAACTAGAGGAGGTCTTTATTACATGAATATGAAAGCTACAGCTTTAACAGCAACTACTATCGCAATTGCTTCTTTACTTCCTTCTATGGGAGAATCCGATATACAAACAGCGGCTGCTAAGCAACCATCTACAGTAACAACTGGATATGTAAAAATTGACAACGTTGCACTACATCAAAATAACAATGCAGACAGTGCAATAATTGATAACATTCGATTTAATAGCCCGGTTACTATTCTTGAGACAACTCAAGATTGGTATAAAGTATCTGTTAACAACAAAACAGGCTATATGAAAAAAGATGCAATTCTATTCAAAAAAAATGTTCAACCAAAGAATCAATATATCGTAAATGCAAACGCATTAAACGTTCGTTCTGAACCTAATACAGAGTCTTCTATCCTAGATATATTACCAAATGGTCAATTCATTACCATTCAAGGTGAACAAGGGGATTGGTACAAAATATTACATAATGGTCAAATTGGATACGTACAAAAAACATTTGTATCTAATGGATCCACACCTCTAGTAAAAGGTGTAACTGTACAAGGTTCTCCTTCTTATACTGTTGCAACACCAAAATTAAATGTACGTAGCAACGCTAGTACAAGTAGCACTCTACTTGGTTCATTACAAAATGGTACACAAGTACAAGTAGTAGAAACGGTAGGTACTTGGTATAAAATTCGTTTTGGTACAGGATACGGATATGTAGCAAAACACTATGTAGTGCAAAATCAAGCACAAGCTAAAACAGCTCAACCTTCATCAATTCCAGCAGTTTTCAAATTCCCTACTCAAGGGAAAATCAGCTCAACTTTTGATATGCGCTGGGAGCAAATGCATTATGGTATAGATATAGCAGCTCAAGGAAATGTCTCTATTCAAGCTGCTGCTGCAGGTAAAGTTGTGAAATCTTATTATTCGGCTAGCTACGGCAATGTCGTGTTCATCGCCCATCAAATAAATGGGAAATTATATACAACAGTTTATGCTCATATGAAGGATCGCACTGTACAAGCTGGTGATCAAGTACAAACTGGACAATTAGTAGGTCATATGGGAAACACAGGTCATTCATACGGGCAACATCTCCATTTTGAATTACATAATGGGGAATGGAATTTTGAAAAAACAAATGCAGTGAACCCACTGCCATATTTAGTTAGGTAAATTATATGCCACGCAATATACCTCTCTTTATTGAATACCTGGCCTTTTTAGGTTTAATCTGTTGTTTAATCATTTATAATACGAACATTGTATTTTTATCTATTATTATTGCTTTTGTTGCTTTAGAAATCATTATGGAAGCATTACAAATGCGGCTAAAACAAAAAATTGCCCATATTTATAATGCAATTTTTCTTTTGAGCGCTCTTATAACAAATATAATTAGTAATGGTTTTTATTTATCTACCGTACTTCCTGTATTCTTTATAGGTGTTTTATTATTCATAGCTAGATACGTTCATGTTCCTAATAACCAAAAACATGAACAAGAAGCTTAGAAAGAGGAGACACTGTGTACCAATATTTCAAAGATAATCCAATGAAATATATATTGAATTTATATGAACAAATGAATACTTTTTTTGGTATACAAGGAAGTTATACTGCACAATTTCTCCTTTATGGAATGTTATTTCTTATCTTAGTTACTTTCTCCTTGTTTTACTAACAAAAAAGGATCTCACATAAACTTGAGATCCTTTTTAATTTATATTAATTTTTAATATGTAAAATAAGATTTATCCACAAGCATATTTTTCATAAATAAAACTAAGATTATATTTTTTCTCTAAGCTCATTCTTTGCTCATCGTCGCACCAATAGAAAAGAATATCATGAATCGTTGCATAACGCTTATTTTTAAGAAATAGTTTAAAGAATGATGGTAAACAATCATGTAATTGTATAAATATATAATTGCGTAGTATTTCTTCTTTGTATTCAATTCCCTTACAAATATACAGTAATTCTTCACAATAATATGCATGCTGTGGAACTTGGATCATTTCGAAAAATGGTACATATGATAGTAACTTTCCAATAAAATGACCATACCGATCCATTACCCCTATCGTCATATGCTCCATCATTTCTTTCATCACATATAAATAATCATCTACATGAGTTGTCTTTAAAGGGTCTAATCGATCGGAAATTTGAGAAAGTACAGCTCTTTGACAAGCTAAAACTGCCTGACTAGGTCCATAATATGATAGGAAGTCTGTACACTTACGATACTTTCGTAATAAGTCATGTGTATATAAATCATACACAAAAGTATTACAATACATTGCTAGACTCATCATATCACTATTTAATTGCTCTTTTGATAGTGTTTTCGCTCGCTTACACATATAAAAGAATGTAAATTCCAATACTTCTTTATGAGATAATAGATGTTTGCAATTTGTTATACATTTCTCAT
This sequence comes from Bacillus mycoides, assembly GCF_001757995.1. Taxonomy (GTDB): domain Bacteria; phylum Bacillota; class Bacilli; order Bacillales; family Bacillaceae_G; genus Bacillus_A; species Bacillus_A mycoides_B. The sequence continues at coordinate 2,672 of NZ_LXLV01000011.1, read as the reverse complement.
TAAATTTAACTCGATCCCAAATTTCTACATCCTCGGCTGTTAATTCACCAATACGATATTTAATAATTAAATAGTTTAAAGCAACTGCTTTCGTCAAAAGATCCCATGTTTCATACTCCAATGAAGTTTGGACAAATTCATCTAGTCCTTGGGCTATCATAAAAGCATTTGCCTCTTCATACCAACCAATCTCTTGACATAAACGAAGAATACGTACTAGAGTTGGAATTTCATCTTTATGAAACTGCGGTAAATTCTTTACTTTATTCATGCCATATACGATAAATGCCGCTAAATTTTCTTCTTTATAAAATTCTTTTTCTTTCCATACTAATATAGTTCGCTCTTTCCCTTCACCTTTTGGATGACAAGGTACAAGCAAAGAAAATAACTCAGCGAAATTATTTGGTTCTATATATGTATCTGTAACCAAATTCCAATTTGGATCGCCCTGTACAGCCCTCATATAATTCCCCTTCCCTTTTTATCCCGCTATTTGCGGGCAGTAAGACTCCCACCTCAAAATTCTGCGAATGCGAGGAAGTTAGATGGGAGATAAAACTGCCCATAAAAGCCCGATTGGTTCAACTAATAATTATTGGGGGATGGACAAACCCCCCAATAATTAAAGTTTCACTTTATCTACGTAGGAAATATTAATTCATTATTACATCATTAATAATGAATATTGTTATATTCAAAATCTATCATAATACTTATATCTCTCAGTATATCATTTTTTCTCTTATTAAAAATTAGGAATGACAAATTTAAAAAAACTGTCAAAAATATTGACTCTATACTTATTATATAATGTCTCAGATACATCACGCTAACATATTAGTTTAATCCATATATACTAGAATAATGTATCTGATCTTTATACATAATTTATTCCGTATGCTCCGAGATTTCACTTAAAGCAAACCCTGCTTGATCATCTGCTGATTGTCTTATAGCTAAATCACCTAGTGCTAGCATCCCAACAAGTTGACCGCTCTCAACTACCGGTAATCGTCTAATTTGATATTGTGCCATTAACTCTGTAGCTTTTTCAATAGAATCATCTGGAGAAACTGAAACAATGTTTGTTGTCATTACATTTGTAATTTGATTAGATCCAGGATGTTTTTCAGCAATCCCACGAACAACTAAGTCTCGATCAGTAACAAGCCCAACAACTTGTTTATTTTCAATAACAGGAATCAATCCAACCGATTCTTCCTTCATTTTTACAGCCGCCTCATATACATTATCTAATGGTGTACAATGTACGATATGAGTACTCATAAGTTCTCTAACTTGTGTCATTTTTCATCTCCTCCTTTTAATACATACCATAGCTTTTCCTAAATCCCTTTATTTATTTCAGGAAAATACGGTGATAAAAAGAGGCTTATACATAATAAAAAAGAGTCAGCACATTGCTGACTCTTTTTTTATGACCCGTACGGGATTCGAACCCGTGTTACCGCCGTGAAAGGGCGGTGTCTTAACCACTTGACCAACGGGCCATGGCTCCGCAGGTAGGACTCGAACCTACGACCGATCGGTTAACAGCCGATAGCTCTACCACTGAGCTACTGCGGAATATATGGTGGGCCTAAATGGACTCGAACCATCGACCTCACGCTTATCAGGCGTGCGCTCTAACCAGCTGAGCTATAGGCCCATATACTTTACAGGGGCAGTAGGAATTGAACCCACACTGGAGGTTTTGGAGACCTCAGTTCTACCTTTAAACTATGCCCCTAAATGGTGCCGGCTAGAGGACTTGAACCCCCAACCTACTGATTACAAGTCAGTTGCTCTACCAATTGAGCTAAGCCGGCATAAAAAAAAAATGGTGGCTCGGGACGGAATCGAACCGCCGACACGAGGATTTTCAGTCCTCTGCTCTACCGACTGAGCTACCGAGCCAACATAAAATGGCGGTCCCGACCGGGGTCGAACCGGCGATCTCCTGCGTGACAGGCAGGCATGTTAACCACTACACCACGGGACCATTGGTTGCGGGGACAGGATTTGAACCTGCGACCTTCGGGTTATGAGCCCGACGAGCTACCGTACTGCTCCACCCCGCGACGATATTATGTTTTAAAAATAAATGGAGGAGGTAGAGGGATTCGAACCCCCGCGCGACTCTCGCCGCCTGTCGGTTTTCAAGACCGATCCCTTCAGCCGAACTTGGGTATACCTCCATGAAGGAAAAAATAATATCTTATTCATTTTTATATGTAACTAAACCATTTTTTTAAAAAATGGAGGAGGTAGAGGGATTCGAACCCCCGCGCGACTCTCGCCGCCTGTCGGTTTTCAAGACCGATCCCTTCAGCCGAACTTGGGTATACCTCCGACATATAAAAAATAAAGTGGAGCCTAGCGGGATCGAACCGCTGACCTCCTGCGTGCAAGGCAGGCGCTCTCCCAGCTGAGCTAAGGCCCCATGTTTTTGGGAAAATCGGGAAGACAGGATTTGAACCTGCGACCCCCTGGTCCCAAACCAGGTGCTCTACCAAGCTGAGCCACTTCCCGTTAATAAAAGCGCGCCCGAGAGGAGTCGAACCCCTAACCTCTTGATCCGTAGTCAAACGCTCTATCCAATTGAGCTACGGGCGCATATGGTGCCGAGGGCGGGGGTCGAACCCGCACGGTGGTCACCCACCGCAGGA
>NZ_LXLV01000010.1 GCF_001757995.1 Bacillus mycoides | reverse complement strand
GTATTAGGCACGCCGCCAGCGTTCATCCTGAGCCAGGATCAAACTCTCCAATAAAGTTAGTTTGTCTAGCATCTAAAAATAAAAATTGACGTTCACGTTGTTTGTTTCGTTCAGTTTTCAAAGAACTTGTCCGCCGCTCCGAAAGCGACTTCATCATATTAACATCTTCATTTTTCGATGTCAACTATGTTTTTTAATTTCTTTTTTGTCGTTTTCTGCGTTTCCGCATCAGCGACGTTTATTAATATACCATCATGGTTTTTAAATAACAAGTATTTTTTATAAAAAAATACAAAAAGTTATCCATCCTACTTTCTTCTATAGAAAGAACCATTATCCTTTCTACTGAAAACATTCATTTTGATTGTATACAAGTTACTACATACTATCATCAACCAGTCGGTATTTCACAATAAGTTCCTCTCCTTTTTAAATTTCACAATTACCACAGTTCTAATTAAGAAGGACAAATAACCATTTAAATGTAGAGTAACAAAAAACGAGGCTACTATACTAGAGCAAAACTTTCATTAATGCTTTTTCTCGCCAACCAGGAACTTTACCTCCACAAATAACGAACTTCCCCTCGAAATATTAACTTAAGATTATTGTTAGAATTTTTTTACATTTAATTAATGAAAGATATCCAATTTTTGTTATATAGTAAGAAAGTGCCCACAAAACTATAAATAAACTAATGGAGGAATTATCTTATGGATAGGTTAACAAAATTTTCATTAAAAAACCGAACCGCTATTATTATCATGGTTTTTCTCATTTCCATACTCGGCGTTTATTCCGGCTCCAAATTACCTATGGAATTTTTACCAAGTATTGATAACCCTGCAATAACTGTCACGACATTATCCCAAGGGCTCGATGCCGAAACGATGACCAAGGACGTAACTGATCCCCTTGAAAAGCAATTTCGTAATTTAGAACATATCGATGGCATCACTTCTTCCACACACGAGGGATTATCACGCATCGACATTGCATATACATCCAAGGCAAATATGAAAGACGCGGCACGCGAAGTCGAAAAAGCAATTAATACACTTAAATTACCTAAAGATGTAACTAAGCCTGTAGTTAGCCAATTAAATACTTCTATGATTCCACTCGCTCAAATTACCATCCAGAAGCAGAACGGATTTTCAAAAGCTGACGAAAAACAAATCGAGAAAGAAATCGTACCACAACTCGAAAGCATTGATGGTGTTGCCAATGTTATGTTTTTCGGAAAATCCACTTCCGAATTATCCATCGTACTTGACCCTAACCAACTAAAAGATAAAAACGTAACATCAGAGCAAGTATTAGCAGTTTTACAAGGAAAAGAAACTTCCACTCCAGCTGGAGCAATTACCGTTAATAAGGAAGAATACAATCTTCGTGTCATCGGGGATATAAAAAATGTAAATGAAATTAAAAATATTACCGTTACACCTCAAGTAAAGTTACAAGATGTTGCTCAAATTGAATTAAAACAACATTACGATACAATCTCGCACATAAATGGGGAAGAAGGAACAGGATTAATCATCATGAAAGAGCCGAGTAAAAATGCGGTTGCAATTGGAAAAGAGATTGATAAAAAGATTAAAGATATAAGTAAGCAATATAAAGATCAGTATTCTATTAAACTTTTAGCTTCAACTCATGAGCAAGTTGAAAATGCGGTTACTAGTATGGGCAAAGAAGTAATCCTTGGTGCCATTGCCGCGACTCTCATTATCTTAATCTTTTTACGTAGCTTTCGAACAACACTCATCGCTGTCGTCAGTATCCCATTATCTATCCTATTAACACTATTTTTGCTCCACCAATCAAACATCACACTTAACATTTTAACTCTAGGTGGCTTAGCCGTTGCAGTTGGACGCCTCGTCGATGATAGTATCGTTGTCATTGAGAATATTTTCCGTCGTTTACAAAAAGAGTCTTTCTCTAAAGATATTATTCTCGATGCAACAAAAGAGGTCGCCGTCGCAATTACCTCTTCTACTCTAACAACAGTCGCCGTTTTTTTACCTATCGGTCTCGTATCGGGAGTAATCGGAAAACTAATGTTACCTATGGTATTAGCAGTTGTATATTCTATCCTTTCTTCTTTAATCGTTGCGTTAACAGTTGTTCCACTTATGGCCTTTCTACTACTCAAAAAAACAAAACGTCGCAATTCTCATTCTTCACCGCGATATGTCGCTACATTAAAGTGGGCTCTTTCTCATAAGTTTATCATTCTACTCACTTCTTTTTTATTGTTTGCAGGATCCATTGCAGCCTACATATTACTACCGAAAGCGAACATAAAGTCTGAGGATGATACAATGCTTTCCGTTAACATGACATTTCCAGCTGATTATGATTCTGAAGCTAAAAAACAAAAAGCCTTTGATTTCGAAAAGAAACTACTCTCTAATTCTGATGTAACAGATGTTATTTTACGAATGGGATCTAGCGCAGAAGATGCACAATGGGGACAGACAACTCAAAACAATCTTGCAACTATATTTGTAGTCTTTAAAAAAGGATCTGATATCGACCAATATATTAAAGAATTAAAAAAAGAGCATAATGCTTTTGAACCAGCTGAACTCGATTATATAAAAACTAGTTACTCTGACTCCGGAGGTGGAAACAACTTACAATTTAACGTAACCGCTACTAACGAAACAAATTTAAAAAAGACCGCTAACATCGTCGAAACAAAACTAAAAAGTATGGACGCTCTCTCTAAAGTAAAAACAAATATAGAAGACTCTAAAAAAGAATGGCAAATTCATATCGATCAAACAAAAGCGGAACAACTCGGTTTAACACCAGAATTAGCAGCACAACAAGTATCATTCCTTATGAAGAAATCTCCTATTGGGGAAATCTCAATCAATAATGAAAAAACAACTATTATGATAGAACATAAAAAGGCATCCATTAACAAACAAGAAGATATTTTAAACACAAACATACTATCACCTATTAACGGACCAATTCCTTTAAAAGACATTGCAACTATTTCAGAAAAGCAACTCCAAACGGAAATCTTCCATAAAGATGGGAAAGAAACGATTCAAATTACTGCCGAAGCTTCAAGTGAAGATTTAAGTAAAGTAAGCGCAGAAGTAAACAAGGCTATAGCCGACTTAGATTTACCTAACGGAGCAAAAGTAAATATCGCAGGTGCTACTGAATCTATGCAAGAGAACTTCGCTGATTTATTTAAAATTATGGGGATTGCAATCGGGATTGTATATTTAATTATGGTTATCACATTCGGGCAAGCACGTGCTCCTTTCGCGATTTTATTCTCTTTACCATTAGCTGCTGTCGGCGGTATTTTAGGATTAATCATTTCAAGAACACCTGTTGACGTAAATTCATTAATCGGCGCATTAATGTTAATCGGGATTGTCGTTACAAATGCTATTGTATTAATAGAAAGAGTGCAACAAAATCGGGAAAACGGTATGGAAACAAGAGAAGCCTTACTAGAAGCAGGATCTACTAGATTACGCCCAATTATTATGACAGCTATAACAACAATCGTCGCTATGCTACCACTCCTATTCGGTCAATCTCAAGCAGGAAGTATGGTATCCAAAAGTCTGGCCGTCGTTGTAATCGGTGGTTTGGCAGTCTCAACCGTTCTTACATTAGTAGTCGTTCCCGTTATGTATGAACTATTAGATAAAATCGGGAGAAAAAGACGCTCCCGCAGAAAAATAAGCACTTCTACAGAAACACCTGATATTTAAAACAAAAGGCGTTATCTTCACAAATGAAGATAACGCCTTTTCTCTACCTACTCATATAATCCATCATTTTTTTCGCATATTGTTCTAGAGGTTGAGCAGAGTCTACAATAAGATATTCGTTATTTGACGGTCTTTTACTACCATCTAACCATTTTTGAAAGACTATTTCCGACTCCACTTTTCCAATTTGACTGCTCATGCGCTTACGGGTTTGTAGCCTATTATTGATCTCTTCTATATCATTAAGATAACATTCAATATATTTATATGTTACATCATGTTCATTAGACAGTTTGATACCTTTTTCAACCATCCCCTCATATAAACACGGACTATCCAATATAACACTATGCCCTTGTTCTAAATAAGAATCAATCAGTGCCCATTCGACATCGTATGATACACCGCCAACAGTCTTTGGTTCAATCCCTTTCATTTCTAATGATTTTAACAATGCTGATTTCAAAACGTCATGATCTACAATTACAGCACCTGTTAACTTTGCTATATACTTAGAAACTGTTGATTTTCCCGATCCAGGAAAACCTGACATTTGCAGAAAAAACAAATTAACCCCGCTCCCTCATTCGCACCTATTCATCTATATAATTAATTACAGATTCTACAATCGTTATGTCCATTCCTTCTATATTAAAATACAAAAAGAACTCCCTACTTAATAAATAGAGAGTTCTCCTTTGCCATTTATGAAGCTTTTACCTTCTTCGTCGTTTTACGACTTTTTTTCGTTCCTGTAAAACGCTTGTGTAATACAGATGCTACAAAGCGTGAAATGATATTGAATAATAAAACCATAATAATTAATACAGCTGCAGATTTCGTTGCAATTAACTTCGCATCTGGGATAATCCCTTCAGAGTTTAATTTCCAAATGTGAACAGCTAAAGTTTCAGCTGGTCTAAATGGATTTAAAGGATGCGAGGGGCTCGAGAAGTCCGCTGCTGAATTTAAAATAGGTGATGTTAAACCCGCTGTATAAATTAACGCCGCAGCTTCACCGAATATACGGCCTGCCGCTAAAATAATACCTGTAATGATTTGTGGTAACGAAGACGGGATAATGATGCGGGCAATTGTTTGCCATTTCGTTGCACCTAGTCCAAGACTCGCCTCTTTTACATTATGAGGAACTTCAGAAATCGCATTTTCACAAACACGTGTTAAACCAGGCAAATTCAAAATAGTTAAAGCAAGAGCTCCACCCATTACTGTATATCCCCAGCCTGTCATTGTAACAAATACTAATAAGCCAAATAGCCCAACAACAATAGAAGGTAAAGACGCCATTGTTTCAATACATAAACGAACAAAACTTAAAAAACGACCTTGTTTTGCATACTCCGCTAAATATATTCCAGCACCTAATCCAAGAGGAATAGATATAATAAGTGTTATAACAAGCATGTAGAAAGAATTGAATAACTGTGGACCAATTCCACCACCAGCTCTTATATTGCTTGGTTCTCCGAATAAGAAACTAGGATCCCAAAATCCCCATCCCTTTTGCAGAATTTCGTACATTAAAAAAGCCAGCAAAGCTACAACTAAAGCTGCAACCGCATAAAAGATACCTGTCCAAACTTTATTTACCGTTCTTGCATTCATTATTATCGCTCACCTCTTTGACCAATCGCTCGAATTACTAAAATAAACAGGAATGAAATAACAAGTAAAATCATTGCTAACGTCCATAGCGCATTGTTCCAAGCTGTTCCGTTCAATGTATTCGTCATATCCATTGTTAGAATACCAGTTAACGTTGCTGTTGGACTATATATTCCTTCCGGTAATTTAATCGTGTTCCCGATTACCATTTGAACCGCTAACGCTTCACCAAAAGCACGCGCTAACCCTAAAACTATACCTGTTAAAATCCCTTGTTTTGCAGCAGGAACAATAACTCGGCTAATCGCTTGCCATTTCGTCGATCCTAGACCGTAAGAAGCTTCCAAGTAATCAAACGGAACAGAGCGTATTGCATCAGAGGCAATACTAGCAATAGTAGGTAAAATCATAATACTCAGGACAATAATACCCGCAATTAAACTAAAGCCCACTCCACCGAACGAATCACGTAATAGCGGAACCAAGATCGTAACCCCTAATAATCCGTATACAACCGATGGAATACCGACTAATAATTCTAAAACAGGCTTTAATACTTTATTCCCAAACTTCGGCGAAATTAAATTCATGAATATAGCAAGAGCTATAGCAATTGGTGCACTAATGACAACAGCACCTAACGACACAAGTGTCGAACCGACAATAAAGATTACAGCACCATACGTACCTTGATCAGCATTTGGATTCCATTTTGTCGAAGTTAACACCTCAGAAAATGAGATACCACTTTGCGTGAAAGATTGAATTCCTTTGCCGCAAATAAACGCAATAATAGCTAATGTAATAAAAACAATAAAGATACCGCAAAACGTAACAAGTGATCTACCTATATATTCACTCTTTACGTAATTAATTTGTTTTTTCCCCTTCATCACAGGACAGACCCCACTTCATAGATTGAAATGAACAGGACTGGCCTTGCAGCCAGCCCCATAAAATTTTATTACTTATTTAATTTAGACATTGGGATGTAACCCATATCTTCTACTTGTTTTTCGAAATCTTTACCTTTTACATAGTCAATGTAAGCTTTTGTCGCTTCTTTTGCCTCACCTTTAGTTACCATGTACTCGTAAGACCAGAATGGATATTTACCAGCAGAGATGTTTTCAATTTTCGGTTCAGCACCATCAATTTTCACAGTTTGCAATGCACCTTTTTTATCGCCAACCATGTAAGACATCGCTAAATAGCTGATTGAACCTGGAGTAGAGTTAATCGCTTGCTCTACTGCACCGTTAGAATCTTGTGTTGTACCAGTTCCATCATTAATTTTAGCTTCTTTCATAACTGTTTTTTCAAATGTAGCACGTGTACCAGATGAAGCTGGACGATTAATTACATTGATTTTTTCATCTTTTCCGCCTAACTCTTTCCAGTTCGTCACTTTTCCAGTGAAGATATCTTGTACTTGTTTTGCTGTTAAGTTATCAACTTTTACATCTTTATTTACGACAAGCGCGAATGCGATACCCGCTACCTTGTTATCTACTAATTCTTTCGCTTTTTCAGCATCTTTTATTTTATCTGAAGCCGGAACATCCGAATTACCAATTTGTACTGCACCAGATGCTACTTGGTTAATCCCAGTTCCACTACCGCCACCTTGAACTTGAATAGAAACTTTTGAATTTTTCTCCATGAATTTCTTTCCAGCTTCCTCCGCAAGAGGTTGAAGAGCTGTAGAACCAGCCGCTGCAATCGTACCTGATAATTCTTGTTTTGCATCGCTACCTTTAGCAGCTTCCTTATTATCCGTACTTTCTGCTTTTCCACATCCAACTAATGCACCTGCAACAACTAAAGCCGCTAAAGAAAATTTAATACCCTTTTTCATAACCATGTCTTGTACCCCCATTTGGATTATCACTTTTCGAATTCATCTTCTTTCGAACACAAATTCATTGTAGGACAACAATATTATGTGAGTGTTAAGCAATTTTTAAGTTTAAGTAAATAGAGATAACACCCCATAAAAGCTAGACATTCCAACATTTACAACCGAAAAAGCCAACAAAACCCACACTAAACACGCAGTATTGTAAATTTAATCTTAACAATGTAAATTCAATGTAAATGATTTTCTGTATTTTTCCCTTTAAGTTAAAACTACATTTACAATTCCCCTATATTTTTAAGCTTTTACACTCTTACTTTATTTACATTAAGAAGAATTCCAGTAATATTTTTCGGTACAACTAAATAAATTGGAACAATTCTAAAAATATTTGAATATTTTTAAAGTACTAATTGACAGCATCATTAAATGTAGTCTACTATATTAGTATTAAAAAGTTTACCTAAGGAAACTTTTTAAACTAAAACTAAAAATATAGAGATGGGGTAACTTTTATGGTATCGGCTAATACTAAACCCCTTTCCGAATTCAGAACAGGGGAATTTGTACAAATTGAGAAGATACAATTAGAAGGAACTATGAAACGACGTTTATTAGATTTAGGCTTTTTTCCTGGAGCGATAATTAAAGTATTACAACGCAGCCCACTTGGAGACCCAGTCGCTTATCAAGTAAGCAACACAACTATTGCACTGCGTAGTGAAGAAAGCTCCCTTATTTTCGGGATATTAATAGGAGATGATTTCAGATGAGTAACCATCGCATCGCGTTAGCTGGTAACCCGAATACCGGGAAAAGTACATTATTTAATACTTTAACAGGCTTAAAACAACATACTGGAAACTGGACGGGGAAAACTGTTTTAAAAGCTGAAGGGGAATATGAGCATAGCGGAAATATATTTACAATAATAGATTTACCTGGAACTTACTCACTGTATTCAAATTCGGCAGATGAAGAAGTCGCACGAGATTATATTATATTTGAAAAACCAGAAGTAACTGTAGTTGTTATAGACGCAACTGCAATGGAAAGAAATTTAAATTTAGCACTCCAAGTAATGGAAATGACAAACGATGTGGTCATTTGTATTAACTTAATTGATGAAGCGGAGAAAAAAGGAATCATTATTGACGAAAAGAAATTAGCAAAATCACTTGGTGTACCGGTAGTTAAAATTTCAGCCCGAAACCGAGTTGGTATCGGACATTTACTAAGCGTCATCGCTAAAGTAGCAAATAAAAAACTAATTCCAACACCAATTAAAATTACTTATAACGATAAAATCGAAAATATGATTCAGGAATTAGAACCACAAATTTATAAAGTATTCGGTGATACGTATCCAGCACGTTGGATTGCATTACGTATATTAGATGGAGATAAGAATTTCTTAACTGCACTTCAAAAACACCATAACGAACCACTTGTAAGGGAGGTCGTAATCAATGGAATCTCACTCAGCCAGTAAGGATCTTCCGCTGGACTATATTGTTCAACATGCACAAACTCTTTCAAAAGAGGACATACGAGATGATATTGTCGGAGATATTTATCGAACCTCCGCAAGTATATGTAAAGAAGCTGTCCAATATACGAATACTGATAAATTATATCGTTCAGAAAGATTAGATAAGATTTTCACTTCTCCTATTTGGGGATTTCCAATTATGCTCGGTATTTTATCTATTATTTTTTATCTTACAATCGCCGGTGCTAACGTACCATCCGAGATGATTGCTGAATTTTTTGGCTGGGTCGAAGGATATTTAACATCTTGGTTCCAAGCAATGCATGCACCAGAATGGCTACATGGCGTTTTAATACTTGGTTTATTCCGTGGTACTGGAGCCGTTATTAGCGTTATGTTACCACCTATGGCAATTTTCTTCCCTATGTTTGCCCTATTAGAAAACTATGGATATTTACCACGCGTTGCGTTTAACATGGATCGTTTATTTAAACGCTCTGGCGCGCATGGGAAACAATCTCTAACTATGGCAATGGGGTTTGGATGTAACGCTGCCGCTATTATGTCAACACGTATTATCGAATCACCACGTGAGCGTATGCTTGCCATTTTAACAAACAACTTCGTCCCATGTAATGGACGCTGGCCTACATTAATCTTAATGGCTTCATTATTTATGGCTGCTGGATATACAGGCAGCATGCAAACACTTGTTACTGCCGGCGTTGTCGTCGGAATGGTTGTAATTGGCGTTATTGTAACTTTAACTGTTTCTTGGGTTTTATCAAAAACTGCTCTAAAAGGCGTTCCAACTCACTATACGTTAGAGTTACCACCATACCGTAAACCAAAAATTTGGAATACAATTGTGCGTTCAACGCTCGATAAATCAATATATGTTTTAAAACGAGCTGTAATTGTAGCTGCACCTGCCGCTGTATTAACTTGGATACTTGCTAATATTTTCGTCGGTGACACGAGCTTACTTATGCATTTTGTGAACTTCTTAGATCCATTTGCTAAAACGTTAGGACTTGACGGATTTATTCTAGCAGCGTTTATTCTTGGACTACCAGCTAATGAAATTGTTATTCCGATTTTATTAATGTCTTACTTATCAACTGGCGCTTTAACTGAAATAGATGATTTTAATCAAATTAAAAATCTATTCTTAGAACACGGTTGGACTTGGTTAACTGCGTTAAACACAATGTTGTTCTCACTTCTTCATTTCCCATGCGGAACAACACTAGTTAACATATATAAAGAAACAAAAAGTGCAAAATGGACATTTTTATCGTTTGCAATCCCTACTGTTATTGCCATTGTTGTTACATTCTTCTCTACACAATTGGTACATTGGTTAGGGCTTGTATAAAGCAAAGCATACATAGAAGGTATCCCCCTTCACATATGCTTTGCGCGAAAGAAACCTGAAATTATTCAGGTTTCTTTTTTTCCATGGCTGCGCTCCATACGTCGTAATTTTTTTATGGATAAAGTATATAGCTCCTGGAAGAACCGCCATTAATATCGTGCAACTAATTCCTAGTCCAGTAAACAACTTAAATCACCTTATTTCACTCTCTTCGGTAAGGCTGATCCTGAATGTTCAATTGTCGGATGAACATGAACAATAATTTCAGCTTCACTAAAATAATTCTGACCTTGATCCCAATTCTTACTTATTTTTTTCCACTCTTTATAATTATGCCGTTTATATACTTCCCCTACTTCTAATACATCTACCTTATATTTTTTTTGAACAAGCTTAATCGATTTTTGGATGCGCTTCTCCATTTCCTCCGAAATATCCTTCTCTAAACGCTTTTCATTCAAAACCTTTTTATGATCACTAAAGTGCAACTCAGCCAATGTACCTTCCAGAGATATGTGAATATTAAACTTTGGTTTTGTTGCATTCGTTGTAGATACTTTAATTTTCCGACGCAGCTTATGAATTTCATATGTAATAAGTTGGTCCTTTTTACGAATGGTAAAAAAACCTCCAATTTTTTTACCTATTATATAGTTCATTCCTAATGTTTGTTCTCCGCTCAAACTTCCCACAATTTTATTATCCTTCCCGCGAAACAGCGCCGCCCCTTCCATTTGTACTCCTTGCTTTGTTAGACCAAGAATAGGTAAGACGAAACTTCGATTGGAAATCATCTTTTCCTGTACTTCACCTATTCTGGCTGCCTCGATCATTTGAGCATTTTTCGGAGGATGCTCAGCTAACATATCAATGTATTGCGCTGGTAAATTTTCAGGCTTTGCACTTTGTTTTAAAATAGCTTCTGCATTTTTCTTAGAAACAAACAAACGAATATTTCTTCTCATCTCATGATCGCGAATATATACATCCAACGTATTTTGTAAAATATACGGTTTCGATAGTAATTCTTCAGAGAAAATAATTACTTGTATATGCGGAAAAAATAATGTACGACTAATCTTTTTAGCAATAATTCTTATTTGTTCAAACACACTATCTGCTTTCGCACTAACATTAATATAATTTTCACTATCTCCATCACCTTGTCCACCTTGCTGCGCTAACTTACTGGGAAGTACCATCTGATACGTCCCTTTCATAATTGGATTTGCTTTCTTTGCCTTTACAACATCGTAAGCTGCACCTACTACAAATCCTCTTTCTTCTATTTCTTCTAACTCAGAGCACCCACTTATAGATCCAGCTAAAACCATAACCATTATAATTTTAAGAAGGTGTTTCATTTCTACCATTCCTTCTTTTTATTTTATATACAATAAAAACTAACAAAGGCGCTAACACGACAAACCCCATATCTATCCAAGCTAAATAAGTCCCATAATTTGACAATTCTTTCAAATTACTAGGTATCATATTCACCATAAAAATAATTGGGGCACTTACAAAAATGAAAATATGTTTCTTCACTTTCGGAAACATAGCACAAAATAATAAAGATGCGACGTCATAATACATTGCTGTAGTGTTATAAATAGTAATAATCCAAGTAGTAAAAAAAATCGCATCAAATCTTTCTAAAAACCCTCCACCAATTTCAATTTCTTTCCCTAATTCAATTGTTGGATATGTCAATCCACGTGTTGTCATATACGTAAAAACACTAATACAAGTTACATAAATTAAAATGTATGACAACACGTTTACTATCACCGCTTTTGCAACTGCCATTGGCGCTTTTTTCGCTGTCTTATCGTTCAACAACACAGCATAAAACAGAGCTACCTCAAATCCGATGAATGTAAAAATAGAATTCTTAACTCCTACAGCATACTGACTGACATTCGTTTGAAAAGCCGGTAGTAAATTATCTATTTCCATTAAGTTCACATTCAATAAAGAAAGAAGCACTATCGCAATTAAAACAATTGGTAAGAATAGAACATTTAACCTTAATAAAGCCGCTCTCGATCCTGCTACTCCATAAATAACAACTAATAAGAAGAAGAAAGACAATAGCTGTATTGGTGTATCACTAAATAAATATGTTTGTGAAATAACTGCAATCATTCGCGATTCATATGCTGTCAAAGCTGCAAACGTTAATACTAAAATGCTACTAATTGTGTATGCAACAGGTTTTGTCAAATGCGCACTTGTATATTGAACAAAGTTTTGTTTTGGGAATAAAATAGCTACCCTCGTTACAAACCAACCTAAAACCGCACATATCAATCCACCCAAAAGTAAAATAATCCAACCGTCCGAAAATAAAGTTTGATCAGCAATATCTCTCGGCATAGACAATGCCCCTATACCAATAATGGTTGACGATACTGCAAACCCAATTTCCCGGGATCCAATCTCTTCATCGCCATACTCAAATGGTTTCAATTATTCCCGCTCCTTTGGACGTATTGTAGAATCTTTTGTTTGTAAATATTCTGGTCTCTCTTTCAACATCGATTTTGGCATACGAATAAGTTCTTCTTCCCAATCTTTATAAAAAGCAGGAGCAATAGGCGTTGTATAAGGAATACCAACACTCTTTAAATTCGTAATATGAATCGCAAGTGCAATAAGAGCTAAAATGATTCCGTACAATCCAAAAGCAGTCGCCGCTAACACAAAGACAAAAAGTAAAATCCGAAACGTAATTGTAATACTATATACAGGCAGTGAAAATGTAGCAATTGCAGTAACCGCAATAATAATTACTAAAAACGGATTTACAATCCCTGCATTTACTGCCGCTTCTCCAATTACAAGACCACCTACGATGCCAATTGTTTGTCCCATCGGTTTCGGAAGCCTAATCCCGGCTTCTCGTATTAATTCCATCGTTAATGCCATCATTAACGTTTCTATATAAGCAGGAAACGGCACCCCTTCTCTCGCTCCCGCAATGGAATAAGCTAGTTTAGATGGAATAAGCCCTTGATGATACGATACAAGCGCTACGTACATGGCAGGTAATAAAACAGCAGCGATACCTGATCCCATTCGTAAAATTCTTAATAACGTCCCAATTACCCAGCGCTCATAATGATCTTCCACAGATTGAAAAATATCAACAAACACTAGTGGAGCTATAAGAGCAAATGGTGATCCGTCCACTAAAATGGCCGCTTTCCCTTTCGCCAATGCAGCCACTATATTATCTGGTCTTTCTGTATTTAAAAACTGCGGAAACGGCGACAAATTATTATCTTGAATTAATTGCTCAATCGTTCCTGTCTCAAAAATGACATCTGTCACTATTGATTGAAGACGCCGATCTAGCTCTTTTACGATGTAAGGGTTAATAATATCCTCTATATATACTAGGGTTACTTCTTTCTGCGATCGTTTCCCCATAATATAAGATTGAAACCGTAACTTCGGATCACGTAAACCACGGCGAATTAGCATTTTGTTCACATTAATATCTTCATTTAATCCAACTCTCGGTCCACGTATTAAATCTTCTGTCACTGGAGGCTCTAGACTTCTTTTCTCCCAAGCTCTACTATTAACAACAATAGCCGTTTGAATATTATCAATTAATATGACTGTATCTCCTGCTAAAACCGCATTTATAATATCTGGAAAAGTCGTCTTCATACCGACTTCTGCAATAGAAATAAAACGATCCAATAATGTCTGAACCACAGCTGCTTCATTTGGTATTTCTTCATATTGAAGTGTACGAACTACATATTTATAAACATTATCCTTATCTGTCAATCCACATAAAAAAACAACCGCACAACGTGTAAAACTACCAGCAAGAGCAACTTCTCTAATTGTTAAATCATTAGGTGAACCTAACTCATCTCTAATTTCCTTCATAACTTCAAACAAGTTACCTTTTAGCTCTAACAATTTCCCCACCTAACTTCCTTTTCAACAAGTTTTTAGTTAGATTCCGCTAATAGAAGAAAATATATACAAAAAAGAGCTATCTCTTTTCAAAGATAGCTCTAACACGCGAATTACTTTTCTACGATTATATTGTCTGTCTTTACAGATACATTTTTTGTGAATCCACTAACTACAAACATCACAATAATATTAACTAACAATGCGACTATACCTACATTCAAATCTTTTATATACTGCGGGACAACCGGGAACATCGTAGCTATAGTAGAACCAGATAAGGTGATATATGCGACAATTAACAGCCCAATCCCCATCCCCGCAATCGCTCCTTGCTTCGTAATAATCTGCCGTGGAAACAAACTACATACAAGTGCAGGGAAAAGTTGCGTAACTATACTGTACCCCATTAAAAGAAGAGCACCTATCGTTTCTCCTCCTTTAAATGTAAACAATACTGCAACAAACGTTACGACAGGTACAAATAACTTAGCTGCTTTTGCAACTTGTCTATCTGAAGCAGATGGGACCATCGTTCGGTAAATATTTTTTGCTAGCAATGTCGAAGCAGCCATAACAAGCATAGAACCTGGAACTAATGCCGTTAATACCCCCGCACTACCAATAATCCCAATAAACCATGGATCAAAAGTTTGAAGAGCAAGACGGAATAACGAAAGATCTACATCCGCTCCCTTTAACCCTGGAACTTGCAGAATAGCAGCAAACCCTGCAAAGAATACGAAAAGCAAAACTAAAGAATAAAGAGGCATAATCGCCGCGTTTTTCCTAAATACTTTTTCATTTTTTGCAGAGAAAGCCGAAGCGAATGTATGGGGCCACATATAGAAACCAAGGGCCGTTAATATAATAGTAGAAACAAACCAAGAAATACTCATTCCTTCTTCAGGTAAAGATAAAAAACCTGGTTTTGCTGCTTCTACAGCTTCGAACATCGGCTGAAATCCTCCATAATAATGGTACGGTAAATATATACCTAAAAACATAACGATAAATAGTATCATAATATCCTTCAAAGCAGCTGTCCAAGCCGATCCATGTATACCTGAAACCATTACATATATAGTTATAACAATAGCACCAATCCATACCGCAATAACAGGTGACACTCTTCCATAAGATGCTTCCGAAACAATGATCCCTAATCCCTTTAGCTGTAAAACGAGATATGGGATGATAGAAATAACACCAATAATTGAAACAATTATCCCAAGCGTCTTACTTCCATATTTCTTCGCAAAAAAATCGGACTGCGAAACAAGGTTATGTTCTTTTGCATATTTCCAAATTGGAGGCAATAAGAAATACGATAAAATATAAGCTAATGCACCATACCCTAAAATATAAAAAGTAGGAGCTCCTTTACTATACGCCCAGCCACTTCCTCCTAAAAATGTGAATGTCGTATAAATTTCGCCTGCCATAAGGAGAAAAACAAAAATAGTTCCAAACCCTCTTCCTCCAACTGACCATTGCTCTAAATTCATATCTTTTCCATGTTGTGCTCGAATTCCTAAAAATAGTGCTAGAAATAAGAATAAAATAATGATAAGTAATGCTGTCATTTTACATCCCCCTTATTAGCAGGATCGAATACGTACACAAGCCCCATACAAAGAGACGTAATGAGCACTGATAATAGTACCCAAAATAATAGAAATGGCATCCCCCATACGTAAGGAGTGACCGAATTTGCAAATACCGGTCCAACTACTAAACAAAGAACTGGAATAAGTGCTAGCACGTGTATTTTCTTCATCTCATTCTCCTTTACTTATAAAATTCATAATGGATGATACAAAGACTTCCATTCCAATTGGTAATGCATCTTCGTCAATTGTAAAGCGAGGATGGTGATGCGGATATATAATTCCCTTCTCTTCATTTCCTGCTCCAATAAAAAAGAATGTCCCTGGTGCCTTTTGTAAAAATGCTGAAAAATCTTCTCCTGCCATCGTTGGCTGTAAACGAACAACTCTTTCTCTTCCATAAAGCTGTAATGCCGTACGTTCAATAAGCTCTGTAACTTCATAATCGTTAACAACTGGGCGATATCCATATTCATAAGAAAATGTATACTTAGCACCGTAGGATTCTGTAATATGTTTTACAATCCTTTCAAGCTTCTTCTTTGTTTCTTCTCTTAATTCATGCCTTAAACTTCTCACTGTCCCTTCAATCTCCGCTTGTTCTGGGATAACATTATGAGTTGTCCCAGAATGAAATTGCGTAACAGATACTACGAGAGAATCTAGCGGATTCGTGAGGCGAGATACAATTTGCTGGATTTGCGAAACAACTTGTGCACCAATGGCGATACTATCAACTGTTTCGTGCGGAATTCCAGCATGTCCACCTTTTCCCTCTATCGTAATTTTAAAAACGTCCGGTGCCGCCATCGCAGGACCATAAATTACACCTACTTTTCCAACCTCTAATGACGCCCAAAGATGAGCACCAATAATGTAATCCACACCTTCCATCACTCCCGCTGCAACCATTTCCTCTGCACCGCCCGGAAAGTTTTCTTCTGCATGTTGAAATAAAAAGCGAATCTCTCCTTTAACTTTCTCTCTTTCCTCTACCAACTTATGTACTACACCAAGCAATATTGCCATGTGACCATCGTGACCACACGCATGCATCACACCTGGATATGTAGAAATAAAATCAAAGTTATTTTCTTCATGAATAGGAAGAGCATCCATATCAGCACGAACCGCGATGGTTTTACCAGGCTGCTTACCAATTAACCTTGCCATTACACTATATTTAGTAGGTCGCGAAACTTCTAAATACGGAATTTTCCGAAGTATGTCGAATACAAATTGAGATGTTTTTTCCTCTTGAAAAGATAACTCTGGATACTTATGAAAATGCCTTCTCCACTCAATCAACTGATTCTTTGATAAAACAAGTTCCTTTGCGACATCCATTTCTCTTCTCCCCTTCTTCACCAAGTTAAATGTTATTATAACGTGAATTGTTAACTTTTAAAAGAATATTCCGAATTTTCCATCTCTACAATTTAAAAATAAAAAGCCATCAAAAAGATGACTTTTTCATTATTATAAAATAGTGATTGCTTGTTTTCCCATTTGCTCCCAAGCTTTCTCAAACTCTGCTCGCGGAACAGCGAAACGTGGATTGTTTTTTAGAGGATCATTTACATATACAAAGTTTTGATCGTATCCAACCACTACTACACTATGCTCAAAATATGTAATTTTCACTTCGCCAGAGCTTGTATTCCATGTTTCAAAACTACTCTCAGCTAGTGGCTTAAACGTTGTATTAATAATAACCCATACTGGCGAACCGGAACTAACTACTTTATATGCATCTTGCACGTCTCTACCTGTTAAATTAACTACTTTTTCAGGAGCATATTTTTCTGCTAAATTAAAAATGGGTTGATTATATACACCATAGCCTGGCTCTGCCTTAGTATAAATATTTCCAACGAACCCCTCATAAGGATTTCCACGTAAACCATTTTGTTCAAATGGAACACGATGAATTTCGCTAGCAAGTTGCATCTTATCTACTTGTATACCTTTGTATTGCAGCAACATAGCCAAACTTGTAACTTCACATCCACGAGGTAATTCTGGTAATTGCTTTATAAACGGAACATTTTCAATCATAGCCGCTTCTTTCATTTCAGATAGAAACTCTAAACGGAACACTTGCGCCTTTTGTATAATTTTATCTTTCCCTATAAAAAACGCGGCAGCAAATATAATACCGAAAATAAAAATATATTTTAACTTTTTCATCATAAACCAAACTCCATTATATCAATTATTTTAAAGGTGCAACTTCTATCATTGTACCTTTCTTCTTACTAGTTTGCTAGAAAGATTCTGTGAATTATTATTCACAGATATCGTTTTAAAATTCTAATTATTTTTAATAAAGAGAAAAAACAATATACTTTTTCATAATTTTTTGCTAAAATCAAAATTATTAACCTAGTTAAAGAATTGAATTTATTTCACTAGGCTAATAAACATTCTAAGGTATTTAGTCATAGTTATCTTTTACATACTCAGTTCACAACAAAATAAGCCGAGTATGTTTTTCATCCCCCACTAATGATTAAAAGCCCAGAATGAAATCAAGTTAACACATACAAGAAAATATGGGGTGAGGGGCATATGAATCAACAAGTAGAACAAACAGATTTAAAACGAACAATGAAAAGTAGACATCTATTCATGATCGCACTTGGTGGAGTCATTGGAACGGGATTATTTATGGGTTCTGGACAAATCGTCCATAATGCAGGACCAGGCGGAGCTATTCTTGCATTTTTAGTCGGTGGATTTGTTATGTATTTAACGATGTTATGTCTTGGTGAATTATCTGTTGCTATGCCAGAAGCAGGTTCATTCCAAAGCTATGCAAGCAAATTTATTTCACCTGGTTTTGGATTTGTTGTCGGTTGGATGTATTGGTTAAATTGGGCTGTTACAGTTGGAGTAGAGTTAACAACTGTAAGTATTTTAATGAAACGCTGGTTTCCAGACGTTTCTTCGTGGATTTGGTGTGTTACATTTGCAGCAGCACTCTTCCTTGTAAACGCTTTATCAGCAAAAGCATATGCAGAAACGGAATTTTGGTTCGCAAGTGTAAAAGTCGCAACAATTGTTATTTTCATCGTACTCGGTGGTGCAGTTATGTTCGGTCTACTAGACTTTAACGGAAAACCAGCTCCGATGCTTCACAATTTCACTGAAAATGGCGGGCTATTTCCAAACGGTGCATTAGCTGTTCTTCTTACGATGATTACAGTAAATTACTCCTTCCAAGGAACAGAACTAATCGGAATCGCTTCAGGAGAAAGTGAAAATCCTGAAAAAACAATTCCAAAAGCAATCAAAAATACAATTTGGCGAACTCTATTCTTCTTCGTCCTAGCAATATCAGTTGTTGTAGGTTTACTTCCGTGGCAAGAGGCTAATCTAGTCGAAAGTCCATTTGTACTTGTATTTGATGTGGCTGGTGTTCCATATGCAGCAGACATTATGAACTTTGTTATTATTACAGCTGTATTATCCGTAGCTAACTCTGGTCTATACGCAAATTCTCGTATGCTTTGGGCGATGGCAAAACAAGGAATGGCAAGTCCAGCTTTTACGAAATTAACTAAAAAAGGTGTGCCGCTAAATGCTTTAATTTTCAGTCTGATCTTTGCAAGTCTTTCTTTATTAACAAGTGTATTTGCGGCAGATACTGTCTTTTTAGTTTTAACATCTATTGCAGCAATGGCTGCTGTTGTTGTTTGGATGTCGATTGCAGCTTCACAGTTTTTCTTCCGTAGAAATTTCGTGAAAAATGGCGGCGACATAAATGATTTAAAATACCGTACACCACTTTATCCAATAGTTCCAATCGTAGCTTTCTCACTCAATTTCATTACATTTGTTAGTTTAGCTTTCATTCCAGATCAGAGAATTGCTCTTTATTGCGGGATTCCATTTATGATTATTTGTTACATTTTATACCAAGTTAAATATAAAAAAGTTGTCACATCTGAACGGAAAATAAGTATAACTCAGGAAATAAACTAAATATACAAAATATTCGGCTATCTTCCTTATAATAAGATAGCTTTTTTCTATTTCTTGGATATCTTGGTATAACTTTATTTATCTTAAAATTCTAACAATCACGTTTTTATCTGGAAAATAGTTTACAATGTTATCAAGTTACAAATGATATTCACCTTAAAAAGCGTGCATTTGTGTCTATTTTTTAACAATATAACAAAAACTATTGCCATCTATAAATTAATAGGTTTATATTGTTTTATTGGCATAGTTTCAATCCAAGGAGAAAGGAGATTTTCAATCGTGCAACTAAAGAAAGCATTTTGGAAGTTGGCTTCGCTTCTTCCGTTATCATTACTTCTGTTCCTCGGTGGCTGTGATAAAAAACTCGCAGTATTAAATCCACAAGGACCTGTTGCAAAAGCACAGTATGATTTAATTGTTTGGTCATTCTTGCTTATGTCATTAATTATCGCAATTGTATTCATCTTGTTTACAGTCATCTTGATTCGTTATCGTGAAAAACCAGAGAATATGGACTATGAGCCACCTGATCAACACGGTAACACATTATTAGAAATCATTTGGACGATTATTCCTGTTATTATCGTTATCGCATTATCGATTCCAACAGTTAAAGCAACTTATGCTTCGGAAGAGGTTCCGCAAGAGTCCAAACATATTAAACCAGTTGAAATTTATGTTACATCTGCAAACTGGAAATGGTTATTTAGTTACCCGGAGGAAAAAATTGAAACCGTTAACTATTTAAACATCCCAGCTGGTGTACCAATTGAATTTAAGCTGACTTCTGTAGGTCCAATGAATGCTTTCTGGGTACCAGAACTTGGTGGTATGAAGTATACAATGGATGGCATGATCATGGACTTATATTTACAAGCTGATAAGCCTGGTTCTTACCTAGGTCGTAGCTCGAACTTCTCAGGTGAAGGATTTACTCACATGGAATTCGAAGTTGAAGCAAAAACTAAAGAGAAATATGATAAGTGGGTAAAAGAAGTACAAGAAACTGCCCCTAAATTATCAGAAGAGAAATACAACGAAATTATTAAACCTGGTGTAGTTGGGCGTATGACGTTCTCTAGTCACCACTTAAGTTATGTAGATCCAAAATCACTTGAATATTGTGATTACAACTACTACAAAAACAAAAAATAATAGCTATTATTCCAACAGATTGGAGTGAAAACAGTGAAGCTTGATGAATTTTTTGTCACAGGTGACCCGATTATTTACGGAGCTGACGCATCTATCGTTCTTGTGACATTAGCGATTCTTTTCGTACTAACAAAGTACAAAAAATGGAGATGGCTTTGGGATGAATGGTTAACAACTGTTGACCATAAAAAAATAGGGACCATGTATATTATCTCTGCCGTTATAATGTTATTCCGTGGTGGTATGGATGGTTTAATGATTCGTGCCCAGTTAACATTCCCAGATACAACATATTTAAACGCTGAACACTATAATGGAATCTTTACAACACATGGTACAGTTATGATTCTTTTCATGGCGATGCCATTCGTTCTAGGATTAATGAACGTCGTTGTACCATTACAAATTGGTGCTCGTGACGTTGCATATCCATTCTTAAATGCTTTAAGTTTCTGGTTATTCTTTATCGGAGCAATGTTATTCAACATCGCTTTCGTTATCGGTGGTTCACCAGACGCTGGGTGGACTTCTTACTTCCCAATGGCGGGTACAGAGTTTACTCCTGGTGTAGGAAATAACTTCTATGCAATTGCATTACAGATTTCAGGTCTCGGTACGTTAATGACAGGTATTAACTTCCTAGTTACGATTTTAAAAATGCGTACACCTGGCATGAAATTAATGAAAATGCCAATGTTTACATGGTCTATTTTAATTACATGTGTAATCATTATTTTCGCTTTCCCAGTATTAACAGTAGCTCTTGCATTAATGACATTTGACCGTCTATTTGATGCTCACTTCTTTACGATGGCGAGTGGCGGTATGCCAATGCTATGGGCCAACTTGTTCTGGGTATGGGGTCACCCTGAAGTGTATATCGTTATTTTACCGGCATTCGGTATTTTCTCTGAAATCATTAGTACATTCTCACGTAAACGTCTATTCGGTTACAGTGCGATGGTATACTCAATGGTTGCAATTTCTTTACTAAGTTTCGTCGTATGGCTTCACCATTTCTTCACTATGGGTGCAGGTCCAGCGGTTAACTCATTCTTCTCGATCTCGACAATGGCGATTTCGATTCCAACCGGTGTTAAGATCTTTAACTGGTTGTTTACACTGTATAAAGGACGTATTCGTTTTACAGTTCCAATGCTTTGGTCATTGGCATTTATTCCAAACTTCGTAGTTGGTGGAGTTACAGGGGTTATGCTTGGAATGGCAGCAGCTGATTATCAATACCATAACAGCTACTTCCTAGTTGCTCATTTCCACTACGTATTAATCGCAGGTACAGTATTCGCTATGCTTGCTGGATTCACATTCTGGTATCCAAAAATGACAGGTCATATGCTAAATGAACGCCTTGGTAAATGGACATTCTGGATCTTTATGAGCGGATTTAACATCTGTTTCTTCCCGATGTACTTCCTAGGTTTAGATGGTATGACTCGTCGTATGTACACTTACTCTGAAAGCCTTGGATGGGGTTGGTTGAACCAAATCGCATCTGTCGGCGCAGTAATGATGGGTATCGGATTCGTACTTCTTTGTTACAACGTAATTTGGAGTGCACGTCACGGTGAACGTGATACAACTGGAGATCCATGGGATGGCCGTACACTTGAATGGGCAACTCACTCTCCTGTACAACATTACAACTTCGCGAAACTTCCTGAAATTAAAGAAGCTGATGCTTTCTGGTTCATGAAAAAACGCGGAGAAACAATTACACCAACAGCAGATGAATTAAAACCAATTCACATGCCAAGTAATTCTGGTGTGCCTATTATTATGTCTGCATTCTTCGGTCTTGCAGGTTTTGCATTAGTATTTAGCTGGTTCTGGATTGCAGCAATCGGTGGTATTGGTATTTTAGGTTGCTTAATCTATCGTTCATTCGATTATGATGATGGCTACTACGTAAGTGTTGATGAAATTAAAGAAACAGAACATATAGCATGAGAGGTGAAATGACATGGCGGCTTTAGATAAAAGCTTACCTTTGGAATATCAATCCGAGCAAAGCAGATTGAATATCCTAGGATTCTGGATTTTTCTTGGGGCTGAAATTATGCTGTTCGCAACACTTTTCGCCTCTTATCTAGTCCTTGCTGGTCGTACGGCAGATGGCCCAACACCAGCGCAACTGTTTGAAGTTAAAACACTTTTAATTCAAACGCTATTACTTTTAACAAGTAGTTTCACATGTGGTATCGCAATTCACGAAATGCGTAAACACAACCAAAAAGCAATGCTTGGATGGTTCATCTTTACATTACTTTTAGGTGCAGGTTTCCTATTCTTCGAGATCGAAGAGTTCATTATGTACGTTGGTGAAGGCGCAACAATTCAAACAAGTGCTTTCTTATCTGGATTCTTCGTTCTTCTTGGAACGCATGGTGCCCACGTAACAGGTGGTATCATTTGGGCAACTTGTGTTATTATCCAAATTTTAAAACGAGGTTTAACACCAGTTACAGCTCGTAAAGTATTTATTATCAGCTTATACTGGCATTTCCTTGATCTTGTTTGGGTCTTTATTTACACACTAGTTTACTTGAACGGGATGGTGGCGTAAATGGGTCAAAATAACAATCAAGCAAACGGGCATGCGCATAGCGGATTCCCGTGGTCACACGTTTTCGGATTCATTTTATCGCTTGCACTAACGTTTCTTGCTTTATATGTTGCACTTTACACAGACTTGCCACTTTCAACGATATTAACAACTATTATCATAATGGCAGTTGCGCAAGCGTTATTACAATTAATTATGTTCATGCACTTAAAAGAAGGAGAAGGAAGCATTCAAATTCTTACAATGATATACAGTTTCTTCGTTGCAGCTGCAACAGTTGGTCTTACTGTATGGATTTTCTTCTCAATGTAATTTGCATGAAAAAGACTGCTGAGATTTCTCAGCAGTCTTTTTTTATTCTCTCCCCTATTACATCCACATTACGGAATTAACAACAGAATCATAAAAAATATACTTATTATGACAAATGTTAAGAAAACTCTTTCTTTATGAAATCGAATCCATATCCGTTGCTTTTCTACCTATTATATGGCTAAATAGGTACTATATTTATTTGAAGGGAGAGAACGCAATGGAACATCATTCTTCTGTTCTATCACTTATGGTTGTCGTCGCAATCGCGTTTTTCGTTCCCCTTTTGTTACAGCGCTTTAAATTAAAAGCACTTCCTGTCGTTGTTGCAGAAATTATCGCAGGAATCTTTGTAGGTAAAAGTGGATTTAACATCATTGAGCCAGATATGTGGCTTCAAGTCTTATCAACACTAGGGTTTATCTTCCTGATGTTTTTAAGTGGTTTAGAAATTGACTTTTCGATCTTTAAACAAAAAGGGAAAAAGAATACGACAAACGAACCAAACACATTCCAAGCAGCAAGCATTATCTTCTTGTTTATTTTCATTTTATCTTATGCCCTATCATT
This sequence comes from Bacillus mycoides, assembly GCF_001757995.1. Taxonomy (GTDB): domain Bacteria; phylum Bacillota; class Bacilli; order Bacillales; family Bacillaceae_G; genus Bacillus_A; species Bacillus_A mycoides_B. The sequence continues at coordinate 178,012 of NZ_LXLV01000010.1, read as the reverse complement.
AATATTCGTATGGCTAGGATTCGTAGACAATGCAATGTTCATGACTTTAATTATTTCAACTATTTCTTTAGGTGTTGTCGTACCAACATTAAAAGAAAATAACTTAGGAAAAACCGCAATCGGGCAAATCATTTTATTAGTCGCTGTTATTGCAGACTTAGTTACAATGATTTTACTCGCTGTATTCGTCGGATTAAATTCCGAAAGTGGCCAAAGCATGTGGCTTCTACTTCTTCTATTCGGTGCTGGTATTGTAATTTACTTTGTCGCAAGACGTTTTAAAAATATTCCATACCTAGAAAGCTTAAAAGCCGGTAGTGTACAAATTGATACACGAGCTGTTTTTGCACTCATCTTAATATTAGTTGGATTATCTGAATCTGTTGGGGCAGAAAATATTTTGGGAGCCTTTTTAGCAGGTGTACTTGTATCTTTATTATCACCAAATGAAGATATGGTTGAAAAACTTGATTCCATCGGATATGGTTTCTTCATCCCTATTTTCTTCGTAATGGTTGGTGTAAATCTAGAAGTATGGTCTATTTTTAAAGAGCCTTCTAGTATGCTAATGATCCCAATTTTAATTGTGGGACTCTTTATTTCAAAACTGTTGCCATCACTCGTCTTACGAAAATGGTATCCACGTAATATCGTACTCGGAAGTGCTATTTTATTAACATCAACACTTTCTTTAGTTATTGCGGCTGCACAAATCGGTGAAAAGCTAGGCATCATTAGCCCAAGTTTATCAGCATCTCTTATTTTAAGCGCCGTTATTACTTGTATTTTTGCACCTGTATTATTTAAAAAGATGTTTCCAAAAGTGGAAACACCAAAACCGAAAGTATCTATTATTGGTGCAAGCAGAATTACCCTTCCGTTATCACTTGATTTAAAACGTGAAGATTATGACGTAACACTATATATGATACGTCAAAATAAAGTAAATGATCAGGAAGCGAAATCTCATGACTTCCCTATTGTAAAATTAGATGAGATTACTATTCAATCTTTAATGGAGCAAAAAGCTTTCGAAGCAGACCGTGTTGTTGTTGCGACAAGTGATGATGAACAAAACTTATTATTAGCAGAACACGCAAAAGAATTAGGTGTTGAACACGTCATCGCAAGTGTAGAAGATCCCCTTCTACAAGAAAAAGCGACTCAAGAACATATCGCTGTATTCTCAACTATTAACTCTACACGCATTTTATTACGTGCACTTATTGATAAACCCAGTCTCGTTCGCTTAATTACAACAGCAAATGAAACAGTACGTGAGGTTGAACTACGAAGTAATAAATATAACGGCTTAGCACTTCGTCGCCTTCCGTTTTTAGGTGATGTACTTGTCATTCAAATTTATCGTGGCAATAAAGCATTAATACCACATGGTGATACGAAGTTACAGCATGGCGATACTTTACTTGTAACGGGTTCAAAAGAGCATATTGATACAATGAAAAACATATTAGAATAGAAAAGTGCCCCTCACATAATTGAGGGGCATTTTTTCATTTTCATATGGTAAAATGTTACTATCACATATTATGGGGATGAATAACATTATGTCTATTTCAACTTTAGCTCTCTTATTATTAGCAGAAGTACTCGTCGCCATTATTCTCATCGGCATTAGCATTGAAATTTGTAGTTATGGATGGAAAAAATCGAATGGAATTAAGTACTTTTGTCTCTTACTTTCACTCCTTCTCGGAACCGCTAGCATACTAGGACTTCTCGTTGCACCCGCATATTTCTTCTTACAACTTATAGAAAAAGGCTTATAAGAAAGGATGATATTATGATTACAGTGAAACATATTGATGCATCTGCAACATACTTATTACGCCAAAAGATTTTGCGTCCCAATCAATCATTAGAAGATTGTAAATACGATTCAGATTACGAAATAGACTCCTTCCACTTAGGTGCATTTCTACATGATGAACTTGTTAGTATCGCCTCCTTCTCTAAAGAAATACATCCTGATTTACAAGCTGGTTCCCACTATCGTCTACGAGGAATGGCAACATTACCTACTTTCCGAAACCAGCATGCTGGCAGCTCCTTAATCCGTAAAGCTGAACAAGTCCTCCAAGAACGCGAAGCAAATATTCTATGGTGTAATGCCCGAATTACCGTAGCAGATTATTACAAACGATTAGGTTTCCATGAGCATGGTGAAATCTTCGAGATTGATCCAATAGGACTACATAAAGTAATGTATAAAGAAATATAAGAAAAGCTTTCTGCATATTGCAGAAAGCTTTTTTTATATCTCATCTTCACTTTTTATTTTTTTCATATATATGTATATAAACAAACTAGGAACTAAAAAAAAAGCAAACATAATAAGTCCTGTTATACTGATTTCCTTCATTGAAATATCCGGTGTTACAATAATACAAATACCTAAAATACCAATAACAATCCCTACTGGAATGAATAATAGCTTCATGAAATAACTACGAGATACTCCCCCTGTATGCTCATACACTTCCACCGAATTTTTTAAGTTTAAAAAGTTAATAACTATTATCCCGCCCATAAATACCATTAATAAATCCGAAACACTTTCATATCCTGCCCCTTGTAAGACATAGCGGTAAAAAACAATACTTAGTATTACGATATTTTGTAAGATGAAAGCCAATCTAACATGTTTTAACCCCTCGATCATCAAACGTTCATCTTTCACGATTTTCACCCTATCACTCCTTTTCCTCCCAAAACAAATCATTCAATGTTTTATCTACCGCATAACAAATTTTTAAACATAAATCTAAAGACGGATTATATTTCCCCTTCTCAATTAAACTAATCGTTTGCCTTGTAACGCCTACTTTTTCTGCTAATTGTTGCTGTGTTAAATCTAACTGAACACGCGCGACTTTTATTTTACTTACAGCCATTCATGTTCCTCCTTTGTCATTATTGTAACATATATATGTCATTAAGTAATTTATATTTTACAAATCAAATTTAATTTTCACCCTATTATACACAAAAAAGGAGCCTCTCATAAGAAGCCCCTTTCCTATCTCTATATTATAAGAATAAATGACATCCAAATAAAATTGTAAATAAGTATAGTAACGGATGTACTTCCATTCCTTTCCCCTTCACGATTTTTAAGATTGGATACACTAAAAATCCGATTGCAATTCCATTTGCAATACTAGATGTTAATGGAATACCTACGAATATTAAAAATGCTGGTAATGCATCTTCAAATTCATTCCAATCAATATCACGAATACTTTGCGCCATTAAACTTCCTACTATAATTAACGAAGGAGCTGTAATAGCTGCCACGCTGGATAAGGAAGCGATAACTGGACTGAAAAATGCTGTTACAATTGTTAAACAAACGACTACAATACCTGTTAAACCTGTCTTACCACCTGCTGCAATTCCAGCTGATGATTCGATTGTAGCTGCTGTAGGACTAGTCCCAAAGACAGCTCCTGTTGTTCCACCAATTGCATCTGCAATAAACGCCTTACCAAAGCGCTTTTCAGTGTTATCTGTATTTAAACCTGCTTGTTTAATTAAACCAAGTAAAGCACCTGTTGTATCAAATAAAAGTACAAGCAAGAATGAAAAAATAACTCCGTACAACCCGTATTGAATTACATCTGAAAATGCATTGATAGGGTTTGAAATAATAATTCCTTCTGGCAAATGTGGCATTGCGACAATGTTATTTTCAAACTTTAATTGCCCCGTAAAGAAAGCAATAATTCCTGTCACAATCATACTAATAAACAATGCACCACTAACGCGTAACACCATTAATACCGCCGCTAACACTAAACCAACTAAAGTTAAAATAACAGCCGGTGAATGAAAGTCTCCGATTGTAACTAAGTTAGACGGATGGTCAACGATAATACCCGAAAGTCGCAATCCGATAAAAGCAATAAATAATCCGATTCCACCTGCAATTGCATGTTTTAAACTGTCAGGAATTGCGACAATTAGCTTTTGCCTAAATGAGGTGAAAGATAATAAAAGAAAAATGATACCTGTTACAAATACTGCCGAAAACGCAATGACATATGTAATCCCCTCTGCCTGTTGAACAACAGAATAAGCAAAATATGCATTCATCCCCATAGCTGGAGCAATAACAATTGGATAGTTAGCTAAAAACGCCATACATAGCGTTCCAACAACTGTCGCAATAATAGTTGCCGTAAATGCTTGATCAAATGGTACACCTGCATCAGATAATATTTTCGGATTGATGACAAGAATATACGCAAATGTAAAAAAAGTTGTGATGCCAGCTAAAATTTCTTGCTTCACAGAAGTGTTATACTTTTGTAATTGAAACATACTTATGTACCCTTCCTACACCTGAATTATTATCACACATTCTTTTCTTATTAGTATGTGAGAAAATGTAATACTTAATCTTAACAATCAATAAAAAGAAGAGTCAATATATTCTCTAATAGTTAGAATTTTAAGTTTAAGTCTGACAAATTATAGATGTAGTACAGTTCATTACGATTATTTTTGTAGCATAACAGATAGAAATGTTTTATAATTTGAAATAGTTAAACATTTAGTAAACGCATTCAAATATCGTTCACTCTACAGGGGGTATTCTTCTTATGCAGCAAACAAACAAATCTGAAACTTTAAACCGTGGCTTAAAACAAAGGCATATTACTTTAATGTCTCTCGGTTCAGCTATTGGCGTTGGACTATTTTTAGGATCAGCTTCCGCTATTAAACTAGCTGGACCATCCATTTTACTAGGCTATATGATTGCCGGACTCGTTATTTTTTTCATTATGCGCGCACTCGGAGAAATGGCAATTGAACAACCGGTTGCTGGCTCTTTTAGTAAATATGCAAATGATTACATCAGCCCACTAGCTGGGTATATTACAGGCTGGAATTACTGGTTTTTATGGGTTGTTACTTGTATGGCGGAAATTACAGCAGCAGGCATTTACATGCAATACTGGTTCCCAGATATCCCGCGCTGGACTTGGGCATTACTAGCTCTTTTATTAATGAGTGCTTTCAACTTCTTATCTGTAAAAGTCTTTGGAGAACTTGAGTTTTGGTTTGCTCTCATCAAAATTGTCACAATTATCTGTATGATAGTGATCGGTGCTGGTATTATTTTATTCGGATTTGGAAATGGCGGCGTTGCAACTGGTATTTCAAATCTTTGGGAACATGGGGGCTGGTTCCCAAATGGATTCTCTGGATTATTACTTTCCTTACAAATGGTATTATTCGCTTATTTAGGAGTAGAACTTATCGGTGTTACAGCTGGTGAAGCTCAAAATCCGAAAAAAACACTCGCAAAAGCAATTGATAACGTATTTTGGAGAATTTTACTGTTCTACGTTGGAGCTCTATTCGTTATGATGGCAATTTATCCTTGGAACGAACTTGGTGAGAAAGGAAGTCCGTTTGTATTAACGTTCCAACAAATCGGTATCGCAAAGGCAGCAGGTATTATTAACTTCGTTGTGTTAACAGCGGCTCTTTCATCTTGTAACGGTGGTTTGTTTAGTACAGGCCGTATGCTATTTACATTAGCACAACAAAAGAAAGCTCCTGAACGATTCGGCCGTTTAAATAAAAACGGTATTCCTAGTCAAGGCATTGTAGCAACAGCAATCGTTTTACTCGTTGGCGTTATATTAAACTATCTTGTTCCTGCAAAAGTGTTTACATGGCTCACTAGTATTTCAACTTTCGGGGCAATTTGGACTTGGGGCATTATATTAGTCGCGCAAATTAAATTCCGTAAAGGATTACAAACTAATAAAAAGGATAAGCTAGCATATAAAATGCCTTTACACCCATTAAGTTCATATTTCTCACTCGGCTTCCTTGTACTTGTACTAGGTATAATGGCGTATTCAGAAGATACACGAATCGCATTAATCGTCGGGCCAATTTGGCTTATTGGCTTGGCTATCGTGTATTATATGAAAGGTTTCCATAAGATTGATGAATCATCTAATTCAAAAATTAGTTAAGTCCACGATCTCTTCCTAATTTACTAGGGAGAGATTTTTTCATTATTCGCGCAAATATTTCTCAATTAAATTAACGTTATCTTTACACTATTTAATATTTTCTATCTTTATTTCCATAGAAAAATCAATTACATTATTAAAGCACATATATTTATTATTAGGGGGATTCTTCTATGAAGAATAAAAAATGGATTCAATTTTCTTTAGCAACAGCAATCACACTTAGTATAGGGAGTTCTTACATTCCGTCTACTTACGCCGAAAGCTCCGTAGACCCAGCTCCTGAAGTTGCTGCAAAAGTTGTAAATCAAAACAATGGGAAGAAAGTATTATTCGATAATACACACGGTCAAACGGCCGGGACAGCTGATTGGGTTATTGATGGCGGTTTTTCTGATTTCGGAAACGACATTGCCCAAAACGGATATCATGTAAAAGAACTGCGTAAATCAACACCTATTACATATGACGATTTAAAAAATTACAATGTGTTTATCGTTCCCGAAGCCAATATTCCTTATAAAAAATCTGAGCAAGACGCAATGTTACAATACGTGAAAAATGGTGGCAGTATTTTCTTCATTGCCGATCATTATAATGCAGATCGTAATAAAAACCGCTGGGACTCCTCAGAAGTGTTCAATGGATATAGACGCGGGGCATGGGATAATCCAGCAAAGGGAATGTCTAATGAAGAAACAACTTCACAAGCTATGCAAGGAGTAGAAAACTCTGATTGGCTATCCGATAATTTCGGTATTCGCTTCCGTTACAATGCACTTGGTGATGTTTCAGCTAAAAATATTGTCTCACCTGCACAATCATTCGGAATTACAACTGGCGTTTCATCTGTAGCAATGCATGCCGGCTCTACTCTTGCAATTACAAATCCTAAACTAGCGAAAGGTCTTGTGTATCTTCCAGAAAATCCATCAAAATGGAATAACGCTGTTGATAGCGGCGTTTATAACGGTGGTGGCGTTGCAGAGGGTCCTTATGCTGCTATTTCGAAAGTTGGCCTTGGAAAAGCAGCCTTTATTGGTGATTCTTCTCCTGTTGAAGATGCTACGCCAAAATATGTTCGTGAAGATTCAGGTCAATCAAAGAAAACTTATGATGGTTATAAAGAAGAAAACGATGCTGTTCTATTAGAAAACATCGTGAATTGGTTAGCGAAGCAAGAAACATTTACAAGCTTAGATCAAGTGAGTGGTTTACAGCTTGATGCACCTACACCTCTGCAAACATTTGAACAACCAAGTTTATCAACAGAACCACAACCAGAACCTTGGAGTGCACCAAGTCAAGGTTACCAGTGGTTCAATACAAATACTTTCAAACCAGGTTCGTACGGCTATAACGGTGCAGTGCCAACGAGTGATTACGTAATTACGCACCCTAGCATTCTACCAAACAATGAAGTGTTCCAAATGAAGATTCAAGTAAATAACCTATTACCAAATACAACGTACAATAATTATTCTTTAGGTATCTTCACAACTGGCGGAACACAGATGGCAAAAGTTCAAAACACAAATGGCACTTGGCCATCTTCTTTCGGATATAGCAGTGCATTCTCTTTCATCACAAATAACCAAGGATCTGCTGAAAAAATTGTGAATGTACAACTTGATCCAAATACAACTGGACAAGCAACACTTCGTCTACGTCAAAATACGACAGCGAAATATAGTGAGGCTGTAACGATTAATAAGAAATAATGAAAAAGGCAATCCGGATATGGATTGCCTTCTTTTCACTTCTCTTCTTTTGAGAAAAACATTCTTGAAATAACGATACCTATACTACCAACGATTAAGAATAACACCGCCCTGATCATCATCGACACCTCTGGTAAGTCGAGAAGGAATAACTTCCCTACTGTTACTACTAATACGACTAAGCCAGCATATAATATTTCGTTCATCTGTCTATAACGGCCAAACCAAACTGCAAATAACGCATATACCATCCATAATAACGATACAGATACGCTAATTATACTTCCATCTGTAGAAAGAACTTCACCGATCCTAGTAATTGTAATAAATACAATTACCATTAACGAGTAGAGCGCTATAGAGTACACATATTTACCTAAACTCGCTAACACTTCTTTCGCTTGTATCATGCAATAATAGAACGTCCCTATCAAAATAATATGAGCGACAAAGCCTGCTGAAATGAACTCATCAAACGGACTAAAAATCGTCTGCACTATTCCAATAGCATAAATCGTTGCACTTACATATAATTTAATATTTTGCTTTACTTTAATAGCAGTAACCATACCGAGGAAACCTTGTAACAATAATACGATTGCTGCATTCACCAAACTGTACTCGTATAAAATCGCTAAACTAAATGACCCCATTGCAAAGCCAAATATTAGATTTGTAAATACAGAATGTTTATTCTTCCTATATTCAAGTGCGAACATAACAGCATGCACAAATGCACTTATAACTAATCCCCACGTTGTAAATTCAGGAATTTGAGAAATGGCTAAAATAAAGAAAACTGCATTCGCACTAAATATCGCCAATCTTGCTTCTTGTATAAAACTTCTCTCCGAAAACATATGCCAAAATAATAGTAAATGAATTGCGCCGTATACAACTGTTAACTGTACTTGCACATTCTCTACTAATATTGACATAACAACAAAGAAGACAAATAGGACAATTGCCGCCACAACATAAGAAATCATATACAAGTACTTATAACGGTTTCTCAATGCATACCATAATAGACTAATTGTTAATATCGTCTCATAACTAAAGAAAATATACGTATTAGGAGTCGTACTATTTAACAAGAAAGGAACAAAAAATGCTCCCACCGCCACAAAAATGGCGAGGTATTCCGATTTATATCTTTTCGCTAAATAAATCCCTAAAATAACCCATATAATGTTGCAAATAAACGCAATACTTGCAGGAATAAATTCATATAAATAATGTGCCGCAAACGTTGTTAAAACAATTCCCGTAATACTTCCTCCAGCTAATACTAACCCTAACGCTTGCCGCTCTCTTTTAATTTGTATATCTCCTACATAATACAAACCGGCAGATAGTGCTATACCAAACACAACCCGTATCGCTGGTGTTAATAATCCGGCATCTACCCCTGCTTTGAATAACCAAATAACACCAAGTAGCATAATACCGACAAATATGCGTGGTAACCACGTTTGACAAAACTTTATAATATTAAATGGTTCTGGTTTAAATGCAGATATATCTACTTGTTTCACCTCTGGCTCTTGCATGGACTTCCTCGTCTTAACTACATCTTCTTGTAACTTTTCATTACTTACCGCTTCAATATATTCTTTCTTTTCCTTATTAACATTTTGTTGAACTTTATCTACTTCTATTTTTCTTTGTTTCGCTTTCAATTCATAAAGAGTCTCTTGCATCGTTTCAATTGCCGTTTCAATTGCTTCTATTTTCTTATTCAAATCCTCCTTCATACGCTCCCCCCCTCATCATTCATGTAAAACCTATATATTACCAATTACCTTTATCATACTCTTAGTCTATTCATTTTCAATACTATTTTTCCAAAAAAAGAAAGGTGTTTTCCGAAATAGGAAAACACCTCTTACTTATTTATTCTTATTTATAGCAATACTAACAATTACACCGAGGCAGACACCTACAAATGCCGGAACAATCCAACCTACACCTTCTGAATAAAACGGAAGAATTTTTAGTAGTGGTGTCCATTTATTCATCAGTACACTTTTGTTTAAAATATCAATCGCACTAAATAACGCTACGATTCCAATCGTTACCGAATATACGTATACATACTTTCCAATATACTTATGGAATAACCCTAAAATAATAAGCGTTAGTGCAACTGGATAAATAAATCCAAGAATCGGTACCGATACTTTTAAAATTTGCGTTAATCCTAAATTAGCTAAAACCATACTAACAAAACTTAATATAAATGCCCAAGCTTTATAAGATACTTTCGGAAATACACTTGCGAAAAATTGACTACAAGACGTAACAAGTCCGATGGAAACGCATAGACAAGCGACAGTAAAAATAAGACCTAATAAAACTAACCCACCTTGTCCAAATAATGTCGTCATAACTTGTGCTAACACTTTCGCACCGTTATCAAATGTACCCAATGAACCACTAATTGAGCCAACATATCCAAGAATGACATAAATAATAGATAATAAAAGCCCTGCTCCAATACCAGCAATACTCATATATTTCGCTAAACCTTTATCATCCGCTACACCCTTTGCACGCAGAGCATTTGCAATAACAATCCCAAATATTAAAGCTGCTAACGCATCCATCGTTAAATATCCATCTAAAAATCCTTGGAACATAGGAGCTTGTCCATAATTTCCTGCAGGCTCTTTCACACTGCCTACTGATGTAAACATACTTTTTATAAATATAATAGCAATCATACATAATAATAAAGGCGTTAACACCTTTCCAAACAAGCCCATTAATTTAGACGGTGATAAACTTAACCAGTAAACAATACTAAAGAAAATGGCCGTGTACAATAACAAAACTACGCTACCCGCTTCTGGGAACAACTGACCTGGTCCCATTTCAAAAGCTAAACTTCCTGCACGTGGTATACCAAGACCTGGTCCAATAAATAAGTACACAATGCATGGAAAAATAATTGCAAATGAAGAATGAACCCTGCCCGCTAACGTTTGAAAGCTCCCTGCTTTCGCAATAGCGATAACACCTAATATCGGAAGTCCTGTTGCTGACATAATAAAACCTAACAATGCAATCCACACATGCTCTCCCGCTTCGTATCCAAGGAAAGGTGGAAATATAAGATTCCCTGCACCAAAGAACATAGAGAATAACATAAGACTAATAAGCAAAATTTCTTTTTTCTGTAACAATTTCATTTCTTTCTCCTTCTTCAATTTCATCTCGCATGAGATCTATTCCACACGTAGGAAAAACGCGATAATACGCTTCCTTACAAAGAAAACATAGTCCATAGTCTACCATAAAAGAAACACCCATTCTATATCTACTTCCCTTTTCCAATTTCTTCTGAAAAATCAACCTTTATTGACTTTCAATAGTTAATAAAGTAAAATATTAAATATACAAAACTATTAACTTTGTTTTTTGTTTGTGTCAGGAGGAAAAATCACATGGAATCAACGATACAACTAGAAAGAGAACAACAAAGAAAAAAGAAACATCCTCCCGGTTTATACTTACTCTTCTTTACAGAAATGTGGGAAAGATTTAGTTACTATGGATTACGAGGATTATTAACATTATATTTAACAACAACTTTAGTAAGTGGTGGTCTTGGGTTTAGTCCCGCTTGGGCACTCTCTATTTACGGATTTTATACTGGAGCTTGTTATTTCACACCATTGATCGGTGGATACTTAACAGACCGTTTTCTAGGTAAACGAAAAGCCATCACAATTGGTGGTATAACAATGGCGCTCGGTAACCTTACACTATTTGCCTTGCAAAACCAAGTCGGCCTATACCTCGGATTAGCGCTTATTATTATCGGTAATGGATTCTTCAAACCGAATATCTCTACACTTGTTGGAGAATTATACGAAGAGCACGATCCAAAACGTGATAGTGCATTTACAATTTTCTATATGGGTATTAACGTCGGTTCATTTTTAGCTCCACTCGTTTGCGGATTTTTATCAGAAAATTTATTTAAAACAACGGTGGACGGTGTTGTTCATTATGGATTCCGTTACGGTTTCTTAGCCGCTTCAATCGGAATGATCATTGGACAAATTTTATTTACAACACTATCAAATCGCTTCCTTGGTGATATCGGTAAAAAACCAACTCGCGATTTGCAAACGGCTGCTGGACAACAAACAGTAGGAAATACACCGTTAACAAAAAAAGAAAAACAACGTACCGCAGTTATCGTCATTTTAACATGCTTTGTTGTCTTCTTCTGGGCTGGATTTGAACAAGCTGGTAGTTCGTTAACATTATATACAAACAAATTTGTAGATCGCTCTGTGTTCGGATGGGAAGTTCCAACATCTTGGTTCCAATCGGTCAATCCGTTATTTATTATTTTACTTGCTCCAGTCATTTCAGCATTATGGGCAAAACTTGCAACTAGAAAAAATGGGGATTTAAAAATCCCAACAAAAATGGGACTTGGTATGATCCTACTCGGTATCGGTTATATCATTCTCGTTATCGCTACATTAAAAACAGGTAGTGATGAACATAATATTACAGAAAAAGCAAACTTACTATTTATCGTCTTTACGTATCTTTTCCATACGTTAGGTGAGCTATTCTTATCCCCTGTTGGACTATCAATGGTTAGCGCACTTGCTCCAGTAAAACTTGCTTCTTTATTAATGGGAGTATGGCTAGCAAGCTCAGGAATCGCCAACATTATAGGCGGACAACTTGCAAGCTTCACAACTTCACTTGGATATGCTGAAGTATTTACAGTAATCGGAGCTGCAGCAATTATTTTAGGTTGTGTTTTACTATTAATTTCTAAGAAATTAGTGAAATGGATGGATTAAAAAAGATGAGGAATTTCTCCTCATCTTTTTTTATGCTTTCTCGCCCTTTTCTATTGCCTGTTCATACAGATCTTTGTGCTCTTTATATTCACTTGGCACGAAGTTTTTATAGAAAAATGACAGCCAGCTATCTCCTTTTTTATATCCTTCTTCTCGGATTTCTGCTGCCTTTTTATTTGATTTAAACCCTTCCGTAAACCATTTCTTTAATGATTCGTGTTTTTCATACTTAGCAGGAACTTTTAAATCATAATTTTCAAATGCATATGTATATCCAGCTTTTTCCGCCATTTTTTGGGCAGACTTATATCCTTTTTCATACGCGGTTTCATATGCTTTCACATATGTATCCTTTTCAGTATTTCCAGGTTTCTTTTCAGCTAATTCTTTACCAGCCTTTTCACCAAGTTCCGCTTGTTCTTTTTCAATCTTTTCGGTTCTCTCTTTATTACCTACTTGGAAACCTTCTGCAAAGTTCACCTTAAACTCAGGAGTAATTTGACTATCGTCCATTGCTTCTTGTGCTAACCCTTGCTCTTTACCTTTTTCAAAATGCGCTTTTTTCTGTTCTTCTAAAGACCATGCTACAGCATAAGTAGTTGTAAATGCTTGTTTATATGCATCTGACTTTCCAGCTACATGTCCTTCTGCATTTTTTTTCCTGCTTTAAAATCTGTCTCTCCGCTTTTTTGCCCTTCAGCTTGTCCCTTTTCAGCCTCAGCTTTACGCTGCGCTTCCTCTGCCTTACGTGCTTCTTCTGCTTTGCGTTGTTCTTCTGCAGCACGCTGTCTCTCTTCCTCTACTTTGCGCTGTTCTTCTGCAGCACGCTGTCTCTCTTCCTCTGCTTTACGCTGTGCTTCTGCAGCACGTTGTTTTTCTGCCTCCGCATTGCGCTGCGCTTCTGCTTGTCTTTCAGCTTCTACAGCACCATTATTATTTTGGCTAGGAGCTGGACTCGTTGTACCACTACTAGAAGCTGGTTTATTGTGATAATGATATTCCCCGTACTGCAATCCCCATTTTTCACAATTTGTACGACACGTATGTCCACCATTAGCATCTGTACGTCCTGGATGTGCATAAGCAGAAATTGGCGCTACCAATAACGCTACACTTGTTGTTAAAAGAAGTTTTTTTACTTGCTGTTTCACTTTTGTTCCTCCCAAAATCTAGATTTATTACTTTATTATACAAAAATAGAAAAATACTTAAATACTAACTAAAATATTCTTTTATTTCTCAATGTTGGATAAAAAAGAAGGTTCACTCTTTAAAGAGTGAACCTTCTTTTTTTTTATTTCTTAGCCTTTGTTCCTACTAGATCACCCGTAATAACAAAACGCTTAGAATTATCCTTAACAGATACACATGTAATAAGTGTTATCTCATCTTTCCCATGATCCTCTACAACTTCCCATTTATCAGGAGTCACTTCAGATACACCGGTAACAGTATACTCATACTCATTTGCATTGTCATACAAATAAATTTTATCGTTCTTTTTTAAAGTTGATACATCACTAAATAAAACACCTTTTTTTGACATATTATGCCCTGCAAGCGCATAATTCCCTTGTCCCATTACTTGATTTTCTTTTACAGTTGCCGCACCTGATAATAAATTCTTTTCAGTCGACGCTTTTAAAACAGGAAGTTCTACTGAAATACTTGGAATCGAAATACGACCGATTACTTGTTTCTTATCTAATGATGCATTCGCTACTTCTGCCAAGTCTGGTTGATTAATTTTCGAAGCATCTACAAATTCCGTCTCATGCTTTTCATAATCCATCTTTTGAACAGCCTGTACATTTTCAGTCTGTTTCTTTTCAGCCTGATATCCATCATAAAATGGCTTTCCGATTAATACACCACCTACAACAAATAGAAGGATTGCTATTATACTATAAATCCTTTGCTTATTCATATACAATTCCTTTCCGTTACAAAATCTTACTCTATATAAAATGATAAGACAATATTGCTATATGTACAAGTATAAACTGAAAGAAACCTTCTTGCTGGTGCAAGAAGGTTTCTTTTTAAGCTAATTTATTTCTGTATAGTGATACGTGGAATACTGTCATTTGAATAAAGAAAATAGAAAATAGAATATACAGTGGGTATCCAGGAAGATATTCATTAATAATAGGCGAAAAAGTTAAAAATCCAACTGCACAAGGCAACACATACCATAACGAAACAAAAGTTGTTCGACAAGCTTTCTCCGTAATCGCTTTTTCACGTTCATCTTCTAGTGGAAATAATAATGGATACATCCAAAAAGATAAATTCTTATATTTTTTCTTTTGAATTCTATAAAAAATTGTAACTACAATAGCTCCAATAAATAATAAAATGAATGGTACTCCATTAAACCATACTTCAAATGGGAACTTCTCGTTTTTAATTATATCTGCTAGCTCTGTAGTAACACTATAAAATTCAACAAATGTCCAGCATGCTAACGCAGTATAAAGTACGTTTACGATATAAGAAAAACCAATTCTATTCATCCTCTTCCCCCTCCTTATTTAAAACAAACACATCTTCCATCTTTAACTCGAATACATCACAAATCGTCAACGCTAGTAACAATGAAGGAACGTAATCCCCTTTTTCAATTGCAGCGATCGTTTGTCTCGTCACCCCAACCTTTTCTGCTAATACACTTTGCGAAAAATTAAAGCGAGCTCTTAATTCCTTCACCCTGTTTAAAATGGTCAAATTTACCACCTCTCACCATTATTGTATGCTACTCTTAACAAAATGTAAACTCAACTTAACATTATTTTTACAAAAAAATCCAACTTTACGTATTGTAAAGTTGGATTTCGTTTTAGTTTAAAATTGTAACTTTAACACTTCTTCTGCCCCAATTATTAGCTGTAGCTGAATCTGGCATTAATAAATCAATTATATGACCTTTAATCGCACTACCAGTATCTCCAGCAATTGCTGTCCCATAATTTTCCACATACACAGTAGAACCTAATGGAATCACAGCTGGATCTACAGCAATTAGTTTCATGTTTGGATTTGCAGTCAAATTATGCCCTAACTTAGACTTTACAGTTTCACCCGGTTTATAGCCATTTTCAGATGGATCAGCTGTATAAGCAGTTGCTGTTACATAAAATTCTTTTCCACCTTGAGCTGGTTTCGTGTCTGGCTTAGATTCTGGTGCTGTATTTTTTGCTACAGGCTCTGCCGGCTTAGCTGCCTGTTCTTCTTTTTGCTTAGCTGCTGCTGCCTTCGCTTTTGCTAACTCTTCTTGCTCAGCCTTTGCAGCTGCTTCAGCTTTTGCGCGCTCTTCCGCTGCAATTCTTGCTGCTTCTTGTTCACGAGCAATTGTTTCTTGTACTGCTTTCATATTTGCTTCAACTTTTGCTTTTTCTTCTGCTGCTAAATTAATTTGGCTTGCAATCGCATTATATTTAGCTTGAACCGTTTGTAAGTTATCTTGACGTTTTTTCAAGTTATCTTGCAAATCAGCTTGTGCTTTTGCTAATTTTTGCTTATCTACTACTAAAGATGCTTCTTTTTCGTCAATCGCTTTTTTATCTTCTTCAATTTGACGAAGATCTTGTTCTTGTAGACGTAAAATTTCTTTATCTGCATCTAAAATTGTAGATACCGCGTTCATACGTTGTATGAAATCAGCAAAGTTTTTTGATTCTACAACAACTTCTACTACTAAACTCGTATTTGAGCTATTTTGAACAGAAACCATACGTTTTTTCATAATATCCTTACGAGCAAGGACTTTATCTTCTAAAACGATAATATCTGCTTTTTTTTGTTCAATCTGCTTATGTGTTTCATCGATTTTACGTTGAATAGCAGATTGATCCTCTTTATTTTTTGCAATTGTATTATTTAAATTATGTAGTTCGTTTTCGATACCTTGAATTTCTTTATTAACAGCTTGCTTCTCTTGCTCTTTCTTCTGCATTTCTGCATCGTTTTGCTGCAATTGCTGTTGCATGTTGTTAAGTTTCTCGTCGTTTGACTCTGCTTTTACAGCGACTGTACTAGAAAGAACGATAATTCCTGCTAATACTAGACTACTGATTCGCTTAAAATAGTTCATAATCCGACTCCCTTCTTATACAGTTATACATGATTTATTTTACAGTTTGTTTACAGAACCATTAAATACAGTTTATTTTTCATGACAAAAAAAAGAGAATTATGAATAAATTGTAATAGATTCTTAAATATTTAACAATTCCTATATTTAAAAATTATAAAATACGCTAAAATCCAAATATAGAGAAAATATAACTTCTAAAGGCGGTTGAGATAAATACATGTTTACTCAAAAGAAAGCACTCCAACATAAAATTGATCAATTAGAAAATCGTATACAAGAGCTAGAAACAGAATTAAAACAAAAAGATATTGAAAGCCAAGAGACTATTTCTGCTATCCACGACCGTGTACAAAGCGTTGTTCAAGAGCATCAACTTGTAAATAACCAACATCATACACTCCAAAACTTAATTCAACAATTGAACGCATGCTTTGAAAATGTTTCTATGCGCACTACACATTCCAACGAATTAAATAACGAAATGCTACAAAAAGAGCAAAACTTAATTCAATCTATTAAAGAAATTATCGATTGCTCTAATGAAGGAAAAGAATCTGTTCACCGTTTACTTATTGTAATTAATAAATTAGGTGAACAATCTCAGCGCACGTCTAATAGTATGAATCATTTAAGTGAACGCTCAAAAGAAATCGAGCAAATTGTAGAAGTAATTCAAAACATTGCTGCGCAAACAAATTTATTAGCGCTGAATGCAAGTATTGAAGCTGCACGTGCTGGAGAGCATGGAAAAGGATTCGCTGTTGTTGCCAATGAAGTAAGAAAACTAGCAGAAAGCACAGCGGAGAGTACAAAAAACATTGGCAATTTAACGAAAAAAATCCAAGAGGAAATTGAAAAAGCGTACGAAAATACAAAAGATAATTTACATTTAGTTGATGAAGGTGTAGAAATGAGCGCCGATACTAACGCTAGAATTGAAAATATTTTAATAATGATTCAAACATTACAAAGTGGCGCTACAAATGTTATTAAAGCTATCGAAAACCAAAAATCTTGTAATGATGATATATTACGAGAATTTGCAAATACACAGCAAATGTTCCAAAAGTTAAATACTACTATTATGAATCATATTAATGATGCTGAAAAAGTCGATGTCCAATTATCAAAGGTATTCAAAAAACAGTAGCTTCTCATTAATAATAAAAATCTCTTATACTGCTATAAGGGATTTTTATTATATTTCGAATATTTATTTCTTCTCAATATTCATCCTCTCTTTTGTTATAATGGAAAAGTTGTTTCTTTCAAATAATAAACAAGGAGGTTATTATGGAACAATTTTACTACATTTTAAAGTATTTAATTCTTGGTCTGTTCCAAGGGCTAACAGAACCAATTCCGATTTCTTCAAGCGGTCACCTCGTTTTAGCACAGCATTTGCTAGGACTAAAAATAGAAGGGTTCAGCTTCGAACTACTTGTTAATTCAGCTTCATTATTAGCTGTATTACTTATTTATAGAAAGGACTTAATTCGTCTAACGAAGAATGGTCTATCTTATATATTTACAAGAGCAGAGGACGCAAAATCAGATTTCTTCTTTATTATTTACCTTGTTATTGCGACCATTCCAGCAGGTGTTATTGGTGTTTTATTTAAAGATTACATCGACCAGTACTTAAAAGGTGTGAAGATGGTTGGGATTTCCCTTCTTATTACTGCTGTCGGCCTTTGGATTATTAGAAACTTGCGTGGACGTAAAAATGATGGCGATCTTTCTATGAAAGATGCAATCATTATTGGTCTAGCACAAGCTTGCGCACTAATTCCTGGAATAAGCCGATCAGGTGCAACAATCGTAGCAGCGATGTTACTTGGTATGAAGCAAGAAACGGCTCTTCGTTTCTCATTCTTACTATATATCCCTGTTAGCTTAGGTGGTTTATTACTAAGTATTACAGACATTGCAAACGATCCAAATTTAGATACATTATTTGTACCTTATATTGTTGCTTTCATCGCAACATTTGTCATGACATATATTTCATTAAAATGGTTTATGAACATTATGGCAAAAGGGAATTTAAAATATTTCTCTTTCTACTGTATTATCGTAGGTGTACTAACTATCATTTTCTTATAAAGTGAAACTTTAATCAGTGGGTGTTTTGTTCATCCCCCCACTGATTAAAGTTTCACCAATCGGGCTTTTACGGGCAGCCCGACTCCCACCTAACTTCTTTGCTCCACCTGAATTTTGAGGTGGGAGTTTTACTGCCCACAAATAGCGGGATAAAAAACCTCTTACTGCCCTCATACAGTAAGAGGTTTTTCCTTATGCATAAACTTTCTTTTCCTGACAATACAAGCGAATAACATGTGTATTTTTTTGAAATAAATCATGTGTTAAGCGAATAATAATAAAATTTCGTTTTGTATTATCATCATGAACAAAAATCTGTTCCCCCTCTTGAAAACGCCATGCACTTTCAAAAGTTGTAATATGATCCCCGCTTACAGAAAAAAGCTCATATCGCATATCTAGTACCCTCTCTCAACTTATACAATCATAATATCTTGATATTAAACTAATTATAACTTAATCCCTCTAAAATTTGTCATTTTTTCTATTTCGAACTATTTCAACTTTGTTTTAAATTCTTTTTAGCGCTATAATGATAAACGAAATTTCATTGAAAGGAGCCTCATTTTGACTGCATATTTATTTCCAGTAAAAACAGCTTTTATTTTATTTCCTATTTTAGCAATGTTTCTCTTAATCCCTTTTTTAATATTTAATTATCGAAAATACGGTTATGTAAATAAATGGCGCTCATTTATTTTATATTCATTATTACTCTATTTATTAAATGCCTATTTTCTTGTTATTTTACCTTTGCCACAAACATATGACACATGTAGCCTACAACCGGCTAATACACAGCACATGCAACTCTCGCCATTTTATTTCGTACAAGAGATTAGTAATCATACATCGGCAATTTTGACGAAGCCAGCTACCTACTTCTATTTATTAAAGGAATCTGCGTTTTTACAAGTCGCATTTAACGTTCTATTAACCGTTCCATTTGGTATTTACTTACGTTATTATTTCCGACGTAGTTTCTTACAGACCATTTGTATTTCTTTTTGTCTTTCTCTATTTTTCGAGCTAACACAAGTGACTGGACTATATGGTATTTATAATTGTGCATATCGCTTATTTGATATCGACGATTTGTTTTTAAATACACTAGGTGGCATAATCGGTTTTATCATTGCACCAATATTTACGTACTTCCTTCCGAAAGCAAACGAGTTAGATAGTCGTATTGATTTGGAAACGAAACCAGTCGGATTCGTTCGTCGTCTCATCGCTATGCAAATTGATTGGATTTTCTTATCTATCGTTGTACCTTTTATTAAAAACAAAGGAAACTCACTATTTATTTCTAACATCCAATCTTATACAAATGTATACGAACTCCTTTTCATTGCATGTTCAATCTTAATTTACTTTATTATCATTCCATACTTTACAAATGGAAGAACAATAGGAAAAGCGCTGCTTCGTATTTACATTAAAGGACAAGCAGAGCGTATTACACTAAAAGAATTATTCATTCGTTACGGTATATTCTATTTCATTTTAGGTGGAATCAATTATATTCTTTCTAGTAGCTCTATCTTAAATCTCACAGAGCCTTTAGTATTACTAGTTATATTGTTATTCCAATTCGTAATTAACGGGCTATTTATTATTCATGTTTTATTACATGTATTTAGCAGTGATAAATTACTATTTTACGAGCGTATTAGTCATACAAGAAATGCAATTACACTTAAAAAAGCTGACAAATAATAATTTGTCAGCTTTTTTTCATACTCGTAAATAACTTTTCTGTATAAGGGCTTAAAAACATTCCTGTTTCATCTAGTGACTTCCTCATTTTTAGAAACGAATGCAATTCTGGATATATGTTTTGTAACTTTTCGTATGTTAACGTATGCATTTTTCCCCAATGTGGACGACCTTCATATTTTAGAAAAATTTTCTCCACTTCACCAAAATAAGCGGCATACTTCATACCTTTATACATATGAACGGCGATATATGCCGAGTCTCTTCCATACGCTGGACTGAGCCATATATTATCACCTCTCACATACCGGCATTCAATCGGGAAGTGCACCTTATACTTTTTCTTTTCAATAAGATTTGAAATTTCTTCTACAACAGCCCTCATATACTTTGAAGGGACACTATACTCCATTTCATAAAATGGAACCGTACGTGATGTAGCGAACACTTCATAGCTCGGGCCTATTATTTTTGTGTTTGGTACAGCCCTAGCTGATAGTCGACTTACTGCTTTACTTATAGAAGGAAACCATTTACACCCTTTAGATAACAAAGAGAACATCCTATTTTCAAGTAGCTCCACCTTTAGTTTATGCCATTTCAAATCACTTTCTTTATTCATTGTTTCATTTGTACATTTCACTTGCACTTCATCTGAATACGGAAAAACGAAAAATTCAAAATGGCGATTCTTCTTATATTCTTCTAACTTGTTCATTACAGTAGTTAATGACTGTTTTTCGCTTTCATAAACAAGCGAATACGCTGGGATAACCTTCAATTTTATCTTTACAATGATACCTAGCATTCCAAGCGACAATTGAAATGCTTTCCAATATTCGGCGTTTTCGGTTTCTGAACAAACTATACTCTCACCTGTTGATAAAACTGCCGTGACCTCTATAACTTGTGTTGATAAACTCCCAAATATAACACCCGTCCCATGAGTTCCCGTACTAATCGCTCCCGCAATAGATTGTGAATCAATATCCCCTAAATTTTCTTGCGCATAACCTTTTTCCTGAAGTAACTTCCCTAAATCATGTAACTTTGTTCCCGCCCACACTTCAACAGTCATCTTCTCTGCATCAATATTCCCAATGCCCTTCAATTCATCTAAAGAAACTAAAATTTCTTCCGTTTGCACAAGAGGTGTAAAAGAATGCCCTGAACCGACAACACGAATTTTCTTTCCTTTTTTTCGTGCAAGCCCCACAACTTCTACTACATCTTGTATACTTTTTGGATACATCGTATAATGCGGTGTTCCTTCTACATTCCCTGTCCAATTTCTCCATTTTTGTCCCTTTATAGAAAGCATTGTCCATCCCCCCGATATGTTAAATACTCTCCAACGATTTCCCCTTGTTTAATGCGATACAAAACTGGAAAACGCTCACATAACTCTCCAGCTTTACTATGACGAAACAAGATAGAATCTCCTATATCCACTCGTTCCTCACCGTTATAAAAAATTGGCGTTTGCACTTCACCAGCACCTTCTAAAGCTAATAGTTTTGCACCACCCGGTCGCCAAACCTCAGGCTCTTTATCTTTACCAACTGCACCTGAGGCAATATATCCTCCACCTAGGCAAGTATAAATAAAAGGAGCCGGTTTACGTACAACTGGTAAAGCAAATCCAACGGCTGGCTGAAACTTTACTTCTTTATAATAGTCAAACAGTTTAGGAGAGTAAAAAGCGGATCCTACAGTAATCTCTGAAACTGCGTTATCTTGCTCAGTTGTTTTTATACTTCCTGTTCCTCCCCCATTTACAAATCTTAGTTCAATACCAAGGTTTTGTAGTTCTTTTACGATACGTCCTCTTCTTTCTTTAACCTCTAACACTGATTTCTTCTTTAAATACGAAACCACTTTACTTTTCATCCATTGATTCGGTATATGATCCCCCACCCCGGCAATTTGAGCTTCATATCCCATTACACCATCTAGTATTAAATATGATGAGCCCTTCACCTTTTCTACTATTTTCAAAGCGCTCTGCACATCTTTTACCGGGGATCTTTTTACACCAAAATGAAATTTCAAAAAACGACTACTCATATCAATATCCAAACAAACGAGAAAACACCCTTTAGACTTCTCAGCAATTTTTTCTAAATAAGTAATATGATCTTCACAATCCACCATACAAGTTATAATGTGTCCTTGCTTTGTCAGCAAACTAATTTCATGTAAAGCTCTTTCATCATAAACAGGATATCCGAGCAATAAATCATTAAATCCTTGTTCAATTAAAAACAAAGCTTCTCTAGGAGAAAAACACATAATACCTTGAAACCGATTATTAGCAGCTAAAATCTTTTTCATAATTGGAACAGAGCGTAATGATTTACTCGCTATACGAATCTTCTTATCTCCACTTAACTCTATAATCGATTGAATATTCCTCTCTAAAGCCACTTCATCTAAAAATGCACACGGTAATGGAACTTCCTTAAAAATTCCTCTATCCACAGTTTTCTCTCCTCTTCTATATATGTCTTATACATATTGGAAAGAAAGAATGATTTTCCTGTTTTCAAATAAAAAAAGTTTCTTCTTTACGAAGAAACTTTTTTTAGGCTACTCTACTTCATAGAAATAGTCGCCTCTACTGGATAATGATCAGAATAATCATTATATGTATATTTTTTGAACCATGACGTAACAGTCCATTGTGGCGATTTCGGCTGTAACACCTTATTCTCTATATACGATGGATTCGCATGGTCCTTACTTGTAATAATATAATCTAAATACTCGGCAGGGCTATCGGGGAAGTTATATTTCGCAATACTATTTGTCGTTGCATCCCAAGTTGTAGTATGTCCCGTATAAGATGGAATAGAAGCGTGCAATGTTTTGAACATGGATGCGTACTCTGAGTCACTATTGTTCTCAGCATTTATTTTATTCACATTCATATCACCACCAATTAACACATACTCGTTATTTGGTATATTTTTATTTTTAATAAACTCTTGAATTTCTTGTAGCTGTTTTGTTCGTACAGATGCTGGCAAAGTGTTTCCACACATACTATCTTCAGCTTGTAAATGAGTCCCAATCACATGTACAAAACGATCATTTTTCTTAACTTTTGTGTATACAAATCCTTTATTTGATAAGTTATCTGGTCCACAGCCTTTTTCGAATACATATTGAATCTTTTCAACAATTGGCCATTTACTCACAATCGCTACACCTCCATCTTCAGGAGTCGAAGATGAATAGTTGCCTAACGTCTTATCCCACTCGCTTCCACTACTACGACCTAATACTGCCGTTTGATTTGGATATTCTTTCTTCAAATTTCCTAATAAGCGATTTGAAGCACTATTATCAAACACTTCATTTAATATAACAACATCTTGATTCTTTATATAATCTGCCGCTCCAATTAAATCAGCACGCTGACTTTGCCCCCAGTTGGGATATAGGTTCGTTGATAGCATGTACACATTATGCGTCATAACTTTTAACGTACCATTTTGATTTGTGGACATTTCTGCTTGAACGGAAGATCCACTATATAAAGCTGCTAGACTCATTCCAAAGCTAAGTACAACTTTTAACAATTTACTTTTCAAGAGTCATACCTCCATGTATTGTATAGTGATAAAAAGGCCAAATACTCTATTCTGAGATTTGATCTTTCTCCAATACTTAACGATTTCCGTACGTATCAAACCAAAGCTGAATATATCCAGCTGTTACACGTTGCGCTTCCGTTAATCGCTTACCAGTCATTGGTGTAACTTCAGCACGCCATTTGTCCGCATAACTTTGTGATACAGCAGCTTTTACAAACCAACTTTTCGTATTACTATTTACAATGCCAGGGTAATCTTGCTTCGCAGCCACTGCCGCCCCATGAATCCAATCTTCAGGGTTCGTACCTTTCCAGTTCCAATATCCATTTCCGTCCGTTACTTTGTAATTATCTTTAATTGTATCTACAAAGTTTTCATATTTAGAATGGAATCCTTGTGGATAAGAAATATTCGTAAAGTTTGCTGCATGCATCGGTTGATTTACATCTCCTAAATAATGAAGAGATAACCCTAAATAGAAGAATGCTTGTTTCATATCTTTATTTTTATAAGATTCACCAGCTAATTTAAAATACTTAGCTCCAGTTTCCTTCGCTTGCTTTGCAAGCGGAATATATGTACTTCCATCATCTGGATCATAGAAATGCGACGCAAATGTACTATTGTCATAATAAGGATTTTCATAATCAGCAGAATAAATGCCATTTTCTAAATCTGTGCGCCATTCATTTAATAGTGCAACTTGATCTTGTTTTACAATTGTCGTATTACGGGACATAATATCAATTGCACGATTTACGATCCATAAATGAGAATTTACACCTTCTGAGTGTTTATCTTCAGCGGACCAATATTGAATAATCTGTACTCTATTCCCTCCATCATTTTCATGTGCAAAAGCTACATTTTGTAACGGCGCTGCTAACGTAATAGCTGCTGCTAAAGCAAGCACTTTCTTTTTCATATGAAATCCTCCATTTTAAATTTAAGTTATTGTAAATATTTTGTTTGGATCCTACGATGCCTTTCGGTTAACCTATGACTAGAATATCCCACCTTTCACCGAATTTCTATTATTAAATCGAAATATGCAAATGTTCATATCACTATAACTTTATACATAGTGAACGTAATGAATGAATACACTTACATTGTAATAAAGTATTGTTAAGCTACTGCAAATACTTGTCTAAACTAATGTAAAAAAAGAGTAAAGCGCTTAACCGCTTTACTCTTTTTTTCTTTTTGATAATATACTCGGCAATTGTACATTAACTGCCAATTTATGAATAAACCCAAACACTAATCCAATCCCGATAAATATGTATAATATCGTAAATACCTTTCCAAAATCAGTTTGAGGACTAAAATTCCCATCACCGACAGTCGTCAACGTGACCACACTAAAATATAGAGCATCAAGAGGACGTAATCCTTCAACTGTACTATAAAAAATCGTACCAGATGTTAATGTCAAAATTGTTAATACGAATAACACTTGAAATTCTTTATCTTTCCACGCTCGTAAACAGGCTCTTAGCATTCGTTTCAATGTCAACATAAATGAAAGCATTGGACTTCCCCTTCCAAACAAAAATACCTTTAGTTAAAGGAAAGTCTATCACCTTTCAGTATAGAAAAAAAGTAGCCCTTTTCTATTTCTAGAAAAGGGCTACTTTCTTCTATTATATATTATTTAGGTGAAACAAGAATTTTCACTTGTGTTTTATCTTTTACAAGTGCTTCAAATCCTTCTTCAACAACTTGATCCACTGTAATTTTTTTCGTAATTAATTTCTCTGCTTGAATTTGGCCAGAGCTAATTAATTTAATAACAGCTGGGAATATATGACGATATCCAAGAATACCGATAACTTCTTTTTCTTTTAATACAAGGTTGTTCGGAGTAATTGTCGCATCTTTTTCCCACACACTAACAATTACAGTTTGGCCTTCAAAGCTTGTACTTTCAATTGCTTGACGAAGTACAACTTCAACACCTGTTACTTCAAAGCTCACATTTACACCTAAACCATTGGTTAAGTTGCGAATTTCTGCTAATACATCTTGAGTTGCTGGGTTTAATACGTAATCAGCACCTGCTAATTTCGCTAACTCTTGACGTTCTTTAGAAAGTTCAACTGCAATAACAGGAGTTGCTCCTGCTGCTTTTGCTGCTTGGATTACAAGAAGTCCAATCGGACCACAACCAAATACCGCTACAGCTTCTCCCTCTTTTAATTTACTTTGACGTACTGCATGAACTGCTACTGCTGCTGGTTCTACAAGCGCACCTTGTTCATACGTCATTTCATCTGGAATATGATGAACCATATCTTCTGGTACTACTGTATATTCAGAGAAACCACCGCCGTCTCCACCAAGACCGTGGAAAACAAGTTGTTCACAAACATTGTAATGTCCATGTTTACAAGCTTCACATTTACCACAAGAATAAATTGGTTCTACAACAACGCGGTCTCCCACTTTATGAGATGTAACGCCTTCACCGATTTCTACTACCTCACCGCTAAACTCATGACCTAAAATAACTGGTGCTTTCACATGTGTTAATGGGTGCTCTTCTGTTGGAATAAAAATTGGTCCTGCTAAATATTCATGCAAGTCTGTCCCGCAGATACCACACCATTTAACTTTAATTTTCACTGCTCCTGGTCGTACAGTTGGTTCCGGTACTTCTTCTACTCGTACATCACGTTGATTATGCCAAAGTAATGCTTTCATTTTAAACATCCCTCTCTATGTATATACTTAACCTGGTGAAGTTTACAAATCTATTATAATACTTTTATCCATATATTTCAAAAAATAATCTCATTTTCACTAATTTTTAACAAATAACGTTCAATATTTTGTCACTTTGTACTTTTTTCCACATCTGTTAATTCAATTTCATTGCGGTTGAAATTAGCATTATGCCATAATAGCATAGGAGAGGTGAATATCGCTTGAAATATTTTATTTACTTTATTGTTATCGTAGCGTTTTTAGATACATTTTCACAATTACCTATTATGAGTACTTTCGCTCAAAGCCTTGGAGGAACCCCTCTTGTTATCGGGCTAGTTGTCGGTATGTACTCATTCGCTAATATGATCGGTAATATTATTGCTGGAGCCGCTGTTGATAAATTTGGTGCAAAAAAAATCCTTTATATAAGCATGGGAATTACGAGTTTCATAGTCTTGTTATACACCGTTGTTCAAAGTGGTGAACAACTATTAGTTGTGCGTTTTATGCACGGTTTTAGTGACGGATTTTTAATTCCTGCTGCCTTTACGTTTTTATCAAAACAAACAAATTCAACAAGGCAAGGTAAGGCAATGGCTCTATCTGGTGCTGCTGTTGGAACAGCGGCAATCGTAGGACCTGCTTTCAGCGGCATTATGAAAGCAACAGCTGGTATAGAGTGGGTGTTCATTACCATTTCTATTTTAATGGTCCTTGGTACAATCGTATCTCTATTCTTCTTACCAAATAACGTATCAAGAAAAGATACATCAAGAACACAAATGATGAACAAAGAAGATATGATTGAACTATTGAGGTCTGAACCTTTATTACAAGCATATATTGGTGCTTTCACACTAATGTTTTCACAAGGGATTGTCACTTATATGTTACCAGTAAAAGTTGAGGCGTTAGCACTTAAAGCATCTACAACAGGCATGATGTTAAGTGTATTCGGAATTACCGCTATCCTCTTCTTCTTACTGCCGACAAATCGCATTTACGATCGATTTAATCGTTCAAAACTAATGCTAATCGGGATTACAGTTATGGCATTAGCATTATCTTTACTCGGATTATTTACAACAAAAGGTATGCTCTTCATCGTAATGATGATTTATGGAATTGGATTCGCTATCCTCTTCCCAGCAATTAATGCTTTACTTGTTGAAAATACAACAGATGGTAACCGAGGGAAAGCATTCGGATTGTTTTATGCATTTTTCTCGTTAGGAGTTGTTGCTGGCTCCTTTACAGTCGGAGCAATCGGGGCATCACCTAGCGCTAGCTTTGTTATCGGAACTGCATTCTTATTAACATTTGCTGGAATGATTTTTGTAAGAAGCAAAGTAAAAAAGACAATGATGGGCTAATTCCATCATTGTCTTTTTTTTCGCCTAATATATATTACTTTTGCATATAACCAAGTAATACTGTAAATAAACTTATGTATAAAAGCAATATTACCTTCTTCCTTTAATATAGAAAGTCTATAAATGCCAACGATACTTCGACAATTTCCTCGGAAATATTTCCTTTCCCCACATAATTTGATACACTACACATGAACCAACAGTTGTATTACATGAGCTAAAATAATAACTTACTGTACAAATTTAAAAAGCACACTCTTCATATGAAGAATGTGCTTTTATATTATTAACGTCTAATCCAAACAGCGCCTGCTGACTTATCCTCTGCTTGTCCAACAACTTGGAATTTAAGTCCAAGGTTTGGAACTTTGCGTCCTGCGTCAGCAATTTGTTTATTACTGTATACTTTTGAATCATCAAATGTTGTAACACCTTGTAATCCAGTATAATTAAACTGTCCTCGTGTAAATGAATTTACACTCCATGAAGGTGTTTGATCAAATGAAAATGCAGCATCTGCAATTTGAATTCCAGTATTACCGTATGCTGGTTTCCCTCCTAAATTTCCAACAATCGCTTCTGGATGAGAATCTACAACACCAAGGAAGCCTTCACCTGGATGTAACCCAACCCAGTTATCTTTGATACTATCATCTGCATACCAAACGACAAGACCTGTATTATACACCGGACCTTTTCCCGCTTTTAATCCATTATCTGATCCGGCATAGTTTCTCCACTCTAGATAATAATAATGGGGTTTCTTTTCTGTCCCATCAGAAACAACGAATCCATTTAACTTCATTTGAGACTGTCCTTCTGCGTCATCTGAAAATACTACTCGTCCATCAACTGTTACATTTACATTATCCATTGCGAAACCTTTATATGTTAAAGCTGGATCTGTAATATAGTCGAATTGTAGTTTAACTTTCTTCCCTTTAAATTGACTTAAATTATATGATTTATCAACCCATTTTCCATCTGTTGTATCTCTATCTTCTTGGACTATGTTTTCTCCCAATCTATCAATTAATGTTTTCGTTCCATCTTCAGTTACAGCATGTACTTCGATGAAATCACACTCTGCTTCTAGTTCATAATTCGCTTTATAATCAAATTTTGCATTTGTTCCTTTTGTTAAATCGAAGAATGGTGTTTCTAATGTCGTATGAATATCATCGCCTCTTGTACTATAGTATGCACGCTTTCCAAATCCAGGCTTAATTGTTTCAATACTCTTACCTGGTAAGTTGACACGTACGACACCTGGACGATTTGATTTCGTAACACTTTGATCAATATATGTAGGGACTCCTATACCACTCTTAATTTTATCGTAATCTACTTCTAAAATTTTTGCCCAGTTTCCACCCATATTCTTTTGTAAGAAGTCTTTATTTTGTGGTGAAAAACTAGTTGGCTCTGTCCCTGCGATTTTTCCTGTCCAGCTACCTCCACTCATTAATGACCAAGCTTCAACAGGTGATCCATTTCCAGTATAATTCGTATCATACTCATCTGGTAAACCAAGGTCATGTCCAAATTCATGTGCAAACACACCTACTGCACCGTCTTCTGGTTCAATTGTGTAATCATGAGCCGCTACTTTTCCACCCCAATAAGGTACTTTAGATGTTGTTCCTTCAATCGCTACTGGATCCCTTGCTAATTTAGATCGATGTGACCAAATTGCATCATCTCCTAATTTACCACCGCCAGCTTCTTGACCAACACCAGCATGGATTACCATTAAATGATCGATTACACCGTCAGATTCATTTTGATTACCGTCACCATTTGTATCATATCTATCGAATTGATCAAACTGAGATAAATCTAACCCTTTCTCAGCAGCTGCTTGTAAAGCTTCCTTCACTAAATCACGTGCACCTTTTGGACCTTTATTATCGTGACCACTACTACCATCAGCCCCGTAATCAGCAGCTTTGCCTGGGACAGTTAGCCATTCCGTTACATATCCGTCTGTCGTATAACTACCGCCAGACTGCTCTTCATAATATTGTTTAAACGTTTTTACTTTCGAACCATCAAATAACGTGTACGGTTCCTTACCGAATAACATCTTTTGATAATGTTCTCTACTAAAGTCTTTCGAATACATATAACCTGGTGTTTGTTCAATATTATTATGTTTATAATCACTAAATTCAACAAGTAACACTAATACTTTATCAGTTCGAACAGCCCCCTTATACGGAGCTTGCTTTGCCTTGGAAGTTGGAACCTGCCCATTCAATTGCTTTTTATTTGGTTCCGGCTTTTGATCAGGACTAACATTTTTTTCAGCTTTCTTTACTTTTTCCTTTTCTTCCATCTTTTTCTCTTTTATCTTTTTTACGAAATCAGATGCTTCTTGATTCGCATCATCGGGAAGAATTTCTTTATTCGCCTGATCCCCTTGCTTCTTTTCAATATATTGCTCTACAGCCTTTTTTGTCTCTTCTTTTGATGATGCTGGATTAATTGTTCCTCTTTCTTTCAGCGCTTCCGCTAAACGATCTTCTTGAATTAAATTATGATCAATCGGCGTTGTAGACACACTTTCTTTTGCTGGCGTTTCTGCGTATGCTAACGGAGCACTCATTACAGCTGAGCATCCGATGAGTGTCGCGATTGTTAATGATGACAACACTTTAAATGGCGCTTTTTTTCTCATTTTAATCATCCCCTTGTATCAATCTTAAACTTCCGATAAAAATATGTAATCTATCCTCCCTTGTATAATAAAAGACATGATTCTATAAGCAATAAGCTTTCTGTTATAGAATCATGCCCTCCAGTTTTCTGGTCAGACCCTCTATCTTTTTATCCCGCTATTTGCTGGGCAGTAAGACTCCCACCTCAAAATTCGGCGAATCCGATGAAGTTAGGTGGGAGATAACTGCCCGTAAAAGCCCGATTGGTGAAGGCTAATAATTAGTGGGAGATGGACAAAACCCCCACTGATTAAAGTTTCACTTTATGTCGAAATGTGAAAAATAAAGAGTGATTTGTATATATTAAATAGCTTATATTAAAAATTTAAAAGACAATATGCACAATTGCATGAAAATTCTTTCAAACAAAAAAAGAACCCAAGTTAATTAAACTTGGGTTCTCCATTTCGTATTATTTCTCTTGTGTTTTTTCCCAATCAGCTAAGAACTTCTCAATTCCTTGATCTGTTAATGGGTGCTTCACTAATGAAGCAATTACGTTTGCTGGGATTGTTGCAATATGTGAACCGTTTAATGCTGCTTCTGTTACGTGAACACTGTGACGTACAGATGCTGCAATGATTTCTGTTTCAATGCCGTGAATTGCAAAGATTTCTGCGATTTGGCGGATTAAGTCCATACCGTTATGACCGATATCATCTAGGCGACCTAAGAATGGTGAAACGTATGTCGCACCAGCGCGAGCTGCAAGTAATGCTTGAACTGCTGAGAATACTAATGTAACGTTTGTACGAATTCCTAAATCTGAGAATGCTTTTACTGCTTTTAAGCCTTCTGTTGTCATTGGAACTTTTACAACAACGTTTGGAGCGATTTTTGCTAACTCTTTTCCTTCTTCAATCATTTTATCAGCTTCTAAGCTAATTACTTCTGCGCTTACAGGTCCTTCAATAAAGCTGCAAATTTCACGAATACGCTCATGGAAATCTACGCCTTCTTTTGCCACAAGTGATGGGTTTGTCGTTACTCCAGCTACTACACCTAATGCATTTGCCTCTTTAATTTCGTTAATGTTTGCTGTATCAATAAAAAATTTCATTTGTTATTCTTCCTTCCTAATTTTCATTTTATATTTATTTATTTTTTCTTAATAAGCTCTAATTCAATCGGAACAAATTTGTCCACTTTTTTACCTTGTGTTATTTCTTTCGCTGTTTCCATCGCCTTCTCTCCGATTAATTCCGGTTTTTGAGCGACTGTTGCTGCCATGCGCCCATCTTTAACCGCTTTTACAGCATCGTCCGTTGCATCAAATCCAACAACGACTACGTCCGTTTTGCCAGCAGATTTCAACGCCTCAAGTGCGCCTAATGCCATTTCATCGTTATGAGCAAACACTGCTTTTATATCGCTATTCGCTTGCAAAATATTTTCCATAACGGATAACCCTTTTGCACGATCGAAATCAGCTGCTTGTTTTGCTACTACTTTTAAAGACTTATCAGCTACGTTATGGAATCCTTTCCCACGCTCACGAGCAGCAGACGATCCAGGGATTCCTTCTAACTCAGCAACATTTGTTCCTTCACCAACTAATTCCCGAATGTAATCACTAGCCATTTGACCACCTTCGACATTGTTAGAAGCAATGTGAGAAACAACTTTACCTGAATTCGCAACTCGGTCTACTGTAATAACAGGAACATTGGCTGCATTAGCTGCACTTACCGCTGAAGCAACGGCATCTGAGTCAGTTGGATTAATAACAACTACATCAACGCCTTTTTGAATTAAATCTTCAACATCGTTTGTTTGCTTCGCTGCATCATTTTGTGCATCAACAGCAATTAATTCAATGCCGCTATCTTTCGCTTTCTTTTCTGCACCTTTTTTCAACGTGACGAAAAATGGATTATTTAAAGTTGAAACAGAAAATCCAACTTTAATAGTTTTATTTCGACCTTTATCGCTAGAATCCTTTGCCCAATCTGGTGGTTCCATTGAACAACCAGCAGTAACTACCATGATGCATGCAACGAGTATCAGTAACCATTTTTTCATGAATTGCCCCTCCATTACGCTTCTTTTCGACGATCAATTAGTACAGCTAGTAAGATTACAAGTCCTTTTACAACTTGTTGGAAGAAAGAAGATACACCTAATAAATTTAAACCGTTATTTAGTACACCAATAATAAGCACACCGATGAATGTACCAACAATCCATCCTCTTCCGCCAGAAAGACTCGTTCCTCCTAACACAACTGCAGCAATTGCATCTAATTCGTAAGAAGTACCAGCAGTCGGCTGTGCAGAATCTAATCTTGATGTTAAGACAATACCTGCAAGCGCTGCCAAAGTTCCGGAAAGACCGTAAATCATTACTTTAATTCTCGTAACATTAATACCTGATAAAGCTGCCGCTTCTTCATTTCCACCAATCGCAAACGTACGGCGACCAAACGTTGTTTTCTTTAAAATAAAGTACAGTACTGCAAAAGCGATCATCATTGTAACGGCTGGCACAGGAATACCAAGGAAATAACCACGGCCAAACATTTGGAACATTAAATGATCACCAAGACCAGTGATCGGACGTCCGTCCATATAAACAAGCGTCAACCCGCGAAAAATAGTCATTGTTGCTAAAGTCGCAATAAACGGAGCTACTTTTCCCTTCGCAATAATGATACCGTTTACAATCCCCATTACAAGACCTGCTAATAATCCAACTGCCATTGCAAGGAACGGATCCATGCCACTTGCCATCATTCCAGCAACAAGTGCACTTGATAATGCTAAAATAGAACCTACCGATAAGTCAATACCCCCTGTTAAAATAACGAAGGTCATTCCAAATGCAATGAGTGCATTAATCGATACTTGGCGCAGTATATTAAATAAATTTGGAATTTCAATAAATGCTGGATTTAAAGCTGTAATTACTACGATAATTAATACTAATCCAATTAAAGAACCAAGTTGTTGTAATACATTCCCCTTCTTAGCCATATCTTACTCTCCCCCTGTAGCTAGTGCCATAATAGACTCTTGCGATGCCTGATCTTTCTCTAAAATACCACCGATTTTCCCTTCATGAATGACGAGAACACGATCACTCATTCCTAAAACTTCTGGAAGCTCAGACGATACCATAATAACGGCATCTCCTTGCTCGGTAAGCTTATTCATAATAGAGTAAATTTCTTTTTTAGCCCCAACATCTACACCTCTTGTTGGTTCATCTAAAATGAGTAACTGCGGATGAATACCTAGCCATTTTGCAATTACAATCTTTTGCTGATTTCCACCAGAAAGAGATTTCACCGCTTGCTCTCCGTTTGCTGCTTTCACATTAAGAAGCTTCATCATATCCTCTGTAAATTGCTGTTCTAAACCTTTATTAACAACGCTTCCTTTCGAAAGACTTCCTAAATTTGGCAAAGATAAATTTTCACGAATCGAAAAATCTAGCACAAGCCCTTCAGATTTTCTATCCTCTGTAATAAAGGCAATTCGTTGTCTAATCGCATCAATTGGACTATCAATTTTCACTTCTTGTCCATTCATAAAAATTTGTCCTGAATCGAGCGGTTCATATCCAAATATCGCTTTCATAATATCCGTACGACCGGCTCCCATCAAGCCCGCAACACCTAGGATTTCACCTTTCCTAACTTGAAACGAAACATTTTCAAATTTTCCTTTTTTCGTTCCGTTACGCATTTCAAAAATCACTTCGCCAATTGGACTATTTCGTTCTGGATAACGTTCACCAATACTGCGGCCCACCATCATGCTAACTACTTCATCAAATGAAGTTTCTGGAATTAATTTTTTCCCTACGTATTCTCCATCACGCAAAATCGTAATGGCATCACATATTGAAAAAATTTCTTCCATCCGGTGTGAAATATAAACAAACGAAACGCCCTCTTTACGTAATTTATTAATAACAATAAACAGCGTTTCAATTTCGCGATCTGTTAATGCCGCTGTAGGTTCATCCATAATAATAACGCTTGCATTTGTCATTAATGCTTTAGCAATTTCAATAATTTGCTGTTGTCCAACTGATAATTCACCTGCTAGCATAGCGCCTCTCACATGTAGACCAAGATCTGCTAATTGTTGCTGGGCAATCGCATTCATTTGACGCGTACGTAAAATGCCCGTTTTCCCATACATTAACTCTTTTCCAAGAAACATATTTTCAGCTACCGTTAAATTCGGTAATATGTTCAACTCTTGATGGATAAATGCAATACCATACTCTTCTGCTTCTTTCGCATTTTTAAAAGTTCGTTCTTTCCCATCAATCGTGACTGTTCCACTGTCTTTTTTATATACACCTGTTAAAATCTTCATGAGCGTCGATTTCCCCGCTCCATTTTCCCCCATTAATGCATGGACTTCTCCTGTTTCAATCATAAACTGTGCGTTTTTTAGAACAGGATTACCACTGAACGCTTTTGAAATGTTCTTCATTTCAATATGCATTCTCATCACATCCCTTTATTAAAAAATCACGCCTGCATGTAAAATAACATTCGCATAAGGCGTTGCTTCTCCTGTACGAATAATCGCCTTCGCTCTCTTTGTATGCTCTTTAAATTCCTTATGAGACACATATTCAAATGCTGGCTCTACTAATCGCATCTCAACTTCTTTATTTACCTCTGCATTATTCATAATAACTTCTTCTGCTAACGTCACTTTTTCAATTGCCATATCATCAGCAACAACTTGTAATACGTCTAAAAAACTAGGTTTTCCGATTTCAACTGCTAAATCAATTCGTTTTACTCCATCAGGAATAGGTAACCCGCAATCAGCAATTACAATTGTATCTGTATGTCCAAGTGAAGCAAGGACTGCCGCGATTTCACTATTTAATACACCGTGCTTTTTCATCCAACAATCACCTGCACTTCACGTACTCTATCTCTCGTCGGCATACCGCCCTGTGCCCCAAGTTTCGTTACAGAAAGACCACCAGCAATATTTGCAAAACGAATTGCCTTTTGAAGTGTTTCTCCTTCAGAAAGCGCAACTGCTAACGCACCGTTAAATGTATCACCAGCTCCAGTCGTATCTACTACATCTACAGCAATACTTGGAACTTGAACAACTTCCGTTCCGTTATGGAATCGAACACCGTTAGACCCTTCCGTCATCAATAGCTTATTTGGATATTTCGCAAGTAACTCTTCAATTGGTGATGTGAAATCATTTAATACGATGCGACATTCATGTTCATTCGGCGTAATATAAGTCGCTTTTTCTAAAATATCTTCTGATAAAAATTGTGCTGGAGCCGGATTCAACATAACTGGAATTGTATGTTCCTCACAAATAGCCAGAACGTATTTTACTGTTTCAAGCGGAATCTCTAGTTGAAGAACAACCATATCTGCTTTTACAAGAAGGTCTTTTGAACGATCTACAATCGACTCATTTACAAGGGCATTTGCTCCTTGTACGACAACAATACTGTTGTCCTCTTCTGCTAAAATGATATGAGCAATTCCTGTCGTTCTATCTGTAACCGGTACCACATAGTCGATAAAAACGCGTTCGTTCTCCAAATTTTTTCTAACTACTGTTCCGTAATCATCATTTCCTACTGCACCAACCATCGCTACATTTGCTCCTAATCTAGCTGCAGCAACTGCTTGGTTGGCCCCTTTTCCTCCTGGGATCGTATGAAACGCTTCACCAATTACTGTTTCTCCTGCTTTCGGCCGTATTTTTGAAACAGCCACTAAGTCCATTGAAATGCTACCTACTACTGCAATATTTGGCATCTGTTTCATCTCCTTACTTCGTTGTATTTCGTTCTATAATTTCAATCGGTAAACGATAATGTTTCTCTTCTAATGGATTTCCTTCCATCTGCTCTAAAAGCAATTCTGTTGCAATTTTCCCCATTTCATAAATTGGCTGTGCAACAGTTGTAATAGATGGATACATCATTTCCGTTAAAGAAATCCCATCGAATCCGATAATTTGTAAATCGTCTGGAATAGAAATTCCTTTTTGAAGTGCAGCCTTTACGATACCAATTGCAATTAAATCATTCCCAGCAACAATTCCATCAATATGCGGATATTCTTCTAATAATTCCACCGCTACCCGTTCACTATTAGCTGGATCGAATGTACTCTCTGCAATCATATAAGAAAGATTATTTTGCGTAATAACGTCTACAAAACCTTCAAAACGTTCATTGGCTGTACTCACATCACGAGGTCCACGAATATGTGCAATATGTTTACACCCTTTGTCTATTAATAACTTTGTCGCCGCCTGACTCCCTGCATAGTTATCTGCATATACAGTAGGAATGCGCTCATTAAACATACGGTCAATCGCAACAACTGGAATAGACAAATTCATGTAATTAACACTATTTTGTGGATTCGTTGCCACAATAAACCCATCCACATTATTTTGTCTAAGCACATCAATGTATTGTTTCTCTTTTTCTAAATTTTCATCAGAGTTACAAAGGACAACTGTGTAACCTTGCTTATGTGCTACATCTTCTACGGCACGTGCAACTTCTGGAAAGAATGGATTCACGATATTTGGAACAACTAAGCCAATTAAACGAGATTTTTTATTGTATAAAGATCGTGCTACTGTACTAGGCTTATAATCTAGCATTTCAATTGCTCGCTCTACTTTTTTTAATGTATCCTCATGAACATATCCATTTTTATTTAACACTCTGGAAACGGTCGCAACAGATACCCCTGCTAATTTTGCAACGTCTTTAATCGTACTCATTCTCTTTTCTCCTCATTTCATGTAACCGTTTACACAAAATAATATAACGCATTTATAAAAATACGTCAATCATTTCTCACTAAAAGCTTTTAAGGTTATACTCAAAAAAAGCACCGCCATAAGGCGATGCTTTTTCATTATGAATATGATACAGTTTGTTCTTTCTCTTCTACAGCAGGTTCTTCAGCACCTTTTTTACGATCAGACAGTTTAATTTTCTGTAAGAAAATCGTAAAGATAGCACCTACTACGATAAATACCAATCCTGTTAAGAATACAGTATGAAGTGAGTCCACTAAAGAGCTTTTCAAAATTGGTACGATGCTATTAGAAAATGCTTCTGGCATTTGTTTTAAAGCCTCTGGACTAAATAGCATAGAATATAGACTTTGTGGGTCTGTATGAATCATATCTTTAAATTTTGTTACCATTTGTCCCGCTTCTTTTGGGAATGTGTCTAATACAGGTACTAATTTATTTGTTAACGTTGTACCTGAAGTGTTATTCATAATTGATCCTAAAATTGTAATCCCAAACGTTCCACCGATTTGACGGAAGAATTGACTTGATGATGTTACAACGCCAAGATCTTTTTTCGGAAAGCTTTCTTGTAATGCTAATGTTAATATCGGCATAACAAGACCCATTCCTAAACCGATAACCATCATATAAGAAGTAGCGGTAAGCTTAGTTGTGTGCATATCCATCGTTGTTAATAACCAGAAACCACTAGCCATAATAAGCATCCCTGTAATAATTTGTGGTTTCACACCAATTTTTAATACAAGTTGACCACCGATAATACTCATAACGATCATTGTAATCATCATCGGTGTCATAATCGTTCCTGATTCAGCAGCACTTACGCCTACAATTCCTTGCATAAAGAACGGTACGAACATAATTGCTCCAAACATTCCGATACTCATAAAGAAACCGATCGCATTCAGTAGTGTAAATGTGCGGTTTTTAAAGAAGTGCATCGGTAAAATTGGTTCTTCAGCCTTCGTTTCAACGATAACAAAGCTAACAATACCAATGGCAGCTAGTGCAAACAACCCGATAATTTGCCAAGAACCCCATGCATAATCTTTCCCGCCAAACGTTAACGCAAGTAATAAACTGACAACACCGAGAATCATCGTGAAGATTCCAGCGATATCAATTTTAATTGGTCCTGTTTGTTTATGTGCTTTTAATCCCATTGCAATAAAGATTGTCGCTAAAATACCAACTGGTAAGTTAATATAGAATACCCATCTCCAGTTCACTGCGTCTACAATCCAGCCACCAACTTGTGGTCCAATTACAGAAGCAAGACCGTATAGAGCTCCAAAAATACCTTGCCATTTAGCACGTTCTTTTCCCGTGAACATATCTCCGATAATAATCATAGCCATTGGCATCATAATACCGCCACCAAGACCTTGAATACCACGGAAAATAATTAATTCTGTCATACCGTTTGCCATACCACATAACGCTGAACCAACCATAAAGATAATTAATCCTGCTATATATACGTTACGACGCCCAAGTAAATCCGCTAATTTACCTGCAATCGGTACAACCGTTGTTGATGTTAACATGTAAGCTGTTGTTAACCATGTCATTAAACTTAATCCACCTAGTTCACCGACGATACGCGGCATTGCTGTACCAACGATTGTTCCGTCCAATGCAGCAAATAGCATTGCGATTACTAAACCGATTAACAACAACTTTCTATTCTGATTTTCTTGTTGTTCCATGTAATCTCCTCAATTCCTCTTAGTTTTTCTCTTTTTTCTCTTGTGTCCCGCAAATAATTGTTTCTAGCTTTTCAAAGAGGCGTAACAAATCTTCCCTCTCTTGTAATTCTAAGTGTGAGAAGTATTTTGCAATATGCTCATTACGAGCCGCCATCGCTTCTTCTACTGTAGCTTTCCCCTTTTTCGTTAGCTCAATGATAACAACGCGGCGATCATTATCGTCGTGATAGCGCTCTACTAACCCATGATCAATTAAACGATCAATCATTACTGTAATCGCGCTCGGTTTCACGTACATTTTCTCCGCCAATTGTGTCGCTCTTGAAGCTCCGTAATGATCTAAAATCTTTAAAATATAAAACTGCGGTGGTGTAAGTCCTGATGCTTGCATTTGTTCTAATAGCTCTGTTTGCATTTTCTTTCCTATAGCGAATGTAAGAGCTTGAATCTTATCAATATGAGTCATATCATTTGGCATGTTATCCACCTCTTATTTAAGCAATAAAATATTTAACGTATTTAAATATTAATCCCACAAACAAAATACGTCAACAACTTTCTTTATAAAAACGTTTACATTTTTGTCACAAAGTTGTATAATTTTCGTCGAAGTTAATATTGACAGTCACGGAGAATCGGAGTATACGGCTATGAATCATAAAAAAGGGCACTTTTTTATATTTCATAGCCTTTTTGTATTCTCTCTGTCTTAAAACGCTTCCAATTAATTAGGGGAGGATTTTCATTTTATGTTTTTCACACAATTATTTAAACCTGCGCCCCACGCAGAACGCTTACCAGCTGATCGCACTGATAGCGAATACCGTAAATTGCGTTTACAAGTATTCTTAGGTATCTTCATCGGTTATGCGGGTTACTACTTTGTTCGAAAAAACTTTTCACTCGCAATGCCATACTTAATCGAACAAGGCTTTAGTAAAGGGGAACTTGGGGTTATCCTTTCAGCAGTATCTATCGCTTACGGATTAAGTAAATTTCTTATGGGTATCGTATCCGATCGTTGTAACCCTCGCTATTTTTTAGCAGCTGGGCTATTTTTATCAGGTATCATTAATATTATTTTCGGATCATTTTCTTTCATTACAACGAGCATTATACTCATGTTTGTACTTCAGTTTTTAAATGGATGGGTACAAGGTATGGGATGGCCTCCTTGTGGCCGTACGATGGTTCACTGGTTCTCTATTAGTGAACGT
This sequence comes from Bacillus mycoides, assembly GCF_001757995.1. Classification (GTDB taxonomy): domain Bacteria; phylum Bacillota; class Bacilli; order Bacillales; family Bacillaceae_G; genus Bacillus_A; species Bacillus_A mycoides_B. The sequence goes on along the minus strand of NZ_LXLV01000010.1, from coordinate 137,394 downwards.
GGTACAAAAATGTCTATTTGGAACGTCGCTCATAACGTCGGTGGAGCGCTTATGCCTTCCCTCGTCACATTAGGCTTATATTTCTTTGCAAATGACTGGAAAAGTATATTTTACTTCCCAGGTATTCTGTCAATTTTAGTTGGGATTTATGTATTAATTACGATGCGTGATACGCCTCAATCTTGTGGATTACCTTCTATCGAAGAACATACTGGTGAATATCCATCAGATGAAAAAGTAGCGGACCGTGAACGCGAACTTTCGGTAAAGGAAATTTTATTTACATACATATTAAACAATAAATTTTTATGGTATATCGCTATCGCGAACGTATTCGTTTATTTCGTTCGCTACGGCGTTGTAGACTGGGCTCCTACTTATTTAGTAGAGGAAAAAAGCTTTACTCATAGTAGCTCACGTACAGCTTATGCTCTATATGAATGGGCTGGTATTCCAGGTACACTTCTTTGCGGATGGATGAGTGATAAACTGTTTAAAGGGCGCCGCGCACCTGCTGGTATTTTATTTATGATCGGTGTATTCATTGCCGTTCTTGTTTACTGGCTAAATCCTGCTGGCCACCCAATCATTGATAGTATCGCACTTGTTTCCATTGGATTTTTAATTTACGGACCTGTTATGTTAATTGGCCTACACGCTCTTGACTTAGCACCAAAGAAAGCTGCTGGAACTGCCGCTGGTTTAACTGGGTTCTTCGGTTATCTAGGCGGAGCTACTTTTGCTAGCGCAGCTATGGGCTTTATTGTAGATGGATTCGGATGGGACGGCGGATTCATTTTGCTACTTGCTTCTTGTGTGCTTGCAATGTTCTTCCTTGCTCTTACTTTAAATACAGGGTCTGCTAAATCAAAAGAAGTTTAAACAAAATATAATGTGTAGAAAAATAAACATAAAAATAGCTCTCAGCATTTACTTACATGCTGAGAGCTATTTTTTATTTATCGTTCTTCTCTTGCTGTTTATATTAATCAATTCCCTTCTATTTTCTATTCATACGATTAAAACATTTGCTGAAACATCTTTACTAAAACAGCTAACATAACAGATCCAGCAAATCCTCCTAAACAAATTAAGCTTACCCCTTGACTATAAGACAAATTTTGAAATGATTTCATACCTTCCATCCTCCCTATCTCCCCTTTGATACTCTTATTTTACCAATGGAAAAAATTTCATAACATCGATTTCGCTGACAACTAACTTACAAATTTGTAAGTTAACAATTTTCATCTAAACTTATATATCTAGCATGTCCACAATCTGCCCCTCTATACATCAAAAAAGACCTCGAATTATATCAAGGTCTTGCTTACACTATAGAATATCTCACTTTATTTTATCCCGCTATTCGCCGGGCAGTAAGACCCCCACCTCAAAATTCAGTGAAAGCAAAGAAGTTAGGTGGGGATCAACTGCCCGTAAAAGCCCGATTGGTGAAGGCTGATAATCAGTGGGGGATGAACAAAACCGCCACTGATTAAAGTTTCACTTTATAATCATCACGGGGCATTTCACACGCTTTGCTATTTTATGACTTACACTACCAAGCACCATCTCTTGTAGTGTATTTAGACCTCTACTCCCAGCAATAACAAGATCTATATCTCCTGTATTTACATATTGAACAATCGTATCTCCAGGATCGCCATGTAGAATCGTAATTTTATAGGAAATGTTCTCTTTCTTTAATAAACCCTCAATCTCTTTTAATTTATCTTTTCGACTAGCTGATATCGTTTCTAAATCTGTTTGTCCTTGTATAATATCTGACTTTGCCGTTCTATTATCTACTACGTACACAACTTCAACATGTGTTTCTGCGTTAAATTTCGCAATATATGTTGCATGCTCGGCTGCTCGAAGTGCATGTTCAGAACCATCGCATGCTAATAAAATTTGTTTGTACATATGCTGAATCCCCTTTTCGTTATCCTACCCGTATTATATAATAAAGCCCCCTAAAAAGGAGGCTTCTAACTAGCAATTCTCTTATTATAGGTAGCTAAATTTGAAACAATCTTCGAGCTTCGTTCATTTAACCCTGTGATTCTTACTTTCACACCGTTCTGTTCATACTTCATTATAACTTTATCAATTGCCGCTACTGCTGAATCATCCCATACGTGTGCGTTAGTAAAGTTCATCTCAATTTCTTTCACATCTTCATTGTATGAAAAAGCATTTATATACTCTGCCGTAGATGCGAAGAATAGTTGGCCGTGAATTTCGTATATTTTCTTATTTTCAATATACAAATGTTTCACGTGAATCTTTGCCATATTGAATGCAAATAATACGGCACTAATTACTGTTCCGATAATTACACCTAATCCTAAATTATGTGTGATGAGGACAACCACAACCGTTACGATCATCACAAAAGCATTTCCTTTTGGCACTTTATGAAGCGTTGCTACAGAGTTCCAATCAAAAGTCCCAATCGAAACCATAATCATAACAGCAACTAAAGCAGCCATCGGAATATGAACAACGTAATCACCTAAAACAAATAGTAATACGATTAAAAAACCACCGGCTACAAACGTCGATAATCTCCCGCGACCACCTGATTTAATGTTAATAACAGATTGTCCAATCATTGCACATCCTGCCATTCCTCCGAATAAACCAGCAACAACGTTAGCAATACCTTGTCCACGTGCCTCTTTATGTTTATTACTTTCCGTATGTGTCATATCGTCTAAAACCGACGCTGTTAATAATGACTCTAGTAAGCCGATAATTGCAAGCATAACTGAGTACGGTAAAATAATACCTAATGTCTCCAGTGTAAACGGCACATCAGGAATACTAAAGAACGGTAATTCTTTCGGTAAACTTCCCATATCCCCTACTGTTTTCAACTGTAATCCGCTCATAAGTGCAATGCTTGTCACAATAATAATTGAAATAAGTGTAGACGGTACAGCCTTCGTAATACGTGGAAATAAATATATAATTGCAAGTCCTAATGCGACAAGTGCATACATTTGCCAAGTTGCATTTTTAAAATGTGGCAATTGTGCTGTGAAAACTAAAATTCCAAGTGAATTTAAAAAGCCACTCATAACGGATTTAGGAACAAACTTCATAAATGAACTCAGTTTGAACACTCCAAAAATAATTTGGACAATACCTGTTACTATTGTCGCAGCAAATAAATATTGCAAACCGTGATCCTTCACAAGAGTGACCATCAATAACGCCATCGCTCCTGTAGCCGCAGAAATCATTCCCGGTCTCCCGCCAACAAACGAAATTGTAACCGCGATACAAAAGGCCGCGTACAATCCAACCGTCGGATCTACACCTGCAATAACAGAAAAAGCTATCGCTTCAGGAATTAATGCTAAAGCAACAACAATTCCCGATAGTACGTCCCCTTTCACATTAGAAAACCATTCATTTTTTATAGTTTGAAACAAAGTAACACTCCTCTACTCTTTTATCATTTGATTTTCTCCGTAAGAAAATCAGGGCCGACTGCACGAAGGCTATTATATAACGAGTAGAAGATTTTGCGCTATGTAAAAGTTTCCTAAAGAAAAGACGCTACCTTCGTAGCGTCTTTTCTCATTTCATTAATGTCCACCATGCCCCTTACCACTTTCCTGAACAATCTCTAACCTCTCATCCAATATACCTTGCGTTTCAAATGAAATATCACTAGTACTTCCTAATAGGAAAGCATGGTTATACGGTCCAAGTGTTGGGTCATCCTTAAACTTCGGCTGAATAGTAGCAAGGAAGTCATAAACTGGTTGTGAAGCTTTTCCTTCCTCAAGCAAGACAACAGGGGCATGTTTACCCATATGTGAAAACGGTGCTCCCGCAATTGCTAAGTCTGGTGTTTTGCTTGAAACAAATGACAAACCGTGACCTGGTTTTGTGAACCCCCAGCCAAATTTCGTTTTTTCATCTTTAAATTTCGCAAACGCAACCGAATTTTCTGTTGGAGTCTCCCCACTAATACGGGTCACTTTTCCGTATTTATTTAACTCTTTTTCTACTTCTTTTGAAATGATTTTCTCTGGTCCTAACACATATATATTCGCTTTATTTTTTCTTACCTTTAATGCCTCCATTGTCGCTTCTGGCACCTTATCCTTTTCTACATATAAAAGTGGTTCTGGCATATGAGAAATCCAATTTACAGCTGGTGTTGTATATAAACGTCCTTCTTCTTCAGACGAACCGATAATAACGCTATTTGGATAATTCTCTGTTATATCCGCATATTCTTTATCAACATCTTTAGCAAATTTAGCTGAATCCGTTTCTTTTATTTGCTTTACTTTATATTCTTTTAATTGCTCTAGGCTAGATGCACCTACATCCCCCATCACCATAATTTGCGTTCCATCTTTCGTTCCGAGCGGATTTAATCGTTTTATTTCTTTTAACGTCATTTCGGGTACCTTTTCTTTTTCTATAAATAAAATCGGCCCGTTATTCGGATGATGAATAAGATCCGCACTTGCAATACCTAATTGCCACTCGCTTACTGGCACTAAAATAACAGCACCTGGCTGATTCTCTTTATGAGTTGCTGGCCATATTGTTTGTGAAGTTAATACTGCCATTTGCAGAGGATCATTTGTATTTAATCTCGTTACATTTTTTAAACTTGTCGTTAATAAATCCTCTGATGCCCCGGCATTCATTTCTTTCGGCGCAGTTACCTCCTGATTCATTTCCTTTTTCTCCGTTTTCTTCTCTTTTGTAGATTCATGATTTTTATGATCTGTGTTCGTTTGCCCACATGCCGCAAGACCGACTGCCGCAATTATTGTTATCCCAAAAATCCGGGTCATCTTTTTCACTATATCGCCTCCGTATTATTCATTTTCGAGCCAATATTATTACCTAAAATAGAATTTCAACTTTACAATAACAAGCAATTCTGAAGAAATTATGCAGATGCATTATAATCTGCACCATTTCTTCATGATTTTGACTTACAATTTAAGTAATAACTACTAATGCGGAGGTACTCTATGATCGATATACTACTCGTAGATGATGAACCGAGAATGCTTGAATTATTAATACTTTATCTTACTCCAATCGGATATAACTGCGTATGTGCAGTGTCCGGAGAAGAAGCTATTTCACATATAGAAAATCGAAACTTCAAATTTATTTTACTCGATATTATGATGCCAAAGATGGATGGATGGGAAACGTGCAAAAGAATTCGATCATTTAGTAACGTTCCTATCATTATGGTAACTGCTCGTGATCAAACGGTAGATGTCATCCAAGGGTTAAAACTTGGAGCAGATGATTACGTGACGAAACCATTCCACGAAGAAGAGCTCTTCGCAAGAATTGAAGCTGTTTTACGCCGAACTAATCAACGTACGCAAATCCAATATCAAGGCATTTTATGGGATGAGGCGAAGCATTTCGTTTCTGTCTATAATGAAGAAATTCTTCTCACACCAATCGAATTCTCTTTACTCGGATTATTTTTACGTCATGTGAACTACGTATTAAGCCGTGATCAGCTCATTGAACGAATTTGGGGTTTAAATACAAATACAGAAGATAGAACAGTCGATTCACATATTCGTAATTTGCGTGATAAATTACGAAAAGTAAATTTCCCTATTGATCACCATTTAAAAACTGTATATGGAGTAGGCTATAGATGGATTGATACACTATATTAAGGAGCAAAGCGATGAAGCGAATTTCTATTCAACTCGGATTTTATTTTCTAATTGTTACACTTTTAATCGAAAGTGTTCTATTTGTCTTGCTCTATTATAGCCTTGTAAACAATAGAGTAAATGAAGAAATGACTGCTTTATTAAAGCGCGGAAATAGTCACCGAGATGTCCTTGAAAAGTATTTTGATAAGCAAACAATCTCCCATGTTGCTTTAATGGAATCCGAAGCTGAAACAACTGTTGTTATTACAAATGCAAATAAGGAAGTACTAGCAAAATCTAACGAGCTAGATACGACTATAAAAAAGCATATTGCAGAGATGAATACGAGTACAGATCATAACGGAGCTATTATAGAAAATCATTGGAAAACATCTAATTATATATGTACAGTGAGCCCCATTGTAATAGATGGCAAAATAGATGGTTATGTTTATATGTTTCTCGGAACAACATCTATTGAAGAAATGATTAATGGGCTAACGAGACAGTTCATTATTGCCGGAGTCATCACTTTTCTATTAACAGCCATCACAATCTTTCTATTATCACGTTTATTAACAAAACCATTGTTACACATGAAACAAGCGACTGAAAAAATGAGTAAGGGCGATTTATCCGTTTCATTACCAACAACTCGAAATGACGAAATTGGTGAACTAGCATCATCTATTCAAACGCTCGCAAATGATTTACATTATATGAAAACTCAAAGAAATGAATTTCTAGCGAGTGTTGCTCACGAATTACGAACACCATTAACGTACGTAAGAGGTTATGCTGACATTGCATTAAAAGAAAGCACACCTCCCGAGCAACGTTTACGATACTTATCCATTATAAAAGACGAATCTGATTATATTACAAACTTAGTTCAAGATTTATTTTCACTCGCTCAAATGGAAAAACATAACTTTTTCATTCAAGTAAAGGAAGTCCATTTACACACCTTCCTTACTCGTATCACTGAAAAAATAAATGTTATGTACGGAGAAAAACAAATTAAAGTTGTTTTCGCATGTCCTCCCTCACTCTTAGTAAAACTAGATGAGCAGCGTTTTGAGCAAGTTATGGTTAACATTTTAAATAACGCGTATAGACATTCGAAGGAACATTCTTATATAAATATTTCTGTTACAGAAGAACCTAAACATATTTCAATTACAATTAAAGACGAAGGTGAAGGCATCCCACAAGAAGATCTCCCTCACATTTTCGACCGCTTTTATCGCGTTGATAAAGCGAGATCGCGAGCTACGGGCGGAACTGGTTTAGGGCTCTCTATCGTGAAGGAAATTGTAGAACTACACGGCGGGAATATTACTGCAACAAGTGAAATTGATCACGGGTCTTGTTTTATAATTTCATTACCATCTATAAAGAAACACGACTATCATCAATAGTCGTGTTTCTTTATCATTTTACTTTATAATATAAATTTACAAATTGCCCAAAACGTTTTGTATCCGTTAAAGTTAAATTAATTTCCGGGTTCTTTTCTTTAAATAGCGGAATACCAGAACCTAATATGTGAGGTGTAATCGTAACAACATATTCATCAATTAGATTATTCTTAAAGAACTCTCCCAGTAGACTCCCTCCGCCGACCATCCATATTTTAGATCCTTCCTGCGATTTCAACCTTTTTGTAAACTCCACTACATCTTCATTTACAAACTCCACATGTCCGTTTGAACCTTTTTCTGAATTAGAAAACACATAACATTTTTTATCTAAGTACGGAAATGTTTCTGTATGCTCTACTACATAATCATACGTTCTCTTCCCCATAATTATCGTATCAATCGTTTCGTACATTTCTGTATAACCGTTGTCTCCCTCTCCTTCGGTTTCCATTAACCACTCTAAATCATCATCTTCTTTCGCAATATATCCATCCAAACTAGCGGCTATAAATAAAACAACTTCACGTGACATCTCTTTTCCTCCTTACAACGTATATTGATAAAATTACCTTATACGCACTATACTAGCCTTAAAACATGACAATTCATGTCATGTTAAAAAAAGAAAAGAGTGAGATATTTGTCAAAAGCAAAACGTTTACTAGACATTCTTATATTTGCTTCTGCGAAAAGAACATTTACAGCTCAAGAAATAGCTGATGAATTTAATATTTCTGTTCGTACTGTTCATAGATATATTTTAGATTTAAGTGATATGGGGTTACCCATTTACGCAGAACAAGGTCGTAACGGAGGATATAAAGTATTAACAAGTAGCATGCTTCCCCCCATTTTATTTACCGAAGAAGAAGCAGTCTCCATCTTTTTTGCTTTTCAGTCTTTAAGCTACTATCGTAACTTGCCTTTTAATACAGAAATCAATTCTGTTACTCATAAACTATATGGCTCTCTACAAAATGATGCGAAAGCTAAAGTTGATAAAATACGTTCTTATATCGCTTTTTGGAATCCGAAGAGAGCAATTGATACACCACTTTTAAAAGAAGTGTTAACCGCGGCTATTGAAAATAAAAATTTACACTTTCAATACGAATCTAACTCGGGGATAAAAACAAAACATGTTCATCCTATCGGTGTATATGCTCATGATGGGCTATGGTACTTACCATCCTATGACTTCAGTAGAAAAAAAGTATTACTGTATCGTGTTGATCGTATTTTTTCTATATTATCAACGGAAGAAAATGAAGATACGTTCATGAATCTAGAAGAATGGCTCGCCTCTAACTCTAACGTAGTAAACATTCCTACTCAATTACATGTTTTACTAACGACAGAAGGCGTGCGCCAATGTAAAAGCGTTCCTTACCTTGAGGAGTTCGTTGCAATAAATGCAAACGGGACAGGATATATAAACTCAACAATTGATAAAGGCGAAATTAATTTTATTACGCCTCTATTTTATCGGCTTGGAAAAGATGCACAAGTTTTAGAACCGAAAGAATTAATAGATGGTTTACGTATACGCGCGAAAGAAGTTTTACATATGTATGAAGACGAAAAAAGCTGCTAAATATAAGCAGCTTTTAGTGTATTTGTTCCTATTGTTTTACTATTGACGAATATCAATCCACCAACGATATTCCGCATTCATATTTTCAGTGCCACCATTCCCTCTGTAATGGAAAGCATCCAAAAAGATTGAATCTAGTTTATCCTCATCTACAAAATAGCCTAAGTTAACCTTTACCGTTTGTCCTGGCGTAATACTACCAATATTGTAAAAACTTTTCCCGTCTCCGTGAGGTTCTAAATAATCAACTTCGCCCGTCATAATATTTTTCTCGGCAATTCCATCTTCTTTAGCGTAGTTCCATGCATTCCCTTCAAATTTAAGCAGTTTTATAGATGGATGCATATAGATTTCTTCTGTCGGCTGCTTACCTATATTTTTCACTGTTGTTGTTAGGTAAACAAATTTAGGATGAACTAATTTTGACTCTACTAATTTATCAATTGAATCTTTACCATTTCCAACTTTATATTTCTCCCGTCTATATGGTATCAATTGTCCGGCTTGACCCAAAGCTTGATTCCTGCTTAGTATTCCTAAGCCCATTTCATAAAAGTTATCTTGTTTAAAATCTTTGATTGAATCAAAAACTTCAACTTTTTCTATCACATATTCAATTTGGCTGTTATCCATAGATATCGTTACTGGAACCTTTTGCCCTATATGAAATAGTCGTTTGCTATCTTTTTTCAAAGGAATAACCTTAGTTTTTTTAGGTTCATCTGCTTGACTAAAATACTTTTTATCATAATCTGTTATATGTGATGCCTTTTCTTTTGACGTAGGCTCAAGTGAAATGTTCCCTAACACATCCATCATTTGTTCTTCGTTTATATCGTTTCCAATATAACTTTGTAACATAATTCCCTCTTCCTCAAAATAGAGAAAAATCACTCTATCAAACATTAAATCTTTATTTCCATTGTCTTTATGAACAATCACCGCTTTTTTACCATTTATATCCTTTTCTTCATAACTTTTCGAATACAGAGTTTGAAAATCCGAGTTTTTTCCTATCCTCCAAAGAGCGAATGAAAATCCACCCATTGCGTAGTTATCTTTAAATGAATATTTCATAGCAGAGTCATCGATTGCTTCCATATTTTCTGGTAATTTATCGACTTTCAACTTATACCACTTATCAATCTTTTTCGAGTCCTTATTTGTTACTGAAACATTTACTTCGTAATTTTGTTTTTTAACAATCATATTATAGACTTTTACTGCACCAAAAACGGTTGTCGGCATACCAATCAATAAGCAGGCAGCAGCGATTAACATACGGTTTCTTTTACGCTTTGTCTGTGGTCGCTCGCCTTTCAGCTTAATTTCCTCCATGAACAATTTCTTTTTGCGCGTATATGTATGTGAAAATTCATGTTGTTCATCCAGTTTATCAAAATCATCTAAAGCAATTTTTTCAGCAAGGTCATACATTTCTTTGGAGTTCTTTGAATTCGTCATTTTGTATACCTCCTATAATACTTTGTACTCGTTTTCGAGCGCGTTCAAACTGTTTGCGGACATTGGCCTCATTTATCCCCATGACATTTGAAATTTCTTGATACGTTAAGTTATAGAAGACTTTGTACTTAAAAACTTGTCTGTTAGATTCATTTAACTCTTTTAGCAATGTATCAATTTGAACCTCAGACATTAAACGCTGTTCCCACTCTTCAATGTTTTCATCTGCTACTTCTGTTGATTCTCTTTGATATTCTTCTAAAAATATTTCATGGCGTTTATTTTTCCGGTAGCTATCAATCGCTTTATTTTTCGCAATCCTCAAAATATACCGTTTAAGCTCTTGAGTGTTCAAACTATGAAGCTTTTCCAAATTCTTATAAAGAGTAATAAACGTCTCTTGAACTGCATCTTCAGCCTGCTGAATATTATTTAAAATAGAATAAGCTACATAATAAATTTTGTGTTCATACAACTCGTATAGCTCTTCCATCTTTTCGTAATCTTTGTTTGTAACTTTCATATAATTCCTCCTCTCATTCTATATAACGAATGAGCGATATACTTTGTGACACTGCAGAATTCTTTAATAGATAAAATTAAATAATAGAATAAAGAAAAGCCCAATTTCTCTATTTTAACTGAGAAATTGGGCTTTTTAATATTAGAATTTTCCTGACTGTCCCCTTAAGAACACCCCTCTTACGCCTTTTCAGGATGCAGTATGTTATCTATCGCTTCTTTTAACAATGTCTTTGTTTCTTCAAAGTTATGATTCTGCTTCTCTCCTGGTTGTACCGTATAAAATTCAGCAAACGAACGCTCTTTATATCTCGGTACAATATGCATGTGATAATGAGTTAATTCGTTAAAGATTCCACCATTTTGACAAATTGTAACTCCATCTGGTTTATACAGTAATTTAATAGCCTTTGAAATAAGCTTAGAAGCATCCATAATCGCTTTTGCTACAGCATCTTCTAATTCGTCTACTTCTAAAACATGTTGCTTCGGCACAATTAAAGTATGTCCTGGATAAAAAGGTGCATGATCTAAAAAGCATGTTACATACTCATCTTCATATATTTTACCCCGCATTAATGGGCAGTAAGACTCCCACCTCAAAATTCGCGAATGCTAGGAAGTTAGGCGGGAGATCAACTGCCTGTAAAAGCCCGATTGGTGCGGGCTGATAATCAGTGGGGGATGGACAAAACCCCCACTGATTAAAGTTTCACTTTATATATTTTTCCCTCTTCGTTGCTAATTTACACCCTAAACATTTCATAATACTTCCCCCCTCTGCCAAAAACAAAAAAACGTGAGCGCCCTATTCTCACGTTTTTCTGTTTCACTTTACTAATTCAATTGTTTCTGTAACTTTTATACTATCCTTTACAGATTGAACAATCGTACAATTCTTTACTGCAAGTTGCAGTGCTTTGTCTAATTGTTCTTCTGTAATGTTTTGCGCTTTAATTTTATAGTGCAAATGAACGCTTTCAACTGGTTTTGATAAAGCTTCACTTCTACCAATTTCAGTTTCAATTGTAAACGTATCGTATGTAATACGTTTCTTTTCTAAAATTGTTCGAAAGACAATTGCACTACATCCTGCGATAGAAGAGATTAGTAATTGTAACGGTGAATATCCGTTTTCTTTTCCAATCGCTAATTGACCGTACGATAAATCTGCTTTTATATCATCGTGTTTGATTGTTAGTTTCATTTGTTTTTTCCATCTCCACTTTCATCGGTTTCTGCCTTTTCTTACTCATATAATAATAATATATATAGCAGAAAATGATAAATGGAATACCACAATATAACGCCATTCTTTGTTCTGGAATAAACGCTAAACTAATAACAACAATACTATTTGTAATTAAAGCTAAAATTGGAACAAGCGGGTATAGTGGTGTTCTATACTTTAAGTCCTCTAATTTTCCTCCGCCTTTTAAATACTGACTTCTAAAGCGAAGTTGTGATAAAGCAATAATGATCCAACTTGAAACAGCAGATAAACCAGCTATAGATAATAAGTACATATATACTGTATCTTCTGCAAGGAAGCTTGTTAATAAGGATAACGCCGCAACAGCAATCGTTACGATTAGCGCTGTAATTGGAATACCACGTTTATTTACCTTCTTGAAAGAAGTTGGTGCCATTCCTTCATTTGCAAGTGACCATAGTATACGCGTTGCTGCATATAACCCTGAGTTCGCTACAGATAGAAGAGCTGTAATAATAACGAAGTTCATAATATCAGCTGCATATGGAATACCGATTTTATCAAATACAACTACGAATGGACTTTCAATTATCCCTGCTTCTTTCCAAGAAATTAACCCTACTAAAATTGTCATTGTTAAAATGAAGAATAACATAATGCGCCATACTGTATTACGAATTGCGCGTGGAATTGTTTTTTCAGGATTCTGACTCTCTCCTGCTGCAATCCCGATTAACTCTGTTCCTTGGAAGGAAAAGTTAACTGTAATCATCGTAAGAAGCACTGCAGCTAGTCCATTTGGGAATAGCCCACCATCACTTACAAAGTTAGAGAAAAGAGGCGCTGCTTCTTTTCCGTCGTATGGTAAAAATCCTAGTAATGCGCTACCACCAAGTAGAATGAATGCAATAATTGTAACTACTTTAATACTAGAGAACCAAAACTCTAATTCAGCATAACTCTTCGCTGATATTGCATTTGAAGCATATAAAATAACCCCGAATACGAGACACCATACCCAAACATCCACATTCGGAAACCATCTTTTCATCATTAAACCGATCGATGTTAATTCTAATCCTACTGTTACTGCCCATCCAATCCAGTATAGCCAGCCGATCATAAATCCAGTTCCTGGTCCAATAAACTTCGTCGCATACTTTTGGAAAGACCCTGAAACTGGCATTGCTACCGTTAGCTCTCCAAGACAAAGCATTGTTAAATACATAATAAATCCGCCCACTAAATATGAAAGGATGGCTCCCCCTGGTCCAGCCTGATTAATGGTATAACCTGAACCTAGAAAAAAACCAGTTCCGATTACACCACCTAGTGCTATCATAAATAAATGTCTACTCTTCATCGTACGATGTAATTTATCATTCGTTGTTTGCTGCATTGTAATCCTCCCCTATAAACCCTCTATCTCTTTTTAAAATTTTCTGATAATAAAAATATACACGAAAGCGGTTACAATTTCTATATAAAATTAAAACTTTTCTGATAAAACATTATAAAAATTTAATTATTAAGAGATTTAGATTCTATTTTAAGGCAATTAAGGATTAATAAGGAAAAACTCTTACATTTTTTTGTAAGAGTTAACGTATTTCTAATCTTCTAGATAAAATTGATAAACCGTAGTTTACAACAAAATACATACAGGCTGCTAGTATAAATGTTGGAATCATATAATTTACGTTCTGTCCGCTAATAATTTGAGCATTATGCATAAGCTCCGGCAATGATATAACAACTGCTAGTGACGTATCCTTTAATAATGAAATAAATTGGCTGACAAGCGGCGGCACCATTCTTCTCAACGCTTGCGGTAAAATAATGCTCCAAATCGTTTGGACATATGTTAATCCTGACGAGCGCGCCGCTTCAATTTGTCCTTTTTCGATAGATAATAGACCACTTCGAACAATTTCAGATATCATCGCCGCTTCAAATATCGTTAAAGCAACAATTGCGGCTGTTATAATTTCTAACTTCAAACCTGCCTCTGGAAGTGCAAAATACGTAAAAAATATAATTAAAAGAAGTGGTAAATTCCGAATAACTTCAACGATAAAGCCTAGTATTGGTGAGATGATTGGTATTTTTGTATAGCGCAAAGTTCCTATTACACTACCGATAATAAAACTAAGTACAATAGCTACAAGAGCGACCTCTAACGTTACAAGCAATCCTTTTAATAAAAAGAGTATATGATCTCCTGTAATAGCACCTTGAAAATCCATTTACACCGCCTCCTTAGCCAAGCGTCTTTCTAAATAACGCACTAGCATACTTAGCGGAATTGTTAATACTAAATAAAACATCCCGACAAATATATATACATCAAACGTAACGAACGTCTTCGTTGAAATTAAATCTCCTTGATACATTAAATCCGTCCCAGCAATAATTCCGAGTATAGAAGAGTTTTTTACTAAATTGAGAAATTGATTTCCTAGAGGAGGGATTACGATTTTCATCGCTTGAGGTAAAACAATATAATACATCGCTTGTACGTATGTTAGCCCTGAAGAGCGTGCTGCTTCCATTTGTCCTTTCGCGACTGATAAAATACCGGCACGAATTACTTCCGCAATAAAAGCCGCTGTATAAACTGTAAGCGCAACTGTCCCTGCTACAAAACCATTGAAAGTAATTCCTATTACAGGCAAAGCAAAATAGAAAATGAATGCAATTAATACGAGTGGAATATTTCTAACAAACTCTACAAAGGCGGATCCGATCCAATTCAAAATACGAATAGGTGCAATGCGCATCACTGCCATAATAATCCCTAAAACAAAACTTCCTATTAGCGCAATTACACTAGACATTACCGTATATTTAAATCCTTCTAAATACATATCAATGTTGTTTGTCAAAATGGAAAAATCGGGCAAATATAATCACCTCTTTCTTTATAGGAAGAGGATGAGCATCCCTCATCCTCTCATTCTTACTATTTATCCCGATTGGTGTAGACTAATAATCAGTAGGGGATAACCCCTCCCCTACTGATCAAAGTTTCACTTTATTTCTCTTGCTTTTGGCCGATCCATTTTTCATACAATTTATCGTATTCTCCATTCGCTTTCATATCTTTTAATAAACTATTAATCTCTTTCGTTAAATCATCTGCACCTTTTTGTACTGCAATTCCATACGGTTCATCCGTGAAAATTTTCCCAACAACTTCATAATTAGAATCTTGTTTTGCCATTCCGTAAAGAATCGCATTATCTGTCGTTAAAACATCGCCCTTACCTGCTTTTAACGCTGTGAATGCTTCACTGTAATTTTCAAATTCTAATACTGTTGATTCTGGTGATTTTTGACGAATGTTATTTGTAGACGTTGAGCCTTTTACAGCCAATACTTTAACGCCTTGTTTTACATCATCAATACTTTTAATATTGCTTCCTTTTTTCACAAGTAACGATTGCCCCGCTTTAAAATATACATCTGAAAAATCCACTTCTTTTTTACGCTCTTCCGTAATTGTCATTGTCGCAATAATTGTGTCAATATCGCCATTCTTTAGCATAGGAATACGTGTTTTAGAAGTTACTTCTTTCAGCTCTAATTTGTTTTCATCTCCAAGAATCTTTTTCGCAAGCGCCTTTGCTATATCAACATCAAATCCTTCTACCTTCCCTGTTGAAGGATTTTTTAATCCAAATAAATTCGTATCATTTTTCACCCCGACTACTAATTTCCCGCGCTTCTTAATTTGTTCGACAACCCCGCCCTGCTTCGTATTTGTTTCTTTCGCCTCGTCTTTTTTACTTCCACATCCAGCGACAACAAGCACGAATAAGCATGAAAATACAATTAAAGTAAACAGCTTTTTCATTTTAAGCATGAAATTCCTCCTTTAATGATTTAACACCCGACTTAAAAACAAACGAGCTCTTTCTTGTTCAGGATTCGCAAAGAATTGTGCTGGCGTTGTATCTTCAATAATTTGACCTTCATCCATAAATAAAATCCTATCTGCTACCTCACGTGCAAATCCCATCTCATGTGTGACAACAACCATCGTCATGCCTTCTTTGGCCAGTGCTTTCATAACATCAAGTACTTCTCCGATCATCTCTGGATCAAGAGCAGACGTTGGCTCATCAAATAACATAATTTTGGGCTGCATCGCAAGCCCTCTTGCAATTGCTACCCTTTGCTGTTGTCCTCCAGATAGTTGATGTGGATATACACTAGCCTTCTCCGGAATTCCTACTTTCTCTAAATAAAACATCGCTGTTTTCTCCGCTTCTTCTTTTGAAACTTTACTTACTTTAATTGGTGCTAGTGTAATATTTTGAAGCACCGTTTTATGTGGGTATAAATAAAAATGTTGAAAAACCATCCCAATATTTCGGCGCAACTCATTCATATCTGTTTTCATATTGTGTACTTCCATGTCTTGTACTATTAACTCTCCATCCGTAATAGTTTCTAATTGATTTATGCATCGTAGCAGTGTGCTTTTTCCTGATCCTGAAGGACCCACGACCACCACCACTTCCCCCTTTTGAACTTGCAAATTAATATTCTTTAAAACTTGAAAGTCACCATAATATTTATTTACATTACGAAATTCAATCACCCTACTCCCCCCTTCCTCTAACAAAGCATGTACATTCTTTTTATATTCAAAAATAGGCAAAAAAATAACTTTCATCTACATTTTGTCCATAAAAAAAAGCAAAGGGATTTCCCTTTGCTCCTTCATTCCTATTCTATTAAGATACTTCTTCTTTTTTATCTTTCCCGTATTCATGCTCCCAGAAATCTGCATTTTTAATTCCTAACGACTGCGGATCGAATACTGGATCTTTTCCTTCTTTTTTCTGCTTTTCATAATCCTTTAATGCGATCAATGCCGGTTTTTGTAATAATAGAATCGCAATAATATTAACCCATGCCATAATTCCTACACCAATATCTCCTAAAGCCCATGCTGTTGCTGCTGTTTTTACACAACCGTAGAATACAACTCCTAAGAATACAAACTTTAGTACGATAGACATCCAAGGACGGTCTTTATCACGATTTAAGTAAGCTATATTCGTTTCTGCAATGTAGTAATAAGCCATAATTGTTGTAAATGCGAAGAATAGTAGAGAAATTGCTACGAAACCGTTTCCAAATCCAGGGAAAACAGATTCTACTGCTGCCTGTGTATAACCAGGACCTGGCTGTGCACCATTTAATTTATTGACGATAAAGTTTTTTCCGCTTGCATCAAATACGTTATACATGCCTGTAATAATCATCATAAATGCTGTTGCTGAACAAACAAATAATGTATCAATGTAAACGGAAAATGCTTGTACTAACCCTTGTTTAGCTGGATGCGATACTTCAGCAGCTGCTGCTGCATGGGCCCCAGTTCCTTGCCCTGCTTCATTTGAATAAATACCACGTTTTACACCCCAAGAAATTGCTAAACCGATAATCCCGCCAAAAGCAGCTTCTAATGCAAATGCACTTTTTAAAATTAACATAAAAGCATCTGGTAATTTTTCAATATTCATACCTACAATTACACAAGCTACTAAAATATAACCAAGCGCCATAAACGGTACTACAACTTGCGCTACATTAACAATTCGCTTAACTCCACCAAAAATAATAAGTGCTAATGCCGCTACTAATACCGCTCCTGATACAGAAGTATTAATGCCAAAAGCTGTTTCTAAACTTACAGCAATACTATTCGCCTGAACACCTGGAAGCAGCATCCCCGTCGCAAGAATCGTTGCTGCGACGAACACTAATGCGTACCATTTAACTCCTAGTCCTTTTTCAATGTAATAAGCAGGACCACCGCGGAATTGCCCTTGATGCTTCGTCTTATATATTTGTGCAAGCGTCGATTCTACATATGCAGAACCAGCTCCTAGAAAGGCTACCGCCCACATCCAAAATACAGCCCCTGGACCACCAAAGGCAACAGCCGTTGCAACACCGGCAATATTTCCCGTTCCAACGCGCCCTGATAACGAAAGTGCTAACGCCTGGAACGAAGAAACACCAGCATCAGATTTCTCCCCCGTAAATGTAAGCTTCACCATTTCTCCTACATGTCGTACTTGTAAAAACCTCGTTCTAATGGAAAAATATAGACCTACTCCTAAACATAAATAGACAAGTGCGGGACTCCAAACAATATTATTTATCCAACTTACGATAGCTTCCAATATTTCCCCTCCTTTTTATAAAGAATATTCAGAATATATATAAAATTATAAGTGCATACGGAATCTATAACAATATTATTTTAATAAAACAAACATATTTTTGTATAAAAAAACAAAGTATATATTTATTTTATATACTTTGTTCCCTTATCTCTGTATTATATATTCACTATTGCCTCTTGCTTTATAATTCTTTCATACAACTCATCTGATAACTTTTGAAAATCCTCTGGCATATCTTTCCCCTTAAATTTCTTTTGAAGCGTACCGTATAGGCCTATATCACGTAACCGTAAAAATAACGGTAACGATTCATACCAACTATCCGCCAGTCTGTGCTCATATTCATAACCTTTTCGTAGCACTTGTAACTGTTTACAAGCAAATTCTGTCTTTTTCTCCAATGTCCACGGTGTAAAAAGAACAGAGTAATAAAGAACCATTGCCAAATCATGAATGAAGTAATTATAGGTAGCGTCATCAAAATCAAAGATTGTTAGCCCTTTTCCATCATAATGAAAATTACCTGGATGAATATCGCCATGCATAAGGCCGAACGTTTCTCTTTCGATTGGAAGAGCCTTTATTTCATCCATTAATATAGCTGCAATCTCTTTCACTTTCTCATCTTCTAATTCATTAACAATTGCACTCTCATCCTCTTCCCACGTATCACGGTAGTCTGTTTTAGGGTAATTCATTGTAAGGCGATGCAGTTGTCCAATCGCTTTTCCCCACGCTTCAAAGTAAGCATCTCCCCAATAAGGCGATTCTTCTCCTTTTACTTGCTCACCTTTTGCATATGTAAATAAAGACGCAAAAAAGAAAGTACCATCTTCCGCTCCGATTTCTTCTACAAGATTTTGGGATGTTGAGTAAAGAGGTCCTGCTACCTTTGCCCCGTTCTCCGCAACATATCGTAAAAAATCTAGTTCAGCTTCTACCTCTTTTTTAGAGCGATGAGAAGAATGTGTTAAACGTAATACGTGACCTTTATCATTTTTATCCTTCGCCTTAAAAATATAATTCTCAAAATCACCAAGTGGATTTTCTTCTACTGTCACATGAAACAAACTTGCAGCTCTTGCTAAAATTTCATTCGTAAAAACACGTTCTACTGCTATCTCCATATATCTCCCTCCTATATATCCTTTATTTTAATTCGACATGAATGTCAGAAGTACTGCTATGAAATTGAATAATGCGTGGGCAATCATAGCCGATAAAATAGAATTTGTTTTCTCATATAACCACGCAAATACTACTCCGCTTAAAAAATTCACCGGTAATGTGTTATATGTCGGGATATGAACAATAGTAAATATTATTGAACTTATAAGCATACCGCCCCATATACCATATCTATCACGAAAAAACGTATAAAAAACACCTCGATATAAAATCTCTTCATATATTGGTGATATAACCGCCGCTCCAATTACCGCGATGCAAAACGAATATATTGATTTATCATCTTGGATCGTCTCCGTTTTACTATTTTCAAAAGAAATCCCCAGTTTCTCCATTATCATTAATACACCAATACTAACTACAATCAAAGAAATAACCGCTACAAATATCCAAAATAAATCTTTCCATGAAAGCTTCCGAATTCCAATATCTTTCCACGACAGTTTATATCTTTTTATGCAAAAAAGATAAACTACAAAGGTAAATATCACTGCCATTATAAGTCCCATTAATACTCCAGCATATAATGAGTTCCCTATTATTTTTAAAGCATAATCATAAAAAAGAGATTCAACCATTACTGGTACAATCAGAAATACGAAAACAAATAAATATAAAATTTCTTTCCATCCCCACATACATTTTAAAGTCATCTACACCATCCCCCCTATATCCTATTTTCTTTAGTATAAAAGATGACGTAACGTAACTTTCAAGCTACTTTTTTTCAAATAATTCAAGCGTAATTTTCTCACAAAAAACAAAATTAACAGAAATAATTTCAATGTAAAGGAGATGAAAATTAGGCCGAACACGAAAATTCACAACAAGATGATAGCAAAAAGCATATGTTTCCATCCCTCCTATATATCCTCTATTTAATTCGCTATATATGTGAGAATTACTGCTATGAATGCTATAAAAAATCCAATCCCTACACATAAAAAAATCTAAAAACAAAAAAGGCTGATTCACTAAATCAACCTTTACACTATTAAAAATACTATTATTCAATTCTTCATCAATTCATTCTTATATAACATTTACCTTTATATTTACTTATCTTCACCCTTTGTCTGCATTGAATTGAAGGTCCAATTTAACTTCAGTGCATCTCCTTGAAATACATTTTGCTCTTCATCATTATCTACAAATGTGAACATTACATAGAAAGTATCATCATCACCAGGAGCAAGTCCATTTCCTTCTCGGTCTACAACACCTTTTTGCACAAGATCAGGAATACTTCCATTTTGCGTAGCTACCTTTAATTCTGACAATGTAGTAGACCATATTGGAACCTCATTTTTATCCAAATTCCATAAGAAATCAACACGGATATGATCACCAAAATCAGCATTTCCATTATCTCCTTTAGCATCAATTACACTGTAATCTGTAAGAAGTTTCACGTCTCCTATTGCTAAGGTTCCTTTGTTAACTAATTGAAAACCTCGCTCCATTTCATCACCCGGTTTAATATTGTCCACATTAATAACAACTTCAGGATTAACGCTCAAATCTAAAGTACCCGCTGCAAACGTATTTTGTGACACTTCCTTATCACTGAAATACGCATATGTGCCTCCACCAAGTAAAGATAGACCAAGAGCTGCAGTTACAACACCCATACCAAGTTTTTTCTTAATACTCATTTCACAAGTCCCCCTATTTTTAAAGTTCAAACTCCAAACCTTATTTCCATCCCACAAACAATAATAATTAAGCAACTACCTTGTCCCATAACGAAAGCGAACTAACTTTAAACTATTTACTTCATGTATCCAAATAGCTATTATTTTAAGAATAACCGGTAATGTTACAGTGATCATTACCGGTCCATTGTTAGTAAACCCCATTTTCTTCTGTATTCATTGTTTTATCACTTAGTTTACTCTAGAATTGTGCCCACTTATTTTTTGGGTTCTAATCCAATGGAACGTAAGATTTTATCTAACGTCACTGGCCCTACATTTTCTTTCGGTTTTTGATTTTCTTTGGCATCTGGACCCTTTTTCAAGAAATTCTTCTCGATAAAACGAATATCCGTTTCGTTTACAACACCATCTTGATTGACGTCACCATCTTTGACAGCCACTTTTCCTTTTCCATACGATAAAGCTGCTATTCTAGCATCCTGAATATCTACCATTTTATCGCCGTTTACATCACCTGCAAGGTTGTCATCCATGTCAGCTCTAAAGTTTTGTCCCACTAATTCTCCATCCTGCATTTTCCCTATTTTTGTTGTGAATTTACTATTTAAATGACCTGGCATTTCTACGAAAATATCATATTCTTTATCGCTTACAGGAACACTATGAATTTCAAATTGCCCATTATCATTAACCGTTCCTGTATATTTCTTTCCATCCTTGCCAACTGCGTACACCTTTGCTCCTAGTTTTGTGTAGTCATTCTTACCTAAATACCCCTCTTCATTCAAGAAAGCTTCCAGACCAATATATCCTGTAACCGTTGAATGTTTTGAAACAATAGCAAAAGATTTATCTTTAAACACAGGAATCTCAATACCTTCTGATGCACCAGCTTTTGTATAAGAGAACTTATCTGCTCCAAATGCAGTTAAATCATTAAAATATTCATCGCTCGTCATTTCGAATGTAACATCTAAAAATGGTGTATCTCCATCTAATCCTTTAAATTCTTTTCCTTCCAATGATGCGCCAACTTTCACCTTGTTTTCCCAAGTTCCTTCTGTATTTATAGCCGGATCTTCTAATTTCAAGTTTAATCCATGTTGGTTTGCATATTCCGTAAGTGCTGAATTTGGTTTCACATCTGTAAATTTAAATAGCTGCTTGTTATAAGGAATTTCAAATGTACCTGACATAAGTTGTTTTACATTATTGAGATTTAAAGTTAACGTAATTTTTTCTCCTAATTTTATTTTATCTTTGTCGTAGCTTGGAACAGCGTATTCTGCCCCTTCTTTTACAAAGACGTAATCTTTAAATCCAGTTGCCATATTCCCTGCAGTTGCGAGATCATATCCAAATAATCTTAAATTTAACGGCTCATTTATTTCCTCTGGAAGTACTCCAAATTTGAAATCGCCATTTGCCTGAATTGTATTCAACCAACCTGACGGAAAGGCGGAGTTTTGATAATATAAAATTTGATTAGCTTTTTGGTCAAACTGGAGGCCTTTTGCCTTTAATGCATCCACTGTAGAATCATAAATATTACCATGTACCCATAATGCCCGCTGGCCGTCTTCTTCTTTGAACATGGAATCATTTACTTCATGAATACCAGGTTGTACATCCGTAAATTTCATTTCAGGTATCACATTATCAATGATAATGCTATCGCCTTTTGTATAAGATTTCCCTTCTTTATCGTATCCAACGAAATTCAATTCGTAATCTCCATCAGGCAACATAATAGGTTTATCCCCAATTGGATGGGCAGGATCTCCTGTGAACGGAAATACATACCCTCCCATACCAGAAAACATCATATATTCAATATTCGGTGTTAGACCGCTTGCATTAAGTGTACCAACGATTCCTAATGCCTTGCCTGTTTTCCTATCCTTCACAACCGCATCAATGGTCTCAAGGGGACTATTCAATTTAAACGCCAATGGCGAACTTGGTCTTTCCATATATGGATGGAATTTAGATGCATCTGTTGCCATTGCGTCTCTCAGCAAATCTACAGACTCAATCCCTTTTTCTGTGAATTTCACTGCAAATGGCACTTGATATACTTCGTTTTCATTGTTTTTATTTGAAATATGAATATACCCCTCATATCTACCGAATTCCGCGTTTTCTGGAATGATAATTTCAGGACTAATTTCCCCAGATGTACCAGGAGCCACTTTAATAGAATCTTGTACGTTCAGCTTCACACCATTCTTCACTGCATCCTGCACACCTACACTTGTTGGTGAAAACTCTACTTCCAATTTAAACTCTTTTCCGTCTGTTTTACTGTTGTTCTTAATTAGGACTTTTCGACTATCTTTAATTGGTCCATTTCCCAATTGATTTTTATACCCGAATGCAATAGAACCTGTTTTTTCTTCAATTTCTACTTCTTCATCATTTACAACGTTTGATGTTTTATCGATAACCTTGATAGATGTATCTGCATGAACTGCACGATACGCATCAATTCGGCCTGATCCCACCTCAAATACAGAGCGCTCTTCTTTTAAGTCAACTGCAGTATTCATAAGCGCTTCTTTTACTTCAAACGGACTATAGTTTGGATGTTCTTGTAAAATGAGTGCCGCTACCCCCGTAGTGTGGGGAGTTGCCATAGACGTACCTGACATACGCCCGTACGCTATCGGATAATTTTCTCCATCCTTTGGATCATTAATATATTCAGGAACAGTAGAGAAAATAGATACACCTGGCGCTACAATATCCGGCTTAATATCATCTGTTGTACTTGCAGGACCTCGTGAACTGAAATCAGCTAAGTGATCCCCCTCTGTTTTTATGTTATTCAGTTCTCCAAACGCTAAAGACACATCCCCTTGTACAGCTTTTGCTTGTAATTTCTCACCATCGTCTTTTGTTAAGCGGAACGAGGGGATAGATGACGTACTTTCTCCAAGATAACTTGTAATTTCACCATCCACATTATTGTATACAATTACCGCTTTCGCACCTGATTCCTTAGCATTTTTAATTTTTTCATCAAATGTAATCTCACCACGCTGGATGAGCGCTAGCTTTCCTTTTACGTCTTTCCCCTTAAAATCATCTAATTTCCCAAGGCCTGTATATACAACAGATAATGCTTGTCCTTTTAAGTCCTCAATCTTATCAGTAAAGCTTTTTCCAAGTAGCATCATCTTATCGACATGTAAATCACCTGCATCAGCAGAAAACGTTGGAATACTCATCGCAGCATCGCTTGCTCCAACTGTAACCGGAAGTGCGGCCGCGCTAGGTGATCCAAGAGTTCCTTCTGCTGGACCACTATTACCTGCCGCTACAACTGTGACAACACCAGCTAACATAGCATTGTTCACTGCCACAGAAGTCGGATATAACGGATCATTGATAGATGCACCTAATGATAAATTGATAACATCCATATCGTCTTTCACTGCTTTATCAATCGCAGCAAGAATACCGCTTGTTTGACCACTTCCATATGGACCTAATACACGATATGAATATAAATCTACATCTGGAGCGACTCCCTTAACCGCATAATCTACATTATTCTTTTTGTCTGCAGCAATTGTCCCAGCTACATGAGTACCATGGGATGTATAATATGCACTTCCCTCATAAATCTCAGGATACCCTCCAGAGTTTTGCCAATCCTTATACGTTGTCTCCATTGGATCAGCATCATTATTAACAAAGTCCCATCCTTTTATAGAGTTCGGATCTATTTTCGTTGGATCTTCACCTTGCTTTGCACGATATCCTTTATATGCATCTTTTAAATCAGGGTGGTTATAATCAATACCTGTATCCAGTACCCCTACCTTAATTCCTTTTCCTGTTATTTTTTCAGCGTGCAGCTTGTCCACACCGATTTGTGGTACACTATCTGCCATTTTTGGCCCAATAGCTGTCTTAGCTGTTTCTTTCGGCAAATCAATTTTGACCTCATGATCTTCCCATACGCGCTTAACGATACCAGTGCGAACTAAATCTTCAATCATATTCGCGGGTAACGACATTGCCACACCGTTAAAAGCATTCTTATATTCTCTTGTTATTTTGGCAGATTTAAAATTCGTCCCTTTATCTTTATTCTTTTGAAGCTGTTCAAACTCTGATTTAAATTCTTTATGAGATGCTTCTACCTTTTGTTCCGCAGTTGCAAGGGCTATTTTTTTCCCCTTAGCTGCTTGTTTTAACATCTCGATTTTGCTAGGTGCTTGCTTAAACTCTACAATCACATTCACATTATCAGGACTTGCTGTATTGATGCCTGGTGAAATAACAAAACCTGGTTTTGTATCTAACGTTTTTAAGGCATTACGTTGTTCCTTTGTAAGACCTTTCAATATAGCATTTGCGTCATCAATACCAGTTAAAGTAGATGTATTTACCTCTTCTGCCAATACGTTATATGGAATTCCTTGAGACATTAACATACCAACAGTTAGTGTTCCGATAAGTATTTTTCCGAATTTCCCCTTCTTCATAGCGCATCTCCTTATTATTAAAATTATTTTTTCTAAAATAAATCCTCTGAGCTCCTATTTAGCATTGGCAATTCTATCAACCTTGAATCTATTTAAAATAATCGAGAATCTCCAACACTACTACCGCCATCCCCACACTTCTAATCTTCTTTCTATAAAAGCTCCCATGAATTATTCCAACAATAGGGACTTACAACGTGAATTATTAGTAGTGTTAATCAATAATTCTATTTTTATTATTTCACATTTTGATTTTTCTGAATATTGAACAAAAGGAGTAATTTTTGTTCTAATGATTCTATGTCTAAATAGTACAAAAGAACTACCCGCTTCTTTATTTTTTGTAATACAAAATAAAGAAACACGATAGTTCTTTTAGACATCTTTTTATTTAATCGAGTGGAACCAAGTGATTTCGAACAGCATAAATCACTGCTTGTGAACGACTTTTTACATTGAGTTTTTTAAAAATTTTATTGATGTGAATTTTAACTGTCTTGTCACTAATATATAGAACTTCAGCAATTTCTTTATTACTCAGTCCCTTAACCAATTCAAAGAGAATTTCCTTTTCACGCTCTGTCAGTTCATTTTCGTTTGGTTCTAATTTCATTTGTTGCTGATGATATGTAATTAATTTTTTCGTCATACGCGGATGAATAACTGAATCGCCTTGATATAACATTCGAATTGCTGCCACTACCTGCTCTGATGATGAATCCTTCAATAAATAACCATCAGCGCCAGACTGAAGCGCATCCATTAAATACTCATCATGCTCATACATTGTAAAAACAAGTACTCGGCAATTAGGATATTTTTTTTTCACTAATCCCGTAGCTTCAATTCCATTTTTTCCTGGAAGATTAATATCCATCAAAATACAGTCTGGTCTACATTCCTCTACTTTTCCCAATACCTCTTCCCCAGAGCTCGCCTCTCCAACCACTTTCATATCAGATTCAACCTCTAGTATGCTCCGAATTGCGTCTCGTAAAAAAGCATGATCATCCACTACTAATATTTTAATCATTTTACGCACCCCTTGTTTGTGAATCTGGAATTAACAGTGTAATTTCTGTCCCTTTACCTACAGAACTATCAATCTGTAAAGTAGCCCCTAGTTGTTCAGCTTGTTCATTCATATGTAATATACCATAATGTGGTTCATGCTTCGTTTTAACCATAGACTCAAATAGCGAAAAGCCAACCCCATTATCTTTAACCCTTAAAAGCACGTGCTCACTTTGATAGCTTAGCAAAACATCAATCTTTTCTGCTTGTGCATGTTTAACAATGTTTTGTAAACTCTCCTGTAATGTATCAAAAATGACTCTTTCTTTTGAAAAGCTAAGCGCACGTGAATGACCTCTTTCATGATATGTAATGTCTAGTTCATATTCTTGTTTTAAAGATTTTATTTTACTTGCTATCGCCTGTTTAAGCCCTAATTGTTGTGTCGGATACGGTTTTAAAGCATAAATAGAATAGCGAACTTCCCCTAAGCTTTCCCTTAAATCCTTAATACTTTTCTCTACTACTTGTTGCATATCAGTTGGTTTATCATGGTATTTTTTCTGAGCGGATTCTAGTTGAAATATTACCCCGGCCAATGCTTGCGCGATACCATCGTGAATTTCGCGTGCAATTCTATTTCTTTCTTCTAAAATCATTCTTTTTTCCTGTTCAGAAATCAATATTCTTGTTTTAACTACGTTAGCTAATTGGTTAGAAAACGTCGCTAAAGACTGTACATCCTCCGGAAAAAAACCCGCATTTCTAGTTTTTCCTGCAACAAACATTCCAACCAATTCATCATTTACAATAAGAGGAAAATAAACAAGCGAGCGTATGACCTCATTGAATATTTCATCTCCAGGAGCCGCGCCAGTTTTCCAATCATTAAATATAAGATTTTTAGAGATTTCTCCAAATGCCTCAAAATTATCCGAATCATCAGAAATATCAAGTTTTACTTTTCCATCTTTCAATAGAAGATTCCAGTTTCCATCATCTTTTGTCCATATTACATATGCTTGTATTCCAAAAAAACCTTTAAGTGCCTGTTTAATATGTTTCAAGTTCCCTCCAGTTAGTCCACGACTAATTTCTGTTGTAATAAGAAACAGTTCGTATAATCGTTCCTTTTCCATCCTAATTCGCACAGAAAAAGAGCTGATAACTGAAATTGCTACAAGTGGAAAAAAGAAAAACAGTACTGTAATCTCGTTTATTTCCACACTATACGTACTACTTAATAAATGCATCAGAGCAGCATAGGATAAACCAAAAGTTTCACAAAGAAATACCGTTATGGTTTTTTTATACCATTGATATATCGAATACGGTTGTGGAAGGAGCACCATTAACAAATCGTATAAACGGTTGTTGAAAAAAACAAAAAACAAGCAAAACAATAACAAGGATATTAATTTCTCATACAGTACTGACATATCCATTCTGCTAATCAATAAAAACAGACATTCATTTGAAAACCATTCCGCCAAGATCAAACTAAGAGCATGTTGTGTACTGTTAAATAACATTCTTTGTATCGGCGAACGACGATGCAGGTGAATAATTAGCGTAACGAATACAATAGCAATAATAGTTATGTGTATTCCAAACTGCCAATTCATGGCGTAAATAATTGGAAAGGTAAGCGAGCTAGTTCCTCTCCAAAATCGTACAGGAAAATATTCCGCAATCCCCATAAATATTAATAACAATATTAGTATTGTTGGATGAGAAGGGATTTTAATTTCAAGTAAAGAGATAGTTATAGTAATTAAACCAAAAAAAGAAATGAAATAAAGATAAAAGCTAGCAACTTTTTCTCTCGTAGAAATAGAATTTACATCTTTCAAAACAGTCCCTTCTTTCTTTATAAGTATTCATTTTCTCTATTATCCAACAAAAAACCGGCACTGGCAAAATGGAAAAACTCCCACTAGCCAATCACCGGCTGTGCGCTATACCTAAAGAGGCAAGACACAATACTAATATAAATTGATTTTCATAAATTTCCTATTCATCAAATGATGTAATTATACATACCTCTAGGCTTATCCTCTATAGTACAAAAGATATATATTAATATCCCTAATCTACTATACGCTTTCTTTCCATCCACCTACTTCTCATTTTCTTTAGCCTAGAAGATGACGTAACGTTACTTTCAATCTAATTTCTTAAAAAGAATACAAGCATAATTTTTTCATAACAAGCAAAAATTAACAGTGACTATTTCATTCTAAAAGGGGTGGGCATAATGACAGAACAAACCAATAATCAAAAGACGAATAAAACGAAGCATATGTTTCCATCACTTGCGGAAAATATTAACTACATTGACAACAAACTTTTCCATTCCGATGATATTAAAAAACTCGATTTTCCTTTTCAAAATGGAAAAGGAACAATTGTATATATCGAGTCTCTAGCCGATCCTAATTTACTTCATAAATTGGCTCTTGAACCATTATTAACACGAAGTGAATTATCTCTTGATAAAGCCTTTGCTACATTGAATATGAAAAAAGAAACGAATTTATTGTATGGTATACAGCTTTTGTTACAAGGGAAGTCTCTATATTTCCATGAAAATGTCCAAAACTTTTGTATCTTTGAAACAGCTTTATCTTTAAAAAGAGATATAACAGAACCTGATAATGAGGGGATTGTAAGGGGACCACATTCTGGTTTTGTAGAAGATTTGGCTACAAATTTAGCTTCCGTACGAAAACTAATTAAAAGCCCAAATTTAGTCGTTAAGTATTTTACCCTTGGTGAAGAGATGCACACGAAAGTAGCAATTGTTTATATGCAAGATTTAGCTAACGATGATCTCGTTACAGAAGTAAAAAGAAGGCTAGAAAATATTAAAACCGATTCCCTTATGGCGCCAGGATACATACAAGAATTTATAGAAGATACTTCTTTTTCACCATTTCCGCAACAATTAAATACAGAGCGTCCAGACAGAACTACTGCTAATTTAATGGAAGGACGTGTAGCTATTTTATCTGACGGAGATCCAACAGCACTTATCGTTCCCGTCACATTATTTGCTTTTTATCAATCACCAGACGATTATAATAATCGATGGATTGTCGGTTCTTTCGTACGAATGATTCGGCTCGTTAGCTTTTTAATCGCATTTCTCTTACCAGCCCTATACATCGCAACCGTCGCTTTCCACCCTGATGTATTGCCACTTGAACTCGTTTATACAATTAAAGCTTCGTTAGAAAAAGTACCTCTCCCTCCTATCTTTGAAGCTTTATTAATGGAATTGATTTTCGAATTATTACGAGAGGCCGGTATTCGCCTGCCGAGTCGAGTTGGACAAACAATCGGTATTGTAGGTGGCTTAGTAATTGGTGATGCTATTGTAAAAGCTGGACTTGTTTCTTATACGATGATTATTGTCGTTGCTTTAACTGCAATTGCTTCGTTTCTCGTTCCATCAAATGATATGAGTTCAGCTGTTCGAATTCTTCGTTTTCCATTAATGATTTTAGCTGCTTTATTTGGCTATGTAGGAATTTCTTTCGGTTTAATTATTACTTTCGTTCACTTATGTCAGTTGCATTCTTTCCATACACCATATCTTTCCCCTATTGCTCCCATGCGGATAAAAGATATGAAAGATTCTTTCGTAAGACTTCCTATTTGGTCATTTTGGGAACGCCCCCATGATCCAAAACCGAAAAAAATGCAAAGGCAACATGTAACGAGAGAGGATGAGAACGGTGACAAGCACGCAAAGTAAGGTTTCACTGACTCAATTTACCTTCTTCGTCGTTCAGTGCCAAATTGGTGTAGGTATACTCTCTCTTCCTAATCGTCTTCATCCAATTGCAAAAGGTGCTGGATGGATTTCTACACTTATAGCTGGACTAGCTATTCAAATTATTATTTTACTTATGTGGTTTTTACTAAAGAGATTTCCCGATAAAAATATATATGAAATTATTTGTACAATGTTCGGAAATAAGTTCGGGAAACTACTAGGATTTTCTTATATTATCTACTTTATCATCATCGGGATGACTGTTATGTTAAATGCTTGTAACGTCATTAAAGTATGGATTTTACAAGCAACACCTTGGTCTGCAATTTTAATTTTATTCACAGTTACATGTGCTTATTTAGCTTATAACACATTCAAAGTCATTGTACGATTTTACGTCATGGCCTCTGTCCTCATTATTCCTATGGCTCTTTTAATTGCTCTCGGATTAACACGTGCTGATTTCTCTTATATTTTTCCACTTACAGAAGCCGGATGGTTAAATATTATTCAAGCCTCAAAAGAAACCATTACAGCAATGTATGGTTTTGAAATTATTCTCATTGCTTATCCGAAAGTAAATGGTAATCCAGTAGGAAGACTGAAAGCAATTTCTATCGCTAACGGATTAGTAACACTATTTTATGCTTTTACAGTTTGGATTTGTTTTATCGTATTTAGTCCAAAGCAAGTTGAACTTATCCCTGAACCAGTTGCTTATTTGCTTCGCTCTCTACATATCGGAATTGTAGACCGGACTGATTTAATTTTCATTCCAATATGGATGATAACTGTTGTAGCTTCTATTGCTAGTTATTATTGTGCTGCTTCAATTGGCATTGGTCATATATTTAATATAGAAAATCATAAAAAAGCCGTTCCAATTGTTGGCCTCATCTCTTTTTTTGTTGCAATATTTATAGACACACCAGAACAACTAAAAATGCTTGCAAATTTCACAGATAAATTCACTTATATTTTCATTGTCGTCCTTCCTTTTTTATTTCTTCTCTATTCCTTATTAAGAAATAAGAAAGGAGAGCACTATGCGCAAAAGAACAATTAAACTATGTACAGTATTATGCTTTAGCGTATTCCTTTCTGGTTGTTGGGATCAAGAGCCTTTAAGAGAAGCGAGATTAGCTTATAGTCTCGGGTATGACATTACAGAAGATAATAAACTGCAACAAACAATTGAGCTCGTAAAAAGCTCGAGTGGTGAACAATCATCATTTGAAAATGAAGTTCATTCAGCAACTGGCCATAACGTACGTGATACGAGTGATTCTTTGAAAAAAAATGTGACAGGTAATATTCGTTATTTTAAATATGGTGTACAACTATTAGGAACTAAAATTCAAAAGAAAGGAATACTTCCCTATTTAGATGTTGGATTCAGAGATCCAACAAATCCAACTGCACTAGTAAAGCTCATTTCAGTAGATGGTGAAACAGCTAAAATATTAGCGAAAAAGAAGGTAGGAAATTTATTAATTGGAGACTTTTTAAAGAAAAAAGTAAAGAGTTTAGAAGACATGAGTGTGTTTCCAAAAGAAACTTTAGAAACAGCTGCTACAAAAATGTTAGATCCAGGTAAAGACTTCACCCTTCCTTCTATAAAACTAAAAGGAAAAGAAGTTGTAACCAATGGTGTAGCTCTATTTAACAACGATAAATTAACTGGACTTTTGCCCTTGCGACACTCTGTACTCTTCGTATTATTAACTGAAAAAATGGGGAAAAGTGCACGTATAACCCAAAAGCTTACGGACGACGATTCATCTAGCACATCCGATTATCTCACAATTGAAGTGAGCAATCGTAAACTAAAGCGAAACTTAAAAGTGACAACAGATAAAAAAGGGAATGTCTATGCTCACATTAAACTACAACTACAAGTCATAGCGCTTGAAGCTCCAAGAGATAATATGTATAAAATGGAAGAAAGAAAAAAGTTAAATAAAAAATTATCGAAACAGCTCACAAAGGAAGCTAAAAAAATAACCAACACACTACAAAAGGCTAATTGTGACGCTTTCGGTATAGGTAGAAATCTTATCGCTTATCATCCAGAGTTATGGAAGAAAAAGAATTGGAATAAAGATTATGCAAAGGTAAAATTTAAACCGGAAGTAGAAGTAAAGATTTTATATAGTGGCGTCTTAAAATAAAAAGGTTGTATGCCAAGCCGGCATACAACCTTTTTATTTCGTATATCGATATACAATTGACTCATACGGTCTTAAGTTAAGATTAGTAATATCCTTACTTGAATCTTTGTAATTTGATAATAATACTTCTTGTTTCATTCCCTCCAATTGAAGATTTCCTGGTGCCGAATACGCTATTTCCTCTCCGTAGAAGTTATTGATAACAAGTAATACTTCATTATTTACAGTACGTGTATATGCCCAAATCTTGAGATGATTTTCATCTAAAACATCATATTTCCCTTCTGTAATTACATCGTATTTTTTTCTAAGTTCAATTAACTTTTTATAATGATAAAAGACAGACTCTTTATCTTCTAATGCCTTCTCTACGTTTATTTCTTTAAAGTTTTCAGCCACTGAAATCCAAGGTGTACTTGTTGTAAAACCACTATTCACCTCTTCATTCCACTGCATCGGAGTACGTGAATTATCACGCGATTTTTGTTTTAAAATCTCTATAATCTCTTCTTTTGATAAGCCTTCTTCTTGTTTTATATCATATATATTTAACGATTCTACATCACGATATTGCTCGATAGAATGGAAGTTAGGATTCGTCATACCAATTTCTTCACCTTGATAAATATAAGGCGTTCCTTGCAACATATGCATAGCTGTCGCTAACATTTTAGCAGATTCATTTCGGTACTTCTCATCATCACCAAACCGTGAAACAATACGAGGTTGGTCATGATTACACCAGAATAATGCATTCCACCCTCCGCCCTTTTGCATTTCAATTTGCCAATCCGACATAATTTCTTTTAATTTAATAAAATCAAAATCAGCTTTCGTCCACTTATCACCATTCGGATAATCTACTTTTAGATGATGGAAACTAAACGTCATACTTAGTTCATTACGCTCTGGGTTTGAATAATTAATACAATTATCAATTGTCGTAGATGACATTTCTCCAACTGTAATTACATCTTTCCCTTCAAAAACATTTCGGTTCATCTCTTGTAAATATTCATGGACGCGTGGACCATCCGTATAATATTTACGCCCATCATTTGTAGCCGTGGTGCCTTCATCACTTAAAAATCTTTGATCTTTTGAAATTAAATTAATAACATCAAGGCGGAATCCTTTTACACCTTTCTCCAGCCAAAAGCGCATCATATCGTACACTTCTTCACGAAGCTTTTCGTTTTCCCAGTTTAAATCAGCTTGTGTCTCATCAAATAGATGTAAAAAATATTGGCCTGTTTTCTCATCATATTTCCAAGCAGATCCTCCAAATTTAGATTGCCAATTATTCTTTTCATCACGCCAAATATAATAATTGCGATACGGACTATTCTTATTTTCTTTTGCTTCTTTAAACCACTTATGCTCCGTTGAACTATGATTTACAACGATATCAAGCATGATTTCAATGTCACGTACTTTCGCTTCCTTTAAAAGTTCTTCAAACTCTTCCATCGTCCCATAAGATGGATCAATGCTGTAATAATCACTTACATCGTATCCATTATCATTTTGTGGTGATCGGTATATCGGTGTTAACCAAATATAATCCACTCCGAGTTCCTTTAAATAATCTAATTTCTCTGTAACTCCCTTTATATCACCGGTTTCTTTATTGTAGTAACTATTAAAGCTCTTCGGATAAATTTGATAGACTACACTTTTATGCCAATCCTTCATGCTTAACTTCCTCCTACTTCTGTTTTGTTCGTTTCGCAAATAACCATGTTAATGTAAATGGAATTACTACTGCGATTATCATCCCTACAATAAACATTGGAATCGATTTCGGAATGATAGAAATAAATGCTGGCAATCCGCCAATTCCGATAGCTGGTGCTAATACACCATTTAATGTAATGAATATCGCCGCTATAGCAGAACCAATAATCGCTGCATAGAACGGGAATTTATTTCGTAAATTCACACCGAACATCGCTGGCTCTGTAATACCGAAGTACGCTGAGATTGCTGATGTCGATGCCATACTTTTATCATTTTGATTTTTAGAAATCCAGAACATCGCTAGTGCCGCGCTACCTTGTGCAATGTTAGAAAGAGCGATCATTGGCCAAATGAATGTACCGCCGTGTTGTGCAATTAATTGTAAATCAATTGCAATAAACATATGATGCATACCTGTAATTACAAGCGGTGCATATAATGCTCCAAATAACACTGCTCCAACTACTGGTACTGTTTCATATACGCCTACTAATCCAGCTGTTAACAAATCTCCAATATGACGTGTAACCGGACCAATAATTCCTAAAGCTAACACACCTGTTACAACGATTGTTGTAATTGGTACAACTAATAATTGAATTGCGTTTGGCACATGTTTCTTTAAAAAGATTTCCACTTTACTTAATACGAATGCTGCTACTAAAATGGGTAAAATTTGGCCTTGATACCCTACCTTTTCAATTTGAAATAGCCCTAAAATATCGAAGTACTCAATCTTTTGTCCTTCTAAACCAGTCGCTGCTTTTCCATAATCCCACGCGTTTAATAAGGCCGGATGCACAAGCATTAATCCCATAACAATCCCAAGTATTGGACTACCACCAAAACGCTTCGTTGCTGACCAACCGACAAGCGCTGGTAAAAATACGAATGCAGTATTGGCCATCATATTAATTAAATCCCAAAGCCCACCTAAGTTCGGATATACTTCTAATAAATTTTTCCCATCAAAAAATAAGTCCTTTGCCCCTAATAGGTTATTAATCCCCATTAGTAAACCTGCCGTAATAATTGCTGGCAAAATCGGCATAAATACATCTGAAAATACTTTTACAAACTTTTGAACTGGATTTAATTTTTTATCCCCTGAACCTTTTACGTCAGCTACCGTCGATTCTTCCATGCCTGCAAGCGTTATCAATTCAGCGTATACTCGATCGACATCCCCTGGACCAATGACAATTTGAAATACCCCAGCGTTATGAAACGCTCCCTTTACTAATGAAACAGACTGTAATTTATCATTATCTATTTTACTTTCATCTTTTAAAGCGATACGGAGCCTCGTTACACAGTGCGCAGCTTGTTCAATATTGTCTTTCCCACCAATATACTGCAACACTTCTTCTGCTGTCTTACGATAGTCTTTCCCCATATTCCCGTCCCTCTTTTCTGTTTTTGATACCGTTTACACTTACATATTAACTCGTATATATAAGTTAGTCAACACTCGTATATACGAGTTAGTGATTTTTTTATAAAAAAAAAGATGAAACGTTATTTCGTTTCACCTCTTTACTTTCTTCGCGCCACATCCGAAAAGTGAAAAATATCTAAGCGGTGACGTGATTCCGTATATTCGAACTGACTC
Source organism: Bacillus mycoides (assembly GCF_001757995.1). Lineage (GTDB taxonomy): Bacteria > Bacillota > Bacilli > Bacillales > Bacillaceae_G > Bacillus_A > Bacillus_A mycoides_B. Next base: position 101,633 of record NZ_LXLV01000010.1, on the reverse strand, counting down.
CCATCGTATAAATGAGTAAAGTTTTTCACAACGACAACATAGTCTGTGCCATTTAAATCCAAATACTTTCGGTCATCATCTGTACATGGTTGTACTTCAATTACCCTCTGTGAATAGCTAATATGTAGCCCTAATTCTTTCTCAATGTATTTATAAATCGATGCAGTTGCAATTCCTCTCGTTAACCCTGGAATATATTCCGATACAAAATGGTTTATATCTAAAATTACTTTTTCTCCATCAATATTTCGTACACGTTTAATATGATCTATTTCTGTTTTCTCTTTCACGTTTAATAGTTTTGCAACCTCTTTTGTCGCTTTTGCTTTCTCCATTTCCACGACTTCTGTAATACAGTAACGTCCTAAACGTTCATTTTCTTCTTGAAAACTTACAATACCACCAAAGTTAAATTCAATGTTTTTACGCTTTAATACAAAAACACCTTTTCCGTGTATTTTTTGAACATATCCACGCTCTTGCAATAAATCTACAGCTTTTCTTACAGTACCTCGGCTTGCCTCATACTGCTTCATTAATTCCGTTTCTGATGGGATTTTGCATCCTTCTTTTAATTGTTTATTATCAATAGACTTGCTGATTTCTGTATAAATTTGTTCATACTTACTCATCATCTACAATAGCCCCTTGTCACCTTCTAGTTCTATATGTATTATACCACGCTATACTCTTCTGCCAATCTCTCACTTATTTTCCAGTACAAGAAAACTACAGGTAAATATTTAGTCCCTAAAACGGATTTTTATAAATTTTTTAATATTTTTCTTTTCATTCAAAAAAACATGTAGTATACTAACTTCAAAATCAGAGGAGAAAGGGAGCAAAGAACTATGCTTACTTATACAACTGTAGTTACATTTGCACAAAAACATCATCATCATACTTAACCCTTGAAACCTAGCGGAAAAATTACGCGTAGGTACAAGGGTTATTCCCATTGTACCTACGCTTTGGCAGAGAGCCATGTAGGTATTTTTTATCTACATGGCTCTTTTTTTATTGCCAAAAATGCTAGTAAAAAATGATGTTTAAGCAAAACTTACTACAAAGGAGTTAACAAAAATGGAAACGAAAAAATGGGGATTATGGATTTTAACAGCTTTTGTTATCGGGAATATGGTTGGCGGTGGCGTATTTATGCTCCCAGCAAATTTAGCACACGTATCAGGTCCAATGGGATCTACACTTGCATGGAGTATTACAGGACTTGGTGTATTTATGATTGCACTCGTATTTGGAAATTTAGCAATTCGTAAACCAGAATTAAAAGCAGGACCACAAAGTTACGCCCAAGCAATATTTACTTCCCAAAAGGCAGGTAAAGTTGCAGGATATAGTATGGCTTGGGGGTACTGGGCTGCTAACTGGGCTGCTACAGCATCTGTAATTATTTCCTTTGCCGGATATTTATCAACATTCTTCCCAGTTTTACAAAGTAAGCAAATTCTCTTTTCAACAAACGGATTTTCATTAGAACTTGGAAAAGCTTTAACCTTCATAGTATGTAGTATGATGCTATGGGGAATTCAATATATTCTTTCTCAAAATATTGATAGAGCAGGAAATATGAACCTTCTTGCAACGATCGCAAAAATCATCGGATTTACAATGTTTATTGTAATCACATTATTCATTTTCAATGCCTCTAATTTCGGGGACGGTCAAACATTTATGAATGAAGCTGGACAACCTATTGCGTTGGGTGGACAAATAAATTCAGCTGCTATTGCAACACTTTGGGCGTTTATCGGTATTGAGTCCGCAGTTATGCTCTCTAACCGCGCAAAATCTCAGCGCGACGTTAAGAAAGCTACGATTTTCGGATTAATTATCGCTCTTCTTATTTACATGGCAATTACTCTACTAACAATGGGCGCTCTTCCACAAGACGCTTTAAAAGAGTCTCAAAAGCCATTAGTAGATGCATTAAATTTAGCAATTGGTACTAAAGGTGCTTATATAATGGCACTACTTGCACTCGTATCTTTATTCGGCTCTACTGTAGGATGGATCGTTGTTAGCTCAGAAGTACCTTACCAAGCAGCAAAGAATGGGCTTTTCCCTAAGTTTTTCGGAAAAACAAATAAAAAAGGAAGTCCTTCTAAATCATTATTTATTACAAATGTGATGACACAAATTTTCTTATTTTCAACAATTTCTGGTACTGTTTCAGAAGCATACAATTTCGCTATTGTTGTAGCGACATTAGCATATTTAATCCCGTACCTTGTTTCTACCTTGTATCAGTTAAAATTAGTTATTACGGGGGAAACGTATGATATAATGCCGGGATCTCGAATAAAAGATGGAATCATTACTGCACTAGCATTTTTATATTCCATTTGGGTTATTAAAACAGGAACTGCTGATTTAAAAACGTTCTTCTTAGGAATTGGGTTGTTTGTATTAGGCCTTATTCTTTATCCAATTTTAATGAAAGATTCACAAAAAAAATAATAAAAAAAGAGAAGCTTTCCGCTTCTCTTTTTTTATTAAAAGTCAGTTAATAACTTTTCTTTTAATTCACCTACATCTAACGGTTTCGCATAATAAAAACCTTGTACAAAGTCGCAACCCATTGATTGTAATAAACTTTCTTGTTCTACCGTTTCTACCCCTTCAGCAACCACTATTAAATTTAAACTATGGGCAATTTCGATAACCGATTTTACAATCGTTCGCTCTGGCTGTGCGTGATCATAATGAAACTCACGAATAAAATTACGATCAATTTTCACAATATCAAGTGGTAGTTGTTTTAAATAATATAATGAAGAATATCCTGTTCCGAAATCGTCTAAAGCGATTAAAATTCCCATACTTCTTAATTCTTGTAATGTAGCAATAATATAATCAAAATGACGTACAGCTATACTTTCTGTTATTTCTAATATTAAACGATTTGGTGGAAACCCTGTTCGCTTCAATATACTACGAACAGATAAAATAAATCGCTTTTGCATCAATTGTTGTATTGATAAATTAACAGATAACTTCAGTCCCTCTTGATAATCTGGTAAAGTTTTAAACAGTCGACATGACTTTTCTAGTACCCAGTCTCCTAGTTTTATAATAAGTCCACACTCTTCGGCTACAGGGATAAATTCATTTGGTGAAATAGGACCTTCTTCTGTCTTACAGCGTACTAAAGCCTCAATACCAGTACATTTCTTTGTTTTCAAATCAATAATGGGCTGTAATGCCACTTTTAATTCTTCGTCACGAATTGCTTTTTGCAAAGCAAACTCTATTTTCATTCTACGGTTTATTTTCGCGCGTAATTCATCTGTAAAGAAGCATGCCGCATTTCTTCCTTGCTCTTTCGCACTATACATGGCTAAATCTGAATTTTTCAATAACGTTTCAACGTCTTTTCCATCTTGCGGATAGGAACAAAGTCCTAGACTGGCTGAAATGTATACTTCATGACCTTCAAGCATAAATGGTGCTTGAAAGCATGACAACACAGATGTCGCTAACTGCCTCATCCCATCTTATGTATGTTTTTTTGTTAATAACACAAATTCATCTCCACCAAGCCTAGCTAGAACATCTTTATCTCCTAGTACGTAATGCAATCGTGAAGCGACTTCACTTAAAAGTAAATCTCCTATCATATGACCTAACGTATCATTCACTAATTTAAAACGATCTAAATCAAAGTAAATCATGCCAAACTCTATTTTCTCTGCAATCATCTTATTTACAGTCGTAATTAACTGTAAACGGTTCGGTAAACTTGTTAACGCATCATGATAAGCAAGTTCCCTATAACGACTTTCGCTTAATCGTAATCTTTGTTCTGCTTCTTTCCTACTACTTATATCATTTCGAATTGCAATAAATTGATAAGGTTCTCCCTTTTCATTTAAAAATGGAACAATTGTTGTTTTAACCCAATAATACGTACCATCTTTTGCTTGATTTCGAATTTCCCCCGTCCAGACTTTTCCACTCAAAATACGCTTCCATAGGATTTGAAAAAATGCTTTCGGATGATATCCGGAATTTAAAATACGGTGATCTTTTCCTATTAACTCTTCTCTTTTATATTTTGAGATTTCACAAAATTTATCATTCACATATGTAATAAGACCATTTCGGTCTGTAATAGCAACAATTGAAGACTCATCTAATGCTAATTTTAAATCTTGCAATGAAGAGTCATATAATGCATGACCTCTTTGTTCTAGCATGCGCACCTCTCCTTGCTTCCTATCTGACTAAAACACAACTCGTTTCTCTTCATAGAAATAGAGATATTTCATTTTCTAACAATATGCCTTTACATAAATCACAAATTTTTTCTAAATAGGCCGATTAAAATAACATAATATTATTTATAAAAAAAAGCAATATGGTGCTGTTTTAATTATAGTAGAAGCTTCTCATCTCTCTACTTATCTAAGCTTATTATACAGTATTCTCTTACATTCTTTGAATTTGTAAAGTGACAATTTCATCACTATTAGCCTCTGCTCCCTACTAATACGACCTCACACCTAACCTCTTTTATTTCATGAAATGTTAAGATATAAATCTAACTGCCGATACATAATGAAATAGAGATTAGGATACACAAAGCAACGATTCACGAATAATAATATAAAGTGAAACTTTAATCAGTGGGGGTTTTGTTCATCCACACTGATTATTAACCTTCACCAATCGGGCGTTTACGGGCAGCAGGGATTCCACCTAACTTCTTTGTTCCAGATGAATTTTGAGGTGGGAGTTTTACTGCCCGCAAATAGCCGGATAAAACCAAAATTTGCATTTAACACATTGAATTATAATAATAAAATATTAACATATTTTCACCTTGATTTTGGAAATATTTTATAAATTATTAAACTAAAAAAGAGGATATCCTCTTTTTTAGTTTAATAATTTGGATACGGTATTTGCTGATAACCTGGATATGGTGCTGGATATGGCATTGGGTAAGTTACTGGATACGACGCTGGGTAATATCCCCCACCACTAGCTGCGCCTGTTAATGCTCCAGCTGTAAGTCCTCCTAATACTCCACCAGCAAAACTTCCAGGAAAGAATCCTCCTCCCCACGAGCCGCCACTCCAGCCGCCGCCGTGATGGTGGTGATGATCATAATGATTGTGTCCACCGTGATGATTATGTCCACCATGATGATTGTGCCCTCCGTGATGATTCCGATCATATCCTCCGTAATTTCCAGTATAGTTCATTTTTCTTCCTCTCCTTTTAGCATATAGTTCTGCCTCTCTTTAATATGTGGAATAATAAGGATTCTGTTGATAATCCGCATAGTATGGATAATCTGAATAATAAGGATAACCGTATCCGCCATGACCAAATCCTCCAATTGGACGACCGTACATTTTATTCATCCCCTTTTCTATATAAAAATGTAATAATATACTGTATGTAGGACAAATGCGGAAAGTATGGGGAAAATGTCTATATTTTGTAAAAAAAACAAAACACTTTATAATAAGAATGTCAGATTACACCTTTTATATAAGAAGTCTATATTTAAGAAAGATTAGAGGAATTTTATAGAAATGAAGAAACCTATCGTTCAATTATTATTAATATTTACAATCGTATCTATCGTTCTTTTCCTATTAAATACATCGGTCATTTCGTTATATACGTTTGTTGGTGCTCTATGGTCCATCACAATCGTAGGAATTTCATTTGTTATTTTTATCGAAAATAGATCTCCCCAAAGCACCTTAGCGTGGTTTTTAGTATTAGCACTTCTTCCTGTTGTAGGTGTGCTTTTATACTCTATTTTCGGGCGTAGCCGTTGGAGAAGAAAAAAACATCTTCATCGTTCAGAAGAACAAAGAAAATTATTCCGTGAAATATTAGAAGGAAGACGACTAGAACTGTCTCTTACAGTCCCATTACATGAGCGTTCTATACATTTAACAGAAGTAGTACAAAAATTTGGAGGCGGTCCTGCCGCAGATAGAACGACTACAAAACTTTTAACAAACGGAGATCAAACATTTTCAGAAATTCTGCAAGCTATTGAGCATGCAAAACACCATATACATATTCAATACTATATTTATAAAGCCGATGAGATTGGTACAAAAGTTCGGGATGCTTTAATAAAAAAGGCAAAATCGGGGGTTATTGTACGCTTCCTTTATGATGGACTCGGAAGTAACACGTTAAGAAGACGATTTTTACAGCCTATGAAAGAAGCTGGAATTGAAATTGTGGAATTTGATCCTATTTTTTCAGCTTGGTTACTTGAAACAGTCAATTATCGTAACCATCGTAAAATTGTTATTGTAGATGGAGAAATTGGGTTTACTGGAGGACTCAACGTCGGTGACGAATATCTCGGCCGTTCAAAGAAATTCCCCGTTTGGCGTGATAGTCATTTAAAAATAGAAGGAAAAGCATTATATAAATTACAAGCAATCTTTCTAGAAGATTGGCTCTATGCCTCTAGTGGTTTAAGTAACTATTCTTGGGATCAATTTATGAATGTACAATACTTCCCTGGTAAAGAAATTTCGAATGCAGAAGGCGCTGTTCAAATTGTAGCAAGTGGACCAAGCTCAGATGATAAAAGTATTCGTAATACATTACTAGCTGTTATGGGCTCTGCCAAAAAATCTATTTGGATCGCTACGCCATACTTTATTCCAGATCAAGAAACTTTAACATTATTACGCTTAAGTGCAATATCCGGCATAGATGTACGCATTTTATATCCAGGTAAAAGTGATAGTATTATTAGTGATCAAGCATCTCAATCCTATTTCACTCCACTTTTAAAAGCTGGTGCTTCCATTTACAGTTATAAAGATGGTTTTATGCATGCGAAAATTGTACTCGTTGATGATAAGATTGCAACAATTGGAACAGCAAATATGGATGTACGTAGCTTTGAATTAAATTATGAAATTATTAGTGTACTTTATGAATCAGACACCGTTCATGATATTAAACATGATTTCGAAGAAGACTTTAAGCATTCCACTGAAATTAAATGGAACTCGTTCCAAAAAAGAAGTATCAAAAAACGAATATTAGAGTCTTTCATGCGACTCATTTCTCCTTTGCTATAAGCAATCAATATAATATTGATTGCTTTTTCTTTTACATTTCCCCTCTCTCCTTTTCTTTGCATACCATATTAAAACAAGTTATCATAAGATGTATTACTTTATGAAAATAATGTTAGGTGGGAAATACATGTTAGAACAATTTCATATACATGCTGATTTAAAGCAACAGCTCTCAGCCATTCACGAAAAGAATAAACAAGAAGCTGGCGAAAATGCACATTTAATTGGAAAGAAAATATATAAAGCATCTGATAATAGCATTATTGAAGATGCCATTACAGCACTTTTACTTGGTAAAAACATTCTATTAAAAGGACCAACTGGTAGTGGTAAAACAGTACTAGCGGAAACTCTTTCTTCTTTATTCCAAAAACCAATGCATAGCATTAACTGTTCTGTCGACTTAGATGTAGAAGGTATTTTAGGATACAACACATTACAAACAAAAGATGGTGCATCTGAAGTTACATTCGTTAACGGTCCTCTTATGAAGGCAATGAAGAACGGTCATTTCCTATATATTGATGAAATCAATATGGCAAAACCTGAAACGTTACCACTTCTTCATGGTGCGTTAGATTACCGTAAAATGATTACTAACCCATTTACACAAGAAGTTGTATACGGTGATGACGAATATCGCGTAATTGCTGCGATTAACGAAGGTTATGTTGGGACAAGTGAACTAAACGAAGCGTTAAAAAACCGTTTCGTTATTATTGAAGTTCCTTACATTCAAGGTGATACATTAAAAGAGCTATTACTATCTGAATCAAAATTAAATGATGTTGCAACAATTGAAAAGTTCGTTGCATTCGCAAGCGATCTTATGCCTTTAGCTCGTGATGGACGCGTAAGTGAAGAAGCGGCTAGTATTCGTGGCATTATCGATGCATGTGATTTAGGTGTATATATTCCTGTTATGCGTGCAATTGAACGTAGTATTATCGCAAAATTAAACGATGAAACAGAACAAATGACTGTCCGTGAATTAGCAGAAAGTTATTTCTTTGAGGGATAATTCATGAGACAAATTTTTAGTGACAAAAAAATTGATGCGTCGCTGTTTCTACAAATGGAAAACTTAATGTATGCTCTTCTAAAAGAAGACGATGCCTATCTTGAGTATGGTTATAAAGCATACTACGACGAAATTGAAAAAAAGGTTGTCATTAGTCACTTTTGGGATGATCGAAAAGAAGAGGATACAGTAATCGGCTTAAAAAGCGAAGTGTTCTTAAAGGCACTTGGTAATAAACATTACTCGGACATGACTTTAATTCGTTCTTATGCGATTGAATTACAAGAATCACCTCTAAAAAAGTTTTTAACACAATTATTTGTTCTATTAGAAGATTTACGTGTTGAGGAAATCGTCAAAAGTTTACGACCTGGCACAAAGCATATTTTTAAACGCCGAAAAGAAATGTATCGCAATTACTTTGGCTCACAAAATGAAATAAATCGTGTTCGTAACTATCACGGTGATCGTCTATTTTGTCTATGCTATCTTTCATTAACGAGTGATAAATATGAAATGTTTAATAATGAATATTTCGAGCAAATTGAATCAATTTTGCATGAAACATTCCAAGCTCGTAATACGGAAGATATTATGTATATCGTTGAGAAAATTCGCTATCGCTTAGAAGGACTTCTTGAAAGTGATATGCTTAATAATTATTTCGGACATGCCCCGCTTTACTTATCTGTTATTGCGGATGAGAAAGACAGTCGCGCTGAAAAATTAGCAAATGATGATACGCAAATCATAGATGACGATGACAACAAAAACAAAATGGATGAAAGCTTCTCGACATGGCATCGTGAAAATAAAAACAATGAAAACGAGAACTTTTTACGCTTCGAATTAGAAAGCGGAACAAAAACAAATATGATGGGTGATACTGCTCGTGAATCAGAAGATGGTGACCAAGCACTTGGTTCTGTACAAGGTACTTCCCAAAAAAGTACACAATCTAACTTTGATGGTGCTGATACAGAGGAAGCAAGAGCGTCTCATGCTTCTAGTCAAAACGACGGTGCATACGGCAAGTATAATGTGGGAGCTTCTCATACATTTAAAGAAGCTCGCAAATCAAATCCTGATGAGAAAAAAGATTACCAAGCTATCAAATCAGTCGTTAATAAAGATGTAAAAGAATTAAAGAAAATTATCGAAAAAACAATTGAAAACAAAACGAATGCAAACAGTGATAAATATTACGGAAGACTTCGTAAGAAATTCCTTCGTATCTATACTGAAAAGCAGCCGCGTATGTTTTATAAAAAAGGACAAGAATCTCAAGAATTAGACGTTGCATTCCAACTATTAGTGGACTGCTCTGGTTCTATGTATAACAAAATGGAAGAAACGAAGAAGAGTGTGGTCCTATTCCATGAAGCTTTAAAATCTTTAAAAATCCCGCACGCTATTAGTGGATTTTGGGAAGATGCTTCTAGTGCTAAACCTGAAGATAAACCGAACGTTATCCATGAAGTTGTGACATATAAAAACTCAACGTTACCAAACGTCGGTCCAGAAATTATGCAACTTCGCGAAGAAGAAGATAACCGCGACGGGTATATTATTCGTATCGTTTCCGAAAAGCTTGCGAAAAGACCAGAAAAACATAAATTCTTACTTGTCTTTACAGATGGTGAACCTTCTGCACTAGACTATCAACAAGACGGAATTTTAGATACGCACGAAGCAGTCAAACTTGCTCGTAAAAGTGGTATGGAAGTAATCGGCATCTTTATCGAAGAAGGCGAAGCGAAAGAAGCGACTTATCAACTAATGAAAAACATTTATAACCACCACTTCTTAGTTGCAAATCATGCTGAAGATTTACGCCTGAAGATTAAACCATTGTTGAAGAAACTATTATTGAAGACGATTGAATAGAAAAAAAGGAGCCACGAGGCTCCTTTTTTTCTTCGTTAACTTACTTTGTTTCTCGTTGAAACTTGTATGGAATGGAAACTTCTAATAATAATTCGAACCCTCCATCGTAGTATGGGAATCGCTCATTCGCGATTGTTCGATCCACCCACTCGATTGCGGAAATTTCTCCTTCATCTTCTGCACCAAGTTCACCTGTTACTACATTTGCTCGGAATGTAAAAAATAATGCATGATGTCCTTTCTCTTCAAAAAACTTCTCATTTATTGCGACAAGTCCACTGAGTGTAGCAGTTAAACCTGTCTCTTCTTTCACTTCTCTTACTAGTGCTTGCTCTAACGTTTCTCCTTTTTCAACAGCCCCGCCTGGCAATGACCAAACGTTTTGTTCTACATTATGTACCATTAATACTTTATCTTTTTCGCTATCGTATATTAGTGCATATACAACATCAACTCTTTGCATGTTGCTTTTCTCCTTCAATTAACTCATCCATTGTAAATAAAGAATGTAATTGTAATCCATCTTCTAATAAGTTTTCTCTGCCTTCTTTTGTACGCTCAATGACACCTAGAACATGGTTCACATTCGCTCCTAATTCTCTTAAATCTTTCGTGCTTAATAATATTTGACCGCCTGTCGTAATGACATCTTCTACGACACAAACATTTTTCCCAACAATATCAACACCCTCTGCTAACTTACATGTTCCATATTTCTTCGCTTCTTTTCTTACAAATACAACTGGAATCCCTGTTTGTAAAGATAATGCTGTTGCTACTGGAACTCCTCCCATCTCCAATCCTGCTAATACTTCTGTTTCAGGAGGAATGAGCTCTTTCAATTGTTTGGCAATTTCTAATAACAGTACTGGATTAGATTCGAATAAGTACTTATCAAAGTATTGATCTGATACTTGTCCTGATCGAAGCTTAAATGTTCCCTTTAAACGCGACGTATTATAAATTCCCCTTGCTAACTCCCATTTCTCCATTTCCCTCTCCCCTTTATGCACAAATTAACTCATTCTATCACATTTAGAATTATTTGCATATTCCTAAAAATACAAATAAAAGAGTCGATTCCTAAAAATCGACTCTTCCTATTAATTCATTACTAACTCAGATGCGAGCTTTTTTTTTAACTTAGCCAGCATGTCAGTTGTCATTTTGTCTAAATCATATTCTGCTTTAAAGCCCCACTCTTTCATTGCCGCAGTTGCGTCAATAGAATTTGGCCAGCTATCAGCAATTGTTTGACGAGCAGGATCTACTGCGTAATCCATTGTAAAGTTCGGAATGTGTTTACGAATTGATGCTGCGATTTGCTCTGGTTCAAAGCTCATTGCTGTAATGTTAAACGCATTTCTATGAACTAGTTTATTTGGATCAGCTTCCATTAATGAGATGATTGCTTGTAAAGCATCTGGCATATACATCATGTCCATGTATGTTCCTTCTGCAATGTATGAGGTGTATGCACCTTTTTTAATCGCCTCATAATAAATTTCAACTGCATAGTCAGTTGTTCCGCCTCCTGGAGGAGCTACGTAAGAAATTAAGCCTGGGAAACGTACGCCGCGCGTATCAACGCCAAACTTTTGATGATAATAATCACATAGTAATTCTCCTGCTACTTTGTTTACCCCATACATCGTAGTAGGACGCTGAATTGTATCTTGTGGTGTATTATCTTTTGGCGTTGATGGACCAAATGCACCGATAGAACTTGGCGTGAAAAACTTACAGTTTAATTCACGTGCTGCTTCTAATGCATTTACAAGTCCGCCCATGTTTAAATTCCAAGCAAATAACGGATTTTTTTCTGCAGTTGCTGAAAGTAAAGCCGCTAAATGAATAATTGTATCTACTTCATTACGCTTTGCAATATCATGTAATTTTTGTCCATCCGTTACATCTAACGTTTCAAATGGACCAGACTTTACTACTTCACTATCTGTTTCACGAATATCTGTTGCAATAACATTTGATGCACCGTATACATCACGAAGTTTCATTACTAGTTCAGAACCAATTTGCCCCAAAGAACCGGTTACTAGAATTTTTTTCATTTTTCCCACTCCTCATTTGCAAGCTATTCAAAAGATGTCGTTAATTAAATGATACCCATTTCTTTCCCTACTTTTTCATACTTACGAATTGCTTCATCTAACATTTCTTTCGTATGAGCTGCTGTAGGCATATTACGAACGCGTCCCATTCCTTTTGCTACGGTTGGGAATACGATAGATTTTGCATATACGCCTTCTTCATTTAGACGTTTACTAAATTCTTGTGTTAATACTTCATCACCAATAATACAAGGTGTAATTGGTGTTTCACTTTCTCCAATGTTAAAGCCAAGTTCTTTTAACCCTTGTTTTAAATAGCGACCATTTTCCCATAAAAGATCGTGTAACTCTGTGCTTTCCATTAAAATTTCAATTGATCTCATACAAGCAGCTGCATCAGCTGGTGTTAAAGCTGTTGAGAATAAGAATGGACGTGAACGCACTTTTAACCAATCGATTAAGTTTTGTTTCCCAGCTACATATCCACCAATTACCCCAATTGCTTTTGATAATGTACCAATTTGGAAATCAACTTTATCAGAAAGGCCGAAATGTTTTACAGTACCTGCACCTTTGCCAAGTACACCTGAACCGTGTGCATCATCTACATATGTCATTAAATCCAGCTCTTCTGCAATTTCAACAATCTCTGGTAATTTTGCAATATCTCCATCCATTGAGAAAACACCGTCTGTAATAACCATTAATTTATTGTAAAGACCTGATTCTTTTGCCTCGATTGCTTTTTTGCGTAAATCTTCCATATCAGAATGCTTATAAACGATGATTTTCGCTCTTGATAGACGACTACCATCAATAATAGATGCATGGTTTAATTCATCTGAAAGAATCGCATCATTTTTATCCATAACGGCTGAAATCGCTGCCATATTACAGTTAAATCCTGATTGATAAGCAATTGCTGCTTCTGTATGTTTAAACTTTGCAATTGTTTCTTCTAATTTGATATGCAAATCTAAAGTACCATTAATTGTACGAACAGCTCCTGCTCCAACGCCGTACTTATGAATTGCACCAATTGCTGCTTCTTGTAAGCGATTATCAGTCGCTAATCCAAGATAGTTGTTTGAAGATAAGTTAATATATTCTTTTCCGCCAATTGTAATAATCGGTCCATTTGGACTTTCAAGCGGATCAATTACGTTATAAAGCCCCTTTGATTTTAAATCCTCTAAATTTTCTTCTAAAAAGTTTGCAAGTGTTTTACTAGACATCGTGAAGCCTCCCATCGTTCATGTAAGCGAATTATTATCTTAATAGTTCTAATAATCCCTCTACTAGCTTAACACGTTTTCAGAATTTATTATAGAAAAATAGTTTAAAGAAACCGCTTACAATTTTAGATTATATACGATTCATTACAAGAAATCTATTATTTACTTTTCATATTTGATAGAATGAAAAAAATATTCAAGGGGGCTTCAAACATGGCATTTACTGAATCTGATGTATATAATAACGAATCGTTTTTAGAACACTATATGAAGCGAAGATATCGAGAAAATAGTCCAAACGAATCACTTGAAAAACCAGCATTCTTTCAGCTCATTGGTAATGTACAAAGAAAACAAATTCTCGATTTAGGTTGTGGTGATGCAAAATTTGGCGAGGAATTATTAGAAAATGGCTGCCACTCTTACACCGGCATTGAAGGCTCCGAGCGTATGTATGAAAAAGCTAATAAGCACCTAGAAAATAAAAATGGTACTGTCCATTTGCTAAACCTCAAAGACTATACCTATCCTCCTTCTACTTTTGATTTAGTAACATCTAGACTCGCCTTACATTATATTGAACACCTTGATATTATTTTTCAAAATGTGTTTCAAACTTTAAAACCAAACGGGACCTTTACCTTTAGCGTTCAACATCCCGTTATTACCTCTTCGTTTGAAAGCTTACAAACAAGTTGTAAAAGAACTAGCTGGCTCGTCGATGATTATTTCAAAACGGGGAAACGAGTTGAGCCGTGGATTGATCAAGAGGTTATTAAATATCATCGGACAACTGAGGAATATTTTACATTATTACAACAAGCCGGATTTACCATTACAAACCTAAAAGAAGCTACACCAAATCAAACCTATTTTCAGAGTAAAGAAGAATATGAACGTCGCTTACGTATTCCCCTTTTCCTACTATTTTCTTGCAAAAAATAAAAAAAACGATGAATTACTCATCGTTTTTTTATCTCATCGCCTGAACAGCTTCTTTACGTACACTTCTTCCTCTTCCATGCGGGATACAGAGCGGTGTTCCAAATAACGGATCAGCGCTTATTTGACACTCCATACGGAATACATCACGAACTAACTTTTGATCAACAACTTCTTCTGGTTTACCTTGCGCATATATTTGTTTATCCTGAATAGCTACAATATTGTCTGCATAACGGCATGCCAAGTTCAAATCATGCAATACCATAACAATCGTTCTTTTCTCTGTTTCATTTAATTCGAATAATAAATCTAACACTTCAATTTGGTGAGTCATATCTAAATATGTAGTTGGCTCATCCAGTAAAATAATATCGGTATCTTGTGCAAGAGTCATTGCAATCCAAGCACGTTGACGTTGTCCACCTGAAAGAGCATGAACATCACGCTCAGCAAATTCTGTCATACCCGTTGCCGCAAGCGCTTTTTGTACCATTTCCTCATCTTTTTCTGACCATTGCTTCAGCCATGTTTGATATGGATAACGTCCTTGCTTAACAAGTTGTAATACTGTAAGTCCTTCCGGTGCTTGTGGCCCTTGCGGTAAAATCGCCATTTGACGAGCGATTTGCTTCGTTTGCATGCTTTGAATTGCTTGATTATCTAACAAAATGTCACCGGTTGTTGGCTTTAATAATCTAGCTAGTGAACGTAATAAAGTTGATTTACCACAACCGTTAGAACCGATGAAGATTGTAATTTCTCCTTTTGGAATTTCTAAATTCAGCTCATCAATAATAATCGTTTCACCATACGACAGCGTCAAGCGTTTCGTCTCCAATGCTTTTTGCATATTCATCTCCCTTTATGAATTCCGACTTTTATAAAGTAAATAAATAAAATAAGGTGCACCAATTGCTGATGTAAATACCCCTGCTGGAATTTCAAGTGGCGCGAAAACTGTACGCCCAATTAAATCTGCAGCAAGTACTAGAATTGCACCGATAATCGCCGCAACTGGGAGCAATGCACCGTAGAAAGAGCCAACTAACCTTCGTGAAATATGAGGTGCCATTAAACCAACAAATCCAATTCCTCCTGCAAAGGCAACTGCTCCACCAATTAAAGCTGTACTAAGTAACAACATAAATACACGCGACTTCGTTAAAGGAACACCAAGTCCCACTGCTATATCATCCCCTAGCTCTTGTGCATTTAAATGTCTCGCAGCGATAAATGATATTGTCGTTAAAATGAGAACCCAAGGCGCAAGTACCATAACATTTTGCCATGAAGAACCATAAACAGTACCTGTGATCCATACATTCGCTTGACTTGCTTGATAAATCGGTGCTAATAACATAAATAAAGTTGTTGCTGCTTTCGTTAATGCCCAAAATCCAACACCAATTAAAACGAGACTAATCGGTGATAATCCATCATTTTTCCATGCAAATAAATATACAAAAAACGCTACAATTGTTGCCCCAGCAAAAGCTGCTAGCGGCATATAATGAATGCTTACTGTTAGCGCATTGTTTTTATCACTAAATATAGCTAAAAAGAGTACAACTGCAACACTTGCCCCGCCCGTAATTCCGATAATATCCGGAGAAGCAAGTGGATTTCGAACGAGCCCTTGTAAAATACAACCTGCTACCGCAAGCGCAATTCCTACGAGAATAGCAATTAAAATACGCGGCATACGAAACTTATTTACAACCATATTTGACATCGCATCACCATTTCCGGTAATCGCTTGCCATACGTCATAAGGAGCAATTTTCATATCTCCCATACCTGCGCTCGCAAAAAATAACCCTATTAATACAACTAGTAAACTCAATAAGACGAGACAAGCTCGTTTGTACATTAAAAACGAGAGCCCGCCTTTTCCAATACGAAATGGAATATACTTCTTCATTTGCTAAGCCCTCTCTTACGTGCAATATAAATAAAGAACGGTGCACCAATAAATGCTGTCATAACCCCTACTGGTACTTCTTGTGGCATAATGACATATCTTGCTGCTATATCAGCTAAGATTAGTAGTATTGCACCTAACAAACCGCTATACGGTACTCTCCACCTGTGATCTACTCCAACAAGAAATCTGGCAAAATGCGGAGTCACAATACCAATAAATCCAATTGGACCAGCAACCGCAACTGAACCACCAGACAACAGTACAATAATAAGTAACACGAATGATTTCATTAAAATTGTTCGTTGTCCAAGTCCTTTTGCGACGTCTTCTCCCATCATCAATGTATTTACTTTCCCTGCCATCATAAGAGATGCAATCCATCCTACTAATAAATACGGGAATACAGATTGTAAAATTTCTAACTTTCTTCCTTGCACAGATCCCGCAAGCCAAAATAATACCTCTTCCATCGCCTTTTCATTTAAAACAAGTAACCCTTGTGTTAATGATGAAAATAAAGCACTAATTGCTACACCTGCTAATGTTAACTTAAGAGGTGTTGTCCCTTCTTTTCCTAAAGAACTAGAGGCAAATACAAGTACTGCTGCAACTGCTGCTCCTAAAAAGGCGATCCACGTGAAAGCTGATAATGATGTCACGGAAAAGATAACAATTGCTACAACTATGAAGAACGCAGCGCCTGAATTTAATCCAATAAAATCTGGAGAAGCAAGCGGGTTCTTTGTTAAAGTTTGCATTAAACAACCCGCAATGGCTAAACTAGCACCAACACTTGCTGCAATTAACGCCCTTGGTAGACGCACATTTTGAATAATAATATGCTCATTTGAACCATTAAAATGGAAAAAAGCATCTAAAGCTAATTTCCAACTCGTATTTGTATATCCGAAAATAATGCTTCCCCAAATACAAATAACGACTGCAATGATTCCAACAAGTAATCCAATCCATTTTGCTTGATTTGTTTTTAATAACATGCAGCGTTTCCCCTTCAATGTATAATGATACGTTGTAAGTGTATTTCAACTTAATTCTCATTGTCAACGATAATGAGAACTATTTTCAGTAATATATATTGACAATCCAAAGATAAAGGCTTAATATCATGCTTGCTATTGAAAAATATTCTCAACATGTAGGGGGTACATAATGAATTTCATGCAAAAGAAATCGTTTACAGTATTTGTATTTCTACTAGCTTTTTCACTTCTTTTAAGTGCTTGTGGAAAATCAAATAACAAAGAAGAATCAACAAAAGAAGATAATAAAAAAGAAATGATTACGGTTGAGCACGCAATGGGTAAAACAGAAGTTCCTGCCAATCCAAAACGTGTAGTTATTTTAACTAATGAAGGAACTGAAGCTTTACTCGAATTAGGTGTAAAACCAGTTGGGGCTGTAAAGTCTTGGACAGGTGACCCATGGTATCCGCATATTAAGGATAAAATGAAAGATGTAAAAGTTGTTGGCGATGAAGGACAAGTTAACGTTGAAACTATCGCTTCTTTAAAACCAGACTTAATTATCGGTAACAAAATGCGCCACGAAAAAGTGTATGAGCAATTAAAAGCTATTGCACCTACTGTTTTCTCGGAAACATTACGTGGTGAATGGAAAGATAACTTCAAATTTTATGCAAAAGCTTTAAATAAGGAAAAAGAAGGTCAAAAGGTTTTAGCTGATTACGGAAAACGTATGGAAGATTTAAAAGGCAAACTTGGTGATACAGTAAATCAAGAAATTTCTATGGTACGCTTTATGCCTGGTGATGTTCGTATTTATCATGGCGATACATTCTCTGGCGTTATTTTAAAAGAACTTGGATTTAAACGTCCTGGTGATCAAAATAAAGATGATTTCGCAGAGCGTAACGTATCTAAAGAGCGTATTTCTGCAATGGATGGTGATGTATTATTCTACTTCACATTCGATAAAGGCAATGAGAAGAAAGGTTCTGAACTAGAAAAAGAATATATAAATGATCCTCTATTTAAAAACTTAAATGCAGTAAAGAACGGAAAAGCATACAAAGTTGACGACGTTATTTGGAATACAGCTGGCGGTGTAATGGCTGCTAACTTACTACTAGACGACATTGAAAAACGCTTTGTTAAATAATTTCATTCTAACCAGCTCCCTCTTTTATGGAGCTGGTTTTTTCATTTCACTGAAGTATCACATTATTTCATTTTGTATTTTTATTCCCGATATGTTATATTATAAAAGTAAATATAGTTTATTTTCTCTATATCAGAATAAATATTCTAATCTAAATTTTCTGATTTATCACTATTTTACTTTCTTTTAGAATTCAATTACTACATTTGAAAACGCTTATTATCTTGTTTTCAGGGAAAAATACAATAACGGTTGAAGAAAAATAGATTTTTTTAGAAATTTTCTTGCTATTTCCATATAATTCTATTGACTTCTAAATATTTTGTGAATTAAAATAATTACATAAATATCCGTTATAAAGGATTAGGGGGAAACAAAAATGGATGCAGCTTTAAAATTAGAAAAAGCTGGAGAACAACAATCACCAAAAAAACATCCACCAGGATTATATTTGTTGTTCTTAACAGAAATGTGGGAAAGATTTAGTTATTATGGAATGCGTGGCCTTTTAGTTCTTTATTTAACAACTGCTGCTGTTAGTGGCGGGTTAGGATTTGATAAGGCAGTTGCAGTGCAATTATATGGTACTTTTACAGCGGCAGTATATTTCATGCCAATTATAGGCGGATGGCTAACTGATCATTATATTACAAGACGTCATGCCATTACTCTCGGCGGAATTATTATGGCGATTGGTAACTTTGTACTATTCTCCATGAATACAAAAACAGGACTATTCCTTGGATTAGTACTATTAGTTATTGGTAATGGATTCTTTAAACCAAATATTTCTACACTGTTAGGTGAATTGTATGACGAAAATGATTCACGTCGTGACAGTGCATTTACTATCTTCTATATGGGTATTAACGTAGGTGCTTTCTTCGCTCCACTTATTTGTGGATTTTTAGCAGAAGATTTCTTTAAAACAAGCGTTGATGGCGTTATGGTTATGGGATATAAATACGGATTCTTAGCAGCTTGTATCGGTATGATTATTGGCCAAATTGTTTTCAACTTATTAGCTCCTCGCTACCTTGGTACAGCAGGAACAACAGTTGTTGGTAAAAAAACAAAAAATCAACCTACAACTGAAAAGAAACCTTTAACAAAACAAGAAAAAAATCGCACTTGGGCAATTGTAATTTTAACTTGTTTCGTTGTATTCTTCTGGGCAGGATTTGAACAAGCTGGTAGTTCTTTAACACTTTATACAGATAAATTCGTAGATCGTACAATTTTCGGATGGGAAGTTCCAACATCTTGGTTCCAATCAGTTAACCCAGCATTCATCGTACTACTTGCACCATTCGTATCTATGCTATGGTTAAAACTTTCTAAATCAAAGCGTGGCGATTTAAAAGTACCAACAAAAATGGCATTTGGTATGATTTTACTAGGTATAGGTTACCTTGTTTTAACATTAGCGGTTCTAAAAACTGGAAGTAATGAAGCTGATATAACTGTTAAAGCAAACTTATTATTCATCGTTATCACTTATATGTTCCATACAATTGGCGAACTATTCTTATCACCAATCGGTCTATCAATGGTAAGTGCAATTGCACCTGTTAAATTAGCATCATTACTAATGGGTGTATGGTTAGCTGGTTCAGGTATGGCTAACTGGTTAGCTGGTAAGCTTGCTTCCTTTACACAATCATTAGGCTATCTTGAAGTATTTGCAAGTATCGGTATTATCGTTATCGTCCTAGGATTTGTACTTCTTCTCTGCTCTAAAAAAGTTGCAAGTATGATGGAATAACACAAAAAAGACGCTTCTACAATTAGAAGCGTCTTTTCTATTACATCTCTTCTAAAGCCGTCATATCCACGTGAACGCTCTCTCCTGGGTTGGATACGTCATACACTTGAGCACTCCCCTTCTGCTCATCACAGCTCTCAATCCATACGGGGACTCCCTCATATATAACATCAATTCTACTTGAAGAAGATAATATCTGTTTTACACGTTTTACATCCATTATATTATTCCTCCTTTGGCTTACAACACTCCTTTCTATCTTTTCATATCCCTTCAGAATATATTCCGTCAATTTAGCACTTCAACCAATAGTTTGTTTCTTTCTAACGTGCTAATATATATACGCTCTCAAATCTTCCTATTATTAGATCCTTTCCAAATAAAAAAAGACGTATATTTCACACGTCTTCTTTCCATAATATTCAAAAATTAAGAAAATAATGTTTTTACTACTTCACTTACTTTATCGTTATGAATTTGATAGTACACTTCTAACCCGCGTCTCTCAAAGCGTACTACTTTATTTTGTTTTAATTTCGTTAAATGCTGCGAAACAGTTGATTGCGGAATTTCTAATACCTCTTGTAATTGTGTTACATTACATGTTCCACGCTGCATTAGTTCCATTACTAGACGTAGACGAAGTGGATGCGCTAATGCTCTTAACATCTGTACGTCTTCTTCTGAAATACGACAGTCAAATTGATTTTGGTTCATAAAGTTCCCCTCATTTTCGTTTTTTATTTTCTTTATTATTTATTTATATATCTGTTCTTATATTTCCTGTTACGACATAACTTTATCAACCTATAATGCTGAAAAATTTTTCCTCCTTTTATCAGCACACAGTTCAGGAAAAAATCCCTGCTGATTTTGAATATTATACTATATGATATAAAGAAAAAGCAAAAAAAAAGGACAGCAATACTTTGCTTACAAATGTTGATTTATCAGGCTTTTTGTTATATTTTCACCTCATTGAAATGTACAGTAATGATATTGTAAAATACCGTCTATAATTGATAACCTACCGTAAAGTAATTTGACCACATTTAACCTCTTTGTTACGATAAAAAGGAAATTTAAGTAAGGAGGATGATGTAATATTAAAAAATGGTTTATTGTTGTTTTCATTAGTATTGCAATTGGCTGGACTATTATCCATAACTTCCTATTAGATAAAAAAGAAGATATAACTTCAGAATCAAACATTCCAATTGGAACTGAAGTTGGTAATATCGCCCCTAATTTCCTTCTAGAAACAACCAATGGTCAAGAAGTTCACCTTACAGACTATAGAGGGGAAAAAGTAATATTGAACTTTTGGGCAAGTTGGTGTGGTCCATGCAAAATAGAAATGCCTGATATGGAAAAGTTTTATCATGATACGAAGGATAAGGGGATTGAAATTGTCGCTGTAAATGCGACAGCTACTGAAAAAGACCCGAACAACGTAAAACAATTTCTTGAAGAAAACAAATACACCTTCCCCGTCCTATTAGATCAGAAAGGACAGGCAAGTGCCGCATATCAAATCATCAGCATTCCAACATCTTTTGTCATCGATACAAACGGTGTCATTCAATATAAGCATGTAGGACCAATGACATATGAAAAAATGAAAGAATATGTAAATAATTTATAGAAGCGTAATCAAATCAATTTGATTACGCTTTTTGTCTACTTTATGAACTAAATGTTACTTTTAATACTATTATGGAATAATTATACTTTTTCACGTTGACAATAGTGTTGAAGGAGAATATACTAAGCATGTAAGTTGATTGTGAATAATTTCACAAATAATGTGAAATTATTCACATATAATAGATAGGAGTTGTCATTATTATGAGTACTTGGACACAAATTTATGACCCATTAAACAATATTTGGTTATCTGCACTAATCGCAGCACTCCCAATTTTTTGCTTCATTATTTGTTTAGTGGGATTGAAAATGAAAGGTTACATGGCTGGTCTTTACAGTGTAATTGTTGCTATTATCCTTGCAATATTTGTTTATAAAATGCCTGCAACTGTAGCAGTAGCATCTGCCGGATTCGGTGTTTTATCTGGATTTTATCCAATTTGTACTATCGTTATCGCAGCTATCTTCCTTTACAAATTAACTGTTAAAACAGAACAATTCAATGTCATTCGTGATAGCATTTCAAGTATTACAAATGATCAGCGTTTACAAGTATTATTAATCGCTTATTCTTTCGGTGCTTTCTTAGAAGGCGCAGCTGGTTTCGGTGTTCCAGTTGCTATTACAGCTGCATTACTTGTAGGTATGGGCTTTAATCCATTAAAAGCAGCAGGTATTTGCTTAGTAGCTAATATCGCTGGTGGTGCTATGGGTGCTATGGGTATTCCAGTTACAGTACCTGCACAATTAACTGGGCTAGATGCATTAACTGTCGGTCGTCAAGCTGTTTACATTTTGCCATTCATTAGCATTGTTTTACCGTTCTTACTTGTTTCAATGGTAGATGGATTTAAAGGCATTAAAGAAACTTGGCAAGGTATTCTTGTAAGTGGTGTTTCTTTCGCAATTACTCAGTTCCTTGTGACTTACTTCTTAGGCGCTGAACTTACTAATATTTTCGCAGCAGTCGTAAGTATGGTCGCTCTTGCATTATTCTTACGTGTTTGGCAGCCAAAATCTTCTGCTAAAGAAGAAAAACAAGAAGAAAAAGAATCTCATACATTCAATCAAATTTTATATGCTTGGTCTCCATTCGTATTCTTAACTGCATTTGTAACAATCTTTAATTTAAAACCGATTAAAGCTTTATTTGCTCCGGATGGTCCATTGGCAAACTTAGTATTTAACATTCAATTCCCTGGTCTTCATAATGCGGTTATGAAAACTGCACCAATTACAAAGGCTGATACACCTTTCGCAGCGATTTTCAAACTAGATGTATTCTCTTCTACAACTACTGCGATTGTATTAGCAATTATCGTTTCACTTATCGTCTATCGTGTAAACGGCAAAATGATTAAAGAATTAATGATCGAAACAATAAAAGAACTAAAAGTTCCAGTATATACAATTTGTAGCGTTATCGCTTTAGCTTACGTAGAGAACTACTCTGGTATGTCATCTACACTTGGACTTGCATTCTCTTCTACAGGAAATGCATTCCCAGTTCTTTCTCCAATTTTAGGATGGATTGGCGTATTCATTACAGGTTCAGTCGTATCAAGTGGTTCATTATTCGCACCACTTCAAGCAGTAACTGCCGATCAGTTAAACATCGTTCCATCTACTCTCGTTTCATTAAACGTAGTTGGGGGTACAATCGCAAAAATGGTTTCACCACAATCTGTAGCAGTTGCTTGTGCAGCAGTTGGACTAGTTGGTAAAGAATCTGCTCTATTTAAAATAGTGATGAAATATAGTTTAATCTTCTTAGCTATTATTAGCTTACTTCAACTTAACTCTGTATTTAATATCTTCTAAAAAAAGCACCGATCCAAATGGATCGGTGCTTTTTACATTACATTTTTTTATCCCGCATTAACGGGCAGTAAAACTCCCACCCCAAAATTCGGCGAATACGAGGGAGTTAGGTGGGAGATCAACTGCCCGTAAAAGCCCGATTGGTTCAACTAATAATCAGTGGGGGATTCCCCCCCCACTGATTAAAGTTTCACTTTATCCTTTAATAAAGAAGCACCAGCAATTTCAGGATGCGTCATTTCGTATGGATCCAAAATAATATCAAGCTCTTCTGCTGTAAGTACACCATGTTCTAAACATAGCTCCCTAACAGATTTTCCTGTCGCAATTGCTTCACGTGCAATGCGAGAAGCTGCTTCATAACCAATATGAGGGTTCACCGCTGTAATAACTCCAACACTTTTTTCAACATATTGCTTAAGCAACTCTTCATTCGCTGTAATTCCTTTAATACAATATTCACGGAATACACGGAATCCATTGTTCATAATACTGATGGATTGAATTAAATTAAATACTAATACCGGTTCCATTACATTTAACTCTAATTGGCCAGCTTCTGACGCTAAGCAAATTGTATGGTCATTTCCAATTACTTGGAAAGCAACTTGGTTAATTACTTCTGCCATAACTGGATTTACTTTACCCGGCATAATAGATGAACCTGGTTGACGAGCTGGTAATTGAATTTCCGCCAACCCAACACGTGGACCAGAAGCCATAATACGAAGGTCATTTGCAATTTTAGACATATTCATCATACATACTTTTAGTGCTGCAGATACTTCTGTATATGCATCTGTATTTTGCGTCGCATCAACTAAATGCTCTGCACCAACAAGAGGGAAACCACTAAAAGTTCGTAAATGCTTCACAACTTGTTCTATATAAGTAGGGTTTGCATTTAATCCCGTACCGACAGCTGTCGCACCCATATTAACTTCGTATAAATGTTGACGAGACTGTTTAATTCTTTTTATATCACGCTCTAGCACTCTGCTATATGCTTCAAATTCTTGTCCAAGGCGAATTGGAACTGCATCTTGCAAATGTGTACGCCCCATTTTAATAACGTGATCAAACTCTTTTGCTTTATCATGAAAAGCAGAGTGAAGTTCTTCCATTGTAACAAGAAGTTCTTCCAGCATCATAAGAGTTGCAATATGAATCCCAGTTGGGAATGCATCATTTGTTGATTGAGCCATGTTCACATGAGTGTTTGGGCTAATTTTCGCATATTCACCTTTTTCGTATCCCATACGTTCTAACGCTCTATTAGCAATTACTTCATTAGTATTCATATTAATTGAAGTACCTGCCCCGCCCTGAATTGGGTCTACAATAAATTGATCATGGAACTTTCCATCCACAATCTCTTGTGCCGCTTCTGCAATTTCTTGTCCGATATCTTTAGCTAAGTAACCTGTATCTATATTCGCAAGCGCTGCCGCTTTTTTTACAATTGCCATTGCCGTAATGAGTGACGGATGAATGCGGTATCCTGTAATAGGAAAGTTTTCTACGGCACGTAATGTTTGTACACCATAATAAGCTACACTCGGTACTTCCTTTTCACCTAAAAAATCTTTTTCTATACGTATATCCTTCGTTGCTATCATTTTTCATCACCTATACTTTTCATTCTAAATCCTTATCTAAAGAATTCGCCCTATAAAATACGAGTATCATTAAAAGAATTCTTCAGTATCCACCTTCACTATATAGCACCTCTTTTGAAAGCGCAAACATTTATTTTTCTATATATCCTTTTTATTAAAGTTAATATAATAGAAAATTCATTCTTCTACTTTCTTTATTTCAACTCGCTTAATTTGATGCATATCCTTTTCAAGAACTTTAAAAGAAAAGCCGTGTTTCTCAATAATATCTCCCTCAGCAACGATTTGCTTTTGTACCATAATCCAACCACCAATTGTATCCACATCATCAGCGACCAAATGTATGCCAAATAAATCATTTACTTCGCTAATAAGCACTTTCCCCTCTACAATTTTACACACTTCACTTATATGTTCTATAGGTGGATGCTCATCTTCATCGTATTCATCTCGGATTTCTCCAACAATTTCTTCTAAAATATCTTCCAATGTAACAATCCCTGCTGTGCCACCATATTCATCATATAATACAGCTAATGGAATGCGCCTTCTTTGCATTTGCAATAGTAAATCATGGATTGCGATATTTTCTAACACTTCAATAACTGGACGTGTATATGGTGTAATCGAACACTCTTCATCTCGATTACCATCCATATAACGAATAAACAAGTCCTTTACATTAACCATCCCAATAATTTCATCTTTATCTTCACCAAATACTGGATATCTCGTATATTTTTCTTGTGCGATTATTTTAATATGTGTCTCAAACGGCTCATCTTCATATAAACCAACAACTTCAGTACGAGGTACCATGATTTCCTTTGCTACCCTGTTATCAAATTCAAAGATGTTATTTACATATTTAAATTCAGTTTGATTAATCTCGCCACTCTCATAACTCTCAGACAAGATTAATCTTAGTTCCTCCTCAGAATGCGCAACTTCATGTTCAGAAGCCGGATGTAAGCCAAATAAGCCTGTCACAAATCGTGCAGAGCCATTTAAAGCCCAAATAAATGGATACATAACTCGGTAAAAATAAATAAGGGGCTTTGATAATAATAAGCTAACTTGCTCTGCTTTTTGGATTGCAAAAGTCTTTGGAGCGAGTTCACCAATTACAACATGTAAAAACGTAATAACTGCAAATGCAATAATAAATGAAACTGTACTTGCAATTGCAGGAGATAAATCCAATTTTAAAAACAGTGGTTCGAGTAAATGTTTAATCGTCGGCTCTCCTAACCACCCGAGCCCTAAAGCAGTAATCGTAATTCCTAACTGACATGCCGATAAATACTCATCTAAATTTGAAGTTACTTTTTTAGCTGCCAATGAGCCTCGTCTTTTTTCACTAACGAGTTGATCGATACGACTGCTACGCACCTTTATAATTGCAAACTCTACAGCTACAAAGAAACCTGTTAGCCCAATAAGAACAGCTACCATCAATAATTTTAAAATATCCACATATGTCCTTTAGCTTTTCTTAGCTAAAGTTACACCTCCTTTAAATAAAGAAGTTTCACTTTAGTTTCTTCATTTACTTGAAAGCAACCCTATATAAAATTCACCAATTTTCAGCCCTCATACAATTCTAATGGCAAACCGTCAGGATCTTGGAAAAAGACGAATTTTTTTCCCGTTATCTCATCAACACGTATCAATTCCGTCTCAACATCGTATCGATTTAAATGTTTAACAGCTTCTTCTATATCAGTAACCGCAAAAGCTAAATGTCTAAGTCCAGCAGCCTCTGGAAAGCTTGCGCGGTCAGGCGGACTTGGAAATGAAAATAATTCAATTTGATACTCTCCTCCTACACATAAATCTAACTTATAAGAATTTCTTTCCTTTCTGTATACTTCATTCTTCACTTTGAAACCTAATATTCGTGTATAAAAATCCTTTGACACTTCATAATTTGAACAAATAATTGCAACGTGATGTACTCTACATATATTCATGATTCCTCTATTCCTCTCTTTACCAAACATGCATATTCTCACTTTAAATGAAAAACATATATATCAGAATATCTCTTTTAGGGGGCTTATTATGAAATTTATCACTTTTTTCGTTGGACTTATCGTTGTTTTTTTCCTCGCCTACATTGCTAGCAACAATAAAAAGCACATTAAATTTAAACCAATTTTCATCATGCTTATTATACAGTTAATTTTAACCTATTTATTATTAAATACAGAAATTGGTCTCATACTTATTATGATAATTTCCAACCTGTTTACGAGGCTACTTGAGTATGCTGCCAGTGGTATAAACTTTGTATTTGGTGGCCTTGCAAATAAAGGGGAAATGCCATTTTTCCTTAACGTATTATTACCGATTGTCTTTATCTCCGTCTTAATTGGTATATTACAACATTTCAAAATACTACCATTCTTTATTCGTTGGATTGGTTTCTTTCTTAGTAAAATAAACGGTCTTGGGAAATTAGAATCTTACAACGCCATCGCTTCCGCTATTGTCGGCCAATCAGAAGTTTTTATTACGGTTAAAAAACAATTAGCCCAAATTCCAAAACATCGACTATATACACTTTGCGCCTCTGCTATGTCAACAGTATCTATGTCCATTGTCGGTGCCTATATGACAATGATTGAACCAAAATATGTAGTAACCGCACTCGTTCTCAATTTATTTAGTGGTTTTATTATCGTACTCATTATTAACCCTTACGACGTTAACGATGATGAAGATATTTTGGTAATAAAAGGGGAAAAACAAAGTTTCTTTGAAATGCTTGGAGAATACATTCTTGATGGTTTTCGCGTAGCTATTGTCGTTGGCGCTATGCTCATTGGATTCGTCGCATTAATGAGTTGCATTAATGACCTATTCCTCATTATATTCGGCATTACTTTC
This sequence comes from Bacillus mycoides, assembly GCF_001757995.1. Taxonomy (GTDB): domain Bacteria; phylum Bacillota; class Bacilli; order Bacillales; family Bacillaceae_G; genus Bacillus_A; species Bacillus_A mycoides_B. The sequence goes on along the minus strand of NZ_LXLV01000010.1, from coordinate 73,575 downwards.
CAACAACTAATAGGCTATGTATTCGCCCCTATTGCATTTCTTATCGGCGTACCAAGTTCTGAAATTGTCACAGCGGGTAGCATTATGGCAACAAAGCTTGTAACAAATGAATTTGTAGCAATGATGGATCTTAGTAAAATTTCCAGCACTCTCTCTATCCGTACAGTTGGTATTATTTCTGTCTTCCTCGTTTCTTTTGCCAACTTTTCTTCCATTGGAATTATTTCCGGTGCGGTAAAAGGGTTAAACGAAGAACAAGGAAATGTTGTTGCCCGCTTCGGCCTAAAATTACTATACGGCGCTACTCTTGTTAGTATTTTATCTGCTATTATTGTAAGTATTATGCTTTAATTAGGTAAAATTTTATCATTTTCTTATCCCTGTTTTTTGTATACAATAACGAATAGATGTCTTATAAATAATCAAGACATCTATTTTTTATACATGTACAATACCTTTTATTTAGCGTAAAATATTTTTTATGTGTTTTAATACACTTCTAGATGTATACACTTTGATTGTTTTAAAGGAGAAAAAATGATGAAATCCGACATTAACAACGAAACTCGAGCCAAAAAAGGACGTTCAAAGAAAAAGCGCCTACTTTGGTTCCTTCTTATTCCCTTACTTATTGTAGCAATGGGAGCAGGAGGCTACTCCTTCCATATATACAGTAAAGCAAAATCCGTCTTAAGCAACGCCTATTCTGAACTCGGTCGAGGAGATAAATCCAGCAAACGTGAAAAAGCTGTTAAACCTATGACTGATAATATTTCTGTCCTGATTATGGGTGTTGATGAAAGTGATATCAGGGAAAAGGGTTACGGAAAAGCGACTCGTACAGATGCATTACTACTTGCAACAATTAATAAAAATGATAAATCTGTTAAACTAGTTAGCATTCCACGTGATTCACGCGTCTACATTAAATCACGTGATAAATATGATAAAATTACACATGCACACGTATTTGGTGGTGTAGACAGCACAATTGATACAGTAGAAAAATTTTTAGATGTCCCAGTTGATTACTATGTAAAATTTAATTTCAAATCCTTTATCAAGATCGTTGATTCTCTAGGTGGTATAACTGTCGACGTTCCAGTTGAGTTCACAGAACAAAATAGTAGCGACGAAGCAGATGCAATTCACCTAAAAAAAGGGCGTCAACATTTAAATGGAGAAGAAGCACTTGCACTAGCTAGAACGCGTCATATTGATAGTGATTATATGCGTGGTCAACGACAACAACTTGTTTTAGAGGCTATTGCTGAAAAAGCCCTATCTCTCAATTCCATTAATAAAATCGGAAGCCTATTAGATGCTGTCGATAAAGATTTAAAAACAAATTTAACTTTTGATGATATGATGGCTATTGCAAAAAATTCAATGGATTCAAATTTAAAAATGGATAAATTGCAAGTGGAAGGTACTGATAAATATATAGGTGGTATTTATTATTACGTTCCAAACGAAAAAAGTGTTAATGATATATCGACAACACTTCAAGAACATCTCGGTGTTACGAATAAAAATGAGCATAAAAAATTATAATAAAAAGGCTGCTAGATTTTTCTAAGCAGCCTTTTTATTATAATTTTCAACATATTTCTCATGCATATTGTGACAAAAAGAGACAATTATTACAACGGTGTAACATTTTTTATGAAAACATTACACACATAGTTAAAATAATAGTATACTAGTACGTACATAATGTTATTTTCATCATTTTTATACAAAAAATGTAATACATATATTTATACAAATTTTTCTGGGGGGAAATAAATGAAGCTAAGCAAAATACTGATCGGTTCCGCTATTGCCGGTGGCATATTACTTTGTGTTGGTGGTGTTGGTGGATATCAATATGTATCCAAATTAAATAATCAACTAAATACAACTGCACTACCAAACACTACATTTGAAGGTATTTCTCTTGATGGAAAAAATAAAGCAGATATTCAAGCCATTGTTAATCAAAAGGTGAATGAATTAAATCAAAAATCTCTTAACTACGTATTCCAAAATGATAAACAAACTTACATATGGAAAGATTTAGGAGTAGATTATAAAGAGAAGGATATTGTCGAAAATATCTTTAAAGAACAAGAAGGGAACGTAATGAATCGTTACAACATGCGTAAGCAAGCTGAAAACGGTGAAGTAAAACGTGACTATAAATTAACACCACAATTAAATACAACAACTTATGAAACCTTTATAAAGGATAAATATAATGAAACATTAAAAAATCCTGTCAACGCCGAATTAAGTGTTGAAGGCTCTACAGTAAATATTAGCCAAAGTCAAAATGGAGAAAAAATTGATAAAGGAAAATTAACCGATTTAACAAGCGCAGCTATTACTTCTGGCACATCCGATGTTGCATTACCAGTTACACCAATAAAACCTGAACGTTCTACAGAAGATATACAACAAATGGGGATTAAAGAAGTGATTGCTGAATACTCTACCCCAATGGCTGGCCGTAATGGAAATCAGTCCTATAACGTAAATAAGTCAGCTAATACTTTAAGTGGAGTTATTGTAGCACCTGATGAAACGTTTAGTTTTAATGGCCGTGTTGGCGTAACTGATGCTGCACATGGTTATAAATCCGCAGCAGTATATTCACAAGGTAAAGTTATACAAAGTGCAGGCGGAGGTGTTTGCCAAGTCAGTAGTACTTTATATAGCGCAGCTTTAAGGGCAGATTTAGGAATTGTTTCTCGAAGCAATCATTCTATGCCCGTAAATTATTTACCACTTGGGCAAGATGCAGCAGTGGCAGATTATGGTCCGGATTTACAATTTAAAAACAATACAGGTAAGCATATTTACATTCAAGCATTTTCAAATGGCGGCAGTATTACTACACGTATTTTCGGTACAAATACTGGTAAAAATGTTGAAGTTTCTTCTCAAGTAATTAGTAATACTGGTGATAAAATAACAGCGGTTACGTATAAAAAAGTAACACAAAACGGTGAAGTAATATCAAATGGACAAATTTCAAAAAGCGTATATAAAAGTGCCCCAAAACAATGAGATAATATCAAACGGACAAATTTCAAAAAGCGTATACAAAAAGGCGTGATCTACTCACGCCTTTTTCTTTTGCAATAATAGTAAAAAATTCCCAAGATGGTCCTGCGTTTCTTCTAAAGACCATATACGATTCCCTTGCTTCGCAGCTAATACGCACGCCTCTTCCCAAGCGTTCTTTTTCTTCATATTTACTAATTCATTGCGTAATTTCAAAACAATTTCTTCGTCTTCTTGCTCTATAAACTCTTCCATCACGCTTACTATTTCATCCTCATGAATACTTAACGTACAGTACGATTTAAGAAAGTATTGTAATGTTAGATACATATATACTCCCCCCTTTATTTATCTGATGGATAAGAAGTAATAATCTTAAATCCTAGATCTCCTGATTTATCTCTCGCTAAAACAGTAACAGTCTTTACTAGTTTGTCTTTTACATTCATATTTTTCTTTATTACCGTTTTTCCAACTGGGAATGAATGAGTTGTATTCAATACAAGGCGAGCCTCTTTAGAGTTTTTCAACCAATCCTGAATTTCTTTATCATGTTGTTTTAAACTATCTTTCACAGCCTTTGTCGCTGTTTCCTTATCATAGTATGTACTTGCCGCTGAAACTTTATCTGTCTTCAAACGATTCTTCAAATCCTCTTCTGATTTGCCTACATGCCTTTCAATCGTATGACCATTTTTAGGTGGCCCTTCCATTTCATCTAAAATATTATCACTAATTTTTTCTACTGATGTAGAATGATCCTCTTTTGGTTTTTCTGGTTTTTGTTCTTTTCCTGCACATCCACTTAAAATCAGCATTAGTGCCAATAAACTACTCAAGAAAAGACTACTTAGTCGTTTCATCGTATCACCTCTTCCATGATTATTATCGTAACTCCACTAAAAGTCAATTTCACAAAGAAAAAATGGATACAGTTTTAAAATACCTCATTCATTTTTCTATATTTTCCAATCCACTTTCATTAAACCACTGTTTTTCGCCCATTTAAAAATATACCCCCATGTTTTTATGATTATTTCCCGGATAAAGATACCAATCATAACACTCCATAAACCCTTTAAATATAGGATTTATTGAGTATTTTTTAAACAAACTAAATATACCCATGTTTTCATATACCCAATACCTTTATAAGGTATATAGACCCCTTCCTATCAACTGTTTTCTACATTATGTAAATTTACACTTGCCTATACAATGAAAATATGGTGTAATGCAAAAAAAGATAAAGGATTATAAAGAATGGCTGAAACAATTCAAAACTTCTTAACAGACTATTATTCCATCGCAATTCCACTTAGTATCTTAATCAATATCATCATTAGTCTTTTAGGTTTTATCCCTAGTATTTTTTTGACCGCCATTAATATACAGCTCTTTGGTGTAACGAATGGCACAATCATTTCGATCGCAGGCGAGGCATTAGGGGCTATTATCTCGTTTTATATTTATCGCATAGGCCTTCAAAAGTTCACTCACGATAAAGTAAATAAGTACCCAAAGGTAGAGCGTCTTCTTTATGTAGAAGGCAGAGAGGCCTTTCTACTCGTTCTATCGTTTCGATTGATACCTTTCATCCCATCAAGTATCGTTACTTTATTTGCAGCTCTAGGCAAAATGTCACTACTCTCCTTCAGTATTGCCAGCACAATAGGGAAAATACCGGCCTTATTGATTGAAGTATATTCTGCATATCATGTCATAAATGGAACAAATGAAGCGAAGTGGATTGTAACAATCGCGGGTTGCGTTGGATTATTTTATTTGTGGAAAAAATGGAGAAAAAAATAAAGAAGGAGCATAAGCTCCTTCTTTATTTTTGAGGTATTTTATTAATAACTAGTCCTTAAAGCCTTAGTTTACACCAACAGCACTAAATGATTGCTTAACTGCTGCTACTTCTGCAGAGCTAGCACCATATAAATCCGCTGCAGCTTGTACTGCACCAGCACGAGCTTGACTAAATGTAGTAGATTGCGTGAAATACTGTGTATTTGCACGGTAGTAAATCGCACCTAATTTATCTTTACCGATACCAGTTACAGTTACACCAGAATGCGTACCACCATTTGCTAATAAATAAGCTTGTTTGTTAATAATGCCACTATTTGTATGAACGCCACCGTTATCACTTGAACCAGTGTAACGCTTAGAATAATGGTCTGGGTCACCATATTTCGCTGGATCACTCATAGAACGAAGTGCATCTCCCGCCTTACCAGGTGTATAAATATCTTCACCAATCTCCCAATCTGGGTTACGGTTATCATAGAATTCTACTAAAGTACCAAAGATATCAGAAATTGCTTCATTTAGCGCTCCTGATTCATTTTGATAAATTAAATCTGAACTGTTTTCTGTAACAGCATGCGTTAATTCGTGGCCAATTACATCAATGCCACCAGATAATGAAGTGAATGTTACACCATCACCATCTCCGTATACCATTTGTGAGCCGTTCCAGAATGCATTATTATACTTACTTCCGTAATGAACTGTTGATTTTAATGGTGCTCCTGCATCATTAATAGAGTTTCTGTTAAATGTAGCTTTATAGTAATCATATGTTTTACCTGCATAGTAATGAGCATCTACTGCCGCTGCATCATACGCTGCATTGAAAACATTATCTGCATCTGCCCATAATGTTCCTGGTAATGTTGAGCGGTTTTTCGCATCATATGTGAAAATTGTTGCTCCGCGCGTATTATCTTGCAAGTAGTAAGATGATCCAGATAACGTTGTATTAAGCGATTTCGTATCTCCTAATACACCTTTACCAGTTCCCACTTTATTCGTTCCTGTTACAGGCTTTACAACCGCTTTCGCTTCCTGTTTAGGAGCATCTTGCTTAACTGGTGACTTATCATCATTCGTTACATGATCAAGTTTATTATATTTATTTAACACTTTACCGCTTTCCGCTTCAATGAAATAGTAATAGTTTCCTGGATTTGGCTCTAAGAAGTTTAAATTCACAACATATGCATATGTTGTTTCTTCACCGTTTTGATATACATATAAGTCCGCTTTTGGATCCACCTCATATTTAGGTGTTACCCCTAAATCTTGTTGCGCGATTTCAATTGCTTTTGCGCCTTCAATCTTATTTTTGTTTTTCAACTTTTTCTTCTTGTCTAAATCAGGCGCAACTGTTCCAGACAGTACTTTTAAAGAACCATCTTTACTTACGTGAGCTACTTGAGTAGACCCCCATACAGGTACTCCTTCATAAACTTGTTGCATACGTACTACTGTTGAATCAGTTACAGCATCTTTTTTCACTTGTTTCACTTTGAAAGAATCTTGGGCACTCTTTTCTCCTAACTTATATTCACCTTTTGCCGCGTTTAAGTAATCAAACACAACAGATTCCGCTTTCTTACCAGTCGCTCCAGTTAGATCACCAGAAATAAACTCAGGTGACTGTACGGTCTCATTGTACTTCTTTGTAGAGAGCACATTTTTAGAATCCGCAAATGCAGAGCCTGTCCCTCCAAATGTAGTAACTGCCATTCCTGTCGCTAACACTAACGCTAAACTCTTCCTTTTCATATAACCTTCCCCCTAATAAAAAATTTTTGAAAAAGAGTAATTTCATATTAGCATTATGTTTCCACTATTAATATACTAAAAATTCAAATAACTTTTTTCTCAAGTTTTGTAGAATTTTGAGGAACAAATATTGAAAAACCCCTTTCCGATTGGAAAGGGGTTTTTACTAAGAGTTTACTACTTCAACTACCTTCTCTCCTTGGCCATAGATATCCGATGTCCAAGCATATTGTGGCTCCAATACCACTAATACAGCTACCAAAGCCAAAGCACCAATAATTATTTTTTTCATATTATTTTCCTCCCTTTTCTTCTAATAAATTAATTGCTAATTTATAATAGCTATTACTTTCTCGAAACTCTAACAATTCTTCATGATACTCTGCTAGTTCTAAATACACCCTTTTTAATTCCTTTTTATTCTCTTCGCCTCTAAAAAATGGGATTGCTTCAACTTCTAAAAACTTTTTATAAACATCTTTAGTTTCAAAGTATTTATTCTTAAGCATTAAAAGTATATACAGCATACTTTTATACTTTTCATCCCTCTTCGCAACACCTATCCCTTTACTAATCCAATCTTTCGCTTCTTCAAACTCTTTTAATTCAATACATTGTAAAGCAATCTCATATACTGCATCAATATAATTTAAATCCTCTTCCTTCTTATACTGTAAGCATTGCAAATAATAATCTTTAGCTTTTGCATAATCTTTTAAGTTATAGTACAAGAATCCTAAGTTATTTAAAGCAATGGCTGTTATGCTTTCTTTATCAGCAAAAGAATTCGCTTCTCTCAAAATATTATTATAAATAGATAGCGCTTCATTATATTGTTTTTTTTGTATATAACTCAGTGCAATGAGTAATTGGCAATTTATCACATAACGGAACTTATATTCGTTCTTAAACCCTTCCATTGCCACATTAGCAAAATGTAAAGTCATATGTTCAACTTCTAATTCATTATAAACAAGAGCTAAATTGAAATATATCCCATTTTCATGATACCCTTGTTCCTTCGCCATTATTTCTGTTCGAGCTAAGTACTCTAATGCCTTCTTATATTTATGTTGTAAAAAATAATATAACCCTTTGCTATACGTATATAATAATTTCTGAAATGGTGAATACTTTTTGTACATCTTCTTTAAGCTCTCTAACTCTTCTTCAACAGCAGGAAAATCCCTTTTCATAATTAAATACCGCGTATAAAGCAGTTTATAATAATTTATAATTTCAAAATCTAAAACATGCTTCATTTCACCTTGCAACTCTTCGTATATGCGTTCTACCTGTTGCTTGTCCAAATGAATTAGTGCATTTAACCACTCATCCAACTTTACTTTCACATCTTCTTCTACATCTCTCAAATCCGTCACAGCAATTTCTAGTCTTGTGCAGAGCAATTGTAGAATTTCTTCTGATGCTTCAATCTTTCCATTTTCGATCTTACTTAAGTATGAGACAGAACAAATGCCCTGACATAATTCTTCTTGTGTCATTTTTTGCTGTAGCCGTTTATAAAAGACTTGTTTGCCTATTTTTTCTAATGTTTGTTGCATTGTCCTCCTCCATTCTCATTACCCCCATTACTCTAATAATACATAAAATCCAGAGAAATATAAATTGATAAATGTAAATTTTCTAAAAAATATGCATTATTTCATTTTTTTCTCTCTTGACTTCAATCCTCTATTACTTCTTTGCTACGAAGGGTGGAAAATTGGTATACTATAACCAAATTACGGAGGTGTTTTCGCAATGAATCATTATAAAGACGATAGTTATGCCTTACATACAGATTTATATCAAATCAACATGGCTTATACATATTGGAAAGATGGTATTCATACTCGCCGTTCTGTTTTTGATTTATATTTTCGAAAGCTTCCATTCGAGAATGGCTACGCTGTTTTTGCTGGCCTTGAGAAAATTGTAGAGTACATAGAAAATTTCAGTTTTACAGAAAGCGATATCGCTTATTTAGCAGAATTACAATTTGAAGAAGAATTCCTTCATTATTTACAAAATATGAAATTCACTGGAACGGTTCGTAGTATGCAAGAAGGTGAAGTTGTTTTTAATAACGAACCTTTATTACGGGTTGATGCACCACTCGGTGAGGCACAAATAATTGAAACCGCCCTCTTAAATATTGTAAATTACCAAACATTAATTGCTACAAAAGCTGCACGTATGAAGCATGCTGCAAATAATGATGAACTTTTAGAGTTTGGTACAAGGCGTGCTCATGAGTTTGATGCTGCTCTTTGGGGCACTCGCGCTGCCTTTATTGGTGGGTTTTCATCTACAAGTAACGTTCGGGCAGGGAAACGTTTTGGCATCCCTGTAGCTGGCACACATGCCCACTCTTTCGTTCAAGCATATCGTGATGAATATGTTGCGTTTAAAAAATATGCTGAAACACATAAAAAATGTGTATTTCTCGTCGATACATACGACACTTTAAAATCTGGTGTTCCAAATGCGATTCGTGTTGCAAAAGAGTTCGGGGATCGTATCGATTTTTATGGCATTCGCCTGGATAGTGGTGATATGGCATATTTATCAAAGGAAGCGAGAAAACAACTTGATGAAGCTGGATTTACAAACACAAAAATTATCGCTTCTAGCGATTTAGACGAATATACGATTATGCACTTGAAATCTCAAGGGGCAAAAATTGATATATGGGGTGTTGGCACAAAGCTGATTACAGCCTTTGAGCAGCCAGCATTAGGTGCTGTCTATAAACTAGTCGCTATTGAAGATACTGACGGGAAATTAAATGATACGATTAAAATTTCATCTAATCCTGAAAAAATTACAACCCCAGGACTTAAACGAATTTATCGTATTATTAACCGTGTTAACGATCATGCAGAAGGCGATTATATTGCTTTAGAGTCAGAAGAACCCGGAAAAGAAGAACGTTTAAAAATGTTCCATCCTGTTCATACATATATAAGTAAATTCGTAACAAACTTCGAAGCACGCGAACTGCATCAAGATATTTTCGTTAACGGTAAAAGAACGTATGAATTACCTAATATATTAGATATTCAAAAGTATAACGAACACAGCCTCTCACTATTTTGGGAAGAATATATGCGAACTTTAAATCCTGAAGAGTACCCTGTAGATTTAAGCCAAGAATGTTGGGATCATAAAATGAATTATATTCAAACTGTTCGAGAAAAGGTTGCGAAAAATATACAAAAATAAACAGAGAAGTTTCCCCTTCTCTGTTTTTTTAATGTTGTACGTATATTAGTTTAAAATATATTAACATAATAATAAAAATAAGCGAGGGCGTAATCGCGCCCTCGCTTATTTTTATAAATCTTTCACTCTCAGTACACGCATTGCATTTAAAACTGCAAGTAGTGTCACACCAACATCTGAGAAGACTGCTTCCCACATTGTTGCAATACCAAAGGCGCCGAGTAATAACACTAACCCTTTTACCCCTAATGCAAATATAATATTTTGCCAGACAATACTACGTGTACGTTTTGCAATTTTTACAGCTGTCGCAATTTTTGAAGGCTCATCAGTCATAATAACGATGTCAGCAGCTTCAATTGCCGCATCTGACCCTAAGCCCCCCATTGCAATACCAACGTCCGCCCTTGCTAATACTGGTGTATCATTAATACCATCACCGACGAATGCAATCTTTTCTTTACCGCGTTTTGCTGCATCAATTTTTTCAATTTCTTCTACTTTTTGGTGTGGTAATAATTCGGCATGAACTTCATCTAAACCTAATTCTTTACCAACAGCTTCACCGACTGATTTTGCATCACCAGTTAACATGACTGTCTTCTTAATACCTAGTTCTTTTAACTTTTGAATTGCTTGTTTTGAATCCTCTTTTACCTCATCAGAGATAACAATATAACCTGCATATTTACCATCTACAGCAACATGGACTAGTGTACCTACTGTATTCGGTTGCTTAAATGTAATGTTTTCTTTTCTCATTAATTTAGCATTACCTGCGAAAATTTCTTTTCCTTGTACTTTTACAACCGTACCATGACCAGAAATTTCACTATAGTCTTCAATAGCGTTTTCATCGATTGATTTTCCATATGCATTTCGAATAGATTGTGCAATCGGATGATTTGAATATACTTCTGCAAATGCTGCATATTCTAATAGCTCTTCAGCTGTAATACCTTCACTAGGCTCCATCTTCGTAACTTTAAAGACACCTTTTGTTAATGTTCCTGTTTTATCAAAAACGATATATTTCACATCATTCAAGGCTTCTAAATAGTTACTTCCTTTTACTAAAATCCCACTTTTAGATGCCCCACCAATACCACCAAAGAATCCAAGAGGAATCGATACAACGAGCGCACATGGACAAGAGATTACTAAGAACACTAAAGCTCTATAAATCCAATCGGAGAATGTAGCGCCATCTAAAATAAGTGGTGGAATAAATGCCATTATTGCTGCTGTTATAACTACAACAGGAGTATAATAACGTGCAAACTTCGTAATAAAGTTTTCTGTTGGCGCTTTTTTGCTACTTGCATTTTGTACTAAGTCTAAAATTTTCGATACAGTCGATTCACCGAACTCTTTTGTAACTTCAACAATTAATACACCATTTTGGTTTACAAAACCACTTAATACGTCATTACCAACTTCTACTTCTCGCGGTACAGACTCACCTGTTAACGCTGAAGTATCCATCATTGATGTTCCCTCAACTACTTTCCCGTCTAACGGTACTTTTTCACCTGGTTTTACGATAATATACTCACCAATTTGAACATCCTCTGGTGATACTTGTTTCGTTTCGTTTCCAACTTTCACATTCGCATAGTCAGGACGAATATCCATTAATGACGTAATTGATTTTCGAGAACGATTTACTGCAATACTTTGGAACAGTTCCCCTACTTGGTAAAATAGCATAACTGCTACCGCTTCTGGATATTGTTGAATCGCGAAAGCCCCTAAAGTTGCAATTGCCATTAAAAAGTTTTCATCGAACACTTGGCCGCGAGTTATGTTTCTTACCGCTCTCCAAACGATATCTCCACCTATTAATAAATACGCAAGGACGAATAATGGAATTGTTATCATTTGCGGTAATCCGGCTAATGCAGCAATTCCTGTCAAAATTCCGCCGACTACTAATCTTCCTATCATTTTTTTCACATTTCCATCACCATGATCATGGCCATGGTCGTGTCCTTTTTCCTCTTCACGAACAACTTTTACATCTGGCTCTAACTTTTGAACGACATTTTTTATATTTTGCACAGTCGATTCAAGTTCTCTTTTATTCGCAACTTCTACTCTTAATTTCTTTGATACGAAATCAACAGTCGCTTCTGAAACTGTTGGCATTTCCTTTACCTTATTTTCAATCTTCATTGCACAGTTCGCACAGTCTAAACCTTCTAATATAAATACTTCTTTCGCCGCTTTTGTTTTTTTCTCTTCTTGTATCTTAATATGCGGCTCTAATTTTGTAACGAGCTGCTTCGCTTCCGTAACAACTTGATTTTCTTTATTTTGTGGTGTTTCTAAAAGCATCGTCTTAGTTGCAAAGTTTACGGAACAAGACGTTACTCCCTCTATATTCCCAACACCCTTTTCAATTTTCATTGCACAATTCGCACAATCTAAGCCTTCTAGCATAAGTTTCTTTTTCACCAACGCTTCTGCCATCGTTCTCCCTCCTCGCTTTTTTATTCTTCCTCGTTTACGTGTTCAAACGCTTGCTCGAAGATATGAATTACGTGTTGATCAGCTAATGAATAATAAACTACCTTTCCTTCTTTACGGTTCTTTACAAGCTTTGCTTGCTTTAATACACGAAGCTGATGTGAGATTGAAGATTGCGTCATTCCTAATAAATAAGCTAAATCACAAACACACATTTCAGCTTCAAATAATGCATGTAATATTCTCGTACGTGTACGGTCACCTAATACTTTAAATAATTCTGCTACTTTACTTAAACTTTCATCAGTCGGAATTGTTTGTTTTACTTGATCCACGATTTCCTCGTGAATTACCGTTTGAGAACATGCTTCCTGTTGCGTTTCTACTTTATTTTCAGCCATCACAGCTCACCTCTTCATTTGAACATATGAACAACTATTCATATATCTTATACCTTTATTATATGAGCGCCTATTCATATGTGTCAATGAAAACCGAAAGATTTTTTTGACAATTTCGTTCACATTTCCACATACACATATCAATATTCTCCGCATCCATCATACTCTTCATACAAAGAAGGATGCACGAAAACTATCATGCATCCTTCTCTTGTTTATCCCCTATTAACGGGCAGTAAGAATCCCACCTCAAAATGCAGCCGGAGCAAAGAAGTTAGGTGGGAGTCTTACTGCCCGTAAAAGCCCGATTGGTGAGAGCTGATAATCAGTGGGGGATGAAGAACCCCCCACTGATTAAAGTTTCACTTTATTAACTTTCACTGCATCCACAATTAACGAAGCAAATTCTAATTTACCACCTTGATTTCTATGATCAAAACGTTTCGATCGATAAATGAATCCTTTCTTTTCATCCCAATCATTATAATGAAACTCACCATTCTCATCACAATATTCTAAAACCTTCACTTGAAAACCTGCTGATTCAAACATGGACGTGATCGTTTTATAGTTATGAACGATTTTATGGCTTGCTGCTGGATGATCTAATGGACCTGGTCCGCCTACTTGTACACCTTCCTGATATTCTTCATCTGGAAAAAATGCATCTGGCACTGCACAACGAATATATCCATCCTCCGTTAAAAACTCATAACAAATTTTTGCCGCTTCGATTCCTTCTTCGTACGATAAATGCTCCCATACATGTTCCGCTAAAATTACTGATAAAGAATTAAGCTGAAATTTATTAAGCCACGTTGCTCTTTTTAATAAATTTAATTCGTCTTCATTCGTATGTAACCAGGGTTATTATTGTATCCCTCTGCTCCAACGACAACTTTTATATCTTCTTTTATCCTCATTCTTACACCCCTTTTGCATATTACGACATACAAAATTCTACAAAACCATATCCATTCCCTTTATATTTACATAAGAAAAAGCCTTGCGCGCTCCCTAGACGCACAAGGCTTACTATGTTATATCCCTTTAATTAGCTTTTTCTAAACTATCTTGCGAACTTCCATCTTCTTTTAGATGACTATGCTTTTTCGAATATACAAAGTATACAACTACTCCAATTGCCAACCAAACACCGAAGTATATCCATGTTTTTAACGGTAAATTTACCATTAAGAATAGACAACATGCAACTGAAATAATCGGTAAGATTGGTACCAGTGGTACCATAAATCCACGTTGTAATTTCGGATGCGTTTTACGAAGAATGATGACAGTTACACCAACCATCGCGAATGTTAATAACGCTCCAATATTCGCTAAATTCGACAATTCTTTTAAATCGATAAATCCAGCAATTACAGCACTACCAATTCCTGTTAACCAAATTGAAAATGTTGGTGCTTCTGTCTTCTTGTTAATTTTCGCGAAAGATTTTGGCAATAAACCGTCACGGCTCATCGCGAAGAATACACGTGTCGTAGCGTAGATGTATGCGAAAATTACAGCCATAATACCAATTACAGCTCCAATAGCAATTACACCAGCCACTTTATCTTGTCCTACAACTTCTAGTACATAGGCCATCGCTTCAGGTACATCTAATTCCTTGTAAGAAACCATACCTGTCATAACGAGACAAACTACAACATAAATGATTGTACAAATGACTAATGAAGCAATAATACCAATCGGCAAATCACGTTGTGGATTTTTTACTTCTTCAGCAGAAGTTGCTAATGCATCAAATCCTAAGAAAGCGAAGAATACTGCTGCTCCTCCGGCAAAGACTCCACTTAAGCCGTACGGTGCAAATGGTATCCAGTTTTCTGGTTTCACGTAGAATACACCAACTGCAATGAATAAAACAACAATACCAATTTTAATTAATACCATTATGTTATTCACACGCTTACTTTCTTTTGTACCTCGTGATAATAACCAAGTTATCACCAACGTAACGATAACTGCGGGTAAGTTCACCATACCACCTTGCGATGGAATCGTTAACAATGCTTTAGGAATTTCAAGTCCCAATCCACTCACTAAATTATTGAAATAACCCGTCCATCCGCCAGCTACTGCGGCAGTCGTTACGACATATACGGATAGCAATGTCCATCCCATTAAATGGGCAACAAACTCACCAATCGTTGCATATGAATATGTGTACACACTACCTGAAACAGGAAGTGCAGATGCAACCTCTGCATAACATAAAGCTGCAAATCCACAAACAATTGCTGCAATCATAAATGAAAAAATAACTGCTGGACCAGCATCTCTTGCTGCTACTAATCCCGTTAATACTAGAACTCCTGTACCAATTATCGCACCAATCCCTAGCATTGTTAGGTCAAATGCCCCTAGCGTTTTCGTTAAAGTTTTACTTTTACTTTCCCCTAACAATTGCGTAACGGATTTCTTTTTAAATAGGTTGGCCACGATGAATGCCCCCTTTTACCAAGAAGAGCTAAGAGGTATTATCTCTTAGCTCTTATCATGTTGTTTTATATATTGTTCGATTTTGTTTTGTATAATGCTTCTATTAGCAAGATACTGTTTCTGCTTCTAATAATTCTTTAGCACCTTTGTACTCTACACCGTGAGCTTCTGCAACTGCTTCGAATGTTACATAGCCATCTAATGTGTTAATACCTTTTAATAATGCAGCGTTGCCTAGGCAAGCTTCTTTGTAGCCTTTGTTAGCAATTTGTACTGCATATGGTACTGTTACGTTTGTTAATGCAAGAGTTGATGTACGTGGAACCGCACCTGGCATGTTTGCAACTGCATAATGAACAACGCCGTGTTTTTCATAAGTTGGGTTATCATGAGTTGTAATACGGTCAGTTGTTTCGAAAATACCACCTTGGTCAATCGCGATATCTACAACAACAGAACCTTGTTCCATTGATTTAATCATTTCTTCTGTTACAAGTTTTGGCGCCTTTGCACCTGGGATTAATACTGCACCGATTACAAGATCAGATTCTTTTACAGCTTCTGCAATATTGTAAGGATTAGACATTAAAGTTTTTACTTGGTTTCCGAAAATGTCATCTAATTGACGAAGACGTTCTGCACTTAAGTCGATGATTGTTACATCCGCACCTAGTCCAACTGCAATTTTAGCAGCATTTGTACCAGCTTGTCCACCACCGATAATTGTTACTTTACCACGCTTAACTCCTGGAACACCTGCAAGTAAGATACCTTTACCGCCTTTGTTTTTCTCAAGGAATTGTGCACCGATTTGCGCAGCCATACGACCAGCTACTTCACTCATAGGTGCAAGTAATGGTAATGAACGGTTTTCTAATTGTACTGTTTCATATGCGATAGCAACAACTTTCTTTTCAATTAACGCTTTTGTTAATTCTGGCTCTGGAGCTAAGTGTAAGTATGTGAATAAGATTAAACCTTCACTGAAGTGTTTGTATTCGCTTTCAACTGGCTCCTTAACTTTCATAACCATTTCCATGTTCCAAGCTTCTTCAGCTGTATCAACAATTTTTGCTCCCGCTTCAACATACTGAGCATCTGTGAAACCAGATCCTACACCTGCATCCTTTTGAATGAATACTTCGTGATTGTTACGAACTAAATGTACAACACCTGCTGGTGTCATTGCCACACGGTTTTCGTTGTTTTTAATTTCTGCTGGTACCCCAATACGCATAATGAAATGCCCCCTTATAATTAACAGAAAAAAGGAATTCTTTTTTCTTTTTTAAATAATTAATAACTTATGTCCTTATTCTAGCATAACTTAAAAGTTATGAAAACGCTAACATACTATTTTTTAAAAGTTTATATATTTAGAATAGTGTAAATATACTAAACATTGATTTTGTTGGGTTCTTCGCACCATTTCATCATCTATCACTCTATTTCTATTATATCCATTCAAAATGCATAGTAATTATTTATTATTTGACAATAATGTAACAATGTAAAAAAACTAAGCAATGACGTATACATATACACTTATTACTTTGTTCAATACTTTAGAAATATATTCTTTTCACAAAAAAACAGCTACTGGCATTTAGCCAGCAGCTGAGTAAATCATAAATAACTTCGAAAATAAATCTTCTGTCGTTTCAGTAATTTTATCAAACATATCACTTTCATGATCTTCTTGCTCTTTTAACATCTTAATTGTTTCACGTGCGTCTTCAGGGTAATCGGTAATGATACCATCCACGTTTAACTTATAATATGCCTTTAAACTTTCCATATCATTTACTGTCCATACGTAAATTGGTTTATTTAGCTTTCGCGCTTCTTTCACTAGGCGTTTATTTAACATATATTCTTCTGCTACATAGAAATCCGCCTGTACATTCTTTAAATTAGCTCTGCTTGCAAACAATACATACCCTACTTTTATATCCGGATTTGCACGCTTAAACTCTTTAATAAGCGGGTAATGTAACGTTTGAATTACACATTGTTTCTCAAAATTGTTGTCTTTAATTGTTTTTAGTACTCTCTTTACGAAATCCTTCTCATTACCGTGAAGTTTCACTTCTATATTAAGTTTTATTTTTCCTTTTGCCAGCTTGATAATTTCATCCAGTGTACTTATTTGTCCCGAGAATCCATCTTGACTAAGAGTAAGCTTACTTAACTCATCCATCGTCAAATCTGACACCTGCACATTCGCATTCGCAAGACGCTTTAGCTTCAAATCATGTATAACCGCTAGTTCGCCATCTTTCGTTTGCAGTACATCTATTTCAGCATAGTCTGCTTTTGCATCAATGGCACCTTGCACAGCTTCTTTCGTATTCTCTACACCTTTTGATATATATCCACGATGCGCCATAATAATTGGCTCTTTATACGAGTTTGAAATAAAAGTGACAATGAATGCAACGACCATTCCAGCAGTAATAATCCCCACAACATATACACCAATAAATTTCCAACGGTGTTTTTTGAAGAAACATTTATCTGCTTTTGTTTTTGAATAATCTAATCCTTCTTCTAATAAAACATCTTCAACCGGAACTTTCTGTAAATATAATCTTGTTAACGCCATAATATAAAACGGCGTCACAATAAAGCTAAATAAATATAATGTACTCGTTAAGAAGACAGAAATCGTTGACTCTGCTAACAGTGCAAATGTCCCTTCTGGGTTCGTAAATTCGTATACTCCCCATAAACAGAGTAAATACACTCCTATAAACAAAAGAAAGACCATCCCTACAGAGAGAAAAACTCCTACTAAAAAGAACAACACTTTAAAAAAGCTTTCTTTTACTAAGTTCGCACTTTTACGTGCTGCTATGCGGAATGGCTTTTCTTCTAAAACAATAATAGGTAACACAAAAATCCAGCGAAGATTTAAATAAGCAACTACAGCAAAGAAAGCATAATAACCAACCTGACCCATTGTCGTCTTAAATAGTTCACCTGTAATAAAATTAGGAATTTGAATTTCAGGAATCAATGCAGATTTATATCCCATACTTAATAGCGGTAATAGCACAACTGCATACAACACAAATCCTGGTAAGCAATATGTAAAAAGAGAAGGTAAATACGTTACTGTTTTATACAAAATCGGACGTAATCTTACCTTTTGCCTTTTATGAGCGAAATACGAAATAATAATAAGCACTGCAAATTCTGTAAAAATAAGAAACAATGCTAGTATCGATAAAATTACAATCGCCAAAATCCCATATGGTGTTTTCAAAAATGCTACTAATTCATCATTTGTCGCATTTGCATAACCACCAAAGTACAATAACTTATTGAAAACAATACCTAAGAGGGGGATAAACACAATTGCAGCTAACAATTTATAGACGAGCTGAAATGTTAACACATTCCAAAAAGCAAATTGTACTGTTTGAAAGGAATGTCTCATTACTCCTGGTATAGATAGTCTTTTACGGTGTTGCATATATTCCTCCACATTCTAAAACTATATTTGAGATGGATTCCACATTTCCAATTTCAATCCATCTTTTTAATAATAATAATATATTCCGCTTAACATGAACACTCTTATACATATAATGAAAAAAGTGATGGCTAATCCCATCACTTTTTTCACTCACTCTATTTTTTCTCTAATCCTTGTCCAAATGCTTTTAAGAAACTAAAACCGAATGTAATCGCCCTATTGATATCTGGATCTTTTAATACTTTAAAGAAATCCATCACTTTTGTTTTCTTTCCGTTTTTCAGCTCATCCGTTGCAAATTGTAATCCAGTGACTAAACTAGATGTTATTTGTTTCGTTATTTCTGGGTCCACTGAAGATAACGCCTCTCCTGCCCCCAGCATATTGTTTAATGCATTTTTTACCGGTTCACGATTTAATTGTTCAACAGCTATTTTGGAAACATCTTCTTTTGCAGCAAGTAAACTAATTGCTGCATCTAAAATTCCAGCTTTTTGCAACTGCGCTAATAGCTGCATCGTCTCTTCTACTGCTTCTCTATTTTCAGCTAGATCATTTAACAGTTCATCTGTTACTTGCTGTTTCTTTTCTTCTTCTGTTACAACCTTCTTTTTAATTAAAGTAATCTCTTTTGCCATGATCTCCGCCCCCTAATTCTGGTCCACAAGTGATACGTATTGTTTTCTTTGCCACTTTTGCTCGATTTCAACACCATTTTGCGGATGACGTTTTTTATCTCTCGGGTTTGAAGATGGTAACGGACGATTTCCTTTTTCACGTAATACGCGCAGTTTCACCATTGTTTGTTTATAAGCTGGTGTACACGTATAAATATCTGTTGCTGTTCCTGTTAAAATATTGATTGCCTCTTCATTTACTGTCGCATGCATCGGCAAATATAACTCATTTCCAGTTACACGATCTGTAACAAGCGCTTGTACTTTAATTTTCCCAAATGGTGATGCTAATTCTACAAGACCACCATCTTTCACATTGCGTTCTTTAGCAAGTTCAGGTGAAATTTCAACAAATACTTCAGACACTTTAGATAAAATTCCAGCCGACTTATTCGTCATATTTCCTTCATGGAAATGCTCTAGCATACGGCCATTATTTAATAGTAAATCATACTCATCTGGTGCTACAACCGGCGGAACCCATTCATCTAATGATAAACGTGCTAGTTTGTCTGGGAAGTTAAATCCATCTACATATAATAATGGTGTATCGCTACCATCATGGCTACCCCAACATAAACTATTCCAGCCTTCTAAACGGTCATACGTTGCTTGTGAGTATAACGGGGCAAGCGATGCAATTTCATCCATAATCTCACTTGGACTTCCATAATTCCAATCTCCGCCCAGTGCGCGAGCTACTTTTTGTAAAATCCACCAATCTGGCTTAGAATCACCAAGTGGCTTCAATACTTCATACAATCTTTGAATACGGCGCTCTGTATTTGTAAATGTTCCTTCCTTTTCTAAGCTTGGTGCTGCCGGTAAAATAACATCGGCAAAGCGAGCTGTTTTCGATAAGAACATATCTTGAACAACAAGGAAGTCTAAATTCGCTAAAATATGTTGTACATGGTTGGCATTTGAATCTACTAAAGCCATTTCTTCTCCCATAACATACATACCACGCAGTTTTCCTTCTTCGGCCGCAAGTAACATTGCGATATTATTTAATCCCGGTTCTTTCGGAATGGTAGTACCGTATGCTTTTTCAAACTTCGCACGATGCACATCATCTGAGACCGCTTGATAACCCGGAAGCCAGTTCGGTAATGTCGCCATATCACAAGCACCTTGTACGTTATTATGCCCGCGTAACGGATACGCGCCGGCACCAGAACGACGATAGTTACCTGTAACGAGAAGTAAGTTTGAAATTGCTGCCGACGTTGTACTTCCTCCTGTATTTTGAGTCACACCCATTCCCCAAAGTACACAAGTACCATCTGCTTCATATACCATACGAGCCATTTCTTTTAACTGAGCTTTAGAAATCCCTGTAATTCCCTCAGTATAATCAAGCGTATATTTTTCTAGCATTTTGCTATATTCATCAAAATTCTTTACATTTTCATCTATGAACTTTTTATCGTGCCAATCTTGATCGATAATGTATTTCGTTATCCCAGCAAGCCATACATAATCCGTCCCTTGACTCGGGTGAACAAATATATCAGCACGCTCCGCCATTTCATGTTTACGAAGGTCTGCGACAATTAGTTTTTGTTCATGTAATTTATGAGCACGTTTCACTCTAGTTGCAAGTACAGGATGTCCTTCTGTTGGATTTGCACCAACAATAATAACAAGACCTGCCTCAGCAATATCTTTCACTGTTCCAGCATCTCCGCCCATACCGACAGTTTTAAATAAACCGTCTGTTGCTGGAGATTGGCAATAACGGGAACAGTTATCTACATTATTTGTTCCATATATTTGACGAGCTAGTTTTTGCATAAGATAGTTTTCTTCATTTGTTACTTTCGAAGAAGAAATAAACCCAAACGCATCGCTACCATATTCTGATTTAATATGTTGCATATTAGATGCAACAACTTCAAGAGCCTCTTCCCATGAAGCCTCAACAAACATATCCCCTTGGCGAATTAACGGCTTTGTAATACGCTCTTCACTGTTCACAAAGTCCCATCCAAATTTGCCTTTTACACATGTGGAAATACCATTAACCGGTGCATCTGAAACAGGTTGCACTTTTAAAATTTGACGATCTTTCGTCCACACTTCAAATGAACAACCTACACCACAAAATGTACAAACTGTTTTTGTCTTATTAATTTTCGTCTTACGCATTGCAGATTCTACTTCTGAAACTGCTAAAATACTGCTATATCCAGGCTCTACGTCTTTTACAAAATCAATCATTGGATTTAGCACATCTGGTTTTAAACCAGTCATAAATCCAGCTTCTCCTAGCATCGTTTTTTCCATTAATGCATTACAAGGACAAACTGTTACACATTGCCCACAGCTAACACAAGACGAGTCATTTATACTCACACCATTGTCCCAAATAACACGTGGACGGTCTAAACTCCAATCAATCGATAAAGTTTCATTCACTTGTAAATTTTGGCATACTTCTACACACTGCCCACAAGCAATACATTGATTTGGATCGTATCGATAGAATGGGTGCGACGTATCCACTTCGCATGCACTTGCTTTCGGTTCATATGGATATTTCTGTTCTTCAATTCCCATCATATCTACTGTATTATGGACTTTACAGTTACCATTATTATTATCACATACCGTACAGTACAATAAATGATTCTCTAATATTCGATCCATCGCTTCAGTTTGCGCTTCCTTCGCACGTTCCGATTGCCTCTCAATATGCATGCCATCTTCCAACTTCGTTGAACAGGCACGCAGTAAACTTCCATTCACTTCTACAATACATGTATCACAAGTTTGAATAGGATCTACCTCTGGTACATGACAAATTTGAGGATGTTCTAAATTACTTTCGTTAAATAATTGGAGTATCGTCTTTTCACCTGATGCGAAAAATTCTTTACCATCAACGGTTACACGGACTGTCTGTTCTGTCATAGTTTCCCCTCTCCTTACAACCAACTGTACAACACAATTGTGAATCCGTTTTCAAAACTGCGTTGCTGTACATATTTTTGAAGCGCCCTGTTGAAATACTTTCCTTTGGAAGTCGATTCTAGATGTTATAAGGTATAACTACGAAAGCTTGAAAATGTCGCTATTCTACAAATCTATTATATCGTACATATACAATAATAACCAAAATAATCTGCCATCTTCTTGTTAGTAGATGCTTTTGGTTTTTCGATGTTTTATGATAAATATGGAGAAAAATACATATAAAGGGGAATTTAATATGGGGCCTATTCAAGAAACATATACAATTGTACGCTATCAATCTGGTACATTTTCAAAACAAACCGATGAGGTTGTTACGGAATCTCCTATTACAATTAAATTAAATAGCGAAGAATACGTAACAGTTGTATGCACTCCTAATTACATTGAAGATATGGTAATCGGTTTTTTAATTTCTGAAGGAATTATTTCTTCTTATAAAGATATTGAAGAATTATGGTTCCAAAAAGAAAACGGAATTGTCCATGTAAAATCATCAAAAATTAATCCGCTCTATCAAACTTTATATAATAAACGGTACGTAACTTCTTGTTGCGGAAAAAGTAGACAAGGTTTTGTTTTCGTCAACGATGCAGCAAAAGCAAAAAAGTTACATGATATACATATAACTATTACTCCGGAAGAATGTTTTCACCTAATGACTTCCTTACAACAATCTTCAACTACATTTCGCCAAACGGGTGGTGTACATAATACCGCTCTATGTGATCGAAATAACATTCTTTTATCAAGAATGGATATTGGAAGACATAATGCGCTAGATAAAATATACGGTCATTGTTTACGAAACAATATATCTATTCAAGGGAAAATCATTGCGTTTAGCGGACGCATCTCATCTGAAATTTTGTTAAAGGTTTCAAAAATAGGTTGCGAAATTGTTCTATCTAAATCAGCTCCAACTAAACTAGCTCTGCAACTCGCCCATGATTTAGGTATTACCGTAGTAGGATTTATTCGAAATGGATCTTGCAATATTTATACACATCCAGAGCGAATCGATGGTTATCAATCGAACAATTAAAAAATAACTCCTCAATTGAGGAGTTATTTTAGTTATAAAAATGTAATATATATATCACTTGAATAGTTAATGAAGTTAATATATAATTTCATTACATAAATAAAATAAAAACATAGTAGCATAATCTTTTCATTCTTTTACAAATTAAGAAAGAATAGTCACAGAATACATTTAACTAAACTTAATCTTACAAAGTTAATGAATTAAATTTGAATCAATCTAGGAGGTTACAACTATGGAAATTCGCTTATTAACAACAGAGGACGCAGAAATTTATTTGAAAGTTTGTATGGAAGGTTTAACGAAAAACCCTGAGGCTTTTAGCTCTTCTTATGAAGATGTTCTTAAACATGAAAACCCTGTCGCTGCTATGGCAAAGCGATTAAGCAATCCGGATAAGTATACTCTAGGTGTCTTCAAAGATAATGATTTAGTCGGTATTGCTACTCTAGAAACAAAGCCATTTATTAAGCAAGAGCATAAGGCAAAAATCGGCTCCGTTTTTATTTCTCCAAAAGCGCGTGGTCTTGGTGCAGGACGAGCTTTAATTAAAGCGATTATTGAAAATGCCGATAAATTACATGTAGAACAGCTCATGCTTGATGTTGTTGCTGATAACACAGCTGCAAAAAAATTATATGAGTCCCTCGGCTTCCAAACTTACGGTGTGCAAGAACGGTCCTTAAAACATAATGGCCAATATTGGGACGAAGAGCATATGGTTTTATTCTTAAATAATTAACATTTTAATATAATTTTTCAAAAGCATCTTCTTATTAATTAAGATGCTTTTTTCATTACAACAATGTAATCTTCATGTCACCTTTATCGATCGTTCCAATCCTTTCCATTCGTTATACTAAAAATATAAAATGAAACTTTAATCAGTGGGGAGCTCCATCCCCCACTGATTATTTCATGAACGTATAGCACGCAATTGATATGTAGAGGAGAATGTAACATGAAACAAAACAAACAAGCTATCTTTTTAATATTTGCTACAGCAATTGTAACTTCTGGACTGGCCATTCTACCTTGGTTTATTATATAGAACACATAAAAAAAGCTTATTGCTTCTTAAGAGGCAATAAGCTTTTTTTCTATTATAAAATCCCGAAAAATTTATTTACACAACTTATCATAATAAGCATAGATACCGCAACACACATTACAACCGCATTACGATCTTGCTTTTCTTTTTGTAAATGCTCTACTTTTTTACTCATGTGTACAATCCCCTTTTAAAAAAAGTGTGAGATAGGAAATTTTTCTTATCCGATGCGAGGTGAATACGAAAACCCTCTCTATCTCACATACACAATAGAATGGAATTGTCATTTTATAAATAAAATGACATGACGTTATGTCGCAACATAGGGTATTTGTGTCGCTACGTTTTCTATTATAAAAAATAGTTGTGCAAAACTAGTGCATTTTTTATGTCAATTGCCCTGATTGAAAAAATCAGCCATCCATTCAATCACATAAAAAGAGTTTTTTATTATTTTCATGTAAACTATACAAGTAGAATGAATAGTTTGGGGTGCACAAGATTATGGTGAAAATTTTATTAGTAGACGATGAAGAACGTATGTTACGATTATTAGATCTGTTCTTAAGCCCTCGTGGCTATTTTTGTATGAAAGCTACTTCTGGCCTTGAAGCGCTAGAATTAATCGAACAAAAGGACTTCGATATTATTTTATTAGATGTTATGATGCCGAATATGGATGGGTGGGATACTTGCTATCAAATCCGTCAAATTTCCAACGTTCCAATTATTATGCTAACGGCTCGCAACCAAAATTATGATATGGTCAAAGGCCTGACCATGGGAGCAGATGACTATATTACAAAACCATTCGATGAACATGTATTAGTCGCGCGAATCGAGGCTATATTACGTCGCACAAAGAAAGATAGCTTTGTTAGCTTCAATGGTATTGAGTGGGATAAAACGAAACATACTGTCACAGTTTATAACGAAAAAATCTCGCTAACTCCTATCGAATTTTCGTTACTTGGACTATTTTTACAAAATACAAACCGTGCTTACAGCCGAGACGATTTAATCGAAAAGATTTGGGGCTATCAAACAGACATCGAATACAGAACTATCGATTCACATATTCGTAATATACGGGATAAGTTACGCAAAAAAGGATTTCCAGTTGAAGATTACTTAGAGACAGTCTATAAAGTCGGATATAAATGGAAAAATGAATAATTACTTTATATGAAATAAGGTATGGTGAGAAAATGAGCAAACTTTCCCTTAAAGTTGGGACATACTTTTTAATATTAGCTTTATGTATTGAAACAATTGCTTTCGTATCTTTTTATAAGAACCTTTCAAACATACGCATTGAAGAGGAAACTCTTGCTCTTTTAGAGAAAGGAAATCGCTATAGTAAAATGATTAAAAACCGCGCGAAGTGGGGTGCATATTCTAAAGAAAAGAAACTCCCAGAAAGCGCTGAACACAGTAAACGGCCTAAACGTGCTGTGTACCCCGAGTTTGATATCAACACTGAGGCTGAACACTTAGTTGAATCAGAATTAATTGCTAACTCTGATATAGCTATCATTATAACAGACAATAACGGCAAAATTATTTCTACCTCAGAACCCGTAACGAAAGAAATGCAAAAACAACTTACTTGTAAAACAGAGACTATCCCAGAAGGTGGATTAATCGTTGAAAAAAACTGGAAAAAATCAAAATTCATCTCAACAGTAAGCCCGCTGGAAATTCAAGGATTTCAAGGTAAGTTATATATGTTATTAAAGACATCTTTCTTAGAAAATATGTTACTTAAACTCATGAATCAATTTCTTATCATTAGTGTTTTGACAATTATTTTAACTACTATTTCTGTCTTTGTTTTTTCTCGTGTTATTACAGAACCGCTTATAAAAATGAAGCGGGCGACAGAAAAAATGTCAAAATTAAATAAGCCGATTCAATTAGGAATTAAACGAAATGATGAACTTGGAAGCTTAGCAAAAACGATTGAAGATTTATCTAGTGAACTTACGTATATGAAAAAAGAACGAAACGAATTTCTCGCTAGTGTAGCGCATGAATTACTAACTCCATTAACCTATATGAAAGGTTATGCAAAGGTAGCAAAAAGAGATTCTCTAACGAAAGAAGAACGTGAAGAATACTTACAAATCATTGAAGACGAAACGGATAGTGTAACCAACCTTGTACAAGATTTATTTATGCTTGTACAATTAGAGCAGCACCAATTTGTTATAAAAAAACAAAAAATGCTTCTTAGACCATTTTTAGAGCGAATGGTTGAAAAAACAAAAACAACATTAACGAACAAACAAATGCAACTTCATGTATATTGCAAAGAAGATTTAGAAGTTTGTATAGACGAAAGACGTATGGAACAAGTTATGTTAAATTTGTTGCATAACGCTTATCAACATTCACTAGAAAATACTTCTATAACAATACGTGTACTCGCCAATACGAATACTTTTACAATAAGTGTACAAGATGAAGGTGAAGGTATTCCTGAAGAAGATATCCCACATGTTTTCGATCGCTTTTACCGTGTCGATAAATCCAGAACACGAGCTACAGGAGGAAAAGGTATCGGACTGGCTGTTGCAAAAGAAATTGTAGAACTTCATAATGGTTCTATTGAAGTTAAAAGTGAATTAGAAGTCGGAACAGCATTTATAATTGAATTACCATTTGAATAATATATGCGTGAAATCACCAGTAGTAGTCAACACTACTGGTGCTATTTTATTTATAAACCAACTATTATAAGCTAAGCTTTTGAAATTATTCTTATTTCAATATAAAATATAGGTACAACTGTAAAAGATTTGGAGGGTGATATAATTGGATATCCATGTATTAACAAAAGACGAAGCGGAAATTTACTTAGAACTTCGAGTAGAAGGATTAAAACAAAACCCGGAAGCTTTCAGCTCTTCTTATGAAGATATTATTAATAAAGAGTGTGCTATTGAATATAAAGCCCAAAAATTAGCACAAGATGAGAACTATACACTAGGTGCATTTAAAGATGGAAAATTAATCGGAGTTGCAACACTGGAAACGAAACCATATGTAAAACAAGAACATAAAGCAAAAATTGGTTCAGTATACGTGTCTCCAAAAGCACGCGGACTTGGAGCAGGAAAAGCACTTATTAAAGAATGTCTTGAGCTTGCTAAATCTTTAGAAGTAGAACAAGTTATGCTTGATGTTGTTGTTGGCAACGATGGTGCAAAAAAACTTTATGAGTCATTAGGATTTAAAACATTTGGTGTGCAAGAACGCTCATTAAAATATAACGGACAATATTGGGATGAAGAGCATATGGTCTTATTCCTAGATGAAAATAAATAATAAAAAACATCCTCTTACGTATGAGGATGTTTTTTATTTTCTTCTAAACCATGCCTTATTTAATAATTGAATCGCTTTCGCAATGTCTTCTTCTGATAATATCGCAAACCCAAGTAGGACTACATTTTCCCATGCAGTACCGTCTTTATAGTACGTAGAAACAGGATATATTTTAATACTATATTTCGCGGCTTCTTTAATTAATTCTTCTTCCCGCATTCCATTATGCACTTTTAATAAAATGTGTAATCCCGAATCTTCTCCTATCACTTCAACACGATTAGAAAAATACTTCTCTATTTCAAAAACAAGTCGATCTCTCTTCTTTCGATAGACGACACGCATTTTATGAATGTGTTTTTCCCAATGGCCTTCCTTTAAAAACCTTCTAATCACTTCTTGGTCCATTCTTGAAACACTTTGTGTATAAAACAAATATTGCTTTTGATACTTTTCAATTAATTTCTTTGGTAATACCATATAGCTCATCCGTAACGATGGCAACAATGCTTTCGATAGCGTCCCCATATAAATAACTTTCCCATCTGTATCTAACCCTTGCAGTGCTGGTATTGGCTTTCCTGAGTAGCGAAATTCACTATCGTAATCATCTTCAATAATAAACCTACCTTCTTCTTTCTTCGCCCATTGTAAAAGCTGCATCCTTCTCGTGATAGGCATAATCATTCCATACGGGAACTGATGAGAAGGTGTAACAAATACAACATTCGCATCGCTATTTTCTAAATCTGCAATACAAATTCCATCCCTATCTAAAGATAACATTTGAACTCTTTTTTCTCCCTGTTCAAAAACAACCATTTTCCTATGATACCCTGGATTTTCAACTGCATAATAGCTCCCCTTTAGCAATTGAAATAGTAGCTTCACTAATATTTGTGTTCCCGCTCCTAATACAATTTGACTAGCTGAACAACGCACACCTCTAGATTCATACAAATAGTTCGCAATTTCTTCTCTTAAGCTCGATTCCCCTTGAGGATGCCCAAGAAAAAGCAAATCATTATTATGTGGCTGCCATACGTCATTTATAAGTTTACGGTACATATTGAACGGAAAAGCATTCGTATCGACTCCTGTTTGTGTGAAATCAAATTTATAATACTTCTCCTGAAACGGTACTTCTTCTACTTTCTCTTCAATTTCTTCTACATGAACCATTTGCTCAATCTTACATACAAAATAACCTTTTCTCGATATAGACTCAATATAACCTTCTGCAAGTAATTGCTCATAAGCCGCCTCTACTGTATTTTTACTTACTTGTAAATGTGTTGCTAACTTTCGTTTAGCTGGTAACTTCGTAACAGGTACAATCGTCCCATCTTTAATTTCTTTTTTTATATACTCATACAACTGCACATACAATGCCTTTTTACTATTCATATTTAAATTAGGCGTTAATTCTAACATAATATCTGACCCCTTAATAAAACTGAAATCTGATACTTTTTACAGTACCAGAAGTTATATATAATTCCTTTTATCATGTCACACATAAAAAATCAAATACTCGAGAGGAGATGCATGATAATGAACAATAGTAGACGTATTGGACTCATTATGATTATTACAGGAGCTACCTTGTGGGGATTATCTGGCCCGATGATTCAGTGGTTATTTCAACATACGAACGTATCATCAATTGATTTTTTAACAATTCGCTTGTTGCTTGCAGGATTATTCATTTTATCTTTCTTACTTATAAAAAAACAAAATATATTTCAAATTTGGAAACACCCTAGACATTCTATACAACTTGTTATTTTCTCTATTCTCGGCATGCTTGGTGCGCAATACGCCTTTATCGAAACAGTTCATATTAGTAACGCGGTCACAGCAACATTATTTCAATTTCTAGGTCCTGTTCTTATTACAATTTACGTTGCGTTTGAGCAAAAGAAATTCCCTGCTTCTATGCAAATACTCGCAATTATAACTGCTCTAGCAGGGACATACTTTATTATTACAAACGGTTCAATTGAAAATATTGTTTTATCTAAAGCAGCTATCACTTTCGGCCTATTAACAGCGATTGGTTTTGCGTTTTATACCCTTCATCCGGCTTCTCTTATTAAAGAATGTGGAACAACTATAGTAATTGGCTGGGGGATGTTAATTGGAGGGATTGCACTGCTTATTTGTAATCGTTCTTTTGGATGGAATCAGATTTCGCAAACTTTCACACTTCAAACATTTTCTATGCTTATTCTTATCATTATAAGTGGCACTCTTTCTTTCCTACTTTATATCGGTAGTCTTAAATATTTAGCAGCAACAGAAACAAGTATTTTATCTAGCATTGAACCACTTGTAACTGCCATCGTTTCAATCGCTTGGCTTAATGAATTTTTTGGAGCATATCAATTATTAGGCGGAGTATGTATCGTTCTTTCTGTTATTTTCTTAACAATGCCTCAAAAAGAGAGAGAACCAACCTTTTCAACTGAACAAATATAAAGTGAAACTTTAATCAGTGGGGGGTCCATCCCCCACTGATTATTAGCCCTCACCAATCGGGATAGAAAATGTCAAAAGAGGTCGTACAAAACTTACGACCTCTTTTTACGATTTAAAGGAATTGTCCCGCCTGCTAGCAAATACAATTACACTAACAATAAAAATTAGGAGTGTGGCACCATGAAAAAAATCGGAACTATGCTACTTTTCTCCTTCCTCATTACTGGCTGCGCGCAAGTGCAACCAGATTCAAATGTACCTAAAAAAGAAGTACTAGAAACGTCATCCTCTCAAATTAACGCACCTTCCTTTTTTCATCTTAGTGTTTTAAAAGATGTAAATTGGGAAGAAGCACCTTCCTTTACAGAGGGGAAGATGCCCTTAAAAGGCATTGAAGGAAAAATTGCAATGGCTGATAGCTCTATTATCGCAAATGAACAAAATGAATTAATGTGGTTCTTCCTAGATCCTGAAATGCCAACTGGAAAACTATCTATTATCGTGTTAAAACAAGGAACTGTAACTCCAACACCAGTACTCTTTCAAAAAGAAACTTCCAAACAAACTTGGACTACTTCAAATACAGTCGATACAACCATAAAGGAACTCCCTCTCGTAATGTCACTACCTTCATCTGGATTATGGGTATTAAATATATATGTGAATGAGAAATATTATGATCAGTTTGTAATCAATGCTGAGTAAAGTGACAAAACTAAAACATTTCCTTACAACAATGTAATTTCGACGTCATGTACTTCGATAGTTGAATTATCTCTCTTCTCTTATACTTAAAGTAAGAAATGAAACGAGGAGAGATGAGAGATGAAAAAAATGATAGAAGTGATCGTAGCAGTAACTGAGGTTTTCATAAATGGTAAACAAGTTGCAATGGAATTAAACAAATAGTGAAGAAACATAAATAATTCTACACTTCTTCATTATTTTGATTTCTTATCTCAAAAAAAGCAGTGCCTTTTTAGGCACTGCTTTTAACTATTAATAACTTGGCATTTTCGTAATTTGCGCCACACCTGAATCAATGGCTGCTTTCGCTACTGCTTCTGCAACATTTGGAACAACTCTTTTATCTAATGGATTTGGAATTACATAATTCGCACTACGCTCTTCGTCCGTAATTATGTTAGCGATCCCATATGCTGCCGCTAATTTCATCTCTTCTGTAATATCAGTCGCACGCACATCTAACGCACCGCGGAATATTCCAGGGAACGCCAATACATTATTTACTTGATTCGAATAATCAGAACGCCCAGTTCCTACTACAGCTGCCCCAGCTTCTAATGCGTCCTCTGGGAATATTTCTGGGATTGGATTTGCCATTGCAAACACAATTGGTTTCTCGTTCATCGTCTGTACAAGTTCTTTCGTTAATACGTTTGGAGCAGATACACCGATGAAAATATCAGCTTGATGAATCGCTTCCTTTAATGTTCCACGTACATATTCTCGATTTGTCTTCTTTGAAACTTCGATTTGTGCTTCGTTCATCCATGTTTCACCTTCACAAACAATACCTTCTAAACTAACTAACGTAATATGTTTTGCGCCAGCTTTTAATAATAATTTTCCAATTGCAATTCCTGCCGAACCCGCACCGTTAATAACAATTTTCACATCATCCATTTGTTTACTTACAACTTTTAATGCATTAATAACAGCTGCTAAAACGACAATAGCCGTCCCATGCTGATCATCATGAAATACAGGAATATTCGTTTCTTCTTTTAATCGTTTTTCAATTTCAAAACAGCGTGGTGCTGCAATATCCTCTAAATTAATACCTGCAAATGTAGGCTCTAGATTTTTCACAAGGGTAACGATTTCATCCACATCAGTCGTACCTAAACATAGCGGGAAAGCATCTACATTCGCAAACTTCTTAAATAAAATACTTTTCCCTTCCATAACAGGCATAGCCGCTTTCGGTCCAATATTCCCTAAACCAAGTACTGCTGTTCCATCTGAAACAACTGCCACCATGTTCCCTCTTGCTGTATAGTCATACGCTGTATCTTCATCTGCTGCAATTGCTTTACAAGACTCAGCTACCCCTGGTGTATAAGTCAGACTTAAATCATCCGCTGAATTCACTTCTACTTTACTTGTAATCTCAATTTTCCCTACTAACTCTTTATGCAATAACAATGATCTTTCATTAATTTGATTTTCTAACATACTTATAATCTCCCCTTAATTTGACAAGCTAGCTATACGAATATAGCTAGCTTGTTTTGATCATGAAAACATTTTCAATAAAATTGTTGCTGTTACAACCACTGCTGCCCCACCTAAACGCGTTGAAATTTGCGCAAACGGCATTAATTCCATACGATTTGAAGCTGATAAAATAGCAACATCTCCAGTTCCACCTAAACCACTATGACATCCAGTTACAATTGCTGATTCAACTGGATACATTTTCATCACTTTCCCTACAAGAAAACCTGATGCTACCATTGTAAGAACAACTGATGCACAAACAACAACATATCCTACAGAAAGAACTGCTGCTACGTCTTTTAACGGAATATATAGCAATCCTAAACCGACCATTAACGGCCAAGTTAAATTCTTTGAAATAAATTTATATAAATGGAATGCACCTTGCTCCATTTTTGCTGGCATTAATTTAAAGTATTTCACAAGTGCTGCTGAAAAAATCATAATGATTGCTCCTGGAATACCGATAAACTTAGAAGCTAATCCTCCGAAAATAAAGAATGTACATGCAATCAATAACCCTGCTCCCATTAATGAGAAATCAATTGGTTTTTCTGTATTTTGCTCTTTTAATAACTCTGCTTGATTATCTGTTTTTACTAATACACCATTCCCACTAAGCTCAGGTCTCTTCTCACCTAAACGCTTCATATAGCCTGCGCTCACAATTGCAAACATATTTCCGATAATAGCTGCAGGAATAAGCTGTGATACAAATGTTGCTGATGATTCATTTAAAATATCACCGTAAGCTAGTGATAACGGTAAAATCCCTTCCCCAATACCACCACTAACAATTGGTACGATGATAAAGAAGAATGTCTGCTTCATTTCAAATCCAAATAGTGAACCTACTAATAAGCCTACTGCTATAGAAGCTAACGTTCCTACTACTAAAGGAATAAACATGCGAACGAAACCTTGTACTAATACTTTACGGTTCATTCCTAAAATACTTCCAACCACTAAACAAGAAATATATAAATATAAAAAGTTCGATTTTTTCATTAACATAGTCGCAGCTTCCATTGAAGCTGGATTCATCCAGTTGAAAAATACAAGTAACGATGGAATAAATAATGAAAGAATTGCTGGACCACCGATGTTTTTTAGAATTGGAATTCTCATCCCAATGTCACCTAAGAAAATACCCATAATCATAATAACTGCAAATCCACCAATCATATCTGCTGGTAATTTATTATATACAGATGCCCCATAAATAATAGCAGCCAATACTACATATAACGGTAAAGGTATTACACCGATTTTTACATTCATAATTTTAGAAGCGAACGATTCTCTTTGTACCTCATTCCCCTCAGAAAATGATACCGCTTCCACATTCTTTTGAATTCCCATATGGCACCCCCTTGTTTTCTTAATAACAATATTAAAACGCTTTCAATAGTAAAAATAGTTTTTGTAAGTTTTGTAACTACTTTTGTAATTAAAAAAAGTATAAGCGACCTATAATAAGTCGCTTATACGTAAAATTCTATTTTATTTTGGTCAATACACCTTAATTTACTTACCGGTCTTCCCACATGTTGATACACCATTTCATTCTCTAAAACTCCAATTTCAGTCAAAAACATTACATACTTTCGAATAGAAACTCTTGAAACCCCTACTAATTTCGCCATTTCATCTGTTGTAAATGCTTGTCCGTGAAGCGATTTGATTTGCTGCCAAATTAGTTGCAGCGTTTGCTTTGTTAATCCTTTCGGAAGCTCTTTATAGACAGAGGACTCTCTTTTTTCTTTTTGTAAAATTAGTGAATCTAATTCCGATTGACTAATTTTTTGTTGTTCTTTCATAAAAGTAAGTTTTTCTCGATATACAGTTAATGCTTCCTTAAAGCGTTCAAATGTAAATGGTTTAATTAAATAGTCGACAACTCCATATTGTAATGCTTTTTTAATACTTCCCATATCATGCACAGCTGAAATCATCATAATATCAATTTCCTTTTCTTGATTCCGAATATACATTAAAAGCTCAAATCCAGTCTCCTCAGGCATAAAAATATCAAGTAATATGAAGTCTACTCGTGACTTCTCTAATACTTCTATCGCCGATTTTACTGAGTTAACTGCATGGACAAGTTCAAACCCTCCCACTTGCTCTAAATAATGCGTATTTAACATCGCAACCATCGGATCATCTTCTACAATCAAAACTTTGATCATCTTATCTCTCATCCCTACTTTTAGGTATTTCAATCGTTATTGTCGTTCCCGTTCCTAACAATGAATGAACATAAATTCCCCCATTTATTCGCTTTATGCTTTCCTTTACAAGATGCAAACCATACCCCCGATTATCACCCTTTGTGGAATAACCTTTTATAAATAATGCATCAATTTCATCTTCTTTTATGCCTTTCCCCGTATCTTGTACTGTAATGATTAATGTATCCCCATATTGTATTCCAACTTCAACCTGCTTCTTCTCACAATTCGCCACCGCGTCTAATGCATTATTAATTAAATTCCCGACAATGGTGATCAATTCATGAATGATACGTTCATCATATATTTCTGGTAAGTAAGAATCGTCTTTTATAATTAACTTTATATTTTTCTCTCTAGCATAACTAAGTTTACCTAGTAAAAATCCAGCAAATACTGGGCTTTGAATTTTTTTCATAATCCCCCCAATTTCATATTGATGCTCTGATACCATACTACTTACATATTTCTGCAATTCTTCATACTGTTTCATATGTGTTAACCCTAATACGACATGCATTTTGTTCATAAATTCATGAGATTGAGCCCGTAATGCTTCCGCATATAGCTTAATACCAGTTAATTCTTCTGCTAATTTTCTAATTTCTGTTTTATCACGAAATGTTGCAATTGCACCAACTATTTCTCCTTTTACATATAAAGGAACACGATTCGTAACAATCGTAATCCCATAAATTTTTTGTTCTTCGTTTAATTGTACCTCTCCTGTTTGCAACACTTCTTTTATACGTGAATTCGGCATATACAATTCAACGTCTTTACCAATAAAATCTTCTTCAAGTCCACTTTTCTTAAATAACCGTTTTGCCTCATTATTGATTAAAGTTACGTTCGCCTCTTTATCTACAGCAATAATACCTTCCTTCACCGAAAGCAACATCGTATTTCTTTCTTCAAGAATTTTCGCTATCCTATGCGGTTCCAGACCAAACAGACTCTTCTTTATATGTCTAGCTAGCAATATCGCTCCTATAATGCCAATTAACAATCCAACTCCGACACCTATATAAATAATATGTCTACTTTCCTTAACTCTCTCTTTTACATTATCAGCTGAAATACCAACAGCAACCGCACCAAGCTGTTCACCTGTGTCAGCAAAAACAGGAACGAATACTCGCATTGAAATCCCTAAAGTCCCTTCTGCTAAAGATACGTGTTCCTTTCCCTTCAATACCGTTCCTTCATCCCCTCCAACGAAATGATGACCTATTTTTTGGGGATTTGGATGAGATTTTCTTATTCCATCCATGTCCATAACGACAATAAATTGAACACCTGTATTTTTTAATATCCTATTTGTATACGTTTGGATGGCGGAAGTATCTGCTTTCCCAATTAAACCATCGATTACCACCGAATCATTCGCTACAATATGTGCAATCGTTTTTGCCTTCTCTGCTTGGCTTTCTTCTGTCGTTCGTTCAACATTATGGCTGATTAAAATATCTGTTACAAGTAAAGAAAAAATGACAACAGTACACACTAACAATGTAATCGTTTTCCATAAATTCCATAGTCTTTTTCTTTTTTTCATCCCGTTAATGACTCCCCTAATTGCTGAATAGAAAAATAAGTAAGGTGATATCATTTTCACCTTACTTATTTGCTGTTATTATACTTTAAATTTACTAATCATTTCTTATAGTTCTTCTGTAGCCTTTGCAATTTCATCAATAGCATTCGTTACTTCATTTTCATCGCCAGCTAAACCTTTCATTGTTTCTGCTGCTCGATTAATTTTGGAAATTAAATATAATAATACCATGTATTTTTTTTGTTGATTATGCATTTTTACATATGTAGTTATTCTTAAAAGTTTAAATTACAAAATAAGAGAACCTCCATACATAGAAGTTCTCTTTCTTCTTATCATTTTTTCTTCTTTAAAACACTTCTCACAAAACCTTCTTTATAATCCGTATACTCTTATTCCCTTACTTCACTTTGAACTTTTCACATAACTAATCGCTTGGCTCCCCATCTGTACCCACGCCTTTTCAAAATCCGCTCTCGATACACTGATATTCGGGCGTTCATTAAGTGGATCTTGAATATATACAGACTCCTTATCATATCCAACAAGTACAACACAATGTTCATTATAAGTAATGGAAACATCTCCACCATTTGTTTCCCATATAGTGAATTCATCCTCATCTAGCGGGGCATATGTTGCATTCGTAATCATTACTACCGGTTGCCCATTATTTACACTCTTATAAATTTCTTCTATACTGTTTCCTGTTAAATCTACAGCTTCATTCGGTAAATATTTTTTTGCTAATTGAAAAAGCGGTCCATGATATACACCGTATCCCGATTCAGAAAACGTATAAATGTTCCCAACAAATCCTTCATTCGGATTTCCTCTTACACCATCGTCTAAAAAATTAACTTTTTTTATTTCATTTGCTAACTTCATCTTATCTGCAGAAACACCCGCATATTGTAACATCATCGCTAAACTTGTTACTTCGCATCCTCTATCTAGCTCTGGTAATTGCTGAATTAAAGGCACATTTGATAAGATGATTTTTTCATCGTTATTACTAAGCTCTGCTCGTTTTTGACTTTGTATACTGGAGAATATTAATCCCTTTACTTTCTCCACATACGCTGTAATCCCATTTGTATATGCACCCCATATTACTATACATAGTACGGCCATACATATATACCACTTCCATTTCCGTATCACTCTCACGCCCCTTTTAATTCGTTAAATACGAATAAAACGCATCTACATCTGTTTGAATCATTGGTATAAATTTTAGTTCGTTTCCTTTTTCAGGTTGTTCAAGATTTATCTTCTCCGCTAAATCTTGAATATTCAAATTCGCTCTATCCATACCAAGCTCATCTGCTATTTCTATTACCTTTTGCTCATTTATTTCTCTTAATACTTGATATATATCTTTACCGTATAAATCAATATGATATTTTTTTGCTTCTACCTGCACTTTTTGTTCGTACACTTCTTCTGCTAACTCTTCTATCTCTTTTCCTTTTTGAGAAATATCTAACTTTCCTGCTTCTTCTCTTACTTTCGTTCCATAGATTTCCTCCGCAACCTCTTCTATCTCTTTTCCTTCAGTCGAAACGCCTAATTTATTGGCTTCGTTATTAATTTTGATTGCATTGATTTTGCTTATTAAATCCACAATCGATGTGTTCTCTACAGATATCCCTAGGTTTAACGCTTCTTGCTTCACTTTTGTTTCGTAGATTTCTTCTGAAAGAATTCCAACATCTTTTCCTTCTGTCGGGATACCTAATTGTTCCGCTTCTCTTCCTACTTCCGTTTCATGAATTTCTTTTTCTAACGTAATTTGTTCTTTTCCATCCGTTTCAATGCCTAGCTTTTCTGCCTTCTCTTCTGTATGCATTGCATGTATTTTCCCATCGTTTAATTGCTCTTTACTACGCTGCGCGTAATCTGATTTTCCTTTTGTCGTTCCAGAAGGAGAGGCACCCCCTAATATACTTAAACTCATTACTCCAATAGTGAATACCGTCATCATTTTCTTTTTCAAGACTTCTTCCTCCCTCTCACGCTTTCTTTTTCCAGCTTTCCCATATTTTTTTTTATACTATACATAAACTTCATCTCTGTTAGAAATAACCTTATGATTTATCCAGTTCATTCAAAAAACCTTACAGCTTTTCTTTCCATCACAAGTTTCCATTATGTAATACATGATACAAGTTGTTCCTTAACTTTCCCTTAAAAAAAGACGACCTTGTAAAAACAAGATCGTCTTCTCACTTATATTTTTTGGTTTTTAGGGAAAATCACTTCAAAACAGGTGCCCTCTCCCAATTTACTCTCTACTGATATTTTCCCGTAATGCTTTTCTACAATCCAATTCGCAATTGAAAGACCTAATCCCGCACCCTCTGATGTACTTCTTGCTTTATCGCCTTGATAAAAACGATCAAATAATTTTGGAATATCCTCTTCTGTAACTCCTATCCCATCATCTCTCACCTGTATACGAATCGAACTGTTCGTTTGCGTGCAATCGATTTGAATATGCCCGCCTTCATTCGTATACTTCATCGCATTATCTAGCAATATGACCATCATTTGATGGATTCTCTCTCTATCGCCCATAAACAATATGTCGTGTTCTACTTTTAATATCATCTCTTTTTCTTGATAAGAAGCAATTTCTTTATATGGATCTACTATTTCTTCTAACAATTTATCAAGTTTAAATGTTTTCTTATCCACCTCAATTTGATTAGAATCCGAACGTGCTAATAATAATAAATTGCTAACTAGCTTCGATAACCGCCTACATTCCTTTGAAATTGTAGAAATATCCATCGCCTTTTCTTCTATCGTAGCGGATGGTGACTGGAATAACACATCCGTTTTTGATTGAATAACTGCAAGCGGTGTTCTTAATTCATGTGATGCATCAGAAACGAACCGCTGCTGTTTTTCCCATGAATTTTGAATAGGTATGAGTGCTCTACCAGCTAAGAAAAAGCCGATTCCTATTGCACATAGGCTTCCTACGCTACAACCTATAACGAGAATTAAAAATAATGTATTTAACATCTCTTCTTCTGCCGTTGTGTCACGTACGATTTGAACTATTTTCTCATCTTTTTGAAACGAAAATGTTCTAAAATATTTACCTTGCACTTCGATATCTTGTACGGATTCTAACTTTTTGGGATAAAACTTCTCTAAATTCTCTTCAAAAGTGGGACGAAGTTTGCGATTATCAACATCTACTTCTACCGTTTTTCCAATCCAAGTTAACTGCACTACCCGCGGATCTCCAATAGGAATTTTCCCTATAAATTTCCTATTAGGAATTTTATCATCTAATCTTTCTCTATATTGAACCGTTTTTTCTATAGATCTATTTACTTCATTATAAGTACGTTTATATGTGTATGCATAAATAATACTGCCTAAAACTCCTATTAATAGGATAAATACTAACGAATTTAATATAGTTAGACGAATGCGTGTCTTTTGAAACATGCTTCCCTTTTTCATTGTTCTTTTAATATATATCCAATACCTCGAACGGTTTGAATATCTTTCTGATAACCGAATGGTTCTAATTTTTTACGTAAATGATGCACATACACTTCTACAATCGCTACTGTCGTATCTGAATCAAATCCCCAAACACGATCAAAAATTTGTTCACGCATTAAAATCTTTCCGCTATTTTGAATGAGATACTCTAAAAGTTCATACTGTTTTAATGTGAGCTTCATTGCTTGTCCATCTACTTGAACATCTTTATCTTTCCCGAACAATT
The DNA here is from genome assembly GCF_001757995.1 of Bacillus mycoides. Classification (GTDB taxonomy): domain Bacteria; phylum Bacillota; class Bacilli; order Bacillales; family Bacillaceae_G; genus Bacillus_A; species Bacillus_A mycoides_B. The sequence goes on along the minus strand of NZ_LXLV01000010.1, from coordinate 33,556 downwards.
CAATCCCCTTATAGCGAATGGTCTGCTGTGTTGTTAAACTACCACTTCTACGTAGTAAAGCACGAATTCTCGCCTTTAGTTCCGGTGCTTGAAACGGCTTAACGATATAGTCGTCTCCACCAAAATCCAATCCTTTCACCCGATCTTCCAAAGAATCTCTCGCTGTCAAAAACAGGACTGGCGTTTCAATCTTTTCATCTCGTATTTTTTGGATAACTTCAAATCCATCCATTTCTGGCATCATGACATCAAGCAAAATTGCATCATATATATTTTGCAGCGCTAAAAACAATCCATCTTCTCCATTCAATGCTGTATCTACTTCAAACTCATCGCGTAAAATTTGGACAATAGACTCTAATAAAGAAGCATTGTCCTCTACTACAAGTAAGCGCATGTTCTCACCTTCCACAATATATTTCAGCTCTCTTTATTATTACATCTCTTCTTCTCATTAAGAAAGAATGTAGTCACATTATGTAATTTCATTTTCAACTGTTTCTCTTTAAGCTTTAGAATTGTATAGAATTTAGAAAGTTTATTATAAAGACTATTTCTTAAATTTAGCTTAATAAAAAATTAAAAGAAATAAGGTTCTCCTTATCTCTTTTAATTTTTTACTACATATACCTTTTTACTCGGCAATTCTAAACAATTTAACTGGCCACCATACACAGCACCGCCATCAATCCCTATAATACGATTATCCCCAAAATACACTCCACAATCATCATTACCATGAAGCGTCTTCGTTTCCGTATGTCCAAATACAACAACCTTTTCGCCACTATACCCACTATGAAACTCATTACGTATCCACATTAAAGTATATGGTTCACATTCAGAAACTCGTTTCATCGGCTCAACACCAGCATGTACAAATATATACTCTTCTGTTTCAATGTAATGATCTAATTCTTGAATAAACTTTACATGTTCTTCTAGTACATGAGATTGTAAAACCGGCTTTTGGAAGTCCTCCTCATTAACCGCAATATCTTCTTCTAGGAATCCATAGCTATATAATGTTTTATCGCCACCATTTCTTTTTACCCAATGATTCCATGAACGTTCCTCATCTGTCGTTAACGCTTTAATCATCATATCCTCATGATTTCCCTTTAAAACGAAAGCTCCCTCTTTTTTTAACTCTTTCATCTTTTCAATTACAGCACATGCATTTGGACCCCGGTCCACATAATCCCCTAATAAAATGAGCTGATCCTGTTTTGCATCGTATTGAGCCTCTTCCAATAACTGTTCGAACTTTTCTATTTCTCCATGGATATCACTAATAACAAGAATTCTTTTCATATTATCCCCCCTCTTTCTAATTATAGTTCAAAACAACAGAAACTTCTGAATCCTGATCCAAAATCACATTTATTACAAATAAAACTATTATCCTTACAACAATGTAAGTCTCTTGTCATCCAATTCGATAGTTGTAACTACTGTATTTCCTTATACTAAAAGTAAGAAATGAAACAAAAAACAAGGAGAGATGAGATATGAAAAAAGTGATGGAAGTTGTAGTAGCGGTGGCAGAGGTTTTCGTAAATGGCAAACAAGTTGCAATGGAGTTAAACAAATAATGAAAAGGACAATATTCGTTCTAAACCCTTTACTCATATAAAAGAGATAAGAGTTCATCATTTCTTTGATCCCTTATCTCCCTAAAGAGAAAGCCGTATCCATCTTAAGGATACGGCTTTCTTTATAATAATTTAGATATACGAATAAATCCCAACAGAAAACAACTACGTTTAAAATTCAAGTGATATGCAAATTCATTCCATAGTTAATCAGTTTTAGTTTTCTCGCAACTGCTTGTGAAGCATAATTATCCCAAGAAGTACTATAAAATGGAATGCGTTTTTCTTCTTGTATTGATATTGCCCAGGCTGTAACGACATCAGTACCATATCCATTCCCTTGAAACTCCGCTAAAGTTTCCACACTTGCCTCAGCAGCTATAGTCGTACTTCTTGCACTGCAGCATATAGAAACTACTTGTTCATTTTCAACAATTGCAAAATAAGGTTGCCTCCATTCCATCTGTTCTATTAGATTAGGAAAATTTTCTCGCAAAAGCTCTTTATTCTTCTCTGTTATTTGTATTGTTCTAGTTGGCTTATGTAAATTATTAGGGAACATGAAAGCAGGACCCATCCAAATATTTCCCACTGTTCTTTCTTCATTTAATACATTAATAATCTTTGCTATCTCTATATGATTTGAAGGTTCTCGAATTAATTTCTCAATCTTACTTACCGTTTCATCATCCAGGTTACAATGATATCTCGTTATATTCCCTTCACGAGTTCGGCCAAGAAAAAAACGCGGCGCTTTCGGATTTCCATTTTCATTTACACTCTTTATTCTTCCTACTTGATTATGAACAAATAAAACCTCTGCCTGAATTGCTATTAAATCAAGATCTGAAAGCCTCATTTATATCCTCCTTAGTTACTCCATATACCATCCATTCATACTCTATTTTTCATGTTCAAAACAAAAATCCCATTCAAATACACATTACTGAATCCATCATACTAACTGATTTCTTCATTCTGTCTATCTAAATGGGATTATTTCGTACTTTTTATTTCTTCAGCTTCTTATTCCGCCAGTTGTGGTTGCGGCTGTACTACTTCATTCGCTCCAGCTATCCTCAACATATTCGCAATATCTTTAAAACCTCTTTTTTCAGCACATTGCAGCGGCGTAATATTTTCCTTATTGACCATATTTACATCTGCCCCGTGGTCAATAAGCATTTGAATTACTTTCTTATGTCCTTCACTACCATTTCCTAATACAATTGCTTCTAATAAAGCTGTTCCACCACGTTCATTCTTATAATTCACATCAATATCTGTATGCTCTAATAATTCTTTAACCACCTCTACATGGCCACGCTCAGATGCAGAAATAAGTGCTGTTCCACCTGACTTAGTCGTTTCTTTCGTATTAACTCCTGCATTAATTAATACTTTTACAATATCCGTATATCCTTCTCTACTTGCATAAAGAAGTGGATTGCTTTGTTTCTCATCTTTAATTTCAATATTAGCACCTGCACCAATTAATGCTTTAACTGTCTCTACATGATTTTGATACGTTGCTGCAAGGACAGGCGTTTCTCCGTTGTCACCTTCTACGTTTATATTCGCTCCATCCTGAATCAACTTTATAGCTGTCTCTGTGTCTCCAAGAGTCGCTGAAAGTAACAACTGTTTGTCCATTAAATTTATACTTTTTTCTTCTTTAACTTCTTCTTGTTCTTTATGCTTTTCTTTTTTCTTTTCGTTTTTCACATGAACCGGTTTCGATTCCGGTTCTTCTTGCTTATCGCAAGCCACTACCGTCATTAAAAGTCCTAATAACATACATAATAAAATTTTTTGTTTTCTCACAACTACAGCTCCTATGAAAGATAATGTTTTCTTAACCATTCCTCCATCACATACAATAACTCTTCTTGAGTACATTTATCCATAAGCCCTTTAGATTCCTTCTTTAATCGGATTATCTTAAACTTATACTATGTTTCTCAACCTATTGGAATGATACGCCTGATGGCCTCATCATTAACATTATGAAACAATTAGTTTAGCACGTTTTTACCGCATTTGTATACATTTCTAAAAAGTACATAAAGTGAAACTTTAATCAGTGGGGGTTGTTCATCCCCCACTGATTATTAGCCCTCACCAATCGGGCATTTACGGGCAGTTGATCTCCCACCTAAATTCTTCGCTCCAGCCGAATTTTGAGGTGGGAGTTTTACTGCCCACAAATAGCGGGGTAAATGATTGCTTTAGGTTACTATATTCCATTGTAACCGTTCTTCTAAAAATTTTACACCTTTTCTATATTTGCACCTGAGCAATAATAGAAAAAGACAACTATATAGTTGTCTTTTTCTATTATTAATGATGCCCACCGTGATTCCCTGTTTTCGATTTCCCCATCATCTCTTTATTCATTTCCCATTTATGCTCTGATAGCTCTTTATATGAAAGAACTTTCCCCTTATAGTTAGATACAAAGCTCTCTGCATCTTTTTTATTTTTAAATGAAATGACATTATAAGCCATTGGTGTCGTTATTGTTTTATCATATACGTAAGTGGCATCTTCTAACGAAACCCAATCTTTCGAATCATAATCTCGAATAAATTTTTCTTTCGTCTTTTCACCTGAATTGATCTCCATCCATTTATACATACAACCGATATCATCAAACTTTAACGCCTTTCCATTCTCCAAAATAATTTCTGTTGCGAATTGATTATCCATTACCCCTATTTGACAAATATCACACTTATCATTTTTCTCATCAACTGCAACAGCTTCTATTTCCTTTTTTCCACACCCTACTACTGTAAATACGAAACATAAACATATAGCAAGCGCAGCATACTTTACTCTCATCCATATTTCCTCCCTAAAAAAATATAATCCCCCTCAACGAGAATACATTATTCTAAAAAATCTATTCGTTATATTTATACTCAACTAGAAGAATATCAAAAACCTGTGTGAGATTTGTGAAAAAATAATGTTATTTTTGTAATATATGGAACAAAAAAGAGATGTGTAGTTACTTCTACACATCTCTCATCATTCACAACCAGTAATTAATAAATCATCTTCTAACGTAACTAATAATGTATCTGTAGTAATTTCCTGCCCAACTTCTACATTTACTAATCTTATATTTCCACTGATACCGACTGCGACTTTTTCAAGCTCACCGTTATTTTTTCGGATCATCATTAATTTTTCCCACTCATATACGTAAGAAGATTCATTAACAAAAATCTCTTCTATTTTCCCCTCATAAGAACTATAAATTTCTTCTATTCTCGTTTCCATTTAAAACCTACTCCCTACTTCGCACTTCACTATTTTCATCTTATTTTATCATTCTTGTAAGAAGTAAATTATCTTTTTAAAAATTCAAAATTACCTTCGTGAACAAAATGACCAAAATAAAAATTATGCTTCTAATGATGTTATTTTTCAAATTATTTACCATTTGAATGGATGCTTTTATGATAAACAAAAAACCTTTTTTCTGAATTTTTATTTTATTTTGAAAGCGTAATCATTTTTTGAGGGGGAGATCAAATGTTAGCTCTACTTGGATTTGCGATGGTATTTGTCTTTATGTTTTTAATTATGACAAAACGTATGTCAGCGCTAGTAGCATTAATATTAGTTCCGATTGTTTTTGCATTGATTGGCGGCTTCTATGCCAATATGGGACCTATGATGCTAGAAGGAATTCAAAAATTAGCACCTACTGGTATTATGCTTATGTTTGCCATTTTGTATTTCGGAATTATGATTGATAGTGGTTTATTCGATCCTGTCATTAGCAAAATCTTAAAGTTTGTAAAAGGTGATCCTTTAAAAATTGTTGTGGGTACAGCTATCCTTACTATTATCGTTTCATTAGATGGGGACGGAACAACAACATATATGATTACAGTTTCCGCAATGTATCCACTATATAAACGTCTTGGGATGAATCCGCTTATATTAGCTGGGGTTGTTATGTTAGGGGCAGGAATTACGAATCTTACACCTTGGGGTGGACCAACAGCTCGGGTTATGAGTGCACTTGGACTAGACGCTTCAGAGCTCTTCACACCACTTATACCAGGAATGATCGTTGGTGCAATTTGGGTAGTTTTCGTTGCCTACTATCTTGGAAAAAAAGAAAGAAAACGTTTAGGGATTATGGATGTACAATACTTAAAACACATGCAAACAATGGATGAGCAAGCTGCGACAGTCGAAGCTGAAATACATAAACGTCCGAAACTGCTATGGATTAACTTTTTATTAACTGTTGCCCTACTCGTCTGTCTCATACTAGAAGTTATGCCGTTACCTGTTTTATTTACAGTCGCTTTTGCTATTGCGGTTATGATTAACTATCCAAACTTAGAACAACAAAAAGAACGTATTGCTTCTCACGCTGGAAACGTATTAGCGGTTGTGTCTCTCGTATTTGCTGCCGGAATTTTCACTGGTATTTTATCTGGAACAAAAATGGTAGATGCAATGGCTCAAGGTGTAGTTACTCTTATACCAGACGCACTTGGACCTCAGCTTCCAATTATTACAGCTTTACTAAGTATGCCGTTCACATTCTTTATGTCCAATGATGCATTTTACTTCGGCGTATTACCTATTTTAACGAAAGCTGCTGCTACTTACGGAATTAGTGCCGCTGAAATGGGACGCGCTTCCTTGCTCGGTCAGCCCGTTCACTTACTAAGTCCGCTCGTTGCTTCTACTTATTTATTAGTTGGTATGGCAAAAGTTGATTTTGGTGAACATCAACGCTTTACTTTACTTTGGGCTGTTGGAACGACAATGGTTATGTTGATTACTGGAATTGTAATTGGAATTATTCCAATATAAGATGAAACTAGGAAAAACAGTAGAAGAAATGTAATCCTCTACTGTTTTTATTGTTGTGAAAGTCCTCTATGAAGAAACGCGGAAATACCTTCTTTCTGGCCTCCCGACACTTCCATATATAAGCTCCGCATGCACTTTCTTTCCAGAAATTAAATACTCTAAATAGCGCCTCGCAGTTGATCGGCTTACACCTACCATTGAACTTAGCATCTCTGCAGTAATTCCCTCTTCATTAATAGTTAGCATATGCTTTTTTATTTTTGCTAACGTTAAAGGGTCGATTCCTTTTGGCGCATATTCTATTTGATTTGCCTGCACCCCTCTTTGGGACCATAGATGTTCAATCTGTTCTGAAGATAATTGAGCATTTTTCTTTAACTTCGTAATCTTCTTTTGATAACTTTCTAAACTTGTTTTAAACCGATCAAATGTAAGTGGCTTTACAATATAATCTGTTACTCCGCCTCGTAAAGCATGCCGCACTACATCCGTCTCTGATGCGGCTGTAATCATAATAATATCTGTATCATGCAAATTATGCCTAATATATGTAACGAGTTCAGTCCCTTGCATGTCCGGTAAATATACATCTAATAAAACGAGTTGTGGCTTTACAAACTCTAACCATTCTTTCGCCTGTTCCCCAGTCGTTGCTGTTCCAATTACTTTAAACCCCTCAATCTTTTCAGTAAAACGGCGATGAATTTCCGCAATCCGAATATCATCTTCTACAATCAATACTTCAATCCCCTCATTCATTACAATTCGCCTCTCTCTTTCGGTAATGCAATGATAAATAAAGCACCACCTAAATCCCCTTTTTCAATCGCAATACTTCCATTTAAATCTTCCACTAACTCTTTCACTTTCGCTAATCCATATCCACGTTTTTCGCCCGCCTTCGTCGAAAAACCTTTATAGAATATGCTTGTAATTATTTCATCATGAACACCTTGTCCTGAATCTTCCACTTCAATTAATATTTCTTCTCCAATGTCTGTTACAAACATTCTTACTCTCTTATCATGCTCGTGATTTCTTTCAATTGCTTCAAATGCATTCGTAATCAAATTCCCTAAAATAGAAACAACGTAATTACTCTCAATATGCGGACTTAACTCTTCTAAACTACTTTCCCGATCTAACATAAAATCAATCTTCAGCTCGCGCGCCCTATTATAAAATCCAATTAAAATCCCACCTAACCACAGATTTTGAATTCGTTTCATAATAAATTGAACGAATTCTTGATATACTGCCGTTTCCTTATGAATAAGCTCTAAAGCATCTTCATACGACTCTAATTGAATAAGACCCGAAAGCGTATATAATAAATTGTTATATTCATGCGTTTGTGCCCGCAATGCCTCTGTATATTGCCGCGTTTGAGACAATTCTGCTGTTAATTGATCCATTTCAGATTTCAGGCGTAAGCTGGATACTACACCAGTTACTTTATGATTAACTTTAATAGGTAGACGATTGGCAATAACATCCTGCCCCTTTATATTTAATTGGCGATCAAATTGTTCTTCTCCGGTTTGAAGTACATCCAGTATCGATGAATTAGGAATAACATCTAAAATAAATTCTCCCAATATACTTTGTTGTTTATCTAAAGAAAGGATATCGTATGCCGCTTGATTTACTAAACTAACCATTCCATTTTTATCGATTACTACAATCCCTTCACGTACAGATTGAATAACTGTACTATGCTCCTCGTATAAAGATGAAATTTCTTCTGGCTCCATTCCAAACATCATTCTTTTTATACTTCTTGCTAAATATATAGAACCAATTATCCCAATTAATAGGCCTATTATTGTAATCCAAAACACACGCTTTCCATACACTTCTACCGCTCCATGAATATCATCCATTGAAAAACCAACAGATACAACTCCAATTATTTCTTTATCCTGATTGCGTATTGGGACTTTTCCACGTAGTGAAGGCCCCAATGATCCAGTTGCTTTTGAAATGTAAGATTTCCCTTCTAATAGAACCCCTTTATTATCTCCGCCAACCATTCTCTCTCCTATTTTATCTCGCTTAGGGTGTGCATAACGAATACCATCTTTATTACCAACTACAATAAAATCAGCATCTGTTTCGATTCGAATTCTTTCTGCAATTGGCTGAATAATAGAAGCTGGATTTTCCTTTTGGAAAGCCTCCCCGATTTCCGGTATAGCAGCAACTGTTTTCGCAACATGCAATGCTCTTTTTCCAATTTGATCTTCTACTGTTTCAGATAATATGTAGTAAAATAAATAGCTGGTTAATAAAAGTACGGCAAGAATAAGTGTACTAATAGTTAATGTAATTCTCGGTTGTAGTTTCAATTTCTTCAATTTCAAAATCATTCCCCTAACATTACTGAAGATAGAATCTAAAGAATATACAGATTTTTCAACTTAATCATACCACATTTATTTCTTTACTTTTATACCATTATTCACTACTCTGTTGGGGGTGTTAGCAGAGAGTCCTATACACACACAAAAGCCCCTCTAGTATCTATTTACTAGAGGGGCTTTTCACCTTACAATTCCTTATCTTTCTCTACTTCTTTTTTCTCATCTTCTACTACAGATACGACAGGTTTATCGTTTGATAGTTGCTGCACGGCACCTTTTCCAGCGAATCCTTCTAGTAATTCTTTTAAATCAATACCAGAAGAAGCTTTTAATGTTTCCTGCATCGTTGCCATTAAATCAGTCGCATAACCTGCAACTTTTCCGGCACCGCTATTCTTACCACCGCCGCCTGTATCGACAACTGTAATCTTATCAATGTTACTAAGTGGACTTGCAATTTCTTTTGCATAACTTGGAAGCATTTTAAGAACCATATCCATAATTGCCGCTTGCCCATATAATTCAAATGCTTCTGCAATTTTTTGTTTCGCTTCCGCTTCTGCTAAACCTTTTAACCTAATAACATCTGCTTCCGCTGTACCTTGCGCTTTCTGTACTTCTGCTTTCGCTTGACCTTGTGCTTTTTCAATTTCTGCCTTCGCTAAACCTTCTACACGCACTTCTTCTGCACGTGCTCTTGCTTCTGCTTCAATTTTATATTGATCTGCATCTGCTTTTTTCATTTGTTTTACTTTTTCCGCTTCTGCTGATTGTTCAACAGCATAGCGATCTGCATCTGCCTTTTTCTTTACTTCTGCATCATATTGCTTTTCACGACGCGCAATCTCTTTTTCTTCTAATTCAATTTGCTTTTCACGCTCAATGATTTTAACTCGCATTTGCTCTTCTGTAACACCTTGTTGCGCTTTCGCCTGTTGTAATTCGTAAGAAAGATCCGCATCTGCACGAGCTTGTTCTTGGTCCCTCTTATAAGATTGTACTTTTAATTCTTTATGTTTTTCAGCTTCAGCGATTTGTGCATCACGTTGATATTCCGCTTCTTTTGCTTCTTTCTCAGCACGCGCCTTTTCAATACGTGCCTCTTTTTCACGCTCTGCATTCGCAACTGTTGCATCACGCTTAACCATTGCAATTTGTGGCTGACCAAGTGCATCTAAGTACCCGTTTTTATCCATTATTTCTTTAATTGTAAAGGAAACAATACGCAGTCCCATCTTCTTCAAATCAGTAGAAGCTACTTCATGTACCTTTTGTGCGAATTGCTCTCTATTACTATAAGCATCTTCTACTGTCATAGAAGATAAAATAGCACGTAGATGCCCTTCTAGAACTTCTTTTGCTTCTATTTTTAACTCTTCCGTTTCTTTTCCTAAATATTGTTCAGCTGCTGTAGATACTTCTTCAATTGTCGATCCTACTTTAATAATAGAAACACCGTTTACTGTAATCGGTACACCTTGTTTCGTATACGTATCACGTGTTCCAACTTCTAATTTGTAGTTTAATAAACTAAGAGGCTCTCCTCTTTGCATAATTGGAACTACGAAAGTACCACCACCGCGGATAATCTTAATCTTCTTTCCGTCATCGGTGGTAACAACATTCTTTCCACCACCAAGCCAGTTCCCTGTCACAATTAATGCTTCATCTGGGCCAACTGTTCGATACTTCGTAATGAATACTAAAATAAGTAGAATTAAAATTGCGAGTAAAACTCCACCGATAATTAATGGAATCGTCATGTAAATTCCCCCTTATAATTTTGGTTTTTTTAAAGAATAAGCGATGTTCTGTACAAGTAAAACACCATCTTGAACTCCCTCAATGATGACCTCAGTTCCTTGTGAAATATCTTTCTTTCCAACTGTTTTAGCTGGGATTGCATTACTTCCGAATTTGGAGGATATTAATACTTCTCCAAATCCTTCTGTAGGAATTGTCGTAATGACTTCTCCTTTGCAACCAATGAATTCATCCATACGTTGCACCGTATTTTGTTCTGCTTCTGCAATTGGTTTTAAAATTAATATTTTCATGATGAAAACACCGATGAAAGATATAGCAAATGAACCAGCAAAAATAATAGTACTATTAAAGGAAAATAAATATTCTCCTATATAACTAAGTCCACATAACATAGCGAAGAAACTAAGTAGTAAGGTAACAACGGATACAGATCCGCCCCCAAAACTAAATATTGATTCAAATATATCTCCAAAGAAAATATAAATAACAGTGAGTATAGTAGCAATAATAAATCCATATAAATAAATTGTTTCAAGTGGATAACCAAACAAGACCATTTCTTATCCCCCTTTCTTAAACAATCCCTTTTTAGTTATGTGTATGCCCCACCTCTTTCAAAGATTATCGTTCTTAATTTTCAGTCATTTATCCTTTAAAGAAAAGCCTGTAAGACAGGCCTCTAAAAAAGAACAGGAGAAACCTATTGTGACAGGCTCCTCCTAGAAAATAACCGATATATTATATATCTATATAATATACTATTTTCCACAAAAAGTAAAGTTAAACATACATTGGAAGAGCACTTATTTTACTGATAATGCGTACGCTCCATCGCCATTATCATATTTATATACATACAAGTAATACTTACCTGGTTTTGCATTAAATTTTGCTTCTATATGATTTCCATTAGCTTGACCATAGGCTGCGTAATTTTGCATATCTGATTCATGGTGAAGTACCCATGTCATCCCGATTCCATGCTCATTTAAAACAGAAATGTCGATATCTTTCGCTGATGCCACATTAAATGTATAAACATCGGTGTGATCCACGCCGATAAGGCTACCTTTTATAGTAGTATTTAACCCAATACGATTTGCTTCCTCTGGACGATTATTTGGTTCAGATTCTGTTAAACTTCCATCTTTAATCGTAACAGCTGTTTCATTTCTACTCTCTTTACCTTTATCATCTTTTACTCTTAACGCTACTTTATAAGTTCCTTCTCTTTCATATGCATGTACTGGATTAACTTCTGTACTTGTACTTCCATCCCCGAAGTCCCATAAATAAGAAACGATTTTTCCATCTTCATCGTTTGATCCATCGCTCTTAAATTGAATTCCTTCTTTTACAAGACCATTATAAGGTCCGTTTACATTAACCGTCGGAGCTTTATTTTCTCCGTCATCTTTTGCGATACCGTGGAAGACTACATCATATTCAAATTGATTAGAGCTATTCACACGGTAATTGACGAAATATGCTGTAACAGTTTTGTAGCCACTCCATTCTTTTGGCGCCAATTGTTCTAAAGCTTCATTTACTCTTTTACTCATTGCTTTCCAATCTTCTGATTCACCTTTTGTTATACTACCTGTAAACGTACCTTCTAGTGTAAAGGTATTAAAGAATTGAGATGTATGCTTTGTTATTTTTGTATCTTTCATACGCAATGTATCGTTAATTTCTCTCTTCACTTCCACTAATGATTTTGGTGCATGTTCAGCTAAATAATCATCTGCTACTTCCGGTACATTATACGTATCTTGATTATCAATTAGTTGCTGCATGTACTCTTGATACTCTTTATTTAGTTTCGGATCTTTACTTAGATTTTCACGATAAGCATCATAATTTTTCACGTCATTCGCACGAATTAAATCTTGAATTTTATCAAATGTTTCAAATTGATGTGTATATAAGTAAGACTGCAACGCAAACGAGTAGTTATAGAAATCCCAAGAACCATATTTAGCAAATAGTGTACGCTCTGCTGTATAACGGCTTGCAGGATCAGATGATAATCCACTAATTATGCTCTTTCTTGGTACAACGTTATTCGTACGAGTAGATCCCGCAAAAAATTCCGCATTTCCTTCTTGGAACCAAGTTAATCTTTCATTTTGATACATATCCCCTCTTCCAAATAAACCTGGAACTTCATATCTCCCTTGAAGATAATGAGTAAACTCATGACGGAATAACTCTTCTAAACTATAAATACTTTGCTCTGGCGTACGCTCATATGTAAAGAATGTGCCTATCTCTTCAATATAAATTCCACCGTTGTTTGTCTCATATCCGTACAGTTGTCTATTTAATTGATATTCATCTGGATTGTTATAGATTACTATCGTTAATACATCGTCTGCATTACCTTGTTCTAAAGCTTTATCATTACCGATTACACGGTGATATTGTGCCTTTACTTCTTTTGCTGCCCAGTATAACCTTTTAATTTTTTCCTCTGATACTTTATCTCCTGTTTTGAACACAATAGATCCATCATCGAATGTGTACGTTTTTGGTAAGTACTGCTCTTTTCCTTCTTTACGTATCTTCTCTAAATCTACCGTATTCCCGCTATAATCTTTCCCGTTATAGTTTGTTGTAATTTGTTCTACTGCAACAAAATACGGTTCACTTAAACGTGGATACATATGCATTGCTTGTGTAACAACTTCTAATCCTTTATTTGGATTACTATAAAACTTCCCTAAACGGCTAGCAAAATAAATTCCATTATTAACGAGCCACTTATTTTCTGGCGTTACCTTATTTAAAAGAGCAATACGATTAATCTCATTAATAAATCCATCTACTTTTCCATACCACATTGTATCTTTTGCCTCTTTACGAGTTTCAAATAAATAAGATTGCATATCGTAATCAATACCTTGCATAAGGTCGTATACAACTTGTCCTTTCATATGATCGTCTACATATGCATGGAAATTATCATTATATTGTTTTAAAATATTAGCTGTATATTGCACTGTTTCAACATCACTTGATGCATTACTAATTAATTTACCGTATGCAGATACGACTGTATCTTGCTCATTTGTTCCAAGCTTAAAGTTTGGATTTTTTGCAATAGCTTTTAACGCTGGTAAACATTTGTCCTGGAAGCTTCTTTCATTTAAATTACTTAATTCTTTATTATAAAATGCAAGGTAAAACGCCGAACGTAATACTTCAGTAAACGTTTGAATTCCTTTTGAATCATCTTTCGTAAATGTACTACCTCTATGAGCTAACTCATCTATAACTACTTGCATTTTTCCTTTGTCTTTATAAAAAGCTTTTGCGTCTTCATTAAACTGGAATAAGTCTGTAATTTGATTCCACTTAATACTTCCTAACGTTTCAACCAATTCTTGATTAGTCATTTTGTTTAAATCAGCCATTGAATAACTTTCTTTAACTTGCTTTACTTCTGAACTCTTCATAATAGATGCTGGACGCTGCGAAAAGTCTCCTACTTTTAAACGTTCTTGAAACGATAATGTTTCCTTGGCTTGAGAAGCGTGTCCAACCTCATCTACTGGTTTTTCAATTCCGACCGGTTTCGAATGCAATACATTATATGGTACTTTTTCTTCCGCTGACACATGAGTTTGAATTGCTCCTAACGATAGAGCCATTGTACTAATGCTTAACATAACTTTATTAATTTTTGATTTCTTGTTCATATCATTGCCCCCTATTTAAATATTCCATTCACGAAATTAACATATTATTTGGATAAAATAATATAAAATGCAATATTTCATATTATTTCTTCATGCATTTTGACCATATAGTGAACGAAAAGGATTTATAATTTTTGCTACAGTCGCTCCATTATTTAAGCGATCGAAACATCCACGTATTAATATCCTTCCCCTATTCAAAAAGACCTGATCATAAGCATATTTCAACATGAAATTGCTATGATCAGGTCTTCTGAAAAACTTATATAATTATTTTACATAATAATAAGATAAAACGTTTTTTATTTCTTAAATAATCTCTTTCTAAATACAAACATACTTAATGCTGAAAGAACAAGTGCTAATCCAGAAAGTAAAGTCGATGTGTTAGCTTGACCACCAGTTGCTGCTAAAGACTTCTTATTTTCTTCTTGTTTATTATCATTTAACTTGCTTGAAGTATTTTCTTTCACGCTCCCGTTTCCAACAACTTTCTCTGGCACAACTTGATTATTTCCTTTTGGCTCTTGAACCAATCCAGTTGTCGATTCTTTTACCTCTTCTTTCGATCCTTCAACTTCTTTTGTTGGTTCTTTTACTTCTTCTTTTAATCCTTCAACCTCTTTTGTCGGTTCTTTTACTTCTTCTTTTAATCCTTCAACTTCTTTTGTTGGTTCTTTTACTTCTTCTTTTAATCCTTCAACTTCTGTTGCCGGTTCTTTTATTTCTTCTTTCGATCCTTCAACTTCTACTGTTGGTTCTTTTACTTCTTCTTTCGATCCTTCAACTTCTGTTGCCGGTTCTTTTACTTCTTCTTTCGATCCTTCAACCTCTGTTGTTGGTTCTTTTACTTCTTCTTTCAATCCTTCAACTTCTGTTGCCGGTTCTTTTACTTCTTCTTTCGATCCTTCAACTTCTGTTGTTGGTTCTTTTACTTCTTCTTTCGATCCTTCAACTTCTGTTGTTGGTTCTTTTACTTCTTCTTTCGATCCTTCAACTTCTTTTGTTGGTTCTTTCACTTCTTCTACTTCTTCTACTTCTTCTACTTCTTCTACTTCTTCTACTTCTTCTACTTCCTCTTTTTCAACTATATTCTGGGTAACTGTTCCATTAAATCTTATGCTAATTTCATCCGAATCTAAATCAAATTTATACACCTTTTCACCTGAAGTACTCCATTTTATTACTCCGTTTTTAAGCGTTCCACCCTCACTTGTCAGTTTAATATTCTCAATGGTTTCTCCTTCTAAATCATATACAGGAACTTGAATTTCTTCGTTTACTTTTGCATCATTTAAAACGATATTTTGTCTTCCAACATCAATTGTAAACCACTGCCCCAATTGTATTAACGGCCTTACATCACAAATCTCATTTCCAGCTAATTTTAAACTAAGTAAGTCTAACATTGAGCCAAGAACCGATACATCTTTAATACGATTGTCCGCAAGATTTAACCACTGTAGATTTTCCAATGAAGATAACGGTGTTATATCCTCAATTTTATTATGAGATACATTCATAGCGTTCAATTGTTTCAAGTTTGAGATGAACTCAATATTTTTCAAGCCTACTCCTTCTAAAGTGAGGTTTTCTAAGTTCGTCATGTACTCTAAACCGGTTACATCTTTTATTTCTTTTCCTTTTTCTTCAAGTACCTCTAATGTTTTAATCTGTAATAAATCTTCTTTTGTTATAGGGGCATTTAGATTCTCTCTACCAAAATTCTCTTTATTAATATGTTGTTGTAAACTCTTGTCGAGTATCACATTTTTATTTTGTTCCTTCTCCCCTTTTGTTGTTTCCTTTATTTCCGCTAACCGTTCTACAACATTTTGAATTACTATTCCATTAAATTTAATGCCATTCTCTTCTGGCTTTATATCCAACATAAATTCGTATATTTTTTCACCAGAAGTACCCCATTTAATGGAACCGTTATTAACTATTCCATCTTCACTCTTCAATCGAATAGTCTCGAGTGGTTCTCCTTGTAAATTATAGATAGGTATTTTAACTTCCTTATCTTTTTCTACATCATCTAAAAAGATTTTTTGTCTTTGAATATCGATATACATTCTTTTTCCTAACTCTTGAACCGGTCTAACATCACGAATTTCATTTGAACCTAGCTTTAAATCATATAAACCTGTTAATTGACTAAGTGGCGTTATATCTGAAATATAGTTTTCTTCTAAATTCAGTGATTGTACAGTAGACAATCTTGATAAAGGTTCGATGTTTTCTAATTCATTTTTAGCAAGATCTAGCTCTACTAATTTTTTCATTGATGTAATATGTTCGATATTAGTAAGGCCATTGTTACTTAAAGATAATTTCTTTACATTTTTTAATTGCTCAATCCCAGCAAGATTAGCATTACTAATTTGATTATTTGCTACAGTCAAAGTCCTTAAAGATGTTACTGTAAATAATGGTTTAATATCTTTTATATAATTGCTATTTAAATCTAGCATTTTAATCTTCTTCATTTGACTTAATGGGCTTAAATCTGAAATTTTATTGTTTCTCAAAGTTAAAAACTCAATATGTTCTAGCTCAACCAAAGGGCCAATATCTTCAAGTTCACTATAGGTTATACTTAATGATTTTAATTGTCTCAACTTCGAGATAAAGTGTATATTTTCTAACTTAACTTCTTCCAACATTAAGTTTTCTAAGTTCGTCATATATTCCAAACCACTTATGTCTTTTATTCCTTTACTTTTTGCCTCAACGACTATTAAAGATTTAACTTTTAATAAATCTTCCTTAGTTATTGGAGTATTTAGATTCTCCCTATTCAAGTTATATTTATTAATGTGCATTTGTAATTGCTTATCTAATATTACATTTCCACTTTCATCCTGTTGTTCTACTTTATCCTCTTTATTTTCCTTTTGATCTTTTGGAACATTGTTTTCTAGATTTAACGTATTTACTTCAAACTGCACTTGGTATTTATTATCATATGCCATTGTCGGAATATAAATGTGCATTTGCATATTATACCTTTTTCCTAATTCTCCAACTTCAAATTGAATAACCTTCGTCCCATTTTTCTTTTTATCCTCAGATATGACTTTCACATCATGAAACACACCAGGAGTACGAATATCCTCTGTTTTCAAGTATTGAAAGAAATCACTATCACTTAACGTTGCCGTTACAATTTTCTTTCCATTCTCAATTGTTAACTTAGCATCCTTTATATAAACAGCTGCCATAGATTCTTCATTCGTTTTATCTTTATACGCTTTAATAACAGCATCATATGTACCATCTTCTAAAGCATATCCAGTTTTATTCGCCTCAATTGCTACTGCCGCTAAAGCAGGTTTCGAATACACAGCAAACGGCAGTGATAACGCCGCAGCTATAATCATTGCATTTATATGTTTTCTTTTATTCTTTCTCAACTTTACATCTCCTCCGAAATATATAAATCAAAATGTAATCATTTCTCGAATAAATGATAATGATTTTCAATATCATTGTAAACTAAAAAATAAAGTGAAACTTTAATCAGAAGGGGTCTTGTCCATCCCCCTCTGATTATTAGCCCTCACCAATCGGGCTTTTACGGGCAGTTAATGCGGGATAAAAAGTTTACAAAAAATAACCCCTTTTACAAGGGGTTATGCCATTTTCTCTCCTGATTCTTCTTTAAAAAAGCTTTTCATTGCATGAAATACATCTGCTTTTTGCTTTAAAATATAATATCTGAAATTCTCATCTTTAATGTTTTTGTAGGCTGACATAAGTGTACTATGGCGGTTGTACTGATTCACTTCCCCATACCCAAACATATTACACTTCTTCATCAACTCTTCCACAAGCTTTACGCATCTAGCATTATCCGAAGTTAAATTATCACCGTCTGAAAAATGGAATGGATAAATATTATAACGGTCTGGTGAATATTTATTATCGATTAACTCAAGTGCTTTTTTGTATACGGAAGAACAGATCGTTCCGCCACTTTCTCCTTTTGAGAAAAACTCTTCTTCTGTGACGACCTTCGCTTCCGTATGGTGAGCAATAAACTCAATGTCTACAGTTTCATACTTTGTGCGTAAAAATCTTGTCATCCAGAAAAAGAAGCTACGTGCCATATACTTCTCCCATATTCCCATCGATCCACTCGTATCCATCATCGCTAATACAACAGCTTTTGAATCTGGCTTTAACACTTCATTCCAGGTACGGAACTTTAAATCTTCTTGATGAATTGGATGGAAAGATGCTTTACCACGCATTGCATTTCGTTTATATGCAGATATCATCGTTCGTTTCTTATCGATATTTCCCCATAATCCTGTTTTTCTAATATCATTAAATTCAATGTGTTCAATCCGGTTTTCATCCAGTTCTTTTCTCTTTAAATTAGGCAACTCTAACTCTTTGAAAAACGCTTGCTCCAATTCTAAAATTGAGACTTCTGCTTCATAATAATCTTCTCCAGCTGCATCTCCTGCCCCTTGCCCTTTTCCTGGTCCTTTCTGCTTTTGACCACCTGATCCATCTCTCGCAACGACATCTCCAACTTTGCTGTCACCGTTTCCTTGCCCAACATGTTTATTTTTATCATAATTGTATCTAATCTTATATTCATCTAAGGAACGAATTGGTATTTTCACAACATCCCTACCATTAGACATAACAATATTTTCTTCTGTTACAAGATCTGGTAAATTATTTTTAATTGCCTCTTGTACTTTTTCTTGATGGCGTTGTTGGTCGTCATATCCTTTGCGATGGAGGGACCAGTTTTCCTGTGAAATTGTATAGTTTGGTTGATTTTCTTCGCCCATGCCTTTCCCTCCTTACTGTATTTGTTTTCTCTTATGAACAGCAATCTATAATTTTATTTTCTAGTGTGCGTAACTAGAATATTTGAAAAATAACTGTTCATCGAAAATCATCCCATAAACATATATAGCGTTTTTCATACAATACTCCGAGCATCTTAAACAAAATTTTGCCACTCACATAATAGAAAGAAATATTCAGCCGTTGATAAGAAAGAAACACAATGCATTGTTGCACACATTTTCGTATTGCAACATATTGTATTGTGTTGGCTTTTTTCGTATGAATGGTTGGTTACTCTATCATATGCATATTGTAAAAATAATTGACAATAAATTCATAAAATCGCATCTTAATTTATTATATTTGGACAAGCTATGACACTTTTCACACGTATCAATAGATAACAAAACGCCGTCCCAAGAACAAGAGACAGCGTTTTGTTATCAAACTATCGATTTAACAAACTACCTACATAGCGTAACAATTCATTCGCAGATGAAGAATTATATCCATGCTCATCAATTAAGCGTGCAACAACATCATTGATTTTCTTAAGCTGATTTTCATCTGGCGTTTTCGTTGATGTTGTAATTTTCACTATATCTTTTAAATCAGCAAATAGTTTTTTCTGAATCGCTTCACGAAGACGTTCGTGTGAATTATAATCAAAGCGTTTTCCTTTACGTGCATACGCAGAAATACGAATTAAAATTTCTTCACGGAATGCTTTCTTAGCATTTTCTGAAATTCCAATTTGCTCTTCAATTGAACGCATAAGTTTTTCATCTGGGCTCATTTCTTCACCAGTTAACGGATCACGTAATTTTGATTTATTGCAGTATGCTTCGACGTTATCTAAGTAATTATCCATAAGTGTCTTAGCTGATTCTTCGTATGAATAAACAAATGCTTTTTGTACTTCTTTCTTAGCAATTTCATCGTATTCTTTTCTCGCTAATGAGATGAAATTCATATAGCGCTCTCGGTCTTCACTACTAATTGACGGGTGCTGATCCAATCCGTCTTTTAACGATCTCAGTACATCTAGTGCATTAATAGATGGTACCTCTTTTCGAATAATTGTAGAAGAGATTCGGTTAATGACATAACGAGGATCAATCCCCTTCATACCTTCATCTTGATATTCACGTTGCAGCTCCTCTACATCGATCGCATTATACCCTTCTACCGTTTCTCCATCATATAAACGCATCTTTTTAATTAAATCAATATCCGGACGCTTCGGGTCTTTTAAACGAGTTAAAATAGTAAACATTGCTGCAACGCGAAGTGTATGCGGTGCAATATGAACATTGGACACATCACTTTCACGAATCATTTTTTCATAAATATGTTCTTCTTCACTAACCCGTAAATTATATGGAACCGGCATTACAATAATACGTGAATGCAATGCTTCATTTTTCTTATTTGCTATGAAGGAACGATACTCTGTTTCATTTGTATGCGCTACAATTAATTCATCTGCTGAAATAAGCGCAAATCTTCCTGCTTTAAAATTCCCTTCTTGTGTAAGCGATAGTAAATGCCATAAAAATTTCTCATCACATTTTAACATCTCTTGGAATTCCATCATGCCGCGGTTCGCCTTATTTAATTCTCCATCAAATCGATATGCACGAGGATCTGATTCCGAACCGTATTCTGCAATTGTAGAAAAGTCTAGACTACCTGTTAAATCGGCAATATCTTGTGATTTTGGATCAGAAGGACTAAATGTACCAATTCCTGTACGGCGATCTTCAGAGAAGAAAATACGCTCTACAACTACATCCTCAATTCTTGACCCATATTCTTGCTCTAGACGCATAACATTTAATGGTGATAAATTCCCTTCAATTCTTACTCCATACTCATCAAAGAAATCATTCCGTAAATGTTGCGGAATTAAATGAAGTGGATCTTCATGCATTGGGCAGCCTTTTATTGCAAAAATTGCTCCACGATCTGTTCGTGAATATGTTTCTAATCCTCGTTTCAACATCGTAACTAATGTTGATTTCCCCCCACTAACAGGCCCCATTAATAACAAAATACGTTTTCTAACATCTAATCGTTTTGCAGATGGATGAAAATATTCTTCCACAAGGCGTTCTAAAGCATCCTCTAATCCAAATAGCTGATTACTAAAGAAGTTATATTTTCTTCTACCATCAACTTCTTCAATTCCAGCATCTTTTATCATATTGTAAATGCGAGAGTGTGCTGTTTGAGCCACCCATGGTCTTTCTTTCACAAGCTCCAAATACTCCGCAAACGTACCTTCCCATTGTAAACGTTCTTCTGCTTCCCGATATTGTTCAATCTTCTTTAGAATATCCATTATAGCTCCTCCCCCATCTCCTTGTTCAATCGGATTATTATAAAAGGTATGCTAGGATGTCCTTAAACATTCTTTAAATCAAAACGAAATATATAATAGCGCTATAAAATTCTCTCCAAAATTCAAAGAAAATTCTGTATAATAAAGGTATTAAAGTTTTCACGCTACTATTCATTGTAAATAAATTCTTTTCTTCTAGGAACCTTACATACATTTCGATTCACAAATAGGATTCGTAAACCGAAAAAGTAAGGAGGAAATTAGTATGAAGTTATTATTAATTTTAGGTGTATCACTCACATTTCTTACAGCTATTTTTACATCTGGTTATAACGATAAGCCAGGTACACATAAAAAGTGATGTGCTTTTCAGCACATCACTTTTTTTCTTGTTTTTTATACACTATTTAAAATAAATATTTTCTACATCGTATATCGATAAAGGGCGATTATAAAAATAACCTTGTACAATTTTCACATTCTTTTCCTTTAAAAATTGTATTTGTTCCGCCTTTTCTACTCCTTCTGCAATTACATTTAACCCTAGAGTATGTGCTAAATGAATAATTGCAGCCGTAATATTCGAATCTCTTTCATCTTTATATATACCTTCCATAAAAGAACGATCAATTTTTAACGTATCAATCGGATATGTTTTTAAATAACTTAAAGATGAATATCCCGTTCCAAAGTCATCTAAATGAATCTTTAAATTTTGTTCTTTTAACTGCAATAACACTCTTTTCGATAAATCTTTATGTATAAGAGCCCCTTCTGTAACTTCTATTGCTAATAAATGAGGAGGGACATCGTACTTATTTAAAGCGCGTGTAATCATCTCTATTAATGTAATAGAACGAAAATGTCTAGCTGAAATATTAACTGCAATTGGTACAACTTCATATCCTTTATTTAACCATTCACGTATTTGCTCACAAACTTGATGTACTACCCATTCATCAAGTTTAATAATAAATCCTGTTCTTTCAGCAAGTGGGATAAATTGATTTGGCGAGACAAAACCTAGCTCTTTATTCTCCCACCTTATTAAGGCTTCCATACTGGCTATCTTTCCCGTTTCAATATTAATTTGAGGTTGATAATATAGGAAAAATTCATTTTTCTCTATAGCACGATGTAACTGATTCTCCATTATAAACCTTTGTTCACGTTCACAATCTAATCCACTACAATAAAAATGATAATACCCTTTTCCTTTTTCCTTTGCTTTTTCCAAAGCTGCGTCAACTCTTTGGAAAAGCATTTTTTCATCCATTCCATCTTCTGGGGCCATTATAATCCCAATTGATGCACTCAAATAAACATCCTCTTTTTCTATTACAAAATGCTCACTAATTTTTTTTAATATTGTTTGTGCAACTACCTCTACGCGTTCTTTCGTTATATTTTCTATTAACATAACAAATTGATCATCGTGTTCTCTAAATAAATGCATATCTTCTATTTTTAGTTCCCGTAGGCATTCAGTAACTTTTTTTAATACTTGATCCCCTTCTTTATGACCAAATGTATCATTAATAAGGTGAAATTCATCCAAATCTATAAAAACCAATGCGAATTCTTTATTCTCAGCTAAAAATTCATTTAGCTTATTTGTACATGATATTCTATTCATTAACCCCGTTAACTGATCGAAGTAAGCCAAATATTCTGTTTTCATCTCATTTAATACTTGCCTCGTAACATCCCTCGTAACAATGTACACCCCGACGATTTCACTATTCACAATAATGGGGATTGTCCTCACGGAAATATAAAGTTCATATCCTTCTTTATTAATGTATTTCTTTGCAACAATTTGTTTTGCTCTTCCCTGTAAAGCATTTTTAAATATAATTTGAAAAGTTTTTTCATATTCTTTATTTATAAACTGAAAAATAAATTGGTCCTTTAACTCTTCATATCGATACCCAAAAATTTCATAAGTTGCTGGATTTGCATATGTAATTCTTCCAATAGAATCTACAGATATAATGGAATCATTATTATATTCTAGTAATGACTTAAATAACATTTGTTTTTCTTCTATTTCCACTTTTTTCTTAACCTGTGCTGTAATATCTCTAGTAATACAAATAATAAACTGACATGTTCCATTTACATCGCATACTGGATTAAGTGAAGATTCATAATGTATATCACCAGTTGGCAAACTAATTACATCACAAAATGTAATTGCTCTCGCTTCTCTCATTACTTTTGCATACTGTCCTTGCAATAACCTTGCCGTATCTTCTGGTAATACTTCTGCAAAAGTTTTTCCATAACATTCTTTCCCTAGCCTGGCGTGATCCATTCCTATTTTATTTACATAGATATATTTAAAAGTTTCATCATCAATAACTTTCACAATAAACACTAAATCTTGAATAGCATGTAACAGTCCCTGTCTTACTAAATCCATATCTATCATACTTAAAAAGGTATTTTGATTATTATATTGTTCCTTCATATTTATCTCAACCCGTCTTATCTATTTTTATTCATATATCTCATTCTATATGAATATGTACCTTTTTTAAAATGTATGATTACATATTTTTTAAAAAAATAAAAAAGTCGCCAAATGGCGACTTTTAATAAACGATTTCTAAATCTAATCCTGGATAATTTTGTTGACGGAACGCTTCATAAATTAAAATTGCTGCTGTATTAGATAAATTTAATGAACGTACTTTATCCGTCATTGGAATACGTAAACAATGATCGAAGTTTTCTTCAATTACATTAGCTGGTAATCCATTTGTTTCTCTTCCAAATACGAAATAGTAATCCTTCTCACGTTTGCTATAATCAAATGCTGTATGAGCTTTCTCGCCATACTTTGTTAAATAGAAGAATTCACCATCTTTATTTTTCTCATAAAATTCTTCGATTGAATCATAATACGTAACTTTTACGTGCTGCCAATAATCTAGTCCTGCACGCTTTAACATTTTGTCATCCGTTGAAAATCCAAGCGGTCTAATCAAATGTAACTCTGTTCCAGTTGCTGCACAAGTACGTGCAATATTTCCTGTATTTGCTGGAATTTCTGGTTGATATAAAACAACATGTACTCCCACGCGATATTCACCTCTATTTTTTGTCTACTACGTATTATACCACTTGAACGAAAAATCTCTACCCATTAATAATATGAAAGAATTTATATTTCATTTGTGGTGTATATTTACTAGAGTCTTCATAGTTCCAATAACGCCTGCGGCTATTCGCTGAATGTGCATTTACAAGCGGCATACCATCTGCGTCTTTTGCTACTACAATTGTAGTATGATTCCACCTACCATCATCCTCAAAATCATACGCAATTACATCGCCAAGAATAAGGTCTTCTGGCTTTTCTACTGCTTCTGCTCGAAGCCCTGTTGTAGCACCTGACAAATACCAATAAAAAGAGTGTGCTACAGCCCAGCTCCAACTCCACTGGTTTCCCCTTTGCCACCACCCTTTACGAATGTTAGGATGTCCGTTCATTGGTACTTCTCCAGTGTGCAGACATTGTGAAATGAAATTTGTACAATTATCAGGAAAATTACGGTATGCAGGATTGCGATCATCCCACCAACGCTCTGCATATTTCACTGCCTCTAAACGATTATATTGATATGAACCGTATTTTTCTTTCGTGACTTCCCGTTCTAACGTTTCACCTATTCCTATTTCTTCTGACGCTTCAAGAGCATAATCATCTATTATACAACTATTTTTTAAACAAACTCGTCGTTTTAATTGTTCCTCTTCGATATAAAATAATTCTTTATGCTTAATTAAATATTTCAAGTGTATTTGATAATCAATTTCTTGATGCTCATCACTATTTAATTGTCTAATGAAAGAAATATCTGCAGTTGCTTTCACTATATCTGCACTACGTTTTTGAAACAATTGTTTCTTTCTCTGCGCTATTTGTAATAAATCTTCAGCAATACCATCCACATCAGTTCGTTTCTCTGTTATATATGCTAAAAACTGTTGCACTTGCTTCTCAATACTCACTTTTACAACCATTCAGTCTCCCTCCCATATTACAATATGAAAAAGGGAGATATTATCTACTCTTTTTTCTGTGCTAACAATTCAAGTCCACGATTCATTTCATGAAGAACCTCTTCATCTTTCTCACGTTCCATCGCTTTTTCAATTGCTTCGCCTACTCCATCTCCGCCAATTTTCCCAAGTGCCCATGCTGCTGTTCCGCGAAGTACTGGTCTTGGATCATCTTTCATAACACCAATTAAATCAGGAATTGCTGCTGCTTCTTTAAAATGTGCAAGTGCTAAAATAGCATTTCGTTGCAATGGCTTTTTACCTCTCCATGAACCAGACATAATTCCATACTTCTCTTTAAAATCACGATTACTAATCGTTAAAAGTGGTGTTAATAATGGTTTAACTAATTCAGGATCAGGCTCCATCTCAGGATGGTTGTGGAAATCCATTCCTTTATTTTTCGGACAAACGGTCTGACACGTATCACATCCATATATACGGTTTCCTATTTTATCGCGATATTCTTCAGGCAGAAACCCTTTTGTCTGTGTTAAAAATGCAATACATTTCTTCGAGTCCAACTGGCCGCCTTGTACTAAAGCACCTGTAGGACAAATATCAATACATTTCGTACAACTTCCACATTGATCTTCTATTGGCCGATCGGGAGGGAATGGAACATTCGTAATCATTTCTCCTAAGTATACATACGAACCAAATTCCGGCGTAATAATAGCGCAGTTCTTACCGCTCCATCCAATACCGGCACGCTCTGAAACAGCTCGATCACTTAGCTCCCCTGTATCAACCATTGATTTCACTTCTATATCCGGAAGCTTTTCGATTAAATACGCCTCTAACTTTTGCAAACGATCTCGTAAAACAAGGTGATAATCTTGGCCCCAAGAAGCACGGCAAAAAATCCCACGACGTTCTCCTCGTTTACTTAATGGTGCGTTTTTTAATTTTGAAGGATATGCTAAAGCAATCGCAATGATTGATTTCGCACCAGGTAACAATAGCTGTGGATTCGTTCTCTTCTCTATATCAGGCTCTTCGAATCCAGACTGATAATTCAATTGTTGTTGCTGGATTAGACGCTGCTTTAATTCCTCAAATGGTGAAGCACTGGCAAAACCTATTTTATCTATACCAATCGTTTTACTATACGCAATTACATCTTGCTTTAATTGTTCAAAGTCCATTTTCAATCGCCTCCTCCGATGAATCCATCCCTTATGTAACGACTATATTGGTTATCAATTCACTTTTGGAATAATATTCTTCACTTCTATTTTCGCATACAATTATGATTTTCAAACATTAAAAAACGCAATGCTTCGTTTATCTTAGAAACGAAACACTGCGTTGATCACAATTTATTAGAAAAACATTAAATAAAATTTGGAGCGGGTGAAGAGAATCGAACTCTCGACCAGAGCTTGGAAGGCTCTTGTTTTACCACTAAACTACACCCGCAAATATGAAATAACTTATGTAAAGTAGTATAGCATGTAAAAAAAATCGAAGCAAGAAATTTATCGAAAAAAGTCGAAAAAGTGATGAGATACCTCATCACTTTTTCAATTCTTTATCAATCGCCTTCTTCATACTATCGAAATCAGGGTTTGCAAGATTCCCATTTATATATACTGAAGGAGCACCTTGAACTTTTAATTTTTGAGCACGATCTGAATCTTTACGTACTTTGTCTTTCATTTCTTTACTGTGTAAATCTTTTTTAAACTGTTCTACATTAATTTTTGGAAGCTTTTCTTTCACAATATTAAGAAGTAATTCTTCTGTAATCCATTCTTCCGTATCTTTCTTTTGATTTTGATAAATCTCATCATAGAAAATCCAGAATGAATCTTGATCTTGTTTGTAAATTGCTTCACCAGCAGCTGCACCTAAATCAGAGTCTTTTCCGATAAACGGGAAGTTAATAAAATATAACTGCACTTTACCTTTATCAATATACTCTTCTTTTAATCGTGGCAATGCTGTTACATCCCAAGTACGACAAGCTGGACATTTAAAGTCTCCAAATTCAACTACCTTAACTGGAGCATCATCTTTCCCTAAAGATTGTTGTGTAGAATAAGCAAACATCTCATTCCCTTTATCTTTCTTGTCATTTATGATGCTATACGCAATTGTTCCGATTACAATCAATACTGCGATAGAAAAAACTACACCAAGAACCATGAGTTTATTTGATTTCATATACATTCCTCTTTAAATTCATATTCTGTATACAGCATTGTACACAATACACATAATATCAACACTTATATACGTCACGCAATGAACACGCTCACATAAATTACAAAAATACAACATTTGTGACAATATTGTGTCGTCTTTTGTCACAAATTATTCAAAAAAAGAAGCCCCTATGTAGGAACTTCTTTTAACTTACTGCTTTTTCACGGGCGTTTTTTAACATAGATTGCTCTGTTTTTATATCATGACGAATTACTAATTTCTCACTAACTGCTTGCACATATTCATCATGATTTATATACCCTTCTTTCTCCATTAGCCTTAAAACTACATTCCGTCTCTCAACTGCTTTATCATAATTTTGTGCAGGTGAGTAATAAGCCGGTGCTTTTACTACAGCAGCCATCATTGCACTTTCAGCCAACGTTAATTGATCCACCTTTTTACCGAAGTAAAGATTTGCTGCTTTTTCAATTCCCCATGCTCCTTCTCCGTAGTAAATATTACTCACATATAATTTTAAAATCTCATCCTTTGTGAATGTACGTTCAATCTTTTTCGTATAAAAAATTTCTTTCCACTTACGAGAAAATGTACGTTCATTAGATAAAAAAGCATTTTTAGATAGCTGCTGTGTAATCGTGCTTCCTCCTTGCACAACCCCACCAGCTTTTATATTTTCAATAGAAGCTCGAATAATTGCTATATAGTCTAAACCGTTATGATGATAAAACCTTTTATCTTCCGTCGCAATAAATGCGTGTGTTAATGATTCTGGCACCTCTAACTTAGCGGGTACATGTAATTTACTAATATCACTTCGCTCAATCATTACATTTCCAACGAATAATAATGCAAAACTTAACAATAATAATAATATAATGGCTTTATAAAGAAATTTAGTTAATGGATTTAATGCAACTTTTTGATGATAATTCACTCTAGATAATACTCGTTCTTTCATCTCGAACACCTCTTTTCCACACAGCATATATAACTCTTAATTTAAGAATACCTTGTTGTAAAAGAATATCCCATCGATTTCTCTTACACCTACCTTACAACATTGTAAGGTGTAAAAATGTATTGTATCACAGTCCTTTTTTATCTACTATTCATATGAAATGTTGAATATACATTTATTTATCACACTATTTATAGGAAGTAGGACTCTCCTTAATTTCACTTTATTCTTTTATTATATCAGTTTATACATTTATACTTTTAAACATCTAGCAATCTAATTATATACGATATATCACCATTATACAGAACAAACGTTCCATAAATCAATACTAGCTTTCGGATTATCTCGCTATTTGTGGGCAGTAAGACTTCTCCCTCAAAACTTGGCTAAAGCTAGGAAATTAGGTGGTAGTCCTGCTTCCTCCACTAATTATTAGCCTACACTTTATTATTGTGACCTTTTTCTGAAACAGTATACATAAAGAAAAGGTTAGCAATTTGAGCTGTCCTCAAATAACTAACCTAAACTTTACAACCTTCCTATAAGATTATATGGCTGAACTTCCCATGTTTCGTATGGAATGAAATGAATTGCTTTCATCGCATCAAGTGTCCTGGATTTCATATGAGGGCGCGTTATATACTCATCAATGTTCTCTTCGTTTAAAGCAACAAATTTAGCCTCTTGTATTTCTTCAGGTTGAATTTTTATTTCACCACTAACATATGCTACTTTAAAAACAACAGCTACAATATGCATAGAAGCATTATAATAAATCCCTGTAACTCCGATAGGCTTCACAGTTAATCCTGTTTCCTCCATTATTTCTCTGCAAACAGCTTGATCGAGCGCTTCCCCTTCTTCTACCTGTCCTCCAGGCATTTCCCACGTATCAGCTCGCCAGTGCACTTTCGTTAAAAGCACCTCATTCTTTTCATTTGTTAAATAACCTGCTACGGCAACAATATGCTTTGGTGTTTTATGCTCCACAGAAATACCTCCTAGAGATACGATTATTTAAAATACAAACCTATAACCATATTCCCTAACAGCTACAAAATACCTTTAATACTTTACCACCTTAATTAACTCCATAAAAAAAGACCCTATTCGTTAAACGAAAGGGTCTCCTGTCTTTTATTATTCTCCTAAGTCTACGTTGTGGTAAACTTGTTGTACATCTTCTAAATCTTCTAATGCATCAACCATTTTTTCAAATTGTTCTTGAGCATCTTCAGGAAGTTCTACATCACTTTGTGCAAGCATTGTTAATTCTGCAACTGT
The DNA here is from genome assembly GCF_001757995.1 of Bacillus mycoides. GTDB lineage: Bacteria > Bacillota > Bacilli > Bacillales > Bacillaceae_G > Bacillus_A > Bacillus_A mycoides_B. The sequence goes on along the minus strand of NZ_LXLV01000010.1, from coordinate 3,632 downwards.
AAATTCTTCAACACCAGCATCTTTAAGTGCAGATTGTACTGAATGGAACTGATCAGGTTCAGCATAAACGATAACAGAATCTTCTTCTTCTAGAATGTCACGTGCATCTACATCTGCTTCCATTAAGATTTCAAGAACCTCATCTGACGTTTTACCTTCAAGACCGATAACAGCTGTCGCATCAAACATGTAAGCCACAGAACCATTTACACCCATGTTACCACTGTTTTTGCTAAATGCAGCTCGTACATCTGCTGCAGTACGGTTTACGTTATTTGTCAGTGTATCTACAATTACCATAGATCCGTTTGGTCCAAAACCTTCATAACGAAGCTCGTCATAATTTTCTTCTGAACCGCCTTTTGCCTTTTCAATTGCACGGTCAATAATTGTTCTTGGCACGTTGTATGTTTTCGCACGCTCTAATACAACTCTTAGTGTTTGATTTGATTCTGGATCTGGCTCGCCTTGTTTTGCTGCCACATAAATTTCACGTCCAAATTTCGCGTATATACGGCTTGTATTTGCATCTTTTGATGCTTTTTTGTCTTTAATATTGTTCCATTTACGGCCCATACTTTCCACTCACTTTCCCATTTTAAATCTACATAAAAATATTAATATGAAATATAATGTGTATTCAACACATTTTTAAAAGAAATATAAAAAGTTCATTTTTGATTCATATTACAGACATAATATAAATCACTATCATTTTGTTCTTTCGACAAGTTATATTATACATGAATTCCTAAGTTTATTACGAATTTTAGAATCATATAGCATAATTTAACAAAAAAGACTCTAACATTTCTGTTAGAGTCTTTTTACATCGTCGATACCGATGGTCGGGGTCGAACCGACACTCCCGAAAGAACACGATTTTGAGTCTTTTTAGGTGACATTTATATAGAGTGCTATCCTTAAAATCCTTTATTTTAAAGCATTTAAAAAATTTTGAGCTTCTTTAAACATGATAAATTAAAATGAAACGGAGCCAAAATGGAATCACAATAAATAACTGACACCTTTTACTTTCATTTCTCTCCCTTAATTAAGTTTATCCTATTTCATTTATTACTGTGATGATTTATTTTATTATCTCTCGCTAAACAATAAAAAAAAGGAAGAAGTTACCATAATATCCCCCTAATTACTTTCTATTGCTGTATAATTAAAATAGGAAAATTTTTCTGAAATTCAAAAATTTGAAAGAAGGATGGGGAAGAGTTATTATGACACATTCAAATGAGAAAAAAGCACATGGTCTTAAAGGGCTAGGAGAAAAGCTAAACCCAACTATCTATCAAGTGAGATTCATGAAATTAGATGAACCAATTCAATTTGAGTCGTTTCCTGAATTAAAGGAATTAGGGGACTGGTTAAGTACTTCAACGCAAATGTGGTCGTGCCACTCAACTATGTACAAGTACAACAGAGAAAAGTTTGAAAAGAAGTTTTTAGAAATTACGAAATTAACAGCTGATCATGTACTAATATCTACTGGTGGTGTCGGATTTAACTTCATGTCACCGGGGTGGAGAGATTCTCTCTAGAGTGCTCGAAAAAATTCTTGTATATGTAATATTCTACTGAAATTCTATAAAAGGATAAAAATGAACGTTCGGTTTTATCCTTTTAGTACTTCATAGTTTCTTCCAACTGTATCTAAAGTTCGTGGCTTACTCACCGCACACTCCCCCCAACGCACTATTAGTGCTTATTTTGTAGTGTGAAGAAAACACAAAAAAACCCTACACAATTAGTGTAGAGCCTTGATGTTACGCCGTTCGTGATACCGATGGTCGGGGTCGAACCGACACTCCCGAAGGAACACGATTTTGAGTCGTGCGCGTCTGCCAATTCCGCCACATCGGCATAAAATAAAGGCGGCAACCGGATTTGAACCGGTGGTAAAGGTTTTGCAGACCTCTGCCTTACCACTTGGCTATGCCGCCATATGAAGTTAAAATGGAGCGGAAGACGGGATTCGAACCCGCGACCCCAACCTTGGCAAGGTTGTATTCTACCACTGAACTACTTCCGCAAAAATGGCTGGGCTAGCTGGATTCGAACCAGCGCATGACGGAGTCAAAGTCCGTTGCCTTACCGCTTGGCTATAGCCCACCGAAGTTTTACTTAATTATATGTAAGTATCCATTAATTTATTTGTAATTTTTAAAAATAAAAATGGGGCGACTGATGGGAATTGAACCCACGAATGCCGGAGCCACAATCCGGTGCGTTAACCACTTCGCCACAACCGCCATGTTGTGTTTATATATTTGGCAGGGGCAGTAGGAATTGAACCCACACTGGAGGTTTTGGAGACCTCAGTTCTACCTTTAAACTATGCCCCTATGTAAAATGGTGGAGGGGGGCAGATTCGAACTGCCGAACCCGAAGGAGCGGATTTACAGTCCGCCGCGTTTAGCCACTTCGCTACCCCTCCGAAACTTACATGGTGCCGGCTAGAGGACTTGAACCCCCAACCTACTGATTACAAGTCAGTTGCTCTACCAATTGAGCTAAGCCGGCATATTTTATTAAAATGGTGGCTCGGGACGGAATCGAACCGCCGACACGAGGATTTTCAGTCCTCTGCTCTACCGACTGAGCTACCGAGCCTTATTAAAATGGCGGTCCCGACCGGGGTCGAACCGGCGATCTCCTGCGTGACAGGCAGGCATGTTAACCACTACACCACGGGACCATTTGGTTGCGGAGACAGGATTTGAACCTGCGACCTTCGGGTTATGAGCCCGACGAGCTACCGTACTGCTCCACCCCGCGATAATATTATTTATATAATTATATGATAAGTGTTAGCAACCACATTACGAGAATGTTTGGTTGCGGGGACAGGATTTGAACCTGCGACCTTCGGGTTATGAGCCCGACGAGCTACCGTACTGCTCCACCCCGCGACAATATTATTCATATAATTTATATGGTGGAGGATGACGGGATCGAACCGCCGACCCCCTGCTTGTAAGGCAGGTGCTCTCCCAGCTGAGCTAATCCTCCAAAAGTGGTGACCCGTACGGGATTCGAACCCGTGTTACCGCCGTGAAAGGGCGGTGTCTTAACCACTTGACCAACGGGCCAAATATTATAAATTCCTTATGGCGGAGAGCAAGGGATTCGAACCCTTGATACGCTTGTGACGTATACACGATTTCCAATCGTGCTCCTTCGGCCAACTCGGACAGCTCTCCAATGGCTCCGCAGGTAGGAATCGAACCTACGACCGATCGGTTAACAGCCGATAGCTCTACCGCTGAGCTACTGCGGAATAATATTGCCTGGCAACGTCCTACTCTCACAGGGACAAGGTCCCAACTACCATCGGCGCTAGAGAGCTTAACTTCCGTGTTCGGTATGGGAACGGGTGTGACCTCTCTGCCATCATTACCAGACATTATTCTTTTGAGACAATCATTATTATAACTTATTCACCCTGAAAGTCAATAAGTTTTTTATATTCTCTCAAAACTAGATAACGTTGCTTCATATTATATGGTTAAGTCCTCGATCTATTAGTATTCGTCAGCTCCACATGTCACCATGCTTCCACCTCGAACCTATCAACCTGATCATCTTTCAGGGATCTTACTAGCTTACGCTATGGG
>NZ_LXLV01000009.1 GCF_001757995.1 Bacillus mycoides | reverse complement strand
TGACGTTCACGTTGTTTGTTTCGTTCAGTTTTCAAAGAACTACTTGGTCGCTCACTTGCGACTTCCTTATGTTAACATCTTCGTTTTTCGATGTCAACTAAGTTTTTCAATTTCTTTTTTGTCGTTTACTGCGTTTCCGCATCAGCGACGTTTATTAATATATCATGCAGTATATGTAGGGTCAATACTTTTTATAAAAAAAATTCACATCCCGTTAAAAGCTTAAAAAACCATCTCTCCCCATTCATTCTTTACACATAGATACACTCCTTATCATTTTACTAAATTTACAAACGAGTGAAAATTCTAAATTTTATGTTATATTATTATTATAGGAGTGTGGTGAGAATGAGCATTAAATATTCGAACAAAATTAATAAAATCCGAACCTTTGCATTGAGCTTAGTATTTATCGGCCTCTTCATTGCATACTTAGGTGTCTTTTTTCGCGAAAACATCATTATTATGACAACCTTTATGATGGTTGGTTTTTTAGCTGTCATCGCTAGCACTGTTGTTTACTTTTGGATTGGTATGTTATCTACAAAAACGATACAAATTATTTGTCCAAGCTGCGATAAACCAACAAAAATGCTCGGTCGTGTCGACGCATGTATGCATTGCAATCAACCTTTAACACTTGATCGAAATCTAGAAGGAAAAGAATTTGATGAGAAATATAATAAGAAGAGCTATAAATCCTAAATAGGTATATATAATAAAGAAAGAGGTCGACGTATAGCCGTCAGCCTCTTTCTTTATTATATATTACGCCTTATGACACTCTAGACAAACGCCATAAATTTCTAAGCGATGACTATTAATAACGAAGCCTGTCGTTTTTGCAGCTTCCTCTTCAAGTTTTTCCAAACCTCCATAAGGAAAATCAACAATCTTACCACATTTTTCGCAAATCACATGATAATGTTGACTTGTAACATAATCAAATCTACTTGAAGCATCTCCATAAGTTAATTCCTTTACAAGTCCAACTTCTTTAAACACACGTAAGTTATTATAGACAGTTGCAACACTCATATTTGGAAACTTACCTTCTAATGCTTTATAAATGTCATCCGCTGTTGGGTGCGTCATAGATTCCACAAGGTACTCTAAAATAGCATGACGCTGTGGAGTAATGCGTACACCCGTATTTTTCAGCATTTCTAGCGCTTCTTTTAATTCTTCTTTGACCACCGTCATGCACCCCGATTCTATACGGATTATTATTTTATAATTCTTATAAAGAGTGTACTCCTTTTCTTATAAATCGTCAATATTTCTACTATAACTATGTGGTTTATTTAGATACATATCCTTATTCTTATGTACCTTCCCCCATTTCCTATACATTTACATAGAAAAAAGTGCGACATAATCGCACTTGGAATACTATCATCTGAGGAGGTATGCCCTACACTTTCACTTTATGTATCGCAAGAAAATATGTATAGACGCATGCCTTACATATGTATTTTTTCTCCACATTAATATAGATTTATTTTATATAAGAAAGAACGTCCTCAATATGTTCTTTCACTTTCACTTTACGCCATTCTTTTACAAGTTCGCCATCTTTATTGATAAGGAATGTAGAACGCTCGATTCCCATGTACTCTTTTCCAAAGTTCTTTTTCAACTTCCAAACATCGTACAATTCTGCTACTTTATGATCTTCATCTACTAAAAGTACAAATGGAAGCTCATGCTTCTCGATGAATTTCATATGTCTGTTCACCGAATCAGGACTTACACCAAGGATGACTGTGTCCTTCTCTTGGAATAATCCATATGCATCACGAAAATCACATGCTTCAGTTGTACACCCTGGAGTCATATCTTTCGGGTAAAAATATAAAACTACATTTTTACCTCGGAAGTCAGCTAAGCGAATTTGTTCTCCGGTACTTCCCTCTAATGTGAATTCCGGTGCTATTTCTCCTACTGTGATCATTGTTATCACTCCTTTTCTTTTCTATTACTATAACAAATGCTAACTTATTTTTCATTGTCCGTTACCGCCCTTACCACAAAGGCAAACGGTAATGTATATCCAATTAGCGCTTCTCCAATTGCAATCCATCTTCCGATTCCAATCGGAGCTATATCACCATATCCAACGGACAATAAAGTAACCGCGCTAAAATATAAACATATTTCAACGAGTTGAAAGGAATGAGCACTTAGCCTATCCCCATCTTCTTTCAAAACTGCAAAACCCATTTCCTCTAGCACAACATAACTTAATCCAAACGCAATCAGTACCGTTGTATAAATTAAAAACAACGTAGCTAAATTGTACAGCGAAAAGAAACGATTGGAATTTGAATATGAACTCCATAATAATTGGACACTTCTCAAAATAGCGATTGCTGCAATTAATAGAATAAATCCCCATAACATGTCCTCCACCTCATTTTATATGTATGAGGACTGTAGCTGATTTATCCCTTAGAAACGAGCAAGCTTCTATAATTAATTCCCTGCACCACGATATCGTTTAACCCCTTGATTCCAGAGGGTAATTGCAATAGTAAAACAGATAACACCAACAATTGGCGTTGCGAAAGCATAGCTATTCCACTCTGTTTTTCTTAAAAAGTATGCTGCTGGATATACCCCAACAAATGCAAACGGTAAAACGAACGTTAAAACAAAGCGAATAACACGGTTATAAATATCAACAGGGTAGCGTCCATAATTCCCTATGTTATACATAAGCGGCATAATGGAACTTTTCGCATCCGACCAAAAGCCAAGACTTGCAAGCGTAACAAATATCCCGCCATACACAAGTGCTCCTCCCCCTACCATAAGTAGGAATAAGAAGAAATCATACCAGTAAAAAGATAATTGCAGCTCCATCGCTGCATAACCCATCACAATAATCCCCGTAATAGCTCCAATTAAAGATTCAAGTTCCATTCTTTCTAATATAATTTGAAATAAACTATGAATCGGTCTCGTTAATATACGGTCCATTTCTCCTTTAATAATGTAACGATCATTAAAGTCCCATATATTAAAGAAAGCTGAAAAAATGGCAAACGGTACTAAAAAGAAACCATAAATAAAGATTACTTCTTCTCGGCTCCACCCTTTTAGTGCTTGGGTATGCCCAAACACAACGAGAATGAAGATTAAATTAACAGCTTGTAGTGATAAATCTGAAAGTAACCCGACGATAAAATCGCCACGATACTCCAATTTTGTTTTTATATATTGACTTGCATATTGCAAAAATAATTTTATATATATCATCTTGTCATCCCCCTTGTACGATTAGACGTTTTCTCGCCGTTTTCCACATCAGTACAATTGGAATAATAAGTATAATTTCCCAAATCACTTGAAATAATAAAGCTTCATATAACTTACTTCCTTGTATACCTTCAGAGAAAATCATACTCGGAATATAACTAATTGCTTGAAACGGTAAAAACACCATTGCTTTTTGGGCCCATAACGGATAAAAACTAATCGGTAATAATAAACCAGAAAATAAATCGATGACAACACGTTTCGCATACATAATTCCACTATTATTAAATAAGAAGAATGTAAGCATTCCTGTCATTAAATTTATTTGTGTATTAATGATAAAACTAAATATTAAAGATAGGAAGAAATATAACCACGTTTGAAAATTCGTTGTAATTTGTAATGAAAATAATAACGTAACAATAACCATGCCTGGAATCGAAAAGAAAGCAAAACGAAATATCCCTTCTCCAAGCCCTTGCATAACTTTCATACCTAAATAATTATATGGACGAATTAGCTCTACCGCCACACGTCCTTCTTGAATTTCCATCGCAATTTCTCTATCTATATTATTGAAATAAAAAGCGCGTGCCATCCATGCGATCGCAATATACGTAGTCATTTGTGAAATAGATAAACTTTCAATATTCTCTTTCCCGCTATAAATTGCTTGCCATAAAAAATAATACGCACCAATGTTAATCGTATAAATTAAAATCCCGCTGTAATAATTTGTACGATACGCAAGCATCATTAAAAAACGAATCCGAATCATTTCAATATACTTACCCATGCATAATACCTTCTTCATAAATGTTACGAATAATTTCCTCTGTAGACACTTCGTTAATTTTCAAATCTTTAATTTGAAAGGCTTGTACTACTTTAGAAATCAACATAGAAATGATAACTTCTTCATTCGGTATTTTTGCAACCCATGCGTTTTCTTCTTTCGCCTTTGACCAAGCAACATGACTATCTGGCATAACCATTGATAACTCCTGGTATGAAACTGGGGCAACAAACTGAAAATGTATTTCCTTCTCTACTCCCCACTGCGTACGAAGATTATCTAAAGATCCGTCATACATAATATTTCCTTCATCAAGCATGATGACGCGTTCACATAAAGCTTCAATATCAGTAATATCATGCGTCGTTAATAAAATTGTTGTTTTATAACGTTCATTCATCTCTTTTAAGAATTCTCGTATTTTCAATTTCACAAGAACATCTAGTCCAATTGTTGGCTCATCTAAAAATAATAACGGCGGATTATGAATTAACGCCGCTGCTAATTCACAACGCATTCTTTGACCAAGAGATAATTTTCGTACCGGTTTATCTAATAAAGGACCGATATCTAACGTTTCAATAACATGTTCCATATGTTCCTTATACTGAGCGTCTGATACACCGTACACTTTCTTCAATAAACGAAATGATTCTTGTACAGCAATATCCCACCAAAGCTGTGAACGCTGACCAAACACAACACCGATTGTTCTTACAAATTCTTCTCTCTGTTTGTGTGGATTCATTCCATTCACTGTAATTTGTCCTGATGTCGGAGTCAAAATCCCTGTAAGCATTTTAATCGTCGTTGATTTACCAGCACCATTCTCACCAATATAACCAACCATTTCACCTTGCTTTACAGTAAAAGAAACATCATTTACTGCTGGTACTATTTTATAATTACGATTTAATAAATCGCGAAATGCACCCTTTAAGCCCGGACGACTTGAATAGGCTGTAAACTCTTTACGTAACCCTTGTACCTCAATTACCGATTTCATAATCGGACCCCCTTCCTAAATGTCACAACGAATAGTTTACCCAACTGCTCCTTCTATCACAAACAATACGTCTTTTCAAAAAACATGTTAGAATAATACATAGATTTTTGTAAGGAGATGAATTGTAGTGAATTTCACAAAATCAGAAGCGTTACATAAAGAAGCTTTAGAACATATCGTTGGTGGTGTTAATAGTCCTTCCCGCTCTTTTAAAGCAGTTGGAGGCGGTTCTCCTGTTGCAATGGAACGCGGAAAAGGTGCTTATTTCTGGGATGTAGATGGAAATAAATATATCGACTATTTAGCAGCGTATGGCCCTATTATTACTGGACATGCTCACCCACACGTAACAGAAGCAATTAAAACAGCGGCTGAAAACGGCGTACTATACGGTACTCCAACAGCATTAGAAGTAAAATTCGCAAAAATGTTAAAAGAAGCAATGCCCGCTCTAGATAAAGTTCGCTTCGTAAACTCTGGGACAGAATCCGTTATGACAACCATTCGTGTTGCTCGTGCTTACACTGGCCGCACAAAAATTATGAAATTCGCTGGTTGTTACCACGGTCATTCCGATTTAGTACTTGTAGCAGCTGGCTCTGGTCCTTCTACTCTTGGAATTCCTGATTCAGCTGGTGTGCCACAAAGTATCGCTCAAGAAGTTATTACTGTTCCATTTAATAATGTAGAAACTTTAAAAGAAGCGTTAGATAAATGGGGACATGAAGTAGCAGCTATCCTTGTAGAGCCAATCGTTGGAAACTTCGGTATTGTTGAGCCGAAACCTGGCTTCCTTGAAAAAGTTAATGAACTTGTTCACGAAGCTGGTGCACTAGTAATTTACGATGAAGTTATTACTGCTTTCCGCTTTATGTATGGCGGCGCTCAAGACTTACTTGGCGTAACCCCAGATTTAACAGCACTTGGTAAAGTTATCGGTGGTGGACTTCCAATTGGTGCTTACGGTGGTAAGAAAGAAATTATGGAACAAGTTGCACCGCTCGGCCCTGCATACCAAGCTGGTACAATGGCGGGGAACCCTGCTTCTATGGCATCAGGTATTGCCTGCTTAGAAGTACTTCAACAAGAAGGCGTATACGAGAAATTAGATGCACTTGGCGCAATGCTTGAAAAAGGAATTTTAGATCAAGCTACAAAACATAACATCGATATTACAGTAAACCGTCTAAAGGGTGCATTAACTGTATACTTCACGACAAATACAATTGAAGATTACGATGCAGCCAAAAATACAGATGGTGAAATGTTCGGTAGATTCTTCAAGCTGATGCTACAAGAAGGTATTAATTTAGCACCTTCTAAATATGAAGCATGGTTCTTAACGACAGAACATACAAAAGAAGATATTGAATATACAATTGAAGCTGTTGGCAGAGCATTTTCTACCCTAGCGAACAATAAATAATCTCTTCATTCAAAAGGAAAAAAGAAAGCCCATCTTTCTTTTTTCCTTTTTTCTATTTCATAAATCCCTCATTAATAGTATAATTATTCATAATTATCTGTTTTATATTCTTTTATATCCTTACTATCCCTGTATACAAGGCAGTTCATGCCTTAAATAGTAAGATTATTCAAAATTCATTTTCCAGAGGGGGGATTGACGGATGCTCAATAAAAAAAACAAATGGACACCGTCTTTATTTCGGAATTATAAAAATGCAGAACATGATGCGTGTGGAATCGTTTCCGTTATGGAAAAACGAAGAATTCCTACAAAAGAAAACATCGATCTTTGTATACAATCACTAGTCAAAATGAATCATAGAGCTGGTTTCATTAATGGCGAAGGAGATGGTATCGGAATTCATATCGACATACCAAAAGCACTTTGGAATGAAAAACTGAAAAGTAGCGGATATAATCCAACGATTGTGGATCATCCCCACTTTATCGTTGGACATTTTTTTCTAAACAAAAAAGAAAACATTGTTGAGTTAAAAGCTTACATTCGTACACAACTAAACAATGAAAAATTTACAATTGTTCTCGAGAATGATGATGTAATAAACTCAGATGCACTCGGTCCTCTTGGTAAACAGGAAGAACCTTTATTTTGGCAAATTGCCCTTATCGCTGAAAGTGAAGTTAAAAATATTGAACAAACATTATTTTCTGTAACGATAAAAATAGAAGAAAATGAAGCAATTCATGTTGCCTCATTAAGTCATGACCATGTTGTATATAAAGTTCTCGGTGCTGGCGATACACTCGTTGCTTATTACAATGATTTACAACACCCACTTATCGCTTCAACTATGACACTGGGACATAATCGCTATTCTACTAATACGTTATCTAATTTTTTTCGTGTACAACCATTTAGCATTCTCGGACATAATGGCGAAATTAACACGATTGCAAAATTACGCGATCAAGCTGAAATGATTAATGTACCACTTACTGCCGGGGGTAGTGATTCCCAAGATTTAAACCGCACCTTAGAAACCCTTCTCGTTCAGTATAACTACAGTTTATTTGAAGCAATGGATATATTATTTCCACCAATTATTAATGAAATAAAACTTTACGAAACAAACTTACAAAACTTATACACTTATATACGTGAGGCTTGGGGGCATTTCGCACAAGGTCCAGCTGGTATTATTTCACGTTATAAAGATGAAGCTGTTTTCAGTGTCGATTCCCTTGGATTACGCCCAGTTTGGAAAGTAGAGACAGAGAGCTCCTATATTTTCTCTTCTGAACCTGGAGTTGTATCACCAACTGAATATGTAGCAGAGCCGAAACCACTCGCTCCTGGAGAAAAAGTTGGATTAAAATGGAATGAACAAGATGAGCTCGTTCTCTATGAATACGACAATTATCAAATTGAAGTATATAACCGTTTTAAGAAACGAATCGATGTTAGCAATTATCATTTAAACTTATCTATCCCTGAAACGAAAGAAACTGAGGGATTATGTGATTCTGTTCAAGTTGAAACGAAGCAATACGTTGCTTTCGGCTGGGATCGAGAACATATTCAGCTCCTTGAACAGATGGCAACAAAAGGCGTCGAACCAATTCGGTCACTTGGGCATGACTCACCACTTGCCGCACTTGATACAGATAGACGAAATATTGCTGATTTCATTAAGGAAAGTGTGGCCGTTGTTACAAATCCAGCAATCGATCGTGATCGAGAAGTCGAACACTTCTCCACACGTACTGTACTCGGAGAGCGTCCGGGTTTATTAGATAACTCTAAACAACCATTTATAATCGAGATGCTTTCACCCATTATTTTAGAAGGGAATTTAGCTCAATCTATCGCGGCAGACTTACACACGATTACGTACGAACAACTTATACAGCTATTCATTACTCATAGCTCTGTCTCTACAATTTCTGTTACATTTAGTCCATCAGAAACTCTACAAATCGCATTAAATCGAATTAGTTCCGAAGCGATAGCAGCCGTCAAAAATGGGGCTTCCCTACTATTATTAGATGACGCTAAATCTCATCAAAATGGACTATTATGGATTGATCCACATTTAGTTACTGCTAAAGTACATCAAGCATTAACTGAAAATAAATTACGCCGGAAATGCTCTCTCGTTATACGTTCCGGTGCCCTTCGCTCCTTACACGATATCGTCACGCTATATGGATTAGGGGCAGATGGTATTAATCCATATTTATTGTTCGCAACGGTAAATGATGAAACAAAAGCACCAATTGCTAATTTGTATACTGCACTTAATAAAGGACTAGAGAAAGTAATTTCAACAATTGGAATTCATGAATTACGCGGTTACGGTCGCCTCTTCTCCTCTATCGGATTACATGAGGAAATCGCAAATATATTACAAATTACAAACTTCTGCGGTTCAAATAATTTAACTTTTTCACTTGAATCACTTGCTGAAGATGCAAAAATTCGAGCTGATGATTATAACAATCCAAAAGTTAGAATGAGAAAATCATTTCATATATTCCCACGGATTTGGAAAGCAATTGGTGATGTTGCAAAAGGAAACTCTTATGATGATTACCGCGACAAGTTAAGTGAATTAGAAGAAAACACTCCCATCGCAATTCGGCACCTTGTTCAAACAAAACAAGCACAGCATGTAGTTCCGACTGAAGAAGTGTCCATCGGCATTCACAATCATGATTTACCCTTTATTATTAGTTCTATGTCATTTGGTTCTCAAAATGAAATTGCCTTTCGCGCGTATGCAGAAGCTGCCGATCAGCTAAATATGATTAGTTTGAACGGTGAAGGCGGCGAAATTAAAGATATGATTGGTAAGTACCCACATACACGCGGACAACAAGTTGCATCTGGCCGGTTTGGAGTAAACGCTGAACTACTAAATTCATCAAATTTAATTGAAATTAAAATCGGTCAAGGAGCAAAGCCTGGTGAAGGTGGACATTTGCCTGGTTCAAAAGTGACTGCCAAAATTGCGGAAGCACGTAATGCTACAATTGGTTCGGATTTAATTTCACCTTCTAACAACCATGATATTTATTCAATTGAAGACTTGGCTCAAATGATTACAGAAATTAAAACGGCTAATCATCTTGCAAAAGTAGCTGTAAAAGTTCCTGTCGTTCCTAACATCGGAACAATTGCTGTTGGTATCGCAAAAGCTGGCGCTGACTTTATTAACATTAGTGGATTTGATGGTGGAACAGGCGCTGCGCGTATTCACGCATTGCAACATGTAGGTCTTCCTGTAGAGATTGGTGTTAAAGCTGCTCACAATGCGTTACTAGAAGCAAATATGAGACATAAAGTAGAGATTTGGGCAGATGGCGGTATTCGAAGTGTAAATGACGCCTTAAAAATCATGCTCCTCGGAGCAAACCGGATCGGATTTGGCACATTATCAATGATTGCAATTGGCTGTACAACTTGCCGTGGTTGTCATCTCGATACGTGCCACGTCGGAATTGCAACACAAATTGAATCTGAAGCTCAAGCAAAAGAACATGGACTACGCCGTTTCGTTCCACGTGAATTAGAAAGCGCAGTTACCGGGCTATTAAACCTATTCACTACTTTCAGTACAGAACTAAAACGTTTAACAGGACAGCTAGGTTACACAAACTTACAAGATATTGTCGGGCGATCAGACTTATTAGAACAAACTCGAGGCAAGGACTTATTAGACTTACGTAATTTAATACAAACGATAGAAGATTCATCCGTGAAAATAACGGCATCTGTACAAGAAAAACAATTTAAAACAACAAATTCTCTCCAGTCAAAAGAATTAGTAAGCGTCGGCGTAGAGCAACGCGTAATGGGCGGTCTAGAGTCCTGTTATCGTATTCGTAGCAAATTATATGAAAACACTCATCTTGAACCACTTACATTAAAGTATACAAACGGATCTGTTCCCGGAAACGGATTAGGCGCGTACAATAGCGAGAACTTATTTATACACGTAAATGGCGGCGCACAAGACGGAATTGGAAAAACCTCATTTGGCGGTGGCATTTATATAACGAAAGCAAAAGGAAAAGATGGAACATATTATAACGGTTCTGTCGGAAAAGGATTTGGATACGGTGCTCAAAAAGGTGCATTATACGTGCAAGGTAACGCTGATGCTCGTGCTGGCATTCGCCTTTCTGGAGCAGATATGATAATTGGAGGCAGAATTACAAAACCACTCCGCGAAAAAGAACAAGGAAATATCGGAGTATATTCTAATATAAAAGGATTTGCTTTTGAATATATGACAAATGGTCGCGCTCTTGTTTTAGGCGATCCTGGACCATGGATTTGTGCCGGCATGACTGGTGGTGTTGTTTATTTACGTCATGAGCCAAACTTAGGTTTAACAGAACACGCTTTAAAAAGAAGAATTGCTAAAGGTGCAAATGTAACATTGCAGCCAATTAGTAAAAATGGTTTGCAAGATGTGAATGAATTATTATTAGACTACATTCGTGTATTAAATGAGCACGAACAATATGAAGAAGTCGCTTTGTTAACACCATTATTAGATGATATCCAGCTTCACTTCTATGAAATTATCCCGAAAAAAGAACAGGCGGATCCATCTATTTCAACTGAATGATATGTACAATATTTATTTTCATAAAGTGAAACTTTAATCAGTGGGGGTTTGTTCATCCCCCACTGATTATTAGTTGAACCAATCGGGCGTTTACGGGCAGTTGATCTCCCTCCTAACTTCTTTGCTCCACCTGAATTTTGAGGTGAAAGTTTTACTGCCCGTTAATGCGGGATAAAAAAATTGACGAAGCGAGCATCGCATAGTAATCTAGAATAACAATTTGAAACCTGCTGAAATTCAGCAGGTTTTTTTATTAAAGAATAGATGTTTAAAGAGAATTTGGAGAAATTATAAATGGATTGTAATTTATTTATTAAACTTTTTTAACGTCACTAAAATATCACTTGCTAACATATTGTAATGAATGTATAGTATCATGTTGTACATTCATTATGACAAGAGAAAGGATATCAATAAGGGTATGAAACTTGGTGCTCGCATTTTAAAAACGGGTATTGCCATTACATTAGCTTTATTTGCTTGTATTTTACTTCAATTACCGAGCCCAGTATTTGCGGGAATCTCAGCTATCTTTGCTGTTCAACCGTCTGTATACCGCTCATATTTAACGGCTCTTGAGCAAATTCAAGCAAACGTAATTGGTGCTGTATTCGCTATCGTATTTGCTGCTGCTTTTGGACATAATCCTTTTATTATTGGATTAACGTGTATATTAGTAATTGCTCTTACTTTACAATTACGCTTGGAAAACACAATATCAATCGCTTTAGTAACAGTTATCGCCATTATGGAGTATCAAGGCGAAGATTTCTTTAATTTTGCCTTACTTCGATTCGCGACGATTATGATTGGAATTATTGCGGCTTCGCTTGTAAATTTAGTATTTATGCCGCCAAAATATGAAACGAAACTTTACCATCGCATCGTTGATAATACAGAGGAAATTGTTAAATGGATTCGTATGAACAGTAGGCAAGCTTCTGATTTTACAACGCTAAAAACCGATATTGACCGCATGAAAGAAAAAATGATTAAACTAAATCATTACTATTTGCTTTATAAAGAAGAAAGAAGTTACACGAAGAAAATACAATTCGCGAAAATTCGTAAGCTCGTTTTATTCAGACAAATGTTAGCGACAACAAGCCGCGCTTTAAGCACGTTAAAGTCATTACATCGTACTGAAAATGAACTGCGCTATATGCCAGAAGAGTTTCAGGAATCTATTCAAAACGAACTTGATTCATTAACGCATTATCATGAACAAGTGTTATTAAAATTTATTGGTAAAGCAAAGAAACAACAATCCGTTGAAATGCTTGATGAAGTTGAAACAGGTAAACAAGAATTGATTGATATCTTTATGGATTATCAAAATAAGGACGATGAGGAAGCATATAAAATATGGTTACACCTCTTCCCTCTTATTTCTTCAATTATTAACTACAGTGAGGAAGTAGAGCATTTAGATTTACTTGTGGATAGCTTCTACACATACCATAAACCAGAAAGCGAACTCCAAATCGAAGATAAAAAAGAAGACGAATAAAAAACAGCTCCTTTTACGCTAAAGGAGCTGTTTCTGCTATATGCTGAAGTTGATATAGATTGTAATAAAATCCCCTTTTCTTCATTAACTCTTCATGAGAACCCTTTTCTTTTATTTCACCATCTTCAACATAAATAATTGTATCAACATGCGTGATCGTCGCTAATCGGTGTGCAATGATAATTGTTGTCCGATCTGCAGCTAACGTTTGCAGTGCATCTTGAATATATCGTTCATTTTCTAAATCTAAAGCGGACGTTGCTTCATCTAATATAAGTAAAGACGGATCCTTTAGAAAAACCCGCGCGATTGCTACACGCTGTCTTTGTCCACCAGATAATTTCACACCACGTTCTCCAACGACAGTATCATAGCCGTCTGGCAACTCTGTAATAAAATCATGAATTTGTGCAGCTTTGGCAGCTGAAATCACTTCCGCCTCTGTAGCTTTCGGATTGCCATATAAAATATTAGCACCGATTGTATCGCTAAATAATAAATTATCTTGCAGTACAATTCCAATATTACTACGCAAATTTCTCATATCATACTTTCTTACATCTATCCCATCTATATAAACTGCACCTTCAGAAACATCATAAAAACGCGGAATTAAACTAGCAAGAGATGACTTTCCTCCTCCACTTGCCCCTACAAGCGCAACCTTCTCTCCCCGGCGCATAGTTAATGACAGATTATGCAATATTTCTTTTTCATCCGCATTATAACGAAACGAAACATTATCAAATACAATTTCACCATTTAACTTTTTTGTTTGCACCGCATTTGGCACATTAACAATATCGTATTTTTCATCCAACAATTCAAACACTCGATCCATCGAGGCGAAAGACTGTGTTAATGTTGTAGATGAATTAACAAGGCGACGAAGCGGACTATATAAACTATCCATATATCCAACAAAAGCAACCATAGTACCCAGTGTTAACGACCCTTGAATTACCTCATACGCCGCAAAGCCAATAACAAGTAATGGCCCTAAATCCGTTAACGTATTCACTACCGAAAATGTTCTCGCCGTCCAACTCGTATGAGTTAGTGCTTTCGTTAAAAATTCATTATTTCTCTTTTCAAACTGTCCTCTTTCATACTCTTCTAATGCAAAACTACGTGTCACTTGCATCCCTTGAATACGTTCATGTAAATACCCTTGCATAGTTGCTAACGCTTGTGAGCGCTCTTTCGTCAGTTTTCGAAGGCGCCCGAAAAAATATTTCACTGCAACTACATAAATAGGTAAAATTAATAAAGCAACAAAGGTTAATTTTATATTCATAGAAAACATAACGATAATAGCAATAACAATTGTTGCAGTATCTAACCAAACATTCATAAGACCAGTAATTACAAAGTCCTTCGTTTGTTCTACATCATGGATTACACGTGAAATAAGCTCCCCTGTTTTTGTGTTCGAATAATAACGTAAGCTCAATTTTTGCAAGTGCCCAAAAATGTATTTTCGTAAATCGTATAGTAT
This sequence comes from Bacillus mycoides, assembly GCF_001757995.1. GTDB lineage: Bacteria > Bacillota > Bacilli > Bacillales > Bacillaceae_G > Bacillus_A > Bacillus_A mycoides_B. The sequence goes on along the minus strand of NZ_LXLV01000009.1, from coordinate 206,055 downwards.
TGTATTGGCAATGCGCTGCGCGAAATATTGACGATAATATTCTATCGGTGGTCTTACTACTGCAAAAATAAAAAAAGCAATCCCAATTGCGGTTATTAATTGAGACGTTTTTTCTTGAAGCGATCCCGCGCCTTGAATAACATCATCAATAATATACTTTAATAACCATGGCATAATAAGCGGGATACCAAACTTCACAAGACCAATAATAATTGTCATAGCAATAAGCCATCGATATGGTTTAACAAATTGTAAATATCTTTTTATACCTTGCACATAATCCCCCCTCTAATAGGACAAACCTGCCGGGAAATCCCCTGCAGGTTTGTTTTAATTTCTGTACATTAAATATCTTTCGTACCACATATCTACGAAATCCGGTGCAAATGGTCCTTTTCTTTGATGAATCCACTGTGTTAAATGTGCTACATTTCGTTTTAAAATAGTATCAATAACAGGTGGATACTGCATGATTTGACTATGCTTCTCATACTCATCTTCATCTAAAAGTGTATATGTCATATCTGGATACACTTTAATGTCTAAGTCGTAATCAATATACTTTAATGCTTCAGAGTCATATGCAAAAGGAGAACTTAAATTACAATAATAATATACTCCTTCTTCCCTCAGCATTCCAATCACATTAAACCAATAATTGGCATGGAAGTAACAAATCGCAGGTTCGCGAGTAATCCATGTTCGGCCATCTGATTCCGTAACTACTGTACGATCATTCGCTCCGATCACAAGACTCTGCGTCCCTTTTAAAATCGTTGTCTCTTCCCACATTCTATGAATGGAGCCATTATGTTTATAACTATGTATTTGTACCTTTTCTCCTTCTTTGGGAAATCCCATATATGCTCCCTTCTTTCAACTGCAAATGCCATTCTTAAGTTGCCTTAACTACCCCTTGAACTGCATTCACTTTTTTTCTATTATAACTTTTTTGTCAAAATTTTAAAACTAAAGCGATAGGACACTTGTTTTCATGAGGAATATAATGAAGTTTGTATTATTGAATACCACATCACCAACCCTTTTAATAAAGGAAAATTTCCTATGAATTAGCAATACGTATTTTAGAAGATTAAACGAAGATATAACAAAAAGAAAAGTCCCCCTCATCTCTGTTTAAGAAAGGACTTCCCCCTAAAATCAACAACATATCTCACCCTTAATTTTAAATTATTTTTTCGGTTTCAAAAGATTGAATCACATTATTCGTTTGCTGTTCAAATTTTTCATGCAAAAGTTTTAATGCTATTTCTGTTCTGTATATTTCTTGACGGATAAAATGCAATTCTTTTTTATCGCACGTATCCCTTCCACTCATTTCAATTTGCTGATACTTCTCTAAATGTGATTGTAACTTTAAAAGCTCATCCATCGTTTCCAACTGCTCTCCTACCAACTTATCAAAATCGTTCATCACTTACCCCCTTTTTGATTCATTCGCCAGTTATAATTCCTATTACATATTTTCTAATCGTGAACTTCTTTCTCCTTTGACTACATTTGTTGACTTATTAGAAGTTATGTCGTTCACTTTCTTTTCATTACAATGACCCGCGCACAAAGAAAACACTTCTCTTGAATTAGAGAAGTGTTTTTCTTTCATTACTGATTTGAGCTAGAAGATTTTGATTGTTTTGCAGCTGATTTTGCATTTTGTTTTTGCACAGAATGCACATCTGTTTCAGTTGCAAACTCTGTACCATAACTAGCATTTGCACTTTGAGCACTAGAAGCTTGTGCTTTCTGTGCCTCTGATTGTGCGTTCGCTTGTTTTACTGCTTGTACATTCGTTTCAGTTGCAAACTCTGTACCATAACTAGCATTTGCACTTTGAGCACCAGAAGCTTGTGCTTTCTGTGCCTCTGATTGTGCGTTTGCTTGTTTTACTGCTTGTACATTCGTTTCAGTTGCAAACTCTGTACCATAGCTAGCATTTGTACTTTGAATGCTAGCACCAGAAGTTGCCTTATTATAACCTTGTTGTTTTTTACTCATCTTTCTCACCTCCACAACCAATAATGTAACCAATTTACTTAGAAGTTATTCTTAATTTTCTTTTTAAAAATTCACGCATATATCTCTTATCACTCATTCAAACTACATATGATGGAGGTGGGAATATGTATACTGGACGTGATATGACTGAGCTAACTATGATTTCCAAAAATGAATGGAAAGAGGATGAATTAGCTTATTTTCATCATTCATTTCAGCAAATTATGCCTTATCTAAATGTAGAGGGACAAACGATTTATAAAGAAGTTGTGAAAGAAATCGAGTCACGGGGCGGATTATAAACGCGTGGATTTTTAACCTCAAAATACAAATTTATTTTCAATATAAAAAACGTGTTCCAAAGTTCTGGAACACGTTTTTATTATTTATCCCGCATTAACGGGCAGTAAGACCCCCACCTCAAAATGCAGCGAAAGCAAAGAAGTTAGGTAGGGATCAACTGCCCGTAAAAGCCCGATTGGTTCAACTAATAATCAGTGGGGGATGAAGAAAACCCCCACTGATTAAAGTTTCACTTTATTGCATTGTAATTTTCTCAACACACTTTTCGTAAATTGTACGATGTGATTTCGAGAAAGGTAGCTGTTCAAACGCTTCTTTCGACACAAACTTTAATGTATCCGTTTCGACAATATTACCTGTTACTTTTCCGTAAAATATAAATATATCCCAAGTACGATGTGTAAAAGTATGTTGTACATTCATCGCGTATTCATCAATTGAAACAGAGAGTTCAAAACTCTCCTTCATATAATCCGTAAGCTGTTGTTTTTGATTACGAATCCCTTCACCTAGTTCAATATTCGGGAACTCCCACATATTAGCCAGTAATCCCGTACTTGGGCGTTTATTAATTACGTAACGGCCATCTTCAGTTTGAAGTACTCCTGCAACGAGCGGTACCATTGTAGGTGCTTTCGCTTTACTCTTCACTGGTAGTTCTTTTTGAACACCTTCAGCATACCCTCTGCAATGTTCACGTACAGGACAAAGTAAACAAGATGGATTTTTCGGTATACAAATTAATGCCCCTAATTCCATCAAACCTTGGTTAAAATAAGATGGATTTTCTATCGAAATAATTTCACGCACAATCTCTTCAAAAACTTTTCTCGTCTTCGGTTTTGCAATATCATCCCACACTGATAAAATACGAGATAATACGCGCATAACATTTCCATCAACCGCTGGCTCTGGTATGCCATATGCAATGCTTAAAATGGCACCTTTTGTATATGGTCCCACTCCTTTTAATTTTTCAATTTTCTTTACATCGCTCGGTACTGTCCCGCCGTATACTTCTTTTACCTCTTTTACTGCAGCATGTAAATTTCGTGCTCTAGAATAATAACCTAAGCCTTCCCATGCTTTTAATACTTCTTCATCATCGGCAGTTGCTAGCGCTTCAAGCGTAGGAAACTTCCCCATAAAATTTGCGTAATATGGTTTTACAGCCTCTACCCTTGTTTGCTGTAACATAATTTCTGAAACCCAAACACGGTATGGATCTTTATTTTTTCGCCATGGTAAATCACGTTGTTCTTTTTCAAACCAACCAATTAAATCATTTTGAAACTGTTCTATGTTAAACTCATTTAATATTTCAAGTGTCAAACTTGATCCCCCTCATTTTTTTGCATATACGTACTATTATAAAGATTTTAGGAAAAAATTTAAGTAAGATGACATAGGAAATAGAAGGCAAAGGACTTGAGGTATCGAATAAAAAGAGTTACATTAATAAAAAACGGAGGTGGATTTCTATGGACACAGCCACTCACCTTGTTATGGGCGTTACTCTAGGCAGTTTGGCAACATTAGATCCAGCTATAGCACAAAGTGATATTGGGCCACAAGCAGTGATGCTTGCAACAATTGCCGGTTCCAATATTCCTGACATCGATACAGTTTTAAAATTGCGTAATAACGCTAAATATATAAGAAATCATCGCGGGATTACTCATTCAATTCCTGCAGTGATTCTTTGGTCACTCCTTATAAGTGGCATCTCTTTCGCCTTCTTTTCAGACGCTCCATATCTGCATCTACTACTTTGGTCATTTATTGCCGTCTTTCTTCATGTCTTTGTGGATATTTTCAATGCCTATGGTACCCAGGCATTAAGGCCCTTCACAAAAAAATGGGTAGCGCTCGGCATAATTAATACGTTTGATACTGTCATTTTCTTTATTCATATACTCGCTATCGCCTGTATACTTGTCGGAGCACATAAAGGCTATACTGCTTTAGCAGCGTATATATTAATGTTTGTTTACTATATCGGCCGCATTATGATGCATCGAAATATTAAAAGTGTAGTATACAAACGTTTCAAAAATGTAGAGAAAGTAATTATTTCTCCTTCTTACAAATTTTACCATTATCATTTAGCCGTCGTTACAACTGAACATTACTACGTAGCAAGATGGCACCGCGGTAACATCCTTGTATACGATAAATTTAATCGCGTACCGTTCCCGAATACCGCCATTATGCAAGCCGCTGTGCGAGATGAAAATATATCTGCTTTCTTATCTTTCTCGCCTGTATATCGCTGGGATATTTTCGATTATGATAACTATTATGAAGTTCGTTTTATTGATTTGCGGTATCGAAGTAAAGATTATTATCCATTCGTCGCAATCGTTCAGCTCGATCAAAATTTAAATATTATTAGTTCATATACAGGATGGATTTTCAGCGAAGAAAAACTTCGAAAGAAACTGGAATTGCTTCCACATTAAAAAAAGCGACCTAAGTCGCTTTTTTTAATGTTTCAAATGATCTTCTTGATTGATTAAATGGCTATACTTCGGATTATTTGTACGCATTTCATGAAGGCGCCTTCCATGATTATTAATCCATGTTCGTACCACTTGCTCAGTCATTTCCTCACCTTGGTAACGACCTGATTTAGCATAGGTTGTTCGGAAGTCTTCCCACAATAATTCAACCCATGCACGAGCTTGTGCGTAAGAAAGGTTGTCATTCTTATCTAATAATTCTTTCGTTAATGTTTCATAAATATCATTCATGTTCTATTCTCCTTTTACCTATTTATTCCCTTAATTTCTAAAGGATAGTTTCTTCTATTTTGCACATTCTATAAGTGATACTTCTTAAAGGGGTATCAACTGATAATGAGGGGGCGTTCTTAATGGGTAGACAAGCCGAATTTTGGTCTGAGTCAAAAAACAACAGCAAAATCGAAGGTCAACCGAAAGCGAAATCACGCTTCGCTTCGAAAAGACCTAACGGCACAATTAACACGCACCCACAAGAACGTATGCGTGCTGCAAATCAGCAGGAAGAGTAGTACAGTAACAAACTAAATTAACTTCCTACACGAGGTGATAAAGATGAGCTACCGTGACCATTTAGATCGTCGTTCTGAATTATTTAACCATACGTGGACTCGTCCAAAACATGCGAAAGCGCAAGTTAATGGACAGACGCAACAAACCCAGTCTCTCATTATACTGGCAAACGAATGTAAAAAACGCCAATTTTAGAATCTCCTATCTCCTTTAACGCCTACCAAAGATGAAAACCAGAGAGATATTCACTCTCTGGTTTTCATTTTTCCTGCAGCAAGGAAATTGGTATTCCAATTTCTTCATTATCATTTTGCTTATATCCCCAAGCAAATACCCCATTGAAATACGTAATTTTAAATACCACACCAGGTTCTTCTACTAATTCATATGTCTCACCAATATGGAATTTATTTATATCTATCATATAAGCACGAGCCATAGCCATTTTTCTCATTAATACATCGAATTCATTTACAATTCCAAGTTGCTCAGCCTTTACTGCTTGCTCCTTCAAAATCCCAATTTCTTCCCTTAGCTCATGTGGCGTCATTTCACTGTAGCGTTTTGGCATACCCATCTTATTTCCTCATCCCTCTTCACGTTTCATTTGTAAAAATATATCGATCTCATCAATAGAGAATCCTTTTCGATATAACGCTTGCTTCACCTTATTTTCGAATGTCCAGCCATCATACTTCTTATATTTCTCATAATATTTATTCCCATGATAGTGTAACGCTTCTTGTTGCTGTTCGTCATCTTTTTCGTCTTTCAATTCTTCAAGACAAATTTGAATTACCTCTCTAGAATACCCTTTACGAACAAGCATTTCTTCTAATTTTTGTTTCATTTGTAAAAATGAATGCTTTTGATAAGATTTTTTTTTCTTTTCTATAAGAAACAAAGCATTCTCAATTTGCTTTTCCTTTGGATACTCTTGTAAACTATTTGTAATGATTAAATCCTGAACACCTTTACTTAATAGCCCTCTCCTAATAACAGTTGGACCTTTTTGATTCACATTACTTTGCGTTCGCACGTATGAAATAGCGTACTCTTTATCATTAATATATCGATCATGTAATAATTTCGAAACGACTTCAGAGATGATGGCCTGTCCCACTTCTTTTTTTCGTAAGAAATCTTCTATTTCTTGTTTTGTTCTCATTTGATAGGATAAATAGGAAATTGCTTGTAAATATGCTTTTTGTACCTCTTCATTGTACAAAATATTCCCTAACGCTACTTCATCAATTTCTAAGCCTTTTTGTAACCCATGTTTCATTAAAATTGCTTGGTTCACACTAAACCCGTACTCTTCACCTTGACCTTTATCAATATAAATATTAAATCGTTCTTTTGATCGTTTTTGCACTTCTATTTTTGTAATGACAGTCATACTCTCACCTCTCTATTATTTTAACATAGTCAAGGAACGTTTTTGCTTTTCAAGAATATATATAATGAGGAGGAAATGATTGTGAAAATCGCAATTTCTGGTGGCTCTGGCTTTATAGGCAAATACCTTTCTAGTTTTTTTATTCAAAAGGGATATACTGTTTACATTCTTACTCGAAAAAAAACTGCTGAAACTTCACACACTAACCTTCAATACGTACAATGGACACCGGATTTACAGACCTTTCCCCTCTCCTCTATCGATGTAGTTATTAATCTAGCTGGAGAGTCTATTAATAGTAGATGGACAAAGAAACAAAAAGAAACAATTTTAAACAGTAGGATTCAAACAACAAGAGGACTCATTAAACAATTACAAGCACTCGCAACAAAACCACACACATTTATTAACGCAAGCGCTATTGGATACTATGGAACATCTGAAACAGAGTCTTTTACCGAGCAACAAGAAACTCCCGGAAATGACTTTTTAGCAGAAACAGTATTTTTATGGGAGCAAGAAGCATCTAAAGCACGTTCTCTTGAAATAAGAACAATCTACTCAAGATTCGGAGTCGTATTAGGTGCAGACGGAGGAGCTCTTCCAAAAATGCTACTTCCCTATCGATTCTATATCGGAGGTACAATTGGATCTGGAAACCAATGGTTATCATGGATTCATATAGACGATGTCGTTCGCATGATGGATTTCATCATACACAAAGAAGAAATTGATGGTCCTCTTAATATTACAGCCCCTCTCCCTATAAAAATGAAGGAATTTGGAGAAACCATTGCAACTATAATGAGAACGCCTCATTGGTTACCTGTCCCTTCATTTATGCTTCACGCTTTATTGGGTGAGATGAGTATACTTGTACTAGAAGGGCAACATGTATTACCTATTAAAGCAATTGAACATGGGTACCAATACACATTTCTGACAGTAAACCATGCATTACAAAATATACTTTCGCATACAATGTAGTACTTCTAAAACACAGTTTTACAAGGGGGTCCCCTTTCAAAACTTTCATTTTCTAGGATCCAGAGCATTACTGCACAAATAACCTTTCAGTTACTTTTTCTTAAATTCCATTAACATTGTAAAGTAACAGAAATGAGGTACCTATGAAAATATTGCTCAAACAAGCCATTGTATATCCTATTACATCTCAAAAATTTCAAGGGGATGTACTTGTTATAGGAGAACGAATCGCTGAGGTCAAACCTTCTATTCAGCCTACTCAAGATATGACCGTTATAGATGCGCGAGCCCTTCATCTCTTACCTGGATTTATTGATGTCCATACTCACCTTGGTCTCTATGATGAAGGCACTGGTTGGGCTGGCAATGATGCAAATGAAACATCTGAAGTTTCAACACCACATATCCGCTCTTTAGACGGAATCCATCCTTTTGATATTGCATTTCAAGACGCTGTACAAAACGGGATCACAACTGTTCACGTTATGCCTGGGAGTCAAAATATTATCGGCGGTACTACTTGTGTAATAAAAACTGCTGGAACTTGTATTGATCACATGATTATTCAAGAACCTGCTGGTTTAAAAATTGCCTTTGGAGAAAATCCAAAAAAGATCCATAGTAATGGAACAAAAGAATCCATAACACGTATGGGGATTATGGGGGTACTTCGCGAATCATTCTATGAAGCACAGCACTACGGGCATGAAGCAGATTTTCGAATGCTTCCTATTCTAAAAGCACTACGCCGCGAAATACCGGTACGTATTCACGCTCACCGTGCTGACGATATTAGTTCTGCTTTACGCTTTGCAACAGAATTCAATCTTGATTTACGTATTGAGCATTGTACAGAAGGACACTTTATTGTTGAAGAGCTTTCGAAACACAATTTGAAGGTTTCAGTTGGCCCCACTCTTACACGCCGTTCTAAAATCGAACTAAAAAACAAAACATGGGATACTTACCATATATTATCAAAAAATGGAGTGGAAGTTTCTATAACAACAGATCATCCCTATACACCCATTCAATATTTAAATGTTTGTGCTGCTGTCGCAGTAAGGGAAGGATTAGACGAGAAAACTGCATTGGAAGGAATCACTATATTCCCAGCGCGAAATTTACGTTTAGAGGATAGAATTGGAAGCATTGAGGTTGGAAAAGACGCCGATCTCGTGTTATGGACACATCATCCTTTCCATTATTTAGCCAAGCCTGTACTAACTATGATTGATGGGAAAATAATTTACAAAAAAAATAAAAAAAACTAGTTTATTTTTTTGACTAGATAAAGTATTATACGATTATAAACTGAATGAAACCATAATCAATTTGTGTCGTGATTATCATTTTCAAATTGATGAATGGGGAAGGCAAATGGTGCGCCACCAGCGTTATAAACTGGTTCTAGTGGGTTCGATTCCCACCCCGAAATTTTTTAAAGATTGATATAAAAATTTCGAGGGTGGGGTGCTTTTTCGTCATGCTACCCTCGTGTGAGGAGGAGTTAGTGTGTTGAAAAAACGCGACTTACACGACAGCCACGTTCTATACGAATTAATGGTGGATCCAGCTGTCTTCCCTTTTGTGCGTCAAAAGGCCTATTCTTATGAAGAATATTTATTTTTAACGAAACAAACCATCGAAGCCGAAGAGCGTGGAGAATTAATTTCACGCACAATTTTAGATGAATGGGGTAACCCTATCGGTACAATTACTTTATTTGATGTGCAAGAAAAAGCCGGATTCCTCGGAACCTGGCTTGGCAAACCCTATCATGGTAAAGGATATAATAAATTAGCGAAAGATTCATTTTTTAGCGAACTTTTCTACGAATTAGATATTGAAACGATTTTTATGCGTATTCGTAAAATAAATATCCGGTCTATTAAGGCTGCCGAAAAACTACAATATGTAAATCTAGCAAATGAAACAAGAAAAGCCGTTTATGATGAAATTAACGCGCATGAAGAAGTATATAATTTATATGAAATTCCAAAAGATCAATATACACTTGCAACAATGCGAGATACAACATTCCAAGAAGCACATCAATTAAAAGAAGCGTAATCTAAAAATTCAGAAATGATAATTAATCAATGCTAGTTTGACATATATGTATATCACCCCATGTCTTTGGAAACGATAGATAGTGACTTTAGGACACGAGGTGATTTGTAATGGATAAAAAGAAACGTGATAAAGCAAAAAACACATTATCTAGTACACAAGAAGTTCTCTATCAACGAGAATTTCGAAAAGCAGATCGTGCAGCGGGCTATCGCTCAAAAAGCATTTAAAGTGAACCTGAATAATTAGAAGGTTTCCCCCCTAATTATTCAGTTTCATTACATAATATTTTCCAATGAATTGGCAAAAAAGGTTCCTTATAAATAAGGAACCTTTTTTGTGGACAACTTTATCCACAAAAATTGTAGAATTGTGCATAAATTCAAAAAATATTTTATGAATTCATTTATTTAAATGAATTCTAAACGTGAGAATTGTGGATAATTTTCTAAAAATTGTGGATTATGTGGATATAGTTGTTAATATTCCGACTTTACCGTCTAATGAAAGCGCAATCCTTTGTGGATAAGTTAATAATTCATGTTTTCTTTTTTTACAACAATAAAAAAACCCTCTTTAAATGCTTAAAAGAGGGGTTTCATATTAAGTAAAAGATTCGGCAAGAGCTGGTGATTTAATAGGTATATGATTCGGCTCTGCATGATTTTCTGCCAAAATTGTATCCACAATATGACCAGCTGGCTCAGGACGATAAATACTTTTCATTGCTTCTTTCATTTGAAGAAGCTTCATATCATCTTGCAATAACGCCTCTGTTTTTGCAAAAACTTCACTATCATCACGAATTACAACTGCAGCCCCTTTTTTTTCAAAATACAACGCATTTTCATTTTCTTGTCCTGGGACAGGTTTATATAAAATGACAGGTACTTGTAATGCTGCTGCTTCGCTTAATGTAATGCCACCTGGCTTCGTAATCATACAGGAAGTAACACGGAACAACTCATCAATGTTTTCAACATAACCAAATACTTTTAAAGCATCAGAACTTTGTTCCTGTAGTTCCATTAAATCCTGCTTTAAAGCTTCGTTTTTCCCACAAACGACAACTACTTGTAAGTTTGGTACTGACATAAATGACTGGCATAGCTCTTTTACACTTCCTAGCACACCATGAGCACCTGCTACAATTAGTAACATCTTTTTATCCTTACATAACTGATATTTATTATATATAATTGCTGGATTTATCTTTAGCTCAAAACTGCTACGAATCGGAATCCCTGTTTCAACAATTTGCTCTGCAGGTACACCGATATCAACCATCACTTTTTTCACATGATCGGTTGCTACAAAATAACGATCTACTTCTCGATGGATCCATATTTTATGCACGCAAAAATCCGTTAATACGTTATAAACAGGAATAGAAATACCTATTTGCTTTTTCAATTCTGGTACAGCGATGATTGGAAAGGTATTAATAACAATATCCGGTTTCTCCACCTGCAATAGCGTCTTCAAACGCTTTCTCCCAAAATTCGCATACCAAGATGCTATTTTTTTATCATAAATTTTCTCTACACCATAATAAAACAAACGATATAATTCTTTTCCTATCGTATAGCTTTTTAAATATAAATATTTTGTAATATCGGTTATAACTGGATGTGATTCTCCAAACAAGTCGCATACAATTACATCTTTGATTCCTTTTTGACGAAAGGTTTGTTCTAATGTTTTCGCTACTTGCACATGACCGTTACCATAATGTGCAGTTAATATTAAAACCTTGGGGTTTTTTATCAAACAAATCCACTCCTAGCTTTTTGTTTCTCCATATTGCATATACGACAATAGGAAAAACATTTTCCTTAAACATTACATACTCGGATTCCAATAGTCCCCTGTTAGCTATGTACCTGTCGTGGATATGCAAAGCATATAAGATTGACCCCTTAATCCTATCTGTGCTCATATCTTTACATTATACTTTCCTATAAGAGCTTTCGCAATAACTTACAAATGTTCTATATTCCATGATACTCACTCTTTTACTTCTTAATTCTTTTTACTATTTTGATTTCCCTTTACAATTATGTAAATTTCTCCGCTTATTCTTTACAAAAATATGGATATTCTCTCTTCAGTATACTCTGTTCTTAATATATACTCTAGATTTTATTATAAAGTGAAACTTTAATCAGTGGGGTTTTTATTCATCCCCCACTGATTATTAGCCTTCACCAATCGGGCGTTTACGGGCAGCAGGGCTCCCACCTAACTTCTTTGCTCCAGCTGAATTTTGAAGTGGGAGTTTTACTGCCCTCAAATAGCGGGGTAAAGAAACAAAAAGCCTAATCCAACATTTGGATTAGACTGCTTTTAAAATATGTTTTGCATACTCAACATTTTCTTCTGTCGGTGGATTCACATCCGCAAGTGGATACTTATGTCCAAGTGCCTCCCATTTATAAACACCGAGTTTATGATATGGCAACACTTCCACTTTCTTAACATTAGATAGACTTTGAATAAAGCTTGATAGTTTTTGCAGATCCTCTTCACCATCGGTAACACCGGGAACCAATACATGTCTTACCCAAATTGGCTTCTTTTTATCCGATAAATAACGAGCAAATTGTAAAATGTGTTCATTTGGTTTCCCTGTTAATTTACGATGTTTCTTTGAATCAATATGCTTCAAATCCAATAAAACTAAATCTGTATAATCCATTAAAATATCTAGCTTATTTTGGAATTCTGGTTCTTCAGAATAGCAACCACCAGAAGAATCGATTGTTGTATGGATACCATATTCTTTGCACTTTTTAAACAACTCAATTAAAAAGTCTAGTTGTAATAGTGGCTCTCCACCGCTAACTGTTATACCGCCTCCAGAAGCTTCAATAAATGGAAGGTAACATGTCACATCCTGCATCACTTCTTCAACTGTTATTTCTTTACCTTTACCGATTTCCCACGTATCAGCATTATGACAATATTGACAACGTAATAAACACCCTTGTGTAAATATGACATAACGAATCCCTGGGCCATCAACAGTACCACAAGTCTCTACAGAATGTATTCTTCCTTTTACCATGTTACTTCCTCCTTTATTGAAACAGCCTCCCTCCGCTATATATTAAAAGTGGAGGGACACTTTTTTCACTTACATGCTTTCATGCATTGTACGGTTAATTACATCAATTTGTTGTTCACGAGTTAATTTAATAAAGTTAACAGCGTAACCAGATACACGAATTGTTAATTGTGGATATTTTTCAGGATGTTCCATTGCATCCATTAACGTTTCACGGTTAAATACGTTAATATTTAAGTGATGTCCTTCTTTTATTGCATATCCATCAAGCATAGATACTAAGTTGCGTACTTGTACATCATCTTCTTTACCAAGTGCTTTTGGAATAATAGAGAATGTATTTGAAATACCATCTTGTGCATCTTCATATGGTAATTTAGCTACAGATAATAATGATGCTAACGCACCTTTTGTATCACGGCCATGCATTGGGTTTGCGCCCGGTGCAAATGGTTCTCCAGTACGACGTCCATCTGGAGTGTTACCAGTTTTCTTACCGTATACAACGTTAGATGTGATTGTTAAGATTGACATTGTATGAACAGAATTACGGTATGTTTTATGTTTGCGAATCTTGTTCATAAATGTTTTCACAAGATTTACTGCGATTTCATCTACACGATCATCATTGTTACCGTATTTAGGGAAATCTCCCTCAATTTCGAAATCAACTGCAATACCATTTTCATCACGAATTGGTTTTACTTGTGCATATTTAATTGCACTTAAAGAGTCTGCTACTACAGATAATCCAGCGATACCTGTTGCCATTGTACGAAGAACATTTGTATCATGAAGTGCCATTTCAATACGTTCATAGCTATATTTATCGTGCATATAGTGAATTACATTTAATGTATTTAGGTATAGACCAGCTAACCATTCCATTGTCATATCGAATTTACGCATAACTTCTTCATAATCTAATACTTCAGAAGTAATTGGTGCGTATTCAGGACCAACTTGTGCTTTTGACTTTTCATCTTTACCACCGTTAACCGCATATAGTAATGCTTTCGCTAAGTTTGCACGTGCTCCGAAGAACTGCATTTGTTTACCGATTCTCATTGCTGATACACAACAAGCAATACCGTAGTCATCACCGTAGTCAGGACGCATAATGTCATCATTTTCGTATTGAATTGCTGATGTTTTAATAGACATTTTCGCACAGTAGTTTTTAAAGTTCTCTGGTAATTGTTTAGACCAAAGAACTGTTAAGTTTGGTTCTGGTGCTGGTCCTAAATTATCTAATGTATGCAAGAAACGGAATGAGTTTTTTGTTACTAACGGACGACCGTCTAACGCCATACCACCGATAGATTCAGTTACCCAAGTTGGATCTCCAGAGAATAGTTCATTATAATCAGGTGTTCTTGCAAATTTCACAAGACGTAATTTCATAATGAAATGGTCAACGATTTCCTGTGCTTCTTCTTCTGTTAAAGTACCATTTGCTAAATCTCTTTCAATGTAAACATCTAAGAATGTAGAGGTACGTCCAAGGCTCATTGCTGCCCCGTTTTGCTCTTTAATTGCTGCAAGATAAGCAAAGTATAACCATTGGAAAGCCTCTTGTGCATTTGTAGCTGGCTTAGAAATATCGAATCCATGAGAAGCAGCCATCTGTTTTAACTCTTGAAGTGCACGCATTTGCTCAGATAATTCTTCGCGTAAACGCATTGTATCTTCGCTCATTACACCACCAGTTAAATTAAAATCAGCTTTTTTCGCTTCAATTAAATGATCTATACCATATAACGCTACGCGGCGGTAATCACCGATAATACGTCCACGTCCATATGCATCTGGAAGACCAGTAATAACACCTGATTTACGAGCCGCTTTCATTTCTGGGGTATATGCATCAAATACACCTTGATTATGAGTTTTACGCCAGTCTCTGAAAATCTTACTAAGTTCTTTATCCATTTCGTATCCATAAGACTCACAAGCTTGTTCCGCCATACGAATACCACCATATGGTTGTAAAGAACGTTTAAATGGTTTATCAGTTTGGAAACCGACTACTTTTTCAATATCTTTATTTAAATATCCTGGTTCATGTGATGTAATAGAAGAAACAATTTTTGTATCCATATCAAGAACGCCACCGTTTTCACGTTCCTTTGTTGTTAAATCCATTACTTGATCCCAAAGTTTTTTCGTTTCTTCAGTTGCTCCCGCTAAGAAAGAGTCTTCTCCCTCGTAAACGTTTACATTATTTAAAATGAAATCGCGAACATCAATCTCTGCTTTCCATTTTTCACCTTTAAAGTTTTCCCACGCATTTTTTACATTTTCTAATACTTGAGTCATCCTAATCTCCTCCATTTTTGATTAGTACAGGACTAAGATTTTTTATATAACAGCTTACACACTTAGAATACTACTTTTTTTCGGAAGTGGACGAAATAGTTGTGACATGTTTGTGAAATATTGAACAAACTACTATACTCGTAGTGTTAACCTCGCTTAAAAGTCTTTATAATTAACCCTTTCTTTAATTGTATTTTTTTAGTATTCTTATATACGAGTCCTATTTTGTAATATAAGAACGATACCCATTGTAGAGCTGTAATACTCTTATCTCCTAATCTGTTATAGTTTTTATAACAGAGCAAAAAAGTGTACATATGTTGTACACTTTTTTTGTTACCACTATAAAACATCTCTTTTTCTATTTCCATCATAAAATCCACCACGACTACCTTTTAATGCAATTAATCGCTCTAATCCTTCTATATGATCACCAATAATTCGAAGAACAGCTGGAGGATGACCTATTTTTGCGAAATGTTCACTGGGACGAATACGGTTCATCTTATCCACATCGATACGACTTACACAAGCGATTTCAAAACCTGAAAGTACAGCTTTAACTTGTGCTACACAAGGTGACAATAATGATTTATACCCTATTTCCTTCAAACAAGTACGACTAAACGCATTAGGTACAGCAATAAGAGAGCCTACTCCTAAATCTTTTCTATCACAAGCTAAATTTAATGCATATTTAAATGCTGTTACAAGATGAAGTGGTACTCTCAAATCTAAATAATGATTTAAATCATTTAATGCGACATCCGTTCCATCTGCAATAACTTTTGCAAAGGGATATAGCTCACTAGCTGGAATAACAAAATCACCGTCTATAAATAACACAATTTCTCCTTTTGCAAAATAAGTTCCAAGCGAACGTCCCACATCGTTTCCAAGTGCTTCTTTATACACAATTGTTGTTGCTCCCTTGTCTTTTGCAATTGTTGCCGTTTTATCCGACGAACCATTTACAACAACGATGATTTCCAATGGTTCAATTTTGCGAAGCTCTTCTATAACGTTTCCAATTGTTTTCTCTTCATCTTGTACAGGAATAATTACCGATAATTGCTTTCCTCTATACAACTTAGATGTAACGCCCCATCCTTGATAAAAATCTTCAAAATTTAGAGTATGATAGACACTCTCTCTTTTCCTATTTCCATCATAATATCCTCCGCGCTCATCGCTGCCTATTATCCGCTCTGCTACAGCTTCTATATGATCACCTATCATTCGTTTTTCAGATTGAGAAAGATCCGTGCCATATGCAGCGTGCTCGAATGGACGAAATTTATTCGGCGTAATAACGTCAATTGCACAATGACGACTAATTCTCCATTTACTTTGTGCTAGGCGTAGATGAGCCACAATAGGATTAACAAAACATTCGTATCCAATACTTTGCACAACTTCCTTCGTCAGCGCATGTGGTACAGATAGTAAAGAATCAATTTTTAATTCTTCACGCTCTAACATTGCATTTAATATTTGGCGCCATACTGTAATAGAATGTGGTTTTTGTTTCTTTAAAAATAATGCGTCTAAATTATTTAAAACTACATCAGCCTGATTATATAAAATTGGATTAAGAAATAATTGCAATTGTGAAGTTCGAATAGCAAAATCACCATCTACAAACAGTAATACATCACCTATCGCATGTTTTGCACCAACTGCGCGTCCAACATCGTTACCAAGTGACTCTTCATGCTGGATTACTATACATCCTAAGCTCTCAGCAATCGCTTCTGTACCATCATTACAACCATTTGCTACTACAATAATCTCTACTGGGTTTAATGGTTTTACCGATTGAACCACGTCTGAAATCGTATCTACTTCATTACATACGGGAATAATAACTGATAACGACTTAGCCATTGTTTTCTTCACGAAACCACTTAATAGTTTCTTTCAATCCTTGTTCCCACGTTACTTTCGCTTGAAACTGAACAAGTTCTCTTAATTTCGTTACATCTGGTTTTCGATTTGGAATTTCTTCAAATCCATGTGGATATACTTCCTCAAATGGAACGTGCACAATTTTGGAAACAGACTTCGTTAATTTTTTTATATCTTCCGCTACTTCCCTTATACTTTTTTCATTCTCAGAACCTATATTAATAATTTCACCATTTACCTTCTCATCCATTGCACGAATTGTTGCCTCGACCGCATCACTTACATACGTAAAGCAACGTGTCTGCTTCCCATCTCCATATATGAGAATATCGTCACCTTGCAAAGCCGCACGAATAAATCGTGGAATTACTCCTGCGTATGGACCATCTTTCGCTCTTGGACCATAAATATTAAAATAACGAACAATCGTTACAGGTAAGCCTTCTAATGCGTACCCTAAACATAATGTTTCCTCTAACGTTTTACAAATTGCATAACTCCAACGTATTTTGGAAGTTGCACCGTATAAACGATCTCCTTCTTCAGAGAATGGCGGCTCTCCCTTTCCATATACTTCAGAAGTAGATGCAAATACTACTTTCTTCTTCCCTTTTAACGCTGCTTGTAAAATATTTCTCGTTCCATCGAAATTTGTTTCAATAAGCTCTACACTTTTTTCCATTGTAGTTTTGACTCCCAAAATTGCAGCTAAATGAAACACCACATCATGTTGATTTACTAATTCATAAATTGAATTTTTATCTAAAACGCTTATTGGAATAACCCGGAGCTCTTTCATTAACTCATTATGATATTTATTTTTTCCTTTATAGAAGTTATCAACAATAGTAACTTCATAACCTCTTTTCACCAACTCTTCAGCTAAATGCGAACCAATAAACCCTGCTCCACCTGTAATTAAACATTTTTTACTCATACACTCACCTTCTTTACGATTCCACGAGTATCTATTAATCGCTCAATCCCTTTAAAAAGATCCCAATCGATACTAGAGTGATCCGTTACAATTACAATACAATCTGCTTGTTTAATTCTTTGTTCATCTAATGGAACAGATTGATATAGTGTATCTCCAATTTCCGCTGTAGAAATATACGGATCATGATATTCTATCTTGTATCCTTCTTTTATTAATAATTGAACAATTGGCAACGCTGGTGATTCTCTCAAATCATTTACATCTTTCTTATACGCAATCCCTACAATTAAAACCGTTGCGGGTGATTGCACCACACTTTTTACTTTCCCAATTATTTTCTCTGGCATTTCTTCATTAATTACATGGGCCGCCTCAATTAATTGACTAATTGCTCCACTCTTTTTTATTCTCCATTGAAAATATAAAGGGTCTACCGGTATACAATGTCCCCCTATTCCTGGTCCTGGCCAATACGGAGTAAATCCAAACGGTTTTGTAGATGCTGCTTCAAGTACCTCATAAAAATTAATATTCAAACTTTCACAAAGTATATTTAACTCATTTACTAATGAAATATTAACTAAGCGCTGAATATTTTCAAATAGCTTACACATCTCTGCTACTTTCGGGGAGCTAACTGGAACAACTACATCAAATATAGTGCTATACAAATCCTGCACTTTTTGTTTACACTGCTCGGTTTGTCCACTAATAACTTTTGGAATAGTTTGGACTGAATACTGGCTATTTGCTGGGTCAATTCGCTCTGGTGAATAGCCAATATAATAATCTTCTCCTACCTTTTTACCTGTTTGAGAAATAATAGGAATGATAACTTCCTCCAGTGTACCTGGATATGTGGAGCTTTCAAAAATGAAGGTTTGTCCTTTTTGAAGGTTTTGTTGTATATAATGGGAGGCTGAAATGAGGGCACTTAAATCTGGTTCTTTCTGCTCATTAATTGGGGTTGGCACGGTCACAATGACATATTCGCTACGCTTAAAATCCGCAACACCTTTATCTGGTGTATTCACTATTAATCTTCTTTCGTTTATTAAGCCTTGTAATACTTTAGAAGACACATCAGGAATATAACTTTCTCCTTTTATAATTGATTCTATTTTTCTAGTATCCTTATCTAATCCAAGTACAGCATGTCCTCTTTCTGCAAAAAGGACCGCTAAAGGAAGGCCAACATATCCTAATCCAATAATGGTTACTTTACTACTAGCATTCATCTATATTCTCTTCTTCCCTTCTCAATTGTAGTATTATATCTCTATCCCTTTCTCCATCTGTAAAACTTCCGCGCTCGTCTGTATGCTGTAATAAATAAGCAATCGCCTCAAGCTGATCTCCGAAAATACGATCAAATGCAGGAATTCGTCCGTTTACAAACCCGTGTTGTTCTGGACGTATACGGTTCGGTTTTATAACATCAACAAAATCTATTGCTCTTATAGAAAAATCAGCTAAAATAGCTTTCATTTGAGCTAACGGTGGAATAACGAGGGCCTCGTATCCAATCTTCTCTATTACTTTTTTATGCATAGCATGTGGTACTGCCGTTAATGAGTTGTTCCATAAGTCTGGTCGTTTTGCTACCAAATTCACGAAATATTTCCCCATACTAATTGGATCTGTAGGATGAAACATATCCAATAAGCATTGTAAGTCATTTAACGCAACATCATTTCCATCTTCTACAGCACGTAAAAATGGAACTAGGTCTTTCGCATCAATCACAAAATCACCATCTAAAAATAAATAAATATCAGCCGTAGCATGCATGGCTCCTATTGCTCTTGCCACATTGTGCCCAAGTGCTTTTGAAAATTCAAGGACAATAACATTCTCTAGTTTTGCTTGTTTAATTGTCTCCACATCCGCCCCATTCGCAACAACTATAATTTCATCTATACCTGCTTTTTTCACTTCTTGTATAACAGATCTTATAGTCATTTTTTCTTCTGATACTGGTATAATCGCACTGTATTTCGCTTTTTCCTTTTGTAATAAAACTGGTTTATACTTCCCTATAAACTCTCTATCCCTGTTTCCCTCCGAAAAACCGCCGCGTTTACCATATGTTTCGGTTACGTATTGCAAAGCACGCAAATGATCACCCATAATACGACTAGTCGCTTTCGGATAAGGAGAACCAGGTGATGTACCCGTATGCACAGGACGAACCTTATTCGTGTGAATTACATCGACCGAAGCCATATCGGCAATATCTACTCCTCTAGACATCACCATCGCTTGAAATAGTGCTGGATCTGCTAAATTCCACCACCCAAGATTCTCAATAACATCCCGATTCATCGCATGTGGAATTGCGATTAAAGAACCAACAACAAGCTCTTTTTTATTCAAATAACGATTCAACATGAATTTTCCAACTGTCGTATAGTGTGGTCTAATCTTTAAATAAACAGACCATGTTAAATTATTCACAACAATTTGATGCCCCTGCTGAATTCCTTTCACGAAACGTTGTAGTTCTTTACTATCAATGACGATGTCACCATCTAAAAACAATACAATTTCACCTTTTGCTTCTCTAGCTCCAATTGCCCTTCCTACATCATTACCAAGAGAATGTTTATAATAAATTACATGGCAACTATGCTGTAATGCGACTTCCTTCGTTCCATCTGTCGATCCATTATCTACTACAATAATTTCATACGGCTTCAGCTTCTCCACTTCTACTAAAACTTGTGATAAAGTACTTGCTTCATTATGCGCTGGAATAACAACTGATATTCTCATACTTGTATCACTCTTACCCTTCCAAGCGAACATAAGCAATAATAGGAATACGCACAAGTACATCTTCAGGTGGTCCATAAGAAGGAGATGTACGAACGCTTACTGCCCCGTCCGTAACAGATAAAAGAATACCTGCTATAATTTCAACAGCTGTCACAACTTGCACTAATTCACCAACATGGTTACGCAATTCATCAGTAAATAACATATATAAGTCTCCTTTCTTACACTTCTTTCATTGATATAATACTTGTAAATGGTAATAAAACTTCTGTTCCTATTCCTTCTTGCAGCGTTAAGAAATCGTCACCAACTGCTACAATAACACCTGTTAACTGTCCAACCGTCACAGTAATTTCTACGTTTTTCCCTAAATATTGCTTTGCAATTTCCTTAAAAGGTGATGTATTGCATTCTTTTAAAATGTTACAAATAATAGATTGAAATTGACTTGATTCTATAAACTCTTCCGTAGCTTGCTTAGAATTTCTTTGAATAAATCTCGCGAAGTTTTGCGAAAATAAAAGTCGTTCCACAGCAGGCAGTAACTTGTCATCTAAAAAATAACCTAATTGTCTATTAAACAGTCTGGATAATTTGTGCCAATATTTTCTGAACAGACACATACGCTTCTCCTCCTATTATTTTTAAAGTATAAAAAATAACATCCATACATCTTAATGTATACAAAGCGGCTTTTTTTGTGATAGGTAAGACATACATTTTCTAGAACATATTCATTATTTTTGTATTACATTAATTAATAATCGGGGATATATTTTCTCAATACAAAAAAGACTATCCAAAAGGGATAGTCTTTTACACTTCAATATTTCGCAACATCGTATAAATGTCGTTATTCACTTTACCAAATGATTTAATGTTATTTTGAATGTTTGATAATAAAACGACATACACACTTCCGTTTTTACTAAATCCATTTAAGCAATTCCAACCTGGCATTACACCGTGATTTGAATAACTGCCTGGATCTACATACCAGCCAAATCCGTAATCCTTTTTCACGGCTGTAAACATTTGATCATAACTCTCTTTTGAAATTAATTTTCCAGAGAATAGCGCTTCATTAAATAAATATAGATCATGCGCGCTTGTATATATATCACCACAACCATATAATTGTGACATGCTCGGAATATTAGGTGTTGTCATGTTGTTATTCACTATTTTATAACCTGTTGATGGGAACCTTGTTTGCTCTAACGCTTTACCAAAACCAGAATGCTTCATACCAGCAGTTGCAAAAATATGTTGTTTAATATATTCTTCTAGTGGTTGTCCACTTACTTTCTCGGCAATGTAGGCGAGTATAGAGTAGTTCGAATCTGAATACTTCCATTTCTCTCCTGGGCCTGCAATACGCTTTTGGTTTCCTATCCGTTTTATCAACTCTTCATGAGAGATATCTTCTGTTCCCTGCTCATATTCTGGAATCCCTGATGTATGTGTTAATAAATGTTTTAGCTGAATGCTATTACCTTGAGGAAAATCTGGAATATACTTTGCAACCGTATCCTCTACTTGTAATTTATTTTGATCTTTTAATTGCATAATAGCAGTCGCTACAAATGCCTTTGAAATAGAGCCAATATAAAAGGTCGTTTCTGAATTATTCGGTACTTGCTTCTCTTTGTTCGCCATACCGTATCCTTTATTCAAAAGAACTTTTCCGTTCTTCACAATAACAGCTGTTCCACTAAATCCTGCGTTTTGTAAATATTGATCCAATTGAGCGTTTTCATTAATTTCTTGAGGCGGTCCTTCAGCAGGCTGCTCTATAGCTTGCGCTTGTTTCACTTGTTCTTCCTGCTCTTTTTGTTTTTGTGCTTCTTGCTTCTTTTTTTCTTCTTCTTTCTTTTTCAACTCTTCTTGCTTCTTCATTTCTGCTGCTGCTTTTAAAGTTTCCTCTTTTTTATTATGCGCAACAATTTTTGTATACATGAAATATACAAGTGACAGTAGTAGGGCTAGAATGATTGTTCTTTTTATGTATACAATCGACCGATTTGCTTTCCCATTAACAGTATTTTTTTCCTGATCCATGATTACCTTTTTCCCCTTATTTACCGATAATTTAATTCATCTACACAAGACTTATTTCAAATCATTTCCGCAGATTATGGACACTCCATTTTATGTCATCACTACTGTATCATGCACCGAACATATTACCAACCTATATGTTCAAAAAAGAAAAAGAAAATTTATAAAAGTAAGATTCCCTTTAAAAAATTAACAAAAAAAGAGGCTATCCTGTAAAAGACTGTTGTTATCAATCTTTTTGGATATCCTCTTATCTAACTATTTACACATGTTTTTTCATATCATCGGCAACAGATTCAACATTTGTACCTACGATAACTTGTACACTTGTGTTACTTAATTTCATAACGCCTTTTGCACCTGCGCGTTTTAATGCTGGTTCATTTACTAAACCTGCATCTTTCACTTGTAAGCGTAAACGCGTTGCACAGTTATCAATAACTGTTAAGTTTTCTTTTCCGCCTAAAGCTGCTACGTAAGTTTCACCAATTGAACCTGCAACTGGTGCATCACCCTCTTCAGCTAAATCATCTTCATCTTCATCTTCATCTTCACGACCAGGAGTTTTCAAGTCGAACTTCTTAATTAAGAAGTAGAATACTGCAAAGTAAATTGCTGCGTAAATTAAACCTATTCCCGCTAGCAATACTGGTTTTGTTGCAATACCAAAGTTTAAAACGTAATCGATTGCACCGGCACTAAATGAGAAACCATCATGAATGCCAAGTGTTGTTGTAATGAATAAAGAAAGACCTGTTAATACTGCATGAATACCATATAATACTGGTGATAAGAACATGAATGAGAATTCAATTGGTTCTGTAATACCAGTTAAGAATGAAGTTAATGCTAGGCCACCTAACATACCTGTAACCATTTTACGTTTTTCTGGCTTAGCAGCCGCAATCATTGCGAAACATGCTGCCGGTAAACCGAACATCATGATTGGGAAGAAACCAGTCATAAACATACCTGCTGATGGATCTTTTGCGAAGAAGCGTGCAATATCACCATGAACGATATCACCAGCTGCGTTTGTAAAGTCACCAAGTACAAACCAGAAGTATGTGTTCATTACGTGGTGTAAACCGATTGGAATTAATAAACGGTTTAATAATCCGAATAAACCAGCACCAACTGAACCTAAATTCACGATACCGTGTGCTACTGCATCAATACCACTTTGAATTGTTGGCCAAATTTGACCGAATACTAATCCTAAAAGA
Organism: Bacillus mycoides; assembly: GCF_001757995.1. Classification (GTDB taxonomy): domain Bacteria; phylum Bacillota; class Bacilli; order Bacillales; family Bacillaceae_G; genus Bacillus_A; species Bacillus_A mycoides_B. The sequence continues at coordinate 181,943 of NZ_LXLV01000009.1, read as the reverse complement.
AGCATTACAATTGAAGTAATGATTGGTACGAAACGTTTCCCTGCAAAGAAACCTAACCATTCTGGTAATTTAATCTTATGGAATTTGTTATATAGTAACCCAGCAACAACCCCAGCAATAATACCACCAAGTATGGCCATATTTATTTTTGGCGTTAACGCCGCTGCTTTTGAAACTTTTGTCATTGTATCTGCTAATTTAGTTGGATCTACCGAACCGACTAAATCCTGAACACTTTTTAATTTATCATTCAGCTCTGCTGCTGAATATGCCTTACTTAGAGCGTTCGTTGTATTTTGTAAAACAAGATATCCGATTGCCCCAGCAAGTCCTGCTGCTCCACTACCATCAATAGACAAACCGATTGCAACACCAATTGCAAAAATAAGTGCTAAATTATCAAAAATTGCTGCACCGGCCTGTGCCATAACAGGAATATTAAATACATCTTCTTGTCCTAAACGAAGCAATAATCCTGCTGCTGGTAGTACGGCGATTGGAAGCATTAACGCTTTACCGATACGTTGTAGAAACTGCAACATTTTAATTCCCCCTATCAAATTTATGAAATCGTTATCATTATAAGTACGCCTTAGAAAACGCTTTCTATTTACATAACCATAATAACATATAGTTGTATAGATGTGTAGTTTTTATTTCCGAACTTTTTATGGATAAGTTTTCTATTCCCAAACTGTTATATAAAAGGAAAATTCTCCTTTTTCAATACAGCATAATCGGAATAGACGACTCACTATAAAACATGTAACTTTCGTTTTATCATTCCACTTTTTCATGTTATTATTTATTTCCGAGCATATCGGGAAAAGTAAACTTAGTTAATTCGAAATAGGAGCGTTGGTACTATGCAGTGCATTGAAACAAACAACTTACAGCAGTTGTTAGAACAAGTAAAACCATATACGAAAAAAGGAAAACTTGCTACTTATATCCCCGAACTAGGAAATGCAGATCCAGATGATTTAGGGATTGCCATTTTCCATAAAGATACAGAATATATCCATGCTGGCAACTCACAAACACTATTTACTCTTCAAAGTATTTCCAAAGTAATTACACTTGCCCTTGCCCTTTTAGATCGTGGTGAAGAATATGTATTTTCTAAAGTTGGAATGGAGCCAACTGGTGACCCTTTCAATTCTATTATTAAGTTAGAAACGACAAGTCCTTCCAAACCTCTTAATCCAATGATTAATGCAGGAGCACTAGCCATTACAAGCATGTTAGCAGGAAAAGATAACGAAGAAAAAATGGAGCATATTCTTCATTTTGTACGTGAAATAACAGATAATCCTACTATTAATTATTCTTCTAAAGTTGCCAATTCAGAATTAAAGACTGCTTACTTAAACCGTTCACTTTGTTACTATATGAAACAAAACGGAATTATCGATTGTGATATTGAAGAACTTATGGATTTATACACTCGTCAATGTGCAGTTGAAGTAAACTGTATCGATTTAGCACGTATTGGCTTAATTTTTGCAATGGACGGCTATGATCCATATAAGAAAAAACAAATTATCCCTAAACACATTACAAAAATTTGTAAAACATTCATGGTTACTTGCGGAATGTATAACGAATCTGGTGAATTTGCAATTCGTGTTGGTATCCCTGCAAAAAGTGGTGTAGCGGGCGGCATTTTCGGCTGCGTAAAGGGAGAAATGGGGATTGGCATTTTCGGACCAGCTTTAGATGCAAACGGAAATAGTATCGCTGGTTTTAAAATTCTTGAACTTCTTTCCGCTCAAGAAGGTTGGAGTATATTTTAATTAGGAAGTTATCCTGCTACATTAGCAGGATTTTTTATTTCACGAAAAATCTAGTTCCATCATGCATCAATACAGTACAAAAAAACAGTGATGAAAGTTTCTCTTTATTATGCATATTTGCTCCCCCCTCCTGAATAATATAGTACAACCTAGCGCTATATGTGGAGGTGTAAAAGATGAAGTTGATATTTCAAATGGAAAAACAACCTGTTCTTGAAAAAACAATTCTTCTTTTTATATTGAGTATTGTAGAAAGCTTGAAGTTAAAAGTTGTTTCACTCGATGAAGCACACCGATACATATTCAATTTAGAGGTGCTTGAATTATTAATGGATCGTAACATTGATGATCAAGTACTAGAACTTATTCATTTCGGAATGGGACTTGAAGACATTCACCATGTGCTTCCTGAAGAACTTGAGCATAGTATTGAGGAACTAAAGTGGCTTTGCATCCAAGTTTTAAGTGAATACAGTATGCATGAAGAATCGGAACAATTAATTGAAGATATACGTTAAAAAGCACCTATGTAGGTGCTTTTAATGTTTTTTCAAACTATTTTTATACGTTTCAATATTTACTGGTAGCTCTTCCTCTTCTAAAGTATGTTCATTTACATCTTTATGAATGAACGCACCTTTAGGTGGTTGATGATCATGCCCTTTTTTCTTATGATCAAATGCTTTCCCGCGTCCCATACGTATCCCCCTTTCTTTAAAAGAAATCCGTATTAGTATGGAGAAAAGTACGTCAATATATGCAATCCCTTGCCGTATTTCCGAGGAAATGCTCGAACATTGCTTTTCTATTTTTATAATAACTGATCTATCCCAATAAGAATTAATAGTACGCCCGCAATTATCGTCGCCCATTTTCCTAAGTACTCCGCTAAAAATCGTTTTCCTACATACGTAAAACCACTAATACAAATAAAACTAAAAATCCCAGAAATACACGCCGTAAGCCAAAGATTTAAATTTGTTACTCCAGCATCAAATCCACCTGCAATATTATTTATGGATAATGCAACTCCTAAAATAATTGCTTCAGAAAAACTAATTGTTTTAGAACCATCAAAATCTGCTTTTTCTGGATCACGTAAAATCCCCATAAGTACACTACCATCTTTAGATCCTAAGGTGTCTTTTTTACCTAAGAAAGGCTGACATAAAATAAACACCCCAATTATTCCTAAAACAATTGCTCCAATAAGGTTTGCCGTGAACTCTGAAATAAATAATGCTATCCAATTCCCAAAAAATCCAGCTAGTAAAGTAAATAAAAATCCCAAAAATGCGATGATAAAATTGTTAAACCACGAAATTCTAATTTTACGAATGCCATACGCAATCCCAACACCCGCATTATCTAAATTAGATGCAATTCCGATTAAAAAAATTGAAAATAAACCTGCCGTACTCATCGTAAAGTCACCCCTTTTCTCACTTTTCAATGCATATTATGAAAATGTTGAGCAACTGTGCCTGTCTGTTTCATATACTTGTAATAAATGCTCAACATTTTTTCAACGATAGACAATAGAAAAGGAGTGCCTACATTATGCCCAATAAAAATCCAAATGAGCGGCTTGGTAAATTAATAAAGAAACTGTTAAAGGAGCGCGCTCTATCTATGCGCCAACTAGGAACACTGACAAATATTGATCCTGCAACAATTTCAAGAATAATTAATGGCAAACAACAACCAAAGCAAAACCATTTACAAAAATTCGCAAAATGTCTACAAGTTCCACCGCAATTATTACTTGATGCAATGTACCCTGACTCTCCACACATAAATAAGGAAAAAGCAGATATGTACACATCTCTCGATACAATTCAGCAAACATTACAATCCTCTAACCTATTCGACTTCGAATACACAACAACTCGTGTGAAACAAGAACTTGAAAATTACGAGCGCTATGCTCAAACTACTGAAGGCGAAAAACGTATTCACGAGAGTTTCAAAAGTAAACTAGAACAAATTGATAGTGCCGGTCCTTTCATTGAGCAATTAACAAATATGTACCAACAATTTTGTACAGAAACCATTTCAAACGAAGAACGTGCAATTATTGGGGGTGCCTTACTATATTTCATTTTATCAACAGACATTATCCCCGATTATCTTTTTCCAATTGGCTATTTAGATGATGCAATTGCCGTTGAATTAGCTAAAGAAAAATTAATTGAAATAAAACGAAAAGCATAGAAAAATAAAGAACTATTTCAGTTGTTTATGTTCAACTCTGAAATAGTTCACTAAAAAAGCGTACAAGTACATACCTGCATGATTTCAACATACTAATCTATTTTTTTGTATGACACCATTCATATATGAATGCTGTTATTACTTTTGTAAATTCAATTAACTGCTCAACTTCAACTTTCTCATTTATTGAATGAGCTTCTTCTAATGTACCTGGTCCGTAAATAACAGCTGGAATGTTAAACTCACTAAACCATCCGCCATCAGTTACTGTAGCAGACATATCTAAAGTTGCGACTTTCTTTAATATAGATTCATGTGCAGAACTTAGTTTCTGAATAGCCGGATGACTACTATCTACTTCTAAAGAAGGAAAAATCTCACCTCGATCAACAATCATTGATTCTCCGCCCCACTTAAATTGTGGTGGGTTCTCACTTAACCATAGATCTGCTGCTGCCACTTTTCCTATATACTCTTCTATTATTTGTTCATGTGTTTCATTTGGATAAAAGTGCACCGTTATCCATAACCTGCATTCATCTGCAATAAACGCTGCATGACGTCCACCTTCAATAACAGCTGGATTAATTGTTGTTGTTCCAGATGGATAGCCTTCATATGTTTTCATGACTGCCCAATGACGCTCTAATTCTTGTAAACTTTGCACAATTTTCATCATTTTTTCAATCGCACTCGCTCCAAATAGACGTCCTCCAGCATGGATCATTTGTCTACGTGTTGCATCATGAAACGTTTGCGGGCTTTTCACAGTAATCCATCCAGTAATTACGCCACCCTGCCCTTGCATATGTAAATTACTTGTATCAACCACTACTGCAAAATCAGCATCATAACCACGCTTACAACATTGAAGTGTTCCTGCTTCTCCCACTTCTTCTCCAATTACCGATTGAAACATTAAGTCACCTGGCAATTCAATTCCCGCTTCTTCTAAAAGCTGAATAGCAAATAAGGCTCCAGCTAGTCCACCTTTCATATCTGCCGCGCCTCTCCCAACTAACCAACCATCTTTTATAAACGGCTCAAACGGCTTTGTTTCCCATGCCTCATCTACCGATACTTCAGCTACATCCATATGGCCATTAATAATAAGACTTTTATACAACTCACTTTCCGTCCCTTTTTTTACCCCAACAACATTCGGATCATTTGGATATACATCCCATTTATCAATACTAAAATTTCGTTTTTTTAGAAACTCCGCAACAAATTCCTGTGCCTCATTTGTATTTCTTGCTGGTGGTGCTGGTGTTTCAAAACGAATTAAAGTTTTTGTAAGTTCTAGTAGCTCCTCTTTTCGTAAATCAATCTGTTCTAATAGCTGTGAAACTTCTTGATTCATTGCTAATTCCCCTTTGCATACGTAGTATGTTTCCAGCTTTATTTTCACAAAAAAAGAGACTGTTTACAATCTTACAGTCTCCAAATTAATCACTATTATAAAGTGAAACTATAATCAGTGGGGGGGCATCCCCCACTGATTATTAGCCTTCACCAATCGGGCGTTTACGGGCAGTTTATCTCCCACCTAACTTCTTTGCTCCAGCCGAATTTTGAAGTGGGAGTTTTACTGCCCGTTAATGCGGGGTAAACTTTCTAATTCGGTTGTATTTGTCTTTTCAATATGTTCTACTTTACTTCTCTTATTTTTGGTAGCACGGTAAAACAGTAAACAAATAATCATAAATGGAATACCACAATACAATGCCATTCTTTGTTCCGGAATAAAAGCCATACCAACGATTACTGTTAAATTTAATACTAACGCAAGAAGTGGGACAAATGGATACAATGGTGTTTTAAATTTCAAGTCCTTAACATCTCCACCTTGCTTAATGTATGACCTTCTAGCTAATAAGTTAGATAGAGCAATAGATGCCCAAACTAATATTGCTCCGAACCCTGCAATTGAAAGAAGCCATAAATAAACTGTATCTTCCGCATAAATACCTGATAATAATGAGAGACACCCTACAAACGTACTTACAATCAATGCATAAATAGGAACACCGTTTTTAGATAATTTACCAAAAATCGGGCTAATCATTCCTTGATTCGACATAGACCATAGCATACGGGAAGTTGCATATAATCCTGAATTCGCAACTGATAGTACCGCTGTAATAATAACGAAATTTATAATATCTGCCGCATAAGGAATCCCAATTTTATCAAATACAACTACAAATGGACTTTCTATCACGCCTGCTTGCTGCCAAGGAAATAGTCCCGCAAGAATAAAAATAGATAGTACAAAGAAAATAAGTATGCGCCAAACCGTATTATTAATTGCCTTCGGGATAGTTTTCTCTGGATTTTCACTCTCACCAGCTGCAATACCAACTAGTTCTGTTCCTTGGAAAGAAAAATTAACTGCAATCATCGTAATTAAAATGGCTGATAATCCATTTGGGAACAATCCACCATAATCAGTAAAGCTAGAAAACATCGGCGCTGGTTCATTTCCTTTCATATCTAGAAAACCAAACATTGCTGCCCCGCCCAAAATAATAAATGCAATGATCGTAATTACTTTAATACTTGCAAACCAAAATTCAACTTCCGCAAAACTTCTTGAAGATAATGCATTAATAGCAAAGAGCAACACTGCGAACACTACACACCAAATCCATGACGGTACATCAGGAAACCATCGTTTCATCAAAATACTAACTGCAATTAATTCAATACCTATCGTAGCAGACCAGTTTAGCCACGACATCCATCCCACTACATAACCCGCTGCAGGGGAAATGTGCTTTGTAGCATACGTTTGATAAGATCCTGCGTCCGGCATCGCAACCGCTAACTCTCCAAGGCAGAGCATCGTTAAATACATAACAAACCCGCCTACAAGATACGCTACAATGGCTCCTCCAGGTCCAGCTTCATGAATCGTATAACCTGATCCTAAAAAAAGCCCAGTACCAATAACACCTCCGAGTGCAATCATAAATATGTGCCGACTTTTCAATTCCCTTTTTAATCCTTGGTTTTGATCCATTATATAAATCCCCCCTTTTCACTTTGCAAATCCATTTAATGTAAGCGTTTTAAAAATTCTTCATAGTAAAAATAATTATTTAAAAGAGCAAAAATACATATTACTTATATTAATCACTACCTGTTATTAAAAGGTCATCCCTCACTGTTATTAATAGTTTTTGATCAGCGATAGCTTGTCCTTCTACCACTTCTAATGATTCGATATAACCACTGATTCCCACTTTAATTTCCACTTGCTGCTTATCTATTGTTTCAATTAACGCTAATTTTTCCCACTCATATACGTAAGAACTTTCAGTAACAAATAATTTCTCTACTTTCCCGTAACAAGGACTATACACACCTTCTATAACCATCTTCACTTTATAAATTCCTCCCTCTTATTAATTGGCACTGAAACGTTGCATAACCTATAAAGATTCATAATCCCCCTACTCTTTAAATTTAGAGATCTTAACTACTATTCATGCAAAATACGTACCAACCTCAACACCTATGTAAAATTGGGCTTTCTTACGAAAAAAATCTACATAACCGCAAAATTTTTTTATCATTTGAAAAGTTTTAAGAGAAAATAGAAAAAAAATTTTGCGATTTTATAAGAATTTTAATAAAATTATAAAAAGTCAGTCTTCATAGGGTATAACGAGGAGAAGATAATATATGCATACAGAAGAAATCAATTTTAAAAAGATTATTGAAATGAATGTGCTATACGAAACTTTACTCAATGAACTCGATATCGGGATTCATATTATTAATGAGGAAAGTAAAACGATTATCTATAACCGCAAAATGATGGAAATTGAATCAATGGATCGCTTAGATGTGCTAGATAAAAATCCTTTAGAAGTATTTGCATTTGAAGAAAATAAAAATAGTACTCTTATAGAGGCATTAAAACTTGGAAAAACAAACAAAAATATAAAACAAACGTATTTTAACAATAAAGGACAAGAGATTACGACGATTAACGATACTTTTCCTATAATAGAAAATGGAAAAATTAAAGGCGCTATTGAAATTTCAAAAGAAATTAGTAATTTAAAGCAAATAATGAAAACAAACCTTTCTCGAAAACAAAATACTAAGTTTACCTTTAATCACATAATTGGTGATTCTAGAGCTATTCAATCGGTCATTGCAGAAGCAAAGAGAGTAATACGTACATCCTCCTCCATACTTATCATCGGAGAAACAGGGACCGGTAAAGAGCTATTTGCGCAAAGCATCCATAATGAAAGTCAGCGTTCAATAAAACCATTTATTTCGCAAAACTGTGCCGCTATACCAGAAACCTTAATGGAAAGTCTACTATTTGGTACGAATCGAGGTGCTTTTACAGGAGCAATAGATAAACCTGGTTTATTTGAAGAAGCAAACGGCGGGACTTTATTATTAGATGAAATCAATTCGTTAAGCCCCACACTTCAAGCTAAGTTATTGCGGGCTATACAAGAAAAAACAATACGAAGAATCGGAGGCACACAAGAAAAAGAAATTGATGTTCGTATTATAGCAGCTATTAATGAAGATCCTCTTGAAGCCATAACACACAATCGATTAAGGCAAGACTTATATTACCGATTAAGCGTTGTTACTTTATGTCTTCCACCTTTACGGGAACGAAAAGAAGATATTTCAGCTCTTATTCAGCACTTTATCGAAAAGTATAACACTCAATTTGGGCTCAGCGTAACGGATATAGATGTACATGTAAGAGAATTCTTTTATGCACACGATTGGCCCGGAAACGTAAGAGAATTGGAACATATAATAGAAGGTTCAATGAACTTAATAGAAGATGAAAATATCATTACAGCGTTTCATCTTCCCACTCGCTTTCGCGAACGAATAAAAAAAGAATTTCATATACACCCTTCCCTAAATAGTCAGAATGCTGATACACCTAAAACTTTAAAGCGCACAATAGAAGAAATGGAAAAGAACTACATCAATCAAATCCTTAAAGAGAATCATGGTAATATCTCACAAGCGGCAAAGTTTTTAGGATTGAGTAGACAAAACTTACAATATCGAATAAAAAAACTGCATTTGCACATATAAAATGAACATACTACTAAGTGTAAAGAAATGGAAAACTTTGTTATAATAAACATATAACATGCTATAAAGGGGCGATATATATGAGTAATGATAAGAAATTGAAATTATTACACTACTTAGGCCTTTTCCCTACCATTTTATGTATGATGCTATTCATTGATATGAACAGCCTTCCTTATGCAAAGTTACTAGGAACAATTAGCGGCTCCTTTGCGGCTATTATGCTTGCTGCTTTTTGGAATTTGAAGCTACGTATGAAAAGAGAAAAATCTTCTTAAACGAACAAAGTTAATTATCATAAAAAACACGAGACGGTTACCGCTCTCGTGTTTTTTCATTCTACTCTCTTTATCTCAATGATTTGAAATTTAACTCAAAATTAGTTATATACTGAAAAAATGTACTTTAGTAAAATCGACAAATTTCGACATTCTGTTTTCATTATATTTGTTATCATATAAGTTCTAAATCTGACATTTCAACATCTCTGAAGATTGTTTATATAAAGTGAAACTTTAATCAGTGGGGGTTTTGTTCATCCCCCACTGATTATTAGCCTTCACCAATCGGGCGTTTACGGGCAGCCCGACTCCCACCTAACTTCTTTGCTCCAGTCGAATTTTGAGGTGGGAGTTTTACTGCACGGCAAATAGCGGGATAAACTTCACTTATGTTAATAACATGTAGTTCATTTTGTTGAACTAACAAATTGTGAGTTGGATGAAAAAGCTAATAAATATTTTCTAAAAGGTGGTTACTATGAAAAGAACAACAGAATTTGTATTAGGACTAATCGGTGGTATATTCGGGATTTTATGTGCATTCATCGCTTTATTTATCGGAGGCGTTGGAGCAGCTGTTGAAGCTGACGGAGCTAATCAAGTTATTGGATTAGGCTGGGCTGCTGTAGCTCTTTCAATTTTAGGAGTTGTTGGATGTATTATGGTTAAGAGCAAAGCTAAAGCAGGCGGTATTATGATGACTATCGCTGCTATTGGTGGATTTATTTGTATTTCTGTTATTTACTTATTACCAGGTGTTTTATTATTAATTGGAGGGTTAATGGGGATTTTCCGAAAAGATAAAACTACTGTATCAGCGTAAAAAAAGCACTCAAATGAGTGCTTTTTTTCGTATCCATATCTTTTTAAAACTCAACACTCTCCAAATACAATCCGCTCGCCTCAGCAAGACAATTAATTTGATTGCGTTGTTTTTCCTCTAAAATGTTTGGAATTGCTTCAGCATCTAATTGTCCTAATCCAACTTCAATTAATGCCCCAACAATTTTTCGCACCATGTTATGAAGGAATCCGTTACCACTTATTCTAATTTGTACAAATCCTGATTCTTCGGAAACATCAAGTGTATACACTTCTCGAACCATAGATTTCTTCTTAGACTTTGCATTTGAAAAAGCAGTGAAGTCATGTGAACCAATTAAATGTTGTGCAGCCGTCTTCATGCTCTCCACATTTAATTTTTTATTAACATGCATGCTATATTTACGCATAAATGGGTGCGTATGCTCTTCATTCCAAATTTTATATAAATATGTTTTTGCCTTAGAATTGTAACGAGCATGGAAGCGGTCTGAAACTTCTTCTACATCTGTAATACTAATATCATTTGGTAAATATTGATTTAAATACTTTTTCACTTTATGTTCTACTAACTTCTCATCACTTTTAAAGTTAGCTACTTGATTTAAAGCATGTACACCAGCGTCTGTTCTGCTACAGCCGATAATTTCAATTTCTTTTCCGATCATTTCAGATATTACGCTTTCGATTTTCCCTTGAATCGTATTATCGTTATTACCAAGACGCTGCCACCCTTTATAACGCGCACCGTCATACTGAATCGTTAATTTATAATTGTGCATAGTATTCTCCTTCATAGAAAATATTCCCTCATACCATGAGGGAATATTAATAAACTTTACTTTCTAACAAGCTTCACTACATTTTCTACATGAGCTGTATGCGGGAACATATCAACTGGCTGTACATACTCCACTTCATAGCTCTGCATTAATGTTTCCACGTCACGTGCTAATGAGGAAGGATTACAAGACACGTAAACAACTTGTTTCGGTTTCACTTTTAAAATCGTTTCCAGTAATTTATCATCGCAACCTGTACGTGGTGGATCGACAACAATTACATCTGGACGCCATCCTTCTTTTACCCACTTTGGTAACCATTGTTCAGCTTTTCCAGCTTCATATTTTGTATTTGTAAATCCGTGGCGTTTTGCATTTTTCTTTGCATCTTCAATCGCTTCTGGAATTACATCCATACCACGTACTTCCGCTGCATCATTCGCAAGCCAAAGTCCAATCGTACCGACACCGCAATATGCATCCACAATCTTCTCGTTTCCTGTTAAAGCAGCTGCTTTTTTCGCTTCATCGTATAAAACAACCGTTTGTTCTGGATTTAATTGGAAGAATGCGCGTGCTGATAATTCAAATGATAAATCACCTAGTGTTTCTTGAATTACTTCTTTTCCAGCTAATTTAAATGTTTTATCACCGAAAATAACAGATGTTTTACGCCAGTTTACGTTTTGCATAATTGATTTAACACTTGGCATCTGTTTTTGTACTTCTGCGATAAATTGATCTTTATTTGGTAATTCTTCTTTTGTTGTAATAAGTGTGACTTGCACTTCCCCTGTTTGAACTGCAGTACGTGTCACAATTGTACGTACTAAACCTTTTTGTTTTTTCTCATTATAAATAGATATATTTAATTTTTCTAATATACGTCTTACAACTTTTGTCGCTTCATTCGTTGCTTTATGTTGAATCATACAATGAGAAATATCAATTAACTGATGTGAGTTTTGTTTATATAACCCCGTAATAACCTTTTCGTCTTTACGTCCTACTTGTAGTTGACTCTTATTACGATAATGCCATGGATTTCCCATGCCAAGCGTTGGACGAATTTTCTCTTCTAGACTGTTGTTCATATACTTCTCGAATGCTTGTACAACGATATCACGTTTTTGATTTAATTGTTCTTTATAATCTAAATGCTGCAATTGACATCCACCGCATTCTTCATATACTGGACACGGTGCTTTCACACGATGTGGTGATGATTTACGAACTTTTTTCACTTTCGCTTCAGCGAAGCCACGCTGGATTTTCGTTGCTTCCGCAACGACTTCTTCTCCTGGTAATGCCCCTGGAATGAATACAACTTGTCTCTTAAAATAACCAACGCCTTCTCCGTTAATCCCAAGACGTTTAATTGTCACAGGAAACGTTTGACCAACTTCCAACTTACTCTCTTGTTGCTTTTGTATCATTATTACACCTCTACTCTATACTTTTCCATAAATATAACGCAGCATAACTGCAGTATGGTTCACACTCTTGTTTCACTTTTTCTAAAAATGCATCATCCGGCTTATCATCTAATTGAAATACACCTTGCACTGCACGCTGGATCCCGATATCTGCTTTCGGAAACATATTTTTCCGCCCAAGCCCAAACATTAAAAAGTTTTGCACTGTCCATGCACCAATCCCCCTAATTGGTAACAATTGTGCCGATACTACTTCTTCCGTCTCGGTTTCTATACTCGCTAAATCTAGCGTACCGCTGGCAATACTTTTTGCTAATCCTACTATATATTCAGCCTTCCGCTGACTAAACTTCTGCTCTCTCAACTCTTCTATTGAAATATTTGCTACTATTTCCGGAGTGGGGAAAAAGAATACACCGTTCTTCTCTGTTCCATATCGTTTTACAAATTGTTCTGTTAACACAGTAGCAAATTTCAAATTTATTTGTTGATGAATGATGCAGCGAAGAAGACAAGCGAAATAATCAAATTCTAAAATAATTGGAGTATAGGCATACATTTCAAATAGTGGACGTAACGATGTGTTTAAAAAATGATTTTGTATATTTTGAAACGGATCATTCCAGTGAAAGATGGACTTCATTCGTTTCATTACTTTCTCCGGATCTCCTGTCTGACTAGAAATCCAAAACTGTGGATTTTGAACAGTACCAACCCCTTGCAAGCGAACAACAACCTGTTCCTCATCTATACAAAGCGGGACATAAATGACTTTCTCATCTAATTGAATGACGTTGAGAGGATCAAAAGATAAACGCTTTAATACCTCTTCAAAATGATACGGATACTCTAACGTAACATGTTCGCCCCACATACGTTTCCCCATCCTTTTTATACATCATTATAGCATGAGAAAACCGCAAGCATACATGCTTACGGTTGATTGCTTTTTACTAAATCATCTAGGCTTTTAAAATGATACCCTTTCTCGCGCAAATCATCAATGATTTTCGCAAGTGCTTCTGCATTATCTTTTGATATTGCATGAAGTAACAAAACAGATCCTGGATGAATCATAGTCATTACATTATTATGAGCGTATTGCCATCCTCTTTGCTGATCTACTTTCCAGTCCAGAAATGCAAGCGACCAAAACACGTTATAATATCCCATTTCTTTCGTAAGAGCTAATGTTCTTTCGCTAAATACACCTCGCGGAGGGCGTACATATTTCACTTCCTTTTGCCCTGTTACTTTTTTAATCTCTTCCGTTACACTTGTTAATTCTTCACGAAGTTTTGCATCATTAACTGTTGTAAAATCAGGATGACTCCACGAATGATTTCCAATAATATGTCCTTCGTTTTTCATTCTTAATAGCAAATCTTTTTGTGTTTTTATATAATGCCCTGTTACAAAGAAAGTTGCGGGCACTTTTTTCTCTTTTAATACATCTAAAATCTGTCCTGTGTATCCATTCTCATATCCATTATCGAACGTTAAATAAATATCTTTTTTCTTCGTATCCCCTAAATAAAATCCGCCATTTTTTTGTAGCAATTCTGTATAAAGTTTCCCTGCATCTGGTACTGTTTCATTTTTAGGACGCGGAATTCCCCAGTTATGTGGTGTATTCGTATAAGCAAATGTTGAAACTGGAACAAGTGCCATCATAATTGAAAAAATGAGACCTATATATAACCATTTATATTTCATAAATAGTCTCCTTTCCATATATAATCGTACCTGTAGTTTCTGTTTCCCTGCTTTCTTTCATGCTGAACATGTTTTTCTATATATACCAAAAAATGCACCTCGAATAATTCGAGATGCATTTCTCTTTACTTAAATACAGGTTCTTTAAAGCTCGCCAATTTTTCAAGTGATGTTTTATCAACATCAGCATGTAGACTTTTACCATGAGAATCCATCGTTACAACTGCTTTAAAACCATCGATACGTAAATGCCACATTGCCTCTGGGATACCGAATTGTAAGAAATCAACATCTTTCACTTCTTTAATACATTCAGCATAATATTGTGCTGCACCACCAATTGCATTTAAGTACACGCCACCGTGTTCTTCTAAAGCAGCTAATGTTTTAGCACCCATACCACCTTTACCAATTACAGCACGAATACCGAACTTTTTCATAATATCGCCTTGATATGGCTCTTCACGAATACTTGTCGTTGGACCTGCCGCTTTAATTTGCCAATTATCATTTTCATCTTTCACTACAACTGGACCACAGTGATAAATAATTTGTCCCTTTAAGTCTACTGGACAATCGTTATCCATTAAATGCTTATGGATTGCGTCACGGCCTGTATACATCATGCCATTAATTGTTACAACATCACCAACGCGAAGTTCACGAATTTGCTCTTCTGTAATTGGTGCTTGCAATACAATCTCACGTTGCTCTGTTTTTTCTTGTACTTCTTGCTGAAGTGTATCGTCACCTTCTTGATATAGCCAATCCATAATTTCTCCTGTTTCAGGATGGATTTTCACACCAAGGCGGCGATATGCCCAACAATTATACGCAACAGATACGTAGAAGCTCGCTGGCAAACGATTATATACTCCGATTTTACAACCTAATAAAGTTGTTTCTCCGCCAAATCCCATCGTACCGATGCCAAGCTTATTCGCATTCTCTAATACATACTCTTCAAGCTTGTGTAATTCTGGAACTGGATTTACATCATCTAATGTACGGAATAATTGATTTTTTGCTAATTCGTAACCTGATGTGCGGTCTCCCCCGATACCGACGCCGATTACCCCTGCGCTACACCCTTGGCCTTGCGCTTGATATACTGCATGAAGAAGGCATTTACGAATTCCTTCTAAATCACGCCCAGCTCGTCCAAGTCCTTCTATTTCACAAGGCAAGCTATATTGAATATTTTTATTCTCACAACCGCCGCCCTTTAAAATTAAACGTGCATCAATGTAATCTTTTTCCCATTGTTCAAACTTAATAACAGGTGTACCTGGTCCTAAATTGTTTCCGCTATTGTCTCCAAAAAGAGAATCAACAGAGTTTGGACGAAGTTTACCATCTTTTGTCGCCCGCTCAAGCGCACTATAGATAGCTTCCTTCACTTTTAATTGATTCACACCAACTGGTGTATAAATTTTAAATGTTGGCATCCCTGTATCTTGGCAAATCGGCGAGATATTATCATCTGCCATTTTAATGTTATTCGTAATTGTGCCAAGTGCCATCGCTGAACGAGTCCCTGCGTTTTCTCGCTCTTTCGCTTGTTGAATCGCACGACGAACATCTTTCGGTAAGTTCGTTGACGTTTCAACAACTAGTTGATACATGCTTTCTTGAAGCTTTTCCATTGTACTTCCCCCTCAATTGTGAACGCTACCAAAACGTTATGAGATGAAAATTCCATCGTTATGCTCTTCAGCTTTTTATTTATTTCACGCTATTAAAGTATAAATGAAATTTTTCACAACTTGATTATACCTTTTTTTCTATATTCCTTCTATTATCCGCACAGAAAAAGGCTACCAATTTTGTATTGGCAGCCTTTTTAATATATTATTCGTCTTTTTTAAATTGCTCACATTTCAGTTCTAATTCATCTAACATCGCAAGAAGACGATCTACATCTTCTAACTCTACTTCTTCAGGTTCAATTGTATCAATTACTTCAATGAACATATTTAAACGCTCTTTTAAATATACTAATTGTGTATCTTTATCTTGAATTGCTTTTCCCATGAAGGCACTCTCCTTTTAATTCGAGTTGCTTTTATTATACCGCAAAAATGATTGCTATGGGCATGAAATTTCATCAATTTTGTCACGGTCATCCGCTATAATGTAAGCCCTCTCTCTTTTTTCGCTAAAAAGTTTCACTTTATAAAAAGTGCATATTCTTCTATTATAGAGAATGGACAAATTGTTATTTCAATAGTCAAAGGAGTATTTCATATGACGATATCACAAAAAATGAAGCCGATTACTCCTTCTTACGATCCATGGGAAGCGTATATGGACCTTGAAGAGTACGGCAAACTACTATTAACAAACGTTGAGTTTACAACGACGACGTTATGCAATATGCGTTGCGAGCATTGTGCTGTTGGTTACACATTACAGCCGAAAGATCCAAATCCGCTTCCGATGGAGCTTTTATTAAAACGATTAGATGAGATTCCTCATTTACGTTCTTTAAGTATTACTGGCGGAGAACCTATGCTTTCAAAGAAATCCGTCGACAACTATGTAACACCACTCTTAAAATACGCCCATGAACGAGGCGTTCGCACTCAAATCAACTCAAACTTAACTATAGATTTAGCACGTTACGAACAAATTATTCCCTACTTAGATGTATTGCATATCTCTCATAACTGGGGAACAATTGATGACTTCGTTGAAGGCGGATTTGCAATGATGGAGCGTAAACCTACTTATGAACAACGTGCAAAATTATTCGAAAGAATGATTACAAATAGTAAAGCTCTATCAGATGCAGGTGTACTCGTATCAGCCGAAACTATGCTGAATAAACGAACTCTACCACATATCGAACATATTCATCGTCAAATCGTTGAAGAAATGGGTTGTAAACGTCATGAAGTGCATCCGATGTATCCAAGTGACTTCGCTAGCACACTTGAAATTTTAACAAAAGACGAAATTCGACATGCAATTGAACATTTATTAGAAATTCGTGATGAAAATGTATGGATGTTATTTGGAACATTACCTTTCTATGCATGTAGTGATGATGAACGCGATTTAGCTACATTTAAGAAATTACATGAAAGTAAAAACGTAACTGTCCGTAATGATCCAGACGGTCGTTCTCGTTTAAACGTAAATATTTTTGATGGAAATATTATCGTAACTGATTTCGGTGATGTCCCGCTTCTAGGTAATATACAAACAAATACACTACAAGAAGCTTATGACAAATGGTGTGAATCAAAAACAGCAAAATCATTAAGCTGTCACTGTCCTGCAGTTAAATGTCTTGGACCAAATGTTCTTGTAAAAAATAGCTACTATCCGCAAGAAGATTTCTTATCAAAAACATCAAACCTTATGTTATAAATAAAAAAACGTCAGCCGGTGTGCTGACGTTTTTTATTTCATTGTGCGTGCGATGAAGAAATAAACTTAAAAAATAAATGATCATGAATTGGAATAGCAGCTCCGATTCCTTGAGATGTAATATTTTTCACGACAAGCCTTTTTTGATTCCCTTTTAACACAAGGTAGACTTCTCCAAATGTTACTTTTCCTTTTTCATTTACTGCTGGTGTATACGCATATAAATATCCAAGTTGACTTGGACTAATATTATAAACACGCTCATGTCCAGTACCATAACCAATGGTTGTTTTAAATGAAAGTGGCAATTGTACTTTTTCAAGCGCTTTTAGAAGCATCATTTTTTTCACATCTGTAGCATCTTTCATATCTGCTGTTAAATCACCTTCGATTGTCTTTTGGGTTTCTTGCTTATAGCGAAGTGGGTATAAGCGATCACCTCCGCGATTATCATATACATTTCGATTTACTTGCTTATATTCCCAATTAATCGATGTATCTATCGACTCATAATTTAATGCCCATTGACCTAAATAAATTTTCGCCCGGTACCCTACCGCAAGCGGTGCATTCGAAATTGTTGTTTCATTAAACATTCGAATTAAATCAGGATTTTCAATTTTGATATTTGCTGTTTTCAATAGTTCTTGAGCAAACTTACTTGGCTGTAAACGCGGTAAATCTTGCGCGTCATTTGGGAATGTATTATCTTTTGAAATATTTAAAACAGATGAAGGCATTTTTACTTCTACCGTTGTCTTTGCGAAACTACTGTTAGGAAATAATAAAATAAACGAGACCATGGTTGAAAGACATATGCTGTATACTCGTTTCACCTGTCTGGCTCCTTCCTATGTAAAGGTATATATACTACTTTGTTTATTGTTTTCTCTCAATACAATTGTTATGCCTATTTTTCATAATAAATAAAAACCAATTCCCATAATGACATACGCTGCTAATAAAGTGCCACCTTCAAACCAGTTTGTATCTCCATCATTTGAAATCGCAATGGTTAAGAAAACGGCTGTAATCATGGAAACAAGTTCTGGTATTGTAAATACTAAAGGCATCTTTTGTGCAAAAAGCATCGAAAGAAGTACTAAC
Organism: Bacillus mycoides; assembly: GCF_001757995.1. Lineage (GTDB taxonomy): Bacteria > Bacillota > Bacilli > Bacillales > Bacillaceae_G > Bacillus_A > Bacillus_A mycoides_B. Next base: position 163,320 of record NZ_LXLV01000009.1, on the reverse strand, counting down.
ACGGGCGCAACAAACATGGCGATTTGTAATGTAGAACCTACTGCAATTTCTACTGCGATATTCACTTTATTTTTATATGCCATAATAATCGCAGATGCATGTTCTGCTGCATTACCAACAATTGCAACGATAATAACCCCTATAAATAACTCTGACCAGCCAAACGACTTTGCGACCGTTTCAAAAGTATGTACGAGGGCCTCTGACACATAAGCAACTGCAAGTGTTGCTATCGCTAAAATGAGTAGCGCTTTACCTTTTGACCACTCTGGCTCTTCCTCATGCGCTACTTCATCACTTTTATGTTGATATACACCACGGTGCGTAACTAACTTAAATAGCAATGCAGCAAGGTACATAATAATCATGATAATAGAAACACCAATACTTAATTGATACGTCTTTCCAGCATCCATCTTCATTGAAAAAATCTCTGGAATAACAAAGGCTACGACAACAGCAAATATTAATAAAGCTGAATTATGTCTTGCATCATAAACATTGAAACTTTGTCTTTTATACTTAAGGCCACCTATAAAGAAGGATAACCCTCCTACCAGTAATAAGTTTCCAAGTACAGAACCAGTTAAGGAAGCTAAAACAACTTCTGTTAATCCTGCCTGAAGTGCAAAAATTGAAATGATAAGTTCAACGGCATTACCGAAAGTTGCATTTAATAAACCACCTATCCGAGGCCCAGAAACAATTGCTAAACTTTCTGTCGCCCTCCCCATAAAACCTGCTAATGCAATAATAGTAATGCAGTATACAGCAAACATAATGGTTTGTGGCCAATGAAGTGTTTTTCCGATTACAGAAAGTGGTACACCTATAAGCGCTACTATAAGAAATATTTTATTAAACATGCTTTTCATCCTTCCATCGTATGTATTTCTCCTCGATATTATTATTATTCATCTCCTAATTTGTCCGATTTCATCACAATTACGTTTAAAAAATCGGGTTGAAGAAAACAGTATGAAAGATATTTAAATTATCTGGTTCAGACAGAAAAAATTACAAATTATGAAAAGAGGTTAAAAATATGCACTTAAAAGAAAAAATCGCAACTATTATTCAAGGTCAACGTACTGGTGTATTATCTACTATACGTAACGATAAGCCACATGGTGCCTTTATGATGTTTTTCCACGAAGATTTTGTACTATATGTTGCAACAGATCGAAATTCAAAAAAGATAACAGATATCGAAAAGAATCCAAATGTACATGTACTACTTGGGCGAGAGGGAAAGAAATTAGATGAAGATTACATTGAAGTTGAAGGTATAGCTTCCATCGAAGAAGATCAAACGTTAAAAAACAAATTTTGGACTAATAGCTTAAAACGCTGGTTACTCGGTGCGGAAGATCCTAATTATGTACTAATTAAAATCAATCCCGACACAATTTATTACATCGATGGTGCTGGTACGACCGAGCCCGAGTTTTTACGACTTTAAAATGAAAACAAGCCCCCCTTAGGTGGGCTTGTTTTGTCGAAAGGTTCTTCTGAAAAAAACAATAAAATAGGTGGAACTTTCTAAAGATTCTGTTATATAATAGCAGTAACTTAAATAAACTGTATTAAAACAGATTGAGGGGAGAAATAAAAATTGATGAAAAGAGAAGAACGAAAAAACATGATTGAGTTTATTGAAAAGAAAAAAGGGATTGAACGTGACGAATTATTATTTATGACGGATGATGAAGTAGAGCATATTTATAATGTAACGTACTTTTTATATGAAGAAATAGCAGAGTAGTATAATAAACCCCCACCTTATTAAATATATAGGGCGGGGGTTTATTTCGTTATTTATCACGCTATTTGTGGGCAATAAAACTCCCACCTCAAAATTCAGGTGGAGCAAAGAAGTTAGGCGGGAGCCCTGCTGCCCGTAAACGCCCGATTGGTGAAGGCTAATAATCAATGGGGAATGCTCCCCCCCACTGATTAAAGTTTCACTTTATACATGAGAATGATTTTCATGTATAATAATGTAAGATTGGAGGAATGTCACTATGAGTTCATGGCTATTATTCGCACTATTATCAGCAGTTGCCGCTGCCCTCGTATCTATTTTTGGAAAGATCGGCTTAGATGGAATCGATGCCAACGTCGCAACAACTATTCGATCTATTATTATGGCATTATTTATGGTAGGAGTTATTATTATACAAGGTAAATTTCAAAATATCGGTGATGTACTCCTAAATAAAAAAGCACTGCTATTTATCACATTAAGTGGAATCGCTGGTGCTTCGTCATGGCTATTTTATTTTCTTGCATTAAAAACAGGAAAAGTTTCACAAGTAGCACCTATCGATAAATTAAGTGTAGTATTTTCCATTATTCTCGCGATGATTATATTAGGTGAAAAGTTAAACTTTATGACTGGTATTGGTGTAGTCTTTATTACAGCTGGTGTATTATTTATTGCTTTCAGCTAAAAAACCGCTATTATTAGCGGTTTTGCCTTTTCCTTATGTAAATCCACACAATCAATGTTACAATTGCCGAAACTAATAAAATCCATATCCCATAATGATGTAAACTATATTCAACAAAGCGCCACTTCTCTCCCAGTTTCCAACCTAGGCCAATAAAAACACTTATCCAAATTAGTGCACCACCGTAAGCATACAAACAAAATCGCCACAATGTTAAATTTGAAACTCCAGCAAAATATGCTGTTAAATGACGTACTCCCGGTATAAAGTAACCAATCATTAAAAGAAATGGACCGTATTTTTCAAATAGAATATGTGTTTTTTCAATATGATGTTCCTTAATTCTAACTTTCGGACCATATTTTTTTAAAACAGGGAGCCCAAGTTTTAAACCTAATATGTAACTTAATGTAATGCCAAGCATTGCACCTGCCATTCCACTTAAAAAAGCAGCTGTTCCTGACATAACTCCTTTTGAAATGTTATAGCCAATAAAAGTCAATAAAAACTCATCCGGTATAGGTAATCCAACAATCCCGCCAGCTAAAGCTATAATAATTCCAAAATACCCATAATGTGCGATTAACTCGCCAATATGTTGTTCCATTCGGAAGACACATCCTATACACGATCGTTATTCCATATTGTGCCCATTCTATCTTTAAGACAAACATGGTATACATATTCACTATACATTGTTTTTATAATGAACTCTACTTCTATTCCATTCCTTAAACAGAGATTTAAGCAGTGGTTTTTTTTATCCATCACCACTCATTATTATCTCGCACCAATCTGGATTTTACGGGCAGCAGGGCTCCCACTTAACTTCCTTGCATTCACTAAATTTTGGAGTAGGAGTCTTACTGCCTATAAATAGCGAGATTAAAAAATAAAAATTCATAGGCTTATTTTTTTGTTACAATAAAGGAAAGTTACTTTTTGCAACGGTTTAACTCTCAGGAAAAATGATATATCTAGCAAAAACATAGTTTGGTCTATATAATGCAACTTCTACCTATTAGAGTAACATGCACCCTTTTACATACAACATCATTTTTCTAAATTATACAGGGGGAACGAACATGACCATTGAAAAACAATTTATCCAAAAGATTTACTATAAAACATTTTTAACAGAAGACTCTTCCATTCCGGTAGCGGAAGTACTCGGTGAAGCATATATAAATGAATCAAAAAATGAATTCTCCAATATATCTAATATTCGCTTCGCACAAGGTGAAGTTTATTTTCAAACTAACGACTTTGAAGCCGCTATATTCAAATGGGAGAAAGTAAATAATGAACTTGCTCTCTGGGCTATGAAGAATATTGCAGATGCTTATTTCGAATTAGGTTTCTTACCAAAAGCAGAAGAAATTTATACATCTATCCAAACAGAAGATACAACTCTTACGATGGAAGTTTCCCTACAACTTCTTTCTCTTTATATAGAGCAAAATCGTTTAGGACTAGCATTTAAGACGATTAGCGAAGCTGTTGCATTTCAACCAGACTATCCAAATATTACTGCAATCGCTCGATCGTTCTATGAAAAACAAGAAGATTGGAATAATGCTATTGAACTCGCTGTTCAAGAAGGAATTCGAACAAAATCATTACACTGGTTCGATACTTTAATCAATTATGTGAACAGAGGCTTTACTAAAAAAATTAAACCTGAGTATTTCTATGAATCTTTAAAAGCCTTATATACAATTGATCAAGTTCAATTTAAAGAGCTTGTTATCTCACTTTGGAACAGCTATGAAAATGAATCATTCCATCTACCTTGGATTCAAACAATAAATCACCTATTCTTACATATTGAAGTAGATGCTCATGACGATTGGAATGAAATTTCTACTCGCTATCAAGAGACGTACTTCGAATTGATTACTGGACAACATTTCATGCACGAATTACAAGGACTTGTACCAGATTTATTAACAAATTGGTTTAGTTTAACGAGAGCGGAAGATTCTTTACTTGTCTCCGCAGCAGTATTAGCATGGAATGAAGTTTCACCGACAACTCTAGAATCATTACTCGTAAAAAGCGCAGGTGCCTTACTTTCAAATGCATCAGCTCATGCAAATGTTGATATGGCAGACGTATCAGCATTATTTGAAACGATTGCTGTATGGGCTGAGAAGAATGATGTAGATTTAGGTCATCAATTCACACTACTTGTTCGTGAGTTATACGATTTAACTGTTACACAACTTCTAGTAGCAGGAGCTAGCGATTATGATAAATCAGCCTTTATTAACTCTATACTAGGAGAAAATATATTAAATGAAGCTATAACAACTTCAATTACATTTAAAGATAATAGTCAAACTGAAATAACTGAGCTTACAGAGCTAGATATACGAAATATACCAAACTTTGACGAACTTCATAACATACTAGCGGTACCTTCTCAGTCAGAGCTAGAAAGAAAATGTATTGAAGTTAAATTACCAAGTAGATTTTTACGAAAAAATAAGTTTTCATTCCTTGTCACACCTACTGTGCATGGACAACTTGACAAAAACAGCTCTCACTTTGAATACTTACAGGCAGCAGATAGTCTCATCTATGTACTAAATTCAGCTTCACCATTACATGATGAAGAGCTCGATACATTATTATATATTCGTGAGCAAGTACCAAATTTACAAATTCAATTCGTCTTACAAACAATTGATACGAATACTAGTGAAAATATTACGAACAGCATTAAAAAGAAAATACTCATACATTTCCCAGAAGCACAATTTTTCCCTTACTCTCCTTCACAGGAGAGTAGTGAACAGCTAGGTAACGTAACAGACTCTATTCTTTCTAACCTTACTCAGCGTAACGTGGAAAAAGAACGCATTGAAAAATTATTATGGTTTATCCAAAAAACAATTGCATACCTTGTAAATGAACGTGTGGAATTAGAAAATACGTTAGTGAAATCCGTCCGCTGGAATAAACATATTTTAGTAAAACTTGATGGTTTTATTAATAATCTTACTGCCATTCAAAAAGATAAAATTCGTTCTATTACAGAATCTTATCTCTTAACAAAAGAAGAGATTACGCAGGATATACATTCTCAAATTCCTGAATTGTTGCAGAGTTGCTCTGATCTTGTTCAAGAAGATAGTGATTTCAAATTGGTCCATGAAGAACTAAATGTAGCAATGAATGAAAGAATTCAAAAACATGTACAGCAAGTGCTTCTTCCTAAATTTACTCAATCTATTCAAGAATGGATTGAAACTGCTCATAATGAATTCATTCAAGCTCAGGCTTATTTAGATGAAATGGGCGATACCTTTAATAAGCTCTATGAGGAAGAGCGTATTAAACTTCCTTGTGATTTCAAATTACTAGACGACTGGGATAGAGATGTTGCAAGAATGACGAATAGAATTACAGTAGCTAACATCAATATTTTATTACGCTTTACACCGACACAATTTTTCTTAAAGAGTGCAGGGAAATTATTCGGTAATATGCAAAAAAATCAATCTATGCTATCAAATAAATATAAACAATATATTGAAACAGAAGATTATACAGAAGTTGCTCAGATGATTTCAAAACAATTCTTCCTTCAATTTGAAGTATTTGAAGGTGCGCTAGAACGTGATATCATGATGTTCTTTAAGGACCCTCTTAGCATATTGAAACAAACTGTAGAAGCAGCCCAACTTGAAATACAAGAAGATGAGCAAACTTTAACAAAGCTAAGAACGAACCCAGAAACTTATCATGATCCTTTAACACTCTTTAAATTGCAATTTTTACAACGAAAATTCATGTTAAATATCGACCAAAATAATGAACATATCGCTTCACAAGAAACAATAAAGTGAAACTATAATCAGTGGGGGTTTTGTTCATCCCCCACTGATTATTAACCCTCACCAATCGGGCGTTTACGGGCAGTAAAACACCAACTGTTTAAATAAGAAAAACCAAGCAACTAATTCGCTTGGTTTTTCTTATTTTTAATCTACAATTTTCACATGTTCAAATGGATAATATATCGCCATGAGCTTTCCTAATACTTCTGTTCTATCAATGAGCCCTAAGCCGTTCCTACTATCCCTACTAACTAAACGATTATCTCCCATCACAAAAATTTTATTTTTAGGAATTGTAATCGGTCCAAAATCTTCAGTTAAATTGATAAGTAATTTTTCTGCCTGTTTTTTATTATTCTTTAAATACTCTTCGTTTTTCACTTGATGATTAACATATAATTGATCATTTTTCATCTCAATTACATCTCCTGGCAATCCGATAACTCTCTTCACGTAGAAATTATCTGTCTTCACGACAATAATATCCTCTCTCTCATAACTTTCAAATCTCTTTGCAAGTTTATTAATAATTACTTTATCTCCATCTTGTAACGTCGGCCTCATCGATGCTCCTTTTACAGTCGTAGGAAAAAACAAAAAGATTTTCGCCAAAAACACCAATAAACATGCAATTGCAATTATTTCAAAGAATTCACGCAAACGTTTTTTCTTTTGCATCATTCCACCATCTCATCATCTTTTTATTTTTATTATAAAGACTTCAACTGATAAATTTCCACAAAATTCTGAATTGCAAAATTCTAATATTACAAAATTTAAAATAACAATATTCAAAAATGTATTATTTTGATATAATATATCTTGCATTCATTATTATATTTTTATTTAATTAGGAGGACTTTTTCTATGAAAGTTATGCTTAAAAATGAAAATACCGGTCAAATTAAACAAGCAAAAATTGGTTTTAGTTGGACTGTATTTTTCTTTGGTTTCTTCCCTGCTATATTCCGTGGAGATTGGAAATGGTTTTTAATTATTTTAGTAGCTAGCATGTTTACATTCGGATTCTCTAACCTAGTCTTCTGCTTTATTTATAACAAGCTTTACATCAATGATTTATTAGCTCAAGGTTATAAAGCAGCTGATGAATATAGCCTTTCTGCTCTACAACAAAAAAACATCGTAGCGTAGTAACAAAAAAGATACTCTCAAAATAGTCTATCTACTATTTTTGAGAGTATCTTTTTATAACCCTACATATACAATACACATCTGCGCTGCAACATATGTAACCCAAATCCAAAGTGGTTCATACTTCAGTTTGCGCCCCCCGATATCTGTCACACCGATAATAAAATCAGAAATCACAAACAATAAACCACCAAGTGCTGGCACCAACCATATTCCTGTATTCTCGTAATATAAGGCGAATGCAAAACATGCCATTCCTCCAACCCACAAACCGTAAATTAGAGCCCCTACCGTAAACAATTTATCCTGTTTTTCATTTCGAATAAAGAAAAACCAGCCTATAATTAGAAAGAGTCCGTATACGAGTAAACCGATCCAAAAACCATTCCATGAAATACCTGTTTGTAAAAACGCTTTCACATAGAAACAATGTGCAAGAGCGAAAGTGACCATTCCTCCAATTAATCGATGACCAATTGGAATTAATCCTGCCATAAATAAATCCCCTAAAGTTGATAAAGTCATACCGAGTGCAACCCACGTACTGTACTCAACCGATGGATCTTGTAACCATATCCAAATTGCACTTCCTGTTAAAGAAAAACTAAGAATAAGACGAACCGCTAAAGGTAACGGCATATTATTTCTCGTTCTTTTCGTCTGTCCTATTGCATAAATTGCTCCCATTAAAAAAAGAATAATTTGCCCGACTAACACAATGTAAAGTACATTCATAATATGTTCTCCTCAATAAATGCTTTTTCTATCTTTTTTTCGTTACATATAGCACGTTCTCCTTTTTCTATGTAAAAAAAGAAGAACAATACTGTTCTTCCATTTTAATCGTTTTTCTGTTCTCTATGCTACTTGTTTTTCTTGCTCAACTTTCTTTTTAACCGGGTTACGATTTACTACAATAATTCCGGCTGCGACACATGCTAAACCAAATAGTACAAAGGAATGAATTGCTTCCCCTAAAATCAGACTTGATAGTAGCACACCAAACACTGGTATAAAGAACATATACATCGAGACTTTCCCTACTTTGTTATACTTCATAATTGTATTCCATATACAGAATCCCGCTGCTGATAAGAACGATAAATATATGAGCATAAGTATTGCATGTAGATTAAATGCGAATGGCATCATTCCAACTTGAAATGCCCCTATACATAGCAACCCAATTGATCCGAAAATCATCTGATATGCTGTCATATACCCAATATCTAACGTTTTACTACCTTCTTTCGCTAATATGTTTCCATACGAATACATCATGGCTGCCCCAAGAAGTAATAAGCTACCTATTCCAAAATGAAATGATAAACTTCCATCACTCGGTACATTCACTAAAATCACACCACAAAAACCGATAGCTACTCCAATTACTTTTCTCCTATTTAGAGCATCATCTTTATATAAAAAGTGTGCGAGTAAAATTTGAAAGAATGATGATGTTCCTGAAATAATCGCTCCTTCAATTCCTGAGCTGTAACTCATTCCAATATAAAAACATATATATTGAAGAAAAGTTTGAAACAAGCCAATTTGAACTAACTGCTTCCCTGTTCCTTTTTTGAACTTCATATCTTTTCCTAACGCTTTAAAAAATAATAAGAGCATTACACCAGATAAGAAAAAGCGATAGCCAGCAAATAATATTTGTTCCCCGACTTCTTGTGGCTGAATTCCAAGTTCACCATAGCTTAATTTAATAAAGGGAAATGCGCTTCCCCATAAAAATGTTGCTACTATTGCAGCAATAAACACGCCAATCGGATGGATAAAAAATTTCTCTGTCTTCAACTTGATGTCTTCCTTTCCGACCTTTTTATGAACAATATTCATATATACCAAAGGAAATGCGAAAACACAAGTTTTCAGTTTATCCCGCTATTTGTGGGCAGTAAAACTCCCACCTCAAAATTCGGCTGGGCAAAGAAGTTAGGTGGGAGCCCTGCTGCCCGTAAACGCCCGATTGGTGAGGGCCAATAATCAGTGGGGGATGAACAAAACCCCCACTAATTAAAGTTTCACTTTATACTAAAACAAAAACATATCATCTAAGAAAAACATATGCTATACTATAGAATAATTACAACATAATAACTATTAAAATCAGATTCAACAGAAATGCTGCTATCCATTATGGATGGCAGCTTTCGTCGTTTTATAGGGGTTTCGATTTTGATTCTTTTTCTCAATAAGAATTCGGAAGGAGCGAGTATTAATGAACGCAGAAGTAAAAACATTACAAGCACAAAAAGATATTTCTCATCCCTCTTTATGGGATACATTAAAGAAACATTATGAACTTATATTTGCAATCGCATCTGGTATTTTTATTTTAGCTGGTTGGTTATTCACAAAAAATGATGCAATAAGTGCAGGTATTACTTTCTATATCCTTGCTTATGTAATTGGAGGATTTGCAAAAGCGAAAGAAGGTATTGAAGACACAATTGAAGAGAAAGAGCTAAATGTTGAAATGCTCATGATTTTTGCAGCTATCGGTGCCGCAGTTATCGGTTACTGGGCAGAAGGTGCTATTTTAATCTTCATCTTTGCATTAAGCGGAGCAATGGAATCTTATACATTAAGTAAAAGCCAAAAAGAAATTTCAGCGCTTCTTGATCTACAACCTGAAGAAGCATTACGTATTTCACACGGAACCGAGGAACGTGTTCCAGTTGGACAATTACAAATTAACGATATTATTTTAATTAAGCCAGGTGAGCGTGTTCCTGCTGATGGTACAATTCATACTGGTGAAACAAATATTGATGAAGCTGCTATTACAGGAGAACCTATTCCAAATGAGAAAAAATTCGGCGATGAAGTATTTGCCGGCACTGTAAATTTACGTGGTGCTATTGAAGTTAAAATTACGAAGCCGAGCGATCAAACATTATTCCAAAAGATTATTCGTCTCGTTCAAAGTGCACAAAGCGAAAAATCACCATCACAACTATTCATCGAAAAATTTGAAGGAACATACGTAAAAGGTGTACTACTCGTTGTTGCGCTTATGATGTTCGTTCCTCATTTCTTACTTGATTGGAGTTGGAATGAAACGTTTTATCGCGCTATGATCTTACTTGTAGTCGCTTCTCCTTGTGCGCTAGTTGCAGCTATTACACCAGCAACTTTATCAGCAATTTCAAACGGAGCGAGAAACGGTATTCTCTTTAAAGGTGGTATTCATTTAGAACGTCTAGCTTCAGTAAAGGCGATTGCCTTTGATAAAACGGGAACATTAACACAAGGAAAACCTACTGTAACAGATGTATATGTTCGAGAAGGCATAGCAGAAAGTGAAGTACTTTCTATTACAGCAGCGATTGAAAGTCACTCTACACATCCTTTAGCAGAAGCGATTGTTAAATATGCAAAACATGCTTACGACATTACGATAAAAAAACCAGAAAACGTTGAAGATGTAACTGGTTTTGGATTAAAAGGAATATTAGAAAACAAAGCTTATAAAATTGGTAAAGCTGATTTTATCGGAGAAGAAATAAAGACATTTCATAATGGCATTTCTGCTTCACTTGAAAAAGAGGGAAAAACTGTCGTTTATATTAGTGATGAGGATGGTATTCTTGGACTGATCGCTTTAAAAGATACCCTTCGCCAAGAAACGATAGCGGCTATTCGTGATTTGCAAAGCATTGGTGTCGAAGCAATCATGATTACTGGTGATAATGAAGAAACAGCAAAAGCAATTGCCAATGAAAGTAATATAAAAGAATATTACGCATCATGTTTACCGGAAACAAAAGTTGAAACGATAAAGCAGTTAAAAGAAAAGTACGGCATAGTCGCCATGGTTGGAGATGGTATAAACGATGCACCTGCCCTCGCTACTGCTAGTATTGGTGTTGCAATGGGTGAAGGAACAGACGTAGCATTAGAAACTGCAGACGTTGTACTTATGAAGAATGAATTATCTCGACTTTCCCAAGCTATCCGTTTATCAAAAAGAATGAACCGTATTGTGAAGCAAAACGTTATCTTCTCTTTAGCTGTCATTGCAATGCTGATTTGTTCTAACTTCTTGCAGTTTTTAGCTCTTCCATTCGGTGTTATTGGACATGAAGGAAGTACCATTCTTGTAATTTTGAATGGCTTACGATTATTAAAAGGAAATAAGTAACGGGTCCCTGATAAAGGACCCGTTTTTTTAATGGTAACTATTATGACCGTTCGCACTACTGCTCGTTTTATGCTTTGGATGCGAACTGCTCTTTTGTTTATTATTGCTTTTATTATTGTGGTTCTTTTTATTATTACTCATGAAATATCCCCCCTGTTCCCTTTTATTATGGAACAAGAGCTCATTTTTCATTACGGGAATTATTGTCACCCGTTCTATAGTGATGGAGTAAACCATTAATTTCACCGCCAAGTAAAATTACCCACGCAGTTAAGTAAAACCATAACATTAAAATAATGATACCACCGAGACCACCATATGTATTGGCGTAATTCGCAAACTTATCTACATAATAAGCAAATGAGTACGATACAACAATCCATCCTACAGTAGCAAATAACGCTCCTGAAATGACTTCTCTTCTTTTTAATTTCCGATCTGGTGCAAACGTATATAAAAAACTAAACAAGGCAAATAGCACGAAGAAACTCGCTACTAACCGTGTAATACTCCACACGTAAGAAAAACTATCTGATAAACCGAGCGCTTTAAACACCGCTGCTCCAATAACTTGTCCGAATACCGGGACAATTAACGCAAAGACAATCATAAAAATGATAGCTAATGTAAACACAATTGATAACGCTCTTGTTTTAATAAAAGAACGTGTTTCTTTCACATCATAAGCACGGTTAAAAGCGTTCATAACCGCATTCACCCCGTTTGAAGCAAACCATAACATCGATAGTAAACCGAATGATAATAAACCACCATTTTGTTCGTTTACAACTTTATCTACGTTTACTTCAATTAAGTTCATCGCATCATCTGGTACATAAACCTCTAATAAACTAAGCACATCCTCTGTTTGAATGGGAATAAATCCAAGAAGCGTAATTAAGAAAACGAGCCCAGGAAAAATTGCAAGCAAGAAGAAATAAGCGAGCTGTGCTGCCAAGCCCGCTACATCATCGCGCATCGTCCGGTCATATAAATCTTTTCCAAACGAATAAGTGCGATTTCTTCTCACCTTTTCTAAAATTTTTCTCATATATGTTTAAACGCTTTTCTTCTCTTCTTTATCTTGCTTTAACTCAATGTACGCTTCAGTTTTTTTTTCCTCTGCATTTGAGTCCTTCATAAATAATTCACGCGCTTCTTTCATACCGCCATCTTCAGCAACTACCGGCTCTTCTTCTGCTTTAAGCTCATCTACCTTTGGAGATACAGCTTGAATTTCAATCGTTTCTGGCTTTTCTTCTCGCTCAGCTTTTCTCTTACTAAAAATTTCTTTCGTTTCTTTTAACGTTTCTACAACAGACGGCGTCAATTTTTTAATTTCTGCTACTTTCGCTTTCACTACATTGAAATCAGCAAGCTCGCGTCCTTTATCTGTAACAGTTTGCACTTTTTCTTTGATTTTCGCATTTTCACCAATTTCAATCATCTTTGTTTTTGCTTTTTCTGCCGTATTTTTTACTTTTTCACGGTTTTCTTTCTTTAACATAGATACAGCTACACCTGCAGCTACACCAATCGCAATGTTTCGAGCAATATTATTTTTCTTTGCCATATTCCTTCACCCTTTCATTTCTTATATTAGAAAGTATTACTTTCTAAGCTTCCTCATATTCCTTGTTCATTTCGAATGAAAGCTAATAGCTTTACACACCCTTCTGTTACAAGGTCATACACTTCTTGGAAGTTCCCTGTAAAGTAAGGGTCAGGAACGTCTGTCCAGCCACCGTCTGGAACAAAATCGGACAGCCTACCAATATAGCCTCCAGTTTTACCAAAACTTTTTAAATCCGCTATATTCTTGTTGTCCATGGCAATAATATAATCAAACTTTGTTAAGTCTTCTTTTTCTACTTGCCGTGCTTTAATTCCTTCAAAAGAGACTTCATTTTCTTTTAAAATTTTTTGTGTTCCTTTATGTGGTGGATGACCAATATGCCAATCTCCAGTTCCTGCAGAATCAATGACAAATTTCTCTTCGAGTCCCTCTTTTACGACAAGATTTCGAAAAATTGCTTCTGCCATTGGAGACCGACAAATGTTCCCAAGACAAACAAACAATACTCGGATCATATTTTTGTTTCTTCCCTTCTTGGTGCATTTATTACCATATACTTATATAGTATAAACAACCAATTATTAATTATAAAGGAAATCCCTACTAATTTAATAGGATTGAAAAGTTTCATTAACGAAAATGATAAAAAAATGTTAAGATAACCTTATGTTATTTTAAAGGGGGACACTTCGGTGGATTTATCCGTAAAATCAGAAGCAAACGTTGAATATATGGTAGAAGCTATTAAAGAAAAATTACGCATGGTTAATGCTGGAGCAATGAGAGCTGCTAGTTTTAACGAAGAAATGTACGAGGACTTACGTGACATTTATGAGCACGTTATGAAACGTGAAACATTCAGTATTAGTGAAATGCAAGCTATTACTGAGGAATTAGGTACATTAATTAAAAAATAACAAAGAGCCTCATAAATAGAGGCTCTTTGTTATTTCAACAAATTCATGACAACTCTTCTCTTTTCCTCATCACATTCTAAAATACTGTACAATGAAAGTAGAACCTCACCTTAGATTTTTTCTCCATACATACTACTCTAAAAAAATTGCCACACTACCATTGCTAACTGTTTTTACTGGGGGTGCTTACTTATGAGCAATTGGTACAGTAAGACGAAAAATCAAACATTAATCGACCTAGAAACAAATGAACAGCACGGTTTAACAGATGAAAACGTAAATGAACGTTTAAAACAGTATGGTCCAAACGAATTGACTTCAAAACAAAAACGCACTTTATGGCAGCGCATTTTCGCCCAAATTAATGACGTCCTCGTATATGTCCTTATTATCGCTGCCCTTATTTCCGCCTTTGTAGGTGAATGGGCCGATGCAAGTATTATCGCGCTCGTTGTAGTTTTAAACGCTGTTATCGGTGTAATCCAAGAATCGAAAGCAGAACAAGCTTTAGAAGCATTGAAAAAGATGGCAACACCTAAAGCTATCGTAAAGCGAGATGGTGAACTAAAGGAAATTCCATCTGAGCACGTCGTTCCAGGTGATATCGTTATGCTTGATGCCGGGCGGTATATCCCCTGCGATTTACGCCTTATCGAAACTGCAAATTTAAAAGTTGAAGAATCTGCTCTAACTGGTGAATCTGTCCCTGTCGATAAAGATGCAGTCTACCACCCTTCCATGCAAAGTGATGAGCAAGTACCATTAGGCGATCAAAAAAACATGGCCTTTATGTCGACGTTAGTAACATACGGACGTGGCGCTGGTGTTGCTGTTGAAACTGGGATGAACTCACAAATTGGCAAGATTGCTACCCTTTTACATGAAGCAGACGATGATATGACACCACTTCAAAAAAGCTTAGCACAAGTAGGAAAATATTTAGGTTTTGTCGCTGTAGCTATTTGCGTTATTATGTTTCTCATCGGTTTTTTACAAGGACGAGATACGTTAGAAATGTTTATGACCGCAATTAGTTTAGCTGTTGCAGCCATTCCAGAAGGCTTACCAGCTATTGTTTCCATCGTTCTTGCCATTGGTGTTCAGCGTATGATTAAACAAAACGTTATCATTCGTAAACTACCAGCTGTTGAAGCTCTCGGTTCTGTCACAATTATTTGTTCAGATAAAACAGGTACATTAACTCAAAATAAAATGACCGTTACTCACTTTTATAGTGATCGCACATACGACCAGCTAGAAAATTTGAATGTAAATAATGATGCACACCGTCTATTATTAGAAAATATGGTTTTATGTAACGATGCTTCTTACAGTACCGACTCACAAACAGGGGATCCTACAGAAATTGCCCTTCTTGTTGCCGGAAGCTCTTTTAACATTCAAAAAGATCATTTAGAAAATACACATGAACGTGTTAACGAACTACCTTTCGATTCTGATCGTAAAATGATGTCAACTGTACATACGTACGATGAAAGCTACTATAGCATGACGAAAGGTGCAATTGATAAACTTTTACCTCACTGTACCCATATCTTTATAAATAATAAAATTGAGGTCTTAACAGCTTCTGATAAAAATCAAATATTAGAAGCTGCCGGGTCGATGTCACAAGAAGCCTTAAGAGTACTTTCATTCGCATATAAACGATACGATTCAAACGATGTGGATATAAATCATCTCGAAGAAAATCTTATCTTTATCGGTCTTGTCGGTATGATTGATCCACCACGCACAGAAGTAAAAGATTCAATTACAGAATGTCAAAAAGCTGGTATTCGCACGGTTATGATTACTGGTGATCATAAGGATACCGCCTTTGCAATTGCCAAAGAACTTGGCATTGCTGAAGAAAAATCTGAAATTATGATTGGAACTGAATTAGATACCATTTCAGATACAGAACTAGCAAGTAAAATTAATCACTTAAATGTCTTTGCTAGGGTCTCTCCAGAACATAAAGTGAAGATTGTAAAAGCATTACGTGCTAAAGGAAATATTGTTTCCATGACTGGTGACGGTGTAAATGATGCTCCATCTTTAAAACAAGCAGATGTTGGAGTAGCAATGGGAATTACAGGAACAGATGTTGCAAAAGGCGCAGCTGATGTAGTTTTAACAGATGATAATTTCTCATCTATTGTTAAAGCTGTTGAAGAAGGAAGAAATATTTATCGTAATATAAAAAAAGCGATTCTCTTCCTACTCTCTTGTAACTTCGGCGAAATTATAGCTCTCTTTTTAGCTATTTTACTCGGCTGGGCAACACCACTACGCCCGATTCACATTTTGTGGGTAAATTTAATTACAGATACACTGCCTGCATTATCACTCGGTGTTGATCCTGAAGATCCAGATGTGATGAAGGAAAAACCACGACATGCGAAAGAAAGCTTATTTAGCGGCAGCATTCCATTTCTTATTTTCAATGGGGTTGTAATTGGACTTCTTACTTTAACAGCCTTTATCGTTGGGGCAAAGCTCTATACAGGAGATACAAATTTATTTCCTCTCTTCCCAGATCAAATTGATGAAGACGCTCTATTACACGCTCAAACGATGGCATTTGTCGTTCTTAGTTTTTCTCAGCTCGTTCATTCATTTAACTTACGTTCAAGAACGAAATCAATTTTTTCAATTGGGATATTTACAAATAAATATTTAGTCTTCTCACTTCTTATCGGTGTTCTTATGCAAGTGTGTATCATCTCCATCCCACCTCTTGCTAATATATTTGGTGTACATGCATTAACAATGCGAGATTGGGGATTCGTTCTCTTGTTAAGTATCATTCCGCTTGTTGTGAATGAAATCATTAAATTATTTAAGAGAAAATAAAAGGCAATGAGGGCTGTTCCTCATTGCCTTTTTGTTTATCCTTGTAATTCTTTTTTGATGTTCTCTGTTAATGTAGCCATACGCTTACGACTTTCTTCACGCTCACGTTTATTTTGCTCTTCAATTTGTTGTGTCTCTTGCATACCTCTTGAAATAATGTTCCAAGTTTCCTCAAGTGTTTCCATCTTAATACTAGAAGAACCTGATAATCTCGCTACTTCCACACTTTGAGTTGCGATATTTTGTGCATTTTTCTTAAGTAATTCATTTGTACGGCGATCAAGTTCAGCCATAGAGTCCGCAACAAGCTTTTGACGTTTCGCATTTACCGCTTGAATGATACCATTTTTAAAGATAGGAATCGTTGTAATAAATGCTGTATTGATTTTACCGATTAATTTATTGTTACCGCGTTGAATCATACGAATTTGTGGTGCTGTTAATAGAGCAACCATACGTGCTTTTTCTAAATCATCAATACGTTGTTCTAAAATTTCAACAGAGTTTTTAAGCGATTCTAATTCAATACCCGCTAACTGATCATTATTACGTATGCGCTCTTCGTACATCGGAACTAACTCTGTATTTAAACGCTCTAATAACATTTCCCCTGCTACTACGTATTTTTCTAAGTCTAAATAATACTTTAAGTTTTGCTCATATAAACCATCTAACGTACCAATTGATTTTTTCATTTCATCTTGATACTTCGTAATTTCTACGTATACTTTATCCATTTCGCGACCCATTGTCTGATACTTACTAAAGATTTGTTCAATCATTTTATCTGCTTTTTTGAACATACGTGAGAAGAAACCACTTTTCTCTTCCGCAAAGTCTTTACTATCAAATCTGTCCATAATTTTACCAAGCTGTTTTAATAATTCACCAGAGTCTTCTACTTTCGATAAAGACATTGTATGTAAAATTTGATCAGCGAAACGTGAAATTTCCATAGAAGGTTCTTTTCCGAGTTCTATTAATTCTAATTGATCTTTAATGTCTACTGCATTATAAATACGTTGTACTTCAGCATCTTGTCTAAGTTGCAAGCGAACATCTTGTGCGGTTTGCTCATTCAATTCTGTTTTCGAATCTAGTACGACTGGGTTATTCATATGGTATTCTCCCTTTCCTTATAAAAATGGACGAAATAGTCCTTTTATTGTTTGTGATAAATTTTTATAGGCTGATGAACCATGAAATTCAAGATCGAAATTAACTTCTTCAAGCCAATGTGAATCAAATGCTCCTGATTCAATATACGGTTCAATATCGTTTCTCCCCGTTGGATTAAAGTGGAATACATCTACTCCAATTTGATTTAAAAATAGTAATAACACAGCATCAGAACGACTTAATTCTCCGCTCTTCTCATTATTAAATATAACAATTTTCGGTACTTCTTGCGAATAATCAAATTTCTCAAGCTGCTCTAAAATGTTCGGTGGTATTTGAGAGAGTTGTGCGAAAACATACAGTGCTACATCTTGTTTCGTCTCTTTCGCAATTGGTTTACACATTTCACTTTCGCACGTATGGATGATTGCTTCTGCAATACCATGTTGTAAACCTTCTGGTAAACGTTTATGTGGCCACCAATGACTATTCATAATTAAATCCGGATGTAACTTCCCTCCGCGGTCTAATGCATCTCGATAATGATATTGGAAATTCGCTTTTTGTTCTTTCGTAAACGGAAATGTATTAATTAATAAACTGTTATCAAATGATGTAACAGCCTTTAATCGCTGAAAATATTCTTTATCATTCTTTGACACACCTGATATTTTTGCAAATAAAGAAGGAATATAAATATGCTTATTTTCAACAAAGAAGGTTGGGCGTACAAATGCCTTTTCTTTCGTAATTAAAAAGAGTTCATCATATGTTGTTTTTAATGTACGTGCTACAGGTGTATATGAACGGAATTGCCACGGCTTGTACAGCAGTGAATTATCGTGGTGAAGTACTTGCTCGATTTCTTTTGAAGCTTGATAAGCTACTGTTGCGACGCGCTCACGACGCCGATCGGGAAATGGTTCCAATGAAATACGGCCCAAATGAGATACGACAAAAGTCTTTCCTTCCTCATCTACACTCTCAAACCCATCTTTTCCTTCAGGGTGATAATAAAGTACATCGCAGCCGAGCATAATAAGAAAGTATAAGAAATATATACGACTCTCCGTCGCATCACCGTACCAAACGATACGCGGCATTTGTTTCTTATAATTAATCGTAGAGAACCACTTCGCTACGTAATTTTCACTTAATTTAATCATATCGATTAAGAAACGACGGAACCCTTCTGTTTTTAAAGATTGATTATGTTGTTTCTCATACAATTTCAATACAGAAATAAACGTCGTATGTATATAATGCTGTAAATCAGGATTGTCTACTTGCGGTAATAGTTGTTTTCCGGACAAATGGGCTACAAGTCTATTTACTGTAAGTCCATTCGGTGCTTCTTGATGTAATGTAAAAACTTCTTGAATATGGCGCAGTTTTTCGGGATCAATTACCTTATTTAAGTTTTGTTCATGCAAAACCTCGATCCCTTTTGCTTCACTATAATCAAATAACTCATTGAAATATTCATCTACATCATTGGGAACACCAAGAATACGAGTTGCTATATAACTAAATTTCATCTCATTCTCTGTCAGCTCATATTGTGGGCGTTTTTCTAAAAGCGCTTCAAATTGCTTTAAATCTGATTCTTCTTTTAATGCACATGGTTGAAGTGTAAAACGTGAGAACACAACAGTTCACCTCCAAAAACATTTACGTTTTTTATAAAGTCTCTCTTCTATTATAAACTATTTTTAGTTATAAAAAATGGGCGCTCGCATAACGAGCAAACCCATTTCAATTATTTATGTTCATTTTTAGTAGCTGCAACTTCTTCTTTAGCTTGTCCAGAATTCTTCATGTAGTGAAGTATAAATGTTGCTCCAAACGCTATAACTAAAATAATAAAGAACAGCGTATGACTTACTTCAATATGAATGACAGACAGTAGCATTTTTGCTGCAATAATTAAGATTAAAATATATGCTGTCGTTTCAAGTTCTGGAATACGCTCTAACAATTTTAAAAATACGCCAGCAATACCGCGCATCATTAAAATACCGAGCATTCCACCTAATAGTAAAATCCAAACTTCATTCGATACACCAAATGCAGCAAGAACACTATCTACAGAGAACGCGATATCCATTAATTCAACCATCGCAACCGTTCCCCAGAAAACACCGAACATTCTGAAGAGAATACTATTTTGGTTCATACCATGGGCTTCCTCTTCTTCTGAAGTGCCTTTTCTTTTATCAATGAAATATTTAATTGACAGCCAAGCTAAGTAAAGCGCACCTAACACTTTTACCCATGCCAATTTAATTAAGAACATTCCGATTCCAATTGCAATAAAACGGAATACATAAGCTCCAATCAGTCCATAGAATAATGCTTTTTTTCGTTTTTCTTCTGGAAGGTGTTTTACCATTACCGCTAACACAAGTGCATTGTCAGCAGATAATAAACCTTCAAGTACAACAAGTGTACCTATTAACCCCCAAGATACTGGATCTTGTAACACTTTAATCCACATGTCCAAGTCGAAAAACTGAGCATACGTATCAAGGATTCCTTGCAAAATACTCATCTTACCTTTATCCCCTATTCTTTGCTAGATTTATAGAAAGGTCAAAAAAAGGAAACGAATGCCGTTTCCCTTCTTATGCATCCAAGCCATACGCTCTTACAAGCGCACCTAATCCACCTTGGAATCCACTTCCTACTGCACTAAACTTCCACTGTCCATTATGACGATATAATTCACAAAAGACAACTGCTGTTTCAATGGAGAAATCTTCCCCTAAATCAAAACGAAGAACTTCTTCGTTTGTCTCTTCATTTGCTAAACGAACGAATGCATTTGCAACCTGTCCAAAGTTTTGATTACGGCCTTCTCCATCATAAATTGTAACTGTAATAGCAATTTTATGAACATCTGCTGGAACCTTTTTCAAATCGACAACAAGTTGCTCATCATCACCGTCACCTGCACCAGTACGGTTATCTCCTGTATGTAAAACTGATTCACAAGGAGACTGTAAATTATTATAGAAAATAAAATCAGTTTCCTTCGTACATTTCCCGTTCGCATCTAATAAAAAGGCGGATGCATCTAAATCGAAATCAGATCCACCATCATAAGATTTAATATCCCATCCAAGACCAATTACTGCTCTTGATAAACCTGGGCTTGTTTTTGCTAAATCTATTTTCTGTCCTTTTTGCAATTGAATAACCATATATATTCACCTCTATATTTTAATTTCAAAAAATATATCCATCAGTAAATACGCGTTTCACTGATGGATATATAAATCTATTACTCTACATCTAAACCAAAGTTATTACATAGAGAACCTAATCCACCTTGGAATCCACTTCCGATTGCATTGAATTTCCATTCACCTGCGTGACGGTATAATTCGCTTACTACTACAGCTGTTTCAATAGAGAAATCTTCTCCTAAATCGTAACGAATTAATTCTGCATTCTTTTCTTCATCCAGAATGCGTACGAAAGAGTTAGAAACTTGTCCGAAGTTTTGGCTACGGCCTTCTCCATCATAAATTGTGATTGTAAAGCAAATACGTTCGATATGTGCAGGAACATTTTTTAAGTCTATTTTAATTGTTTCATCGTCGCCTTCACCTTCACCTGTACGGTTATCTCCTAAATGCTCTACAGCACCATTCGCACCTTTTGGATTATTATAGAAGACGAAATCCTCTGCTCCTGAAACTTTACCGTTAGCACCTACTAAGAAGATACTAACATCTAAATCGAAATCGTTTTGTCCGTCATAACGATTCGTATCCCAACCAAGTCCTACAAGAACTTTAGAAAGACCTGGATTTGTTTTTGTTAAGTCTACCTTTTGTCCTTTTTTCAATGAAATTGATGCCATATACAATTCCTCCTTGGTTTATTTTATTGGTAACGTGATACAATCTCACTTAGGTTTTTATCTTGTGTTCCTTCTCCAACTGCTGAAAACTTCCATTCGTTTCCGTCTCGATACATTTCCCCTGCAATTAAAGTCATTTTGCCAGCGTAATTATCTGACAAGTTATAACGTGCTAATTCTTCACCTGTTTGTGGGTTTTGAATACGAATATATGCATTGCGAATCATCCCAAAATCTTGACGACGATTTACACAGTCATAAATATTTACAACGAATACTAAACGATTAATACGGCTCGGAACTTTATGTAATTCTACGAAAATTGTTTCGTCGTCACCAGCGCCTTCACCTGTTAAATTATCTCCTGAATGAATGATACTACCACAAGTAGAAAGTTTGTTGCCGAAGTAAACTAAATCATTTTTGTTTAAAAAGCGATCCCCTTCTAACATAACAACAGATGCATCACAATCTACACTTGGTTTACTTCCAAATAAAGAAGACAGAAACCCACCTGATTGCCCAATTGGATCCCAGCCTAAGCCAACCTGTAGTTTCGCTACTCTCGGTTGTCCTTTCGTTAAATCAATCTTTTGTCCTTTTTCTAAAATAATAGGCATGAAGTTTCTTCCTTTCTACAAAGCATTTTCCAAATCGGAAAACATTGTATTCTCCTCTTATATTGTAGCATTATTTATCTAATGAGAAAAAGGATAAATTCTCAATTATATGAAAACAGATACTATATTTATTTATACTGATGTAATAAGTGGTAAATAGAACCAATCATTCCTGCACAATTGCCACTTTGCGCAAGTTTAATCTCACAATTACTATAAATCTCTTGATTTAAGTATGTTCCTATCTCTTCCTTCACTTCATTTAAGAAATCATCTCCTCTTTCAGTAATTCCCCCACCAATAATAATCATTTTCGGATTAAAAATATAAGCAAGGTTACTAATTCCAATCGCCAAATGTTTAAAGAAAATCTTCACGGCTTGAGTAACACAGCTATCACCCTTATCATATAATTCGAAGATTGTTTTACCATCCCACTCCTTTTCACCCTTATATCTTCGTACAAGATGAATTAATCCCGAAATTGAGGCAACCTCCTCAAAAGTTTTCCCTTCTATTAACATATTCCCCCATTCCCCAGCACCAAACGAATGTCCACGGTATAACTCCCCATTTATAACAATTGCCCCACCGATGCCCGTTCCAAGCGTAAGCATAATAAAATCGCTTTCTCCCCTCCCAGTACCTTTCCATTTCTCGCCTAAGGCTGCACAATTAACATCATTTTCAATAGATACAGGAACTTTTAATATTTCTTGTAATCTCTCAACAATAGGAATATCAGTATAATGCGGAATATGATCCACACCTCCCGTTATAACTCCTTTATTAATATCAACAATTCCCGCTGTACTAATACCAATTCCGAAAATAGTATGTTCAGTCATTAATTTTTTTGATAAATATATAAGCTTTTGAACAATTTGTTCCCCGCCTAAGTGAATTTCTGTTGGGACCTTTTTATGCATTAGTACTACCCCTATTTCTGAAACAATTCCATATTTAATTTGCGTACCACCAATATCAAATGCAATATATTCTTTCATCCGTTGCCACTTCCTCTACTGTTATGAGTGTAAATTCTCCATCACTCTACTATTTGCAAGAAATTCACATTAACTCTTTTCTCCCTTTAGAAATACACCACCTTTTTCTATATATAGTTTTTTTTGCATAAAACTCTTTTTCCTATGAAATATTACAAAGGGATGTGTTTTAGATGGAACAATAATTTTTTCTTCAGGAGGAAAACAATGACAAAAATATTCATTTTAGCATCTACACTTTCTTTATCCTTTTTTAGCGGCTTAAATATTGGTAATGCTGCAACTGAAAACTTCAATCCAATAACAAACGCTATTGTACAAAATAACGATAATTTAGCAGAAGGTAATTCAAAAGATAATAATAAACCTCCAGGAAACAATGGTTCTCAGGACGATAGTGGTTCTGACGGCAACGGTTCTGGTGGCAACGGTTCTGGTGGCAGCGGTTCTGGTGGCAAGGGTTCTGGCGGCAGTGGTTCTGACGGCAACGGTTCTGGTGGCAGTGGTTCTGGTGGCAACGGCTCTGGTGGCAGTGGTTCTGGCGGCAGTGGTTCTGATGGCAACGGTTCTGGTGACAACGGTTCTGGCGGCAACGGTTCTGGTGGCAATGGCTCTGGTGGCAATGGTTCTGGCGGCAACGGTTCTGGTGGCAATGGTTCTGGTGGCAACGGTTCTGGTGGCAGTGGTTCTGGTGGCAGTGGTTCTGGTGGCAGTGGTTCTGGCGGCAATGGTTCTGGCGGCAACGGCTCTGGTGGCAATGGCTCTCAGGGAGGCAACCGCGTTAAAGGCGACAGCAGTTCTCAAGGTGGCAATGGCTCTCAGGGAGGCAATCGTGTTAAAGGCGACAGCAGTTCTCAAGGTGGCAATGGCTCTCAAAATGGCAAAGCAAAAGATAATTCAGTAAAACAAGGCGATAAGTTACCTAATACTGCAACGCATTATCCTGCATCAATTTTAATGGGGATTTCGACATTCCTAATTGGTATGTTACTGTTTATTCGTCGCAAAAACGCAAAATAAAAAACAACATCCTTCCATCTAAAAAATATATGATACAAATTATAAAACTAAAATAAAAAGGACTTTGGATTGAAATTTATTATTCAATCCACGGTCCTTTTTATCATCTATAAGAAAGAATATTAATACGCTTTTCCCCAGTACACCATGTGCTTCGCTTCTTTACTACAGCAAATACATTCGTCAGCTACATTTTCTTGTTCGAACGGAATACAACGTGAAGATACTCCAACTTCTTCTTTTAGTTTTTCTTCACAAGCTAGTTCTCCGCACCACATTGCCTTAATAAAGCCTTGCTTTTCATCAGCTACTTTTTTCATCTCTTCGAAATTCGTCACACTATAAGTACTCTCATCTCGAAATACTTTTGCCTTATTAAATAAAGAATGATGAATCTCCTCAAGTAATGACAGAATACGTTCTTCTAATTGATCCATTGATATAAACTCTTTTTCTTTCGTATCCCGCCTTACAAGTACTACTTGGTTCTTTTCAATATCCTTTGGACCAACTTCCAATCTAATTGGAACACCCTTCATTTCATACTCATTAAATTTCCATCCAGGTGTTTTATTGCTAGCATCTATTTTTACACGCGCAACCTTTTGAATACGCCCTTGTAGCTCTGTTGCTTTTTCTAAAACGCCTTCTTTATGCTGTGCAATAGGCACGATAACAACTTGTAATGGTGCAACTTTCGGTGGCATTACAAGTCCGTTATTATCACTATGAACCATAATAAGTCCACCTATCATTCTTGTTGATACACCCCAAGATGTTTGGTGTACGTATTGCCATTTACCATTACGATCTAAAAACTTAATATCAAATGCTTCTGAGAAGTTCGTTCCAAAGTTATGAGATGTTCCTGTTTGAAGTGCTCTTCCATCATGCATTAAACTTTCAATCGTATAAGTTGCCTTCGCTCCTGCAAACTTTTCTTTTTCTGTTTTTTGCCCTTTAATAACCGGAATTGCCAAATACTCTTCACAAAAAGCAGCATATAGATTTAAAATATTTAATGTTTCAATTTGAGATTCTTCTGCCGTTTCATGAATCGTATGACCTTCTTGCCATAAAAATTCAGTTGTACGAAGGAATGGTCTCGTCGTCTTCTCCCAACGAACTACTGAACACCACTGATTATATAACTTTGGTAAATCATTATATGATTGAACAATTTTTGAGAAATGCTCACAAAATAAAGTTTCAGATGTAGGGCGTACACAAAGTCGTTCCGCCAATTTCTCATCCCCGCCATGAGTAACCCATGCTACTTCCGGAGCAAATCCTTCCACATGATCCTTCTCTTTTTGCAATAAACTCTCCGGAATAAACATTGGCATATACACATTTTCATGACCAGATTCTTTTAGTTTTTCATCCATTACTTTCTGCATATTTTCCCACAATGCATAACCGTATGGTCTTAGAATCATACAACCTTTCACACTTGAATAATCAACAAGCTCCGCTTTTTTTACAATATCGGTATACCACTGAGCAAAGTCCTCTTCCATCTTCGTAATAGCTTGTACCTGTTCTTTTGCCATAGTCCTTCTTCCTCCTTTAGAAAATACAAAAAAGCCCGTGTCCCCAAATAGGGACCGAGCTTTGCCGGCGTTACCACCCTGATTCATACACAAAAAAATTGAGTATGCTCTCTTTTTGATAACGGGAATTTCCCGCTGCATATGCAGAACTCAAAGGTAGGTTCCATATCGCCTTTTTAAGAATCTCTCAGCCTGGCGGATTCTCTCTCTGCTTAAAAGGTTGAACATGTACTAGTCCTTTTTCATCGTTATAACGAAATAAATTTGTTGATTATCATAATACAAATTCTTTTTTAAAACAATAGCTAATTTTCTCATTATTATATATTCTTTTCATTTTTTGCAGTTTTATACGTAGCTTTTTCGAGAGATTTTAACAAGTTGATGTGCAATCATACCGATAAGTGTACCTAGTAGAACGAAGAAACCAATAAATCCATATCCCATTCCTTCCCATCCACCAATAACCATCATTGTAATAGGAAAGGATGCTAAACAAAGAAGTATTAAACTAAGTGCAAATATAATATCGAACTGTTTGTCTGGAAACCGTTTCTTTAGTAAGTACGAAATAGCGAATACGAGGATAATCGTGATTCCGCCAATGATGTAAAAGATACCAAATCCATCTAGCCAATCCATAGTATTCCCTCCTTCCATTCATTCCCTTATACTTAATTATATGTTTAATTTTTCTGAAAATAAATAATAAATTTTTATCACCAGGTATTAATAGTAATATATAAGAATAGGTTTTATATAATCAGGAGGGAAATTTTATGGATAAAGCATTAACAAATCACGTCATTATTTTATCTTTCGACTGCTTATCAGCTTTAGATTTTCCTATATTACAAAAACTACCTAATTTCCAAACTTTAATAAAAAAGGGCTCGATTGCGAAAAAAGTGGAGCCAATTTATCCTTCAGTAACATATCCAAGCCACTCAACAATCGTAACCGGTAATTATCCTAATAAACATGGCGTTGTCAGCAATACATTACTTCAACCAGGACGTGAGTCACCAGATTGGCATTGGTATCGAAAGTCCATTAAAGGAACAACTTTATATGATGAAGCACGCAAAGCAAATTTAACGACAGCAGCCCTTCTATGGCCTGTTACTGGAAGAGCAAATATCGATTACAATTTACCAGAAATTTTTCCAAATAGACCGTGGCAAAATCAAAGTTTAGTTTCATTATTTAGCGGTAGCCCGCTATATCAATTAGATTTAAATCGTCGTTTCGGCCATATACGAAATGGATTATCACAGCCTGAGCTTGATGATTTCGTCCTTGCTTCTGCCGTACATACAATCCATACGAAAAAGCCTAATGTTATGTTTGTACATTTTACTGATTTAGATACTCAAAGACATTACCATGGCTTCGAGTCCGAGGAAACAGTAGCTGCAATCCATAGACACGACGAACGTCTAGGAAAAATTATTCATGCATTAAAAGAAAGCGGGATATACGAAGAAAGTACGATTATTGCACTTGGCGATCATAGCGCTTTAAGTGAAAATAAATCAATTCAATTAAATGTGCTATTCCATCAAAAAGGGCTTATCTCTCTAAATAAAAAAGGAAAATTAGTAGACTGGAAAGCCTATTGTCAAAGTTGCGACGGTTCTGCCTATGTATATGCGAAAGACAAAAACGATACGGATACCATTCGGGAAGTACAACTACTCCTTGAAGAACTGCTTCAAAAGAAACAAAATGGCATTGAATTTATACTTCATGATGAAGCGGCGAAAGAATGCGGTGCAGATGGTAATTGTTTATTTATGTTGGAAGCACAAGAAGGGTATTATTTCACTGAAAATTATACTGGTAATTTCATAAAAGAAATTACTAAAAAAGATGTTACTTCTAGTAAGAAATATACATTTGGAACACACGGATATTCTCCAACAAAACCTAACTATGAAACAATTTTTATGGCTGCTGGGAAAGGCATAAAAAGTGGCGTTACAATCCCGTATATGAGACTTATTGATGAAGGCCCGACTATTGCTAGATTACTCGGTTTGCACTTAGTTGAAACAGACGGAGCAATTGTAGAGGATTTACTTCAATTGTAAAGAACTGTGTATATATGTAAAAGTTATGTAAAAATCATCACTGTTTCTCTTTTTATAATTTTTATTTTTGTACACTGTTAGTAGAACAAATTTAAGGGGGAACATTATATGAAAAAAATGTCCAGACAAGAAAAAAGCTGGATATTATATGATTGGGCTAACTCGGTATATTCGCTCGTCATTACAACTGCATTATTTCCAATTTACTTTAAAGCAGCAGCAAAAGAAGCTGGACTATCTGGTGCAACTTCAACAGCCTATTGGGGATATGCAAACTCGTTCGCTACACTTTTAATTTCTATACTCGCTCCTATTCTCGGCACAGTTGCTGATTATAAAGGATTTAAAAAACGATTTTTCACATTCTTCTTTGGACTCGGTATCGTATTTACAAGTATGCTAGCAGTTGTTCCAACATCACAGTGGTACTTATTACTAGGATGCTATATGCTCGCATTAGTTGGCTTTGCTGGAGCAAATATTTTTTATGATGCATTTTTAGTAGATGTTACCTCTGGAGATAGAATGGACCGAATTTCTACAAGAGGCTTTGCATTAGGTTATATTGGGAGCACAATTCCTTTTATCGGTTGTATTGCTCTTATTATTCTTGCTCAAAAAGGAACTATCCCCTTATCGGTCGGAATTGCTAGTCAAATTTCCTTTGCAATAACAGCTCTTTGGTGGGGACTATTTACGATACCAATGCTAAAAAATGTAGAGCAAACACACTATATTGAACGTCATCCAAGACCAATTGCAATGAGCTTCAAGCGCCTTGCTAATACTTTTAAAAATATTAAAGAATATAAAACTGTATTTATGTTCCTAATAGCTTACTTTTTCTACATTGACGGGGTAGATACAATTATTACTATGTCTACCGCTTATGGAACAGATCTCGGTATTAGTGCAACCAATCTATTAATCATCTTATTTGTAACACAAATTGTCGCTTGTCCATTCGCTTTATTATATGGAAAACTATCGGAAACATTTACCGGTAAAAAAATGCTATATGTCGGTATTATTATTTATATCATTATTTGCACATATGCTTATTTCTTAAAAACGACGTTTGATTTCTGGATTTTAGCAATGTTAGTTGCCACTTCTCAAGGCGGTATTCAAGCACTTAGCCGTTCATATTTCGCAAAACTAGTACCGAAAGAATCTGCAAATGAATTCTTCGGATTTTATAATATCTTTGGTAAATTCGCGGCAATTATGGGTCCAGTATTAGTGGGTGTCACAACACAATTAACAGGAAAAACAAACGCTGGTGTCCTTAGTATTATTGTCTTATTTATTATCGGTGGATTCTTATTAACTAGAGTACCCGAAAATGATACGTCCGTTACACCACCTAATCCGAAAACTAAAACAATATAGGAAAAAGATCCTCTTCAAACGAGAAGAGGATCTTTTTCTTATTTTTAGCGATAACGTCTTACAATTAAAGACTCTACAGCTTGTACAAAAATAATTTATCGACAGTTGTTCCTAATACTTCTGCTAACCGGAATGCTAGTGCTAAACTTGGATCATACTTATTATTTTCAATTGCATTTATCGTCTGTCTTGATACGTTACACTTATCAGCTAATGCACCTTGTGAAATATTATTTTCAGTGCGTAATTCATAGATTTGATTTTTCACATCTTTCTCCTAACCTGTAAAATTATTTTTACAACATCAGTATATAGTTGGTACATTTCATTGTCAAAAGATTGCCATAGAAAAAGGGAGCAGTTCTGCCCCCTTACAATAGCTATTTCGAAACCAATGAATTCGTCATTTCCTCTCGATTAACAACATCTTCTTTCTTTATTTTCATACGTAAAACCGGACCTATTGCTAATAAAATAAGTGACATCGCTATACAAAACACAATAACTAGTGACGTCATTTCCTTCAATCCTCCAGCTAGTGAAGTTCCAATTAGCATTGCACCCATAAACAGTGGTAAAATTGTCCCATTTACCCTTCCAATCATATTTTCTGGTACAAGTTGAATCATAAGCGTACCGACAACGATATTGACACAGGCTAAACAAATACCTGTTCCAAATCGCATCAAACTAGTAACCCAAAATGATGTAGACAACCCTTCAACTAAAAATGAGATTGCTAATATACTCATACCAAATACAAACATCTTTTTCGGATTTACTTTTGAAGCGAAAACAGCAGCAACAATACCACCGATTAACATACCTATTCCATCCGCTGCTGCTAAATATTGAACAGCTTCTTTTTCCATGCCTAAACGTTCAATTACAAGGAATACTTCTAATGGGTTCGTTAATCCGACTGCTAAACCAATAATAGTAAAAGTAATTGTAATCATACGTAAATTTCGCGTGTGAAGAACGTATTTCCATCCTTCTTTTATATCATTTTTTAATACCCCTCTCACTGCCTGCTCTTGTTCAACCCATTTTGGTAAAAACGAAAGGACAATAGCCGATAACAAAAATAAAATGATCAAGCTATATAGTGAGGTAAATAAGCCAAGTTGTGTATACACAATTGAACCTACAACTGGTCCAAAAATCATAAATAACGACTGTAATGTTTGGTTAAATGCAATAGCACTTGCTACCTGTTCTTCTTTTACATAGCGCTTAAATATACGTGAAGATGACGGCTGAGAAAACTGACCTACAATTGCGGAAACGAGTGTTGCAAAAAATATAGCCTGCCAATAATCAAGCTTTAGCAACAAGACAATTCCTATAATAGATAGTACGCTTAATACATCTCCAGCAACCATCGTTCTCTTCGGATTCCAGCGATCTGCTAACGCACCACCAATGAATGAAAAAATAAAAATTGGTGCATATTCCATAACCGATAATAAAGAAACTGAAACCGGATCATTATTCGTTCGCTCCATAATAAAATACAAAAGAGCCATATTTCTGATCCAAATTGCAAATTGTTGTAAAATATCAGATGCCATAACGAGCATAAATGCTCGGTTTTTAAATAGAGCCTTCATCTTCATTCCTCCTTTTTTAAACCGACCGTTCAGTCTAATTTATTTTGTAAGAAAAGCCACTGACTTATTATTCAGCTGCCATCCCTTTTAACAATACATCTATTGCCTTTTTATAAATTCGTTTTAGCTCTTGATAATCTAACTCATAGTAAAGTACTCCAAGCCCTGATAATAACCCATTCACAATATACATGAGATCGCGAGTATTATCTTCACGGAACTCTCCAGACTTTATGCCTGTTTCAATTAATTTCTCAAAAATAACATACGATTCTCTAGTTAGAGCTAACATTTCATCTAAAATCTCTTTACTTACAACTTGGCTCATAGAAAATTCTTCTACTGCACTAGAAATAGGTTGCTGTATGTCCTCTACATAATATTCTGCGAGACCATATAATTTTTCAATATTAGTAACATACAACTTCTCTTTTTCATTCCATTTCTCAAGCCAATCATACGTATGCTGTTTCACTACAAATAAAAATAATTCTTCTTTACTTTTAAAGTGATAATAAATACTTCCTTTACTTCGCCCAGTAATTTCACAAATATCTTCCATAGATGTAGCTGCATAACCTTTTTGTGAAAACAAACTTTCTGCTTTATATGCAATTTCTTTCTTTATCTCTTCTGCACTTCTTCTCATATTCACACCTCACTAAACCGACCATTCAGTCTAATAATAACAAATGAAAAACCTCTATCGCAAGAGGCTATATCCCTTATTTAAGAAAATGTATTTTCAAACCAAACTCGACTGAAATGTATTGCTCCAAATTCAAGCCCGGTTTTAACAAGAAATACACCCCCAGCAACTAATAAGAATAATGCCACTTTCCCTTTTTTTACTTTCGGTTCCCTTCCCCTTATTACATATACATGATACCAGCTAAACAAATGTTTGTTTAGCTGGTATCATGTATATGTAAGCCAACTAATCAAACGTTTGTTTAAAAAGAAATACGCCTATATAAGGCGTATTATCATCAATCCCCGCCACCACCGCAGCTACCTCCACTATCTCCTCCAAAAGATCCTCCGCAATCATGCGAACCGCCATCATGTGAACTATCACTATCAGATCCAGCAAAGAAAAATAGTGGTGATGAACTGTTAGACGTACTATGTGTATTACTCTTTTTAGTAAGATTTACTCTTCGTTTATTTGATTTAACTGATGCTGCAATCATCCAAATTAAAACACAAAATAGTAATGCCGCTATAAGAAACCCCATATAAAAACCTCCCTTATTTTTCTAATAACTGAAGTACTCTCTCAATATTTTCAAGCGAAATAAAGCGCGATTCACGAAGGATCTCTTTTCCATTATGAAATAATAAAATTGTCGGCCCTGTAAATACCGCATATCGCCCTGCAATCTCTTGCATGTCTTGTAGTAATATTTCTACTTTCTCTACGTAATCATAATTCTCTAATACGTAATTTACTTTCCGTAACATAACATCACAAACGCCACAATTCTCCGTTTTAATAAATAGAAGTACTAATTGTTGTTCTTCAATATATGTTGCTAATTCTTCTATCGTTTCAAATTTACTCATCTTATCCCTCTTAACGTAATTTACGAAATACTTTATCTTGATACATACGAAATGCTGAACTATCTTTAACCTTTCTCTTTTCCATTACCTGCTGAAAGCGCAGCATTTTTACCGTTAACTCTTCTTGTAATTTTTTTCTCTCTGCCTCATCATAACAACAAGCGATTAAATCCTCTATTTTCAATATATCTTTTTGCATTTCCATTTCTGGTGGAATCATTCCTGCATTTTTCAAGATTTTATAACTCATTCTTAATTCTGGAGGTACCATTGAAAGATCTTCTAATTGTAGTGGTTTTCCTTTTCCCGGAATGTTATCAAGATCACCATTCCGTATTGCTTGACGAATTTTTTCCTCAGCAATGTTCAAAAACACATCCACACTATCCCCTCCTTTACATATTTTTACTATTATTTTACATGAAATTTCATCATCCTGCTACGTCATTCAAAAGATTGACTTCCAATTTTGTACGCTAAAATTTGTAGTAAAACAAATAATTATTATGAAATTACTAATGTATAAAAAAACGGTGATATCCCTTCTCGTAAATCCATTACAATCGATGACGAAAGCACAAGAACCCCTGCCAAACTTCTAATTTTTCAAAAAATCAAAAACAAATATTATAATAACCTATTATAATTATATTTAGTTTTTAATATGAATTTCATGTGAAGTTTATCTGAATTTCACATGAATTTCCTTTAAGTTCTATTGTCTTCCCATACTAATCACATTATCCTTTACATATAGGAATCATTTTTATTCCATTTCAAACTATCTATATATATAAAGAAAGATAGTAGCCTGTTAGGGAAAGGCATCTAGTATTATTATAAATATAACCAAAGAAAAAGCACTCTTATGGTACGCTTATAAGCGCACCATAAGAGTGCTTTTTCTTACAATTCTCTCGTAAGAGTTCTTGAAAATCATGTTAATCACAAAGAAAAGGCATTAGCTCATAAAAGCTAATGCCTTTTCTTTATGATTATTGTTAAACGTTCCATTCTTCTATATTCCATATTTTCGTTATCCATGCTTCATAGAAAGATGGCTCATGTGAAACAATTAAAACCGTACCTTTATATTGTTTTAACGCTTCCTGTAAAGCCGTCTTAGTCTCTGCATCCAAATGGTTAGTTGGTTCGTCTAAAACTAAAACATTGCTTTTAGTTACGATAAGTTCGCATAACCGTACTTTTGTTTGTTCTCCTCCACTTAATAACTGAATAGGTTTTAATATATGTTCTTCTTTCAATCCGCACTTTGCTAATACTTGTCGGATTTCTTTTCTTGTCATGTCTGGTCTTCCTGCCCATACTCTCTCTAGTGCAGTTATTTCTGAGGAAAATTCCTCTTGTGCAAAATAAGCGGGTTTTACTCGTTCCCCAACAGAAACTGAGCCGCTTAACGGTTTTATTTGTCCTAGTAATGTTTTTAACATTGTTGTTTTTCCAATCCCATTATGACCAATAATTGCAATCTTTTCCCCTTTTTTCACTTGAAGATCCAATTCTGGAAATAAAGGTTCACCATAACCAATTTTTAGTTTCTCTACCTGTAATATACGACTCACTGGCTCAGTATAAACATTAAAATCAAAACGAGCACGAGGTACAGTGTTAACCTTTTCAACCTTCTGCATTTTCTCTAATACTTTTTCACGACTTTTTGCTTGTTTCGCTTTACGAATTTTATTTTTTTGAATAAAACTCTCTAAATGTGCAATTTCCTTTTGCTGTTTCGTATATGCTGCTTGTAATTGTTTCTTTTGCAGTTCATAATTACGCAGAAAACTATTGTAATCACCTACATAGCGATTAATTGCGCGCTCCTCTAGATGATAAATAACATTCGTAATATTGTTCAAAAATACCTCATCATGCGAAATGATAATATAAGCTTTTTCATACATTTGTAAATATGATTGTAACCATTCTATATGCACTGTATCTAAATAGTTTGTTGGCTCATCTAATAATAAAACATCCGCTTTCTCTAAAAGGAGTTTCCCAAGTAACAACTTTGTCCGTTGACCACCACTTAACTTTGAAACATCCTTTTCCATTCCTACTTCAAACAAGCCTAAGCCGGTTGCTACTTCCTCAATCTTTGTATGAATTTGATAAAAATTAGAATTCTCCAATATAGTTTGTAACTCGCCATACCTTACTAACAATTTTCCTACTTCTCCTGCTCCAGCCATCTCTTCTGTAAGTTTTAACATTTCACGTTCCAACTCATATAGGTTAGCAAACGCACTTTGCAAGTATTCTTCAATTGTTATGCCTTCTTGTAAATCTATATGCTGTTGCAAAAAACCAATCTTCACATGTGGAAACCATTCAATTTTTCCATCATCATGTATAAGTTCTCCTGTTAACAAGCGTAATAATGTTGATTTTCCAATTCCATTTTTCCCTACTAGCCCAACATGTTCGCCCTTTAATAATCGAAAGCACGTATTATATAAAATGGTTTTCTCACCATATGAATGACTTACATTTTCTACTGTTAATATACTCATCTTTTCTCTCTCCTTTTCTTATGATCCATAAGCTAAATAGAGAGAACAACAGTATAAAGCCTTATTTAGTTATACATATAAAAATGGGTAAGGTGAATACACCTTACCCATTACATATTATCGTAAAAAAGGATTAAGGTTCTTTACCTGCTGTCTTCAATTTAGCTTATTTGTTAAAATGGGCAGACTTCTCCCGTATCAAGCTAAAACCATTTGAAGAACAGTTGATAAAGTCATTTTATCCTTTCACTCCTTTAACATTTGTTATATTAAGAGTATAAACTACTCTGTTATATTCTATTCTCTATTTTTTCTTTTGTTCCTTCTTCAAGATTATCAGCTGTCAATGAATCCACTATTTCTCCTATAGATTTCATCTTTCTCCTCCTATATAAAAAAGCCTCTTAACAGCAATTATACCAAAAACTGTTAAAAGACCCTTTCTATTTTTTCATATAAGGAGCTAATACTCTTAAAATTTCTTCCTTATCCTTCTTTAACTCAAGAGATGTTAACATATCCATCGTTCGCGGCCTAGGTAATTCCACTTGTACCTCGCCAACTATTGATGCTGGTCTTTGAGATAAAATAAATACGCGATCAGAAAGTAAAATTGCCTCATCTAAGTCATGTGTAACCATAACAATTGTTTGCTTTTCTTGATGCCAAGAATTTAAAAGCCAACTGTGTACTTCCATTTTTGTAAATGCATCTAATTTTCCAAAAGGCTCATCCAGCAGCATAATTGGCTTTTCACATAAATATGTGCGAAGGAAACTAATTCTTTGACGCATTCCACCTGATAACTCATCTGGATAATGACCTGCATATTCATCTAGCTCAAATTGCTTTAATGCTTCCATTCCTTCTGTCAGCCTTTGTTTTTTAGGCTTCCCTTCGATTTCCAATGGAAGAACGATATTTTGCAAAGCCGATCGCCACGGTAGTAATAAATCTTGTTGAGGCATATAACTAACAACATCTTGTTTTTTTACATACTCCTCGTTATAAAACACTTCTCCACTCGTTGGCTCTTCAACACTTGCAATCATATTTAATAATGTACTTTTTCCACAACCACTCGGACCTACAAAAGAGACAAACTCTCCCTCTTGTATAGAAGCACTAATATTTGCTAATACATTCTTTCCATCGAAAGCTTTTACAATATCTTTTATTTGTAATCCACTCATTTTTCACTTGGAAGGAATTCATTTGTAAAGGCATCTTTTACATCGATTTTCTTTTTAATAACTTTGTTGTCATATAAGAAATTCATGTAATTTGTCCAAATCTCTTCCTTCTGTACTCCCCACGCTTTTGCATCATCTTGATACTTTGTACTTAACCACTTTTGGCTTTCTTGTACTAATTCTTTATTCACATCTGGAACAGCTTTAATTAAAATATCCGCAGCTTCTTTCGGTTCTTTAATTGCAAAATCATAACCTTCTGTCGTTGCCGTCATAAACTTTTTCACAAAATCTTTATCTTGCTTCGTATGTTTTTCACTTGTAATAATAACAGGACTATAGAAATCAAGCGCTGGATCTAAGTCTTTCACCATAATTGTATTTAACTCTTTTCCTTGACGCTTCGCTTCAATTCCATCCCATCCATAATAAATCCATTCAAAGTCTGCATCACGACCGATTGATTTAAAGAAATCTGTTTGTCCAAGAATAATTTTTTCAACTTTATTAAAATCAGCTTGATGTTTCTCCATAATCGTCTTTAACGTCGCTTCTTCTGCTGGTCCCCCCCAGCCGCCGTAACGTTTACCTTCAAAATCTTTTGGTGACGTCATATTATCTTTTTTAAGTGATGCAAAAGCTGAAGTGTTATGCTGGATAATCGCTCCTACAGATACAACAGGAATACCTTCAACACGAGCTAACGTTACATTTTCTTGTGCACTTATTGCAAAATCAGCTTTTCCTGAAGCTATCATTTGTTCCGCTGTAACATTATCACCTGGTTGAATAATTTCTACATCTAATCCTTGTTTTTTATAATAATCTTTCGTCTTCGCTACGTATAAACCAGTATGGTTTGTATTAGGGAACCAATCTAAAACGACTTTCACTTTCTTTTCTTTGCTTGTATTCTCTTCTTTCTTCGCCGTATTACATCCGGCAACACCAACTGCTAATAATGCAGCTAACATAATTTTTAAACCTTTTTTCATTTTCTGCCGCCCTTTCTGTATATCCATGGTGCTGTTATTCTTGCCATAAATTCAACAATAAAGTACAGCAATAGTGTCACCATGACGATAATTGCTGCAACACCAAATACTCGAGCCGTTAAAAAGGATTTTGTTGCTCTTGTAAGCATAACTCCTAATCCTTCACTGGCACCAAGCCATTCCCCAATAATCGCTCCCATCACACTATATGTAACAGCAATTTTTAAACCTGAGAAAAAGTACGGGAGCACTGCTGGAAATTTTACTTTCTGATAAATTTGCCACTTTGTCGCCTTCATCGTTTGTAACAACTTCAGCATATTTTTATCTACCGTTTGGAAACCCTCTAAAATGCTAAGCGCAATTGGGAAGAAACAAACAAGAATAACAACCATTACTTTTGGCAACATCCCGTATCCAAACCAAATAATAAATAATGGTGCGAGCACAACGATTGGAATTGTTTGCGAAATAACGAGCAACGGATTCATTAAAATCCGAAATAAAGGGATGACATCCATAATGATAGCAATACTAGTCCCAAGTAAAATTGCAAAAAACAACCCAATTATTACTTCCTTTAACGTTTGCACTGTATTCGGTAATAGTAAATCTTTCATTCCAATTAACTCTTGCACAATTGCAGACGGCTTCGGTAAAATCCACGGCTCAATTTTAAATAATGAAACAGATCCTTCCCATATAGCAATGAGAAGGATAAGCCAAATTGTTGTGATTATTTTAGATCGCTTCTGGTTTTGCATATTCATCACGGTACTTCCAAACTTTTTCGTCAATCGTTACGCCTGTACTTGGACGATAGTGAATTTTAATAGAAGTGATTACTTCTTCTGCTCCAGCATCGACGCAAGCTTGTTGCGCGCGTTTAATAACGTCAAGAAGTACATCTAATTCTCCTTCCAACGTTGTTTCCATTGCCCCTACTTCATAACGAACTCCCGACTGTTGTACAACTTCAATTGCTTTATCAACAACGGAATACACATCTTTGTTCTTCGCTTGTGGTACTACTGAAAATGAAATTGTAACTTGTTGTGACATAATAAAATCCCCCTTACAAAATATGTTTTCAAAAAAAGAAAAGGCTTTCCTACCATGTAGGAAAGCCCTGTATACAAGTTATTCTATAATAACTTATGCTACATCACTTTAAAGTAACTCCCTACGCTGGCATTATCCAGATCAGGTTGAGGGTCGATGTATACTTACATCCTCTCAGCCAATTGGCTCCCCGGTTCTTAATTCGTTTTCATTGTAGCATGATTTATTTTATTGAACAAACAAAAGCGTACATATCATTTCATTATTTTTGGAAAATATCCAACTTCTGCACCATGAGCTAATAACTGCTGAATAAATTCTTTATTAATCGCTGGCACTACCAGTTCTTTTTTCTTAATCCATTCATTTGTTCTACGCGTACCCATAACAATTTCAGATTGCTGCGCTCCATCTCCTGCAACTTGAGAAGCAATTAGCTCTGCTATTACTTCATTTCCCTTCGCTAATTCGAGTCCATCATCTACATATTGCGAAAGCGGAACCATTTCAAGATTATATCCACATTCCTCAATTAGTTGTACAAAATGTTCAAATTCAAATTGATGTGGATGACAAATATGTAACGTCTCTCCTACAATTTGAGGATCTTGTAAATACGATACAATCGACTTACTAGCAAAATCAATTGGTGTAAAGTCAATTTTCCACTTCACGTTTGGTGCCTTTCCGATTAGCAGCATTGTTTTAATAAGACGATAAAATGCATTTCCTTCAATATTTCGTTGGAACGAACCCGTTTCTGAATGACATGCTAAATTACCCGCACGATATATATTCCCGTGCAAACCACATTTCATCGCTTCACGAACAAGATTTTCAGCCTGTAGTTTACTATTAGAATACACATTTTCTAACTCTACATCATAGTTAAAATCACTTGTTTCGGCATATATATCCCATTGCTCCATCGCTAATTCTATCGGAAT
This sequence comes from Bacillus mycoides, assembly GCF_001757995.1. GTDB lineage: Bacteria > Bacillota > Bacilli > Bacillales > Bacillaceae_G > Bacillus_A > Bacillus_A mycoides_B. The sequence continues at coordinate 123,777 of NZ_LXLV01000009.1, read as the reverse complement.
ACCAATTGTTGAAATAAAGTGGAATGTCGCGCCTTCTTCAGTTAGCGCTAGCATACGACTTGTCCCTTGCACATTTACATTTTCAAACTGGGCTACATCTCCGAAGTGTCTTACATCTGCACCACAATGAATTACCTTATCAACCTTGGAACGAATTAATCTAAATTCTTCTTCACCCATACCAAGATATTCTTCCCCAAGATCACCAGAAACAGCCTGTATACGCTGTAACCACTCTTCACATATATCATTAAAGTAGCTTGCTAATGTATCGATAATTCTTTGTTTTACATCTTCTGTCGGTCTGACTAAACAATAAACAGTAGCAGGTGTCTCTCTCAGCAATTCATACAATATATGTGATCCCAAATAACCGGTAGCTCCCGTTAAGAATACATTTGAAATGTATGTTTCTTTCTTAACATTTGTATAAGTAATATTCTTTGGCTCATGAATAACTTTATACTCGCCGAACACTTCTTCTGCCTCTATTTTTATTTCCCTCTCAATTCTAGCTAATCCGTATATCGTTCTCTCTTTAAAGAAATCTTGAATTGTTAAATGTGGAAAATCTTCTTTTAATACTGTTAAAACTCTCAATACTTTTAATGAATGTCCACCAATTGTAAAGAAATCATCATGCACACCAATCTTTGAGATTCCTAATACATCAATCCAAGCTTTCGCTATTCTTTCTTCAACTTCATTAGACGGTGCAATATATTCTTGTAGACGAACTGGCTCATACTCTTCTTCCAGTTGCGCTAACCTCTTAACATCAACCTTTTTATTTGGTGTAAGTGGTAATTCATTAATATAAATTAATTTAGATGGGACCATATAATCTGGTAACTGCTCTCTCAAATCATGCATTAAATCTACCATAGCGACTTCATTCACAGTTGTATAGAAAGCAACTAAATAATGGCTACCTTCTTCACTTCTCTTCGTAAATACAACAGCCTCTTTTATCATTTCATGCTTTGCAATTGTGTTTTGAATTTCACCTAATTCAATTCGGTGCCCTCTGATTTTCACTTGATTGTCTTTACGATGTAGAAATTCAATATTTCCATCTTCCAATATTTTAACAATATCACTGGTTTTATATATTTCACTATTGTAATTTAAAGGGTGTGAAATAAACACTTCTTCTGTTTTTTCTGGTTTATTAAAGTAACCTTTCGCTAACCCTACTGATTCTATATATAATTCTCCTGGAATACCAATCGGACAAACTTTCATATTTTCATTTAAAATCCAAACTTTATAATTATCTGCTGGCTTCCCAATTGGAATACTAGCAAGTTTGTCATTTAACTCAGCTGGAATTGGATACGTCGTTGTTGTAATCGTACATTCTGTTGGACCATATGCATTGTTTAGTTGAATATGGTTACTAATTCTCTCACGCCATAAATTCACTACCTCAGCAGTAAGCATTTCTCCACCAACTGCAATCCTCTTTAATGAATCTAGCTTATATTTACTTTCGTTCGGAAGGTATGTCGCTACTTGTTGCAAGAAAATTGTAGCTAAACCTAAAATAGACGTTGCCTTCGCTTCATAGATCGCACTTGTAAACGCATCAACTGAAAGTCTTTGCTCATCCAATAAAACATATACATTTCCACCGCAGAATAATGACGCAAACAACTCCCAAATAGATGCGTCGAAACTAAATGACGGGAACTGCGCAAAAATATCTTCTTCAGTTAATTCATAATGTCTTTGCATCCATGTACATAAATTAACTACCCCGCGATGTGCCAGCATTGTTCCTTTCGGGTTTCCTGTAGAACCTGATGTGTAGATCATATATGCAATATCATCAAGATGAATTGACAATTTCACATCTGCATCTGAAAATTTTTCAATATCGTAAAGAGACAACTCTCGAATGCCTTCATACGGAATTTTTGTTTCTTTTGTTAGCACTAATTTCGATTGGCTATCCTCAATAATATACTGCACCCGATTGGCAGGATAATCTGGATCGATTGGAATATACGCAGCGCCTGCTTTTAAAACCGCTAATAAACTTACTACCGTATCAATACTTCGTTTCATGAAGATACCAACATAATCACCTTGCTTCACTCCATTATGTAATAACATATGAGCGATTTGATTACTCTTTTTATTTAGTTGTTCATATGTTAATGTTCCTTCTACTGAAGACAAAGCTATACGATTTGAAAACTTTGTTACTGTTTCATAAAACATATGTGCAATGCTCTTATTTGGATATGCCACTTCTGTACAATTTATTTCTTCATATACTGCTAATTCTTCGTCTGTAATAATATCCATATCTACAACAAATAGTTTTCCGTCTGCAATTCCTTGTTGTAATACGTGCTCAATTTGATTTATATAGCGCATGGCTGTTTTTTCTTCCAATTGCATTTCGTTATAATAAATCTCATAACAATTGCTGTTTAATGCTATAAAATTTAACTGACTGCTTATATTTTCTTTTCCTACTGTAATTGCAGGTTTACCCCATTTTTTCTCATCATATTGTAATAATATCCTTTGTACTTCTTCCATGCTTTCTAACTGTACAATTTGGTCATTAATTTCTATCCTTAACTCTTCATAAGAAAGTTCATTTGAAATTGTAATACATAACGGATAACTACTCTGTCCCATGTAATAAGGAATCACAATACATTTTTCATTACTCACATGATGTAACCAAACAAAAGTAGCTACTATTATATCTAATTTACTGTGTTCAATCGCTTGTAGATCCTTAATTTTCATTTGCTTATATTCGTTTACTTGAAAATCTTTCGGTATCATAAGCGGTTTATAACTTTGTTGCAAAAACTGTTCATATCTCTCCAAATATGAACGCTTTAAGAAAATACTCATACTGAATCCTCTCGCTCTCCATAAAATAAGTGAACCTTTAATCAGTGGAGGATGTTCATCCCCCGCTGATTAAAATTACACTTAAATATCTTTAAATTCAAATATAATACTATTAATTAGAAATATAAGGTGTAGATTATATCTACACCTTATACTTATTATTAACTTTTAAACTCTCCAATTAACTCTTGTAATTCCTGCGAAAGCCAACTTAAAGAAGTAGCTAATTCTGCTATATCCTGCACGGACATTTCCTGCTCCTTCATACTCTCTTCAATATTACTACTACTATTCGCATACGTATTTGCAATATGTGATAGCTCATTTACAACTTGAACAATATTTTGGCTGTTTTGTAAAATATCACTTGAGTTGCTAGAAACAGCTCTAACTTGATTTGTAACAGATTGTGCTGACTTTGAAATTTTCTCAAAGAAGGCACCACTACTTTGAACAAGTACAATTCCAGACTCTACTTCTTTTGAGCCTTTCTGCATCGAGACTACCGCATCTTCTGCTTCAGATTGTGTTTCTCCTATTAATTTAGCTATGTCTTTTGCTGATGCTTCCGTTTTCTCTGCTAATTTACGAACTTCATCGGCAACAACTGCAAATCCTCGCCCAGCTGCCCCAGCACGCGATGCTTCAATGGAAGCATTCAAAGCTAGTAAGTTCGTTTGATTTGAAATACCTGTAATTACAGTTACAATGTCACTTATTTCTTTTGATCTTGTTTCCAACGAATAAATGATAGAAGATAAATCTTGTACTGCATTTTGGATTAAACTCATTTGATTAATGATTTGTTCAATAACACCATTTCCTTCTATTGAATGGTGCTCCATACCTTCAGATGCGGTTGCCACTTGCTTGGCAGCACTAGTTATCTCTTCCATCTTATTTTCCATTTCGTGTACAATCCCTAAGCACTGTTGTACTGAAGATTCTTGCGACTGCGCTCCTGCTCTTAAACCTACCATAGAGCTTGCAATCTCTTGAACTGCCATACTATTTTCTTCTGTACTTGCCGATAATTCCTGTGAAGAAGTGGATACCTGCTCTGCAGTTTGCTTCACTTTATCTATAATTCCCTTAAATTTTTCAATTGTATTATTGAAATAAACATTGATTATACCAATATCATCTGGTCTTTCTTCCAACTTAATGCTTAAGTCTCCTTCACCCACTTTGCGCAAACCTTCTCGCAAATCTCGCAAAGGAGCAAGTGAATTACGAACAATCAAGAATTGAATAACAGTCGCAATTAAGAGCGAAATACAAATAAATAGTAAACCTTGCATAGTAAATTTTTTCTTTGTAATAGGAATAATAGAAGCATCTATATCAGCCGCTACAATTGCGACAATATTTTTCTCTCCGTCTGTGATTGGTTCTAATATTGTCACCCATGAACCTAATTCATCTTCATATACTTCCGTCATTTGTGCTTTTTTCGTATCCATTACTTTATCGTATGCCTTCATCCAATGAACTGGTTGTTCATAATAGTCTCCTGGTTTTACCGGGACAGCATTTGCTAACTCTGTAGTCAAACCGACAACTTGTAGTTCCGCTTTTTTATTTGGTTTTGCTCCTACAACATACGTTTGTCCAACACTTTTCAATTCTTCTGTAACTTCATCTAATTGCTCAGTTAATATCGCTTTCTTCTCTTTTTGCGCCGTAGGATCTTTCGCGACATCTCTTACTACTTCTGCATCTAATTTATGTAATACCGCATCTCCTGTTTCAATAGACTGTCTTTCAAATAAAGACATCATACTATTTTGAAACATGTTGAAACTTAACGCCCCCATACTACAAACAAGCGTTAAAATAACTAATACAGTTAACAATACATTTTTTTGAAGAAACGATAGCTTATGCCAATATTTTTTCATTAACATCACCTTTCTAAATTCGCTCAATATGAAGTGAAAATATCCAAATATAAAAACATTAAGTTGATAATATTTCTCAAATATAGATAAAAATAAAAAAAAGACCAATGAAAAAGCATTGGTCAAGACCAACCCTATCCGTCCGGTAACTGGCTAGCATAGTCGTTTGACCTTAGCCCCTGTAGTTTTGCGTCCTCATGTTTCCATCAGTTTGCCTTTCTCGCTGAACGAGTTGAACGATATGGGAGTTCTATGAGAATTAAAATATTCTCTTTCAAAGATTACAACATAAAAATTAAAATGTCCACTTATTTAGAGATGTAAATATAAAGTTTTAATGTATTATTTTTTCGAAATAATTTAACAAAATAAGTGAATGTTACATTTCTTGTGTTATATAATAAAAAACGTATATAACACAAGGATTATTCCGGATATTTATTTAATTTTCATTCAAATTAAACTATTCGAATATATCTTAACTTACGAATTCCGGAGGTAGTTTATCATGTTTTGGCTACAATTTCTTACGTTACTACTCTGCATTTTTATTGGTGCACGCTTAGGCGGAGTTGGTCTAGGAGTAATGGGTGGCGTTGGTATGGCAATACTTGTTTTCGTATTCCACTTACAACCTACAGCTCCTCCTATTGATGTAATGCTTATGATTTTAGCAGTAATTACAGCTGCCGGTGCTTTGCAAGCTGCTGGAGGAATGGATTACCTTGTCCACCTTGCTGAGAAAGCATTACGAAAAAATCCAAAGCGTATTACATTTTTCGCTCCTATTGTTACTTATTTATTCACGCTATGCGCGGGAACTGGTCATGTCGCTTATTCTGTACTTCCCGTTATCGCCGAAGTATCTCGCGAATCAGGAATTAGACCTGAACGACCAATGTCAATTGCCGTTATCGCTTCCCAGCAGGCAATTACAGCTAGTCCAATATCGGCTGCAACAGTTGCACTTTTAGCAATGTTAGCCGACTATAAAATCACCTTGTTAGATATTTTAAAAGTCAGTATCCCTTCTACTTTCATTGCTTGTATGGTAGCTGCATTCGTTGCTAGTAAAATGGGAAAAGAACTAAATGAAGACCCTGAATACTTGAAGCGATTAAAAGAGGGAATGATCCCTAAACTTGAAGAGAAAAAAGAATTTGTAGGTTCAAAAGGCGCGAAATTATCAGTTATCCTTTTCCTAGTCGCAACTTTCCTTGTTGTACTTCTCGGTTCGTTTGAAACACTTCGTCCAGGATGGATGGTTGATGGGAAATTAGTTCGTCTGTCAATGCCAAACACAATTGAAATGGTCATGTTAACCATTGCTGCTCTTATTATTATTTTCTGTAAACCAAATGTGGAAAGCATTGTAACTGGTAACGTCTTTAAAGCAGGCGCAACAGCAGTTGTTGCTATTTTTGGTATCGCTTGGATGGGAGATACTTTCTTCAACGGAAACTTAAATATAATTCAAGGATCAATTCAACACTTAGTGACAAGTGCACCATGGCTATTTGCTATTGCACTATTCATTCTATCTATTTTACTGTATAGCCAAGCAGCAACAGTTCGTGCTTTAGTGCCACTTGGACTATCACTTGGTATTCCGCCGGCATTACTTATTGCAATGTTCCCTGCAGTAAATGGATACTTCTTCATTCCAAACTATGGAACAATCGTTGCTGCCATTAACTTTGACCGTACTGGTACAACAGGCATCGGTAAATATGTATTAAATCATAGCTTTATGATTCCGGGCCTAATTGCAACATTCACTTCTATCGGAATTGGAATGCTCTTAATTTCAATTATGTTTTAAACAAAAGCACAAACCTACAATTCTAAAGGGTTTGTGCTTTTTTAATCAAACGTTTGTTTAAATAAAGTGAAGCTTTAATCAGTGGGAATTTTGTTCATCCCTCACTGATTATTAGCCCTCACCAATCGGACCTTTACGGGCAGCAGGGCTCCCACAAATAGCAGGATAAACGAAACAACCATTTTGCGACTCTACAAACTCTTATTTACTTCCTCAGCTAATTTCTTCGTACTTTCATACGCAGATTCTGCTAAGCTAATCGCTGAAATAACTGAAACACCATCCGCTCCCGCTTCTATAACAGAAGCAGTATTTTCAATTGTAATCCCACCAATCCCAACGATCGGTATTGTAATCTCTTGTTCCCTAAAATACTTTAGACCTTTCGTTCCTTGAACCGCTTTCGTATCTTTTTTCGTACTCGTCGGGAAAATTGGACCAACTCCTAAATAATCGGCTCCATTTTCAATCGCCCAGCGTGCTTCTTCAATTGTATGTGTAGATACTCCAATAATTTTATCTCCCATTTTTTTACGAACAGATGTAATTCCTTCATCATCTTGTCCAACATGCACGCCATCTGCATCTAACTCAAGGGCTAGTTCCACATCATCATTTACGAGGAATGGTACACCGTACTCCTTGCAAAGTGCTTGTAGTTCTTTCGCAAAATCAATACGTTTCTCTCCCGTTAAAGCCCCTTCTCCCTTTTCACGAAATTGAAAAATTGTTATACCACCTTCTAGTGCATCTCTCAATACTTGTAGTGGCTCCTTCGTACAATTGTTACTTCCCATAATAAAATATACTGGTAGTAATTTAGCCATTTCATTCATTGTAATACGCGACATCTAGTTCCCCTCCTTACTGTATAACCTCAATCTTCCCATACTTCTCAATATCACCTGAAGTTGTATTCGCCAACTGATTTAAAAATCCAATTTGGAAGCTTCCTGGTCCATTCTCTACTGTTTTCAAAGCCGCTATTTCTGCTGCTACTCCATAGAATGTTAATGCGGCTACTGCTGCCTTTACATAATCCTTTTCTACCGCTACAAATGCTCCTATTACAGAAGTTAATAAACAACCTGTCCCAGTAACTTTGGTTAAAATAGGATGACCATTTCGAATAAGAATAGTTCGCTCTCCATCTGTAACAACATCTTCTTCTCCAGTAATTACCGCAACTGTATTTAATTCATCCGCTGCCTGTTTTGCAATATTTACAACATTACCATTTCCAGTACCAGCGTCTACACCTTTAATTTCCCATTTCTCATTAATAACATTAGCAATTTCAGCTGCATTTCCGCGGATAACAGCTAAATCGATTTCAGCTGGAATATATCTCGCAACTTCTGTTCGATAAGAAGTTGCTCCTGCCCCAACTGGATCAAACAATACCGGTACATTATTCGTATTTGCTGATTTACCAGCAAGTAACATCGCTTCTACCTCTTCAGGACGAAGTGTACCCATATTAAATACAAGAGCTCCAGCAATGCTAGCCATTTCTGCTACTTCTTCTTTTGCATACGCCATTACAGGCGATGCTCCTAATGCTAACAATCCGTTTGCTGTAAAATTTGTTACAACAACATTTGTAATATTATGAACGAGCGGATTAGATTCTCTCACCAAATCCACTACTTTACTAATTTCTTTCATATTCATCCTTTTCATCTCCTAACTATAGTGATGGGAGATACACAAAAAGGCACTTTGCGCGTACGCAAAGTGCCTGAACATGTGCTTTTACACTCTCCCTACGCTGGCATTATCCAACAGGTTCAAATGGTCAATGACGGACTAGTAGTCATACTCTCAGTTTGCATCCACAAACTCCCATGTGTTTATTATTCATCTACTTCAAAGTCTACTCTTATTCTAGTAAAATAACAAGTTCTTTACTTTTCCATATAAAAAGAGTGATAGGAATCTCATAATCTGTACCCTTTGTAAAGGACATTTTGAAAAAAGTTAGGCAACATCAAGAAGATGATTTCTGTATCCAACAGGAGTCATCTTTTTTAAATTCCATTGATATCTATAGTGATTATAGTACGTCATATATTTCTTAATCTCTTGTTTCAACTCAGTAAAAGACTCGCAAGGTTTTATATGTGCTTCATCTTTCCCCCTCGTCTATTTATAGAATGATAGAGATCATAACTCTCCTGGTTCAACCATTCTTCGCCTTTATATAATAAAAATGAAATTCATTTACAATGTCAATGAATACACCTTAAAATCTGACATTTATATAGATCTTTTATCTATATAAGTAAAACTCTCACCGGTATATTTCATCACAAATAACTCAAACCTTCAGCAAGACGTCAACAAGATGAAAATACTGAAAGAGAAAGTTCGCGAAATTTTTCAAGTTATTCGAAAGTTATTACCTAAAGATAAATTACAATTGAATCTTTAGAAAAACTTATATCACTTTTTTTAAACTGATTTTCACTGTTTAACCTTAATATAAAAAAAGAATTGCCCATCAAAATTTTAGATGGACAATTCTTTATATTAATTTAATCAAATTTTAATTTCTTTAATGCTTCTGCGAATGGGTTATTTAATGGTTCTTCTTCTTTGTTCTGTTGTTTCATATATTTTTGAACGTCGCGCTTATCAGCTTTGTTTCCAGATTCTTTTTTACGTCTTTCTTGGAATGTGGAAAGTTTTTCACGATAACCACATTTACATGCGAAAATTTGGCCAGCGCCTTCACCGCGTAATTCTAGTTTCTTCTTACATTGCGGGCAACGAGCATTTGTTGTACGAGATACATTTTTACGATGACCACACTCACGGTCTTGGCATACGAGCATTTTCCCTTTTTTGCCGTTTACTTCTAGCATTGGTTTACCGCAGTCTGGGCAAGACTTCGTTGAAATGTTGTCGTGTTTATATTTTTTATCGCTCGATTTAATTTCAGCAACAATTTCCTTCGTATAGTTCTTCATTTCTGAAATGAATACTTCTTTTTTTAACTTACCCTTTGCAATCGCTTCAAGCTTTTGCTCCCATTCACCAGTTAATGTAGGAGATTTTAGTTCTTCTGGCACTAAATCAAGTAACTGACGGCCTTTTGAAGTAATATGAATATCTTTACCACGTTTTTCAAGTAAGAATGAATTGAATAGCTTGTCGATAATGTCAGCTCGTGTAGCTACAGTACCTAATCCACCAGTTGATTTTAACGTGTCAGCAAGTTGTTTATTTTGCGTATCCATGTATTTTGTTGGGTTTTCCATCGCCGAAAGTAATGTTGCTTCATTAAAGCGTGCAGGTGCTTTCGTTTGACCTGACGTTTGGGCGATTAGTTTTACGTTTAATGTATCGCCTTTTTCGATGCGAGGTAAGATTTGTTCTTTCAAATCGGCTGCTGCATCGTCATCTTCAAATCGATTCGCATATACTTCTTTCCAACCCGAATTTAAAATTGTTTTGCCACGTGCAATGAACGTTTCGTCACCAATTTTTGTGCGTAATGTTAGTTGTTCATACTCAAAGGCTGGGAATAAAACGGCCAAGAAACGTTTTACAACTAAATCATAAATTTTACGTTCTTTATCTGTGAAAGCTGAGAAATTCACATAGCTTTCTGTAGGGATAATCGCGTGATGATCGCTTACTTTACTATCATCAACAAATGATTTATTAGATTTTACAGGTTTCTGCAATACTTTATGTGCTAAAGGACGGTATTCTCCTACGCCACACGCCTTCAGACGTTCGGGAAGCGTTCCGACAATATCAGATGAAATATAGCGTGAATCTGTACGAGGGTACGTTAAAACTTTATGCTGTTCATATAATTTTTGCATAATGTTTAATGTTTCTTTTGCAGAGTAACCAAAGATTTTATTCGCATCACGTTGTAGTTCTGTTAAATCATAAAGACCAGGAGCGAATGATTTTTTCTGCTGTTTCTCAATTTCAACGACAGTCGCGTTTTGTTTATCCAGCTTTCTCACAATCGTATCGATCTTCTCTTTATTAAAGTTACGGCCATTGCCTTTTGCATCTTGCCAAGTCAATTTTAACTTGTCCGTTGTTTGAGCTTCGATACCGTAGTATGTTTGAGCTTTAAAGTTTTTAATTTCGTCTTCACGACCTGCAATGATAGCTACAGTAGGTGTTTGTACACGACCACAATTTAGTTGGGCATTGAATTTTGTTGTTAATGCACGAGTTGCATTTAAGCCAATATACCAATCTGCTTCAGAACGGGCAACAGCTGAGGCGTATAAATTTTCATAAGATTTACCTGGTTTTAAATTGTTAAAACCATCTTTAATTGCCTTGTCTGTTACAGAAGAAATCCATAAACGTTTAATCGGTTTATTCACTTTTGCCTTTTCAATTATCCAACGTGCAACTAATTCACCTTCTCTCCCTGCATCAGTCGCCACAACTATCTCATTAACATCATTTCGAGTAAGTTGATGTTTCACAGCATTAAACTGTTTTCCAGTTTGCTTCATAACAACTAATTTCATACGTTCTGGAAGCATTGGAAGATCTTCAAGATTCCATGTTTTATACTTATTATCATAAGTCTCAGGATCTGCAAGCGTCACTAAATGCCCAAGAGCCCAAGTCACGATGTATTTGTCACCTTCTAAAAATCCATTACCTTTTTTTGTACACTTTAATACTTTTGCTATATCACGTGCAACTGATGGTTTCTCAGCAATTACTACACTCTTTACCATTTATTCAAACTCCTTTACTAACTATATACCGTTTAATATACCACAGTTTTCAAGAAGAGCAGTAAGGATCACCTTCTATTTGGCAGTCATAATTGACATAGCTTGTTTAAGAATCTCTACTTCTTATCTCAATTTGTTATTCTCTCTATAAACCTCATTAAATCGATTTGGAGTAACTATCACTTGCTGTTTTGAATATAACTTAATTCATTTTAAATAGAAGTAGAAGATATTTTATATTCAATGCTTAAATCCGTAACTGTCTTAGACCGCTTTTTAACTGGAGTCGATGCATCAACCATCCAAGCATTATTGGAGAAAACATTAGATGAAATCATCATTCCTTTTGAAGGGGAGTTATGTAGGGCTTGCATTAAATTTAATAAAAACGAAGTCGCACAATCTAATTAAGTATCCAATAAAAAAAACTCCATTTTGAATAAAGTTTGATCAAAATGGAGTCAAGCCTTCTAGTAAAGTGTGAGATTTTGTAAGGAAACAATTAGACAATCAAACATATAATATATTAAAACTATATGATAAATTGGAACTGTTATACAATCATCAGATCAACACAATTACTTTTAATTTGAATGGTTTGAATGATGGTATTCTAAATATAAGACGGTTGGTATCATTAGAGAATATTCATACAAAGTGGACGACCTTGGAATCTAAATTAGCATATCTTATTCAAGATATAAAAGATACTTCAGATATAAATGGGGTATTTATTACAGAGGGTATGAGTGTAATCAGTTCTGCTGCAAATAAATGAAATATTCCACTAGAACCAGGTAAAGGGCTTGTGACTTTAACCCTAGGAGTCTCAAGATAGAAATCTTCCCTTTTTTCATATAGTATTTTTCACACCCGAATCTCAAGGGATTGATAGTAACACATCATTCTTTCCGCACAGTCAACCCGTTATTTTCTTTATAATTTTTCAATCCAATTAGATCCGATTGACGGTAAATATGATACGCTGGATAATGTGTATCCACATATAATTCTAATCCTATGGCCATGGCACGTATGCAAAAATGTCGATCTTCCCCCCAAAATGATACATTAGGAATTTCTTTGAAACACACACCAGATTGTATTGCTTTTTGGCTAATTAAGGTGCATGCTCCAAGTCCCCCTACTTTATATATCCCTGGCTGTCTTAACATATTCAAAAACTCTTCGTCTTTTGCTATTTCTTCTTCTCTAGTTAATATTGTTTTCCCCTCTTTTTTATAAAAAGTATATACATCCGTCATCCATACTTGCGGCATTTCTCTACTATTAGCTGCCCATTTAGTCCAAAAAATATTTGAAATAATGTCCTTTTTTGATTCAATCAATTGCTGTAAAGTGTTTGGATGAAGAATCAAATCAGAATCGATTAAAAATAAATAATCATACTGATTTGCTTTTGCATAATCAATTATTTTATCCTTCATTTCAGCTACTTTCCAAACTTGATTTACGGGCCAATAATGAGTGTTTTCATCCTTATAATAAGATTCTGGGGGGAGATTTTGGTCTTGTAAAATAGTAACGTCTGTATTATTGCTATAAAATTGATTCAATATGTTTTTGGACGATAGGTCCTCGTTGTCATCAAAAAAGATATAATGCACAACAAAGTTTTCTGTGTTTAATTCTGTTAATGAAAAGAGAAATTCATTCAAAATAGAAGGGGATTGATGAATAGGGCTTCCAATTATTATTCTTTTTTTCATTGTAATCCTCCTTGTTATCAAATAAATCATTGTTTTTTATAATTTATATGGTTCCGGTGCAAAAAATGACATCTAAATTAGGTTACAGCTAACAGCTAACAACTTTCATCTTCCGCTTTAGGTAACAACATACTTCAAAGAAATGAATAAATTCCAAAAAGAGAACAATCATTTATAATCTGATGGATCAGATCACGAACCGTATCACTACCTCACTTAAAATGGACGTTTCAGACCTCCATATTTTTAAGGAAAAAGTCTTCTGTCGGAAAATGATAAATTCTAAAAAAGTCTAAATATTAATAAAAATGATGTCATTACTTTTTAGCCGTTTGTATATATTTGTTAAAGATATGGAAGGCATCTTAATATGATTTTTTGCCAAAAGACTTTAGTTAACATTCCAAACCGCATACGTATTATAGGTGTAAGTAACCTTGATATGTCTGTGGTCATCGTAGAAGAACATAGATAAATAAGCTACATATTATTAAGTTCTTTGAACAGTAGCAGAAGAAATATGAACTTGAGTTGATCATTTAAGGAAACATTTTCGAATACCCAATAAGTTCAGATTGTTTACCTATTATGTGATAGATCATTTTAATGACTTTATACGCAATGGCAATAAGTGCTTTCTTTTTACCCCTTCGTGTGGCAAGAGACCTATACTTTCTTGATAACCATGTATGACGCGTTCTCGAAATCACTCATGCTACTTCACAAAGCATAGATCGAATGTGTGGGTTTCCCTTTGTTGTTCGATTTATTTTAAGGCACGTACTAAAGCATCCATCTATATAAACAGTATGGAAAGCTTGAAAAATAAATAGTCCCCCTTTTTCATGTGTGGCTGTAAAGTCATGGTTGTTTATTTTGTATACAAACAATTGCTAATGAAATAATAAATATGAACTAAAACAGAAAGAGGAGATTCAAGTGATTACAAAACCTAGACTTCTTCTAAGTATGGTGGTTAAAAATGAAGAAAATCGTTATCTGCATAGAGCGTTAGAACATCACTTGCCATTTGTGGACCATGTGGTGATTGTTGACGATGCAAGCACAGATGGGACAATAGAATTATGTAAAAAACTATTAAAAAATACTCCTTATACACTTATAGAAAATGAAAATTCTATGTTTACAAATGAGGTTCAGCTTCGTCAAAAACAATGGGAAGAAACTGTAAAATTGAAACCTGAATGGATTTTAAATTTAGATGCAGACGAAATTTTCGAATCTGGTTTCGAACAAGAAATAGGAAATATTTTAACTCATAATCACTATGACGCGGTTTATTTTCGGCTATATGATATGTGGTCAGAGACCCACTATAGAGATGACGATTACTGGAAAGCCCATCGTTATTACCGTCCATTTTTAATAAGGTATCATGATGAATTAACGTATAGTTGGAACAATAGCCCTTTACATTGCGGAAGATTTCCTAATACTATTTCGCAATTTCCTTATACATGTCATTCATCCAGAATAAAACATTATGGATGGGCTCAAGAAAATGACCGCAAAAGGAAATATAAACGCTATAAAAAGCTAGATCCTGATGCCATATATGGATGGAAGGAACAATATGACTCTATATTAGATCCTACTCCCAATTTAGTGAAATGGGAGGACTAATGGTTCTGGTGCAAAAAATATAACACTTGTGCAATGAATCTTTAAATCTTGAACACACTGATACTATTGCTCTACAAGAGATATGTGATCAGTATGAAAAAGGAAATTTGGTTTAGATGGAGGCACTATCAGCCAAATATTATTTTGAGGTGTTACAGTAAACCTGGAACACAGTATAGAGAGATAAATTATTCTATATAAGAGGTGTTCACCAGCAAAAAGAGGAAGAACCATTAAACAACCCATTCGCAGAAGCATTAAAGAAATTAAAATTTGATTAAAATAAAAGGTTCCTACCACTATCGGTAGGAACCTTTTTGTTTTTAATGAATAATTTTACTTCCTTTTGCGTTCTCAACAAACTTTTCACTCGATTTGTTAATTGGTGTTTTCAGTAATAACGCAGCAATAATCATAACTACTACGAAAACACTTAACACAAGTAAATCTCTTATTACTATATCCCAAAGCATTCCACCTACTGTTTCACGAATTGCACTAATTGCATATGTGAATGGTAAGAATGGATAAATCGCTTGGAAGAATGGTGGTGTCATTTGAATTGGGAACGTACCACCCGATCCTGCTACTTGTAGTACAAGTAAAATGATCGCCATCGATTTCCCAACGTTTCCGAAAATAGAAACGAGTGAGTACACGATACAAACAAATACTCCCCCAATAAATAAACTAAATAACACAAACCAGAACTTATCGACTACGTACGTACCGAGTAGGAATATATCCCCCATCGATACGATAAACGCCTGTGAAAGACCTATCGTTAAGAATGTTAATAAACGTCCAAAGTATATTTCATGGCTCTTATAATTAGCGCCCTCTTCATGTACTTCTACCGTTAATAACGAAACCATTAATAGTGCACCAACCCATAGTGCAAGCACTGTGTAGAATGGTGACATCGCTGAACCGTAGTTCGGCATCGCAAATAATTTATTCTCTTTTAAATTTACTGGATTTGCGAAGTAATCACTTTGCTTTTCAACATCATTTTTTAATAAGCGTATGATGTCTTTTATATCCTCTTCTGATTCAAAATCACGAATTTTATTTGCTAATTCTTTAATCTTTTTCTCGGTAGCTGGCATTTCAGCTTTAATATCTGCAATTTTCTTTTGACCATCTACTAAGCCTTTTGATGAATCTTCAAGTAATTTTTTCACATCTGGAAGCTTCTTATCTGCCTCGCCTAAAATTTGAGATGTATTTTTAGACATCTCTTTTGTACGAGCAATTGCTGCATTGAAATTTGGAGTGATTTCTGAGTCATATTTAGCTAAAATGTCACCAATTTGGCCCGAAACATTTTTAGACACTTGATTAATACTTTCAATAACATCTGCTGCTGGTTTTTGACCTTTATTAATAGCGTCAATTCCTTTATCAGTTAAATCGATTCCTTTTTGCAAACCATCTTTTGCTTTATTTAACTTAGCAATTGTGCCATTAAGATTTTTATCACTATTCACATCGCCCAAAACTTTATTTGTACTTTCCATAACAGGAATCATATCATTAACTAAATTCCATCCTGCTTTGAACTGTCCATTTAAATCATTTAAGGCTACTTTTGTAGAATCTAATCCATTAACACCTTTGTTACTTAAGTCTTCTCTTGCTTTTTCAAGCTCCGTTTTTAATCTGCTGTAATCATTTACAGCCTTATCATATTTTTCTCTACCATTGTCTAATGCTTCATTTGTTTGGTTTACTAAATCATTTGCTGCTTTTATATCTTGATTTAAATTCCCTCTTAACTGCTGAGCGTCTTCTTTTACATTTTCAGCTTTGTTTTTCAATTGCTCAGCTGTGCTTACTGCTTTTTCGAAATCTGCTACAAACGTAGCATTGTAATCTGCTTCTGCTTGATTTACCAAGTTATTTATTGCATCTAATTTTTTATTAGTAGCGTCTCTTACATCTTGTTTCACTTCTTGCCCTGTACCAATAATATTGGCAATATCTTTAACGCCACCATTTGCATTTTCAATAGCTGATTTAAGGTTTGTTAATTTTTCTATTCTCTTTTGGAAGAATTCTTTTCCAAAATCAGTTGGTGCAGACTCTTTAAATTTAGTAAAGACATCAATTAAATATGAAACACTATCTGCTCGACCTTGCAGCGTCTCAGAAACCTTATTAAGATCTTGTTTCGCTTTTTCCGGATCAAAATTACCATTTTGCAACCCGTTTATAACACCTTGTGCATAAGTTGTTCCGACACGTATCGAACTAAAAACATTATTTACAGTTTGATCAATATTTTTAGCAATATTTTTATACCCCTCACCATTCACTTGCGGTAACGCTGGAATTTCTGGTATTTGTGGTACTTGCGGAATAGTTATATTAGGCAACACTGGGAATTTAGCCGGATCTGGAAGTGTCAGATTAGAATCAAATGATGGATTTTTTAAGAAATCCGTAATTGCTGCCGCACTATCTAAACCTTGTTGCATTACAATTAAATTATTCTTAATTGTTCCAGGTGCACGTTTCAAGGTTTCATCATTTCTCGCAAAGAATTTATCTAAATTCCCTAACGCTTCTTGCCCATCATTCATAACACTTTCTACAACTGGCAACTCTTTTTGCGCTACTTTCACAACATCTTCTGCCCGAGTCGCATCATCTAATGCCTTATCCACAAGTGTATTCATTTCTGGGAACTGTGCTTCTAACTTAAAGACAAGATCCTTGACCTTCTCAATACTCGGTAAGTTAGTTTCTAAATCGATTCCAAGGTCATTGAAGATTTTAAAAATCTCACCGTTTGCTGTTTTAACAAAGTTTTTACTAACCTCTTCTGTAAGACCCGATGCACCTTTAGCTGTAATCTTCGGTGCAATGGCATTCACCTTTTCATTTACATAGTAATCAATTTCCGGTTTCTGTGGATTTTCATTCAAGACTGTTGCAATCTTTTCAGAAAAATCTTTTGGAATAGTAATACTTGCGGAATAATCTCCACGCTCTACTCCATAAATTGCTTGCTTTTCATCAACAAACTTCCACCCGAAATTTTTGTCCTTCTTAAGTGAATCTACAATTTCTTCCCCGATGTTAATATCTTTCCCTCTTAAATTTGATCCAACATCTTGGTTAGAAACTGCAATCTGGATTCCTTTCGTATTTCCGTAAGGATCCCAAGAAGCTTTAATGTTAAACCATGCATATAACGATGGTAAAATCATTAACCCTAATACAATAACAATTGCAGCCCAATGTTTAGCTACATTCCGTAAATCTGTCTTATAAATACGCCAAATCTGTTTCATATAAGCAATCACCTAATTATATATTTTTCTTTCTTTAGAAAATGATACATACATTTTGCAATTATATCACTTTCTACATCGTGGATTAAACGAAAACATACTATTTTTCCCATTAAATATTTCACTTACTTCATTATATAACGAAGTAAAAAAAGTATGCATACAAAATGACCAAATTAGTTTTACATTCAATAATAACAAATATATAGGAAATGTCATAAAAAATACAAGTATTTTCTCTTGGGAATACTTGTATTTATCAAAAAACCCTCCCAGCTTTTCATTATCTGTGAGGGTTTCTTCTATTATATATCTAATTGTACTTCTACACCGAAATGATCAGAAATTACATTTCGATTTGTTCCATTAAAAATGACTTTTGAAGAATTAACTGTTTTACTTTGATTGCTTAATATTAGGTCGATTCGTAAGTTTTGTTTATTTTCATCCCAACCAGCAATCTCTCCTTGGACAGTTGTTCCTTCATCCTTCTCTATCGCTAGTTCATATGTGTCATATAAACCTTTTTGCATCGTATACTCATAACCCTCTCCTTCCAAACGAGCATTGTTATTAAAATCACCCATTAAGAAGGAAAGTTCATTGCTATTTACACGCTCCATTAAACGATCCACTTGATCTTTGAATGATTCTTCTTCATCATTCCACCAACCGAGATGGCAAGAATAAAACGTTATATTCTTATCATTATAAGCAATTGTTGCACTTACAATTTTGCGTGTTTTCCAATACGTTGTATCCTTATTTTCTGAGACAAAGAACGTATCGTCCTTTACAATGTTGTGCTTTGTTATAATTGCTAATCCTTCTTCGTACACATCATATCCAATATGAGAGAAATCCCAAATAATATTGTATTCTTTTACATTTAATGCTCTTAACTCTTCTAGCAGTAAAAGTCCAAAATTATCTTTTTTCTTGTTACCGCATACATTTTCAGCTTGTATAGACTGACTTACTTCTTGCAATGCGATCACATCATAATCTTCTTCTTGAATTGCTTTAGCAAGATACTTTATTTTTTCAATTTGATTCTCTTCTTGCCAAGAGTGACAATTTAAAGTTAGCAATTTCATATTATTACGCACCTAACATATCTTGAATGTCTGACTTTAATACGTCAGCTTTCGGGCCATATACGGCTTGTACACCTTTATCTTTAACGATAAGTCCTAAAGCACCATTTTGTTTCCATTGTGCTTCTGGTGCAACAACATCTAAATCTTTTACTGTTATACGTAAACGTGTCATACAAGCATCTACGTCAGCGATATTATCTTTTCCGCCCAATAAATCAATAACTTTTGTTGCTAATGAACCATCTTGTACATTTCCTGTTCCTTCTGATGACTCATCTTCATTATCAATATAGTTACCTGCACGTCCTGGTGTTGGTAAATTGAATTTTTTAATTAAGAAATTGAATAACGTAAAGTTAAGACCGAAGAACACTAATGAAACAATGACAAAGTTAATTAAATCTCTTGTTAATCCTGCATTGACCATCATTGGTGTACGTGTAACTAACTCAATAAATCCAAATGCATGAACACGTAAATCAATTAAATCTACTAATGCGAATGCAAGTCCTGTTGTAATTGCATACACAACATATAATACTGGCGCAATAAACATGAACATGAATTCAATTGGTTCTGTTACACCTGTTAAGAATACTGCTAATGCAGCTGATAAGAACATTGGTTTATATTTTGCACGTTTTTCTTTATCAACATTACGGAACATCGCAAACGCAATCCCCATTAACGCTGCTGTTGAGCCGATAACTTGTCCAGCTTTGAAACGAGCTGGTACAACGTTATTTAATAAATCGTTATATGCTTTCGTATCTCCATTTGCTAATAAGTTATTTAAATCTGTAATCCATGCAAGCCATAATGGATCTTGTCCTGCTACAACTTGTCCAACTTTTGAACCAGTTAACATCGTATATGTTCCGCCTAGCTCTGTGTAGTTCATCGGAATCGTTAACATATGATGTAATCCAAACGGTAATAATAAACGTTCTAACGTTCCGTATACAAACGGTGCAACAACTGGTGCACTGTCTTTAGATGCTGCAATCCAGCGACCAAATTCATTTAATCCACTTTGGATAAATGGCCATACAAGTGATAATACAATCGCAGTGACTGTAGACCAAACAATTACAACGAATGGTACGAATCGTTTTCCATTAAAGAATGCTAATGCCTGTGGCAGTTTGTTATAGTTGTAGTATTTGTTATATAAAGTAGCTCCTAAGAAACCTGTGATAATCCCTACGAACACTCCCATGTTTAATGCTGGTGCACCAAGTACAGAAGTGAAATAATCTTTTACAAGTAAATCACCTGCTAATGATGAAGAAACTGTCGCTTTTGAATCCGCTAACATTTGGGCGTTTACGCCAAAGATAGCTCCTGTAATTCTATTTGTTAAGACGAATGCTAATAGTGCTGCAAATGCACCACCTGCGCGATCCTTCGCCCAAGATCCCCCAATTGCTACTGCGAATAAAATGTGTAGATTTGTTATAATTGCCCAACCGATGTCTTCCATTACGCGAGCAATTGTATGAACTGCGTTAATATCCCCAGCAGACATCCCAATTAACTTACCGATGGAAATCATTAAGCCCGCTGCTGGCATTACAGCTACAACCACTAATAATGCCTTCCCGAACTTTTGCCAAAAATCAAAAGACGTAATTTTCATCTTTTCTTCCTCCCCTTTATTTATAACAACATAATGATTTAAATTATAATTTCTGTTTCTCTTATGAAAACGATTCCTTATGTTACTTTTTTCTCTTTACGCAACCGTTTTCATAAATCTATTTTAATAAAAGCGTTTTCACATTGCAATAGAAATTTTTTTTTTTTCATAAAAAAAGATGCTCGAGGAGCATCCTTTTTCATTATGAAATGCGATAAACCCTTGTTTCATAAGGTTTTAACGTGATTGTAGTTACTTGATCGTGCTCGGCAACTTCATAGTTATTTAAAAGCAAACGTTTGCGTTCTAGTACGAATTTATCCTCACTATACACTGCTTCCTCTTCCGAGATATTACTAATAACAATGATTTTTTCATCATTTAATGTACGAGTATATGCGTAAATTTGCTGATCATCTTCTAAAAGTAAATGATACGCACCATAATTTAACACATCGTGCTCTTTTTTCAAGGCAATCATCTTCTTGTAGAAATTGAAAATAGATCCCTCTTCATTTTTCTGCTTTTCAACATTAATTTCCTTGTAATTTGGATTCATACCAAACCAAGGGTTTCCTGTTGTAAAACCAGCATTACTTTCGGCATTCCATTGCATAGGTGTACGTGAATTATCGCGGCAAGAAGCCCATATAATTTCCATCATATCTTGATGTGATACTCCTTCTGCAATTTTCTCACGATATAAATTTTTAACTGCTACATCATCGTAATCCTCAATATTTGGGAACTGAACATTTGTCATACCAATTTCTTGTCCTTGATAAATAAACGGTGTGCCGTGCATAAAGAAATACATCGCACCTAAAGCCGTTGCACTTTCACGCCAATATTCTGTATCATTTCCCCAAGTAGACACAATACGTGGCTTATCATGATTTTCAATGTATAAAGCATTCCATCCCTTATTTTCTAAACCTTTTTGCCACTTTGTTAATACTTTTTTCAACTCAACAACATCAAGATCTTTCTTCTTTTCTGCATCCCATAAGCTTAAATGCTCAAATTGGAATACCATATTGAATTTACCGTTCTCTTCTCCAACCCAAAGATCAGCATCTTCAACTTTCACACCATTTGCTTCTCCAACAGTCATAATATCGTATTTAGCAAATGTGTTTTCTTTTAATTCTTCTAGTAATGGCTGAATACCATTTACATTCATATGTTTGTCAAAAGAAGGCACATACTTTAACCCTTTTGGGTTTGGCATATCCTTGAGGCCTTCTTCTTTTTTAATATGACTAATCGCATCGACGCGGAAACCATCAATACCTTTATCAAGCCACCAATTAACAGTATCATATAAAACTTCACGAACTTCTTTATTCTCCCAGTTCAAATCTGGTTGTTTACGCGAGAATAAATGTAAATAATATTGCTCAGTCACTTCATCATATTCCCATGCAGAACCATTAAAAATACTTTCCCAATTGTTCGGTTCCGCGCCTTCTTTACCATCCTGCCAAATATACCAATCACGCTTCGGATTGTCTTTAGATGAACGAGATTCAATAAACCACGGATGTTCATCACTCGTATGATTAATAACTAAATCAATAATAAGCTTCATATCACGCTTATGAACTTCATCTAGTAAAGCATCAAAGTCTTCCATCGTACCAAATTCATCCATAATATCTTGATAATCACTAATATCATAACCATTATCGTCATTAGGTGATTTATACATTGGACAAATCCAAATTACATCTATACCTAAATCTTTTAAATAATCCAGTTTTTCAATAATACCTTGTAAATCTCCAATACCATCACCATTTGAATCCATAAAGCTACGTGGATAAATTTGATAAGCGACAGCTTCTTTCCACCATGTTTTCTTCATAATAACTCTCTCCTTTTGCATCTCGATTTTTTTATGCAAACGTTTTCGTAACACTATCATAACAAAATATGAATAGTTTGCAACTGTTTTCATTGAACTCTATGTAGTTTCCTTATTCTTATGCTTTATTTATTTCTCACAAAGATAAAGTGAAACTTTAATCAGTGGGGAGGTGTCCATTCCCCGCTGATTATTAGCCCTTACCAATCGAGCTTTTACGAGCAGCACTATCTTCTTTGCTTCAGCCGGATTGTCTTACTGCTCGCAAATAACAGGATAAATCTAACCCTTCTCTTCTTCTCGTCCATGCGTGTTAAATAAACTCTTCATATACTAATACAAGCTCATATTATTTCAGAAAGGAGATATAAATTGAAACAAACAAAATTAACTGGTCGTATCGTCGTTCCCTCGGATCCTGGGTATGACATAGCCCGAATGAATTTAAATTTAAGTATTCCAAAACTCCCTTGTATTATTGTTTTTTGCCAAAATAAAAATGATGTCTGTAATGCCTTAAAATGGGCACGCGAACGTCATATACCATTTCGCTTAAGAAGCGGACGTCATAGCTATGAAAATTTTTCTCTTTTAAATAGAGGACTTATTATTGATGTGAGTGAAATGCATCGCATTACTGTTAATACAGATAAATTAACAGCAACAATTGAAGCTGGTGCAAATCTTGGCACTGTTTATAAAGAGCTTTGGAATTAT
Source organism: Bacillus mycoides (assembly GCF_001757995.1). Taxonomy (GTDB): domain Bacteria; phylum Bacillota; class Bacilli; order Bacillales; family Bacillaceae_G; genus Bacillus_A; species Bacillus_A mycoides_B. Next base: position 100,451 of record NZ_LXLV01000009.1, on the reverse strand, counting down.
GGTGTTACAATACCGGCTGGTACAAGTGCAAGTGTTGGAATTGTTGGATTAACACTTGGCGGTGGTATCGGTATGCTTTTACGCTTATTTGGATTAACATGTGATCAATTAGTAGAAGTTGAAATGGTACAAGCGTGCGGTAAATTTGGTGCAAAAATCATTCGTGCAAACGAACAAGAAAACCCTAACTTGTTTTGGGCGTGTCGAGGTGGTGGTGGTGGAAATTTCGGAATTGTTACTTCTTTAACTTTTCGAGTACATCCTATAAAAAATGTATCAATCTTCTCAATTACATGGGAATGGGAAGATTTTATCGCTGCATTTCAAGCTTGGCAAAACTGGGCGCCTTATATAGACGAACGTCTCACTTCATCAATTGAATTATTCGCAAAGCAACGAAATAAAATTGAAGCACAAGGTGAGTTTGTTGGCTCTCCCTCTGAACTCCATTCCTTATTATCTCCTCTTCTTGAAACGGGTACCCCCTCTCTCTTTATAGATGAAGTTCCTTATATAAAGGCTGTTGAATTTTTTAACAGTGTTAACATCCCTGAAAACTTCAAGCGCTCCGGCTCCTACTTATATAAGCCTATCCCTCTTAAAGGCATTCAAATCATGCAATATTTTCTTTCTCATGCACCAAATAAAGATGCGAGTATTTGGCACCAATCGCTCATAGGTGCTGTAGAAAACATTTCACCTAATGAAACAGCTTATTTCCATCGTAAAGCAATTATTGCTCAAGAATACATTACCTCTTGGAAATGTGATGATGAAGAAAATCAAAATATACGCTGGGTTAAAGATTTAAGAGAAAGCTTAGATCCTTATACACTAGGTGACTATGTCAATTGGCCCGATATCGACATTAAAAATTGGCAAACTAGTTATTATGGCTCTAACTTTCAACGATTGCGTAAAGTGAAGACAGCATATGACCCTTGTAATGTTTTTCGTTTTCAACAAAGTATCCCACCCTTTCATACGTAAAAAAGGGGATAAAATAAAAAATCATCCAATATGCCGTTACCTCACAGCGTGTTGGATGATTCAAGTTGATTTTCTATATCGTTTCAAATTATTGCTCCTACTCATAAACTTTCAATTACGGATTAATTGTATTTCTCATCATTTTTATGCAATGAATGTAATTTAATATTTGGTACTTTATCTTTTTCAATACCGCTATTATAAGCAACAGGAATTTGAAATTCGAATTGTTTTGTCTCATGTTTTTGTAAATAGACTGGTTTCGGTATTGGATAACCTTTTGAATTCTCGTTTGCATTATCATATAAAACAACTTTTAATGCCTGTGAATGATTACGATAATTTTTTAAAGTCACAATGCACTTTTGTTCGATATCCTCTCCATTTTTCTCCATTCTACACTGGCTATCTTCTTTTTTATATTCTATCGCCTCTACCCCTGTTTTTCCTGCGTAGTACCATGTTTTATTCAATGTATGGAGGATGTTATTTAAAATAAACGGCATCATTAAAATCAAAATACTAATGCCTACTACTTTTATCTTATTCATTGTTCTAAATGTACTAGATTTCTTTTTTACTAGCCATTTTACAAATAATATAAATGCGATTATATGTAGTAAGAAAGAAACAATTAATATATTTGAAACTTTATAATCCATATAAATATATGTATATACCGGAACCTTATAGACATTGAATAGTTTTTCCCCAATTAATTCATTATCGTTTGGAATTTTTAATAATAACAAAACCCCTATACTGTAACAAATAGCTACTAATCGATCATACTCAATTCGAACCATTCCTTCTCCCCTTCCCTTTGCTTTTTTATTATCGATTTTAGCTATTATTACCATACTATACAATCATTTTATAGAGGATAACGTAAAAAAGTTCCTTATAAATATATAAAGAACCTTATTAATATACAATAAGAATTAGAAAATCAATATGCAATTTTCACATAGAGATCTCCTCAAAATATGTTGGATTATGTATTGTAATTTTTTTATCCAGAATTGTAACAATACTATCGTTTTTTAATTGTTTTAATACGCCGCTAACCGTCTCTCGGGACGTCCCAGATATTTTTGATATTTCAATTGTTGTAAGTGGGCATGAAATTACAATCGTTTCGCCACTCTGTTCTCCTAAATCTTGCATTAAATAATTTAATGTTTGAATGACTCGATCTTGTGCATTAGGAATTGTAATATTTTGCACTCGATTTTCGTTTAGTTTTAATATTGATGATAATTGCTGAACAACGTACATTAATTGCGTCCTACTAGATTTCACCATATCTTCGAAAATTACTGTCGGAATATAATATACCTCTACATCTGTCATCGCTTCTGCCGTATAGTTATATCCTCTGTCTGTAAACATACCACCATAAGGAAAAATAGAATACCGCTTTACATAGTCATCATATAATAAATTTCCACTTTGATTTACCCGCTCTAACTTTACAAAACCATCTAACATGAAGTAAATTCTTTCTCTTGAATCCCCTTCTAAAAATAAAAATTGACCCTTTTTATAAGTTCGCCAATAGACAAACTCCGCCAAACCTTTCAATTTCTTTTCTGTTAAATGAGCAAATAATTCAAATTGTTTTAAGTCTTTAACTACGTTCCGTCTATTCATAAAATTCCCTCTCTCTTGCTGTATGTTGGAGCGAAAAGTCAAGAAAGCGTATTCAAATTAAATTTTATCATAATTAACTTATATATTAAGATTTCATCATGAAAACTTTATGAACAATGAGTACAAAAAATATTAATAAATAAAAAGAATGAAGTTACTAACTTCATTCTTTTTTTACTAATAAATAGCGCACACAATTATTTAAACATACATGCATACATTCTGTTTAGAAATAATAGTACCAGCTTTTTCTTCTAGTGCTTCATATACTTTTTCTAAAGACGTAATAATTGTTTTTCTTTTTGGATTTGTATTAACAAAATTAATAGCAGCTTCAATTTTTGGAAGCATACTTCCCGCAGCAAATTGTTTTTCCTCAATGTATTCTTCTAATTGATTCACTGTGACATGCTCTAATTTCTTTTGATTCAGTTGATTATAATTTACATACACATGATCAACTGCAGTTAAAATTACGAGCGTATCAGCATCTACTAATTCAGCTAATTTCTGCGCAGCGAAATCTTTATCGATAACCGCTTCAGTTCCTTTTAACCCTTCTTCGGAATCAATTACTGGAATTCCACCACCACCAACAGCTATCACTATATTTCCATCCTCAACTAAAGAATTAATTACTTTATGCTCATGAATACTTACAGGCTTCGGTGATGGAACAACACGTCTCCACCCTCTGCCAGCATCCTCTTTAAACACTGCTTTTGTTTCTTCCATTAATCTTCTTGCTTCTTCTTCCGTATAAAAAGGACCAATTGGTTTAGTTGGATTTTTAAATGCCTCATCTTTTTCATCCACGACAACGCGTGTTATAACCGTTGCTACGTCTTTTTTTATATTCCGTTTTTTCAATGCCTTTTCAATCGCATTTTCCATCCAATATCCAATCATCCCTTGGCTCATTGCACCACAAGTATCTAATGGCATTGCAGGTGTCTTTTCCGTTTCTGCAGCTTTTTGCTGTAATAAAATATTCCCCACTTGCGGGCCATTTCCGTGCGCAATTACTATATCTACATCATTTTCCATTATTTTTACAAGTTGTTCCGCTGTTTTTTCTAATGCTTCTTGCTGTGCCCCTGCAGTAGCTTTTCCAGACTGTATCGCATTTCCCCCTAGTGCAACTACAATTTTTCTTCGTGCCATATTTCAGCCCTCCAGTTAATTTCGCTTTCACAGCGCTTTATAAAGTAATACTGCCTGTAATTAATCCATAAATCGCAAAGAATGCTAAAGCACCAATTGCTACCGATGATGCTAATTCCACTCGAGTAAATATTTGCTTCGAACTCTTTTGCTTTTGAACATTGTAAAAAATAAAAATACCTGGCGCATATAAAGTCATAGTTAATAATAAATACTCTAAACCAGCTGCATAAACTAACCACACACCATAAATACTTGCTATCAAACCAATTATTATATTTTTATTTCGATCCACTTCTTCAGACTTTAAGCTATGCTTCAGTTGATAAAATGCTGAAAAAGCATATGGGATTAAAATAGCTGAAGATGCTAAAGAGAATGCAAAGTTATACGCCTGATCGGAAACGACGAATGTTAATAAGAACATTTGAATTAAGCCATTTGTTATCCATAATGAATTTATTGGAGCCTTGTTTTTATTTTCTTTTGCAAACCATTTTGGAAATACTCCGTCTTTAGCCGCCAAATATGGAATTTCAGATGCGAGTAAAGTCCAGCCTAACCAAGCACCTAATACAGAGATGACTAAACCTAAATTAATAAAGATAGCCCCCCATTTTCCAACAACACTTTCAAATAAATAAGCCATAGACGGATTTTTCAAATTAGCAATATCTGCTTGCTGCATAAGTCCAAGAGACAGTAATGTAATTAAAATGTAAATGATGAGTGTACCAATTAAGCCAATAACCGTTGCTTTCCCTACATCACTTCTATTTTTTGCTCGACTAGATAAAACAACAGCCCCTTCTACCCCAATAAACACCCATAAAGTTACAAGCATTGTACTTTTAACCTGGCTGCCAACCGCTCCCCATGAAAAAGAACCAGTTTGTCCCCAAAATCCATCTAGAAACGTATCAATATGAAACGCGAAGATTCCTATAACAATAAATACAAATACAGGTACTAATTTTGCGATTGTAGTTACTAAATTCACAAGTGCTGCTGATTGAACTCCACGTAAAATTAACATGTGAACACACCATAATAATACGCTTGCACCAATAATGGATGCTACATTTTGACCGCCTTCAAAGATTGGGAAGAAATACCCTAATGAAGAAAACAATAATGTACCGTAAGCTACATTACCAAGCCAGGCAGATAGCCAATATCCCCACGCACTATTAAATCCCATAAAATTACCAAACCCTGCTTTTGCATAGCTAAAAATACCGCCATCTAAATCTGGCCGTTTTACAGTTAGATTTTGAAAAGATAATCCAAGCGCAATCATCCCAATTCCTGTTATAACCCAACCAATAATAATGGCTCCAGCTCCAGCACCTTTTGCCATATCACTTGCTAAATTAAACGCTCCACCGCCAATCATAGACCCCACTACAAGCGCCGTTAATGTAAACAACCCTAATTTCTTATCTTCATCCATTCCACTCACCTCTCTTTAATTGCAATAACAATACGAAAGCCATAGTGAATGATAGTGTCTAAAGGAGGAGAAAGAAGAAAGGAAGACTCCCTTTCTTCTTTACTCCATGTTTCCTAAAGTAGCTGCCATAACCGCTTTAATTGTATGCATTCTATTTTCAGCCTGATCAAATACTTTTGAATGTTTACTGCGGAATACTTCGTCAGTTACCTCCATTTCCCTCAACCCATATTTCTCATAAACTTCCTCACCATACATCGTTTCAACATCATGGAATGCGGGTAAACAATGTAAGAAAATCACATTTTCATTTCCTGTTTCTTTAATCATTTTCATATTTACTTGATAAGGTTTCAATAACTCGACACGTTCAGCAAATTTTTCTTCCTCACCCATAGACACCCATACATCTGTATAAATTACATCTGCATTCGCAACAGCTTCTTCCACATTACTTGTTATCATTACCTGTTCATTATATTTTTTTGCTAAATCAATTACTTCTTGCTCTGGCCATAAAGATTCCGGTGTACAAATACGTACATCCATTCCAACGATCGCTCCACCAACTAGTAAGCTATTAGCAACATTATTTCGTCCATCTCCAACGTAAACGAGCTTCACATTTTTTAATTTCCCTACATGTTCTCTAATTGTTAATAAATCTGCAAGTGTTTGTGTTGGATGCCACATATCTGTTAATCCATTCCAAACCGGCACACCAGAATTTTGTGCTAAAGATTCTACAGTTTCATGATTAAATCCACGAAACTCAATTCCGTCAAACATGCGTCCTAACACTTTTGCTGTATCCTCTACGGATTCTTTTTTCCCAAGCTGAATATCACCTTTCCCTAAATATTCAGGGTTCGCCCCCAAATCTGTACATGCTACTGTAAATGCACATCGCGTACGAGTAGAGGTTTTTTCAAATAATAGCGCTACATTTTTACCTTCTAAATAATGATGTGGGACACCGTTTTTCTTTTTCTCTTTTAATTCTGCTGCTAAATCTAGAAAATATAATAATTCTTCTTGTGTAAAATCTTTTTCAGCTAGAAAACTTCTTCCTTTTAAATTTGGTCTAGTCATTAACATACTTCATCCCTACTTTCTCCGTTATTTATACTAAATATCTTTACGAACAATTGGCATACTCATGCAACGTGGACCCCCACGACCACGAGATAATTCCGAACTTAGCACCTCAATGACTTCTATACCATGCTCCCTTAATAAAGTATTGGATACATAGTTGCGATCATATGTAACAACTACACCTGGCGCAATTGCTAATGTATTAGAACCGTCATTCCATTGTTCACGAGCGGAAGCAATTGCATCTCCTCCTCCACAAGGAATAAGAACTAATTCACTTAAACCTAATACCTCTTTTAATGCTTCCATTAAAGAAGTACGATGTGTAATTTTAAGAGTTTCCGCATCTGGACCTTTTTCTAAAATATAAATATTCATATTTCCTTTTGGCCCTTGAATGGCTGGGTGAATTGTAAACTTGTCATAATCAACCATTGTAAACACTGTATCTAAATGCATAAATGCTCGGCATTTTGGAATTTCTATTGCTAACACTTTCTTAATTTTATTTTGTCGGCTAAAAAGATTTTTAGCTAAACGTTCAATTGCTTTAGCTGACGTACGGGCAGATACTCCAATTGCAATTGTTTCTTCATTTAAAATTAGCTCATCGCCACCTTCAATTGGAAACTTATAATCACGATCTAGCCAAATTGGCACATTGTGATTTGCAAATCTTGGATGATATTTAATGATGTACTCCATGAATAATGATTCACGTCTACGCGCCGGTTCTCTCATCTTATTTATCGTTAAGCCATCGCCCACGCTAGCTGCTGGATCACGAGTAAAATATAAATTAGGCATTGGGTCTAAGTAAAACGGATAATGATCTTCCATTAATTCGTATAAATGTGTCTTCTTACTTGTTTCAATTTCGTTTTTCCGTACACCACCCATAATTTTTTGAATTAATTCTTCATTTGAAAAGGAAAGTAAATATTCTTTTAAAGTTTGATGTGCAACATTTACGTCAGCCTGTCCTTCTTCTAAAATACGATCAACAAATTCTTCTCGAAGTTTTTTATCTACTAATGCCTCAGCAGCTAGTTTTTCTAAATAAAGAACTTCAACACCCCGATTGCGTAATGTTTGTGCAAAATAATCATGCTCTTTTTGAATAATTGGTAAGTATGGAATATCGTCAAATAATAATTGTTGCAAATAATCTGGCGTTAAGTTTTCCACTTCTTTACCAGGTCGTTTTAATAACACCGTTTGTAATTCCCCAATTTCTGAAGTAACATGTATCGGATGCTTCATTTGTTGTACCTCCTTTTAAATATGTTTGATGTCTTACAAGTACATAATAAATGCTACGCGCTTTCATCTTTGTGAAAACATCCACATTATCATTGTGAAATATTAAACAAGTTATTTTTTTAAAATCATATGAATTTGTATTTTTATAACACTCCATCCCGCTTTTTCAATAAAAAAATACATATATTACGCATATATGCTGAATATTTAACTTCCGTATTTACACAAAAATCCTGTTTTTAATTTTTATTAAAAACAGGATTTTGCATCTAAATAATTAAATTTAACCTTTCTTCTAAAATCTCCCTATCTGATTTCGACTGAGAAATTATAAGGCATGTATCATTTCCACATATACATCCTATTTTTTCTTTCCAATCTAACTCATCAAACAAAACACCAATAACATGTGCATTACCGGGTAATGTTTTAATAACCATTAATTGATCTACACAATCAATTTTTACAACAACCTCTCGTAATTTTTTCTTTAACTTTATATCAGTTTGTAAATGCTCTTCTGAGAAAAATTTATATATCATTAATCCTTCTTGAGAAGGTACCTTCGTTAAGTTTAACTCACGAATATCTCGAGAAACTGTAGCTTGTGTTACTAATACATCTTTTTTTGCTAACAATTCTACTAATCTTTCTTGCTTCTCTATTTCATACTCCTTTACAAATTGTTTAATTAATCGTTGTCTTTTTTCTTTTTTCATAAAAGACACCCCTTTTAATATTATAGCTCGCTATAATTTTCATCCGAAAGGGACAGAAAAGAATGTTGCGGAAACGTTCATAGTTTATACTTTTTAACTGTAGATATTAAATCTAGTTAAAAAAAGAGAAGAACAGCATTCTGTTCTTCTCTTTTACATCGAAAATCGTTCAATCGTTTGTTTTAAATCCGCTGATTGCTTCTCTAAGTCTTTTAATAATTGATCGATTGCTATCATATTTTTAGACTGTTGCAACGTCACACGTGCCACTTCTTGTGAACCAGCTGACGTTTCTTCCGCAATTGCTGCTACAGCCTTTGTTTGTGCTCCTGTTTGATGAATGTGACTCACTTGTTCATTCATATAACTACTAATTTGCTTGGTTGCATCGGCTACTTCCATAACACTTGATGACATTTCTTTTAAAATTAATTCTGTAGCTTCTCCGCGTTTCGCCTCTTCTTTAGCTTTCTTGACCTGCTCTGTCATTTTCAATGCGACTTGCTGTACTTCATCTTGCATATTCCGTAATAACTGCGATATGTTTTTTGCGGAATGATCACTTTCATCAGCCAATTTACGTACTTCTTCTGCTACAACCGCAAAGCCTCTTCCATGCTCTCCTGCACGAGCTGCCTCAATAGAAGCGTTGAGTGCTAATAAATTTGTTTGGGTAGCAATCTCACTCACAACAGAAACAATGTGTTCAACTTGTTTCATTCGCTCTTCTAATTTCTGTACATTTTCCATCGAATCTTCATTTTCTCTCGCCAATGTTTGAATACCTTGAATTAAAGAAGTAAATACACGTGTACTTTGTCCTAAAGCTTGAACCATTTCTGAAGACAACTCGTCAGACTGTTTTGCTTTTCCTTCTACTTCATTTGCAATAGAAGTCGTTGTATCAACAGTAGAAACGATCGCTTGAATCGATGCCGCTGATTGCTCGGCACCAGAAGAAATCTCCGCAAGAGTTTCAGACACACCTTGTGCTTGTTTTGTCGCTTCACCTGTTTGTTTTCTAATTTGCTGAACTTGATTATTTGTATACGAAAATGTAGTATCGATATTTTTTACCATGCCCCTTAAGTTCCCTAGCATCATATTAAATGCAACACTTAAAGATTTAATCTCATCATCTGTCTTTGGCAATGGGACATCTTCACGAATATCACCTTCAGCCGCTTTCCTTGCTGATTCTTCCAACTTTCGAAGTGGTTTAATTAAAAATATTGCTGCCCCATACGCTAAAATTCCAGACCATACTACACCTAATAACATAACGATAATATTATAAACAGTTTGACTTACATAACTTTGAAAATAATCATATATAACGTAAATAAAAAATAAACTTGTTGAATATGTAATTAAAGCTAAAACTGTAGTAAATAGCATAAGCTGTATACGTAAACCAAAGGAAAATGTCTTCCTTTCTTTTTCCATCTCTTCTTTCCCCTTCTTATAAGCAATATAGGTGCTACCTATATATTATTATCCATATTTTCGTTATAGAAAGATATAGAGATTTTAAAAATCATAATTCCCTTGAATATCAAATTCCGCCAAAAAAATAAAGGATTCTGACAATTTATGACTAATAACAGAAATAAGGGGCAACATTTGTAAAATATATTTTTGACTGGGGGTTTTGTATGATTCAAGTTCGAAATCTAGTAAAATCATTCGGCTCACTTGATGTTTTAAAAGGAATTGATTTAGAAGTAAAAGAAAAAGAAGTTGTTGTTTTAATTGGTGCCAGTGGTTCCGGCAAAAGTACATTACTTCGCTGTCTTAACTTTTTAGAAATGTACGATGAAGGTGAAATTCACTTACAAGGTGAACGAATTGATCCAAAGCATTCAAACTTAAACAAAGTCCGTGAAAATGTCGGTATGGTTTTTCAGCACTTTAACCTCTTTCCTCATATGACCTCACTAGAAAACATCACAGAAGCACCTATTCATGTAAAAAAATTAGAAACAGCAAATGCAAAGGATATTGGAAATCAGCTTTTGCAAAAAGTTGGCCTACAGGATAAAGCAGATGTAACTCCCCACCTCCTTTCCGGTGGTCAAAAACAGCGCATTGCCATTGCGCGAGCTCTTGCTATGAATCCTAAAATTATGCTATTTGATGAACCTACCTCAGCTTTAGACCCTGAACTTGTTGGAGAAGTGTTGCAAGTTATGAAAGAACTTGCTGAAGAAGGAATGACAATGGTTATTGTTACTCATGAAATGAATTTCGCAAGAGATGTAGCTGACCGCGTCATCTTTATGGATGACGGGAAAATTGTGGAGGAAGCTCCTCCCGCACAATTCTTTTCAGCTCCATCACATGAACGGGCCAAGCAATTTTTACGCAACGTTTTATAATGTAACTTCTGTTTCAAACGAAAAGAAATACAGTCATACGGTGCACAACTAATCATCCAAATAAAATATCTCGATAACATACTTAAAACCATCCGTATGATCAATATATAGGAGGGGTTTTATGAAAAGAAAACTATTAACTATTGTTGCGAGTATTACACTGTGTACATCCTTCATACTAGGAGCCTGCAGCAAGGAAAGCACTACTACTTCATCTAATGGTGAAAAAGAATTTCGTTATGCGATGAGTGGTTTATACAAACCTTTTAACTATAAAGAAAATGACGGAAAGCTTGTCGGTTTTGATGTAGAAATAGGTGAAGCTCTCGCGAAAAAGATGGGAATGAAACCTGTTCCTGTTACAAATCCTTGGGAAACATTGATTCAAGGTCTACAATCAAAAAAATATGATGTGATATTAGGAAGTATGGCAATTACAGAAGAACGATTAAAAGCCGTGAATTTCTCAAATCCATATTATCGTTCTGGTGCACAAATTTTTGTAGCTAAAAAGAATACATCTATCTCTTCTCCAGAGGACTTGAAAGGTAAAAAAATAGGTGTTGTAAAAGCAAGTACTTTCAAAACCCTTGTTGCAAAATATACAGATCAAATTACAGAATATGATAGTGATATTACTGCACTTATGGACTTAGAACCAGGACGTGTAGACGCAGTTATTACTGATCAAATGGTTGGTCTTCGCATGATTAAAGAAGGTAAATCAAATATAAAAGAAGCTGGAAAACCGTTAAACCTTGATGAAATGGGAATTGCTATTCATAAAGACAATAAAGACATGGTCGAAAAGGTAAATAAAGCGCTAGATGAAATCATTAAAGACGGCACGTATGAAAAGATTAGTAAGAAATGGTTTGGGCGTAATATTCTTGGAGACGAGGCAAAAACAAAGTAAGTTGGCTATTCAAAGATTTCATAAATCATGCCCCACTTTCCATCCCGCTATTTGCGGGCAGTAAAACCTCCACTCCAAAATTTGGTTGTAAAACAAAGAAGTTAGATAGGAGTCGGACTGCCCGTACATGCCCGATTGGTGAAGGCTAATAATCAGTAGGGGGGATCCCCCCACTGATTAAAGTTTCACTTTATGTGGGGCATTTCATTCCCTACTAAAATCCATACAATATGAGGTGACACATATGTTTGAAATTTTTATCTCTACCTATCCCACACTCTTAAAGGCTACTATTGTCACATTACAATTAACACTAACATCCCTATTACTCGGTTCACTAATTGGATTACTAGTCGCTTTCTTTCGAATCTCTAACAATAAGGTTTTAAATAGTATTGCTCATGTATACATCGCCATTATTCGTGGTACACCTTTAATTGTTCAAATTGCTATTCTCTATTTTGGGATTACATCCGTTGTTGTTTTTACCCCTTTTTGGGCAGGAGCAATTGCTTTAGCAATTCATAACGGTGCATATATTACTGAAATTTTCCGCGGATCAATTCAATCCGTTGACCGTGGACAATTAGAAGCTGCTCGCTCTTTAGGGATGCCTTACCCTTTAGCGATGCGCCGGATTATATTACCACAAGCATTTCGTCTGTCTCTTCCCCCTCTAGGGAACCAATTTATTATTGGATTAAAAGATTCTTCACTTGTCGCTTACGTAGGACTGTCCGAACTATGGGGATCGGGTTTATCTATTGCTGCAGGTAACTTCCAACAATTAGATACATATATAATCGTTGGTCTATACTATCTTGTACTTGTTCTTCTATTTACTTATTTTGTTAATCTTTTAGAGAAACGACTACAACGGAAAGAAAATAACTCTGTCCACGTCAAAACAAAGAACAAGAAAGAAGTTTCTTTATAACAAAAAGCAAGCTCTAAGAGAGCTTGCTTTTTCATCGCAAAATATATCTACGTTTATTGATTTACTTTTTTTATAGTCTCTTTTTCCTCTATATGTTCCTCACGATATGAAATATTATGAGGATCCAATCCATTTCCTAAAGAACCATAGAAATGCTCCCTATGTGGATCAACTAATTCACTTCCGTGATAATACACACGTGGTGTATTCCAAAGTGCTGCCAATGCTTTTGTCATCGGCATTTCGTGATAGCGTTCCGGCCACATTTCTTTAATTTTATCTTTTACTAATGGATAGTATTTAGAACTCATAGCAGGAAACAGATGATGTTCTGTATGGTATGAGAAATTGAAATGTAAAACGTCTACCCAGCGCGGTACTGTGACTGATAAACAGTTTGCTAAAGGATCATTTACTGGAACAATTGGATTTAAGCGGTGATTTGTTGCGATATACGCCATTACAATAAAGTTAGCAATTAACAACGGAATCACGTATGCAAAGAACCACTTTGTAGGTCCCATAATAAACAATAAACTAATCCAAACTGTCCAGGGCAAAAGAAGTTGAAGCCATACAGATTTTTGATTGGATGACTTAAATTCTTTTATAAAATGAAAGAACATTCGAGTCGAATGTAACGTAAATTGAATTGTTAATGACAGAAAACTAAAGAATGAACGTACATGAAGAGGCATGCGATATACCCAACTCAAAAACTTACTCTTTTTCAGTTTCTCAAATGTCGGCCATGCATCTGGATCATTCTCTTCATGCTGTGTGTGAACATGATGCGTTGCATTATGCCACTTTCTCCAAAGTTTTGGGCCAGTTGATAATGGCATAAATGCTATCGCACCTAAAAAATCACGAAGCCATGCCTTTCTTACAACTGTTCCATGTAAAATTTCATGTCCTAAAAATCCAAGTGAAGCAAAACATAATCCAAGAACAATCGCAATTCCTAAATTTGCCCACACATTCAATTCAAATACACCAATCGCTATTAACCCCGCTAATGCCACAAGTAAATAAGCCAGTCCACCAAATAAACGAGTAGGAACTGGTTTAAATGCTTTTTTTGGCAAATGTGGTGATACACGCGCTGCATACCACCCAAACGTATGAAGCTCCTTCATCCTTTTGCCCCTTTCTTATGCCGCGCCCTACGCGACTTGCATATATCAATTCTTGCTTCCAGATTGATTTTACTAGGTGATCCAAAAAGCATTTATCATAAGGAAAATATACTCACTCTATCGTCACTTATTTCTCGCTTTTATTATCAATGAAAAACATTTCTCTTTTTACTCTCTATCAACCTTTCCACATGATGAATCATAACAATAGACTTTCTACATTGTCAACAACTTTTATGACCTAGTAATAAAAGTTGGTTATACTTTTATAAGTATACTTTATTTCACTAAAGAAAGAGTATGGATTTCACAAGGTTTTATCGCTATACATACACATCCACTTAAACAACACAGACTCTATCTCATTCAAGAACTCTCTATGTAATCCGCAAATGGAATCATTTGAATTTAGCTTTATATAAATCCTACTTCTTCATACTGCCCCAACAAAATAATTATATTAAAATAATTTTATCTTTCGTTTAATAAAGTGAAACTTTAATCAGTGGGGGTTTTGTTCATCCCCCACTGATTATTAACCCTCACCAATCGGGCGTTGACGGGCAGCAAGGCTCCCACCTAACTTCTTTGCTCCAGCCGAATTTTGAGGTGGGAGTTTTACTGCCCACAAATAGCGGGATAAAAATAGAACGCTATGAAAACAACATACATGAATTCCATATAATATGGAAATATTAAAAGGAAAATTGTTCTAATTTAGGAGGTTTTCAAAATGACAGATGACACATTTCCGCAGTTACCATCATCCTATTGGATTGAATCTACTCAATTTCCTACTTTTCCTCATTTATCCGAAAATATAAAGACAGAAGTTGCTGTTATCGGAGCTGGTATTACAGGCATTACCACCGCCTATTTACTCGCTAAAGAAGGAATGAAAGTCGTTTTAATTGATTCTGGTTCTGTTTTAAATGGAACAACTGGGCATACAACCGCAAAAGTAACAGCTCAACATGATCTTATTTATGATGAATTAATAAACAATTTTGGTGTGGAAAAAGCTCAACTTTACTACGAATCAAATAGTAAAGCTCTACAATTCATAAACGAGACTGTACAAGCATATAAAATCGACTGTAATTTCACAAATGAAGATTCGTATTTATATACAACTACCAATAATGGCCTGCGAAATTTAACGAAAGAATATGAAGCCTATCAAAAACTAAATATTCCTTGTGACTATGTTCAATCCCTGTCGATTCCTATTCCCGTACAATCTGCACTTGTGATGAAAAATCAAGCGCAATTCCATCCTCTTCTTTATTTAAAAATACTTTTAGAAAAGTTTGTGGAGATGGGCGGAAAGGTTTATGAGCAAACAACAGCTATTGATGTGGAAAAAGGAGATTATCCACAAGTAATTACAAAGGGTGACCATCGCATCACTTGTAAATATATTGTCTCTTGTTCACATTTTCCTTTTTATGATGCTAATAGCTTTTTCTTTACGCGAATGTACGCAGAACGCTCCTATGCTCTCGCAATAAAAGCAAAAACGGATTACCCAGGGGGCATGTATTTAAGTATCGATGATCCCAAACGCTCCTTACGCTATACGACAAAAAATGGAGAAAAGCTAATATTAATCGGCGGAGAGAGTCATAAAACAGGACAAGGAATAAATACGATGCTTCATTACGAAGCACTCTATTCTTTTGCTGAAGCAACTTTTGGAGTAGATGAAGTTCCCTATAGATGGTCAGCACAAGATTTAATCACGCTAGACAAGCTTCCTTATATCGGACATATTAACGAAAGGAATCCAAATATATTTGTGGCAACTGGATATCGTAAATGGGGAATGACGACTGGAACTGCAGCAGCTCATTTACTGAAGGACTCCATTCTAAAAGTCCACAGTCCATATAAAGAACTGTTTGCACCATCACGCTTTCATGCAAATCCAGATATAAAAACTTTCCTCTCTCAGAACATTGATGTTGCCAAACACTTAATTGAAGGGAAAATTGAAACCGCATTACGTAAGCCAGAAGACCTTGAAGTTGGCGAAGGATCTGTTGTACATGTCAACGGTAAACGAGCAGGTGCTTATAAAGATACAGAAGGAAAATTACATATCGTCGATACAACTTGCACACACCTTGGCTGTGAAGTTGAATGGAATAACGGTGATTGTACTTGGGATTGTCCTTGCCACGGTTCTCGTTTTTCAATTGATGGAGATGTTATGGAAGGTCCCGCAGATCAGCCATTGAAACGAGTTGATAACGAGTAAAAAATAAAGAAGTTCAACGGAAATCCCGTTGAACTTCTTTATTTTCATGAAGCTTTTTTAGATAAATTTCGACAAAAGAAGGGAAAAATTAACATTTAACAAAATAATATATTAATTTACAAAAAAGAGGTGAATACTATGCAACCTTCTGCTCCACCTCATCTAGAATCTACAGAAACTATCTTTTCAAGTTCTATTACAAAACTTGTTGTTTTTATTTGTTGGCTAGCCATTCTAGCTGACGGATATGATTTAGGTATTTACGGCGCCGTTCTGCCAAAGCTCCTAGAAGACAAAAGCTGGGCACTATCACCAGCTCACGCTGGAACAATTGCCAGCTATGCTTTATTTGGGATGTTTATTGGTGCTATTCTAGTTGGAACCATTACAGATCTAATTGGACGAAAATGGACACTCATATGCTGTCTAGCCCTTTTTTCTATTACAATGGGCTTAGCTGCAATGGCTCCTTCCCCGGAATTATTCGGACTATCTCGATTTATCGGAGGAATTGGATTAGGTGGTGTTATCCCAACAGCTTCGGCACTTACTGTTGAGTATTCACCCCAAAAGCGACAATCTTTTATTTATGCACTTATGTTTACCGGCTATCCTTTAGGTATCGTACTAGGCGCCATTTTGTCCATGTTTATGTTAGAAGGTTTCGGATGGAGAATTATGTTTGGCATCGGAATGATTCCGCTACTTCTCATTCCTTTCATTATTCGTTATTTACCTGAGTCCATTCAATTTTTGCTATCACGTAATCGTCAAGAAGAAGCGAAACAAATTTGTGATCGTTTTCAAATCGAATTACATGTAAGAAAAGAAATTTCTCAAACATCATCTAATATACAAAAGAAACACGGATTCCTTACATTATTCTCAAAAGAATACATGAAAGCAACTCTACTTTTCTGGACCACTTATATAATGGGAATGTTTTTGATATACGGTTTAAACACTTGGCTACCACAGATGATGCGCCAAGCAGGATATCCACTTGGATCTAGTTTATCATTTCTACTTATACTAAACATTACTGCAGCTATCGGTGCATTATTTGCTGGAGCAATTGCCGATCGTATAGGAGCAAAAATTGTTATTAGCATCTCCTATCTTATGGCAGCCATATGCATCGGACTATTAACAATCAAACCATCTGTTACAATCATTTATCTTTTAATTGGTCTTGCTGGAATTGGATCAGTCGGTATTACTCAAATATTAAATGCTTATGTAACACAATACTTCCCATCACATATCCGAGCTACCTCTTTAGGATGGGGACTTGGGCTTGGCCGAGTTGGTGCAATTGCTGGCCCTATTCTTGTCGGTATTATTATGACAATGCAATATGACTTAGCTTGGAATTTTTACTTATTCTCCTTTGCAGGTCTTATCGCGGCTATATCTGTTTTCTTTATTCCTACAAAATAAAGTGAAACTTTAATCAGTGAGGGTTTTGTTCATCCCCACTGATTATTAGCCCTCACCAATCAGGCGTTTACGGCGGCTCCCACAAATAGCGGGATAAAAAAGAGCACAAACTCACTTGTGCTCTTTTTTATATACTTCAAACAACATGTTTCTAAATAATGTATTCAAACTCTCAATATCAATCCCTAATCCCTTTTCAATCCCTTTTACGTATTGCTGGTAGTAATCAATTTGTTCTTCTAAAAATTGATTTAGTACCTCAATTTTCAATCCAATATCCAATTCAGTACCTACTTTTTTCTTTATTAACAACTTTTCAATTTCATCTAATACACTACGTTCTAATGACAATTCTGTAATCAATCTATCAAATTCTACAGGAGGCAAAGTCGATTTCTCCTCTAACCATTTACAAGCTAAAATAGGACGTAATACATAAAAATACTTTTTCAGTTTTACATTCTCACCTTGCAAAAATTCACGATAATTTTTTGAAGCCATATGTAAGTAATGATATATCGTTGCTTTTGGATCAAAATTCTTTTCGCTCATTTGCTGAAGCTGTTCTGGAAAATTAGAGTTTTTCGAATAAAAAATTGGTGATCGAATCCACTCAAGTAAAGCCGGATTTGACTTTGCAAATAGTTGCAATGCCTTTTTAATATCCCAGCCACTTATATCTAAATCATCACTAATTGGATACTCGATTACATCACGTTTATCATGAATTGATAAATACCATTCTACAGGACGTATATAAACAAACCTAACATCATAATCACTATCTTTCGATGGAAATCCCCACGCCCTGCTCCCTGATTCTACAGCAAATAAAATTTTCACATCATTCTCTTTTTCAATTCTTTCTAGTTCCAACTCAATTTTCTCTCTCATTTCATACCCTCCCCATTTTTTGATCATTTCCCTGGAAATTCGACAAATATAAGACTAATTTTACTACATACTAAAATAGCTGTCAGAAAATTCCCGACAGCCTAACAAAATACCTATTTTTTCTTTTCAATTACAGTAACTGCAATTCGTTCAATCTCTTTTTGGATTTCTTCTTTATATGCATCGACTTTTGAAAAATCCATAGCGGCGATATAAATTCGTTCTAATTTATCACGAACTGATTTTGCCTTTGCTAAGAAAGACATCGCCTCATTCATTTTTGTTTTATACTGAATTGAAACGTCGCGAATTTCCGTAGCATACTTCTCATCTGTTCCTGGTGCAACAATGAGATCATACATATCGATAATCTCATCCCCCTCACGGCTTGGGAAGTATTCATGCGGTGCTGTGCTATCAAAAATTGCAAATCCTAATTCCCTTACAATAATCATATCGAGACTATTTGGATCAAATCCACAATGATACACTTCTACTTCAAAACCTTTTTCTTCTGCTGCCTTAGCTAATTTTTTAAGCATCGTTGATTTTCCAGAACCTGGGCGACCTTTTATAAAATAGCGATGCGGAAGCCCTTCTGTCAAATTAGGAACGAAATCAACTGCTCCCTTCGGTGTAGCAGCCCCTAAGAAACGATGTTTCACAATTGATTTCTTCCCGCCTTTATCTGCAAACAATTTCTGTATAAGCTGATTTGTTAATTCGTTTGCTTTATTAAAATCAATGTTATTAATATATATTTTCTCCCACTCATCATGTATAACTAGAGCCTCTTTAAAACACTCGTAAGCTGCTTGAAAGGCTTTACTTGCTTCTGAAACAAATCGTTCAATCTCTAATTTTTGCTTTCTTAATTTATCTGAGTCCCAAGCAACGCCTAAATTTATATACTCTTCTACAACTCCAGGCATTTTCGGCTCTATAACGTGTGGTGATGTCCCATCGACAATTCCTACATTTAGCTTTGGAATAATTACACCGTCAACTGACTTATTATCAGAAGAACAATGTAAAAATTCAATATCATATCCTTTTCCAGTCCATTCACGCCCAATTGCTTTTATTAAAGAAGACTTCCCTGTTCCTGGACCGCCTTTTAAAATAAATAACCTATCTAGCCCTTTTAAACTCTCTTCATACAAGCTATAAAATCCTCTAGCTGTATTTCCACCAGCAAAATAGTTCAATACATTCCCTGTCACTGCACCCACC
Source organism: Bacillus mycoides (assembly GCF_001757995.1). Classification (GTDB taxonomy): domain Bacteria; phylum Bacillota; class Bacilli; order Bacillales; family Bacillaceae_G; genus Bacillus_A; species Bacillus_A mycoides_B. Next base: position 80,914 of record NZ_LXLV01000009.1, on the reverse strand, counting down.
CCTTCGCAGCATTCTACTTACATAAGCTACAATATGCGAGAACCTTTATTTGGGTGAATACCTATTTTGTATTGCACTAAAAAAGCAAAGATCATCACTGACCTTTGCTTCTATATTTTTTATTTAAATTAAGGAAAAATTGTTCCACCCTTGGGCGTACCCAAGCTAAATAATCTTTATCTTTCTTCTTTGTACAAGCTATCTCTTCTCCATCTACCATTCCGACAAGTTCTAGCTCTAACAGCTGCCTCGTGAATGCTAGCATATTTACTTCTTCTGCTGGATACTCTTCTTTTAATTTCTCCTCAATTTCTCCCAATAAAAAACCGTCACGCATCATCGCCAGTGCATCAATCCAAAGTGGCGGCATTTCATATGTCTCTCCTGTAATCGTATCTTTTACAATATAGTTCTTTTGCTCTTTTCGAAATTGAATCGTGTGTAAACATACAGTCGAATTTAATGTTAATTCCATCATACCACCCCTTCCATCATATCTGCATAGAAAAAAGGATGCGCGTGCACCCCTTCTTTTCTTTTCTTTTCATAACACTACCGAACCGTTACACGAGCTACAAGCTCTATGTCGATATTTTCCTCCATTATAAACGAAGTGTTTTATAAAAAAAACCCTTCTTGAAATATTTTATAAAATGTTTATATTTACACAACAAGAACACTTTTCTGAAAAGTAATTTCGTCTATTGCACTACACTGTTGGTAAATAAATTTCCACTTTCGTTCCTACCCCCATACTACTTTGAATTGCGATACTCCCTTGATGTTCTTCAATAATTTTATATGTAATCATTAATCCAAGACCTGTACCATTCTCTTTTGTTGTATAAAAAGCTTTTCCGATCTTTTCTATTTTCTCATTTTCTATCCCAAAACCTTGATCTTCCACAGAAATACACAAGTTCTCTCCAGCTTTTTCATATGCATGAATCTGAATATCTCCACCTTCTGGCATCGATTCAATTCCATTTTTGATGATGTTTAACAACACTTGTTTTAATTGCTTGTCATCACCATTTATAACAGGTAAATTTCCATCTACTTGCAAATGAAATTTCACTTTATATTGAGTCGCATAGCTTTCCATTAACTGTACAACATATAAAAGGATTTCCCGTATATTACACCACTCATAATTTGTTGGTTTCGGTTTTCCTAATAACATCAATTCACTAACAAACCCATTAATTCTCTCAATTTCTTGCAGCATAATCTCATAGCTCATCGTATCTTCAGGATTTCTTTCTTTTTGAATTTGTGTAAATCCTTTTAAAGCTGTTAATGGATTTCGAATTTCATGAGCGATTGTTGTAGACATAGTCCCAATAACAGCTAAGTTTTCAGTCTCTTTCATACTGTTCATCATCTCAACAACTGTCCTTACATAAGATTGAAATCTCTTTAATAAAGAATGCGAAATGATGAAAAAGAATACACATAATACAAGCGGAATCACAACTTTTACATCTTGTAATATCGAAGTGAAAAATACATATTTTCCAATTACACTACAGGAAACGAAATAAAAATATTTTCTGTTCACGAAAATCGGTGCAAATAAAATTAAAAATATTTCAACCATATTCCCATTTTCAAAAACACGATCACTGTGTAAATAAATCATTAAGTTATTAATAAGATCAATAAGCATGTACCCAATTAAAAATAAGTATTTCACAAAATATACATAACCTTGTTTTCGAAGATATATTGAAATAGGAAACAAAGATATTACTAATATATGTACGCCTATTCCCATACCACCTTCTGGCCACCCTATCCTTGCTTCGTTAATATTCATAGCAGGATAAACAAAGTAATAGATAACGTCATATAAAAAGAATATGATATAGAATAATAATATAAATACTTTTAAAGCTTCTCTTTCTTCATAAATCAAGCTCTTGTATTTGTTCATATAAAAACTCCTCTTGATCAATACAAAAATAACATTTCACATGTTATCCCCTTAAATTATACGTATGAAATTGCTTTCAGAGCAATATATAACCTTCTAATACTAAAAGGAAGGAGATACAGCTCCTTCCTTTTCAATCACAATTTATATCCACCTTACCCTATCGTGTAGCAATCCATCTGTAAAATTATTATGTCCTACTACAATATCCTTCATATATAAATTTAAATATTCCCCATACTTACTTTCAGTATTTAATAATAATTCTTCAACATAATAGGCGCCTTGTCCAAAAGTATCTAACAATAAACTACACAAGCCTGCATAAATTCCACACCCTACTTGGAAGTATGTCGCATTTGTTTTATATTTTTGAAAAACTTGGCTACTATTCATTACATTATACATGTATGTCTCGTTATTTTCATAAACGAGTAACACACCGACTAGATCTTCTCCTGCAATCTCTTCTTCCGCTGGATTGAATACTTTACGATTCCAGTTCCATAAATCTTCTACATTATCTAAGTTCTGTCTAATTAAATCTGTTGTATACTCATTAATTCGATAAAGAAAACCAACTTCCATGTTGAAGTTTTTCCCTAAAATTAAAACTTCCTCATGTGGCATTAAACAACCATAAAACTCTTTTTCTCCTAGCTTTACTTTGTACTCTGAAGCATATACATCCTCATAAAAATAAAGAGGACGATGATGACTCATATACATCGGATAACTCCATATCGCTTCATCTAGAAATCGCTCTACTGCCCATGAAGCATAAAGTGTATGTGGCTTTATAAGTGCCGTATCATTCAAAAATGACGTATCATGTTCTACAATATAGCATGCTCGTGGCTTTTCATTTGGGCGTTCTTTCATAAGCTCAACAACCATCCATTGAACAACACCAGGATTCATACCTGAGCCTATAATCGCTCTTGTATTTGTAAATGTCGCTTTCTCCTTCCCAAACCTCGTATACCTTTCCGTAAGCTGAAAACCGAGTAAACTATTGTCCTGATCTACTGCCTCATTTTCCAAAGCCGAATTAATGTAACAAATGCCAAGTTCATTACAACAACTCAGTACCCTAATCGTATCCGCCCCTGAAACATCAATAACAACCTTCGTTCTTTTTTCTTTTAAATGTTGTTTAAATTTGACCACATCTTGAAGGTTTATTTCATATAAAAAAAATTGCTCTTTCAAATTTGGAAACAACTCATCATAATAACTTTTATCTTTTTGTTTTATATCCACCAAATGGAAATCTACATTCTTTATCACTTCATAAATTGGATCTTTTTCATTTACTACCGCTTGATTCAAAATTGCTAACACTGCTTTTGCTGCTCCACCAGCACTGCCAAGCAACGTAATCGAAAACGAATTTGGAAACTGCTCCACAAATAAAACCCCTTTAATAAATTAGTTGAGCAGCACTTACTCAAAAAGTGAATTGAATACAACAAAAAGTAGCTCGTACATCTTTTTTATAATGTAGTACAAGGTTACCTCTTTATAAGTAAAAACAGTAACATACTTATATATTCAATTCACTTCCCCCCTCATATCCAAATAACGGTAAAAAAATAGGCTCGACCTTTTCTTCCGCATATATAAAAGAAAAAGCCAGCCCTTTAAACTAGCCTACGGACAATGGACAGATTTCACATGTTGAATATTCACATACATTTTTGCGTCACGTGCTTTTAATATTTCAATATGTCCTTCATCAATTTTCGCCATCTTTCCGATTTTGTTATATTCCTCACCTAAATCAAAAACCATAATTTTCCCAGCCATTTTAATAAGCTGTTCTTCAAATGTTCTAGCTAAAGTAATATTTAGTGGATTTACGGGGAGTTCATTTTTGTTGAGGGAATAAGGTACTTGGTTCTCTTTATAAGGAATTAACCATTTCAAATGCTTTAAAGATATATATACCGTTTTATAAACCGGGCTATAAAAAACAATATAATCGTTCATTACACTTGTAACATAACCGTGTATTGGAGCATTTCCTGCCACATAAATTTCTGTAAAAATCCCTTTAGAGGTGCTTAATACTTTTCTCAAAGAAATTGAAGGGGATTCCCTCTTAATTACAGAATCCACATCTGGCTTTAATATTTCTTCATCATGCTCTCTTAAAAATTTATAATACTGCATATGGTATAAAGATATATATACATAGTCTTGTCCATTGTAAAGAACAACAATATCATTCCCTACATCAATTAATATACCTCTAAACCTTTTTTCACCGATTAATTTAACGTATATATTTTCCCCAATGTTCTTGTTTAACTCATTCATCTATATCCTCCTTTCTATGAAATTGCGCTTTTCTGTCTTCCATTTCAAAAAAATAATCAGGGGCAATGTTCTGTCTTTTAATAGTAAGAAATTCCTTTTCATATACCGCGAAATTATTGCGGCGAAATATGAAATCGTTCTTCACTTTCAATCATAATGCCCCTCTTATTTATTAAACATTATTCTTCTTCATTCTTTTTGTTTTTAACTATTTGACTCACGCTCTTAATATGAGAATTAATTACATAAATGACCTCATCACCGTTTACTAGTGTAATACTTCCATCATGTATATCACTTAATAAACCTTCCACACACTCTGGTCCACCACGATTAATCTTTATCCATTTATACTTCAAGTCATTTAATACATCTAAAAAAGTATCTTCATCAGCATAGAAACATGAACCATATTCTCCTTGTGCTTCTTTCACTTTCCTGACTAGACTCTTCACATGCTTCAGCTGATAATACACTAATTCTCCATGAGGTAATTGTAGTGTAAGGTAATCTTTTCCTAACAATGACAGTAAACCTACTCGACTTTCCGGTCCGCGAAGATTTACTTTTACATTCTCACCGACTAAACCTTTGATTTGATCACAGCATACTACATCCTTCAAATTCATATCCTCCTTTCTATATTATCTTCCTCTACTTGATTGTCTTTGTGCGCGAGCTCGACTTGAATTATTGCTGTTTTCATTACTTTTCTCATCGCTACTCTCATCGCTCTCTCCACTTACTGGTGCATTATAATTAACACTTTTAATATGAGATAGTGCAATTAATACAACTTCTTCTTTTATAATTAACGTTACATAATCGCTAGAAACATCTTGTAAAATACCTTCAATTTTCTCTGGACCACCACGATTAATTTTCACCCAGCGGTATTTGAAGCCTTGAAGTAGCGTTTCAAAGTCTGCTGCACTGTCTTCTTCCGACCATACAGAATCACCTATCCCACCATCTTTCGTATTTTTTGTAATGCTTTTCAGATGGCGAAGCTGGTAGTAATGGTACTCTCCTTTTTCATTCTGTAATACGAAGTAGTCCGCACATACTGATACTATTGCTCCTTTTTGAGATTCTGGTCCACCTCTATTTACTCTTACATAAGACCCAATTAAATCTTTCAAAAAATCCCAATGAAATAAACTCACGAGAAAACCCCTTCCATTAATTTATAAGCTTTTGCACTGATAGTATATGTATCTGTACAGGTTATGTTCGCTATGTTTGTCCCCGCTATGAAAAAATATGCTTTTAACTAATAGTATTAATCCCTATAAAATCTTCTTTCCCTTAAAGTAACTCTAGGATTTTGGATGAATTTTTCATCCCTTAATATAAAAAAAACCCGTATTAAGATACATTTCTGCATATCTTAATACGGGGGCTTTTTATAAATTTAATCTTCGTCTTTAACATCCATATCTTCTGGAATTGGTTCGTTTAATATTTCTTCCACTAACTGCTTATATTTCTCCATCTGTTCTAAATGTGTATTAAACTGTTCCTTGTTTATTAAATATTGCTCTCCATCAAACAGTGCACGAATTTTCTTTTGCTGAATTAAGTCTTCAACATACGATTTTGGTAATTTCAAATACTCCGCAGCCTCTTCTACTGTTATATACAATGTGTTCATTCCCTTATTATTTTTTCATATATACTGTATCTTACTTTACTTTATTTTTGTAAACAAATAAAAAAGATTTTGTAAATGCAGTTTAAAAAGCAGGTAGAACCATTCCATATATTGTATAATAATATAGTAAGTATTTTTTTAAATATAGAATGGTATTACCCATTTACACAAAGGAGAGTTAACATATGGCTACTCGTCACATCATTACAATGTTAGAAAAAACATTACAAGTTGAAACAGAAAACACAATTTCTCATCTATCTAATTCTTTATCCGATCGTATTCTTTCACAAAGTGCAGCAGTACATGAAAACAATTGCTATCATACAATTGGCGAATGGTACAAAAATCATTTCTTATTCCAACAAGATGATTTCCTTTGGGCTAAATACGTTTTCTATGACGCATATTGTGAGGCTATAAAAAAACAAGGTCATCTTACAAAACGCGTTCGCCAAATATTAGAATCATTAGCTCGAAAACACGGAAAACAATACATTGCGTCTATACTAAATATGCCATTTCCTAATGAACAGGAAAAAGGGACAGCATAAACCAATCCTAGATTCATTGTTTTCTAGAGAGATTACAAATAAAGCGTTCATGTCACATGAACTAATGAAACCGGTGTCATGATAATGATTAAAGATATAATAAACAGGAAAACCCCCATTTACCTCTCTCATCCATACGAATAGAGAAGTAAATGGGGGTATACTTGTTCCTTTATCCCGCTTGGTGAGGGCTAATAATCAGTGGGGATAGCCCCCCACTGATTAAAGTTTCACTTTATTATTTCATCATCTGCTTGATCAATTCTTGATTTCTCTTCTTAAATACTTCATTATGCGAAGAAACCATTCCGTACTCACTTGCATCTGGTTGAATAAATTGTTTCGCTTTATTCACAGCATTTCCAGCATCTTGGAATGCTCCTGCAATTAAATGTAATTTCCCATCATGTTTTAAAATATCTCCAGCAGCATATAATCCATCTACAGAAGACTCACTATTTGCATTACCTGCAATATAAAAATTATCTATAATTGCAACGTCTAACTCACTATTTTCTAATAATGTAATGTCACGTTCATATCCATGATTAATAATAACTTCATCAATAGGTAAATGAGAAACTTCACCTGTCTCATGATTCGTTAATTCCACATATTCAATCGCTTCATGGTTATCACCAGCAATTAATTTTGTAATCGATGTATTAAGGAAACACTCTGCTGAGCTGTTCATTAGTTGTTTTACTTGTGCTTCATGACCAGATAATTCTTCTTTTCTATATGTTAAATACACTTTTTTCGCGATTGGTTCTAATTCATTTGCCCAATCAACGGCAGAATTTCCTCCGCCGGAAATAATGATTGTTTTATCTTTGAAACGCTTTAAAGATTTAACTGTATAATTTAAATTTGATACTTCGAATCGCTCAGCACCTTCAATCGATAACTTTTGTGGATTCAATATACCACTCCCAGTTGCGACGATCACTGTTTTTGAAAAATGTTCTTCCCCAGAGCTTGTTTTCAACGTAAAAATACCCTCTTCATTACGAATAATTGATTCTATTTTTGTATTCAATACAACTTCAGGCTGAAATGTTAATCCTTGTTGTACAAGTTGCTCAATTAATTTCTCACCAGTAACCGGTAACAATCCGCCAATATCCCAAATCATTTTTTCTGGATAAACATGTATTTTTCCACCTAACTGTGGTTGAAATTCTATTATTTTCGTTTTCATCTCTCTGAGTCCACTATAAAAAGCTGAATAAAGCCCTGCAGGTCCTCCGCCTATCACAGTTACATCAAACAATTCTTCTCGATTCATTCGTGCCCACTCCTCAGCTATCAGTCATTGATTATCATTCTCAATAAAATATAACCTGTTTCCGCAAAATTTACAATCAAAATTACTATTGACAATACACCTATATAAAATTATATTATTTAAAGAATCAATAGTGATAATCATTATCAGCTTGTTAATAATTAGCAAATTTGGGATTACATCTTCTTTCATTAATATGGTCAATACTATATTGTGAAATCTCATATTCAAGATTTTTAATAAGCATTTTGCATTACCACTAACCTTTCAACAGAATCACAGTTAAACAACTTATTGTATACACATATCATCTATTTAAAGGAGAAAGACGATGAAAAAGTTATTTATTTCACTAACAGTTCTTTTCGTTCTTGTTATGAGTGCTTGTAGCAATGGCTCTACAGACAAAAAGAACGATGCAAAAGGTAGTAAATCAGAAACAATTACATACCAATCTGAAAATGGTAAAGTAGAAGTTCCAGCAAATCCACAACGTGTTGTTGTCCTATCATCATTCGCTGGTAACGTAATGTCATTAGGTGTAAATCTTGTTGGGGTAGATTCATGGTCTAAACAAAACCCACGTTTCGATAGCAAACTGAAAAATGTTGCTGAAGTATCAGATGAGAATGTTGAAAAGATTGCAGAATTAAATCCAGATTTAATCATTGGTTTATCAAATATTAAAAATGTTGATAAGTTAAAGAAAATCGCTCCTACTGTAACATACACTTACGGAAAAGTTGATTACTTAACACAACACTTAGAAATCGGTAAATTATTAAATAAAGAAAAAGAAGCAAAAACTTGGGTTGATGATTTCAAGAAACGCGCACAAACAGCTGGAAAAGACATTAAAGCGAAGATTGGTGAAGATGCAACAGTTTCTGTTGTTGAAAACTTCAACAAACAGCTTTACGTATACGGCGAAAACTGGGGTCGTGGAACAGAAATTCTTTACCAAGAAATGAAATTAAAAATGCCTGAAAAAGTAAAAGAAAAAGCATTAAAAGAAGGTTACTACGCATTATCTACTGAGGTATTACCTGAGTTTGCTGGTGATTACTTAATCGTAAGTAAAAACAAAGATACTGATAACTCATTCCAAGAGACAGAATCATATAAAAACATTCCAGCAGTAAAAAATAATCGTGTATATGAAGCAAACATGATGGAATTCTATTTCAATGATCCACTTACATTAGATTTCCAACTAGACTTCTTCAAGAAGAGCTTTCTTGGTCAATAATACAAACATGAGGAATTCTTAATTTAAGAATTCCTCTTCCTTTATTCTATGAAAAGAAAAGATGTGAAACAAATGACGAAAGATCACAACAATCCACGTTCCATGGCTTTTACATACAAACTAATTTTGAGCATAATTGCATTCTTTCTGATTTTTATGGTTGCAATGGTATTAGGTGCTGCAGATACTTCTATAAAAGACGTATGGTTAGCACTCACTTCCTCCGCTAAAGGAGACAAAATATCTATTATTCGCGAAATACGTTTGCCACGTGAAGTTGCTGCCATATTTGTCGGAGCTGGACTTGCCGTTTCTGGGGCAATTATGCAAGGATTAACGCGAAATCCACTTGCTGATCCTGGATTACTAGGCTTAACTGGTGGCGCAAATGCTGCACTTGCACTAACACTTGCTTTCAACCCTTCCATAAGCTATCTGTACTTAACATTAGCTTGTTTTATCGGGGCTGCGGTAGGAGCAATTATGGTATTTGGAATTGGCATGGTGAAAAAAGGCGGACTTTCTCCTCTTCGAATTGTATTAGCTGGTGCTGCTGTTTCAGCATTTCTACTTGCAATCTCAGAAGGTGTTGGCATTTACTTTAAAATTTCACAAGATGTATCAATGTGGACGGCTGGGGGAGTAATTGGAACTACTTGGAGCCAATTAAAAATTATTATTCCGGTTATTTCAATAAGTATATTTCTCGCTATCTTACTCGCGAGAAAATTGACAGTCCTTAGTTTCAGTGAAGAAGTTGCTGTTGGACTCGGTCAAAAAATTATTGTTATTAAAACAATTTTGTTTATCATTATTATCTTGCTTGCAGGTGCTTCCGTAGCGCTTGTCGGAAACATGGCATTTATCGGCTTAATGATACCTCATATGGTTCGTCCAATCGTTGGACCAGACTACCGTTTTGTTATACCGATGTCAGCGATCGCTGGTGCTTCCTTTATGCTACTCGCAGATACAATCGGACGTACAATTAACGCTCCGTATGAAACACCAGTTGCTGCAATCGTCGCAATTGTAGGATTACCATTCTTCCTATTTATTGTACGTAAAGGAGGAAGAACTTTCTCATGATGCAATCTATTCTAAAGAAACAACGCCTTATCATACTTGCATTACTCATACTTACCATTACAACAATTGTAATTGGAATGGGACTCGGTTCTGCCGCTCTCTCCTATGACAGATTAATCCCAACACTTATGGGACAAGGTACATTTAAAGAAGAATTCGTTTTATATTCTTTAAGGCTACCTAGAATCGTCATTACATTATTAGCTGGTATGGCACTCGCTTTATCAGGTGCTGTATTACAAGGTATTACCCGAAACGATTTAGCTGAACCTGGTATTCTCGGCATTAACGCTGGTGCTGGTGTTGCAGTTTCTGTTTTCTTTCTATACTTCCCGATAGACGTAGGTTCATTCCTTTACCTACTACCAGTCGTTGGATTTATCGGTGCGTTTCTAACAGCTGTTCTAATTTACGTATTTTCATATAGTAAATCCACCGGCCTTCAGCCAATACGATTAACATTAACCGGCATCGGTTTTTCATTTGCACTATCTGGAATAATGATTGTCCTTATTTCATCCGCTGATCGTATGAAAGTGGACTTTATCGCCAAATGGATTGCCGGAAACATTTGGGGAGATGACTGGACATTTGTTTTAGCAATGCTTCCTTGGCTAATCGTATTAATCCCATTTGTCTTCTATAAAGCAAATCGATTAAATATACTAGCATTAAACGAGCCAGTAGCAATCGGTGTTGGAATTGAAATTGAAAAAGAGCGAAGATACTTATTAATCGCAGCCGTTGCACTTGCTGCCGCTGCTGTTTCCGTAACAGGAGGAATTAGCTTTATCGGGCTGATGGCCCCTCATATCGCGAAATCTTTAGTAGGCCCAAGGCATCAAATCTTCATGCCTATCGCCGTTTTAATCGGCGGATGGCTATTGCTACTAGCGGACACAATTGGACGAAATATCGTCGAACCTAGCGGTATTCCAGCAGGGATTGTCGTTGCTTTAATTGGTGCTCCTTACTTTATGTATTTGTTATTGAAGAAGGCATAGAGCATAGAGAAACACCCTCAAGATTTTTTTCTTGAGGGTGTTTTCATTTCATTCTACTGCTGCCCATACCCTTCAAACTTTTTCGCCAAATTCTCCATCTCGTCTTCTGGCAATAACTTTGGTTCTCCAACACTTTTCGTTTGATAATAAATTTGAGCACAAAACTCTATTTCTTCTGCAATAGTAAACGCCATTTTTATATTATTCGCACCAGCCATTAAACCATGATTCGCAAGTAAAACTGCACGACGATCAATCATTCCTTCAAAAGCAGCCTCTGCTAATTGCTTCGTACCAAATGTTTCATACGGTGCACAGCGAACATTCGGACCTGCAAAAGCAATTAAATATGACACAGCAGGAAGTTCCCATCCTAATGACGCAATTGTCTTCGCATAAGGAGAATGTGTATGCACAAGCGCATTTATATCCTCACGATTTCTATAATAAATAAGGTGCATGTCTAGTTCACTTGATGGTTTTCTCTCGCCCTCTATCACTTCACCATCTAAATTCAATATTACTACATCCTCAGGCGTTGTTTCATAATACTCTAAACCACTTGGACTAATTGCGACAAGTCCTTGTTCACGATTAAAAATACTAATATTACCGCCAGTCCCCTTTGTTAAACCACTAGAAATCATTTTCTTTCCGTACGCTACAATTTCTTCTCTTTCTTTTTGTAATAACATATACATCCCCCTAAGTATGAAGCTTATGATGACTGACTATATATATCTACTTACTAAAATAGCTTCTTTAAATTCTCCGTAAACGGTGCTTTTATAATCCCTTTTTCCGTAATAATTGCTGTTATATTTTCATGTGGCGTGACATCAAATGCCGGATTATATACTTTACTTTCTTGCGGAGCAGAGTATTGTCCGAAACGATTGATCACTTCAGAAGCATCCCTTTCTTCAATTGGAATTTCTTTTCCTGTCAGTGTTTTCAAATCAATTGTCGGCGTTGGTGCTGCTACATAAAATGGAATGTTATAATATTTAGCTAAGATTGAAACACCTAATGTTCCAATTTTATTTGCTACATCCCCGTTTGCTGCTACACGATCACATCCAACGATTACTGCATCAATTTTCCCTTGTGACATGACCATTGCTGCCATGTTATCTGTAATGACCGTTACATCAATTCCCGCTCGCTGCAGCTCTAATGCTGTTAACGTTGAACCTTGTAATCTAGGGCGTGTTTCATCGGAATAGATTTTTAAATCCCATCCTTTTTCTTTCGCTAAGTACATTGGAGCTGTCGCAGTACCATACTTAGTCGTTGCTAACGCACCTGCATTACAATGCGTTAATACCCCCATGCCATCATGAAATAATGTTAATGCATGTTCTCCAATTTGACGGTTAATTTCTTCATCTTCTCTATGAATCTCTTTTGCTTCTTCTAATAATCTATCTTTCAACTGCGCAATTGATAAGTGAGCATTCTCTTTCGCTACACTTTCCATTCTTTCAAGCGCCCAAAATAAATTTACTGCCGTCGGTCTTGATGTCGCTAAGTATGCACATACCTTTTTTACTTCCGATATGAATTCTTCCGCCGAACTTTTAGTAACTTCATTTACCCCTAAATACACACCGTAGGCTGCTGAAACACCTATTGCCGGCGCTCCTCGTACTTTCATTACTTGAATCGCATCCCACACACCCTCAGCCGTTTTAAAAGATTCATAGACTACTTCGTTCGGTAATACCGTTTGATCCAATAACACTAAAGCATCATCTTTCCACTGAATTGGTATTAATTGCTCTGCCATCATCTTCTCCCCTTATTTCGCACTATGCATTGACTGTTTTTTTAACGTTTCTACAAAGCTGCTACCTGTTTTATATTGATTCGCTTGTAAAATAAACTTCTTCGCTACTTGAAGACAAATTCGCTCCGCTCTAGCACGCGCTGCGTCATTTTCAATACAAGTCATATCCTTTACCTTCGCTAGACCAACAATACGACGAATTAACTCAAGACCCGTCACTGCAGCTGTATCCTCTAATACAGATTGTAAATAAACTCGGTTAAAGCCTTCTTCCTTCGCCATAATCTCTGTCACATGAATATCCCAAGCATCTAAAAACTTCTTCTTAAATAAATCAATTACATCTATCATGGTAGATTCTATCCAGTTCATATATGTATCTTTCTCAATACCAGATTGCATCACTGCATCTGCATTCACCCATGCAAACATTAAATTCGCCATTATATTTCCAACGTCATATCCCATAGGTCCATAAAAAGCAAATTCAGGATCAATAACCTTTGTAGAATCACTTTTTACAAAAACAGAACCAGTATGTAAATCACCGTGAAGTAGCGCTTGTGCATTCGTCATAAACGAAAACTTAAGTTTTGCTACTTCCATACGAAGCTCTTTATCACTATAAATATGCTCCCTAATCCATCCTTCATTTAATTGAAACAATTCGTTTCGTTTATTATGGTTTGTGAATGGCTCTGAATATACGAGGTCCTCTGTAATCTCACATAACTCAGGATTTATATAATTCTTCACGAGTTCCTTCTTCTCTTTATGATTCATTACAACATCTGATGTTAATAGAAGAGTATTTACCATAAAAGTAGTTAAATCATCAGCAAGCCTCGGAAACATTTGATGATTTATGAGTGCTGTACGCAATATTGTGTGATCTGATAAATCTTCCATCACGCAACAATTCATCACACTATCAAACAAATATACATTTGGCACGAGTCCAGATGCTAACTCTCCTTCTAATCGCAAAACATCTGATTCTATACGGATTCGATTCGTCGACAACTTAAACTCATCTGAAATACGCGCTGTATCCCCAGCTTGCTTTACAATGACAGAAATGTTCTTCTGTTCATCCCAAACGCGGAACACATAATTTAAATTACCATCACCTATTTCTTTACACTTTAGCCCCTTTGCATGTTCGAACTTAGGTAATTTCTCTTGCACATATGCGATCACATCTTTAGCTTCCATTAAAAAATACTTCGTGAACTTAGACATGGTTTCCCCTCCACACTAAATGTAAACGTTTTCTAAAAGCCGTAAAAAATAATAGACTGAAATTTTTTCAATCTATACTCTATCTTTTTTGTCGCAATACATATCTCGTTTTTATTATATCTTGTTAGAAATGAGCGTCAATGTTTCTATTTCTCATTGCAATATACTTCTTATTATATATATTTAAGATGACAATAATTGTTCACAAAGATTCCGATACATTTTGTTTTATTTATTGCACAATTCTTTGTAAAATAGAAGTAAGCAATTCCTTTTCAAATCCACAACTTCTAAGAAATATTTCCTTCCTAAGAATTTATACTTACACCATGTCTCTAACATACACACTACTCTTTCAAACACTCATTGAAAATTTATGACTTGAAAATTACCTTTTAATTCCCTAGCAGCCTTAATTGAGAATAAATATTAATTAAATTGGTATAAAGTTGGTTTATTCTCTTGACAAAATAACCACTTCTATATGATAATTAATATCGAATTAGAATTATTATAGTTAATTAAAAAATATATTTTATGAGCAAACTAATTTCCGATGCTCAAAACCAACCTTTAGGAGGAATTTTAATATGTTATTAATCGGCACAGAAGTAAAACCGTTTAAAGCTAATGCTTACCATAATGGAGAATTTATCCAAGTTACTGACGAAAGTTTAAAAGGAAAATGGAGCGTAGTTTGTTTCTACCCAGCAGACTTCACATTCGTTTGCCCAACTGAACTTGAAGACTTACAAAACCAATACGCAACTCTAAAAGACTTAGGCGTTGAAGTATACTCTGTATCTACAGACACTCACTTCACTCACAAAGCATGGCACGATAGCTCAGAAACTATCGGCAAAATCGAATACATTATGATTGGTGACCCAACTCGCACAATCACTACAAACTTCAACGTTTTAATGGAAGAAGAAGGTCTTGCTGCTCGTGGTACATTCATCATCGATCCAGACGGCGTTATCCAATCTATGGAAATCAATGCTGACGGTATCGGCCGTGACGCAAGCATTCTTGTTAACAAAATTAAAGCAGCTCAATACGTACGTAACAACCCAGGTGAAGTTTGTCCAGCTAAATGGCAAGAGGGTTCTGCAACACTTAAACCAAGCCTTGACCTTGTAGGCAAAATCTAAGGAGTTCGATCAAAATGATACTAGATGCAGATATAAAAACACAACTATCCCAATACCTTCAGTTAATGGAGAACGATATTTTACTTAAAGTAAGCGCAGGAGACGATAACGTATCTAAAGATATGTTATCTCTAGTAGATGAATTAGCTACTATGTCGTCTAAGATTACAGTAGAAAAAGTTGAACTAGAGAGAACACCAAGCTTTGGCGTAAATCGCCCTGGCGAAGACACTGGTGTCGTATTCGCTGGTATTCCATTAGGACACGAATTTACTTCATTAGTGTTAGCTTTACTACAAGTTAGTGGACGTGCTCCAAAAGTTGAACAAAAATTAATCGATCAAATCAAAAACATTCAAGGCGAATATCATTTTGAATCTTATATCAGCCTAAGTTGTCATAACTGTCCTGATGTTGTACAAGCTCTTAACGTAATGAGCGTTCTAAACTCTGGTATTACACATACTATGATTGATGGCGCTGCATTTAAAGAGGAAGTAGAAAGTAAAGACATCATGGCGGTACCAACTGTTTACCTAAACGGCGAATCTTTCGGAAGCGGTCGTATGACACTTGAAGAAATTTTAGCTAAAATGGGTAACGGTCCAGATGCATCAGAGCTTTCTGATAAAGATCCATACGATGTTCTTGTTGTTGGTGGCGGCCCAGCTGGTGCAAGTGCAGCAATTTATGCAGCACGTAAAGGCATCCGCACTGGTATCGTTGCTGAGCGCTTCGGTGGTCAAGTAATGGATACTATGGGTATTGAGAACTTCATCAGCGTAAAACGCACTGAAGGTCCTAAGCTAGTAGCAAGCCTTGAAGAGCACGTAAAAGAATACGACATCGATGTAATGAATCTACAACGTGCGAAACGTTTAGAGAAAAAAGAACTTATTGAAGTGGAACTTGAAAACGGCGCTATTCTGAAAAGTAAGAGCGTAATCGTTTCAACAGGTGCTCGCTGGCGTAATGTTGGCGTACCGGGTGAAGCTGAGTTCAAAAACAAAGGTGTAGCATACTGCCCACACTGTGACGGTCCATTATTCATCGGAAAAGATGTAGCGGTTATCGGCGGTGGTAACTCTGGTATTGAAGCAGCTATCGACTTAGCAGGTATTGTTAAGCACGTAACTGTTCTTGAATTCATGCCAGAATTAAAAGCTGATGCTGTATTACAAGAGCGTCTTAACAGCTTACCAAACGTAACTGTTCTGAAAAACGTTCAAACGAAAGAAATTACTGGTACTGACAAAGTAAACGGTATTTCTTACATCGATCGTGAAACTGAAGAAGTTCATCACGTTGAATTACAAGGTGTATTCGTTCAAATCGGTCTTGTGCCAAACACAGACTGGCTAGGCGAAACAGTTGAACGCGTTCGCGGTGAAATCGTAACAGACAAGCACGGCGCTACAAACGTACCAGGAGTGTTTGGTGCAGGTGACTGTACAAATAATCCGTACAAACAAATCATCATCTCTATGGGTTCAGGTGCAAATGCAGCTTTAGGTGCATTTGATTACTTAATCCGTAACTAATTATATAGACGTGAGTTTTAAAAAAGCAGGTGCCAAGGCACCTGCTTTTTTTATAATCCTAATGTATAAACTAAAAATCTCTCATTCCCATTCTTCTCATAAGCACCCGGTAATCTTACTTCCTTCTTCAGCTCAAACGCAGTCTGATTCTCCAAGAAGAAAATATATTCTTCAGAAGGGTAGTATAAAATAATATCCACTTTCCTCTCTATTTCCTCTACCGAAAGCAAAATGTTATTTACTACATTCATAAACACTTGGACAGAAAATGGATTGAAGAAATAAAATCGGTTATCACGCGGATTAATTTCATATTCTTGCGCCAAACAACACTCGAATTGAATCTTATCTTTACTGTTTCTTATCTTCCTTGCATAACGCTCACGGTTTTCCATCGCTTCTTTATAAAACTCTTCATTCATTTCAATTCCAACCGCTGAAGCACCGCACTTATGATGCATGTAAAAGTTTAATCGTCCTTTTCCGCACCCAAAGTCTACAACTCGATCGCTACTTTTTATTTCATATTGATTCAGTAACTCATCTAATCCGCTATATGGCGTCGGTTCATAACGGTGATAATGCATAGACTTATTAAACCCTTTTTGCTCACCGACTGTTTTTATATTTAAAACTGCATCGTAATATTGTTCGTTCATTCGTTTGCTCCTATTAAGAAATATTACTATTATTATACACCACGTACTGAATGCTCATTTTTATCAAATTAGTTGGTACGTGAAATTATATTATCGCAAAATCGAATATATCGACTTAACGACAAATTCCTACAAAAAAACAGGAGCTTTCTAGCCCCTGTTTTCTAATACTTTCAATACAGTTTGTTTCAATATTTCTACACCATCCATTATGCAAGAATGGTCAAACTTCATATACGGATGGTGTAATCCAGGTTGTAGGTTTGCCCCTAGTCCAAGCATGACAGCTTTTAAATGTGGTCTCTTCACTGTGTAGTAATGGAAATCATCGCTTCCTGTCGTATACAGTGGTCCAGTACATCCCTCTTCCCCATACACTTCAAGAATACCTTTACGCATAAAGCGCTCAGCTTCTTCTGACACTTCAGCTCCTGGTGCAAGATCAATCCACTCATAAGAAAGTTTAGATCCCATTGATTCAGCTGACTGAATTACTTGCTCTATTTTTTGCTTTAATTCATTTAGTAATATGTTATTTTCTGCTCTTACATCTAAACTAAAATGCCCGTTACCTGGAATAATATTTAGATTATCACCACCAGCTTGGCATCTCGTCATCTTAACAGAATACGACGTCTGCGGTGGTAGCCATATGTTTTTCAATCCAATATTAATCATCGTGATGACATCAATGGCATTTATCCCTTGATGCGGGCGTGCCCCATGTGCATCATCTCCATGAATCACCCCTTCTAAAAATCCTGCTGCTCCGTGACGAATAGATGGTGCAGCTTGTTTCAAAGGCAGTTCTTCAATTGGTCTTAAATGAACACCAAATAAGAAATCTGCATCATCCACGGCGCCCTTCTCTACCATCTTTAAGGAACCATTTCCTTTTTCCTCTGCCGGCTGAAAAATAAATCTAACAGTACCACTATCCCATCTCATATTTTTCAATTGTAAAATAAGGCCCATCACAATTGTCATATGAGCATCGTGTCCGCATGAGTGATTCGCTTTAAATTCTCCGTCTACTTCTTGCCATAGCGCATCCATATCAGCACGAATCGCGATAACTGGATTCCCGCTTCCGATTTCAGCAATCACGCCTGGGCAATCATCAAATATTTTATATGAAATTCCTTCTTCTTTTAGAAAGTTAGTAATATAAGCTGTCGTTTCATATTCCTTCCAGCTTACTTCAGGGTTTTCATGTAAATGCTGAAAAATTTCAGTTAAACGCTCTTGTAGTTCTAATGTTTTCAAAGCTTCATTCTCCTTCCCCTAATTACAAACCATTCAGATTAATTATACTTATGAAAAACAGATGTTTTTATGAACATATTGAATTTTAAGAAAAAAGTCAATTATTTATTTTTTAATACCGTTAATACCCGATTTCAACTCATCTTATAAAGATATCCATACAAATAGAACATTCGATATTTTCTGTTTTTATATTGACGCTTGTATCTATTTTTAGTTATTATAACTTAATAACGTCTATTTTGCGACAATTCTAAAAATACAAATATACATAATGAGGAGGCATTTTATGAAAAGAGAAATACCTTTTGGCATAGCAATAATCCCTATTATCATTACAGTTGCAGTTATGATGGTTACAATTGTTGTATTAGAACAAAGCCCTCACGTCCCACTTATTATCGGTACAACCGTTGCTTCTATCGTCGCTTGGCGATACGGTTACAAATGGAATGACATTGAAGAATCGATGTATAAAGGAATTCGCCTTGCATTACCCGCTATCGTTATCATTATTCTTGTAGGTTTAACGATCGGTGCTTGGATTGGCGGTGGAATCGTCGCTACTATGATTTATTACGGCTTAAAACTTTTAACTCCATCATTATTTTTAGTTTCAATTACAATTATTTGTTCTATCGTTGCATTAGCTATCGGTAGCTCTTGGTCTACAATGGGAACAATTGGTGTTGCTGGAATGGGAATTGGCCTAAGTATGGGAATCCCAGCTCCAATGGTTGCTGGCGCTATAATTTCCGGTTCTTATTTTGGCGATAAAATGTCACCGCTTTCAGACACGACAAACTTAGCCGCCGGATTAACAAATACCGATTTATTCACACATATTCGTCACATGTTATTTACTACAATTCCAGGTTTAATTATTACTCTTATCGTTTATGCGTTCTTAGGAAGAAGCTTTGGCGATAACAATATTGATGCAAAAAGCATCGATCAAACGTTACAAGTATTGCAACAAAACTTTGTTATTTCGCCTTTCCTATTAATTATACCCATAGTCGTTATGGTATTGGTCGCTAAAAAAGTCCCTGCTATACCAGCTATTCTTGTAGGTGTTATTTTAGGATTCTTATCACAAGTCTTTATTCAAGGTGGCTCTGTCTCATCAGCTGTCGGTGCACTCCAAAGTGGATTTGTCATAGACACTGGAAACAAACTAGTAGATGAACTATTTAACCGTGGTGGCTTAAGCTCTATGATGAATACAGTTTCTATGACAATTGTCGCTATGACTTTCGGCGGAGTACTAGAACATACTGGCATTCTTCGCTCAATTGTAAATCAAATTTTAAAATTAGCGACATCATCAAAAGGACTTATCGCTTCTACTATCGCATCTTGCTTTGCAACGAATCTTACTTGCTCTGAACAATATATTTCGATTGTTGTTCCTTCAAGAATGTATGCAAATGCGTACACAGAAAAAGGACTACATTCTAAAAATTTATCCAGAGCATTAGAAGATGGTGGAACATTAACTTCTGTTTTCGTACCTTGGAATACATGTGGTGTATTTATACTCGCAACACTTGGAGTCGGCGCATTCGAATATGCTCCTTATGCTATATTGAATTTCATCGTACCTATTATCTCAATCATTTATGGTATAACTGGCTTCACAATTACGAAGCTATCTGATATTGAAAAAGCAGACCTACTGAAAAAACAAAAAGCACAACTAGAAGCTTAAAATTTTTGAAACGAATACAACGGTAAATTTAGCTCATATATTGCACGAGGGCGCCCTTGTTGATAGGGCATTTCCTCGCCGCAAATATTGGCATACCTGTAATCAACTAATTTCTTTAACAGCCTTTCCGTCGATCGTCGAGTCACTTGTAAGTACTCAGAGAGATCGGCCGCTGTAAATTTCAATGATGGATGCGATTGACTAAATTGAATGATTTTTGACAAGTTTGCAGGACTAAGCTTCGTTTCCTTCGCTATTTTCATTAATTCAGGATTATCGTTTTTTAAACTTTGTACTCTCTGTTCTTTCGGGAACGGACCAAATAATTCTTTATCACTTGTTAGTATATAAAAGCAGCGTTCTATCGGATTATTTTTTGCGAAACCTTGAGCGATTTTTGCATTTTGTTCCGCTTCATTTACTGTTTTTCCGTAACCAAATCCAATAGATACTGCGCCTTCTATATTCATAAATAAACGATCTATCGTATTTGTTTTTATACTCAATTCAATATCACCACGAGTTGTATACAAAATAAAAGCCATTTCATCAACTTGTTTAAATGAACCACGTAATTCTTTTGAGATTACATTTAATTGTTCAAGCGAGCTTTCTTGTAACTCTATAAAGGATATAATACAAGAACCAACAGTAGCTGAATGGCTTTTTGCTAACTCAGCTTTTATTTTTGCATCTTTTAACCCATGTATAATTGATTGCGTCGGATCTATCATACGCTCTGAAGGAATACCTATTTTTTGAAGTTCATCGTAGACAGTGTGAATACTAGTTAAAGCTAAATCAACCTCTCCAGATTGATATTTAGCTAAATGAAAATCAATGATTCTCTTAATTTCATCCTTACTCCATAACATATTTTCATAATCCATCACTTGTGGCGTTTCTTTTAGACCGATGTCATGGAACACATTTGTAATAAACGAACGATCTACTAAATCAATTGAAATTTTATGAGGTTGAATGCCTTGATGATATAATATAGAAAGAAGTGAAGATGCGACAGTTGTCTCGTCTTGCTGCAAATATACACTTGGAATTGGTAATTGTTCTCTTATTTCTTTTGCCATATAATAAGGTAAAGCACCTGAGAAAAAGATAACATCACAAGGTTTTAAACGCTTTAATATTTCAGAAGATTCTGCCGGGTGAAGGTAAATATATGGATTAATCTCTATCTCTTCTAGTTTATGAGCAATAGGTAAAAGATTCTCCATAAACTCTTTTGAACCGACAACTGCAATTTTTATCATCATTTTCTCTAACTCCTTATCATTAATTAACGACTATTTAACGTCAACTATATCAAATGTACAAAACCATTGTAAACAGGAAGGGGTCTTTATTCAATGAAAATTACAGCTATTCATCTTTACGCAATTCGTTTACCGCTTCGCGATCCGTTTGTTATTAGTTATGGTTCTTATTCTGATATGCCTTCTATTATCATCAAAATGGAAACAGATGAAGGTATTATCGGTTACGGTGAAGGCGTTGCCGATGATCACGTTACAGGTGAATCATGGGAAAGTACTTTCTATGTTTTAAAACATACACTAGCTCCTGCTCTTATCGGACAAAACCCAATGAATATCGAGAAAATACACGATATGATGGACAATACAATTTACGGTATTCCTACTGCCAAAGCTGCGATTGACATCGCCTGTTTCGATATAATGGGCAAAAAACTAAATCAACCTGTATATCAACTAATTGGCGGGCGCTACCATGAAGAATTTCCTGTTACTCACGTCTTAAGTATCGCCGAGCCAGAAAATATGGCTGAGGAAGCTGCCTCTATGATTAAGAAAGGTTACCAATCTTTCAAAATGAAAGTCGGCACAAATGTAAAAGAAGATGTAAAACGAATTGAAGCTGTACGCGAGCGTGTAGGAAATGACATTGCTATTCGCGTTGATGTAAACCAAGGCTGGAAAAATAGCGCAAACACATTAACAGCACTTCGTTCATTAGGACATTTAAACATCGACTGGATTGAACAGCCTGTTGTAGCGGATGATATTGACGCAATGGCTCACATTCGTTCTAAAACAGACCTTCCGCTTATGATTGATGAAGGACTAAAAGGCTCTCGTGAAATGCGCCAAATTATTAAATTAGACGCAGCTGATAAAGTAAATATAAAACTAATGAAATGCGGCGGTATATATCCAGCTGTAAAACTCGCTCATCAAGCAGAAATGGCCGGCATTGAATGCCAAGTTGGATCCATGGTCGAATCATCTGTTGCCTCTTCCGCAGGATTCCATGTCGCTTTCTCAAAAAAAAGCATTACTAGCGTCGAGCTAACAGGACCATTAAAATTCACGAAAGACATCGGAAACTTACATTACGACGTACCATTTATTCGCTTAAATGAAAAGCCAGGACTCGGCATTGAAATAAACGAAAATACATTACAAGAATTAACCGTCTTTCAAGACGTTGTACGCTAAAGGAGGACTAACATATGACGATTCTTTACGAAGGAACACTAAAACAAAACAACGATCCATTTCACGTTACATTACTATCTTTAGAACATATGGAACAAATTTTATCATTACAAAACGTTGTAGTGGAAGCGCTAGAAGATAAAGGTCGTTTACAACCGCTCTCACTAGAAGAATTTCAATACATCCTAGAAGGAAACGGCATGATGATCGGTGCTTTTATCGAAAACGAACTCATCGCATTTCGTGCCCTACTAGTCCCTCCTATTGACGATGAACATTTAGGGCTTGATATCGGCTTACCAGAAAACGAGCTACACCGCGTCATCTATCAAGAAATCTCAAACGTTCACCCGAACTGTCGAGGAAATGGCATGCAAAAAACATTAGCGACAGTCATCATGGATGAATTACAAAAAGAAGACAGCAAATACGATTACGTTTGCTGCACCGTTGCACCTTTTAACATTCCGAGTTTAAAAGATAAATTTGCGCAAGGGATGGAGATCGCTGCACTGAAGGAGAAGTATGGCGGTAGTATGCGGTATGTTTTTGTGAAGGAATTGCGTAAGGATACAGAAAGAGATTGGACGAATGTTAAAAGCGTTCCGATGAGTGATGCTAGTGAACAGCAGGCATTAATTTCAAAAGATTATCGCGGATACAAAATGGAGAAAATAGACGACGATTTTATTGTGAAGTTTGGACGATAATCTATGTACAAAAAGAACCCTAATTCATTAGGGTTCTACTTTATTTCATTCCACAATCCAAAATAATAACTAAACCGTCATCTTCCAACTTGATAACGCTAACCAGTTCTCCATTTCCTTATAATCAGGCATTATCTTCCCAACAAGGCGCCAAAAAGATCGATCATGATTTAAATGAACCATATGACACATTTCATGAACGACTACATAGTCAATTACCCGCTGTGGTGCCATTGCTAGCTTCCAATTAAACGTTAACTGTAGATTTGAATCACAAGTTCCCCACGTACGACTACTATCTGTAATACGAATAGAACGCGGTTTTGTTTTAAAGTTACTTTGATGTACTTTAATACTCTTCTCTACTAACGCTTTACACTGTTTATAGTAAAAACGTTTTAAAGCTTGTTGTATTTTCTCATCCTTAAGCTCATTCACATAAATGTGTAGCTTATCCCCTTCAAAAACTGCATTGTCCTGTGTAATACTTGCATCTTGAGAAATCTGTATCGGATACGTATTCCCTAAATACAGAAAGCCTTCTCCTTGATCATAATCCTTTTCCTGTGGTCCAAGCGCCCGCTCCTGCATTTCCTTACGTGTTGCCTGAATCCAATCCCATTTCTCCTCTAACAATTGGACTAAGTATTCAACAGGCGTTCCTTTTGGAGCTTGCACTTCCACATTCCCATACGAATCTACAAAAAGACGCACAGACTTTTTCTTCTTATAAGTTATATGAAAATTAATTGTCTCACCTAAATATGTATGTACCATTTCATCACCTAACGTATTCGTTCATAATTATTTTTACAAATAAAAAAGAGTAGGCTACAAACGTCCTACTCTACCTATTATATCATTTACTGTTTTAACAAACTTATTATCCTCTATACTTTACAGCTAATCCCTTAATGAAATTCCTTGCGTATCTATCGCCGCACTCTTTGTAATTCTTGTGGCCTTTCTTTCTTAATAAGGCGCCTAATTCTCCTTTTGTTACGATAACTCCTACGCTGTCTAATATATCAAGCACATCTTCACTCGTTAAAGATAGTGCGATTTTCATTTTCTTTAGAAGAAGGTTATTGGCACTCTCCTTGCTCTGTACAGGTGCCGGTTGCCCTGGTGTCGGATCTTGCTTTCCTCTTTTTAAAGTAATAAATCCATTTAAAAATGACTCTAACATCATCATATCGCATGTTAATACGTATTCATCTTCGATTACATCAGCATCTTCAGGTTCATGCTGAGGAGCTCTCTTTATTTTTGTAAGCATATCAACTACGTCTTCTTTCGTTACTTCCATCCCGCCAAGTTTAAAGATTTCCACCATATCTATATCTCTTATATCTAAAGCATATCTTACTCTTTTTAATATATCGTTGTTGCTCATTGCCATTGTATTTCCTCCTGAAATGTTGATTATAGTAATGCTTTTAGCATGTATAAATTAATGTCGTTAAGTTACTACTTTAACATTTTAGGGGGAGATTTTGTAGTCTTTGGTGGATTAATGCTTTTGGGGATGATTTTAAAACAGCAAAAAAGGATGGGATAATCGTGCGAAATTACGGATGGGGATTTACTATTAATTAACACACTTGAAAATGGACTAACCTGATATAGGTTAGTCCATTTCTTTTTATGCAACTCTAATTTAGTGGGCAATTCAAACATGAATGTTATGCAAAATTCATGTGGAATTTATTGATTATGTTTACTTAGGTTTTACTTTTTATTTGTGGTACGGTTCACCGTAACTACTCTAAATGAGGTTATTGTTCATTATTTTCATAATTAAATTTAACAAAAAAGGTAGTGCCTTCCGATCCTGTTTGAATTTCTATTTTTGCATTATGACGGGCAGCAATGGCATAACATATGCCTACCCCCAATCCAGTTCCATTATCTTTGGTCGTGTAAAATGGAGTACCCAGTTTCTCTAATACTTCAGGCCTGATACCTTTTCCTTGATCCCGCACTGCAAGCACCACACAATTTTGACCTTCCTTATAGGTGCTAATGGTTAGAACTTTCCCTGTGCTCATCGCTTCTAAGCCATTACGGTATAGGTTTATTAATAATTGCCGTATCTCATTACGATTTAAAAGTAATTCCGGAATGTCATTTGTATCGACTTGAATATATTTATTTTGATTATACGTATCGATCTTTATTAAAGGAATAATATCGTGGATAATTGAATTTAAATCTAACATCTGCAAATCCGATTTCTTTGTATTACCCATTGAGAGAAATTCAGTAATAATAGAATTGGAACGGTCAAGTTCTTCAATCATTAAATTAAAGTGCTTATTATGTTTCTCATAGATGTTCTCTTCTTTTAATAACTGCAAAAATCCTCGTACTGTTGTCATTGGATTTCTAATCTCATGGCTGATACCTGCTGCCATTTGCCCTATTAAATCTATGTTGGATAACCTTTTCAATTCCTGCTCATATTGCTTTTTTTCCGTTATGTTTTTAAAAATACAACAAATACCATCATCATACGGGTATGCAATAACTTCGTGCCAATATTCATCAGAGGTAGAAAGAAATTCGAAATGAACTGTAGTTCGCTCTGACATTGCACGATGAAATTCCTTATACATAATGGTGTCGACGCTACTCGGGAAAACCTCCCGTATATTCTCGCCTAATACATCTTTTGCTGTTTTTCTTTGTGGAAAATATTGATGCTTATTTACGTACGTAAATTCCCATTTATTATTCAAAGTAAAGAATCCATCCGTAATACTTTCAATCACACTTGTAACTTTTTCATTAGCAGCAGCTAGTTCTCTCGTTCGCTCTTCCACCATGCTTTCAAGTTGATCCATATATAACAAGTTTGAAAACGTAGGAGCTGTGGCATCAACGATAGATTTTGCCAGTTGAATTTGGGAATTATCGTAATTGTGAGCTTTTCCCTCTTTGCCAACGACGATTACCCCTAATACTTCTCCCATTGAAACCAATGGAATCATCAGTAGACCCTTACTATCTATATTTTTTGTTTGAATAACCTCTTGGATCTTGGCTTCATAGCTTTTCTCCATCCAATCCGCTTCTGTCCAATCACAGTCCTTGCTTAACTTCGTTGTTTTAATCGTTGTTTTGTCTAGCGGGTCTAAAAGGTGGGCAGCCACGTTTTTACTCTCTAAAATCTGTCCTAAGTAAAAAAAACATTTATCAAAACTCTCCTGTATCGAGGAACACATTGATAAATCACGGGTAACATTTAGTAACAGCTGCTTCTCGGCAATAAGGTTTTCCTTTTGTGTTAAATTATTTGCGTTTTGAATTGCGACCGCAGCCATATTTACATAAGCTTCAACACTTTGAATTTCTGAATCTGTTAAGTTCATTGGAGTTCCATAATCAAATAAAAAAACCAGACCAAATAACTCTTGCCCAAATGAGATAGGCAGGGCTAATAAGGACTTAATTTTGAACGCATCAACTGGTCTCGGATCCGGCCGATGATCCTTTGAGGTATCAGGGATATAGATGGTTTTTTTGGTTTCAATAACTTCTTTTGCCAGTAAGTCTATTTCAGGATCAATTACCTGAGTATCGAGCGTTACGCCATTTATGGTCTCTGGTTTTCCTGCAACCCCTCTAAATGTTCCATCTTCCTGGGGTAAATAAATTCCAACAGCGTTGCACCTAACAATCTCCTCTGATATCGCCATTGTTACACGCTGCAATACTTCACGTAGTTCTAATTTTGTATTTATTATTTTTGTTATATTCGCGAGCCTAGAATATCTCGCCTGATCACTTAACATTCACATAGCCTCCAATTATAGGCATAATAAAATAAACATGATAATATTAGTGAAAATCAAGACCAACCTGCCATTTTCGATTTTCTTCTGTATTCTTTTCTTACCCTTGTTTTACATAGAATATCTCACTTACTTATGATACGGTTCACCTTAAGTAAAATGAAACAATCACTCATAAAACCGCTACACCCCATCCACTCTAACTCTCAAGAGTTACAATGTGTCACTATCCCCAATCACATCAACACTAGCCTCAAACTTATCAAGCAACGCACGCACGTCATCTGTTGATTTCGTGTTCATCAATTGATTTCGTAATTCAGCAGCTCCAGGGAATCCTTTTACATAAATTTTGAAAAAGCGATGAAGCCCTGTGATTGAACGTGGTAGTACTTCCGCATATTGATCTTGAAGATCAAGCTGTAGTCTTAGAAGATCAAGGTGTTCTTTACTGCTATGTTCTCTCGGCTCTTTTTCAAAAGCAAATGGATTTTTAAAGATTCCTCGTCCAATCATAACGCCATCAATACCGTATTTTTCAGCAAGTTCCATTCCAGTTTGACGGTCAGGAATGTCTCCGTTGATTGTTATTAACGTATTTGGTGCAATGCGGTCACGTAATTTTTTAATTTCCGGAATTAGCTCCCAATGCGCATCTACTTGGCTCATTTCTTCTCTTGTACGTAAGTGAATAGAAAGGTTTGCAATATCTTGTTTGAAAATGTGCGTTAACCAATCCTCCCACTCACTTAACTCTTTAAAGCCAAGTCGTGTTTTTACGCTGACAGGTAGTCCGCCCGCTTTTGCTGCTTGAATTAGTTCTGCCGCAACGTCTGGACGTAGAATAAGGCCACTACCTTTTCCTCTTGATGCCACATTCGGTACAGGGCAGCCCATATTAATATCGATACCTTTAAATCCTAGCTCTGCCATGCCAATACTCATTTGACGGAAATATTCAGGATTATCTCCCCAAATATGCGCCACTATCGGCTGTTCATCTTCTGTAAAAATTAAACGGCCACGTACACTTTTCATACCTTCTGGATGACAATAGCTATCCGAGTTTGTAAACTCTGTGAAGAATACGTCTGGGCGACCAGCTTCACTTACTACGTGACGAAAAACAACATCTGTCACATCTTCCATTGGTGCAAGTACGAAAAACGGTCGTGGTAAATCACGCCAAAAATTATCTATCATTTCAAATTCAAATCCTCTCAATATGAATACAATTTCAAACTCTCAATTTAAAAATATAAAGCCAAATAGCAACAGTACATTTGGACATTTATAATTTGTGAAAATCAGCAATATTTATTTTAACTAACATCGCTTATGAATGGTATTTTTATAAAGTGAAACTTTAATCAGTGGAGGTTTTCTTCATCCTCCACTGATTATTAGTTGAACCAATCGGGCTTTTACGGGATAAACCAAAAAGCAGATGGTATAGATTTTTTCTATATCAACTGCTTTTTTATTATACCAACTTAAGCCAAGCTACACACTCTACATGAGTCGTATGCGGGAACATATCAACAGGTTGTACTTCCTGCGTTTTATATCCGCCTTCTTCTAGTACTTTTAAGTCGCGTGCTAATGTTGCTGGATTACATGATACGTATACGACGCGCTTTGGTTTCATGTCGATGATTGTGTTTAGTAATGCTTCGTCACAACCTTTACGCGGTGGGTCTACGACCATTGTGTCGGCGATTACGCCTTCTTTGTACCATTTAGGAATAACTACTTCTGCTTCTCCTACACCAAATTCAGCGTTTGTCATGTTGTTTAGTGCTGCGTTTCGGTTTGCATCTTCGATTGCTTCTGGAACAATTTCAACACCGTACACTTTTTTCGCTTTTTGCGCCAGGAATAAGGAGATTGATCCAATTCCGCAATATGCATCAATTACTGTTTCGTTACCATTTAATTTTGCGTATTCTAACGTTTTATCGTATAGCACTTTCGTTTGTTCTGGGTTTACTTGATAGAATGAACGTGCTGAAATCGCAAATTTAATGTCACCGATAAAGTCATAAATATATTCTGATCCGTACAGTACTGTCGTTTTGTCTCCGAAAATAACGTTTGTACGTTTCGTGTTTACGTTTTGAACGATTGATTTTACTTCTGGGAATTTCGCTGCAATTTCTTCAATGATTGCTTTTTTGTTTGGCAATTCTGCTGTACGTGTAATGAAGACAAGCATAATTTCCCCTGTTACTTGCCCATAGCGAGCCATTACGTGGCGAAGTGTTCCTTTGTTACGCTCTTCATTGTAAGCCGAAATATCGTGCTTTTCACAAATACGTTTTACTTCTTGAATTAATGTATCGTTTTCTTCCGCCTGAATTAAGCATGATTCCATATTAATGATGTCATGCGTTCCTTGACGATAGAAACCAGCTACAAGCCCACCTTCACGTTCTCCAATTGGTACTTGTGCTTTATTACGGTATACCCATGGGTTCTTCATGCCAAGTACAGGATGAACAGGAACATCACTTAATCCGCCGATGCGCTGCATAACGTCGCGTACTTGTTTTTCTTTCGCTTTTAATTGTCCTTCATATGTTAAGTGCTGAAGCTGACAACCGCCGCACTCATTGTACACGGGGCATTCTGCATCTTTACGATATGGACTTTCTTGATGAAGCTTCATTAAACGACCAAACGCGAAGTTTTTCTTCACTTTAATAATTTTAATTTGCGCTTCCTCACCTGGTAATCCGTTTTTCACGAAAATAGGATATCCCTTCACTTTCGCAACACCGGCACCATCATGTGTTAAATCTTCAAACACTACATCTATAAACTCGTTTTTTTCAACTGGTGGCGTCATTTTTGTACTCATTTTCCGACCTCTCTTTTTCATAACACTGCGTTACATTTTATCATACTTATACGGTCTATTTCTATTGGAAGAAAAAAAGCTATTGACGATAGTTCTCTAGTAATGTTACGCTACTACTAATTTAATACGGACGATGTTACCTCATATATAGTCGATAATATGGATCGAGAGTTTCTACCCGGCAACCTTAAATTGCTGGACTATGGGGAAAACTAATAAATATTAGCTTATGTATAAAAAGACTCATATTGATTAGCTTTCTCTCATAGATGAAAGTGAATCCATATGGGTCTTTTTTTATTTTTTATTTTCAAAAAGGTCAGACATCTTACGTATGACATAAAACTTCTACTACTTTATTTTTAGTAATATAACGAGCGTTTTATGTACAAACTTTATACGAACTTCTGAAAGGGGCAACTACATGCAATATGTAATGAGCATTATCGGTATTCTTGTCGTTTTAGGTTTATGCTTTGCTTTGTCAAACAATAGAAGTAAAATCAACTTCCGTGCAATTGCTATTATGATTAGTTTCCAAATTTTAATCGGTTGGTTTATGTTTGGCACAAAAATTGGTCAACAAATTATTATATTCATTAGTAAAGTTTTCAACAAACTAATTAAACTTGGTACGACAGGTGTCGATTTTCTCTTTAATGGAATTCAAAGAGATTTTGTCTTTTTCTTAAATGTATTATTAATTATCGTATTTTTCTCAGCACTACTTTCTATCTTTAGTTATTTAGGTGTTTTACCATTCATCGTTCGTATTGTCGGCGGTGCAATTTCAAAAATCACTGGTTTACCACGCGTTGAATCATTCCACGCAGTAAACTCTGTATTCTTCGGTTCAAGTGAAGCGTTAATCGTTATTAAAAACGATTTACAGCATTTTAATAAAAACCGTATGTTTATCATTTGTTGTTCTGCGATGAGCTCAGTTTCTGCTTCTGTAACAGCATCATACGTTATGATGTTAGATGCGAAATATGTATTAGCGGCTCTTCCGCTAAACTTATTCTCAAGCTTAATCGTTTGTTCGTTATTAACACCAGTTGATACGAAAAAAGAAGACGAAGTGATTCAAAAATTTGATAGAAGCCTATTCGGAGATAGCTTTATCGGCGCTATGATTAACGGTGCGCTTGATGGTTTAAAAGTAGCTGGTATCGTTGCTGCATTAATGATTGCCTTCATTGGTGTTATGGAAGTTGTAAACTACGTAATTAGCGCTGCTTCAGGTGCAATGGGATATGCTGTTACTTTACAACAAATCTTTGGTTATATACTTGCTCCATTCGCATTCTTAATGGGTATTCCAACTCAAGATATTATCCCAGCTGGTGGTATTATGGGCACGAAGATTGTATTAAACGAGTTTGTAGCAATCCTTGATTTAAAAGGCGCTGCTGCAACATTATCTCCACGTACAGTTGGAATCGTTACCGTATTCTTAATTAGCTTCGCAAGTATTAGCCAAATTGGTGCGATTGTTGGTACAATCCGTGCCCTTTCTGAAAAACAAGGAAGCGTCGTATCTAAATTTGGTTGGAAAATGCTATTTGCATCAACACTTGCTTCTATTTTATCTGCAACAATCGCTGGATTGTTTATTTAATAAAAAATCACCTTCGCTTAGACAGCAAGGTGATTTTTTTATTATCATCATTTAAAAAACTGAAGAAAACTCTAATGCCTCTTCCTTATTAATAATTTCTCCCTTATATCCACCTTTCACCGAAATATCAATAATTGATTTATTTCCTGTTTCCATTTTCCCTAAAGAAAACATATATATTAAGTCATCTTTTTTTAACATCCATTGTTTTCCGTGCCAAGGACCAGTTAACTTCTGTTCTGGCGATGCCAGTATTTCTCCAAAATATTCACATTCGCCTAGAGATGTTTTTACTGTATTCTTCTCCGTATCAATAACTATATATTTAAGAAGTTTTATACTTTCACTTGAAAAAATCTCTACTTCATGGTCACTTTTTTTCTTGAATTTCAGCTTTCCATCCTTTGTATTAACCAATTTACTTTGATCAATTGCATTTAGTACAAACTCATACTCTTCTTTTGTAACACCGAAATTAGGATGATATGGAAAACTTTTTTTCTCTGCATGCTCTTCTACGTATTTTAAATACCATTCCATATTATTCACTAGGTGCTCTCTCATTCTTTGACCAATATTCCCTACCTTTTTAAGAGCATCTGGATCCATCTCAAGTGTCATAATATCCGCCGTCACTTCCGCGTTCATAAGGTGCGGTGGAATATACTCCTCTACACTATTTTCCTTACTCATTTCACTTTGACAACCGACTATGAATAGCGATATGAGCAGGATATATACTAATTTTTTATACTTCATCTCTGTTCTCCACTCCGTACATCAGTATTACTTTCATTTATAGCGTTTCTTATTATAGTTTAAAATCCTGATGTTTTAATAAAAACTATCAATATATACAAAATTACATATTAATAATCCTTTCTCTCACTTTAAAATCAGCTTAAATTAATTACCAAAATATACAAATCAGAAACTTATAATGTTATAATTTGTAAAAAACATTGGAGGATATTATGAAAGCCCACGCCCTTTTCGATTTCTTACATTTATTAATTTTAAGCATGAAAAGCTATTATGTATGGGGTATACCTATCTATGTCTTCATTATCCCTCTTATCTTTGTGGTCGGTTATATTATTATCAATTCTAATAAAAAACGAAAGAATACCTCTATTCAAAGTCACTAACCTATCCCATATCTAAAAATGATATGATGAACAAGGGTATATCCCCACCTCTCTTATAGCGGTGGGGATTTTAATGTAAGTATGCAACATAATACACAATAGAAGGTGACTTTATGAGAAAATACGCAGCGATTGCTTTATGTACATCTGCTATTCTAGCAGGCTGTAATACTAGCAATGTAAGCCAAGAACCTAAAAAAGAGAAAAAAGTACAAGAGGTCAAAAAGCAAGAAGAGCCGGTGCGGGAACAAAGTAAAATTTCTTATAATCCAATTACGCACGAATCTACAA
Organism: Bacillus mycoides; assembly: GCF_001757995.1. Lineage (GTDB taxonomy): Bacteria > Bacillota > Bacilli > Bacillales > Bacillaceae_G > Bacillus_A > Bacillus_A mycoides_B. The sequence continues at coordinate 47,552 of NZ_LXLV01000009.1, read as the reverse complement.
ACGCAAATATTCATATTACAGACATAAAGGATTCTTTAACCGAAGTACAATATAAAATTTGGCGCACTGCTGATGGAAAGGAAAGTGCTAAATCTTTTTCTTCTAAAGAGAAAGATCAACAATTTACACTTCCCTTTGATATAAAAGAATTTGAAGGAAAACGCGGTGAATACCAAATTGAAGCTACAGGAACAACAGAGGGCGGAAAAACTATTCCACTTACGAAATCTACTATTACTTTCGAGCAAAAAGTTCCTGTTCTTATGTACCACGCAATTGATGATTATCATGGACAAGGTATTAAAGATTTATTCGTATCACCCGCTAACTTTGAAGCACAAATGAAGCATTTAAAAGACAATGGTTATACATTATTAACATTTGAACGCTGGAGCGATATTAATAAAGTAAACAAGCCGATTTTCGTTACATTTGATGACGGTATGAAAAATAATATGAATGCATTTCGCATTTTACAAAAGCTAAAAGATGATACTTTTAAACCAGCGGCAACGGAATATATGATTGTTGATAACGTTGATGTAGAAGGCGCCCTTTCTACATCTGAAATAAAAGAAATGGTTGATTCAGGTATTTTCTCTGTACAATCTCATACAGCAACACATGCAGACTTGCCGAAAATTACAAACTATGAAGAAGAGTTAAAAGGATCAAAAGAAAAGCTAGAAAAAATAACAGGTAAGCCTGTTATCGCAATTGCTTATCCATTCGGTCATGTAGACGATAAAGTTGTCGCAGAAACAAAGAAATACTATCAATTTGCAACAACAACGAAGCCTGGACAATTCATTACGAAGGGTGAACCTGATGAGTTGTTAAAAATGAAGCGTGTTCGCATACACCATACAACTACTGTGGAGCAATTCGCCTCTTCCATTAAATAAATGTGAGAGCTCAATACATTTTGAGCTCTCTTTTTACTCTATATTTATATATATTTTTAGAATTTTCTTGTATTATATATAGTAAGAAATCTTTCAAACTAAAGGAGATTATACATATGTCATTTGAACAAACGTTAGAGAAATATGCTGCCCTTGCAGTCAATGTTGGTGTTAATATTCAACCAGGACAAACTTTATCAATTAGTGCACCTCTAGAAGCTGTACAGTTTGTACGCCTCGTTACAGAAAAAGCATATAAATCTGGTGCAAAACACGTATATGTTGATTGGAATGATGAGACGTTAACACGCTTAAAGTTCGATCTAGCTCCTGAAGAAGCTTTCGCCGAATTCCCATCTTGGAAAGCACATGCTCGTGAAGAATTAGCAAAAGAAGGCGCTGCATTTATGTCTATTTATGCAGAAAATCCTGATTTATTAAAAGGTGTAGAACCAACTCGTATCGCAACAGCTCATAAAGTAGCCGGTGAAGCGATGAAAGTATACCGTGATTACGTACAAGCGGACAAAGTAAGCTGGTGTGTTATTTCTGTTCCTACGAAAGAATGGGCTGCGAAAGTATTCCCTGATGTAGCGCCAGAGGAACAAGAAGCTAAACTATGGGATGCTATCTTCAAAGCTACTCGTGCTGATTTAGAGAATCCTGTGGAAGCATGGAAAGAACATGATGAAACGCTACATACAAAAGTAGATTACTTAAACGAAAAGCATTATAAAGCTCTTCACTATACAGCTCCTGGAACAGACTTAACGATTGAACTTCCAGAAAAACATGTATGGGCTGGTGCTGGTAGCTTAAATGAAAAGAACGTACCATTTATGGCTAACATTCCAACTGAAGAAGTATTTACAATGCCACTTAAAACAGGTGTAAACGGCCAAGTATCTAGCACAAAACCGTTAGCATTTGCAGGCAACATTATCGATAACTTCACGTTAACATTTGAAAACGGACGTATCGTAGACTACAAAGCAGAAGATGGCGAAGAAGCTTTAAAACATTTAGTAGAAACAGATGAAGGCTCTCACTTCTTAGGTGAGGTTGCTTTAGTGCCTCATAATTCACCAATTTCAAACACAAATATTTTATTCTACAATACACTATTTGATGAAAACGCATCTTGCCACCTTGCAATCGGAAATGCTTATGCATTTAACTTAGTTGGTGGAAAAACAATGACGAAAGAAGAACTTGCTGAAAACGGCGCAAACGCTAGTATTACACACAATGACTTCATGATCGGATCAGCTGAGCTTGATATCGATGGTATTACAGCTGATGGAAGACATGAGCCGATTTTCCGTAAAGGTAACTGGGCGTTTTAAGTTAACCATTATAAAAAACACATTGGATTACCCAATGTGTTTTTTATTTGTTTGGCTTCAATTCAAATTTTATCGTTCTATTCTCATGTGTAAACTCAGGCCTATACGTAGCGATATACGTATTTTCTTTATCTACATCAAATAGCATAACATCTTGAATTTTCTCATCCGGTGCTACCTTTTTACTAATGAAACTATCATACTTATATTCTTTAAACTTTGTACCTTTCTTATCGGTAATCTCAAATTCGTAAAATGCAAAAGGTATTTCTTTCTTACTATTATTTTTCACCGTAAAAACAATTCCTAAAATATCCTCTTTCTTTTTATCAATAGTGTAATCTGGATATCCTAATTGAACTGAATCGAGAGTTACTTGCAAACCATCTACATCTGCTGTTTCCCCTATTTTATAAATTTTCTCTTGAACGTCCTCTTGTTTACTTTCATCACTATTTTTAGTTTCTGTGCAAGCACTTAAACTAAAAGCTATGCCACAAATTAAAATAATTCGACTCACTTTCTTTAACATACTCTTCCCTCCATATGAGACAAGGTTTTTATATCTATTATAACAAAGCATTTCTTTTTTTCTGTAATATTTTGTAATAACACATACTAACCAAAAGAAAAAAGCTATCTTCTACAAAAGATAGCTTTCATGATGCTGATGAAACTTTAAGTCCAATTACTCCTAAAACAATAAATAGAATACAACACGCTTGGAATAAGTTAATATGCTCTTTAAAGAAATACACACTAATAATCGTAATAAGTAGTGTTCCCACACCAGACCAAATTGCATAGGCAATGCTTAAATGAATCTTTTTAACAACGATAGCAAACACACTGAAACAAATTCCATAGAATACAAAAATAAGTACACTTGGAACGGGCTTTGTTAAACCGTTCGATAATTTCATCGCAATCGTTCCAGCTACTTCAAAAATAATTGTTACGAGTAATAATAGCCAATACATCATACTAGAATCTCCTTCTCTGTTACCTTATAGAGATTCTAGTATACTACTTATAGTCCTAACGAAATATATTTAATTTCTAAATATTCCTCGATACCGAAGTGACCTCCTTCACGGCCGATACCACTTTCTTTAAAGCCACCAAATGGTGCTTGTGCAACTGATGGAAGTCCATCATTTAAACCGATAATACCGTACTCTAACGCTTCGCTAATTTGGAATGCTTGACTAATATCTTTTGTGAAAATATAAGCAGCCAAGCCATATGGTGTATTATTTGCTCGCTCGATTACTTCTTTAACCGTTTTAAATTTAGCAACAGGTGCAACTGGTCCAAATGTTTCTTCATTCATACAAAGCATCGTGTCATTTGCCAATCCAATTACTGTTGGCTGAATGAAATATCCATCTAACTCTGCAAATTTTTGGCCACCATATAAAACTTCTCCACCCTTTTGAATAGCATCTTCAATATGTTCTTGTACTTTCGAAATTGCATTCGCATCAATAAGTGGCCCTACAGTTGTTCCTTCGCCAAATCCATCTCCAACTTTAAGCTGCTCTACAGCTTTTGTGAACTTTCCTGCAAATTCTTCATACACTTCTTCTTGAACAAAGACGCGGTTTGTACATATACACGTTTGTCCTGCGTTACGGAATTTAGAACCGATTACCGCTTCTACCGCCTTATCTAAATCAGCATCATTCATAACAATAAATGGAGCATGACCACCTAATTCAAGCGAAACCTTTTTCATCGTTTGCGCAGCGCTAGCCATTAATTCTTTTCCAATTTCAGTTGATCCTGTAAAGGAAACTTTTCGAACGCGCTCATCTTCCATCCACGTATCAGCAATTGCTTTTGCACTACCTGTTACAATATTTATTACACCTTTTGGAATGTCTGCTTCATGTGCTAATTCAACTAACTTCAATGCCGTTAATGGTGTTTGACTCGCTGGCTTCACAACTGCCGTACAGCCTGCTGCAAGTGCTGGAGCTACCTTTCTTGTAATCATAGCAGCTGGGAAGTTCCACGGTGTAATAGCTGCCATAACCCCAACTGGTTGCTTCATAACTAAAATACGCTTATTCGGATGAGAAGCAGGAATCATTTCACCGTATATTCTCTTTCCTTCTTCTGCGTACCATTCAACAAAACTATTTGCATAATTCACTTCACCAAGTGCTTCTGCAAACGGCTTTCCTTGTTCTCTCGTCATGATTGCTGCAATTTCTTCTTTATTTTCATCAATGAGTGTGAACCACTTTTTTAACTTTACTGCACGATCCGCTGCCGTTAATTTTGACCATAATTTAAAAGCCTCATGTGCAGCATCAACTGCTTGCTTTGCCTCTGTAACCCCGCCCTTTGGTACAGTTGCAAATACTTCCTTTGTCGCTGGATTGTTTACTTCGATTTGTTCTTGCAGTGTAATCCACTCACCATTTATATACATCGCTTTTTTCTCTAAGTTTACGAACGTCGCTTTTTTATCCAATGTTTTCTTCCTCCTCTATGAACTTCTTAATCTTCCTAGTGGCAGCAGATTGACTTATTTGTAAAAACTCAGCCACTTTATAACTTGATCCATACGTTTTATACGCTTTAAGAATAATATTTCTCTCTACCTCTTCCAGCATTCTATAAAGACTTTGTCCGGATTGTTCAACTGTGGCCTCTTGCATAGATAGTGGCAAATCTTCTACCATTACAAAATCATCTGCAGTGATAACAATTCGTTCAATTACATTTTCAATCTCTCTATTATTTCCTTCCCAAGGATACCCTACAAACATTTGTAACGTACTAGGAGCTAACTTTACATCACGTCCGTACTTTTTATTAAAATGCTGTAAATAATGATAGATAAGCGGCAAAATGTCTTCTGTTCTCTCCCGAAGTGGCGGAATTGAAATTGGAATGACATTCAGACGATAGTATAAATCTTTCCGGAATGTTCCTTGTTTCACCATCGTACTTAAATCTCTATTTGTTGCCGCTACAATTCTAACGTCCACCTTTTTTAATTCTCTTTCGCCTATAGGGCGAAACGTTTTTTCTTGCAATACTTGCAAAAGCTTTGCTTGAATTTCAAGCGGCATTTCACCAATTTCATCTAAGAAAAGAGTTCCTTTATGCGCTGATTCTAGTAATCCCTTTTTCCCTTCACGATTTGCACCTGTAAAAGACCCACCTGAATATCCAAAAAGCTCAGATTCAATTAAATTCGTCGGCAATGCCGCACAATTAATTTCATAGAAACTTTCATTCTTCCGGTTACTCACTTCATGTAAATGACGTACTAATCGACTTTTTCCTACTCCTGTCTCACCTAAAACAAGAACTGTGCTATCTACCACGGATACTTTCTTGATTGTTTCGACTATTTTTTGCATAGCGATACTTTTAAAAATAAGCCCTTCATGCTCATATGTTTCTCTTAATTCTTTCTTATATGTCTTTAGCTGATTATCCATTTCCTCTACCTTTTGACGTAATTGATAGAGTTCTGTAAGATCACGAGAATAACTAATCACTCTTCTTAAATTTCCCTCATCATCAAAAACAGGCCTTGTACGAACATGCAAATACTCTCCTGATTTCGTTGTTTGAACAAGTTCAACTGGTCTCTTTTTTTCAATTACTTCTAATGTTGCCGATGGATAAAAAATCCCTTCTTTTTGTAGTTCTTTTACATGCTTTCCTACTAATTCCTTAGCAGAGAGCTGGTAATGTCTTTCACACATGCTATTTACGCGTACAACAATTCCCTTATCATCCGTAACAAAAATTTCGTCAAATGCATATTCAAATACATCTTGTAAATCCATCAACACTCGTTCCTTTTCTGCAACCATCCTAGCCACCCCTTACTTTAAATACATCGATTCACTTCACTACCTTTATTATAAAGTGAATTTTCTGCATTTTACATAGAGTAAGCTAGAATGTTTTCAATTTGTTATTTATACAAATCTATTTATATTTTTCAACACATAATTCGCTGCCTTGAAAAATACAGAATGCCATCGCAACCACACCCTCACTTTGTTTTAGCTTGGCATGGGAAAGGGGCTGACCGATTCTATGCATGGCCAGATGCTCTCTTCCGCCTAAAAAGAAAAGCTTTATGCCCTTTTTTAAGTTATCCCAATTCTTTAAACGCGAGCGATATTTGCTTGCTCATAACAAGCTAGCAATGATTCTTCAATTATTGTTAAACCTTCCTCAAGTTGCTCATCTGTAATAACTAATGGCATTAACACACGAATAACATTTCCATATGTTCCTGCTGATAGTAGAAGTAATCCCCGTTTATTTGCTTCTGCACATAAATTAGACGCTAATGTTTTATCAGGCGCTTTCGTCTTGCGATCTTGAACGAGCTCGAATGCACACATTGCACCTAAGCCGCGCACATCACCTATGCAATTATATTTGTTTTTCATCTCTTGGAATTGGTTCATTACGACTTTCCCTACTTCTATCGCTCTATCATTTAATTTCTCTTTTTCTATTACATCAAGCACAGCTAATGCAGCCGCACATCCTAGCGGGCTTCCTGCATACGTTCCGCCCAGTTCTCCCGGTGCAGACTCATTCATAATTTCTTTACGTCCAATAACACCACTTATCGGTACACCAGCACCTAATGATTTAGATACCGTAATTAAATCTGGAACGACATCATAATGATCAATTGCAAAGTATTTTCCGGTACGACTAAAGCCTGTTTGAATTTCATCAGCTACAAATAAAATACCGTGCTCTGAACAAATGCTGCGTACTTCTTGAACAAATTTCTTACTTGGAACGATAAATCCGCCTTCCCCTTGAACTGGTTCCATTACAACGGCTGCAATTGTTTCTGGTGCTACTTCTGATATAAAGAAGTTCTTAAACTCTTCAATGATAAAATCATCATACTGCTCTTCTGTTAACCCTTCTGGTCGACGGTATTCATATGGGAATGGCGCTTTATATACTTCTGGAGCAAATGGTCCAAATCCAAATTTATATGGTTTTACTTTACTCGTCATCGTCATTGTCATTAATGTACGCCCATGAAATCCTTTAGAAAATGCGATAATTCCAGGTCTCTTCGTATATTTACGAGCAATCTTCACTGCATTTTCAACCGCTTCTGCCCCACTGTTTAAAAACAGGACTTGTTTATCGAAATTACCTGGTGCTAATGCTGCCAGCTTTTCCGCTAATTCAATATATGGCTCATACATCATCACATTAAAACCAGTATGAATATATTGATCTACTTGTTTATGAAGCGCTTCTTTAACAGCTGGATGACAATGTCCTACATTAATTGTCCCAATTGCTCCTGCGAAATCAATGTACTGATTTCCATCCACATCTGTTACGAGTGCACCATTTGCAGACTGTACAAATGTTGGAATACCATTACTTACTCCTTTTGGTACTATATTTTGGCGGCGTTCTAATAAAGACGCTGCTTTTGGTCCTGGAATTTGTTCATTTACTTTAGCAAATTTTTTTGTGTTCATTGTGTACCCCATCCTTTTCTATACAATGTTTTCTCTTTATATTGCAAGATGTATGCCAACTTCCTCTTCCTAGTATTCATCCCATTCCCTTACTATCTCGGCATAAAAAATAAGTCTATAAAGACTCATATAGAGTCTTTATAGACTTTTTCATTTATACATTAGACTTTCCTTGTTTCCAAATAAACTCACCTGCATGAGAAATTAAATCTTCAACAGATTGTAATACTAAATCTGCAAGTGGTTCTAACGTTTGACGATTACCCGTACCAGATAGTACGCCAATTGCATAGCAGTCGCCACCATTTTTCGCTAAATGTAAATCCGTCGGTGTATCCCCGATGACTGCTACTTCACATGTCTCTAAATTAAATCTCTCACAAAACGATTCTACAATTTTTTTATCTGGCTTCTGTGCTGGAAATGTATCTGAAGCTATAACACAATCAAAAAAGTCTTCCAATTGATATTGCTTTAAAAATAATTCTGTCGGCGCGAAATCATCAGCTGTAACGACACCTAGAATAAATCCTCTATCCTTTAACGCTTGTAAAACTTTCGGTAAATCTGCCGTCATTCTCATATGTGAACGATGCTCGTACATAAGAGCAAACAACTTTTCACTCACCCATTGATGCATCTCTTCTTCTCTAGATGATGCAATATACTTACAAAGCCCCTTTGCCACATCAAGACTCGTTCCAGCAGCGAGCGCACTACGTGGATGAACAAATGCTCCATCTACACCAATCTCTTTTAATAAAGCCTGCTGCATTGATTCTGGTAGTTGATATAAATTTATACATTCAGCAACAAGCTCTTCAGCTACTTTTATCCAAATTGAATGAAAATCCATTAATGTCCCATCTTTATCAAATAATATTGCTTTTACCTTCTCCATAGCACCCTACCTCTCATTTCTTATCTCTTCCAGTGTATCAATAAAATATGGATATAAAATAAACGGATTGTAAAAATACCATAAAAATCAAACTAACTTCCAATTTACAATTCGTCTAAACTTTAATCAGCCGGGGCATCTTATTACTCGCAAATAGTGAGGTAAAAACAAAAAAAGATGCCTTTACAGGGCATCCTCTTGATGTTCAGGAACAAATAGTTCTAGACAATGATATATATTTTCGAATTCCATCGGCGCATCTCCACCATATTCACCATCTAAGTTGATCATTAATTTATCAGGTGAATGAACTTTAATACGATTAGCTTGTGTATATAGCACTTTTGGATTGTTAATATGTTCCCCACGCTGCGCTTGTGTTGCTGCTTTAATTAAATCAGCTATAGAACCTTTTTTCAGTACTAATAAATCAAATAACCCATCGTTAATAGATGCATATGGTGCTACTTTTTCGAATCCACCAACTGAACGAGTATTCGTAATTAAAAACATCGTAATTTCTTCTTGGAGCAACTTCCCATCATACTCAATTTCAACATATGTTGGATGTAATGATGGTAACATTTCGATTCCTTTTAAATAGTAAGCAAGTTGGCCTAATACCGTTTTTAACTTGCTTGGTACTTCATATGTTAATTCTGTAATACGGCCGCCACCAGCGATATTAATGAAATATGTATCATTCGCTCTACCAAGATCTAACGGTACCGTTGTTCCTTCACAAATAATATCCGCAGCCTCTTCAATAACACGAGGTACACCGATCGCACGCGCAAAATCATTTGTCGTTCCAACTGGAATAATTCCAAACTTTGGACGATGCTCATGTCCTACTAAACCGTTCACTACTTCATTTAATGTACCATCACCACCAGCTGCGATAACAACATCAAACTTACGATCCGCAGCTTGCCTCGCTGCCACAGTCGCATCTCCAGGACCAGTTGTCGCATGACAAGACGCTTCATATCCAGCTTGTTCTAATTTTTGTAATACTTCTGGTAAGCTCTTCTTAAATAGCTCGCGCCCAGAAGTAGGATTATAAATAATTCTTGCTCGCTTCATCATTTATTAGCACAGGAAATTCCTTATTCATTGAAAAACGAATACACCGAACCCTTATTCAGTATCCCTATGCCTACCTCCTCTCATCTTCCTATCCTTCTTTAATTCCGCTCAAACAGGCAGTAAGAACCCGATTCGTGTAGCCCATCAAAAGTAACTATTCACCCATGATGGTTTTGCTTTATTTAACCAATAAATTTATGTCTATCCATTCTCTCACATCAATTTACATATAATGAATAATAATTATCTATTATTTCATGAGATGAAAAAACTCTCTATGTCTAGATTTATCATTATTCCCACCTTTTTGCAACTATCATACCATAGTTGCTATACAAACATTTTTTCACTTTTGACAGTTAATCAAACGTTTGTTTAAATTATTTTTCACCATTTAAACAAACGTTTGATTAACTCAGAAAAAACACCCGATACGGGTGTTTTTTCTGTTTAATCTTTAAAATCCTAGACTATTTTTATCGCTTATTAATTTCTTCAAGTAAGATTTTGTTAACAAGCGGTGGATTGGCTTGTCCTTTTGTAGCTTTCATAATTTGACCAACTAAGAAGCCAATTGCACGGTCTTTACCGTTTTTAAAGTCTTCAATAGATTGCTCATTATTATCAAGAATTTCTGTTACAACCTTACGAAGTGTTCCTTCGTCAGAAATTTGAACAAGACCTTTTGCTTTAACGATTTCTTCTGGGTCTCCACCTTTTTCAATTAATTCGTTAAATACTTTCTTCGCGATTTTAGAAGAAATTGTACCTTTTTCAATTAATTGAACCATTTTAGATAAGCCAGCAGGCGTTAACGCAACGTCTTTTAATTCTTTTTGTTGTTTGTTTAAGTATGCAAGTACTTCACCCATTAACCAGTTTGATGTTAATTTCGCATCTGCACCATCTACAATTGTTGCTTCAAAGAAATCAGACATCTCTTTCGTTAATGTCAATACGTGTGCATCATAAGCCGGTAAGCCAATTTCTTCAACATAGCGAGCTTTACGTGCATCTGGAAGTTCTGGAATAGAAGCACGAACTTCTTCTTTCCACTCATCATCGATGTAAAGTTCAACTAAATCTGGCTCTGGGAAGTAACGGTAATCGTCAGATCCTTCTTTTATACGCATTAAGATTGTTTTCTTCGTTGCTTCATCATAACGACGTGTTTCTTGTTGGATGATACCACCAGATAATAATTCTTTCTCTTGGCGCACTTGTTCATGCTCAAGACCTTTTTGCACGTAAGTGAAAGAGTTTAAGTTTTTCAGTTCTGCTTTTGTACCGAACTTCTCTTGTCCAACTGGACGAAGTGAAATATTCGCATCACAACGAAGAGAACCTTCTTCCATCTTACAATCAGATACACCTGTATATTGAATGATTGATTTTAACTTCTCTAAGTACGCATATGCTTCTTCTGGAGTACGCATATCTGGCTCAGATACGATTTCGATTAAAGGCATACCTTGACGGTTGTAGTCTACTAATGAACCGTCAGCTGTATGCGTTGATTTACCAGCATCTTCTTCTAAATGAAGACGTGTAATACCGATACGTTTCTTTTTACCGTCTACTTCAATTTCAATCCAACCATTTTCACCAATTGGCTTATCAAATTGAGAGATTTGGTAAGCTTTCGGATTATCTGGGTAGAAATAGTTTTTACGGTCGAACTTCGTTTCCGTTGCGATTTCACAGTTTAATGCCATTGCAGCTTTCATTGCAAAGTTAACTGCTTCTTTATTTAAAGTAGGAAGTACCCCTGGGTATCCTAAGTCAATTACACTTGTTTGTGTATTTGGCTCCGCTCCGAATTCTGTTGGACTCGCAGAGAAAATTTTCGAATTTGTTTTTAACTCAACGTGAACCTCTAAACCAATAATTGTTTCTAAATTCATCTATGCTCGCCTCCTTACAGACTTGCTTTTTTTGTATGATAGTCTGTTGCTTGCTCAAACGCATGTGCAACGCGGTAAATTGTCGCTTCATCGAAGTGTTTACCAATGATTTGTAAACCAAGTGGCATGTTGTTAGCACCGAATCCACATGGAACAGAAATCGCTGGAACACCTGCTAAGTTTACTGGAATTGTTAAAATGTCATTTGCATACATTGTCATTGGATCGTCCACTTTTTCGCCCACTTTAAATGCTGGAGTTGGTGTTGTTGGTCCAATAATAACATCGTAGTTAGCAAATACATTTTCAAAGTCATTTTTAATTAATGTACGTACTTGTTGTGCTTTTTTGTAATATGCATCATAGTAACCAGAGCTAAGAGCAAATGTACCAAGCATAATACGACGTTTTACTTCATCACCGAAACCTTCGCTACGTGTGTTTTTGTAAAGATCTAATAAGTTATTTACATTATCAGAACGAACACCGTAACGTACGCCATCAAAGCGTGAAAGGTTAGCAGATGCTTCAGAAGAAGATAATAAGTAATACGTTGCTAGGGCGTATTTAGAGTGCGGAAGAGATACTTCCTCCCAAGTTGCGCCCATACCTTCTAACACTTTTAACGCAGCTAGTACTGACTCACGAGCTTCTTCGCCAACACCTTCGCCTAAGTATTCTTTCGGTACAGCAATGCGTAAACCTTTAACGTCGCCTGTTAAACCAGCTAAGTAGTTTCCTACTTCAACGTTTGCAGAAGTTGCATCCATACGGTCAATACCTGAAATAGCTTGTAATAAGTATGCATTGTCTTCTACTGTACGTGTAATCGGTCCGATTTGGTCAAGTGAAGATGCGAATGCTACTAATCCGTAACGAGATACGCGTCCGTAAGTTGGTTTTAAACCTACAACACCGCAATATGCAGCTGGCTGACGGATAGAACCACCCGTATCAGAACCTAGGGAGAATAATACTTCTCCTGCTGCTACTGCCGCTGCAGAACCACCACTAGATCCGCCTGGAACGTAATCTAAGTTCCATGGATTTTTTGTAGCGTAGAAACCTGAGTTTTCATTTGAAGAACCCATTGCGAACTCGTCCATATTTAATTTACCGATTGTAACTGTGTCAGCAGCTTTTAGCTTTTGTACAACTGTCGCATCGTAAATTGGATCGAAGTTTGCTAACATTTTGCTCGCACAAGTTGTACGAAGACCGTTAGTTACAATGTTATCTTTTACACCGATTGGCATACCGAATAATAAACCATTATCCTCAGCACCAATCTTTGCATCTAATTCTTTCGCTTTCGCGCGTGCATTTTCTTCATCTAATGTAAGAAAAGCTTTTACGTTATCTTCAACATCCGAAATACGCTTGTAAGATTCTTCTACTAAATCCGTAACGGAAATTTCTTTGTTGTTTAACTTCTTATGTAACTCTGATACAGAATGATCAAATAATGACATCGAAATTCCCTCCTCTATTCTAATACTGCTGGAACACGGATTTGATTATCTTTGTGATCCGGTGCATTTTTTAATACTTCTTCTACTGGTAAACCTTTTTCTGGCACATCTTCACGCATAACATTTTTCATAGTTAATACATGAGTTGTTGGTTTTACATCTGTTGTATCTAATTCATTTAACTGTTCTGCAAATGTAACAATTGCATCTAGTTGTTTTTGGAATTTTTCTGCTTCTTGATCAGTAATTGCAAGACGTGCTAAATGTGCTACGTGCTTTACATTCTCAACGGAAATTCTTGACACGGCTAGGCCACCTCCATAATATATCGTTCAATCTACAATACTATTGATGATACCAAATTTCCAGTACTTCAAGCAAGTCAACACACGGCACTTACGGCATTTTTACATAAAAAAAGAAAGGCAAGTGCCTTTCTTTACAATTTACTCTTTATCTAACGATTTATTTTTCGGAAATCTTTCATTATCTTCCTCATTATCACGAATTGTTTTTTGTAATACAAAACAAGACATCGTTAAAAATAATGTTCCGATTAAATAGTACCCTTTTACACTAAGCGTTTCATCTAACGTGTAAATCCCAATTAGCATCCCTGAAAGCGCACAAACAAATGAAGTCCATGCTAAAAACGTGAACGCTTGCGTATTTCGTCTTCTCATCGTTCTCCCCCTCGTTAGCTGCACACCCATTATAGATAAATATATTTATTACAATGGGTTTTTATGTAAAATTCCTTTTTCTATTTATTAATCTATCACAAAAAATTTCTATTTTGAAGATTTTTTTCTTTCTAATCTGAAAAAACAGTCAAAAGCATTGACATTTATTTCAATTCCACATAAAATAAAAACAAATATTACGAACCTCGAAATATACGGGAGTGGAAATAATTGTTGCAATATGAACATTTTTTAGACTTACTGCTAGATAACGCCAAGAAACTTTTCTATCCTGAAGAATGGGTAAGCCTTGATTTAACACTTTCCAAGACAGAAGTATTTTGTTTACTTTGGATGGAGCGAAATACAGATATTACAATGACAAAAATTGCTGACCTTCTTGATATACCGATGAGTACAACGACAGGCGTTGTAAATCGCCTTGTAAAAAAGGGATATATTGAACGATACCGTGATGAAAGCGATCGACGTATTGTATTAATTCGTTTAACAGAAAACGGCGTAATGCTCGTTCAAGAAGTAAAACAAAATGCAGCCCATTACTTTAGCCTAGTGACGGACGCACTATCAGAAGAAGAAAAAGCATTCTTACTACAAATCTTCCAAAAGATTATGAATCACATAGCTACGTCACAGCAAAAAACAGAAGAAAAGGTTTCTACACCTAAAATGAAAAACATTCCGATTGAATAAAACCCTAGCTGGGTTTTTATTCAATTAAATATTTCGTAACTCGTAATATTCGACACTCGAAACAAAGGGGATAGAATGATGAGAATTATTTTGTATACGGGTAAAGGCGGCGTAGGAAAAACTAGCATTTCAGCAGCAACAGCACTTCAAAGTGCAAAACAAGGATTAAAAACATTAGTAATGAGCACAGACCCCGCTCATAGTTTAGGAGATTCATTCGGTATAAAGTTATCTTCTGAGCCATTAGAAATTCGTGAAAATTTATGGGCACAAGAAATTAATACGATTTATGAAATGGAAAAAGGCTGGGGAAAATTACAGAAATACATTACCTTGCTATTCACTTCCAAAGCAGCTGATGATATTACAACAGAAGAATTAACAATGTTTCCTGGTATGGAAGATTTAATTAGCTTACTTCGAGTACTCGATTATTATAAACACAACACTTACGACGTCATCATTATTGATTGCGCACCGACTGGAGAAACTTTAGCAATGCTAAGCTTTCCAGACATGCTCGGCTGGTGGATGGAAAAACTCTTTCCTATTAAAAGAAAAGTTCTAAAAGTCGTTCGTCCTGTAGCTCAACCACTTCTTGGTGTTCCCCTTCCAACCGATGATATTATGGACGAATTAACAAATACGCTTGAACAGCTTGGAGAAATGAGAGATATTTTATCAAACCGAGAAGTAACAAGTATTCGCGTTGTTGTAAATCCTGAAAAAATGGTCATTAAAGAAGCTCAGCGCAGCTTTACGTATTTAAACTTATACGATTATAACGTAGATGCCATTATGATTAACCGCGTCATCCCTAACACTGTCACCGATCCTTATTTTCAAGCGTGGAAAGATACACAAAAGAAATATAAAGCATTAATTCAAGATAGTTTTCAGCCACTTCCTATTTACGAAGCCCCGATGTTTGAACAAGAAGTTGTTGGTTTGTCTATGTTAGAACGTGTAGGAGATGCTTTATTTAAATCTGACTCTTCTCCTACGGAAGTGAAATTTAACGGCCGCACACAATATGTAAAAAAAGATGGTGATGAGTATATTTTCGTTCTGTCTATACCCTTCTCAAACAAAAGTGAACTTTCATTAAATCAAAAAGGTGATGAACTTATTATTCGAGCCGGTTCTGCAAAACGAAATATCACCTTGCCTAAAACATTAACACACCTTTCTATTCAAGGAGCTAAGTTTGAAGATGATGTACTAAACATTCGGTTTGGAGGTGTAGTACATGCATGATGAACTACTAAGAAAGGTAATTCGTACAAAAATAAAAGTCGGTATACGTATATTAGAAGAGCTGCCCAATCCAATCCAGCATCACGCTAAACAAGCGCTAAATATTTTACAGGAGGAGCTTTCTTCTTGCATCACAGAACAACCGCAACCTGAAAGCAGTTTAAAAAGTATCATAATTGAATAACTATATTCGTATAGAAGGCCTTTTCTTATAGGCTTTCTATACCTTTATTGGAGCTGATGTAAGTTGATGAAAACATCTTCTGCAAGACATTTCACTACACGTACACTCTGGTTAATCCCCTTTTTATTTTTCATTCATAACCTTGAAGAAGCTTTCCAGATGCCACAATATCTTGCTAATCAATTTTCGATTCATTTTATAAATAACAAACAATTTTTCATTGCAATTTCCATCTTAACAACCCTTGTCTTACTCATAGTCATTCTATATCAATTAAGCATCATATCCTCTATTTACTGGATCATTTTTATACAGGGCTGTATCTTTTTTAACGCCGTTCAACATATTATTTTGTTTTTTATTTATCGTTCTTATAATCCGGGAGTAATATCAGCATCTATTATTATCCTATTTTCCCTTTTCTTATTTTCATCAAAAAAACTATTACTCCATAAAAAGAAATTAGCAATTACACTCATTTTTAGTTTACTCTCTTACCCAATCATAATTTGGATTACCTTATTATTAGCTTGCTGCTTTAATTAAAAAAAGACCAGGAAAACTCCTGGTCCATCACTCTACTTAACGAACATTGGATTCTATGTTATACAAAATTGGAAGGTACAGAATTAGGGTTTTGTTTGTTAAGTAGATTATATGTTGAACGAGCTAACAGTGGAGGGGTTCCTACTGTTAGTCATTAAACCCGATAATTATTTTACGATTTTTTCAAGCTCATCGAGTGAAAGATCTACTGAAATTGAACCATCATTTGTTTCTTTCTTAATTGCATCTGTTACTTCTTTTGAATGGTATAACTCAATTACTTTTTTCAGTGTTGGATCATTTTTATCTTTCGTACGAGCTGCGAAAATATTAATATAGGCCTTTGCATTTTCATTATTTGGATCTTCTAAGAAAATTGGATCCTTCGCTGGGTCTAATCCAGCTTGACCAGCAACACCATTATTAATAACTGAAGCCGCTACATCTTTTAATACACGAGGTGTTTGCTGTGCGATAACCGGTGTAATCTTTAACTTCTTCGGATTTTCAGCAATACCGCTTGGATCTCCAAATAAACCGAAATCTTTCTTAAGCTTTAATAATCCAGCTGCATCAAGAAGTTTTAATGCACGAGCTTGGTTCGTTGGATCATTTGGAATAGCAATTTCTGAACCATCTGGGATTTCATTTGCTTTATTATATTTTTCAGAGTATAAGCCCATCGGTGCAATTTGCGTTGTACCAACAGCTGTAATATCTAACTTATGCTCCTTTTTAAATTGCTCTAAGAAAGCAATGTGCTGGAATGAGTTTAGTTCAATATCTCCATCAGCTAACGCTTTGTTGGGCGTTGTGTAATCAGAGAACTCAACCAGTTTAATTTTAATCCCTTCTTTTTCAGCTTTTTTCTTTAAAATTTCCCAAGCGTCTCCATCTGTTCCAGTTACACCGACGCGAACTACTTTCTCTTTCGCTCCTGCACCTGTGTCTCCACCTGAGCAGCCGCTTAAGGCTGTAATTCCTACAATCGCTGATAATGCAAATGCTAAAATTTTCTTCATTTTCTTTTCCCCTCTTCCTTTTTATGATCTGCGTAAAAAGACTTTCGCAAAGTAGTTTCCTAAATTTTGAGCTACCTGTACAAGAATAATAAGTAAAACGACCGTTACGAACATAACTGACGTATCAAAGCGTTGATAACCATATGTCATTGCTAAGTCACCAAGACCACCACCACCGACAAGCCCAGCAACTGCAGAAAATTCAATTAAACCGACCGTCATAAACGTGACACCTAAGATCAATGGCGCTAAAGCTTCTCGCACGAGGATTTCAAAAACAATTCTAAGTGGTGAAGCACCCATCGCTTGAGCTGCTTCAATTACCCCTTTCGGAACCGAAACAAGATTTGTTTCAACCATTCTAGCAATACCAATTGATGCAACTAACGTCATTGGGAAGATTGCTGCTGCCGTTCCAATCGTCGTTCCAATAACGCTTCTCGTTACCGGACTTAAAGCTACTAAAAAGATAATGAATGGAACAGGACGAATTGTATTAATTACGATATTAAGAATAGAAAAGACCCATTTATTTTCTAAAAAGTTTCCTTTTCTCGTTACGTATAAAAGTAAACCTAGAGGTATACCAAGAATTGTAGCGAATATAAGGGTTACAATTACCATTAAGAGGGTATCCCCCGTCGCATCTAATATGCGAGGCCAAAATATACTCCAATCAACTCGCATGAGCTTCTACCTCCTTCAGCTGCACTTGCAGTCTTAGATGTTGTAATGCTTTTTGAATTTCTTTCTGTTCACCTTGTAGTTCTACAAGAAGATTTCCAAATAGCACATTTTGAAGTTCAATAATATTTCCGTACAATACATTTACATCGACGTTATAGTTTTTCGCAATATATGATAGTACAGGCTGCCCTGTCTCTTCCCCAGTAAAAGTCAGGCGATAAATCTGACCTCCGTTTTGAATTTTCGCTAGAACACTTTCTGGTAAGTGATCATTAATAACAGAGCGTACAAAATTTTGAGTTGTCTTTGTTTTTGGTTGTGTGAAAACATCAAACAGTTTTCCTTCTTCAATTACTTTTCCTTTTTCCATAACGGCTACACGGTGACAAATTTCTTTCACAACGTGCATTTCATGTGTAATAAGTAGAATCGTTAAATTGTACTCTCTATTTACTTTCTTTAATAAATTTAAAATTTCTGTCGTTGTTTCTGGATCTAAAGCTGATGTTGCCTCATCACATATGAGAATATCCGGTGATGTCGCAAGTGCTCTTGCAATCCCAACACGCTGCTTTTGCCCACCTGATAACTGTTCTGCATAATAGTTCGCTTTATCTTCTAAACCAACAAATTTTAGTAGTTCATTCACTCTTTCTTTTATCTCATTCTTCGGCAATTTCGCTAACCTTAATGGATAAGCAATGTTCCCAAACACCGTTCTTGAATTAAATAAATTAAAGCTTTGAAAAATCATTCCAATTCTTTGTCTTAGTTTCCGTAATTCTTTCGCCGATAATGATGTAATTTCTTTATCATCTATTGAAATTGTTCCTGCAGTTGGTCTTTCTAACATATTTACTAAGCGTAATAACGTACTCTTTCCAGCACCACTAAATCCGATAATGCCAAAAATTTCGCCCTTCTCAACTGATAATGTTACATCCTCCACAGCATGAACAGATTGCCCACCTGATTCATATACTTTACTTACGTTATTAAAAGAAATCATTTTCTTCCCTCCTATATGCTGTAAAAACTTGAAGTAGAGCTTTCGAGGTAAAATAAAAAGTGCTCTCCTTCTTATCAGTAATAAAAGATAAGAAGGAGAGCACTTATATGTACTCGTTCACATCTTCTCATCTTCCAAGCCTATAAAGACTTGCTGGAGTTAGCACGGTATTAAAAAACCCGTTGCTGAGGTATCGTAGGGCCAGTCCCTCCACCTCTCTGGATAAGAATGTATCGATTTAATTGTCGTTTAATTAATTCTCATTATAGAACTCAGAATAGTGAGAGTCAATATATTTTTTAGAAAAATATTAATTATTTCTTTATTAAGATTTTCAAATAAAAATTCATAATAAAATAGTAATCTTTAAAGTTATGTAAAATTCTTCTCCCTCATATTTTTTAAAAGGATTATTTTTTCTATGAATTGAATAACATTATTTGAATATGAAATCAGAGGAAGGTGAATATATGAAAACAGCTCTATTACTCGTTGATATCCAAAATGATTATTTTCCAAATGGAAAGATGGAATTGCGCAATCCGGTAGAAGCAAGTGAGTATGCTAGTGAGCTACTAAAACACTTTAGAATGAACGGCGGACCTATTTTTCATATCCAACATGTAGCAATAAAAGATGATGCTACTTTTTTCCTACCTAATACAGAAGGTGTCCATATTCACGAGAATGTCCGTCCGCTTAGAGAAGAAACTGTTATACTCAAACATTATCCAAATAGCTTCCGAGGAACTAATCTTTTAGAACAATTACAACGTTTAGACATTGAACACATCGTCATATGCGGGATGATGACTCATATGTGTATTGATGCTACCGTAAGGGCTGCTTTTGATTTCGGCTTTCACTGTACCGTAATACACGATGCTTGTGCTACAAAAGATCTTTCATTTAAGAATGCTACTATACCAGCTGTTTATATTCATAATACAATTTTGGCAAGTTTAAATGGAGTATACGCCAATGTAATGAGTACAGAAGAGTTTTTAGCAACCTAAAAAAAACACTCCTTTCAGTGAGCAAAACCGAAAGGAGTGTTCTCTTGTCAAACCATAGATTTTCTTTCAAATTGTATTATACAGGAAATTCTCAAAATGAATACTAAAAAATATGACTAATAAGTCAATTTTTCTCGTTGTTTTGTTTCTATTTACATGTTTATCCCGCTATTAATAGGGTTTAGCTAGTTTCAAAGAATAAATGGTAATATACAGTAATTGTTTCTTGATTCAAATTAACTAGCTACCTCTAATATAGAGATTTCCTCAAAAAGAAGAGATCTTCACAGGATGTGAAGATCTCTTCTACTATTTCTTATAAAGTTTCAGAAGTAGTTTTTGCTTGCATGTGAAGTGCTAAGTAGTCAGGGCCACCAGCTTTAGAGTCTGTACCAGACATGTTAAAGCCACCGAATGGTTGGTAACCTACGATTGCACCAGTACATCCACGGTTGAAGTATAAGTTACCAACGTGGAAGTCTTCACGTGCTTTTTCAATATGGTCACGGTTGTTAGTAACAACTGCTCCTGTTAAACCGTATTCTGTATTGTTTGCAATTGCAAGTGCATGATCAAAGTCTTTTGCTTTACAGAATGCTACTACTGGTCCGAAGATTTCTTCTTTCATTAAACGAGCATCTTCTGCAACGTCAGCAACGATTGTTGGTTGGATGAACCAGCCTTTAGAATCGTCTCCTTCGCCACCTGATACGATTTTACCTTCTTCTTTACCAATTGCAACATAACTCATTACTTTATCGAATGCAGCTTGGTCATTAACAGGTCCCATGTTGATATCTTTTGCATCTGGGTTACCTACTGTTAATTCTTTTGTTAATTCAACAGCACGATTTAATACATGATCGTATACATCTTCATGGATTACTGCACGAGAACATGCAGAACATTTTTGTCCTGAGAATCCGAATGCTGATGCAACGATAGATTTAGCTGCTAACTCAAGATCTGCCTCTTTATCAACAACGATTGTATCTTTACCACCCATTTCAGCGATAACACGTTTCAACCAAATTTGTCCTGGGTTTACTTTTGCTGCACGTTCGTAAATACGAATACCTACATCACGAGATCCAGTGAAGCTAACGAAACGTGTACGAGGGTGATCTACTAAGTAGTCACCAACTTCAGAACCATTACCTGGAACGAAGTTTACTACGCCAGCTGGTAAGCCAGCTTCTTCTAATACTTCCATAAATTTCGCTGCTACTACAGGAGTTGTACTAGCTGGTTTTAGTAATACTGTGTTACCAGAAACTAAAGCAGCTGTTGTCATACCTGCCATAATTGCGAATGGGAAATTCCAAGGAGAAATGATAACACCTACTCCTAATGGAATGTAAGAGAAACGATTATATTCAATTGGACGGCTTTCTACTGGAATACCGTCTTTTAATTTCAACATTTGACGAGCATAATATTCCATAAAGTCGATTGCTTCTGCTGTATCAGCATCTGCCTCATTCCATGGTTTACCTGCTTCTTTTACAAGAATAGCAGAGAACTCATGTTTTCTACGACGAACGATTGCTGCAGCACGGAATAAAATGTCTGCACGCATTTCTGGTTTTGACTTTCTCCAAGTTTGGAATGTTGCATCCGCTACTTGCATTGCTTTTTCAGCTAATTCACGGCTTGCTTTTGAAACGCGACCAACAAGTTCCTCTTTATTTGCAGGGTTTACAGAAACAATTTTGTCTTCTGTAGTGATTTTTTCTCCCCCGATAATTAATGGATAGTCTTGTCCAAGATAAGCTTCTACTTTCTTTAAACCCTCTTCAAACGCTAACTTGTTAGCCTCTACTGAAAAATCTGTAAATGGCTCATGTTTGTATGCTACTACCATCTTTTTAGCCTCCCCTTAAAAAAACGTTTACATTTTACAACATTATTCTACACGATAATTTAGATTTATTCAAATATTCCTAGACTTATATTTTAAAAATTAATAAATTTTTAAAATATAATAATAAAAAAGAGATTCATACATACGTATGAATCTACAAAATATGAGTATATTCCAAAACATTTTTCCCGATTAATAAAATAGTAACTAATAAAAATAAAGTCCTTACATATCCAACACCTTTTTGAACCGCAAACTTCGATCCGAAATAAGCACCTAAAATCATTGATAATCCCATAATTATACCGTATTCAAAATGAATCACATCTAAAAATAAAAAAGTAATTAAAGATACGATATTACTAACGAAGTTCAAAAGTTTTCCAGATGCTGCCGCTTGAATAAAATCCAAACCAATTAATAAAAATGCAAAAATTAAAAAGGATCCTGTCCCTGGTCCAAAAAATCCATCATAAAACCCTATCATTAAAATAACAAAGAAAAACATTAATGTTTTCCCTTTTGTCATCTTTTTATAGGTAGATGCACTTCCCCAATCTTTTTTCGCAATAATATAAATAGCAATAAAAACCAACATTACGAGCACTAGTGGACGCAAAATATCAGGCGGAATAAACTTTACTACTAAAGCCCCTGCGACTGCTCCAATAATAGTTAATGGGATTAACTTTCCTACAATCCGAAAATTAACCTTGCCTGATCGAATAAAATAAATTGTACTCGTAAGCGTCCCCATCGTTGCAGCTAATTTATTCGTTGCGATTGCCGAAGCTGGTGATAAACCAACAAACATAAGTGCAGGAAGCGAAATTAACCCTCCCCCTCCAACAACCGAATCAATGAAAGCCGCTAAAAATCCGAATGCAATTAATAAAATAATGACTTGAAAGCTTAGTTCATCCATAACTTTTCCCCTTACCCCTTTATTTATAACATTTTAAATTATAACAAAATTCCTCGAGAAAAAAAGCTGTTCCATAAAGGAACAGCTCTCACCTTTAATCTAAAATTTTCACAAACGGTTCATCTTGCTTCGCTTCACGTATAATAATTGCTTCTGGACGTTCTACAGATTTAATTGTTACTTGTACTTTCATATAATTCGGGAAGTATTCCATAACAAGTCCAGCTACATATTGTGTAAATCCAATTACTTCAGCTTTTCCATTGAATTGGACAGGAATATCGAGCTTCATTTCTTTTAATTCATCATCTCTATACATTCCAGTACCGATAACAGCTGTATAATCGCCTTGGAAATACTCACTTAATTTTGCTTTAAAGTTTGACACCCTTGCAAGATCTTCACGTTTATTATCCGCTTTTGCTTGTTCAGACGGGAACAAATAATATTTCTCATTGATTTCTTTCCAATCCTCAACCGTTTCACTACCTTTTTCTACCTTAGCATAAGAAACAAAATTCCCTGGTACAAGCGAAGACTTTGGACCTTGACGATAAATTGCAAATGTAACCGGAATATTTTTTATTTCAGGCTTTTTTTGCTGCATTACTTTCAAGATTTCTTGTGCCATCCTTTTTCCTTCAGCTAACATTTTTTCATCTGGAATTGCAGCCTCACGTGGATAACCATGCTCTTCCTCATAATATTGAACAGAATTCATCGCTAATCCAACTACAACCCCATCAGGCACAGCACCTTTCTCGCCTTTTTGCAGGTAATAGTCATGCTCTAAAATATTTGAGATATACATTGGATTTTTTTTATTCTTTACTTCTAACGATTCTGACCCTTCACTTAAGGCTGGATTCAACCCTATATTCGGAAATTTAACTGCATCTTTTTTCAACTTGTCCTCTAGCTCTTTTTGTTCAGCGTCTGTACGCTTTCTTTTCACAAGCATTTGAACAGCTTGAGCATCTAAAACGTCTCCACCTTTAAAGAAATAATCTTCCGTGCTAAATGATTCTTTGGCAATACGCATTAGTCCGGTTTCAAATTCATCTATATCAAGGCGACTATTTAAACCTTGTACAACTAGACCACGTGCCTTACCTGGATCAAATGGAATCGTCGTCTTATAATATTCATCCGAAATGGAGTATTTCGGGACAACCGCTTGCTCTTTCGCTTTCCCCGATTTCTCAACTGTCTTTTCATCTTTATTAGAACCTGTACTACACCCACTTACAAGTAGGCCTAGACTTAATACCACTAACGCTATTTTTTTCATCGTAAGTTTGCACCTCTTACTTATTCAGCTCTTGTAAGAACCTCTCTTCATTCCAAACTTCAACATTGTGCTTCTCTGCTTGCGCTAATTTCGAGCCAGCAGCTTCACCAGCAACAACTAAATCCGTACTTTTACTAACACTTCCTGTTACTTTTCCACCTAATGCCTCAATCTTCTTCTTCGCTTCACTGCGTCCCATAACTTCTAATTTCCCTGTTAAGACGACAGTTTTTCCTGCGAAGTACGATTCAACATTTTGTAAATCAGCAATTTTTATACCTTTGTATGCCATGTTCACGCCATACTCTTTAAATTGTTGTAATAACTCTAATACGTCTTCATTATCAAAATATGTCACAACAGATTGGGCCATTTTTTCGCCAATTTCATTAATTGCTTTTAGTTCTTCTTCCGTCGCTTTCACAAGCTCATCCATCGTTTCGAAATGCTCAGCAAATGTACGTGCGGCTTTCGCACCGACGTGGCGAATACCAAGACCGAATAATAATCGCTCTAATGAGTTTTCCTTAGAATTCTCAATTGCTTGGACTAAATTTGTTGCTGATTTTTCACCGAAACGTTCTAGTTCTAATAATTGCTCTTTCGTCAATGAATATAAATCAGCAAACGTACGAATATAATCCGCATCAAAGAGTTGTGTAATTACACGTTCTCCAAGTCCATCAATATTCATTGCATTTCTTGAAACGAAATGGATTAATCCTTCACGAATTTGAGCTGGACAAGTCGGATTTATACATCGAAGTGCTACTTCTTCTTCTAAACGAACAAGTTCACTCTCACATGCTGGACAATGCGTTGGCATATGATATTCTTCTTCCTCACCAGTACGCTTATCAAAAATAACGTTCACAACTTCAGGAATAATATCTCCAGCCTTTTTCACAACAACGTAGTCACCAATTCGAATATCCTTTTCACGAATTAAATCTTCGTTATGTAAAGAAGCACGACGAACGATAGTACCAGCCACTCTAACTGGCTCTAACTCTGCAGTTGGTGTTACAACCCCTGTGCGGCCGACACTTAATTCAATCCCTGTTAATCTCGTCACAACTTCTTCAGCTGGGAATTTATAAGCTATTGCCCATCTCGGACTCTTTGCTGTAGTTCCTAAGCTTTCTTGAATAGCAACATCA
Source organism: Bacillus mycoides (assembly GCF_001757995.1). Lineage (GTDB taxonomy): Bacteria > Bacillota > Bacilli > Bacillales > Bacillaceae_G > Bacillus_A > Bacillus_A mycoides_B. The sequence goes on along the minus strand of NZ_LXLV01000009.1, from coordinate 22,070 downwards.
TCTACTTTTATAACGATTCCGTCAATCTCATAATCAAGATGCGGGCGTTTTTCTTGCCACTCTTCTACATAGGCTATTACGTCTTCAATTGTTTCACATGTACGACGATTTGGATTCGTCTTAAATCCAAGCTCACCTAAGAAATCCAGTGATTCACTGTGGGATGGAATTGTTTTTTCTTCTACATTCGCAAGACCGTACACAAACATAGATAAGTTACGCTTCGCTGCAATTTTTGTATCTAGTTGACGTATCGATCCTGCTGCCGCATTACGTGGATTCGCAAATACATCTTCACCATTTTGCTCTTTTTCCTCATTTAATTTAACGAATGAACGCTTCGGCATATAAGCCTCGCCTCGCGCTTCTAACGTTACTTCTTCATTTAATCGAAGTGGAATTGCTTTAATCGTTTTCAAGTTTTGGGTAATATCTTCACCCGTTACACCATCACCACGTGTTGCCCCTTGAATAAAGCGTCCTTTTTCATAATGAAGTGAAACAGCAAGTCCGTCAATTTTTAATTCGCATATATATCTTACATTCGTACTATCAATTCCTTGACGTACTCTTCGGTCAAAATCACGCAAATCTCCTTCATTAAATGCGTTACCTAAACTTAACATCGGTGATTTATGTGTTACCTTTTCAAATATATCAAGTACAGCTCCCCCAACTCGAATAGAGGGGGAGTCTTCCGTTACAAATTCAGGGTTCTCTGCTTCTAATTTCATAAGCTCCTGCATATCACGGTCATATTCCGCATCAGAAACAGAAGGATTGTCTAATACGTGATATTGATAGTTAAATGTATTTAACAAATCACGCAGTTCTTCTATACGTTTTTTTGCTATCTCTTTTGACATATCCTCATTCCTTTCTATTGTTTCGTCACAGGTGCAAATTTTGCTAATAAACGTTTAACACCAATCGGGCTTGGGAACGCAATATCCAATTCTTTTGAATCACCTTCACCTTTTACACTTACAACTGTACCGACTCCCCACTTCTGATGGGAAGCTTTATCGCCTACTGCCCAGCCAATTTGTTCGCCACCTGTTGTCTTAACAGCTGGACGTACGAAAGCTGAACGAGAACGTGTTGTAGTTGCGCTTGTCGTTCTTCCTTTTGCACCAAACGAAGTTTCACGCTTCGGCGCTGTTTCATTTAATGGTTCTACTAACTCTGCCGGAATTTCTGTAATAAATCGAGATGCTGCATTCATACTTGTTCTACCAAATAAAGTACGCATTTGCGCATTCGATAAGTATAACTCTTCTTCTGCACGAGTAATACCTACATAAGCAAGACGACGCTCTTCTTGCATTTCATCTTCTTCCATAAGAGAACGAGTATGTGGGAATATTCCTTCCTCTAAGCCAACAATAAAGACAACTGGGAACTCTAATCCTTTTGCTGAGTGCATCGTCATTAAAATAACTTCCTCACCAGCAGTTGGGTCTTCATCTACACGATCAATATCAGCAACAAGTGCTAAATCTGTTAAGAATGCAACAAGGCTCTTATCTTCGCTTTGAGATTCAAATGTTTGTGTAACAGATAAAAACTCGTCTAAGTTTTCTAAACGACCTTCTGCTTCTAAAGAACGCTCATTTTTCAGCATATCGCGATAACCTGTCTTTTCAATAACTTCTTCTACTAATTCTGTAACAGATAAATACTCTTGCATATTTACCCAGTTGTGTAATAAACTTGCGAATTCTTTTACTGCTTTTGTTATTTTTGCACTTACACCAACATGCTCAATCTCATCAAATACAGCAGTTAATGATATTCCGTTTTGCACACCATAATTAATAATTTTATCGATAGAAGTCGCACCAATCCCACGCTTTGGCATGTTAATAATACGCGCGAAACTAATCTCATCATCTGGATTCCCAATTAAACGTAAGTACGCCAAAATGTCTTTAATCTCTTTACGATCGTAGAACTTAGTACCGCCGACAATTTTGTAAGGAATATTAGATTTCAGAAAAATCTCCTCGACCATACGAGACTGGGCATTCGTACGATATAATACTGCGAAATCAGTATATTTTCGTTTCCCCATTTGAATATCGTCACGAATTTTTTTCGCAACAAAATACGCTTCGTCCTTTTCAGTTGCAGCACGATAATACGAGATTTTGCTCCCAACTTGATTGTCTGTCCATAATTTCTTCGGTTTACGGTTTGAATTTTTTTCAATAACAGCATTCGCTGCATTCAAAATATTTTGTGATGAACGGTAATTTTGTTCTAACAAAATTACTTGCGCATTCTCATAGTCTTTTTCAAATGACAAAATGTTAGAAATATCAGCACCACGCCAGCGATAAATAGACTGATCTGAGTCACCTACAACACAAAGATTTTTGAAACGTGCTGCCAAATGTTTAACAAGAAGGTACTGCGCTTTATTCGTATCTTGATACTCATCAACGTGAATATATTGGAATTTGCGCTGATAAAACTCTAGTACTTCTGGAACACGTTCAAATAGCTGAATCGTCGTCATAATTAAATCATCAAAGTCTAATGAGTTATTTTTCAAAAGACGTTTTTGATATTCTGTATATACATCGCTCGTTAATTTTTCATATGGATCAGCCATTGTAATTTTCTTTGCATATTTATCTGCAGATAAAAGTTCATTTTTTGCATTACTAATACCCGCTAAAATAGAGCGCGGTTCAAATTTCTTCGGATCAATATTGCGCTCTTTCATAATCTTCTTCACAACAGTTAACTGATCACCTGAATCTAAAATTGTAAAGTTACGATTAATACCAATACGATCGATATCACGTCGTAAAATACGTACGCACATAGAGTGGAACGTAGAAATCCAAATATCTTCTGCTTCTGGTCCGACAAGTGTATCAATACGCTCGCGCATTTCACGAGCAGCTTTATTTGTGAAGGTAATAGCTAGTACATTCCATGGTGCTACACCTTTTTCACCAAGTAAATACGCAATACGATGTGTTAACACACGTGTTTTACCACTACCTGCGCCTGCCATTAATAGAAGTGGTCCGCTCGTTGTTTGCACTGCTTTTTGTTGCTGTGGATTTAGTCCATTTAATAACTTATCTGTCTTACTCATATGTACCTGCACCTACTCTCCTTTTACTGCTTTAACTGTTTTTAACGCCGATTTTATATCATCATAAATAACGTTTCCAACAACTACTGTATCCGCATACTGTGCCATTTCTTTCGCTTGTTCTGCATTAGAAATACCACCGCCATAATATAGCTTAGCTTGTTTCAATTCCGCTTTTACATTTTTAACAAGTTCAATATCTCCATACGTACCGCTATATTCTAAATAGAATATCGGTAAATGTAATAGCTTGTCTGCTAAACGTGCATATGCAATAACGTCATCTTCTGTTAAATCACAGTTTGCATCTGTAAGCTGGGCTACTTTCGCTTCTGGATTTAAAACACAATATCCTTCCATGAAAATTTCGTCCCAGTCCATAATATCCCCAAATTCTTTCAATGCCTCATGATGAACACCTGTTACCCATTCCACTTTTCGGCTATTTAAAACACTTGGGATGTAATAAAAATCAAATCCTGGTGTAATTGCTTCCACATCAGAAACCTCTAACACACAAGGAACTGCATATCTACGAATGCTAACTAGCATGTGTAATACGTTATCAATTGTAACTCCATCACTTCCGCCTACAATAACAGCATCCGTTCCTGATTCACAAATCATTTCTAAATGTTCGTCACTTAACTCCTTATTTGGATCAAGCTTAAATACATGCTTCCATTTGGAAATATCGTACATGAAAACACCCTTTCTTTTCTCTATTTATATATTTCTGTTCAAAATAACAGTTTATTTTTATCAGGATTTTTTAACTTCATCTTAAATATTTGTTTAAAACGGAGAATTAAGTTTGGAATTTCCTCTTCCATATTTTTTCAAACGGGAGGATTTAATTTTGAACTTCCTTTTATGCATTCTTTCATTATAACAAAAAAAACTACTTACACACACGCCCATTCCAACATCTTTTTTAACGTCAAATGTTGGATTACATATCACCAAGAGCACATGGAATACTAATAGGAGAAATAGTATTTGCTATTTCAAAGTTCATCAAAAAGGAGTGTTTTTCTAATGAAGCAAAACATTGGTACAATCAATGCTCTAATTCGAATTACACTCGGACTTATCCTCTTCGGTTGTAGTACAGCTAAACTCGTACGCAAACCGTGGTGCACTTGGTCTAAAGTTTTACTATGGATTGGTGCAATGAAAATTGCAGAGGGGATTGTTCGTTTCTGTCCTATTGCTGAAGTATGTAAATTTGGAAAATATATGAGTATGGGCGCATTTAAAATGCCAAGCATGAATTTTTCTGAAAAAGGACATGCTAAAGAAGAAGTGAATCAAACTTCCAATCATGACAAACCACAGTCAAATGGAAGTTATAACGCTTCTGACAAAGAGATTGAGTCAGCGATTGAAGATATAATCCTGGCAAAACCGCTTTGAATCATTTGTCACGATGCAAGATGCTCTCAAAGAGACTTAGCTGCTGCAGTGGGCGGTTAAGTCTTCTTTATTTTAACACGAAACAGAACGTACATTCTTATATTTTTGAGTTTTATCCCTAAAACATACATAAATCAATCAATAAATAAATTTCAGAAAATTAGGTGTAAATCCCTTGCATAAAGTGATATAAAAGTGATATCATTTTTATATCAGGAGGCGATCATATGAAAGAAAAACAAGTATTTTATGTTAATGGATTTCTCGGAATTATCGGGATTCTCATTTTAGCTGCTATCGGTGTATTTTGCCTTGTGCAAGAAATTTTTATAGTAGCAGCATTAACTATTATTTTAGCTGCGGTTCTCGCGACGGGTATTGGTATCGTTCAACCGAACCAAGCAAAAGTAATTACGTTTTTCGGTAGTTATTTAGGAACAATTCGTCAAAATGGTTTATTTTTAACAATTCCATTCGCATTCCGTCAAACTGTATCTTTACGCGTTGAAAACTTTAACAGTAAGAAATTAAAAGTAAACGATGTTGAGGGAAATCCAATTGAAATTGCAGCCGTTATCGTATATAAAGTTGTTGATTCCGCAAAAGCAATGTTTGGTGTTGAGCATTACGATCGATTCGTAGAAATTCAAAGTGAAACAGCAATCCGCCACGTTGCTACAAAATATCCTTATGATAATTTCCAAGATGAAACTTGCATCACGTTACGAGGAAATACTGAAGAAATCTCTGAAGAATTAAAGCGTGAGTTAGAAGCACGACTTGAAATCGCTGGCGTAGAAGTATTAGAAACTCGTTTAACACATTTAGCTTATGCAACAGAAATTGCCCATGCAATGTTGCAACGTCAACAAGCAAAAGCAGTATTAGCTGCTAGAAAAGAGATTGTTGAAGGTGCTGTGAAGATGGCCAAAGATTCAATCCATATGTTAGATGAAGAAGGCGTGCTTGAATTAGATGACGAGCGTAAAGCAAATATGGTGAACAACTTATTAGTTGCCATCGTTTCAGATAAAGGTGCGCAACCAGTTATTAATACAGGAAGCCTATATTAAAGGTTGTAAGTAATTATGACTAAAAAGAAAAGCTTTCCATTACGTATTGATCCTGAATTACACGCAGTCATCGAAAAATGGGCGAATGATGAATTTCGCAGCGTCAACGCACACATCGAGTATTTACTTCGAGAAATGGCAAAGCAAAAAGGAAAACTAAAAAAAGATAAAGATGCATGAACAAACAGCCCACTGAATTTTCAGCGGGCTGTTTTTATACACTTACTAATATTTTCTATACAAAGCAAGTCATCAATAAACTTGCATAACGCTGCTGTTCTCACACTATCTTTCCGATAAATAAAATAAGTCGGAATAAACCTGTTTTCATGTACTAACGGTGTATGAATAAGTTCTTTATGGCTATCAAATTGCTCTGCTACTTCATGTGGTAACATAGACACCCCAAGTCCAGCTTTTACGCATCCAATAATACCGTCTAAAGAATTTAATTCCATTATTTTTTTTGGAACAATCCCTTCAGATAGTAACCATTCTTCTAAAACTTTTCTATAAAAACAACCTGATTGAAAAACGATAAAAGACTGCGATTCCGAACATCCGTTATCCCACAAAACATTCCGCTTTGAAAGTAACATCATTTCCTCTTGGAATACTTCTATCTTTTCTAAAGCTGGATCATCTATACAATCAGCTACAAATGCCCCCTCTATTTCATATAAAAGTACCTTCTTCGTTAATTCTTCCGTATTGTGCGTTTGCAACATAATTTCCACTTCTGGATAGCGCATATGATAATTAGCTAAAATCGTGGGCAATCTAACAGCTGCTGCTGTTTCCATCGCTCCAATTTTCAATACTCCTCCAGGCTCCGCTGTATGTTTCACTTGCCTTTTTGATTCATTTAATAATTGAATCATTTTTTCAGCGTATGTTAACAACTTTTCTCCGGCTGGTGTTAATGTAACTCCATCTCGATGCCTATAAAATAATTGTGTTTCATATTCAGCTTCTAGCCGTTTTATTTTTGCTGTTATGTTTGATTGAACAAAATTCAACCGAATAGCTGCTCTTGAAATACTTTTCTCCTGCGCGACCATATAAAAAGCTACAAAATCTTGTAAGTTCATTCGTTCATCTCCCTTCGTTCATATCATTAATTTTGATATTACATATAAAAAATCAGTATTTTACGCCCCATATATATTCCTCTATCATATATATTAGAAGATATTTCAAGAAGGGAGATTATATGAACGAGACAAAAACATGGAAAATGATTATAGCTGGGATATGTTCTTTAATAGCTGTCATGGGTATTAGTCGGTTCGCCTACACACCGATTATTTCTTTTATGGAAAAGCAAGCCCATATAGAAGATGACCTCGCTGGATATTTAGCGTCCAGTAATTATCTTGGTTATTTACTTGGGGCATTCTTTATTGGATTCATTACGATAAAAAATCGTGAAAAAATATTACACCACTGTTTATTCTTCAATGTTCTTTCAACTCTTTGTATGGGCTTAACCTCTTATATCTTTTTATGGTTTCCCCTTCGCTTTATCGGTGGTTTCACAAGTGCAATTGTATTTGTTCTTGCCTCTAGTATTGTTTTAGATTATTTATTTCAAAGTAATAAAGTCATGCTAGCTGGCATGATTTATAGCGGTGTTGGAATTGGCATTATTTTCTCTGGAAGTTTCGCACCTTTATTCAACTCAATTTGGAATTGGCAAGGTGCATGGATTGGGTTAGGACTTATTAGTTTTAATTTAGCTATCCTTGTATGGAAATGGTTAAGAGAGGACAGTAGACATACTATACAGCAACCAAAAAGTACTATACAAGCTACATCTCATAGAAAAAACTATTTATTTTGGCTTATTTTAGCTTACGGATTCGAAGGGTTTGGCTATATCATTACAGGGACCTTCCTTGTCACCATTGTAGAAAGAATTACACTATCACCCTTCTATGCATCTTGTAGCTGGATTATTGTCGGTATTGCTGTCATCCCATCTAGTTACCTTTGGTCCACTGTTGCTCGGAAGTACGGACCAACACGAGCTCTTACATCCGCCTATATGTTACAAATTATAAGTGTACTTTCTCCACTCCTTATTCCAAACCTTTTTGGGGCATTTCTAAGTGCATTCCTTCTAGGTGCTACATTCGTCGGAATTACAATTTTAACAACTACAGAAGCAAAACGAATAAGACCGAATGAAAGTAATAAAATCATTGGTTATACGACAGGTGTTTATGGGATTGGCCAAATTATCGGTCCAATCTTTACAGGTATTATTGCGAAGCAAATGCAAAGTTTTTCCCTCCCACTCCTTGTCGCTGCTCTTACGTTAATCATCTCAATACTACTATTATTAATTGGAGAAATAAGATGTAAGCAGGTAGAGAAAAAGTGTATATAGATACAAATAGTTTATAATCTCTTGAAAAGATTCAACGTACTATACTCTATTTCCTATAAAAAAAAGAAGCTAACATATGTTAGCTTCGCGTAATCTCATGCCCAATCGTACGATATCCTATATCACTACGATAAAATAAGCCATCGCTCTCAATCTTTGCGATTTCTTTATACACTCTATCTTTCGCTTCTTGTAAGTCTTTCGCTTTATAAGCAATAAATAGTACACGGCCACCATTTGTTACAAAATCCCCATGCTTCATCTCTGTACCTGAATGAAAGACAATAGCATCTTCTAAACGATCTAATCCTGTAATAATTTCACCTTTTTTATACGCTTCTGGATATCCTTTTGAAGCAAGTACAACACCAATTACTGCTTCCTCTGACCACTCTAATACTAACTCACTTTCATCTAATACAGCGTTACATACATCAACTAAATCATTTTCTAAGCGAGGCAATACAACTTCCGTTTCAGGATCACCAAAGCGTGCATTAAATTCAATTACCTTTGGACCATCATTTGTTAAAATAAGCCCTGCATATAAAATCCCTGTAAACGATCGATTTTCTTGGATCATTGCTTGAGCAGTTGGATGTAATACGGTTTGAATCGCTTCTTGAACTGCTGATTCTGGAATTTGTGGTACTGGAGAATATGCACCCATTCCGCCTGTATTTGGGCCTTTATCAGCATCAAAAGCTCGTTTATGGTCCTGAGCGATTACCATCGGATGTACAGTTGTTCCATTTACAAATGCCATTAATGAAAATTCTTGTCCATCTAAAAACTCTTCAATAACAACCTTCTTACTTGCTTCACCGAACTTCACATCTTGTAGCATTTCTTTCACAGCTTGTAATGCCTCTTCAAGCGTCATTGCTACCGCTACACCTTTACCAGCAGCCAAACCATCTGCCTTAATTACGATTGGTGCACCAACTTTTTCAATGTACTTTACTGCTTCTTCATAGTCTGTAAAAGTTTCATATGCAGCAGTTGGTATATTATACTTTTTCATCAATTCTTTCGTAAAAGCTTTACTACCTTCAATAACAGCAGCCGCTTTATTCGGACCAAATACGCGAAGTCCCTCTTCTTTAAAACGATCCACGATTCCGTTCATAAGCGGAATTTCTGGTCCAACGAAAGTTAACTCAACATTATTCTCTTTGGCAAATAAAACTAATGCATCAAAATCATTTTCATCAATATCAACTGGTGTTGCAACATCTCGCATACCTTCATTCCCTGGCGCTACATATACTTTTTCTACCTTTTCAGATTGTGCAAACTTCCAAGCTAAAGCATGCTCACGCCCACCACGGCCGATTACTAAAACATTCATATTTCATCCCCCAATAATTAAATAAGTACAAACTAGAAGCTATGCTCCTAGTCTGTTATTTCTAAAATTACTCTATTAATGTTTGAAATGACGTACGCCAGTGAACACCATCGTAATCCCATACGCATCTGCCATTTTAATAGAATCTTCATCACGAATCGATCCGCCTGGTTGGATGATTGCTGTAATTCCAGCTTTTGCTGCTTCTTCTACTGTATCTGGCATTGGGAAGAAAGCATCAGATGCAAGTGCGCTACCTTGTACTTTTTCGCCAGCTTGTGTAATTGCGATTTTTGCAGAACCTACACGGTTCATCTGTCCCGCACCTACACCAACTGTCATGTTATCATTCGCTAAAACAATTGCATTTGATTTCACATGTTTTACAACTTTCCAAGCTAGTTTTAAATCTTTCCACTCTTGCTCTGATGGTTCACGTTTCGTTGGAATTGAAATTGTACTTTCATCTAATGATAACGTATCTTCCTCTTGAACAAGAAGTCCACCTTGTACAGAAGTTAGCTTTTTACTTGCACTTGTCGCTTTTTCAATATTTACAGTTAGTAAACGTAAATTTTTCTTACTTTGCAATACTTCTAAAGCTTCTTGTGAGAAAGAAGGTGCGATAACAATTTCTAAGAAAATTTCGTGTAACTTTTCTGCTGTAGCTTTATCAATTTCACGATTCGCTGCAATAATGCCTCCGAAGATTGATACTGGATCTGCTTCATAAGCGCGTGTGTATGCTTCATGAATATCCGTACCCACTCCAACACCACATGGATTCATATGTTTTACCGCTACTACTGCTGGTTCTGTAAATTCTTTTACGATGCTAAGCGCTGCATCTGCATCGTTAATATTGTTATAAGATAATTCTTTACCGTGTAATTGTTCTGCATATGCAACAGAAGAAGTTGCAGCAAATGGTGCTTTATAGAATGTCGCTTTTTGATGCGGATTTTCTCCATAACGTAAATCTTGTTTTTTCTCAAATGTTACAGTTAATGTTTCAGGGCTTTCTTCACCCATTTGCTCTGTTAAATAACTAGAAATTAACGCATCATATGCTGCTGTATGACGGAATACTTTCGCTGCCAATTTACGTTTCGTTTCATCTGTTACTTCACCGTTCTCTTTCAGCTCTGCTAGTACAACGTCGTAATCTACTGGATCTACAATTACCGATACAAATTTATGATTCTTTGCTGCAGAACGAATCATTGTTGGGCCACCGATATCAATATTTTCAATTGCATCAGCAAATGTTACATCAGGCTTAGCGATTGTTTCTTTAAATGGGTATAAGTTAACAACAACAAAGTCAATTGGTTGAATACCTAATTCATTCATTTGCGCTACATGCGTTTCATTATCACGAACTGCTAATAGACCACCATGAATATTTGGATGTAATGTTTTTACACGGCCATCCATAATTTCTGGGAAACCAGTTACTTCAGAAATACCAATTACTTGTAAGCCGTTTTCTTCTAATAATTTTTTCGTACCACCAGTTGAAATAACTTCAATCCCTTGTTCAAGTAAACCTTTAACAAATTCTACTACTCCTGTTTTATCTGAAACACTTACTAATGCACGCTTTTTCATTTATCCTTCACCCCTGGTTGTATGTTAGTTAACAGTTGTTTCTTTCGCAGACTGAACAATTTGATTCACTGTATTTACGTATAATTTATGTTCAACTTGTTGAATTTTCTTTTGTAAGCTTTCTCTCGTATCCCCTTCAGAAACAACTACTGCTTCTTGCGCAATAATTGGACCTGTATCCATACCTGCATCTACATAATGAATTGTTACTCCAGTTACTTTCACACCTGCTTCTAACGCTTGACCGACAGCATCTTTACCTGGAAAGCTCGGTAATAGTGATGGATGAATATTAATAATTTTTCCGCCGTACGCTTCTAGTAAAGTCGGTCCAATTAAACGCATATATCCAGCTAAAATAACATAATCAATTTCATACTCTTCCAATTTCTTTAATATCTCTTTTTCAAATGCTTCTTTTGACTCATATGCTTTCGCTGAAAAGGCGAAACACGGAATATGGTGATAATGTGCCCGTCCAATAGCGCGTGCCTCTGGTTTATCACATACTAATAAACTAATATCTGCGTCCAATCTTTTTTCTTCTACCGCATTAATGAGAGATTGAAAGTTAGATCCGCTTCCAGAAGCAAAAACTGCTAATCTACTCATAGTGCTGCGCCCTCATTAAAGGTAACGCCAGCTCCTTGTACAGTACGTCCAATAATACGAGCTGTTTCTCCTTGCTCTTCAAGAAGACGAACAATATCTTTTGCATCTTCTTCCTTCACCGCTACTACCATACCAATACCCATGTTAAAAATATTGAACATTTCTTTCTCTTCTAGTTTCCCAACTTCTTGAAGTAAACTGAAGATCGGCTGAATTTCCCAAGCTCCTAGTTCAATTTCCGCACCGATTCCTTCTGGCAACATACGTGGAATATTTTCAATGAACCCGCCACCTGTAATATGCGCCATACCGTATACTTCATGTTTCTTCAATAGTTCTAAAATAGGTTTGACATAAATTTTCGTTGGTTTTAATAATTCTTCACCAAGAGGTAGTTCTAAGCGCCCATAAATACGATCTAAAGATAATTCTCCATCTTCTAGTAACACTTTTCGCACTAAAGAATAACCGTTACTATGAATACCGCTAGATGCTAAGCCAATTAATACTTGACCAGCTTCAATCTTTTCACCTGTTACAATTTTCTTTTTATCAACAATACCAACTGTAAAACCAGCTAAATCATATTCTTCCGTAGAATACATACCTGGCATTTCAGCTGTTTCCCCACCAATTAATGCACAACCAGCTTGGCGACAGCCCTCTGATATACCTTTGACGATGTTTTCAATTTTACTAGGTTCAGCTTTACCACAAGCAATATAATCAAGGAAGAAAAGCGGCTCTGCCCCTTGGACAACAATATCATTTACACACATTGCTACTGCATCAATACCAATTGTGTCATGTTTATCTGCCATAAAAGCGAGCATCAATTTCGTTCCCACGCCATCTGTTCCAGATACTAATACAGGTTCTTCTAATGCAAATTTTGATAGATCAAACATACCTCCAAAACCGCCTAAACCGCCTAGCACTTCTTTTCTCATTGTTGTTTGTACGTGTTTTTTCATGCGAGATACCGCTTCATATCCAGCTTCAATATCTACTCCTGCTTGCTTATATGCATTCGCCATCGTTATTTACACCTCGTCTTTTAATTTCTCCCCATCCAGGGCGGCCGTTTTAAGAAAGAAGCTAGCTTCTACATCAAAAGAAGTAGAAGCTTTTTTCTTCTTATTTCATACTTTCTAAAAGCTCTTGCTCATAATCATAAAGAGCTGTTGGATAATCCCCATTGAAGTAAGCCATACATAGACCGCCGTATTTCCCTTCATATGGACGTCCAATTGCATCTACTAATCCATCTTCACTTAAAAATGTTAAAGAATCTGCTCCGATGATTTGACGGATTTCTTCTATTGAATTATTTGCTGCGATTAATTCTTTTCTCGTTTGAATATCAATGCCATAGAAGCATGGATACTTAAGAGGTGGTGAAGCAATTCTTACATGGACTTCTGTCGCTCCAGCCTCGCGAAGCATACGAACAATTCGTTTACTTGTCGTTCCCCTTACGATAGAATCGTCAATCATAACAACTCGTTTTCCTTCAACTACGCCTCTTACTGCTGAAAGCTTCATCTTAACCCCTTGCTCACGCAGTTCTTGAGAAGGTTGAATAAACGTACGTCCAACGTAACGATTTTTAATTAATCCTAACTCATACGGAATTCCTGTCGCCTCCGCATAACCAATTGCTGCTGAAATACTAGAGTCTGGTACACCAGTAACAACATCAGCTTCAATAGGAGCTTCCGCCGCTAAACGTTTCCCCATGTTTTTACGTGCTGCATGAACATTAATACCAGCGATATTAGAATCTGGACGTGCAAAGTAAATGTATTCCATACTACAAATCGCATGGTCTACTTCATTTGTAAAACGATCTACGTGAATTCCTTCATCATTGATAATAAGCAATTCACCAGGTTCTACATCACGAATGTATGTTGCACCAACCACATCGAAAGCACATGTTTCTGACGCTACAACGTAAGCATCCCCCATCTTTCCAATTGAAAGAGGACGGAACCCATTCGGGTCTAACGCAACGATCATTTCATTTCCAGTTAGTAAAAGATATGCAAACGCACCTTTCACTTTATTTAGGGCCTCTTTTACACTTTCAATTAAAGAATCTTTTGAACTACGTTTAATGAGATGTAAAAGTACCTCTGTATCTGAACTTGTTTGAAAAATACTTCCCTCTGCCTCTAATTCACGGCGAAGCATCTTTGCATTAATTAAATTTCCGTTATGAGCTAATGCCATACTATGATCGGAAAAACGGAATAATAATGGTTGAACGTTAGCAACTTCACTTCCACCAGCTGTTGCATATCGTACGTGTCCAATTGCTGATTTTCCGTTTAATCCCTCTAGCTCACCTCTTGAAAACACTTCTGATATTAGACCTAACCCCTTGTGACCGACGATCTTTTCCCCATTATTTACAACAATGCCTGCGCCCTCTTGTCCACGGTGCTGCAAACTGTGCAATCCGTAGTACGAAACTTGTGCTGCATTTTCATGCCCCCAAATTCCAAAAACGCCACATTCTTCATTTAACCCCTTTATTTCAGCAAGCATGGGATTGCCCCTTTCCAAGCCTTTCTCATTTCATCTACATTTGCTGTAAGTAATACTTCATTTTCTTCATTATGAATTGTTACTTCATTTGTATTTGTAACTTCTCCAACTTGAATTGCTTCTACCGCTTTCTCGAATGCTTCTTTATTTTCACGCTTTACAGTTATCACGAAGCGAGATTGTGATTCAGAGAATAATGCCGCTGTTGCTTCTCCATCTAATTTCACAGTAGCACCTAAGCCATTAGCACCAATTGCACTTTCTGCAATCGCAACTGCTAAACCACCTTCAGCAACATCATGTGCAGATTGAACAAGTCCAGCTTGAATTGCTTCTAATACTTGTTTTTGACGTTGTAATTCTACGTCTAAATCGATACTTGGTGATTGACCGAAAATTTTGCCGTGAATCATTTTCTGTAATTCACTTCCACCAAACTCAGCTTTCGTCTCTCCGATTACATAAACTAAATCACCAGCTTGCTTAAACTCTTGTGTTGTTACATGTTTTAAATCGTGTACAAGACCGACCATCCCAACAGTCGGTGTTGGATATACAGCTTCACCACTACGCTCGTTATACATTGATACATTCCCACCGATAACTGGCGTTTGTAACTTGCGACAAGCTTCACTCATACCGTCTACTGATTTCTCAATTTGCCAGAAGATCTCTGGTTTTTCTGGGTTACCGAAGTTTAAGCAATCTGTAATTGCAAGTGGCTCCCCGCCAGAACATACGATATTACGTGCTGCCTCTGCTACTGCAATTTTACCACCCACTTCTGGATCTAAATAAATGTAGCGAGAGTTACAATCTGTCGTCATTGCTAATCCTTTTTCTGTACCGCGTACACGTACAACCGCTGCATCTGAACCTGGTGTAACAACTGTGCTTGTGCGCACTTGATAATCATATTGATCGTATACCCACTCTTTACTTGCAATCGTTGGTTGCTGTAATAGAGATAATAACGTTTCTTTATAATTTTCTACTTTTGGTGTTTCCATTTTCATCTGCTGGAACTCAGCAAAGTATGCTGCTTCTTTTGACGGTTTATTATAAATTGGCGCTTCTTCTGCAAGAGCATCCGCCGGTACTTCAGCTACCATTTCATCTTTATGGAATAAGCGAAGCATTTTATCTTCCGTTACTTTCCCCATCGTAACTGCTGCAAGACCATACTTCTCAAATAAATCTACTATTTCTTGCTCTCTACCTTTTTTTATAACAATTAACATACGCTCTTGTGATTCAGATAGCATCATTTCATATGGTGTCATTCCCGTTTCACGCTGTGGTACATCATCTAAGTACATTTCAATACCCATACCTGCTTTACTTGCCATTTCTGCAGAAGATGAAGTTAAACCAGCAGCTCCCATATCTTGAATTCCAACAAGTGCATCAGACTGAATAAGTTCTAAACATGCTTCGATAAGAAGTTTCTCCATAAATGGATCTCCTACTTGAACTGCCGGACGTTTTGCTTCTGAGCTTTCAGATAGTTCTTCAGATGCGAATGTTGCACCGTGAATACCGTCACGACCAGTTGATGCTCCTACGTACATTACTGTATTGCCAGCACCGTGTGCTTGCCCTTTTTTAATATCTTCGTGGTTAATTAAACCTACGCACATTGCATTTACAAGTGGATTTCCTTCGTAACATGGATCGAATTGTACTTCTCCACCAACAGTAGGAATACCGATGCAGTTACCGTATCCTGCGATTCCTGCTACTACTTCTTCGAATAAATATTTCACGCGTGGTGATTGTAATTCACCGAAGCGAAGTGAGTTTAATAGAGCTACTGGACGTGCTCCCATAGAGAATACGTCACGGATAATACCACCAACGCCTGTTGCTGCTCCTTGATATGGTTCAATAGCAGAAGGATGGTTATGGCTTTCCATTTTAAATACAACCGCTTGATTATCACCGATATCTACAATTCCAGCGCCTTCTCCAGGCCCTTGCAGGACACGCTCCCCTGTCGTTGGGAACTTGCGAAGAACTGGTTTTGAATTTTTATAACTACAATGTTCAGACCACATTACAGAGAATAATCCTGTTTCTGTATAATTCGGCAAACGGCCTAGAATCTTTTCAACCATGGCAAACTCTTCGTCTGTTAGCCCCATTTCCGCATATATACGCTCTTCTTTAATTTGTGTTGGATTTGGCTCAAGCATTAACGACATATGTTTCCCTCCACTGTTTTAAGATAGATTGAAAGACTTTTAACCCTTCCGCACCGCCAAGTAATTCATCTACAGCGCGCTCTGGATGTGGCATCATGCCAAGGACATTCCCTTTTTCATTTACAATACCTGCAATATCTGAAACGCTTCCATTCGGATTTTCTACGTAACGGAATGCGATTTGATTATTCTCTTCTAATTGTTTAAGGGTCGCTTCATCACAATAGTAATTCCCTTCACCATGTGCAATTGGAATATTAATCACTTCATCTTTTTCATATTGTGATGTAAACATCGTTTCATTATTTTCAACACGTAACTGAACAGTTCGGC
The DNA here is from genome assembly GCF_001757995.1 of Bacillus mycoides. Lineage (GTDB taxonomy): Bacteria > Bacillota > Bacilli > Bacillales > Bacillaceae_G > Bacillus_A > Bacillus_A mycoides_B. Next base: position 5,413 of record NZ_LXLV01000009.1, on the reverse strand, counting down.
ACATAAATTTTAAGTTTTCGTTTCTCATTAATGCTCCTGGTAATAATCCTGATTCAACAAGAATCTGGAATCCATTACATACACCTAAAATCGGCTTTCCTTGCTCAGCAGCTTTTTGCACTGCTTTCATTGCATTAGCAAAGCGAGAAATAGCACCGCAACGTAAGTAGTCACCGTAAGAGAATCCACCTGGTAGTAAAATCGCATCATATTCATCTAAATTCTCTCTATCGTGCCAAACGTAATCTACCTCTTCGCCAAGCTCATCTTTAATTGCATGGAACATATCGACATCACAGTTCGAACCCGGAAATACTATTACGGCAAATTTCACTGTGCGACAACCTCCTCAACTTCATAACGGTAGTCTTCCATTACAACGTTTGCTAATAGTTTTTCGCACATTTCTTTTACCTTGCTATCTAGATCAGATACTGATTTATCAATTGTTAATTCCATATACTTTCCGATTCGAACGTCTTGTACTTCTGTGAATGAAAGACTATGAAGTGCTCCCTTTACCGCAGTTCCTTGTGGATCTAATACACTTTCTCTTAACGTTACATATACCTTAACTTTATACATGTGAAGCTCCCCCTAAACGTTTTAAAATTTCTTCATATGCTTCTGTTAAATTCCCAAGATCACGACGGAATACATCTTTATCAAATTTTTCATTGCTCGTTTCATCCCATAAACGGCAAGTATCTGGCGAAATTTCATCTGCTAATATGATTTCTCCTTCTTCTGTTAAGCCAAACTCTAATTTGAAATCTACTAATCTTACACGACAGCTTGCGAAATGCTCAATCAACACTTGATTGATTTGTAGAGCTGCATCTCGTAATACGCTTACTTGCTCTGGTGTTGCAACATTTAACAAACGAATATGATCTTCCGTTACAAGCGGATCTCCTAAATCATCATCTTTGTAGTAAAATTCTACGATTGGTGTTGTAAGAGCAGTTCCTTCTTCCATTCCTAGTCTTTTTGAAAGACTACCTGCAATTACGTTTCTTGTGACAACTTCTAATGGAATAATACTCACCTTTTTGACAAGTTGTTCTGTATCAGATAACTTCTCTACAAAGTGTGTTTTAATTCCAACTTCTTGTAACTTTCTGAACAATAAAGTTGTAATCTCATTGTTCAAACGACCTTTTCCTGTAATTGTCGCTTTTTTCTCCCCATTGAAAGCAGTCGCACTATCTTTGTACTCTACCCAAACCATATCTGCTGCTTCTGTACGATAAATTCTTTTTGCCTTACCTTCATACAGCAATTCTAGCTTTTGCATTTCGCAAGCCCCCTGTAGTTTGAAAAATGTGAATAATATTTTTATAAAGAATGGCACAGAATGACTCTATTCTGTGCCATATGAAATTTTACGCTTCGTTTAATCCAAGGCGTTCAAAGATTGTATCAACGTGTTGCATATGATGTTCATAATTGAAACATTCGTTAATTTCTTCTTGCGTTAACTTACTTGTAATACGCTCGTCAGCTTCTACAAGCTCTTTAAATTGTACTTGTGTTTCCCAAGCTTCCATTGCTTTAGGCTGTACGATATCATAAGCTTCTTCACGTACCAGACCTTTGTCAATTAGTGTAAGCATTACGCGTTGAGAGTAAATTAATCCGTATGTTCTTGTCATATTGCGTTTCATATTCTCTGGGAATACAGTTAAATTTTTAACGATATTACCAAAGCGATTTAACATGTAATTTAACGCGATTGTAGCATCTGGTAAAATTACGCGTTCTGCAGAAGAGTGAGAGATATCACGCTCATGCCATAACGGAACATTCTCGTAAGCTGTCATCATATAACCGCGGATAACACGAGCTAAACCAGTCATATTTTCAGATCCAATTGGATTACGTTTATGCGGCATTGCAGAAGAACCTTTTTGACCTTTTGCGAAAGCCTCTTCAACTTCACGTGTTTCACTCTTTTGTAAACCACGAATCTCAACTGCCATCTTTTCAACAGATGTTGCGATTAGTGCAAGTGTTGACATGTAATGTGCATGACGATCACGTTGCAATGTTTGTGTTGAAATTGGTGCTGCTTCTAATCCTAAGTTTTCACAAACATACTTTTCTACGAATGGATCAATATTTGCATATGTACCAACCGCACCAGATAATTTACCAACGCGAACTGTATCAGCAGCTTGTTTGAAACGCTCTACGTTACGTTTCATTTCTTCATACCAAAGACCAAGTTTTAAACCAAATGTTGTTGGCTCTGCATGTACACCGTGTGTTCTTCCCATCATAATCGTGTATTTATGCTCTTTCGCTTTATTAGCTAAAATGCTAACAAAGTTTTCTAAGTCTTTTAACAAGATTTCATTTGCTTGTTTTAAGATGTAAGATAAAGCTGTATCTACTACGTCTGTAGATGTTAGACCGTAATGAACCCATTTGCGTTCTTCACCTAATGTTGGTGTTTCTGATACAGCACGAGTGAAAGCAACTACGTCATGACGTGTTTCTTTTTCAATTTCATAAATACGATCAATATCAAATGATGCATGCTCACGAATTTTTTTAACATCTTCTTTTGGAATATCGCCAAGCTCAGCCCATGCTTCACAAGCTAAAATCTCAACTTCTAACCATGCCTTAAATTTGTTTTCTTCCGTCCAAATTGCACCCATTTCAGGGCGTGTATAACGATTAATCATCTTTTTCCCTCCAACAGTTGTTCTTGATGGTCCCAAATATGCAAACTCTTCGCTTTTTCTAGAGCGACTTCAATATTATCATTTAAAATATTAACATGCCCCATTTTTCGCTGCGCTTTTGCTTCTTCTTTTCCATACAAGTGTAAATAGCACCCGGTTAGTCTATTCACTTGTCCTAGGACCCCTTCTATATGTTCGCCTAAAATGTTTACCATGACAACTGGTTTTAACAAATTTGTTTCTCCAAGAGGTAAATTACAGATTGCTCGAATATGTTGACCAAATTGACTCGTTTCACATGCATCCTGTGTATAGTGTCCTGAATTATGAGGCCTTGGCGCTAATTCATTAATGTAAATCTCACCGTCAGCTGTAGCAAACATCTCTACCGCTAGTGTTCCCACAAGTTTTAATTCATCCGCAAGTACTTTTGCATAAGTAATTGCTTTTTGAGAAAGTTCTTCTGTAATGCGAGCTGGAACAATAGATTCATGTAAAATGTTATTCACATGAATATTTTCTGCTACGGGAAATACTTTCGTTTCACCACTTACACTACGAATTACAATAACTGATATTTCTTTTTCAAAAGGTACCCATTTTTCTAGAATGCATTCTGCTTTATTAGTAAGTTCTTTTGCTCTCACAACATCAGCTTCACTCTTTAAAACCACTTGCCCTTTACCATCGTATCCACCTGTCGTTGTTTTTAAGACGGAAGGATATGATAACTCGGCGATTGCTTCAGTAAGCTGCTCTTGAGTTTGAACCAGTCTATACGTTGCTACTGGTAATCCCGCTTTTTCAATTGCATTCTTTTCTGTAAAACGATTTTGCGTTTTACTTAACAACTGACTGCCTTGCGGTAAGTAAGCATGTTTTTCAAGCCATTGTAAACATCTATAATCAATATTCTCAAATTCATATGTGACAACATCACTGATCTCTGCTAAATGCTGAATTGCTTTTAAATCGTCATATGATGCAACAATTTCAATATCAGCAACTTGTGCACATGGTGAATGCTTTGTAGGATCTAAAACAGCAATTTTATATCCCATCTCCTTAGCTGCCAATGCCATCATTCTTCCAAGCTGGCCGCCTCCAATAATGCCGATTGTTTTTCCAGGTAAAATGATTCTCGTCATACTAGCTCACTACCTTCACGCACATCTTTTTCAATCGCTTCTCGTCTCAATTCCAATGCATCATGTATGTCATCATGGAATGATCCAAGTATTTGTGCAGCAAGTAATCCAGCATTTGTTGAACCAGCTTTACCAATTGCAACAGTTGCAACTGGAACCCCTCCTGGCATTTGGACGATGGATAATAATGAATCTAATCCGTTTAACGCTTTTGATTGAACTGGAACGCCAATTACAGGAAGATTTGTCTTCGCTGCAACCATCCCTGGTAAATGTGCTGCTCCACCAGCTCCAGCAATAATAACTTTCAATCCACGTTCACGAGCCGTCTCTGCATATTCAAACATATAATCCGGAGTCCGATGAGCGGATACAACTTTTTTCTCATACGGTATATTTAATTCATCTAAAATGTCACAAGCATATTTCATTGTTTCCCAGTCTGACGTACTTCCCATTATGACTCCAACTAGTGATTTCATATTAGAATCCCCCCGATTCAAATAAAAAAAGCCTGAAATAGAACAGTTTCTCTTTTACTATGAGAGAAAGCGCTCTACTCAGGCATACGTATCCCTTGTGAATAGAAAAATACCGAGTGACTTTCCCTCATAGTCTAACGAATAACGGTCGTTAGGTAGAGACTTGCAGGCCATATCCCCGCGATTATATGAGGTCTTATATATTATTGTTTCTATGGCTATATTAACAATATTTCATAAACAATGTCAATAAATAATCGAATGTTTTTTTACTAGTTATCGATAACGTTCGTGTTTTAGTTATATTCAAAAGAAGAATTGCAACTATATGCAAGAAGGAAAGGGAATTAGAATATATATTTCTAGAGATCTACTTTACGTATAACTGTTTATATAGTACTTCAGTATGTTTTAATCAAAATATAAGTTCTATACATCAATAGAACTTATATTAGAACGATTTAATTTCTAAGGAGGAATAATCGTGAAAAAAATAACTGTGCTATTATCCTATTTATTTTTCTCTATCGCAGTAATTGCAGTAATTATTGAATACTTATTTATATCATCCCATTTTTTCCACTCTCATTATTTAAAATATACACTTATGATAGAAATAATCTTTCCTATCTTAGGGATTATTTTAGGAGCATTCGGAAAATCAGGAGCACAAAAAATCATTGTTATTATTTTAAACAGCCTCTATTTCACTCTTTTTTCTTCTTTAGGGTTATTAAATTTCTGGATTTTAACCTTCGGTAAATAAAAATATACACAAAAAAACCTAAGTCGAAACAACTTAGGTTTTTGCTTGGCGACGTCCTACTCTCACAGGGACAAGGTCCCAACTACCATCGGCGCTAGAGAGCTTAACTTCCGTGTTCGGTATGGGAACGGGTGTGACCTCTCTGCCATCATCACCAAACTGATGAAGGTATATTCCTTCAAAACTAGATAACATTTGCTTCATATTATATGGTTAAGTCCTCGATCTATTAGTATTCGTCAGCTCCACATGTCACCATGCTTCCACCTCGAACCTATCAACCTGATCATCTTTCAGGGATCTTACTAGCTTACGCTATGGGAA
>NZ_LXLV01000008.1 GCF_001757995.1 Bacillus mycoides | reverse complement strand
TAGGCACGCCGCCAGCGTTCATCCTGAGCCAGGATCAAACTCTCCAATAAAGTTAGTTTGTCTAGCATCTAAAAATAAAAATTGACGTTCACGTTGTTTGTTTCGTTCAGTTTTCAAAGAACTACTTCGTCGCTCATTTGCGACTCCCTTATGTTAACATTTCCAATTTGTAATGTCAACTAAGTTTTTTTATTTCGTTTGTCGCTTTCTGCGTTGTTGCTACCGGCGACTTGTTCTATATTACACCTCTATAGGATAATCGTCAACACCTTTTATTCAATTAATAATAAAAATAATTCCAAAGGTATTTTTATTATTAATTTTAGTTAGTGAACCTCTCCACCTAATTCATAGATTTTGATGGAGCATCCTTCATCATAAATACGGTTAACTCGAGCATTTTCACACCACTGGTGCGACCGCCTGAACTAACTAGGGAATTTATAAAACCGTTGGTTGAACTCTTTATATTTAGGAAGTGTATTTATTTTCGTAGTATGCACCAATATTTCCACGGCCGGTACGATTCTTTTTGCGTTCCAATCGTCCAAACTTAAAAATTCTTTATCAATAACATTCATAAAATACGAAAGTGCTTCATTTAAAATTTGAATCGTTAGTTCAAAAATGTTTGTTTGATTTGTTGTTTTATGTTTTAGAGTTTTAGATTTTGTCGCGGACATCCAACAAACCCTCCTTCCTTTTCGTATTTGAGTATGTTAAAAATGTAACCTGTATTAATTTAGTTGTAAAATAATAAGGGGGGATTTCATGCATGAATGTAACAAGAATAGACACCCCCTATAAACTAATATATCATTTAGTTATTTTCACAAAATATAGGTATCCTTGTATCAATGAAGACATAAAAAATAGGCTCGAGGAAATTGCTCACAACCTATTTACAAAGTGGATTTGTACCCTTATGGAAATGAATGATGAAGAGGATCACATACATATCCTGTTTGATGCTCCGCTACAAATTCACTTAGCTAACGTTGTGAATAGTTTTAAAACAGTTACTTCCCTCTATATACGAAAGGAGTTCCCAGATGAATTGAAACCTTTTTACTGGAAACCGTATTTTTGGAGTAGAAGTCACATGTTACTTACAACGGGAGTTGCACCAATTGAAGTTATACGTGCCTACATATAGAATCAGTGAAAATAATAAAAAAGGAACATCTCATTACATACACAAGACGCTCCTTCTTCTTATTGACACACTTTAACACTCTTTATTATCTTTAATACGTCGATCACCTGGCAGAAATAAATCAATTAATTTCTGTTTATCCGCCCATATCACTCCAAATAAAACTAAGCTAGCTCCAATTACCACCCTCCATGTTAAAGATTCATTTAATAAAACAATTGAAGAAACAATACTTATTAACGGTAATGCATTTAAATATAATCCACTTACTGATGCTGAGACTGTCTCTAACGCTTTATTCCAAAACCAATATGCTAAAATTGTTGCCCCAATAACAAGATACATTACACTAAATCCTGTCTTCCACGTTTCAATCTCTGGGAAACCGTAGTAAAAAGTTTCTACCATTGCAAATGGTAATAGAATAACAGCTCCAATAATTAAAGTTAGTGTTGTAAAAACCTTGTTTGATAGATACTGTTCTTGTTTTGGCCGTTTTAACAAAACTGTGTAGATAGCAAATAAAAAGGTGCTTAATAATATAAGTATATCTCCTATTAAAGACACCTCTTGATTCGTATTGTTAGATGGAATTGTAATAAGAAGTACTCCTATAGCGCCCAATATAATTCCAATCCAATAATTCAGCTGAATTTTCTCTTTCAAAAATAACGCTGAAAGAAGAATTGTAACTAATGGCAATGCAGCATCAATGATACTAACATGTAATCCACTTGTTAAAGAAATCCCGTAGGATGTGAACATAAAGTACCCAGCTACACCAGTAAAAGATAGCAAACTCATTCTTTTCCATGGAATATGTTTATGTACGATTGCTTTTTGAAGTTGGCCATATGAAAAAAGCATACAAATTCCCCCTGCGAAGAAAAGACGAATAAATAACAAAGTAAATGGTTGAATAGATTCTAATGCCCATTTCGTTGGCGCAATTGCCGTCCCCCATAATATAACAGCCACTAATAACATGCATATTTCTTTCATAATCCCCCACACCCATCAAAAAATATATGTTAACTACCTCAATTATAGATTTTTTCTTAAGTAAAATCCTTTAAAACCACAAAAAGGTTATGTGAAAAATAGCCATCCAGCTCTTTTCCGCATAACCTTTTCATATTAGATTAAAAACATTATGTTCATTCTATAACTGAATTAACATAAAAAGGTAATCCTTACCTTCAATTAATATTTAAACGTATTACTTTATAACCTTCTTATCACTTTAATATCCAAATTTTATTTTATACCGTTTCTATTTCTTTTTTTCTTCTTTAGGATTATTAAATTTATGGATTTTAACCTTCGGTAAATAAAAATAAACACAAAAAGACCTAAGTCGAAACGACTTAGGTTTTTGCTTGGCGACGTCCTACTCTCACAGGGACAAGGTCCCAACTACCATCGGCGCTAGAGAGCTTAACTTCCGTGTTCGGTATGGGAACGGGTGTGACCTCTCTGCCATCATCACAAA
>NZ_LXLV01000007.1 GCF_001757995.1 Bacillus mycoides | reverse complement strand
TAGGCACGCCGCCAGCGTTCATCCTGAGCCAGGATCAAACTCTCCAATAAAGTTAGTTTGTCTAGCATCTAAAAATAAAAATTGACGTTCACGTTGTTTGTTTCGTTCAGTTTTCAAAGAACTACTTCGTCGCTCATTTGCGACTCCCTTATGTTAACATTTCCAATTTGTAATGTCAACTAAGTTTTTTTATTTCGTTTGTCGCTTTCTGCGTTGTTGCTACCGGCGACTTGTTCTATATTACACCTCTATAGGATAATCGTCAACACCTTTTTATAAAGATATTTAATTTAATACCTTCGTACTCTTTTAGCTCTAGATAAGGACCTATAAAGATTTCATTAAAATAGAAACCATCGTCTACTTTTCTTTACTAATCTATTCTTCTACATACTATTCAATTTAGACACTTCTCTATTACAATGGACTCGCTCCCCCATCTTACCGAACATTCTTTTCAGCTAAACTAGCAACCTTATTTTAACAATTAATAGTATATAATTAGAAAGTTGCTTTATTTTTTATTACCGCTCCCTACTCCCCTTTGTTTATCAAATTGTACTATTAATAACATTCTATTAGAAGCAGGTGACGATATGAAAGATATACGTATTCTTATAGCTGACGACGATAAAGAAATCCGAGATTTATTAAAAAAATATTTAGAACGAGAATTATATATGGTAGATACTGCAATTAATGGCGAAGAAGCGTTGTGCTTATTTAACCAAAATAACTACAACCTCGTTATATTAGATCTTATGATGCCGAAAGTAGATGGTATCGAAGTGTGTAGAAAACTTAGATATACAACCAACATTCCTATATTAATGCTAACTGCTAAAGATCACGAAGTTGATAAAATTTTGGGCTTAAGCATAGGTGCTGATGATTATATTACGAAACCTTTCAGTATTCACGAAGTGGTTGCACGAGTAAAAGCTCTTATGCGACGTTTTTTAGTTCTTGGAAGTAACACTAATGTACAAGAGAAAACAACTTTAACTTTTAAAGGACTAACTATCGATTTAAATAAATACATAGTTCATACGAACGAAAAGGAAATCAACTTAACTGGAAAAGAACTTGCACTATTAAAATTCTTTACTTCAAAACCAGGGCAAGTATTTACAAAAACACAGCTCTTCCGAAATGTGTGGGACGATAATTATATAGAAGATGACAATACCGTTATGGTACATATTAGAAAACTTAGAAAGAAAATAGAAATCGATCCTTCCAACCCAAAATTCATTCAAACTGTATGGGGAATTGGTTATAAGTTTGTAGGTGAAAAAGTTGAAGAATGATAAGATCCTCTTCCTTATTTCATTACAACTTATCATTTGTGGGCTTTTAAATATACACATGGGCCCAAAAATAAAAATACCTTTATTTATTACTCTTATCTTAATTACAATATATCTTTTCTTTTCAAGAATACAATTTATTCAAAGTTGCAAATCAATGGCCACTAAATTAAGTCGTGCACGTAAAGGAAATTTACAAACGAGGTTATTCACAAACAATGACCGCTCATTACATAACATTGTGTTTTCAATAAACGAATTAATAGCTGAATTAGAACAGGGTCAGATCGAAGCGAGGAAATCCCAAGAAGCTAGAAAACAACTTTTATCCAATATCTCACATGATATCCGAACACCACTCACTTCTATTATTGGATATATTGATGCTTTAAAAGATGATGTCGCTGCTTCTGAAGTAGAAAAGCAAGAATATCTTGAAATACTTTATAAGAAATCGAATGACTTAAAACATCTAGTCGATGAAATCTTTAATATGGCCAAGCTAGATGCTGATGAATTTCCATTAAAAGAAGAAGAACTCGATTTTTCTGAAGTTACTAGAGAAGTATTAATCGAATTTTTACCCGAGCTATCAAAACATAACATTGAACTACATGTTCTCATACCAGAATCTACTTCTCCTATTATTGCAGATCACCTTAGCCTTATACGAATTATAGGTAATCTAATAAAAAACGCTATCCATCACGGAAAAGCTGGGAAAATAGTAGGAGTCGAACTACTAGAAACCAATACAGAATATGAGCTTCTTATTTGGGACAAGGGACCCGGTATTCCAAAACATGATTTACAAAACGTATTTAAGCGGATGTACCGCAGTGAACAATCAAGAAATCCTTCTTACGGTGGTAGTGGCCTCGGACTTTCTATTTCTAAAGCCCTCGTTGAAAAAAATGGTGGGCGTATATGGGTTGACAGTATTCCTCGGGAACGAACTACTTTTGGTTTTTCCGTCCCAAAACACACTATTTTTAAGAAATAGTTAAGAAATGATTAATATGCAGTTAAACCTTCCTTTTTATTATGTAATTAAGAACTTATAGAAAGTAGGTGCCCCTTATAAATACAATTATAAAAACGACAAATCTCACTAAAGTTTATGGGACCCAAAAGTCAGTAGATAATCTAAATATAAATGTACAGCAAGGAGAGATTTATGGATTCATAGGGCGTAACGGTGCTGGTAAAACAACTACAATCCGTATGCTGCTTAGTCTTATAAAACCTACAAGTGGAAATATAGAAATATTCGGTGAGGATTTACTTCGGAATCCAAAAGACATTTTAAGAAGAATTGGTTCTATCGTTGAAGTCCCAGGATTTTATGAAAACTTAACTGCAAGAGAGAACTTATTAATTAATGCAAAGATAATTGGAGTTCACAAAAGGAATGCAATTGAAGAAGCATTAGAAATTGTAGGCTTGCAGCACGAAACAAAAAAACTAGTTGGAAAATACTCTTTAGGAATGAAGCAACGCTTAGGAATTGCACGTGCTCTTCTCCATTATCCTGAACTACTCATACTAGATGAACCAACTAACGGACTAGATCCAATCGGTATTAAAGAAATGCGAAAACTCATTAAATCTTTAGCTCAAGACAGAAATATAACGATACTCATTTCTAGTCATATATTAGCTGAGGTGGAACAACTAGTTGATCGTATGGGAATTATTCATGAAGGAAGGTTATTAGAAGAAGTTTCTCTTGATACACTGCGTAAAGCCAATCGTAAGTACATAGAATTCCAAGTAAATAATGATAATAAAGCTGCGATGCTATTAGAAAATCATTTTCAAATTTTTGATTATGAGGTACATGATGAAGGAAATATTCGCGTTTATTCTCACTTCGGACAGCAAGGACACATTAATAGAACGTTTGTTCGTAACGATATTGAAGTATTAAAAATTGTGATGAGCGAAGATAGACTAGAAGATTATTTCACCAAACTAGTTGGGGGTGGCACAATTGGTTAATCTGCTTTATACAGAACTATTAAAATTGAAAAGATCCAATATGTTTTTGATTAGTATTATCGGAGCAGGTGTCGCGCCATTTTTAGTGGTTGTAGCTTCTTATATACACATGAAGACAAAGCAGCCTACTCCAACTATTTTATTTGATCAACTGTTCACTGAAGTTAACCTATACACTACTTTAATTATAGGATTCCCCTTATATGGAGTTGTAATCGCTTATCTATTTACCCGCGAATACACGGAAGATACATTAAAAAATTTGCTAACTATCCCAGTATCACGTATTAGCTTTATTATAAGTAAGTTTATCCTTCTATTCCTTTGGATCATGATGCTAACTTTAGTCGCTTGGGCGCTAACTTTATTATTAGGGTTAATAGGTAGCTTCCCTGGATTTAGCACTGCCTTACTTTTATGCTCTCTTGTGAAATTTCTAATATGTGGTGGACTTCTCTTTCTTTTATCTTCACCCATTGTACTACTAACTCTTGTCATGAAAACCTATGTACCACCTATTATATTAACAATCATTATTACAATGACTAACCTTATGATCGTAAATTCAAAACATAAAGACCTATTCCCATGGACCGCTACCCTAGATATAGCAAATAACGAATTACAACCGACTTATCCACCAGAGTATTCTTATATCATCATTGCATCAACAGCTATTTTCGGATTTATTCCAACACTATTCTATTTTAAAAGAGTAGATATTCATTAATTTATAGGAGTGAAACTATGAGCGATACTATTATTGCCTTCATACTCGGTATTGTAGAAGGATTAGCTGAATTTTTACCTATCTCTTCTACTGGCCATCTTATATTAGTCGGACATTTATTAGGTTTTGAAGGAGAAAGAGCAAAAACGTTTGAAATTGTCATACAGTTAGGAGCGATTTTAGCTATTGCTATTTTATATCATAAACGGCTTGTTTCTTTATGTAATATTAAACCTCTTCTACGGAAAGAGAAAAAATTCAACGCATTTCATGTATTTCTTGGCGTATTTCCGGCAGTAGTTGCTGGTTTACTATTACATGATGTTATTAAAACATACTTATTTCAGCCGTATACTGTCGTAATTGGACTTGTAGCAGGAGCAATTCTTATGCTTTTTGCAGAAGCAAAAAAAGCAGAGGCAACCGCCTTTTCACTAGATGATTTAACATATCGTCAAGCATTAACAATTGGATTATTTCAATGCTTAGCAGTATATCCTGGCTTCTCTAGAGCTGGCTCTACTATTTCTGGAGGGCTATTAGCGAAAGTAAATTATAAGACTGCATCTGAGTTCTCTTTTCTCATTGCTCTTCCTGTAATGGTCGGAGCTACAGGGTTAGACTTATTAAAAAGTTGGAAGTATTTAAGTGCAGATGACATTCCTATGTTTGCTGTAGGATTCATTACCTCTTTTATAGTAGCAATGCTAGCAGTAGTAACATTTCTAAAGCTTTTAGAAAAGATAGGTTTAAAACCTTTTGCATATTATCGTATTTTGTTAGCCATCTTATTTACACTTTTCGTGTTGCTATAGCTTCATATAAGTCACATATTATTAAACCGATATTCAAGGAATATCGGTTTTTTATCTATTTCACCTCTAGTATTACTCACTTCAATATGGCATAGTGGATAATAGATCAATATCAATAACCAGAATATTCTTTACTAAAAATCAACACTTCATTAAAATATGTAACGTTAAAAGCTATATTTGAAATCCGAACCTAGTAATAGCCTTTCTTCTTTAAACACATATACTGGATTAAAAATAAACAACTCAATTGATTGAGTATGCCCATTACACCACTACAGAACAAACGTTCCAAACCACTACTTCCTTGTATTAAAGTAATCGTACTATATTTCACTTGCACTTATCTTCTCTATGAAAGACTCCCCATTATAAGATTTAAGGAAGTTTCATCCTATCTCTATATACAAACAACTGCAAGCTTTACCATTAGAAAAGGAAATCTAATTACTTACAAAGCATTTAGTTTCATTTTAATAGTATTAACGGCACCAGTGGCAAGGTCAGTATTATAGATGAACTATATAGTATTTTAAAAAGCACTCTGAACACGTATGGATTCAATATGTACCTCATGATACAATAGGTAGAAAAAATGTATTTGCATTTTTAAAAGAAAAAAACGCCTCCCCCCTCTACTATCATTTATCATTCACACCTAGATACAGTCAGCATTGAAGATTTCGGATCGTTAAAAGAACATGCTTTCTCTCCTGAAACACTAGAACAATATTTTCAAACCTACAAAAGTGATACAAATATTCAAGCCGACGCAAAATCTGGAGAGTGGTTGTTCGGCCGTGGTTCTCTTGATATGAAAAGCGGTGCTGCCATTCATCTAGCCAATATACTATACTTCTCAGAACATATGCATTTACTCAAAGGAAATCTACTACTCTTATTCAATGGCGATGAAGAAGGAGAACATCGTGGGATTATCTCTGCCTTAACCGAATTCGAAAAACTAAAGCAAGAAAAAAAATTCAGTATCGTTTGGCTATTAATAATGCTTTTATAACACCTTTATATGATGGTGATACTCAGCGCCACATTTATACAGGTACTGCTAGCAAACTTCTTCCTTTTTTCTATATTTACGGAAGAGAAGTACACGTAGGCGATACATTGTCTGGCATTAACCCTAATTTTATTGCAGCCCAAATCACAAATAGACTACATAACAACTATATCCACTACCATACAAAATAATCCACAAATTAAACATCCCGTCTATTACTATGGGCGTCTACGGGAATGATGGCCATAAATGGACAGAACGTGTTTACAAACCCTATTCAGTCAGCGTATTACCTTTATTAATCCGTAATACAACAATACAAATTTCAAATGACTACAAAACTATTACAAATAAGCAAATTGCCCAGGGCTTATAAAGAAAATGAACTTTAACTAAAGTGAGGTAAATATACAAATGAATCCATTAGCGCAAACATATTGGGATACTTATTGGGGAAACAATGAAAAACCGAAATCTGTTACAGCTTGGCAATTTGGTGATTCTCCTGATTACCTCGCTAAACTAGTCATTGATGGTGTGAAAACCGCAACATGCTCCGGCCATATTTTTTATGAATTAGAAAACGAACCGCTACCAACAACCAATGATTATAGTATTGTACTCAATAGTCAAGATGAACCTGTAGCTATCATTAAAACAATAGAAGTAACTGTAACACCAATGAATGAAGTAACTGAAGAATTCGCTATCGCTGAAGGTGAAGGCGATCGTACCTATAGTTACTGGAGAGACACCCATATTCAGTTCTTTACAGGGGAACTAAACGAGCTTGGACTTAGTTTTTCTGAAGATATGATGCTCGTTTGCGAACGTTTTGAGCTTATCGATGTAAAAAACAAAGTGAAGCGATAATGAATAACAATTTTATGTAAATAAACTTACTGTTAAACAAATAAGCTTGTTATCCATAGGTTTCTTGAACCATAGATAACAAGCTTATTTCATTAAACACAAAAAAGACGAGTCATTCTGACTCGTCTTAAGCTTGCTTGGCGACGTCCTACTCTCACAGGGACAAGGTCCCAACTACCATCGGCGCTAGAGAGCTTAACTTCCGTGTTCGGTATGGGAACGGGTGTGACCTCTCTGCCATCATCACCAAACTGATGAAG
>NZ_LXLV01000006.1 GCF_001757995.1 Bacillus mycoides | reverse complement strand
GTATTAGGCACGCCGCCAGCGTTCATCCTGAGCCAGGATCAAACTCTCCAATAAAGTTAGTTTGTCTAGCATCTAAAAATAAAAATTGACGTTCACGTTGTTTGTTTCGTTCAGTTTTCAAAGAACTTGTTTGCCGCTCATTTGCGACTCCCTTATGTTAACATTTTCATATTTCAATGTCAACCAAGTTTTTTTATTTCTTTTGTCGCTTTCTGCGTTGTTGCTATCGGCGACTTGTTCTATATTACACCCCATTTACATAATCGTCAATATGTTTTTAAAAAAACTTTATATTTTATAGATTTCATTTACGTTATCAAATTATCTATTTACATATTTCTTCTATAGTTATATACAAGCAACCCATAAAACTCTCTATGGGTTGCTATTCCATCATAAAAGCTATTGTTCTTTTGAAGGCACCGAACAACTTCCATCAGTACAAGAAAGGTCACTTCCTCCATCTAATGAAAGTTCCTGTAACTTAGGTGCAGGATTCTCTTCTTCCCACACTTGCTGAAGTGCACCAACAAAAGTTTCAAGTGGTTGTGCACCTGAAATAGCATATTTCTGATTAACAATAAAATAAGGTACCCCCGTAATTTTATACTGTTGGGCAATTGCTTCATCAATTCTAACTTCATTCGCATACGCATTTTTATTATTAATAACATTTAAAGCTTCTTGCTTATCTAAACCTGAAGCTTCAGCGATAGCAGCGAGCGTTTCCGCATCACTTAAGTTTCTCGATTCAGTGAAATATGCAAAAAGTAGATTTTCTGTAATCTTCTTTTCCTTCCCCTGATCCTTTGCAAATTTCGCCAAACGGTGTGCATCAAAAGTATTTGTCGGCTTCATCTCTTCAAAATTGAAACTTAAACCCATACTAGCTGCATGATTGCCTAGTTGTATATTATTACGATCAGCTTCTTCAACACTAATCCCATATTTCGATGCAAGTACTTCATTAATACCCGTTCCAGAGTAAACGGGAGTATTCGGATCTAATTCAAAACTTTTAAACTCTACTTCAACATCATCCCTATGTGGGAATTGTTCTAAAGCCACCTCTAATCTACGCTTTCCAATATAACAAAATGGACATACAAAATCTGACCATACTTCAATTTTCATATTAACACCTCTTTAACACTTAGTTTCCAATCATTGTAGCACTGAGATTAAGAAATTCAAAAACTTTTGCTCTATCTCCTTCATATAGTACATACAAAAGTGTACTTATAGCAGAATACCTAATTAGCAAAAAAACGATAATCAAAAGGATAAATCATTCCCCCTTCGATTATCGTATATAAACATGAAACAACTTTAATTATGCTGGAATATACTTCTCTACGAATTTCCATACAGTATTCCAATATTTATTTGAATCTACTTTCTCCGCTTCTCCATGTCCCGCACCTGGAACAATTAATTTCTCTTTTTCTACTTTTGCAGCATTATACACCTCATCTAACATTTCAAAAGGAACAAATGTATCAGCATCCCCATGAATGAATAGCATAGGTGTTTTACTTTTCGTAACTTGTTTCACAGCTGAAGCCTCTTCTAAATCGTATCCAGCCCTCAATTTAGTAACTGTATTGGCCGCATTCATAACAGGAAATCTAGGTAAGTGGAATAAATCTTTTAGTTGATACGTGAATTCATCAATAACAGTTGAGTATCCGCAATCTTCAATAATAACTTTAACATTAGAAGGTAAATCTTCTCCAGAAGTCATCATAACAGTTGCTCCACCCATAGAAATACCATATAGAGCTATTTCAGCATTAGGATCTTTCTTTAAAATTTGTTGAATCCACAGCAGGACATCTTTACGATCATCCCAGCCCATACCAACATAATCCCCTTCACTATTTCCGTGTCCACGAAGGTCTGGTGCTATGACATTATAGCCTTGTTCATAGAAGTTCCGGATATATTTCGTCATTTCCGATGCTCTGCCATTATATCCATGAACTACAATTGCCCATTTATGGCTAGATTTTTCATTCATATATTCATAACCTGTTAGATTTAGCTTATCAAAAGAACGTATATTTAATGTGTTAGGCTTATATTTTGATACAAAGTTCGCATTCTTTTCTTCATTCGTAGCCAATACACCTCCCGATGCACTCACTGTTTCCGCTAAGTGAGGATTATCCTCCAAAAATTCTTTTTCTTGTTTCGTATTCAATGCGTAATTATAGAAAAAATCCCCAACTAACATATACACGATTGTTAGAAGGACTAAAACTACTATAGTAATTATACCTATCTTTTTCATATTATCTCCTTTTTCCAAATTAAATCTTCTTATGTTAAAGTACCTCAAAAAAAACAACTGTACTATTTTAACATACCGATGCATCCTATCTATAAGAAATAAAATAGAAAATCTTAAATTACATATTAAAAATCATGAAAGAAATCGAATGAAAATTATAGGGATATGTAACCACAAATCTTAAATGAATGGGGAATACTTAAAATCTAAAGTAATATTTGGAGTTAGTAAGAAGTTATTTCTAACGAAATATACACAAAAAAGACGAGTCATTCTGACTCGTCTTAAAGTTGCTTGGCGACGTCCTACTCTCACAGGGACAAGGTCCCAACTACCATCGGCGCTAGAGAGCTTAACTTCCGTGTTCGGTATGGGAACGGGTGTGACCTCTCTGCCATCATCACCAAACTGATGAAG
>NZ_LXLV01000005.1 GCF_001757995.1 Bacillus mycoides | reverse complement strand
GTATTAGGCACGCCGCCAGCGTTCATCCTGAGCCAGGATCAAACTCTCCAATAAAGTTAGTTTGTCTAGCATCTAAAAATAAAAATTGACGTTCACGTTGTTTGTTTCGTTCAGTTTTCAAAGAACTTGTTTGCCGCTCATTCGCGACTCCCTTATGTTAACATTTTCATATTTCAATGTCAACCAAGTTTTTTTATTTCTTTTGTCGCTTTCTGCGTTGTTGCTATCGGCGACTTGTCCTATATTACACCTCTAAACTCTAATCGTCAATATGTTTTTCTAAAAAAATATAAAAAGACTTATTCCTTTTAAAATAAGCCTTTTTACCCTATAACATTCTATTCATTTATTATTTTTCTATAATTGGTAATGAAACGATGAACTGAACGATCCCGTCCTCATACTCAGCTCGAATACTACCACCTTGCAACTCAACAATACTTTTCGCAATAGCTAATCCGAGCCCCGAACCTTCTTTTACTCTACTTCTAGATTGATCTTTCTTATAAAACCGTTCAAACAAGTTCCCTAACTCTTCTCTCATAAACTCTTCACTATGATTTGCAATAACAATTTGTATATCCCTACGCTGTCTTTGCAGAGAAACTTTTATCTCTCCATCATCTTTACTATACTTAATCGCATTCATTAGTAAGTTATCGAATACACGGACCATCTTTTCCGAGTCAATCATTGCATGCGCACGTTCCTCAGGAAATTTCTTAACAAATGAAAGCCCGTGCTCTTCTGCCTGCGGTACTAACTCTTCTATTAATTGATCAAGCAACTCATTTACACATACTTCTTGTTTTTCTAATACAACTTGTTCGTTCGTCAACTTCGTATAATCAAATAAATCTTCTATTAAATTCCTTAACTGCTCCGATTTTGCAAAAGCAATTCTCGTATACTCATCATGTTGTTCTTTATTTTCATATTTAGAGTCTCTAAGTAATCGTAAGTACCCCATAATAGAAGTAAGTGGTGTACGCAAATCATGAGATACATTTGTAATAAGTTCATTTTTTTGTTTCTCAAGTTTACGCTCCTTCTCAATGTTATACATGAGCTCTTCTGCCATATTGTTAATATTCTCAGTTAAAGCAGCGATCTCATCTTCACCTTTCTTTTCAATACGATAAGACAAGTTTCCTTTTTCTATTTCTTTCACACCTTCTGCCATCGCTTCTATCTGCTTCATCTTTCTCTTCGTTATATAGAAGAAAGTGAAAATGAATACGAGTACACCTATTAGAAACGGAAACGGTCCTTCTTGTGTATCATATATTACTTCTCCCTCCGGAATCCCACTAACAAACATGTACAAATTCTTTCCTTCAATGGTGATAGGTGCAAAAGCTATAAATTCTTTTCTCGTACTTTCAAATTCATTTCTACCATTTACATAATTAATCGCAAATGATGCTGCATTACGAATCGTATTATGCAAATCTATTTGCTCTTCTTGTGCTTGCTTCGTTTTATATAAAACTTTACCACTTTCGTCAGTAACCAATATTTTTAAAGCTCTAGATCCTTGTTCTAAAATTTGGTTCTCCATTTCGATCATATTTGATATAGCTTCTAATTTATTTTCATGAACCGAGCTATTTGCAGCACTTTGAGCTTGTTGGTTAATTTGCTCCATACCTGCCCGATAATCGATAGTCGCTTCACGATTCGCATTCTCAAAAAATGGCGCTGCTGCTTTCGATGATAAAACTCCTAATAATGCACAAGCAGCAAAAGTAGTAATCAATTGAATTCGTATGCTCTTTCGCACACTCTTCACTAATTTCTCCACTAATGTTCTAGCTTTCCTAACATAAGTAAATGGATTAAGTATCTTTTTCAATCTTATACCCCACTCCCCATACTGTTTTTATATATCTCGGCTTCCTTGGATTCTCCTCAATCTTTTCACGTACTTTTCGAATATGTACCATTACAGTGTTATCAGACTGGAAAGATCTTTCGTTCCAAACTTTTTCATAAATTTGCTCAGCGCTAAAGACCATACCTGGATTACGAGCTAGCAATTCTAAAATTGAAAATTCCCTTGGAGTTAACTTCACTTCTTCTCCCTCTACAATGACTTTATGAGTTGAAATGTTTATTGCCATATCCCCAATTTCTAACTCGTCCTCATTTTGAATAGCGAAGCCATTCATTTTCATATAACGACGTAGCTGCGATTTAATTCTTGCGATTAACTCTAACGGATTAAACGGTTTCGTTACGTAATCATCTGCACCTGTTGTTAATCCTAAAATTTTATCCATATCTTGCGTTTTTGCCGAAAGCATAATAATCGGCATTTCCTTCGCTTCCCTTACTTTCATACACATATGAATACCATCTACTTTTGGCATCATAATATCTAATACAACTAAGTGCACTTCATTTTCTTCTAATATACGTAACCCTTCTTCTCCGTCCCCTGCTTGCAGTACTTTATATCCTTCGTTCTTTAAATAAATTGTAATAAGGTTCCTAATTTCTTTTTCATCATCTACGACAAGTATTGTTTCCCCGGCCATAATATCTCCCCCATCACTTTTTTAATCCCTAACTTCTATTATAAGAAAACTTCTGAAGAAAAACGCTCGGAAATCCTTAAGATTTTCTGAAGACGCAAAAAAGGTCTAGACTCCCCTTAAGTCTAGACCTTTCAAAAAACCCCTTTATTTACGAACGTAGATGAAATATAGTACGAATAAAACTCCCATAACATACATAATTGGATGAATCTCTTTACGACGGCCGCTCACAACCATTGTAATTGGATAGAAGATAAACCCGATTGCAATTCCTGTTGCTATACTATACGTAAGTGGCATAGAGATGATTGTAAAGAACGCTGGTACTGCAATCTCGAATTTCTTCCAATCAATTTCTCCTAAAGATGAAACCATCAAGATTCCTACAATAATTAATGCTGGTGCCGTTACAGCTGGTGTCACAACACTTAAGAGTGGTGAGAAGAATAGTGCCAGCAAGAAGAATCCCGCTGTTACAACTGCTGTAAATCCAGAACGTCCTCCTGCTGCTACCCCTGCAGACGATTCAATGTAAGACGTTGTAGTAGATGTACCTAGAATTGCACCAATTACAGTTGCAATCGCATCTGCAAATAATGCTTTTCCTGCACGTGGTAATTTATTGTTCTTCATTAATCCCGCTTGATTCGCAACCGCTACAAGAGTACCTGCTGTATCAAAGAAATCGATAAAGAAGAACGTTATAATAACAATCGCCATTTCAACAGTGAAAATATCTCCAAAGTGAGTTAACGCCACACCGAACGTTGGTTCTAGACTCGGTATTGCTCCCACTACAGCTTTCGGAGTATCAATTAATCCTGTTGCCACCCCTAAAATCGCTGTAAGAATCATACCGTAGAAAACTGCACCATTTATTTTCTTAATCATGAAGATGATTGTAGTAACAACTCCGAAAATTGCTAATAACGTTGTGCCCTTCGTTAAATCCCCCAATCCAACAAGGACAGCATCATTTTTCACGATAATTCCGGCATTTTGGAATCCAAGGAAGGCAATGAATAATCCGATACCCGCCGCTACTGCAAACTTTAACTCTACTGGAATTGCATTAATGATTTTTTCACGAATACCTGAAGCAGTAAGAATAATAAAGATAATACCTGACATTAATGTTCCAGCAATCGCTGTTTGCCACGGAATTCCCATCGTTAACACCGCTGTATAAGCAAAGAACGCGTTTATTCCCATACCTGGCGCTAAAGCAATCGGATACTTCGCAAATATCCCCATAATTAACGAACCAATCGCCGCTGCTAATGCTGTAGCAACGAATACTGCACCTGGATCCATCCCTGTACCTGCCGGTAATCCTTTAACATTCCCAAGTGACAGCGTAGCAGGATTGACAAATAGTACGTAAGCCATAGATAGAAATGTCGTTAAACCTGCTATGAACTCTGTTTTATAATTTGTGCCGAGTTCATCAAACTGAAAATAGCGTTTCATCTTACGTTTCCCCCGTTATATGATTACTCGCCGTAATTCTCCCTAGCCCTCTTTTATCTATAAAAATAAAAAAGGCTCCCATTGCATATACATGGAAGCGTTCTATAAATAAAGACAAGTTTCCCCTCATCTTTATACAAACGCCTCGTAGTCAAGCCATTTACGGTAGCTAGGTAGAAACTTTCGGGCCATATCCCCGATATTATACGACGGCATAATATTCACTTTTCGTTTGAATTACATACTCATATTAACTTGAAAAGGGGCTTTTGTCAATTTAAAAACGAACATTTTTACAAACTATTATATTTTCGTTCGTATTAAGGGCAAAAAACAAAAAGATCCATCTATACATAAACGATAGATGGATCTTTTTTATTATAATACTATTCCCACTCAATAGTTGCTGGTGGCTTACTCGTTATATCATACACGATACGGTTAACGTGTTTTACTTCGTTTACGATACGTACAGAGATTTTCTCTAATACATCCCAAGGGATACGTGCCCAGTCAGCTGTCATACCGTCGATAGATGTTACTGCACGAATACCTACTGTGTAATCGTAAGTACGCTCGTCACCCATAACACCTACACTACGCATACCAGGAAGCGCAGTGAAGTATTGCCAAACTTCACGGTCTAATCCTGCTTTTATAATTTCTTCACGTAAAATCGCATCAGATTCACGAACGATTTCTAATTTCTCTTCTGTGATTTCACCTAATACACGAATACCAAGTCCTGGACCTGGGAACGGTTGACGCCATACGATCTCATCAGGAATTCCTAATTCTGATCCTAATACACGTACTTCATCTTTAAATAAAGTGTTTAAAGGCTCAATTAATTTGAACTGCATGTCTTCAGGAAGTCCACCAACGTTATGGTGAGATTTAATTGTTTGTGCAGTTGCTGTACCACTTTCAACGATGTCTGTGTAAAGTGTACCTTGTGCTAAGAAGTCCATACCTTGTAATTTAGAAGCTTCATCATCAAATACGTAAATGAATTCATTACCGATGATTTTACGTTTTTGTTCTGGATCTTCTACACCTTTTAACTTGTTCATGAAGCGCTCTTGTGCATCCACTTTAATAACATTCATATGGAAGCCTTCGCTAAATGTTTTCATAACACCTTCTGCTTCATCTTTACGAAGTAAACCGTGGTCCACGAAAATACATGTTAATTGGTCACCAATCGCCTTATGAATTAATACCGCTACAACAGAAGAGTCTACACCGCCACTAAGTGCGCATAATACTTTTTTGTCTCCAACAGTTTCACGGATTTTCTCTAATTCTACTTCGATAAAGTTCTCCATGTTCCATCCTTCAGAACAACCACATACGCCGAATACGAAGTTTTTAATTAAATCGTTACCGTGCTCAGAGTGACGTACTTCTGGGTGGAATTGTACACCGTATAAGTTTTCCGCTTCATTGCTCATACCAGCAATTGGACAAGACTCACTTGTTGCATCTACTACGAACCCTTCAGGTAAGCCAGTTACTAAGTCACCATGGCTCATCCACACAACTTGCTCTTCTGGAAGATTCGCATATAATTTTGATTCGTTCTCTACTTTAAGAACAGCTTTTCCGTACTCACGGTGGTTTGCACGTTCTACTTTACCACCGAAGTGTTGCGTCATAAGCTGCATACCGTAACAAATACCGAAAATCGGTAATCCTAGTTCAAAGATTTTTTCATCACAATGTAATGCACCTTCACCGTATACACTATTTGGTCCACCAGAGAAAATAATCCCTTTTGGATTCATTGCTTTAATTTCTTCTGCAGTAATTGTATGCGGATGAAGTTCACTGTATACACCGAACTCACGAATTCGACGTGCTATTAACTGATTGTACTGACTCCCAAAATCTAAAACGATAATTGTATCGTGTTGCTTTTTCAAAATAATCACCCCAACGTTAGTTCTCGTATATAAATATTTTCACCAATTTGGCGAAAAGCATTACCAATATAATAAAAAAAGCCAGTCCTCCGCCTCTAGTCTCATAACAAAGAAAAGGCAGGGGTCTGGCTTTATAAAGAAAGATAGTCTCCGCTCTTTATAAATATAAGACACACTGCCTTCATAGTCAGGTTGTTTACGGTAACCCGGTAGAGACTCTCAAACCATATCATTGAGGATATATGAAGGATCGTTTTATATTATCTTCCTAGATTCTAACAATGAAGTATCAGTATGGTCAAGAGAGAAAGCGACAAAATTCTACAGAAATTATTTTCCTGCTCTCAAAAACACAAAAAAACATCCACTTCTATATAGAAGTGGATGTTTTTCGAGCGAACGGAATTACATCATTCCGCCCATACCACCCATGCCCATGCCGCCCATGTCAGGCATTGCTGGTGCATTTGGTTCTGGCTTGTCAGCAACTACAGCTTCAGTTGTTAAGAACATAGCTGCAACAGATGCTGCATTTTGAAGTGCAGAACGAGTTACTTTAGCTGGGTCTACGATACCAGACTCAAGCATGTTAACCCATTCGCCAGTAGCTGCGTTGAAACCAACGCCTACTTTTTCGCCTTTTAGACGCTCTACAACTACAGATCCTTCTAGACCAGCGTTGATTGCAATTTGACGAACTGGCTCTTCTAGTGCACGAAGTACGATGTTGATACCTGTTGCTTCGTCGCCTTCAGCTACGATAGAAGCTACTTTCGTGTATACGTTCATAAGTGAAGTACCACCACCTGCAACGATACCTTCTTCTACTGCTGCACGAGTTGAGTTAAGTGCATCTTCAATGCGAAGTTTGCGCTCTTTTAACTCAGTTTCAGTTGCTGCACCTACTTTAATTACTGCTACACCGCCTGCTAGTTTAGCAAGGCGCTCTTGTAATTTTTCACGATCGAATTCAGAAGTAGTTTCTTCTAATTGCGCGCGGATTTGACCGATGCGAGCTTCGATTTGTTGTGTGTTTCCAATACCTTCAACTACAGTTGTGTTTTCTTTCGTTACAACGATTTTACCAGCGCGTCCTAAAGATTCAACTGTAGCAGATTTTAAGTCACGTCCTAATTCTTCAGTGATTACTTCGCCACCAGTTAAGATTGCGATATCTTCTAGCATTGCTTTACGACGGTCACCAAATCCAGGAGCTTTAACAGCTACTACATTGAATGTACCACGAAGTTTGTTCACTACTAATGTAGCTAAAGCTTCGCCTTCTACATCTTCAGCAATGATAAGAAGTGGTTTACCTTGTTGTACCACTTGCTCTAATACTGGTAAGATTTCTTGAATGTTAGAAATCTTCTTATCAGTAATTAAGATATATGGGTTATCAAGAACTGCTTCCATTTTGTCAGAATCAGTAATCATGTAAGGAGATGCATATCCACGATCAAATTGCATACCTTCTACTACGTCTAATTCTGTTGTGAATCCTTTAGATTCTTCTAAAGTAATAACGCCGTCGTTACCAACGCGCTCCATTGCTTCAGCGATTAATTGACCTACTTCTTCGTCAGCCGAAGAAATAGCAGCTACTTGTGCGATAGAAGATTTACCTTCGATTGGTTTAGAAATCACTTTTAATTCTTCAATTGCAGCAGTAACAGCTTTTTCGATACCTTTACGAAGACCCATTGGGTTTGCACCAGCTGTTACGTTTTTAAGACCTTCACGAATCATAGCTTGCGCCAATACAGTTGCAGTTGTCGTTCCATCACCAGCAACATCGTTTGTTTTGCTAGCAACTTCTGCTACTAATTTCGCACCCATGTTTTCGAATGCATCTTCTAATTCGATTTCTTTTGCGATTGTTACACCGTCATTTGTAATAAGTGGTGAACCGAATTTTTTCTCAAGTACAACGTTACGACCTTTTGGTCCAAGCGTTACTTTTACTGCGTTTGCAAGAGTGTCGACACCGCGAAGCATCGAACGACGTGCTTCTTCACTAAATTTAATATCTTTTGCCATAATAATTGACCCCCTTGGATTTTTAAAATGTATATAATTAACCGATAACCGCTAAAATGTCACTTTCACGTAAAATCAAGTAGTCTGTACCTTCGTATTTCACTTCAGTACCTGCATATTTTGAGAAGATGATAAGATCACCTGCTGCTACCTCTAAAGCAACACGCTCACCATTTTCAAGCACTCGGCCTGTACCTACCGCAATAACTTTACCCTCTTGTGGTTTTTCTTTTGCAGTTTCTGGTAATACAATACCACTTGCTGTTTTTTCTTCTGCTTGAACAAGTTCAATTACAACGCGATCACCTAATGGCTTTAGCATGAACAATAACCTCCTCATTTTGTTATGTAAATTTTATTTATTAGCACTCAAGTCACACGAGTGCTAACACACTTCTAATAATAAATAATCTCAATTTCTTTTGCAAGTAAAAAAATCATAATTTTTTCGCAAATTACTTTATGCACTTTCCTATATAGCATTACTTCTTCTACTGCCTTTACTATATGAATCGTTGTTCCCACTTCTTGTATGTTACAATATGAAAGACACCCTAAGTTGTTTTCGCTAAACGTACAACTTTTTCCTGTCTCCTATTTTATTTTCAAATACTTATTTACAAAAAAAATATAATTCAAATGAAAGTTTATATCGTAGGTAGCATATTTACATGTTATCCTACCTTATCTCATACACTAGCGTTAGAAAGGATGGTTAAACCATTTGAAAAAACAATATTGGTGGATTATCGTTACATACATTTTAATGCAGTTATCAGGCATTGCCGGGTTACCGCTTCTCCTGAAAACTGGACTATACGATAATAGGGGATTTACTAGAGAGGAAAAAATTCAGCTCATAACTGGTCATTGGGCTATCATTAGCTTTTTCATTGCATTATGCGTTGTACTTTGGTTACTCAGAACAGATATTCGTGACAGGCATTTAGATAAAACACGCTCTACTGTTCCAGCTACAATTGGGTGGATTTTTATCGGTTTCTTCTTAGCACTGTTCTCACAAAGCATTGCCGGTATGATCGAAATGCGTTTATTAGGGATTACACCAGGATCTGAAAATACAGCAAGACTTATGGACATCGCAAGAACGACACCTTGGTTCCTTATCGTCATATCTATAATAGGACCTATTTTGGAAGAAATCGTATTTAGAAAAATTTTATTCGGTACACTTTATAAGAAGTTTAACTTCTTTATTGCCGCTATTATTAGTTCACTTGTATTCGCAGCGATTCATTTTGATTTTACTCACTTATTGGTATACACTTCAATGGGGCTCGTATTCGCCTTTTTATACGTAAAAACAAAACGAATTATCGTTCCTATTGCAGCTCATGTTGCAATGAATACATTAGTTGCAGTCGCTCAAGTTGTAGTAAGTAATGAGCAAATTCAAGAAATGATTAAAGAAGCTGAAAAAATGCAAGGCTTTATCGGAGGATTTTTAGTATGAGAAACTCACCATTGTTCATGGCTGCATTGTACTTTCTTCTTGGATGTATCTTTACACGCTTCGCCATTACGAACGTAACAGATACAATCTGGAATATGTGGACAATACTATTTGCAGTTATGGCAACAATTGATTTTAATTTGGCACTACGCCTTATCTTAGTTAAATTCACAAAGAAAAAACAATAATAAAACGCAGAGGTCATCTCCTCTGCGTTTTATTGTGGATAATTCTTCAAAAAGTAAACAAGCGTTTGTAACTCTACAGCTAAATCAATGTGATGAATTCTTATATTCTCTGACACATTTAAGCGTGCTGGTGTGAAATTTAAAATACCATGCACGTTCGTTTCTGCCAATCTATCTGCCACAGATTGCGCTACTGTAGCGGGTACCGTTAATATTGCCACTTGTATATCAGTTGATAAACGTTCTTCTAATTCATCCAAATGATATACAGGAATTCCTCCGATTTCTGTTCCAACTTTCTCTTCACTAACATCAAACGCCATTTCAATTTTTGTATTATTGTTCTTCGTGAAATTATAATGTAAGAAAGCGGTCCCTAAATTACCTACTCCAATAAGTGCCACACGTGTTATATCATCTTGGTCGAGTGTTTCACGGAAAAATGATAATAAATAATTTACGTTATATCCATATCCTTTTTTTCCTAACGCTCCAAAATATGAAAAATCTCTTCGAATAGTTGCGGAATCAACCTTTACCGCTTCACTCAATTCGGCTGATGAAACACGTTGCTTACCAGAAAGAGATAAGTTTTGGATAAATCGATAGTATAGAGGCAATCGTTTGGCAGTGGCCTGTGGAATTTTTTGCTGATCCATATAACCTCTCCTCTCTTCCTATCTTTATTCGTATACTTGAATCAAATACAAAAGTTTAGCACTCGTGAATTTCCTTGTATAATAAAGAGAAGAAGTATTCTCTCTTTATTTTAAACTATACACTATTTTTAGTATGATTGAGAAATATAAACATGGCAAAGTTAAGAAATTATTTGAGGTGAAAACATTGATATTATTACAAGTGAATGGGCTTTCGAAATTATACGGTGCAGAAACGATTCTTGCAAACATAAAATTGGAAGTACAAACAAAAGATCGTATCGCATTAGTCGGACGAAATGGAGCCGGAAAATCTACATTATTAAAAATAATAGCTGGCGAGTTATCTCATGATGGTGGTGAAATTATAAAACCGAAAGATGTCTCAATGGGGTATTTAGCTCAAAATACCGGATTAGAAACGTCTTTAACAATTTGGGATGAAATGTTAACCGTCTTTACACACTTGCAGCAGATGGAGACAAAACTTCGAAGGCTAGAGCAAGAGATGGGAAAAGAAGAAAACTTTTCAAATGCGGCTATATACGAGAAATTATTAGCTGATTATGACCAATTACAATTAGATTATAAAGATCAAGGCGGCTATCAGTACGAAGCGGATATACGCTCGATTTTAAGTGGTCTTGGCTTCCCGGTTGAAACGCATCAGACGACAATTTCTACATTAAGTGGTGGACAAAAGACTCGATTAGCTCTTGGGAAATTATTATTAACTAGACCAGACTTACTTATTTTAGACGAACCTACAAACCATTTGGACATTGAGACACTAACATGGCTTGAACAATATTTACAAGGCTATCCTGGCGCGATTGTAATCGTTTCCCATGATCGTTATTTCTTAGATAAACTCGTTACACAAGTATACGAAATTTCTAATAAGGAAAGCCGACGATTTGTTGGTAACTACAGTAAATATTTAGACTTAAAATCAGCTCTATACGAGCAAGAGATGAAGCGTTATGAAAAACAACAAGATGAAATCGCTAAACTGGAAGACTTTGTGCAAAAAAATATAGCTCGCGCATCTACGACAAAACGTGCTCAAAGTCGCCGTAAACAATTAGACAGAATGGACGTATTAACTAGACCATTAGGCGATTCTAAATCAGCTTCCTTCCACTTCGATATTGAAAAACAAAGTGGAAATGATGTTTTACAAGTAAAAGATGTAACTATTGGCTATGAACAGGAACCGATTATTGAACATGTAAATATGCGCTTAACTCGTGGTGACAGTGTTGCCTTAGTTGGGCCGAACGGAATTGGAAAATCTACATTATTAAAATCCATTGTGAATAAGTTACAGCTATTACATGGAGACGTTGCTTTCGGATCAAATGTATCTGTTGGTTATTATGATCAAGAACAAGCCAACTTAACATCTTCGAAACGAGTTTTAAATGAACTATGGGATGAATATCCCCTGCAACCTGAAAAAGAAATTCGCACTATACTAGGCAACTTTTTATTCACAGGGGATGATGTACTAAAACCAGTATCTTCTCTTAGTGGTGGACAAAAGGCTCGACTAGCTCTTGCAAAACTTATGATGCAAAAATCCAATTTATTAATTCTCGATGAGCCAACAAACCATCTTGATTTAAATAGTAAAGAGATTTTGGAGAATGCTCTAATTGATTATCCAGGTACTCTTCTATTCGTCTCTCATGACCGCTACTTTATTAATCGCGTAACGACAACGGTTGTTGAGTTATCAACAGAAGGTGCACAAGAATATTTAGGTGATTACAATTATTACGTTGAAAAGAAAAATGAAATGATTGAACGTGCTGAATTTGAACAACAAGAAGATGAAGTACCTGTTCAAAAAGTGGTGGCACAAGAAAAATTAAATTATCTCGGAGAAAAAGAACGTAAACAGTTAGAGCGTCAACGTACTCGAAAAATTGAAGAACTGGAACAAAATATCGTAGGCTTAGAAGAAGAAATTGCTACATTAGAAGATCAGCTTTGCTTACCAGAAATATATGCAGATTATGAAAAGGCTAGTGAAATTACAACTAAAAAACAAACACTGCAAGAACAGCTTGAAGCTTGTATGGCAGAATGGGAAGAACTGCATATATAAGAGAATTTAAAAGAGGAGGATGTCTCATAAGTCAGGCTTTTTGACGAGATGACCTCCTTTTTATTTTCTTTTTTTGAATCAGTACCATAGTAAATGAAATTATATAAACAATTCGACAAGGATTGACAATAGTAGCACCTTATATAATAAGAGGAGGATGTTTCAAAATGTTTTTTTGGACATCTCCTTATTTTTATTTCCCAAAAAAGAATTTCTTCAAAGGTCAGACTTCACCTACGTTATCCACAAGGTTATACACATATCCACCTTTATAATATAAACTTCTAAATAACTTTTCCACATTATCCACAACTAAATAAAAAGTTATACACATTTCATGCACACAAAAAAACCCATATTATCAACAGATAATTTGGGTTTTATCCACAAGCTGTGGTTAATTTTGTGTATAACTATGCTTCAATATCTAATCCTGGATTTGCATTTAAAGCTAATGTAGCGCGTTTTCCTTGTTCGTATGCAATTGTACCTGCAGCTGCAATCATCGCTGCATTATCTGTGCATAAAGATAGAGGAGGAATAATTAGCTCTATATTTTCTTTTTGTGCAAATTCTGCTTCTAAACGTGCACGAAGCCCTTTATTAGCAGCTACTCCACCAGCAAGAAGCACTTGTTTTACATTATAAGCATCTGCTGCACGAGACGCTTTCGTTACAAGTACATCTATTACACTTTCTTGGAAACTTGCTGCTAAATCTTCTGGTGCAATTTCTATACCGCGTTGTTTTGCGTTATGCACAGTGTTGATAACTGCTGATTTCAATCCACTAAAGCTAAAATCATACGAATCAGGTTCTAGCCAAGCACGAGGCAAATCAATTGTTGGTTTTCCTTCATGCGCAAGGCGATCAATATGAGGACCACCTGGATAAGGCATTGATAATGTACGAGCTACTTTATCGTAAGCTTCTCCTGCCGCATCATCTCGCGTTTCGCCAATCACTTCAAATGAACCATGTTCTTTCATATAAACAAGCTCCGTATGCCCACCGGATACAACAAGCGATAGTAACGGGAATTGTACTTCTTTTACTAAACGGTTCGCATAAATATGACCCGCAATATGATGAACACCAACTAGAGGGATATCATGAGCAAAAGCCACAGCTTTCGCTGCATTTACACCTATTAAAAGTGCTCCAACTAAACCTGGGCCTTCTGTTACAGCAATTGCATCAATATCATCAAAAGTGATATTCGCTTCTTTTAAAGCTTCTTCTAACACAACTGTGATTTCTTCTACATGATGACGGGATGCAATCTCTGGTACAACTCCGCCAAAACGCTTATGACTTTCAATTTGTGATGCAACGATATTCGCAATGATTTCCGTTCCATTTTTAACAACTGCTACAGCTGTTTCATCACAGCTTGTTTCAATACCAAGTATAATCGTATTTTTTTCCATTATATATTCACCCACATTACAAGACCATCTTCCTGATTGTCTGCATAGTATCGTTTACGAATCCCACCATTTTGAAATCCGTATTTTCTGTATAATTGCTTTGCTACTTCATTTGACACGCGTACTTCAAGTGTCATTGTTTTTACTCCTAACCCTTTCGCTTCGGAAATGACTTCTTTCAATAAGGCATCCCCTAGCTTTTGGCCTCTGTATTCTGGCAGGATAGCTATATTTGTTACATGTGATTCATCAAGAATTATCCACAATCCACAATATCCAATTACGAGACCATCTTTTTCTAGCACGACATAATGTGCATGTTCATTCACCTCTAATTCACGGTGAAAGGCATCTGCAGTCCAAGGGGTTGAAAAAGATGCTTCTTCAATAGCTACAATTTGAGCAATATCATCGAGTGCCATCTTTCTAAATATCATATCCATCTTCTGTAGGCCCCTATTGTTTTTGACTTTCTAACCATTTTGTTTCAGCTTCAGCTAAACGAAGATAGCTAGGAACAAACGTATGCACGTCTTGTTCTTCTTTTTGTAATCCTAAAAATGCTAATTCACTTGGTCTTGGGTTATTCTTAGTGAACGGAGCAAATACAGCTTGATCACCTAAATATTCTACAATTGTTTCTTTATGCAATTTAACATCGTTACCAATAAATAAAACAGGCTGTTCTTTATCTTTTAACATTTGCAACCAGTCAACAATAAGAATAATTCGGTCTTCTTCTATTGAAGTTATATGCTCTCCTTCATATGTATATAACCCCGTGTAAATTTGACCACGTCGGCCATCAAATAAAGGACAAATTAGTCCATTAAAATTAGCACCATTTGCAGCTACCACTTCTAAACTTGATACACCTACAATTGGTATTTGAAGTGACCAAGCTAATGTTTTTGCAGCTGTCACACCTATACGAACACCTGTATATGATCCTGGTCCAGCTGCTACAATAATTTTAGTCAATTCTTTCGGTTTTACACCGCATTCTTTTAACAGTTTCTCTACAGCTGGCATAAGACGTACAGAATGGTTTTTTGTTAAATTTGTAATGATTTCCCCAATCACGTTCCCTTCCTCAATAAGGGATACACCCATTACGTAATTTGAAGTATCAATTGCTAGTACTTTCATCTTGTAATAGCTCCTCACATAATCTAATATAGCGATCTCCAATTGGCTCGAGTACAATTTTTCGTGTATCATCTCCCGCATGGAATAAACTAATTTGTAACTTCTCATTCGGTAAATATGCTTCTATTAAATGAGCCCATTCTACTACTGTAATCCCTTCACCATAGAAATACTCATCAAATCCTAAATCTTCTTCACTTTCCGCTAAACGATATACATCCATATGATATAGCGGTAATCTTCCTTTATATTCTTTAATAATATTGAAGGTAGGACTATTTACGACTCTTTTCACTCCAAGACCTTTTGCTAGTCCTTTTGTAAAAGTCGTCTTGCCAGCTCCAAGATCACCTTCTAAAATAATTACATCTTTCGCCTTTACAAGTCCCCCTAATTTTTCTGATAATCGCTGGGTTTCTTCGGAAGATTTTGTTGTTATTTCATATTTACTCACAGACTTCACCTACTTTACTCACAATGTTCTCTGCTCTTTATTATACAGGTTTTAAATATATAAAAAAGTCCTTAGGAGTTTTCCTAAGGATAGTTTGACTGTCTTTATTAGTTTTTTGTTAAAACAAATAAAAAAATACGAAACAACTTGTTTCGTTCTTTTCTTTATATAAAATGGCGGTCCCGACCGGGGTCGAACCGGCGATCTCCTGCGTGACAGGCAGGCATGTTAACCACTACACCACGGGACCATTTGGTTGCGGGGACAGGATTTGAACCTGCGACCTTCGGGTTATGAGCCCGACGAGCTACCGTACTGCTCCACCCCGCGATGATATAAATAGCTTGGCGACGTCCTACTCTCACAGGGACAAGGTCCCAACTACCATCGGCGCTAGAGAGCTTAACTTCCGTGTTCGGTATGGGAACGGGTGTGACCTCTCTGCCATCGTCACCAAACTATTGAAGGCATATTCCTTCAAAACTAGATAACATTGCTTCATATTATATGGTTAAGTCCTCGATCTATTAGTATTCGTCAGCTCCACATGTCACCATGCTTCCACCTCGAACCTATCAACCTGATCATCTTTCAGGGATCTTACTAGCTTACGCTATGGG
>NZ_LXLV01000004.1 GCF_001757995.1 Bacillus mycoides | reverse complement strand
TATTAGGCACGCCGCCAGCGTTCATCCTGAGCCAGGATCAAACTCTCCAATAAAGTTAGTTTGTCTAGCATCTAAAAATAAAAATTGACGTTCACGTTGTTTGTTTCGTTCAGTTTTCAAAGAACTAAAAGCGGGTGAAGAGAATCGAACTCTCGACCAGAGCTTGGAAGGCTCTTGTTTTACCACTAAACTACACCCGCGTGGTCGGGAAGACAGGATTTGAACCTGCGACCCCCTGGTCCCAAACCAGGTGCTCTACCAAGCTGAGCCACTTCCCGTTATGGCGCGCCCGAGAGGAGTCGAACCCCTAACCTCTTGATCCGTAGTCAAACGCTCTATCCAATTGAGCTACGGGCGCTTATTCATGATGTTTTTTCGTCGTTGTATTTTGGCGACTCAATTATCTTATCATACTACATTTTCAAATGCAAGTACTTTTTTAAAAAGATTTTTTGATGCGGCCGAGAGGACTTGAACCTCCACGGGGTTTCCCCCACTAGGCCCTCAACCTAGCGCGTCTGCCGTTCCGCCACGACCGCGCGGAAAAAACAAAAGTGAGCCATGAAGGATTCGAACCTTCGACCCTCTGATTAAAAGTCAGATGCTCTACCAACTGAGCTAATGGCTCGTAAATGGCTGGGCTAGCTGGATTCGAACCAGCGCATGACGGAGTCAAAGTCCGTTGCCTTACCGCTTGGCTATAGCCCATCGAAATAGTTATCTTCTTTTCAAAGACAAATGTTATTGTACCATAATGACCAATAAAAAACAACTGCCATATAGCAGAAGTTAAAATGGCGGTCCCGACCGGGGTCGAACCGGCGATCTCCTGCGTGACAGGCAGGCATGTTAACCACTACACCACGGGACCATTTGGTTGCGGGGACAGGATTTGAACCTGCGACCTTCGGGTTATGAGCCCGACGAGCTACCGTACTGCTCCACCCCGCGATGATATTATTTATATAATTTATATGGTGGAGGATGACGGGATCGAACCGCCGACCCCCTGCTTGTAAGGCAGGTGCTCTCCCAGCTGAGCTAATCCTCCGAAGTGGTGACCCGTACGGGATTCGAACCCGTGTTACCGCCGTGAAAGGGCGGTGTCTTAACCACTTGACCAACGGGCCAATATGTATGGCAGAGAAGAAGGGATTCGAACCCTCGCACCGCGTTAGCGATCTACTCCCTTAGCAGGGGAGCCCCTTGAGCCACTTGGGTACTTCTCTGTATATGGCTCCGCAGGTAGGACTCGAACCTACGACCGATCGGTTAACAGCCGATAGCTCTACCACTGAGCTACTGCGGAATAATAAAGACAATTTGTATCTTATAAAATTTCTCATCGTAAGTCAAGAAGTTTTTTCACAACGTCTTGCGCAAACGGGACATGTTTATAATATACTGGATTGCGTTTTCACTGTCAAGATGTTTTCACTACCAGTTTTAGTTGTCCTTTACACTTTCCACATACATATCTTTGTGTATTTATTTGACGTCTTCTTACATACTGAAACGAACACCCCATACATTCATATATAGAAACTTTCGTTTCCTCCTCACTAATCATTCGTTTACAAAAACGTGGTGCACCTACTTTCTTTAATAACTCACGAAAATCTCTATCTCGGTGCTTATACCCTTTTCCTGTGATATGTAAGTGATAATGACAAAGTTCATGTTTAACAATCCCGATTAACTCTTCTTTACCATATATTTCGTAATATCGATAATTCAATTCTATATTATGATTCTTCAATAGATAGCGCCCACCCGTTGTACGTAACCTACTATTAAACATCGCTTTATGTAAAAACGGCATTCCAAAGCATTGTAACGATACCTCTTCCACTAACCTCTGAATTTCTTGCTCATCCATTCTCATTCCTCCTAAACAAAAAATATTTTTACACTTTTCTCCCTCCCTATACATACATTAAATAGTACATATACCCATCCTCATTCAAGAAGCGTGATTTCTAAAAATGCAGCATTGATAGAAATCCACTCACCAACCTCTCATCAAAGTTACCTTAACTAAAAGGAGCTACTTTTTTGAGAGCAGGATTAAACAAGGAGGGATTCCTATGCCCACGTGGCTAAAGAAACAAATGCAACGTGCATATTTTGAGAAAAACCGGTATCAAATCAAGTTACTAAATGAATGCTGGTTTTATTATAGTAAAATACATCAAAGCTCATAATCAATTAAACTTTCCAGTTCATAAAAAAAAGAGCAGTTTCATCTGCTCTCTTTTCTTACTATTCAATCGGTAACATTGATAATGCAACACGACCTTTTTTCGTATCAATATCATCTACCCATACCTTTACAATTTGTCCCACGGATACAATATCTAATGGATGCTTTACAAATTGTTTGCTTAGTTTAGAAATATGCACTAAACCATCTTGCTTCACACCAATATCAACAAAGGCACCGAAATCAACAACATTGCGGATTGTTCCCTCTAATTCCATACCACGCTTTAAATCTTCTAATTTTAAAATCCCTTTTTTCAGAAGTGGCTTTGGCAACTCATCCCTCATATCTCGTTCTGGGCTAATTAAAGCATCCATAATATCAACTAATGTCGGCTCACCAATCTCCGTCTCTTGAGATAATTTAGAAATATCTACTCCTTCGAAACTCTTTTGCAAGTTTGGTTTCCCCACATCATTCTTTGATAACCCTAGGCTCTTTAATAGCAGTTCAACATTTTTATATTGTTCTGGATGAATCCCTGTGCGATCTAACGGATTCGCTCCTTCTAATATACGTAAAAACCCGATACATTGTTCATATGTTTTTGCACCTAAACGCGGGATTTTCTTTAATTCAGTACGCTTCGTGAATTTTCCATCTTCCTCACGCTTAGCTACAATATTTTTCGCAACTGTTTTTGATAACCCCGAAACATATTGCAACAATGCAACTGAAGCTGTATTTACATTAACACCAACTCGGTTAACTGCTGTCTCTACTACAAATGTTAATGATTCATTTAATCTCTTTTGAGATACATCATGTTGATATTGTCCCACCCCAACAGATTTAGGGTCAATTTTCACAAGCTCTGCAAGTGGATCTTGCAGACGTCTCCCAATCGAAACCGCACTTCTTTCTTCAACCTGTAAATTCGGAAACTCCTCGCGAGCTACATCAGATGCTGAGTACACACTAGCACCCGCTTCATTTACAATAATGTAAAATACATCTCGTTCTACATTTTGTAATACATCTACTATAAATTCTTCCGTTTCCCTCGAAGCTGTACCATTTCCAATCGCTATCATTTCAACTTCATATTTATCTATAATTGAAATGATTTTCGTTTTTGCATCCTCATATTTACGAACAGGCGGATGCGGATAAATAACATCTATGTAAAGAACTTTTCCTGTATCATCTACTACAGCTAATTTACAACCGGTTCTATATGCTGGATCTACCGCTAACACAACTTTCCCTTTCATCGGAGGCTGTAATAATAAATTACGTAAATTCTCAGAAAAAATATGAATCGCTTGTTCTTCGGCCGTTTCCATTAATTCTTTACGAATTTCTCTTTCTATTGAAGGTTGAATTAATCGCTTATATCCATCTTCCATCGCTAATTGTACATAATGCGCACTTTTAGAAGCTTCATCAAGAATCATTTTTTTATGTAAAAACTGAAGAATTTCTTCAATTGGCGTGATAACAGAAACTCTTAATACGTCTTCCTTTTCACCACGATTCATAGCTAGTACACGATGCGGCACTACTTTTTGCAACGGTTCTTCATAGCCATAATACATTTCATATATATTCTTTTCATCTTTTTCTTTATCTTTTACAGATGAAGACATAATCCCTTTTCGGAAAGTAGTATTGCGAATCCAACTACGATATGCCGCATTATCCGAAACAAGTTCCGCAATAATATCTTGTGCACCTTGCAACGCATCTTCTGCAGACGCCACTTCTTTTTCTGCATTAACAAATTCCATAGCCTTCTCTGCTGGATTTTCTTTTTTATATAACAATAGCCACTCAGCTAACGGTTCTAATCCCTTTTCTTTAGCAATTGTAGCTTTCGTTCTTCTTTTTTCTTTATAAGGACGATATAAATCTTCTACTTCCTGAAGTTTTGTTGCAGCAACAATATGACGACGCAGCTCTTCGGTTAGTTTACCCTTTTCACCAATAAGACGAAGAACCTCTTCTTTCCTATCTTCTAGTTGCATCATATATTGCCATCTTTCTAAGATTGCACGAATTTGCACCTCATCTAGGGATCCTGTCCATTCTTTTCGGTAACGAGCGATAAATGGAACTGTGTTACCTTCTTCTGTTAATTGAATAACATGACGAACTCGCTTTTCTGTAAAGCCTAATTCTTTCACTAACATTTTCATTAACCCTTGTCGATTATCTACCATTTCCATATCCAACCGTAACCTCCTCTATAATAAAAAAAAGTTGCCCTGTAAAGAGAGCAACTTAAACTGCCGATTTAAAAATCTATTAGTCCTAAACTAATTTGTAACGCTTCATCTACACGACTCATCATCACTTCATCCAAATGAGTGATTTTGTCCGTTAAGCGTTGCTTATCGATTGTTCGAATCTGCTCAAGTAAAATAACAGAATCTCTCTCAAAACCATACTTTTTCGCATCAATTTCCACATGAGTGGGTAATTTCGCTTTTTGAATCTGTGCAGTAATAGCCGCTACAATCACAGTCGGACTAAAACGATTTCCGATGTCATTTTGAATGACAAGAACCGGACGAACGCCTCCTTGCTCAGAACCAACAACTGGGGAAAGGTCTGCAAAATACACGTCGCCGCGTTTTACAATCAAAATATTACCCCCCGCTAACTAAGCGTTCTACTGTATGAGCTGCTTCATACTCTGCTAAGAAAGCTTCAGATGCAATACCAAGATTAATTTTTCCCATTTCAATGTACCCACGTCGCATTGATTCATGTTGGTAGCGTTTCTTCGTCTTATGTTGACGCAATAACAGTTGTGTTGCCTGGCAAATTAGTTCATGGCGATTCTTATTCTCTTGTTTTCCAATTCCGTCCAATTCCGTTACCATTTGCTTTGGCAACCGAACCACGATTTCAGTAGTTACACTTGATTCGGACACAAAAATACACCTCCACCGTCAACTACACACCCAAATATATATATGACACCTATTGTAATAATACCATTGTATGGAGCCTGTTGCAAAGACTTCCTTATCCCTTGCTTATGTTTTCCAATTCACAAACAAAACATTCATCTTCTTTTACTTTTTATCTCTTTCAAACAAGAAATAAAGCAATCCTTTCCGCAACATTTCATTGTAACTTATATTAATAACAATTATAAAAAGAAGCTCCCTAGCAAAAAAGAGCCTATTTTCCATTAGCGAAAATCCCCTAAATAACGAGATGCTGAGCGATAATACATTCTTCTATATATCGTTCAAATAATTGATTACTTCTACAACTTTACCGTTTCGTATAAATATTCTCGGCACACGGAAGCTTATCGTTGCGATAATTTCATAATTAATAGTCCCGGAATATTCAGCGACCTCAGTAGCACTAATATACTCATCACCTTGTCTTCCAATGAGTGTAACTTTCGTACCAAGTGGCACTTCACAAGGAAGATGTATCATGAATTGATCCATTGTTACTCGCCCTACAATCGGTACTCTTTCACCATTTACAAGTACTTTAAACCCTTGCAATCTTCTAAGCCAGCCATCTGCATATCCAATTGCAACTGTCGCAATCCATTCTTCAGTTCTCGTTCGGTATGTTACATTATAACTAATCCCATCCCCTTTAATCACTTGCTTAATATGGGCAACTTTCGTATGAAGTGACAAAGCCGGTTCCAATTTAAATGGTAAAAAAGGGCGTATTTCTACAGATGGGGATAATCCATACATCGCAATACCAACTCGCACCGCATTAAATGTAATCCCTTGAAACCTTAACGTTGCAGCGCTATTGGCTGTATGGACAAATTTAGGATTCACTCCAAATTCTTTCAACCAACTTAACTGCTGCAAGAATGTATTATATTGCTTATCAAAGTAAGAAGTCTCAACCTCATCCGCTGTTGCAAAATGCGTATATACTCCTTCTAACTCTAAAAATGGTGCACCTTCTAAACTCTTTAAGAACCCTTTTAATTCTTTGCGTTCACGTATTCCGATTCTCCCCATACCACTATCAAAATTAATATGGAATTTCATTATTGATGAACCATCCCAGAGCTTTATCGCTTCTTCCACCCATTCTTTTTGAAAAACAGTTAATGCTACATCATTTTCAGCAGCTACGTTTACATCACGGGGCGGTGAAGGACCTAATACTAAAATCGGTGCAGTAATACCAGCCCTCCGAAGCACTAAAGCTTCATCTAAAAAAGCAACCGCTAATCTTGTTGCTCCTGCTTCTAATGCAGTTTTAGCCACCGGTACATAATCGTGCCCATATGCATTCGCTTTAACTACAGCAAAAATCTCTACATCACTTGGAATGAACTCTTTAATATGTGTAACATTGTTATAGATCGCATCTAAATCCACTTCCACCCAAGTGTCACGGTAAAACGGTGCTTCTTCCATAAATACACTTCCTTATACACGATATGCGAAGCTTATTCTTTTATATGCTTCTTTTATGAAATCCACCTTCAAACTAAGAAAAGACGCGGTGCACATATATCACCACGTCTAAGAAGTTTACTTCACCTGCTTCGCTGTAACCGAACGAGCAACCATCAACAACTCATTCGGCTCTAAACCTTTAGACACGAGCATATATTCTACTCCGTTATGCGACCACGTTACAGAGTCTTTCGTCAATGCACCAATCGTGAAACCAAGATCAACCGGCTCTCCACTTACACTTACCGCCGATGAGGCCTCTGCAACCTTTGCCTTTTCTTGTATTAAAGTAAAGGATTTCTTACCTCCAGTGTATGTGAGTATTGCACGCTTGCCACTGTCTGTCTTCAACTCTTCTTCCTCTTTCAAAGTCATGCCTTGCGGCGTATCACGTGGATACAAAATAGCAAACGGTTTGTCTTCTTTCGCTGCCGTCTGAACATCCACTTGTGCTCTAGACATATTTTGTTTCGTATCAAATGCACCTTTATCAAACTTTGCATCAAACTTTACTTTAGTGAAATCTACTTTTACAAGGACATTTTGATCATTATCCATCAGTTTCACAGAAACTGGTGTTAAATCACTTTTATTCAGCTTAATTTCTTGTTTCGGCAACATATTTTGATGTTGATAATTTGTTTTTGTTTTAAATACATAATACTTATCTGTTTTCTCGAAAGAGAGATTTTTCTTATCTTGCAAAATATCTCTTACAAGCGATTCATATAAATAAGCCTGGCTACTATTTTGCGGCCAATCACTTTGAAAACGGAAACTCTTATTAAGTGCTGGTGTTAATACAAATACACCTTCATCATTTCTTAAAATAATTTGACTCTGATCCTTTTTCGCATTCTGCAAATTCACACGATAATACGAAGGTTCTTTATGCCAAATTTCTACATTGTACTCCTGAGGCTCATTTCCTGTTTTAATAGATAATTTCGCTTCAGCTTGATAACTCTTCATACTTTTAACTTTCGCTTCTAAATCTTTCACAATATCTTCCTGTTTCTTTTCCATACAACCCGCCAGCACAAAAACGGTCAATAAACCGACAAGAACTAAAAACAGACGCCTTTTCATCACTTCAGCCCCTTTGCCCCTATAAATGAATGGAAGATATGCCTTCCTTATCGCTACCTCAAATATATGAGACAAAGATATAAAATATGCAGACTAGCGTGACGAGCTTTCTAAAACAACTTGAGCAACGGCAAATTCTTTACTATGACTAATTGATAAATGAACAATATGCTCTGTATTTGTAATGATAATCGGCTTACCTCTATCATCATTCCTTACTTCAATATCTAAAAAACTCACTTCTTTCCCGATACCGGTCCCTACAGCTTTAGAATACGCCTCTTTTGCTGCAAATCTTCCAGCTACAAATTCTGTAAGACGACTTCCTTTCAGACCCTCGGCAACACCACGTTCTCTTTCAGTTAAAATACGTTCCATAAATTTAAGCTTTCCATCTAGCATTTTTTCAATTCGATTTAACTCAATAATATCGATTCCAATCCCTACAATCATTTCAAAATCCCCTTCTTCTATTTAGCTTTCTTCATTCATATTGTAAGAATAACAGAGAATCTTGCTGATGCAAAAGGAGTGATACTAACAACATGCTAATACCATCCACTCGCATTTCCCTACAACCGATTATCATCTCTTTACTTCTTATACAATTGGTCATGATTATATTGAGCGACTTTTCCCTCTTTCACCTGGCAGCCTACAATGAATATATCGCTAAAGGAGAATGGTGGCGTGTCATAACTTCCTTACTTGTACACGTAGACTTACAACATTTTCTTTCTAATAGTATTTGTTTATTTGTATTTGGTTCTTCTATTGAAAAACAACTAGGACACTTTTCTTTCATCATTATTTTTTTCCTTTCTGGCATTCTCGGGAATATTTCTTCTTATATTATTATGCCTCTTGAATATATTCACGCCGGAGCATCTGGTGGTATTTTCGGATTACTAGGCGCCCAATTATTTTTATTGTATAGTCGGTATCGTTCTTCAAAACCAAGAGACATCGCTATTTTTTCAATAACGATACTCATATTACTGCTATTTACTTTCTTTAATCCCTCTGCCAATCCTATAAGCCATTTAACAGGATTGATCATCGGCGGCATGTGCACCCCTTTTTTAACAAAAAAAATCGATGGCGCAGAGCTTATTTAATATAGAAGCTCGCACCATCGACAATTTCCACATCTGTTTGTTTACTTAAATCTCTCATTAGTTGAAATAAAGACTCGTCCTTTTTCTTCGCCTCAATCATACAATCAATTTGCGGAACACTCCCCTTTATCTTTTTCAAAAAAGATAAGAAGGTATCTACATCAATAAAATCCGCATGTGCTCTCGGATCTTTTCCATCTCTAGGACTAGAGATGTGCATTTTAACTGGTAACAAAGACGATTCCCACGTATGTACAACACGTGCCCAATCTTCATGCCAATCTTCCTGGTCATTATTCATCATATGATGATGCAAATCAAACACGACTGGAATGTCCAATTTCTCACCTAAATACAATGTTTCTTCTAAAGAAAAGGTCGTGTCATCATTTTCTAATATAATCATCTCTTGAATACCTCTTGGAACAGTGGACCAATTTTCTATAAAGCGTTCTAATGCGAGCTCCTTATCGTTATAACCTCCTCCCACATGTAATACACATCGTTGCTTATGTTCAATTCCCATACCCTTTAATAATTTTTTGTGCATATGCAATGTCTTTACAGATTGTTTGAAAATACTCTCCTCAGGTGAATTTAGTACAACAAAATGATCTGGATGGAAGTCAATTCGCATATTCATACGAATTGCATATTCACCTAATTCTTTCAGATTTTCTTTTAGAGGACGAATATAGTTCCAATCTAACAACTCCTCATGATTCGCTAAAGGAATAAGCTTGGAACTAAGTCGAAAGAAAGATACATCATGTCCTTTATTATGCTTTAATAACCGTAAGCAATTTTCCAAATTCGAATTAGCAATTCTTTCGAGTTTACGAATCGCAGCCTCTCGATCATCAATCCGCTGAAACTGTGCATATGTCATCGTTTGAGATGGAGATGCATTCTTCAAATGCACACTCATCGCAACATACCCAAGTCTTACAAGCATATAGCACCTCATTTCTATACGAGTTATTATGTAGTATGCACAATTACAGAAATAAAAAAAGAGAATGCCCGCAAAGGGCATTCTCTTTTTTATTAAGCTTGTGGACGGCTATGATGTTTTCTTTCGCCGCGTCCATTTGAAGAAGATCCAGGGCGACCTTGACCTTCACCTCTACGACCACGGTTACCATCACGGCTACCACCATCACGATTACGATCACGGTTACGACCATCGCCACCGCCGCGTCCATCACGGCTACCACCATCACGATTGCGATCACGGTTACGACCATCGCCACCGCCGCGTCCATCACGACTACGATTACGGTTACCATCACGGTATCCGCCTCCGTTACCACCGCGTTTTTTAGAACCGCCACCTCTTGAAACAACTGGTGGTTCTGATGTTAAAGCGATTGGAGTTGTATCTGGCTCTTTTGTCATCATTTTTAAAGCAGCAGCTACTACTGTTACAGAGTCATTCTCTTCTAACATTTCTTCTGCAATACGCTTGTAGTATGATAAGTTTTCATTTTGGATTGCACTTTGAAGCTTTTCTGCGATTAAACGTTGTTGACCTTCTAATGCCTCGTCAAGTGTCGGTGCTTCCATACGATCAACTTTACGTTTTGTTGTGCGCTCGATATTTTTTAATTGTCCTGATTCACGTGGTGTTACAAATAACATTGCAATACCTTTTTTACCAGCACGGCCAGTACGACCGATACGGTGAACGTATGATTCTGGATCTTGTGGAATATCGAAGTTGTATACGTGTGTTACGCCTGAAATATCAAGACCACGTGCAGCAACGTCTGTTGCAACAAGAACTTCAATAGCACCTTCTTTAAATTTACGTAATACAGACATACGCTTCGCTTGTGTTAAGTCACCGTGAATACCTTCTGCTGCATAACCACGTAAGTTTAATGCTTCTGATAATTCATCAACACGACGCTTTGTACGACCGAATATGATTGCAAGCTCTGGAGATTGAATATCTAGTAAGCGTGTTAACACGTCAAACTTTTTCTTTTCTTGCACTTCTAAATAGAACTGCTGAATGTTTGGCATTGTTACTTCTTTTGCTTTTACTTTAATGTGTTGAGGCTCAGTCATGAAACGCTCAGCAATACGACGGATTGGATCTGGCATTGTCGCTGAGAATAATAATGTTTGATGTGTTTCTGGCACATCTG
Source organism: Bacillus mycoides (assembly GCF_001757995.1). Taxonomy (GTDB): domain Bacteria; phylum Bacillota; class Bacilli; order Bacillales; family Bacillaceae_G; genus Bacillus_A; species Bacillus_A mycoides_B. The sequence goes on along the minus strand of NZ_LXLV01000004.1, from coordinate 84,892 downwards.
TTAAAATCGCTTCAATATCTTCAATGAAGCCCATGTTTAACATTTCATCCGCTTCGTCAAGAACAACAGTCTCTACGTTTTGTAAGCGAAGTGTTTTACGGTTAATATGATCTAAAATACGACCCGGCGTACCAACAATAATGTGTGGGTGTTTTTTTAGAGCACGAATTTGGCGGTTAATATCTTGACCACCATAAATTGGTAGAATACGAACACGTTTATGTTTACCAATTTTGTATAGCTCTTCTCCAACTTGAATTGCTAATTCACGCGTTGGCGCGATAACAATACCTTGAACTGCTTCTTTATTTGTATCCACTTTATCTAATAGTGGTAATCCGAATGCTGCTGTTTTCCCTGTACCTGTTTGCGCTTGCCCAATAATATCCTTACCTTGCAATGCATGTGGAATTGTTTCAGCTTGAATCGGCGTAGCCTCTTCAAAGCCCATACTTTCAACAGATTGCAGTAAAGACTCACTTAATCCTAATTCTCGAAATGTTGTCAATGTTACTTCTCCTTTTCTATCCTATACTTATCATTTAAAAAAAGGCGTTTTCCGAACTTGCGGAAAAGCCCTTTTCCTGAATACTTACGTATATAACCGGGCGTATATTCTTCACGAAAATACTTCTAAACGTTATTACACTTTATCAATTATAAGTTTTGTAGGTGTAAAAAGCAAACCCCAACTGTTACCTTATTTCATATTCAGAGCTTTTTTCTTTACTTTTATTTTTTTATCATTTACTGTAAGCGCTTATTATAAGTTTCCACTATTTTCGTGGCTATCATCCCTATTTATATACACCAATTATTTCAACATCGTAATTACTTCTTCTAATTTCATGCCGCGAGATGCTTTTACTAATACAACATCTTTCGTACCGACTACTGCTTGCAACTCTTTTATTAACTCTTCTTTACTATCATACGCTTTTACACGGTCTTTAGGGAAATTAATTTTTGCACCTTCAGCAATTTGAGCCCCTAATCTACCATATGTGAATACATATGAGATTTTTGCTGGATCAATTAATTTACCTACTTCATAATGAAATTGCACTTCTTGATTTCCAAGTTCTAACATATCACCTAGTACAACAATTTTTTTAGCAAATCCATCTAAACCATTCATTAGGTGGAACGCAGCTTCCATAGCTGTTGGACTAGCATTATAAGCATCATTGATAATTGTTAAACCACTATCTGTTTTTACAATTTCCATACGCATACCTGTCATTTGAAGTGTTACTAAACCTTTTTTCATTTCTTCCCACGTTACACCAAAATGTTTCGCAATTGCCATTGAAGCAAGCGTATTATATACATTATGCTTTCCTAGTACTGGCAGATAGAATGACAAAGTTTCATCCCTGTTCATCTTAAAGTGTGTCCCAGTAGCCTGTAATGTTACAGTAGTTGGATAATAATCATTTGCTCTCGCATCACCAAATGTAACTGTTTCAGCTGCTAAATTCATTTCTGGAACACGATTCGTTAATAGCGGCTCATCTCCATTATATACGAACACGCCACCCTTTTGTAAACCTGTAACAATTTCTAACTTTGCTTCAGCAATCGCCTCACGAGAGCCTAAATCCATTAAATGTGCCTCACCAATGTTCGTGATAATAGCTGCATTAGGACGAGCTAACTTAGATAGAAATTCAATTTCCCCTCGGCTTGACATGCCCATTTCTAATACAGCTACTTCTGTATTTTCCTCTAAATTTAAAATAGTAAGGGGTAAACCGATATGGTTGTTGAAATTACCTTCTGTTTTTTGAACTTTAAATTTAGTCGCAAGAATACTTGTTACAATATCTTTCGTAGATGTTTTACCATTACTACCCGTTACACCAACAACTTTTACATCCAATTGATCACGATAGTTTTTCGCTAACATTTGCAATGCTGCTAGTGTATCTTCTACAAAAATAACTGGAAGGTTTTCAGGTGGATTTTCTACATCTTTCATCCATAATGTAGCAATCGCCCCGTTTTCAACAGCTTTATCTACAAAAGCATGTCCATCGAAACGTTCACCTTGAATCGGAACATATAAATTTCCTTTTTCAATTTCCCTCGTATCAATAGACACTCCTTGTATAGTAATTCCCTCATACTGCTCTGCTAATCCAGTGCCATTTATCATCTGATCTACTTGTTTTAACGTTCGGTTTATCATGAAAACACTCCTTACATAGAGGAAGCACTATTCCTTTGAATAGTGCTTCCTCCTTTTTTGTTAGATTGTATATTTAATTTTTTGTTTTTCTTCGTGACGCTCAATCGCTAAGCGAATCAGCTCTTCAATTAATTCCGGATACGGTAACCCTGTATGTTGCCACAATAGAGGGAACATACTAAATGGCGTGAATCCTGGCATTGTGTTTACTTCGTTAATATATACTTCTCCATCTTTCGTTAAGAAGAAATCAGCTCGTGTTAAGCCCGAACCATCTAATGATTGGAATGCAATAATTGCATCTCGCTTAATTACATTAGACTCTTCTTCTGTCATTTCAGCTGGAATAATTAACGCTGTATCACCATCGATGTATTTCGATTTGTAATCATAAAAATCTTTTTTCGGTACAATTTCACCTACAACTGAACATTTCGGCTCATCATTACCTAATACACCAACTTCTACTTCACGACCTACAATATTTTCTTCTACAATAATTTTACGGTCAAATTGGAATGCCTCTTCGAATGCATTCTCAAGCTCTTCACGATCATTACACTTATTAATACCAACACTTGAACCAAGGTTTGCTGGTTTTACGAAGCAAGGATATCCTAATACTTCTTCTACTTTTTCATACGCTGTTTCACGATCTTTTTCCCATGCGCTACGAATGAAAGATGCATATTTCGCTTGTTTCAATCCAGCTTCTGCAAAGATATTTTTCATAACAACTTTATCCATACCAGCAGATGATGCTAATACACCGTTACCTACATATGGAATGTTAAGTAATTCTAATAACCCTTGTACTGTTCCATCTTCACCATTCGGTCCATGTAATAATGGGAAAATAACATCAATTGCATCTTCTTGTTTAGAAGTTGCAGTTGGGATAATTTCTGTACTTAATGATACAGGAGAGATTGTATTCTCTTCCCCACTCATTTGTAATGCCTCAACATTTGTTACTTGGCCTTCAATACGCTCTCCACGCATCCATTGGCCTTGTTCTGTAATATAAATTGGATGAATCTCGAATTTATCTTGATTTAATGCTTTAATAGCAGCAAGAGCCGTTTGTAACGAAACTTGATGCTCAGCTGATTTTCCACCGTATAATAAACCTAATTTAATTTTTGTCACTGAAATCACCCTAACCAATTGTTTTCATTTTTCTATTTTAGCACTTTTTATAAAAATAGGTAGTTCCTATTTGAAATAAAATGTAACTTCCACAAATAATTAAAAGACACCACTTATTGGTTTTCTACACTTTTTCTCTTTAATTTCTACACACCTAAACAAAATTAAACTTTAAAGTAAGATTGCTATCTGATCTGGTTATGTACCTAAAATATGTAGAAATCCACTTTTTGTGTATGTCATCTATATTATCCCACCATTTGTGGAGGATGAAAAAACATTGATTAAAGTTTCATTTTATTAAGAAGACTGTTTTGTAAGCGTATCCTTTCGCCTCTGCTCAACAAGCCGATCTAAAGAAACGTATACAAAGCCTGCAACTACACACCCTACACTTAAAATTGTAAATAAGAAGTGACCAAGCAAGCGATCCAATAGAAAACCACCAAGAAGTGGACCGAATGCATTTCCTGTAATCCACTGTAAACTTGCCGCTCCCATATAAGTCCCTCTTAAATGTTCCGGAGCTAAATTTGCTACAAACGTCATCTGTACCGGTGACATAATCATCTCACCTAATGTATATATTGCATAAACGAGCATTAACGTTATTAAAATAATTGTAGCATTTGTATCTAATCCCCCAAACCACTTCGGTAACCACCCTATTAAAAACAAACCAATCCCGAACAAGCACGCACCATATAACATCGTCTTTCCGACAGGTTTATCTGTCGCCCATTTTGAAATTTGAAATTGAAATAAAACAACTAATAAACCATTTAACGCCATTAAATATGGGTATGGATTGTTAGTTCCGAAAATATTCTTCATTTCGTTATCAAAATGAAGCGGCAACATGCCTTCTGTTTGAGAAAAACCCATAGAAATAATGATTCCCGCTAACAAATAAATCATTAACGCCTTATCTCTCATTAAAATTTTCCAAACTGCACCTGATTCCTTCTCTTCATTCTCTTCTTTTTTATCTGCGTTTTTTGGCATTGTCTCCTGAATAAGAATTAATACAAGTAATGCATAAAATAGCATTGTCGACGAGGCGATAATAAAAACAAGGTTCTTCGATAAAACAACTACTGACACTCCCAGTATCGGCCCAATTGCAGCACCAATATTGTGTCCCATTCGCAATAAACCATATGCCTCTGTTCTTTTTTCTGGTGCCGTCACATCTGCCACCATCGCTGATGCTGCTGGATGAAATAGAGAATTACTTAACCCTAAAAAAATAGATAAAATAGCGTATGGAATAAATCCTTCGATAAATAAAAAACCGAGCATTAATAACGCATTACTCACCATTGAAAATATCATAATTGGCTTTCTTCCATATATATCAGCTATTCTTCCGCCTATAAGTGAGCCAAAGCTTGCAGCAATTGGAGAAAGCGACATAATAATCCCAACTTGTAATAAAGAATCCACCTTATCTTTTAAATATAATGCAAAAAAAGGCATTAACATCATCATCGCAATTCCATTTAATGTTTCGCCAATAAACCGAATCCATATGTTTCGATCCATTTCTCGTAACTCTCGCCACGTATTTCTCATATCTTCCCCCCCTAATTCACCACACATTATTCTATAACATTTTTAGAAAAGTGTAAATTTTCAAAATAAAAGATCCGTTCTAATCCCATTAGAACGGATCTTTTCCTTATAAATTCGCTACATCTTCCTCTTTTTTACTACTATTTAAAACACTACGCTTTCTACTATAGGCGAAATAAACTACTACACCGATAACCATCCAAACACCAAAACTGATCCAAGCTGTTGCTGATAATTGAAGCATCAAATATAAGCAAAAGATAACTGTTAATGCTGGTAAAAATGGTACGAGCGGCGCCTTAAACGCCCTTGGTAAATCAGGATGAGTTCTTCTCATCACAATGACAGCAACGGCTACAAGTGCAAAGGCTGACAAAGTCCCCATATTTACAAGGTGTGCTAAAACATTTAAATCTATTAATCCTGAAATAAGTGCTGCAATAATACCTGTTGTCCATGTATTTAAAAATGGTGTTTTAAATTTCGGATGAACTTTAGCAAGACGCTTCGGCAACAATCCATCTCTGCTCATTGCATATGAAACACGAACCTGCCCATACATCATAACTAGCATTACAGTTGTAATTCCTGTAATTGCTCCTACTGATATCACTCCCGCCAAACTATCTTGTCCAATAAATTGAAGTGCGAAAGCAACTGGATCTGATATATTCAACTGACCGTATGGAACAATCCCTGTCAAAATAAGTGAAACAACAATGTAAAGAACCGTACAAACTAGTAACGATGCAATAATTCCAATCGGCAAATCGCGTTGCGGGCGCTTCACTTCTTCTGCGGCTGTTGATACAGCATCGAATCCAATGAATGCAAAGAAAACTGTAGCTGCTCCAGCCATTACACCATCTAACCCAAATGGCATAAAAGGTGTCCAATTTTCAGGTTTTACATAATTAAATCCAGCGAAGATAAAAATGAGAACAACTGCTAGTTTAATAAATACCATTATATTATTTACACGTGCACTTTCCCGAACACCTCTAGATAAAAGAGCCGTCATAACTAAAATAATTAGAACTGCAGGTAAATCAATTATTCCACCCTTTCCTGTACCAGGGGCCGAGGAGAGAATGGTCGGAATATGAATTCCAAATCCCTTTAATAATGATTGAAAATACGCTGACCATCCATTGGCTACAGCAGATGTAGCTAATAAATACTCGAGCATTAAATCCCATCCAATTAAGAATGCAAATACTTCTCCCATCGTCGCATACGTGTACGTGTACACACTTCCTGAGACAGGAACTGAAGAAGCAAATTCAGCGTAACAAAATGCAGCAAAGGCACAAGCTAATGCAGCTATAGCAAATGATAATATAATAGCTGGTCCAGAATGTTTCGCTGCTACAACGCCAGTAAGAACAAAAATACCAGTTCCAACAATTGCTCCGATTCCAAGCATTGTTAAATCAAGTGCCCCTAACGTTCTCGATAATGTCTTTTGTTTACTTTCTTGCAGTAACGTTGAAATCGGCTTCTTTTGAAAAATTTGCTTCATACTGTGCTCCTCCACACTTTTAGTTTTCTGAAAATTTAATTTACTTCCCTCATTTTACCCACGACATGTTTTTTAGTCAATACTTTTGTCGAAATAAACAGAAAACTATCGAGATACACGCTATATCCTTATCATTCTTTCTGTAAAAAAATTCACACAATCATATCTATATATCTTTTCATAACTGTTTTTGGTATTATTATACATGTCGATTCCACAAAAGAGGCATGCTCCTTTATTGAGCATGCCTCTTTTTACTTATTTCACAGTATATGAACCCTCTTCAATCCAGCTATACATGTACTTTTCATCTTCCGTCTCATGTGCTTGTTTTACAATACGAAGCGGACGGAATGTATCTATCATAACAGCCAATTCAAGTGTTTCTTTCTTCCCTATACTCGCTTCTGTTTTTCCAGGATGCGGCCCATGTGGAATCCCGCTCGGATGAAGCGTAATAGAACCTTCTTCCACACCTTTTCGGCTCATAAAGTTACCTTCTACATAGTAAAGTACCTCATCACTATTCACATTACTATGATAATATGGTGCCGGAATTGATTCTGGATGATAGTCATATAAGCGTGGTACGAAAGAGCAAATAACAAAATTATGACCTTCGAATGTTTGATGTACTGGTGGCGGCTGATGAATACGACCTGTAATTGGTTCAAAATCCTCAACATTAAATACCCATGGATATAGATAGCCATCCCATCCAACAACATCTAATGGGTGATGCCCTAAAACATGCTTATGCATATAACCCCTCGACTTTGTCATTACGACAAACTCACCTTTTTCATCATATGTCTCCAATTTCTCCGGACCACGAATATCTCTTTCACAAAACGGACTATGCTCTAACAATTGCCCATACTCATTGCGATAGCGACTTGGTGTTGTAATTTGGCTATTCGCCTCTACAACAAGAAACTTAGTCTCTCCTTCATCTGGAATAACACGATAAATCGTTCCAATTGGGATCGTTACATAATCACCTTTTCTATAGTGAATCGTTCCGAACATCGTTTCAATTTTTCCTGTTCCATAATGAACAAATAACATTTCATCGCCATCACCATTACGGTAGAAATAGTCCATTTTTTCTGTTGGAGTCACTACTCCAATTAATAAATCCTCATTCCCAAGCATAAAGGTTCTTCCGCTTACTGCATCGCCAGTTTTTTTATTTTCTTTCGTGCGAAAATGGCGATGTGCAAGAGCTACATCTTCTTCATACTGCAACTGACAAGAATGAGATAATGCCGCATGACCTACTTCCGTTGGCATATAATGATGGTACAAAATAGACTGCGTACCAGAAAAACCTTTCGTTCCCATTACCTGTTCACGATAAAGCGCTCCATCTTTTTTACGAAATTGTACATGTCGTTTATGAGGTAGCTCCCCCATGTGACGATAAAACATGCCCACCACCTGCTTTCATGTCTTTTTTGACCGTATTACGTAACGTACCTAAACCAGTAATCGAAAGCTCTACAACATCTCCATCTTGTAGCCACTCTTCTGTACCAAGTTCTAAAATACATCCTGTTCCTACTGTTCCAGAACCGATCACATCTCCCGGATATAAGGTCACGTCTTGTGAAGCACGTTCAATCATTTCAGCAAACGTATAGTAAATATCTTGGAAGTTTCCCTTTGATAATAATTTCCCATTCACGTGAGCAGTCATCTCTAAATCATATCGATTACCATTACGATAAATGTCTAATTCCTCTTTCGTAACGAGATACGCTCCTAATGAAGTTGCAAAGTCTTTTCCTTTTGCTGGTCCAAGCCCTACCTTCATTTCTGTTGCTTGTAAGTCCCTTGCACTCCAGTCGTTCATAATACAATAACCAAAAATATATTCCCACGCTTGCTCACGAGAAATATTTCTTCCTTCTTTTCCAATTACACAAGCAATCTCTAACTCGTAATCAAGCTTTTGAGACTTCTTCGGACCAGTAACAAAATCATCTGGTCCAATAACAGCACGGTGGTTAGTAAAATAAAAAACCGGGATATCATACCATTCAGACACAACATCTAGTCCTCTTCGTCCGCGGGCTGTTTTTACATGCTGCTCAAATGCATAAAAATCTCGAATGCTACTCGGATTAGGAATAGCCGCAGCAAGTTGTACTTCCCCTAAGGAATATATACCCTTTTCCGGATTCTTAATATTACGTACTACTTCTACATACTCATCCGCTTTCTCTAAAAAGGCGAACATCGAAGAAGGTAATTTCCCATCACTAGCAAGATTCATATCGATTACTTTGTCCCCTTCAAGCCATCCAGCTCGCATTTCCTTCGAAGGGAGACGAAATGTAACAAATTTCATCATGATTCCTCCCTATGAAAATGAAATTTCCACCAACAAAGGAACTCTTGCTGGTGGATACAAATTTTATAAATTTCCGCGACGCTCTTGTTCTCTTTCAATTGATTCGAATAACGCTTTAAAGTTCCCTTCGCCAAATCCACGAGAACCTTTACGTTGGATGATTTCAATAAATAGAGTTGGACGATCTACAATTGGTTTCGTAAAAATTTGTAATAAATAGCCTTCTTCGTCACGGTCTACTAGAATCTTCAATTCTTTTAATCTATCAATTTCTTCATCAATTTTCCCCACTCGTGCAGTTAACTCATCGTAATACGTATCCGGCGTATCTAAAAACTCAACACCATTTGCACGAAGTACTTCAATTGTTTTTACAATGTCACTTGTTAATAAAGCGAGATGCTGTACACCCGCTCCGTTATAGAACTCTAGATATTCTTGAATTTGTGACTTTCTTTTTCCGTCTGCTGGTTCATTAATTGGAAACTTAATACGGCTTCCATTCGTCATAACTTTTGACATTAATGCCGAATACTCTGTGCTAATATCATCATCATCAAAGTGAATCATTTGTTTAAATCCCATGACATTCTCATAATAACTAACCCATTCTTCCATTTTTTCAACATTACCAACGACATGGTCTACAGCAATTAAACCGGATTCTTCAAATGGAATATTGAACTCTACCTTTTGAAATCCTGGCATGAATGTTCCTTTATAATTCATACGCTCTACAAGCGTATGAATTGTATCACCATACGTACCAATAACCGCTTTCTTCAAGGTACCTTCCTCATCTGTTAACTCTTCAGGAGGAGCAATCGCAACAGCGCCACGCTTCACCGCTTCAGAGTAAGCTTTATCAACGTCATCAACAAGTAAAGCCACATCTTTCACTCCATCACCATGAGTCTTTACAAACTCTGCAATACGGCTATCGCTACTTAAAGCTCCAGACACAACAAAACGCATGTTTTTTTGCACAAGAACATAAGATACCTTTTCACGGTTCCCAGTTTCTAATCCAGAGTAAGCCACAATTTTGAATCCGAATGCTCTCGCAAGGTAATAGCTTGATTGCTTTGCATTCCCTACATAAAACTCCAAATGATCTACATCACGTACTGGAAAAAAGTCCTCCATTTGTGCAGCTAGCGTATCCATAGATTTTTGTTTCATAAAATCCTCATCCCCCTGTAAATAGATTAAATGGTCCTTACTTAAGCCCAACCGAAAACGCTTCCAACATCAATTAATAGAAATTAGTTAGCAAGCTAACAAATTCTGACCTTTAAAATTTTCTATCTTTTCTGTCAAATTCCTCTTTTTTTCTTACATATAAAATTCGACTTTTTTCTCTTTAAAGTAATGGGGAATATTAATACTTGAGGATATATATGAGAGGAAAATAAAAAAGACCCCAACATATTAACTACTTACTAATACGTTAGAGTCTTTATTTTTTTTGAATGATTGTATTTATATTTCTCATACTAATATATTTGCAAGGAATAGAATAAATGATGTTAATATTACTGCTCCGCCTAATGATCCTAATAAATCTGTTTTTGTTACTTGTAACACTTGTTCACTGTTCATATTCCTCATTCTCCTTTCATTTTGTACGATTTAAAACTTCTATTATACTAATACACTTGATAGAAATACGATTAATGCCGTTAATACTACTGCTCCGCTTGCTGATCCTAAGAAGTCACCTTTTGTTACGTTTAATACTTGCTCGTTGTTCATAATTTTCATTCTCCCTTCTCTTATTTTTGTTACAAAATTTCTATTATACTAGTACGCTTGAAAGAAATACGATTAATGCTGTTAATACTACCGCTCCGCTCGCTGATCCTAAGAAGTCGCCTTTTGTTACGTTTAATACTTGCTCGTTATTCATAATTTTCATTCTCCCTTCTCTTATTTTTATTACAAAACTTCTATTATACTAATACGCTTGAAAGAAATACGATTAATGCTGTTAATACTACCGCTCCGCTCGCTGATCCTAAGAAGTCGCCTTTTGTTACGTTTAATACTTGCTCGTTGTTCATAATTTTCATTCTCCCTTCTCTTATTTTTATTACAAAACTTCTATTATACTAATACGCTTGAAAGAAATACGATTAATGCTGTTAATACTACCGCTCCGCTTGCTGATCCTAAGAAGTCACCTTTTGTTACGTTTAATACTTGCTCGTTGTTCATATCATTCATTCTCCTTTTTTATAAGTTATCTATATGTAATTTCTAAGAAATGATTAGTTCATAGTTTTCATGTTAACGTTACATTAAAATTACTTACGTAACGTTTGTAACACTAATGTAACATAACTATTATTACGTTGCAATATAATTACGGAAATTTTATTACACTTTTTTTACGTTTTTTAAAATAAACACTCAAAAACCTTGGTTTAATGCGTTTTCTACTACAATCACGTTTGTAACACTAGTGTAACATTACGGTCGTAAAGCGAAATATAATATTATTCATCTCTATTTTGTTACAAAACAAAGTGAAACTTTAATCAGCGAGAGTTCCATTCCCTACTAATTATTCCCCCTCACCAATCGCGCTTTTACTGGAAGTTAATGCGGGATAAAATACTATCTTTCCAAGATAAGTTTATATGTTTCCTCTATATAACTATGTATAATGGAAACAAAGAGGTGGTCATTTTGAAATTAATCGCACTAGATATGGATGGTACACTACTATCATCTAATCTTGAAATCTCCAAAGAGAACTTACAAGCTATCCAAACCGCAAAAGAAGCTGGTCATATTGTAATGATTTGTTCTGGTCGCGCGAAAGAGGATGCTTTGAAATTATTGGAAGAATATAAACTATCTCTTCCAGTTGGAGCAAGCAATGGGGCAATTGTTTATGTGGACGGAAAAGTAATTAACTCGCGTTGTTTACAAAATGATAAAGTATACAAGCTTGCAAAATTACTAGAATCTGAAGGTTTTCCCTATAAGTTGTACACAAATAAAGGGGTTTATTCTCCTTATACATGGCAAGGTCAAGTCATGCAGGCATTCGAAGAAAATAAACATACACTAGATGTTACACTTGAGGAACTTGAAAGAATTACAGAAAAACAAAAGAAATCTAACTTAATTACTGATTTCCAAAAAATAGAAGACGTCGTGAATAATCCGGAATTAGAAATATCTAAATTCTTCATTTTAACATTTAATGCTGCTCATCGTTCACAGCTATTACAAACGTTACAAGAAGACACGGACATTTCAGTTACGGCATCAGCCCCTACTAATGTAGAAATTATGGATAAGCATGGCCATAAAGGCAATGGTTTGCAAGAAATGGCAGCTTATTTCAATATACCAATTGAAGATACAGTTGCTATCGGTGATAATTTTAATGATGTACCAATGTTAGAAGTTGCTGGTTTATCTGTTGCAATGGGGAACGCTGAAGAAGATGTAAAAAAACTATGTGATGTTGTAACGTTAACAAACAATGAACATGGTGTTGCTCATGCAATCGAGCAATTCGTATTAAAACAAACTTCATCTAGTAAATAAAAAAGGGGCTCTTTCAATTTGAAAGAGTCCTTTTCTTTTATACATGATGACAAGCAACAAAGTGCTCTTCACCAACATTACGAAATTCTGGTACTGTTTTTTTACAAACATCTGTCGCAAACGGACAACGTGTATGAAAACGACAACCTGAAGGTGGATTCGCTGGACTTGGAATATCACCCTCTAGTATAATTCGCTCTCGCTTCACTGTTGGATCTGGTATTGGTACAGCCGATAACAAAGCTTTTGTATACGGATGAAGTGGATTCGCAAATAACTCATCACGCGGTGCCGTCTCCACGATCGTACCTAAATACATAATTCCAATTTTCGTACATAAGTGCTCCACAACACTTAAATCATGTGAAATGAATAAATAGGATAATCCCTTTTTCTCCTGTAATTCACTAAACAAATTAATGATTTGCGCTTGAATAGATACATCTAATGCCGCAACAGGCTCATCAGCCACAATAAATTCTGGATCTAATACCATTGCCCTTGCAATAACGATACGTTGGCGTTGCCCACCGGAAAACTCATGAGGGTACCGGTCAATATGATAAGGTGCTAAACCACATAACTCCAATACCTCTAATACTTTCTCACGAACATTTTCTTTCGTTGCCAGTCCGTGAACCAACATTGGCTCACCAAGAGCTTCTCCAATTCTCAACCTCGGATTTAATGAGCTAAATGGATCTTGGAATACGAGTTGCATATTAGGACGATGCTTTCTCAGCTCCTCTTTTGATAAAGCATGAACATCTTGACCTTTGAACTTCACTTCACCTTCTGTTTTTTGAACGAGACGGAGAATTGTTTTCCCTATCGTCGTTTTTCCACTTCCAGACTCTCCTACAAGACCAAACACTTCTCCTTTATCAATTGTAAAGCTTACTCCATCTACCGCTTTCACATGTCCAATCGTTCTACTAAATACGCCGCCCTTAATCGGAAAATACGTTTTTAAGTTCTTCACTTCTAATAATGGTTCACTCATTGCCCAGCACGCTCCTCATATAACCAACAAGCTACTTTATGATCCTCGTTATGCACATTAAGATTTGGCGCTTCATTTTTGCATATTTCCATGCAATGTTCACAGCGACCACTAAAGTAGCAAAACTCATCTAAGCCAACTAAATTTGGAACTTGCCCTGGAATAGAATAAAGTTTATCTGTTCGTTTCCCCATTACTGGTTTTGATTTTAGCAACCCTTGCGTATATGGATGTTTCGGATTTTGAAATATCTCTAGTACCGGTGCCTCTTCAATAACTTTCCCACCATACATAACGACAACGTAATCGGCCATTTCCGCTACAACACCTAGATCATGTGTAATTAATAAAATGGACGTTTTAAATTCCTCTTTTACTTGTCTTAGTAAGTCCAATATTTGCGCTTGAATCGTAACGTCCAGAGCTGTTGTCGGTTCATCTGCAATTAATAACTTTGGATTACAACTAAGTGCAACAGCAATCATAATACGTTGTAACATGCCACCACTTAGTTCGTGCGGATAAGAATGGACAATTTCATCAGCACGAGCAATACCAACTTTACGAATTAATTCAATTGCTTTTTTGTATGCTTCGTTTTTGCTAAGTAGTTCATGCTCTCTTAATGTCTCAACAATTTGCTCTCCAACAGTAAAGACCGGATTAAGCGATGTCATCGGTTCCTGGAAAATCATCGCGATATCATTTCCTCTTAAACTACGAAGCTCTTTCTCTTTCATTCCTAAAAGACTCTTTCCTTCATAAAGAATATCACCACCAACGATACCGCCAGATTCAGCAATAAGTCCCATAATAGATAAAGCCGTTACACTTTTCCCACAACCCGATTCGCCTACTACACAAACTGTTTCACCTTCTCGAACTGAAAAGCTAACATGATTGACAGCCTTTACTGTACCTTCTTCCGTCTGAAAGTGTGTTTGTAAATCTTTTAGCTCTACTACTGCTTTACTCATGCTTTCTCACCTACCGCTTCATCTTTGGATCTAATGCATCACGAAGTGCATCGCCAAGTAAATTAATGGATACAACTGTTATAAAGATTGCAAACCCGGGCGGAATCCATAACCACGGACGCTTTTGGAAATCGATTAATGAGTTGGCTGCACTAATCATATTCCCCCACGATGGTGTAGGTGGAACGACACCAAGGCCTAGGTAACTTAGTGCAGACTCTCCTAAAATAGAGCCAGCAACACCTAATGTTGATACAACAATTAATATCGGCAAAACATTTGGGATTAAATGATATACAATTTTCCGATAATCTTTTATCCCGAGCACATCAGCAGCTTGCATAAACGATTGTTCTCGAAGTGATAAAATTTGACCTCGTACGAGACGTGCAAGTCCTGGCCAACCTACTAAACTTAAAATAATCATGATGACATAAAGACGGTAATCAGATGGTACTTTCCATTCTGATAAAATAGCTCCCATTATAATAAGTAAAGGTAATCCTGGCATCGACATTAAAACATCTGCAAAACGCATTATAATATTGTCAACGATACCTCGGTAAAAACCTGCAATAGCTCCTAATAAAGCTCCTAATATTACTGATAAAACCATTGAAGCTAAGCCAATTGTTAATGAAATTCGTCCTGCTTGCATAAGCCTCGTTAAAATATCCCGTCCTAATTGATCCGTACCAAGCCAATGAGAAAAACTAGGTGGCTTGGTAATTAGCGTAACTTGTATTTTTCCTGATGCATATGGTGAAAAGAATGGACCGATAAAACAAAATAAAAACATAAAAACTAATGCATAAAATCCTATAAGTGCCATTTTATTTTTCTTTATCCTTTTAAAAGCTTGCCTCCACGGCGATGATTCATTCCGTCTTTTCTTTTTTGCTTTTTTCTCTGAAATTGCTGTAACAGTTTCCATCTCTTTCCCCCTTACTTCAACCGAATACGTGGATCAACAACTGCATATACAACATCCGCTAAAAAATTCGAAAAAATTGTCAAACAAGAAAGAAACATCGTAAATGCCATTAATACTGTATAATCACGGAAACTAAGTGCCTCTAATTGAATATTACCGATGCCAGGCCAATTGAAAATTTGTTCAATAATAATTGCCCCTGAAAACAATCCCGGTAACTCAAATGCAAGCAATGTAATAGCCGGTAAAATTGCATTTTTTAATGCATGTTTATAAATAACGGTCTTCTCCTTTAAACCTTTTGCTCTAGCCGTTCGAATGTAATCTTGCCGTACAACTTCTAACATACTCGTTCTAAAATAGCGAGTTAGTGAGCCTACTCCAAGAAGAGTTAAAATAAACACTGGTAAAACCATATGCTTTGAAACTTCTATTACGTAAGCAAGCCCAGTCGAATTACTACCAACATCAATCATCCCGCCTATCGGTAATAACTTAAAGTCAACCGCAAACACTTTAATTAAAAACAAACCGATAAAGAATGAAGGGAACGACATCGCTGCAAAGACACCAATTGTTACAAGCTTATCGAATAAGGAATGTTGCTTTGTCGCTGAAAACACACCGATAATAAGTGCAATTAGCCAAATAAAGAACAATGCAATGATCGCAACAATAAACGAATTCCATATGAATTTATTTAATAATGATGTTACAGGTTCTTGATATTGAAGTGAAAAACCAAAGTCACCCTGCAATGCATTACCTAACCAATGAAAGTAACGCTCAACAATTGGTTTATTTAAACCATATAGCTCTCTAAGTTCCTCAGCTCTTTGCGGTGTAATCTTTGGATTTGAATCAATATAGTCACCCGGAAGAAGCGCGAATAAAAAAAAGATAATAACTGACGTACCCAACAGTGTAGGAATCATTTGTAACACCCTACGAATGATATATGTTTTCACCCTTTTTCTCTCCAATCTTATGCTTAAAATAGAAGAACATTTTTTCAAAACGGCACACTACTTGCCGAATGAAAAAATGTCTTCTACTTATACATTCTTATCGTTATTTTTCAATAGATAATACTGGTAAGTTTGAACTAATACTATTGTATTTTTCAGGGTCAATTCCTTTTATATTCCCGTTGTATCCTGTAATTGTTCTACGGTAGTTTAATAGAATTACTGGTGGATCATCACTTAATTCTTTATACAATTCTTTGTAAATAGGTTTACGTTTCTCAATATCAACTGTCTCAATACCTTTTTTAATTAACTCATCTACTTTTGCATTTTTATAACCAAGACTCTCCTTATTAACACCAGATAAATATTCACCTGCAGTTTCACTCGGATCAGTTGTAATCGGTGTAGCAACAGAAGCTAAATCATAATCACCTTTATTTACCTTCGAAAGCATAGTATTAAAGTCCATAAATTCAGGATTAAATTCTACACCTATCTCTTTATAATTCTCTTTTGCAATTGGAATTAATAAATCACTATCCTTAGCCGAACTTGGGCCGAAATAAGAAAGCTTTAATTTTTGACCATCTTTTTCACGAATTCCATCCGAACCAACTTTCCACCCTGCTTCATCTAATAATTTTTTCGCTTTTTCTTTATCGTATTCATATTTATTAACTCCTTCTTCCGTATAAGCCCAAGAAGTTGGATGGATTGGTACATTAGCCACTGTACCGTACCCTTTTAATGCTGTATCAACATACTTTTTGCGATCTAATCCATAAATAAGTGCTTGGCGAACCTTTTTATCCTTTAAGTACGGCTTATTATTATTCATATAAATATAACTAAATGATGCAGCTGTTTCGATTTGAATATTCGCGAATTGTAAACCTTTCGCTTGTTCAAGAACTTCATCACCAGTACCTAGGCCAGTATAGTCAACCTCGCCTGTTTGGAACAATTGTAGTTTTGTATCACCAGCAGTAATTTTATAAATGAAGTTTGGAATTTTCGGTTTACCTGCATAATAATTTTCATTTGCTACAAATCGAACCTCTTGACCAGGAATATACTTTTCAAATTTATATGGGCCCGCAGCTATCGGTTTTCCATATAACTCTTTTAAATAATCTAAACTTGTATTTTGTTTATAGTCTTTTCCATAATAAGCTTTTGATAACACTGGTCCACCTAAAGCAGTTAGTGTCTGGGAATTAACTTTTTCAGTCGTAACTTTAATTGTCTGCGGATCAACAACTTGAATTCCTTCAATAGAAGTTGCTTTACCTTCTTTATATTCTTTCCCACCTTTAACAACATATTGAGAAATATCCATTTCACCCTCATATGCCTTATCATGTAAAAGCGTCAATGTGAATGCTACATCATCCGCTGTTAATGGCGAACCATCACTAAATTTTAAATCTTTACGTAAATGGAATGTATATGTTAACTGATCAGAGGAAACATCCCACTTCTCAGCTAATTCTGGAGTTGGTTTTCCTTGTTTATCTGTCGATACAAGAGATGCAAAAATAACAGAAGTTACGTTTCCATCCCAACCATTTTGCTGGAAGTATGGTAAAAAGACACCACCTGGTTTACTAATCCCAACAACTAACGTGTCTTTTCGACTTTTTGCTTTGTCAGGCACTTTCGTCTTATCTGTAGCAGCAATCTTTTCAATTTTTATATTTTTTAAATCTTGCTGTTTAACCGGTTCTGTAGAAGCCGTATCCTCCTGTCCCCCACAAGCAGATAACACAAGCGAACTACTCAATAATACTGAAAATACACCAGCCCATTTTTTTGTCTTTTTCTTCATTGTCCCCACCCTAACTTTTTTTAATAATTACACTTTATGAACCGCTTGCCTTATGTATGCCTCCCACAGCAACATTTATAGCCAATCGGAAAAGTCGGTTTTGAACGTAAATAAAGATGTTTTTGAGGGGTAACAATCTTATTCCGACCTTTCCGGTAGACTTTATGGTTATTAGCTTATATCTTTCAATATATTTTGTCAATTCTTTCTATATAAATATTTTAAGAATTCTTTCGAAATTATTGATCAATCTTTAATTTAGGTAAACTTAACAAAATACCGTTGTAGTTGTCTTCTTGTAATCCTTGGATTCGCGCATTATGTGCAGACACGACTTTACTATTGTTTAAGAAGATAACAGGTGGATCTTCACTTAACTCTTGATATAGTTTTTTATAGATTTCTTTTCGTTTTTCAATATCCAATGTTTCTAGTGCCTGCTTAGCTAATTCATCTACCTTCGGATTATAATATCCATCATAATTACGCTTACTTGTCGAAACAAACTCCTCAATTGTTCCGCTCGGATCATCAATCATCGGTGTGGAGACCATCGCTAAATCATAATCTCCTTTAATTACCTTGGAAATCATCGTATTAAAGTCCATGTATTCAGGGTTGAAATCTACCCCAATCTTTTTATAATCCTCTTTCATAACGGGGATCATCACATCGTTGATTTTACTTGCAGAAGAAGTAAAATAACTTACCTTCAATTTTTGGCCATCTTTTTCACGAATACCATCTGACCCAGCTTTCCATCCAGCTTCATCAAGTAATTTCTTTGCTTTTTCTAAATTATATTCGTATTTATTAATCCCTTCTTCTGTATACGCCCAAGAGGCTGGTGTAATTGGTACATTGACAAGTGAAGCGTATCCTTGGAAATACGTATCAATTACCTTTTGGCGTTCTAATCCGTAAATAAACGCTTGGCGTACACGTTTATCTTTAAAGTATGGCTTCTTATAATTCATTTTAATATAGCCGTAAGAACTTCCTGTATACACATTAATATTAGCGAAACCTAGCTCTTTTAATTGCTCAATCGTTTCCACATTTGTCGTGAAACCATCATAATCTACTTCTCCCGCTTGAAATTGTTGCAAATTCGTATCACCTTTTGTAATTTTATAAATAAAGTGCTCAATCTTCGGTTTACCTTCAAAATAATTTTCATTCGCTACAAATCGAACTTCTTGACCTGGAATATATTTATCTAGTTTATAAGCTCCTGCTCCCATCGGTTTTCCGTATAATTCTTTTAAATACTCTAAATTGCCTTGCTTATATTCTTTACCGTAATAAGCTTTTGATATAACTTCTCCACCAATTAACGACAATGTTTGGGCATTTACCTTTTCAGTTGTAATCGTAATTGTTTTCGGATCGATTACTTGAATCCCCTCAATAGAGCTTGCTTTTCCTTCCTTATATGCTTGCCCACCCTTTATTGCTGTTTGACTTATGTCAGTTGCTCCGCTATACGCCGGGTCATGTAGTAACGTTAATGTAAATGCTACATCATCCGCTGTTAACGGCGAACCATCGCTAAACTTTAAATCATCTTTCAAATGGAACGTATATGTAAGCTGATCCTGAGAAATATCCCACTTCTTCGCTAGAATTGGGATTGGTTTTCCTTCCTTATCCAGCCCAACAAGAGGCGCAAAGATAGCTTGCGTTATATTACCATCCCACCCATTCTCCATAAAATGCGGAAGGAATATCCCACCAGGGCTCGGCATTCCAATTACAAAAGTATCTTTTCTTTCTTTTGCCTTTGCTGGACTTTTTGCTTTGTCACTCGCTTTAATAAACTCATCTTTTACTTTCGGCATCTTTGTTGCTTCATTTGTACTTGTCTCTTCTTGAGCACATCCTGCTAATAAAACCGATGTACTAAGAAACGTAGCAAATAGCCCTTTAAAAACCTTTCGCATAATTCTCACCCTTACTTTCCTGTTTTTTAATTAAGTGGTAACATAACGCCCTTCTGTAACTATCTTTATTTTACCTATAAAAATAGTATGAATTAATTTCAAGATTATTCCTTTTCACTATTTATGTCAATCCTTGCTAATTGTTTTCCCTCAAAAAAATAAAAAACACCTTCTATTACCTAATAGCCCAGCATAGAATAATAACAATTAACTACCAAGAAGGGGGCGAAAATATGGACAACCTATTCCAATATGTCCTGCACTATGTATTATTGACACTCATGATAGTCGGGGCGTTATTACTATTCCCTTTCTTCCCAAAGTTCGTCCTCTTTTTAGCTTTTTTTATTATGCTCGGGATCGCTATTATAATTTCAACGAGAGAAGATGCCACACAAAAAGAAAGCAGAGTTCAGCGCGTAAAGCTGTGAACTCTGCTTTCTTTTTTCAGTCATAACGTATTCTTGTTAAACCAATTACGAAAAATACTCCCGCAAATAAAATGAGTATACCAATATATCCTCCTATATCTGCTAATGTACCTCCCCTTACAATTAACTCCGTAAAGCCACGCATCGCCCAAGTTTGCGGAACAAAGTTTGCTGCCGTTTGCATCCACACTGGTTCAATTTCGACCGGCCAATAAAGACCACTGATCATGCACGTTGAAATCACAACAATATTACCTAGTGCAGACTGTTGTTCTGTTGTTTTTACGATACTTGCTAATAATAAGGCTAAACCGATGATTGCTAATAATAATACTGAAACGAGTATAATAACCCCTAATAAATTTCCCCACTGCACATCAAATAATGAATGCGTTAGTATCATTAAAACGCCAAATTGAATCCATCCTATTAAAAAGAAAGAAAGGATATATCCAGTTAGTATTTGAACTTTCGAAACCGGTGCTCCTAATAAACGGGACCAAACACCGATTTGTCTAGCTTTCAAAATGGTTCCCGTCGCACTTAACATGACAATCATAACGAATAGAATTGAAAAACCAGCCGCTCGCCCTGTAACGTTATTTAACTTTTGTTCATCATGTAAAATTGATTCTTTTTGAAGCGAACCCGGTTCTACTTTTGTATATATTTCTTTATACGTCGATTCCCACGAAGTGTTACTTTTCTTCTCAAAATCTCTTGCTGCACTAACTTCTATCTCCATCTTTTTTAACGCACTTGCCAATACTCGCTCTACAGAAGTTCCACCAGTAAAATCAGCACTTGCTTGAAACTGGATATTTTCTATCTTTCTATCTAGCGTACTCTTTTGAAAGTCTTTCGGAATGATAACTATACCGGAAGATTTTTTGTTTTCAATCTTCTGTTTCCCTTCCTTATACGTTACCTTCTCTATAGAAATTAAGTCACTTTTCTTTATTTCCTCATAATAGTTGCTAGATAATATAGAACCATCTTCATCTACTAAGCTAATATTTACTTTCTCATTCCCACTTCCACCTAAAAGTCCGCCGAAAATGAGTGTGAAAATAATAGGCATTCCAAACATGAGTACATAACTTTGTGGCTTTATTAAAATTTGTTTTAATTCTAACCAACAAAGCGCCCAAACCTTCTTCATCATTTCCCCTCCTATCTCGTACGTAAACGTAATGTTCCAATCATAACGGAGATAATTCCTGCACTACATAAACTTAAAATAACAGGGAATAGCACATCCCAAGATGTTCCCGACATAATATTTAAGAAGCTCGTAAGCGCCCATTTATTCGGAGCAATATTCGCAACTGTTTGAAGTGTATCGGGAAATACGTAAATCGGTAACATTGATCCCCCTAATATAGCTAGTATTTGAATACCGATTCCTCCCATTAAATCTGCCGTTTTTTCCTCCCGGATAAAGGCCGCAATTAACATTGATAAACCGGAAACACAAATTGCATACGAAATTCCCAATACTACTATTTGAGACACATCTTCTCCCCATTCCACATGAAACATAAAGCGTGTAGCAACTATAAACACGCCAAATTGTATACAGGCAAATAGTAATGTTCCTAAGAATTTTCCAAACAAAATTGAAAATGTGCTCGTTGGTGTACTAAACAATCTTGCTAATGTCTCAGTTCTTTGCTCTGTTACAACTGATTTCGCACCTACTGTTATGTTATATAGTAAAAACATGACTAACATCGCAGCTGAATAATATTGCATCGCGGCAACTGTTTTTTTACCTACCGTTCCTTTTTCGATGTTATCCGCACTTGCAGTTGCTATCGTCTGTAGACTTCCACTTACCTCTTTTGCAACTTGTGCCACATCACCCTGCTGAGATTTTGCTAATTCTGTTACAACACTTTGAGTAGCTACTGCGACGGTTTGAACACGTTCTGAAAAAGAAAGAATCATTGATTCAGCAATTTTCGCTTGTATATCTTTGGATGGGTCTATAAGCACCTTTGGTTCTTTTAATTTCCCATCTTGCACTTGTTCGCTCCATTTATTTGGAATAATAATTCCTACATCGATTTTCTTTTCCTTTAACATATCTTCAAGCTCTTCCTGAGAATTAGCTACCTTTACTTTCACATCATCTTTTATTTCTTTAGCTTGCAATACGTCTTTTTGAAAGACATCTGCAAACTCATCCGTTCCTTCTTGATAATAACCAATTACTGTTTTTGGTAGTCCGCCACTATCAAATACATTACTTAATGCTGAACCTAAAATGGCTGTTAATACAAGTGGCATAATTAACATCATCATAAATCCGCGCCGATCAATTAAACGGATTTTTAAATCTTTCCATGCAATAATGAAACTTCTCATCTCATACTAACCCCCTTAATCACGAAGTGAACGTCCTGTTAATTGTAAAAAAAGTGCCTCTAAATTCGGTTCTTTTACTTCCAGTTTTAAAATTTGAGCTTTGTTTTCAACAACTTCCGAAACAACTATGCCAATTGCCTCGCCACCATTTAGTCCAATATCAATCGTGCCAGTATCTTCGTCAAAAATAATCCGCTCAACAATAGGTAGTGCCTTCAGTTTTTGCAGCAATTCCGTACTATAGCGATTTAATTGCAATTTCACCATAAACCCATCTGTTAGACGATTACATAGCTCTCTTTTCGTTCCCAGTGCAATTACCTTTCCATGATCAATGATGGCAATTCGCTCACATAAATATTCAACTTCTTCCATGTAATGGCTCGTATAAATGACTGTCATACCTTTTTCATTTAATTTTTTAACAGCCTCTAAAATATGATTTCTCGATTGCGGATCAATCCCGACTGTCGGTTCATCCATAATTAGTAACTCTGGTTCGTGCATAAGTGCTGCACCAATATTAATACGCCTTTTCATTCCACCTGAAAATGTTTCAATTTTATCTTTTCCACGCTCCTGTAAACCGACGTAAGCTAATACTTCTTCTGCCCGCTCTTTTGCAACTTTCCCATTTAAACCGTACATCTTTCCCCAAAAAATCAAATTTTCCTTCGCTGAAAGTGTCGGATACAGTGCAATGTCTTGCGGGACAATACCGATTTTCTTTTTCGCTTCTAATGGATACTCTTTTACAGATTTCCCACCAACTTTTATATCACCACTATCGTATGGAATTAACCCGCAAATCATTGATATCGTCGTTGATTTCCCCGCTCCGTTTGGTCCAAGCAATCCAAATGTTTCACCTTTTTTCACTTCAAAAGAAACATTCTTTACGATTTCCTTCTTGCCAAATGATTTCGTAATATGATCTATGACTAACATATTGATTCAGCTCCTTTGCATTCATCTACACTTTCATTGTAGAAAAATTTCTTTTCTTCTCCATCACCCTTAAGATAGAAATACAAAATAAAAAAGCAGCAAATTCTGCTGCTTTTTCACACTTATATATGCCAAAAGTCATGTGTATGTCGTAACACCATATCTTACTGCGTATATTGCTGCTTGTGTTCGATCTCTCAGTTCTAGCTTACTAATCAAATTAGAAACATGATTCTTAACAGTTCCCTCTGTAATAAATAGCTTTTCGGCAATCTCTTTATTATTTAACCCCAGTCCAATTGCTCTTAAAACATCTACTTCTCGCTCAGTTAATTGTTTTAGTTGTTCTGGTGGGTTACACTCTACTGCCACTTTCGTCTTTTTTAATTCCTCTATAATTTGCGCTGTTATATCCTGAGGAAGCACAACCCCGCCACTATGCACCGTTAAAATTGCTTGCGCGATTGCATCCGTCTCCATGTCCTTCAATAAATATCCGCTCGCTCCTTGCTCCAATGCTTCAAAAATAAGCTCACTATCATTGAATGTCGTCAACATAAGAACCTTTATATGAGGGAACTGTTCTCTAACTAAACGTGTTCCTTCAACACCATTCATACGGGGCATCCGAATATCCATCAAAATAATTTCAGGATGTAGCTCTTTCACCTTTTGTATCACTTCGTCTCCATCCGTAGCCGTTCCCACTACTTCAAGTTCTGGACGTAAATTTAATAACATCGCTAAACCATCACGAATGAGTGATTGATCATCAACAATCATAATGCGAATCATACCGTTCCCCCTATTACCCATGTTTTCTCCTGAAGCGGAAATTCAATCTGTAACTGGAAGCCTTTTTCTATCTCACTCTCAAATTGAATAGTTCCACCATGTTCCTCTACACGTTCTTTCATATTAAGTAAACCAAAACCCGGACTTACCTCGTTGACTCCCACACCATTATCCGAAATACAGAGTTTAACTTGTTTCATTGAACAAGTTAAACTCACTTCACATAAACTCGCTTTCCCGTGACGTTTTGCATTTGTTAAAGACTCTTGCATAATACGAAGTAATGTAGGGTGTAGCGACAATGGAATTGTAACAGGATCTCCTTGCAATCGAAAAGATGCTTGTACTTTCGTCATTTTAGAATATTCATTCAACATTCCACGCATATTTTCTACTATGTTTCCTAGTTTACTTTCCTCTTTTAAAGCATGAACAGAAGCTCTTACTTCTTGAAGTGACTTTCTAGCCAGTTCATAACATGTATGTAAAACCGTTTCTGTCGTATCTGAGTTTTGCTTCCATAGCGCTTCCGCTAGTTGCAACTGCACAAGCAAAGCTGTCATATTATGACCGACGGTATCATGAATTTCTCGGGCAATATCATTTCGCTCCCGAACCGCTGTCAATTCCTCTACCTCTTTGGCATATAGCCTTAATTGTTCATGTGCTTCTTTTAAGGCTGAGTGCGATAATGCTAATTCCTCATATTGCTCATCTACCATTTTCCGCGCAGCTGTAAGTTTTTTTATTAAACTTCCAGCTAAAGCACTAAAAACGATGAACATAAAATTAATGGCATTGCTCTCTAATTCTAAGCTCCCTGTATGTTGATACGTATGTAGTATATTTATAAACCAACAAAGAAAGAAAAAAGCAATAAAAAAATACGTCATGCTTTTACGCCAATCATGAATAAATAGTCCTACTGCATCAATTCCAAATATAATTAAATATAAACACGTCTCGGGAAATAAAAAACCCAATAACGCTGTGACAATTCCATTCGCTAATAGTGTATAAAAAACAAGTTTTTTACTCCCATTTACTTTTACGAGCAAAATATGATTCACAATATAAATCAAAAGTGCAGCGCCGACAAAAAATTGTAAATGTGCTGTTTCACGTGAAACATGGTTTGCATAAACGAAACAAATCATGACGATTGTAGCAATCCGCGCATATCCTAACATAAAATTCTCCTCACGTTTTAATAACCTAAAGTTCGTCTCTTTATAATAATAACAAGAAAATTATACCATTTCTTCTCTTTCCTTATACAAAAAAGAGCAAGCCCTCCCTCAAAATATGAGAAAACAACTTGCCCTTTCATTCTATTTTCTTTACTCCACAATATTCTCTAACTCATTATATAACTCCGCTCGTAACAATTCTTTCTTCGTTTTTTCTTCATACAATTGTTCAAGCATTTCAACATCAACTACATGTTCCATTTTACATTCAAGTGCATATATATCTTCTTCTATATGCATTAACTCGTTTTCAACTGCCTCTAAATCCCTAGACTTCTTCTTTTTTATAGGCATTACTTCTAACGCTTTATTCCCTTGCTGTTGCTGCTTCTGTTTTACTACTTGCTTCTCAATTCTTTCTTCCCACTTTTGACGAGCCCATGCATAGTTCCCTGCAAACTCAAATAATTTGTGCTCATCAATCCAATACGTCTTTTCAAACAATTTGTTTAAGAAATAACGATCATGTGAAACAGCCAAAATCGTCCCGTTATATTGTTCAAGGGCTTCCTCTAAAACTTCCCTTGATTCAATATCAAGATGATTCGTCGGTTCATCTAAAATAAGAAAGTTAACATCTTGATACATAAGTTGCGCGAGTCTTAACCTCATTTTTTCTCCCCCGCTAAGTTGCGTTACCTTCTTAAAAACAGCTGGACCATAAAATAAAAATCGGGCTAATATATGTCTTGCTTCTCCCTCTGTTACAGCTACACACTCTCTGAAAGCTTCCAATACATTGTTCTTCATATTCCCATACGCATGTTGCGATAAATAACCGATTTTCACACTACTACCAATCCGAATTTCACCCGTATCTTGCTGCATTTCTTCTAGTAGTAATTTTAATAACGTAGTCTTTCCTGTACCATTACGTCCAACGATAGCTGCGCGCTCCTGAAAACGAATATGCAAATTTACTTTCTCGAATAAAGATCTGTCAGCAAATCCTTTACTAACTTCTTTCATTACAACGACATCTCTTCCGCTTCTCTCTTGCCCTTCAAACTGAAGTCCCATCTGTTTTCTTTCCAAAATGGGTCTCTTTAACTTCTCTATACGCTCTAATGCACGTTCCATATTTCTCGCTCTCTTATGCAATCCTTCATTCGGAGGATTCGCTTGATTTGCCCATTCACGTAGACGCTTAATCGCTTCTTTCATTTTCTTTATTTTCTTTTGCTGTTCTTGATAAGCCTGAAACTCCTGAAGCAAACTTTCTTCCTTCTCCTCAACAAACTGAGAATAATTCGTATGATACACGTGAATCTCTCCATCTTCCAAATCAAAAATCTTCGTTACAACTTCATCAAGGAAATAGCGATCATGTGAAATAACCATAACTGTCCCAGTGTATTCTTTTAAAAATTGCTCTAACCATTCGACTGCAAATAAATCCAAATGATTTGTCGGTTCATCTAATAGAAGTAAATCTGGTTTCTGCAATAGCATATACGCAAGGCTTACTTTCGTCTGTTCTCCTCCACTTAATTCCAGAAATGATCGGGGGAATAGTTCCGTCACTTGTAGACCGTTTGCTATCTTCATAATATTCGCTTCTATTTCATAACCACCTAGAAAGGTGAACTTTTCTTGAATTAATCCGTACCTCTCCATCAATTTTTGCAAAGCAGACGGTTCCTGCTCTTCCGCCATATTCTTTTCTAAAGCATGCATTTCTCTTTCTAATTCCTTTTCTGCTTTAAACGCGGAACTCAATACATCATATACAGTCATATCCTCATCAAATTTTGGAATTTGTGCCACATGACCAATACGTGTACCCTTCTTCATATGAATGGCCCCTGCATCCACATTCTCCATTCCTGTTAGTAGTTGAAAGATTGTTGTCTTCCCACTACCGTTACGACCAACTAACCCAACGCGTTCACCATTCTTTACTTCAAGCGATATATTTTCAAATATGATGTTTCCACCAAAAGATTTCTTTACATTATTTACACTACAAATTGTCATTTTCCGTACTCCTTTCAATATAAAAAACCATGGGAAAGAAACGTTCCCCATGGTTTTTGGCATAGAAAAAGGAAGCCAAATAGCTCCCTTTTCACACGTTTATCAAAAATGGGTGAAGAGATTTCTATCGTTCAATAGCTACTATGCAATTGTTAAAAAAGGGCATACGTATCCCGTTAACAACTACATCATGAAAAATCGCACGACAAATATAGATATAATCTAAAAATTTTGCGCGCGTAGCTAAAGAACATTTCATCTCATTCACTCCTTTCGTACGGAATTTAATACTTACTTCTTTATTATACTTTCCCATTTCATGTTTGAATAGTCATTTTTCTGAAAATAATGAAGATAGACTAAACATTTCAATAAGTGACATCAAATCTTACAAAACTGTTATGTTCACGTAATGGAAAGCGATAGTACGAAAAGACGCCTCCCTATACAATAAAGATGTAAACAAGAGAGACAAATAAAGGAGGAAACAATCATGATAAAAGAAATCGTAAAAGCAATCTTTGAGGTATTAGTGAACGGACAAGCAGTTGTAAAAGAACTAAACGAACTATAAAAGGGAGGAAAGAACTATGATGAACATGGTAAAAATGATCTTACATGCTTTAGTTGATGCGAAAGCAGTTAGCCAAGAATTAAATGAAAAATAAAAAGGGGTAAATGAATATGAAGAAAGCCATTATTATAATCGCAAGTACAGCAATTGCCTTATACACAATGAAAAATAGAAAAAAGAAACAAAATGAAAATGCTCTATATTATCCATACACATTATTAAAGAAAAAATAAAAGACAAGGTACCCTATTGTAATAAGGATATCTTGTCTTTTATTTTTGCTCTATTTCCTTTAAAGGATTTCCCCCTCCTTTTCCCGAATGTATTAGACGGAAGTTTTACACACATTTAAAAGGGGTATAGAGAAATGGATACACAACAACTTTATTTTTTGAATGATATTGGCAAACAAAAACCAGAAAGTATTCGTAATAGAAGTGCTGCTTGTCCTTTTTGTTACAGAGAAAATTTAACTGATATTTTAGCAACCGAGGGTTCTATTATTTGGTTGAAAAATAAATTCCCTACACTAAAAGATACATTTCAAACTGTGCTAATTGAAACGGATAATTGTGATGATCATATTGCAACATATACAGAAGAACATATGAGATCACTAATTCGTTTTTCCATTAAACACTGGTTAGACTTACAGAAAAGTGATGAATTTACATCTGTTATTTTATATAAAAATCATGGTCCATTTTCAGGTGGAAGTTTGCATCATGCGCATATGCAAATTATCGGAATGAAATATGTAGACTATCTCGCAAACATAGAAAACGAAAATTTCCAAGGGGTAATTGTACAAAAAAACGAACGCATTGAACTTAATATTTCAGAGCGCCCCATTATCGGTTTTACTGAATTTAACATCATCATTGAAGATATTGCATTTATAGATGAAATGGCAAGTTACATTCAGCAAACTGTATGTTACATATTAACGGATTTCCATAAAGGGTGTAGTAGTTATAACTTATTCTTCTATCACCTGAACGGAAAAATCATTTGTAAAGTTGTTCCCAGGTTTGTAGTTTCACCGTTGTATGTAGGCTATAAAATACCGCAAGTTTCTACAAAACTAGAAGATGTGAAAATACAATTAGCGCAGTATTTCACGAGGCAAGAGGATACAATTATTCATAGAAAAACAGAGTAGGTATAGAAAACCTACTCTGTTATCCCGCATTAACGGGCAGTAAAACTCCCACCTCAAAACTCAGCGAATCCGAGGGAGTTAGGTGGAAGATCAACTGCCCGTACAAGCCCGATTGGTTCAACTAATAATCAGCGGTGGATGAACAAACTCCCCCGCTGATTAAAGTTTCACTTTATCACGCCTTTATTTCTATAGTATACATCCTCTAATCCAATGTTATACTTCATATTGTTATCCGTCCACTCTGGCCCTAAATTCCCTGGCCATCCGGACGTATTCGCTATATATTTCAGTAATGCAAAATCAGTCAAACCTTTTTGCACCCCACGCTTATAACCTTTCATTAAATGCGGCATTGCAATTTGTGCATTTGTACGCGGATCTTTCAGCTCTTCATCAGTTAAATGAGCTGGCGCAAGCCCACCACCGCGGTGTAATTGAAACAATCCGAATGAAGTTCCGTTATCTCCAACACTTCTTGGATTTAACCTACTTTCATGTTCGGCAATTGTAAGAGGTATCCATTCCGGAAGGTTTACTTTCTTTGCTTCCTCTATAATGATTTGTTTCATCTGTTTTGCTTCTTCTGAATCAACATAGCTTGTTTCATTCATTAGATTACCCATTCCTTCAGACTTTCCTTGGAAATATAAATACACTCCAAGAACAACTAAAAATCCTACAAAGAATTTCTTCACTACCTCTACCTCTTTCTCCGCTGAAATTTGTCCCCTTTCAGCCTTCCCTTCACAATTACCTACACTCTATCATTCTCTTACTCTTTAATCATAGCAAATAACTATATATATTATCATCATGCTTTAGACCGATTTTGTGAAAAAACAGTTGGTAAATACGTGCAAAAATGTAACTTACATGGACTACAACATATTTATTGTATATAATTGTAAATTGAATTCTATATAGACTAGGAGCATATATAAATGAAAAAATTCCTACTACTCTTTTTTAGCATTTTACTACTCATTCCTATACACACATCTGCGCAAACATCATCTAAGCCAAAAGTACTTATTTTGTATAGTACAGCAGACAACAAAATTACAAACAATGTACAAATCCTTAATACTCAGTTAGGACACTTTACAAATAATATAACAGTAAAAAGTTTAAAAGAAATGAATGAAACTACTAACCCATCTTCTTATACTCACATTGTTTATATTGGAGAGAAAAAAGAAGATCTTTCTACTAAAACAAAACAATTTCTAGAAAACTTCTCAGGTCCAGTATTAGTTTTAGGACAAAATGTTGAACAATTATCTAATCGTTTTTCTTTCATTACCTCGAAAGAAACCGATATACGAATTCACACTATAGAATATCCGACTCGTCAGTTAAAAAATGAATTACATGAAGAACGCTTAATGAAGAAAGTTGAAACAAAAGGAACAACTCTTGCTAATGCCTACAGTTCAAATGGAACTCATTCGTTAATTATTCAGCAAGGAACATCCTATTATGTCGCGACTCCAAACCTTTTTGATTGGATGTCTCATTACGTCGGTGAAATGCTATTTTCTTACTTCGAACAAGAGCCTATGACAAATAAAGCTACAGCTTATTTACGTCTTGAAGACGTTCACCCAGCTGTAGATGTAAAGCAATTAAAAGAAATCGCTGAATTACTAAAAGAGAAAAAGCTTCCTTATATGATTACCGTTATCCCTGTCTACAAAGATCCAAACACAGGAAAAACAGTACATTTAAAGGATAACTCTGAATTAATTGATGTTTTACGCTTTATGCAAGATAATGGTGGCTCTATCGTCATGCATGGTTACACTCATCAATTTTATGATAGTGAAACTGGCGAAGGTTTTGAATTTTGGGATGTAAAAACAGATCAACCAATTCGTCAACCGAACCATGAAAAACCAAAAACAAAAGACGATTTCCAATCTACAGAGGACTATAATAAATACGTGAAAAACGGAAAAACCTTTGAAGAAAAGTATATTAAAGAGCATATTGAAAAAGGGATTACAGAGCTTGTAGAAGCTAAATTGTATCCAGTTGCCTTTGAAGCTCCGCACTATACAATGTCTCAAAAAGGATACGAGATACTTTCTCAATATTTCTCTACTTATGTAGGACAACTACAACTAAACGATACAACTTGGAAATCTATGCATTCACCAGCTTATACGAGTACACCATCGTTTTTACATGGGATGAAATTAATGCCTGAAACGGTTGGATTTATCGAAGAAGGCAAGCCACAAGATATTGCCAAAATGAAAGAACGCGCTTTATCTATCACTAAACTATCTGATGGAATTATCGGTGCATTTTATCATCCTTACTTAGGTGTTCAACCATTAAAAGAAGTATTAAAGGAACTAGAAAGTATTCCAAACATAGAGTGGATTGATTTACAAAAAGAAACGACTGAAGTAAAAATGAAAGATATTCATATTACTACTAATACAGACGGCATTCACGTTGAAAAACCAACAAGTGCGAATGACATGATTGATTATATAAAACAATATGGATTCTTCCTTATAATTGGGTTCATTATAATTGTCTTTCTTTTATTATTAAGACGTGCGAAAAAATTAGAGTCATAATAAAAACACCAAGCGAAATGCTTGGTGTTTTTTTAACCTAAATCGAAACGTGGCATTTTATTAACAACCCATTGATTATTCTCATAAATAAATTCTACTTTTACTTCTTCCGTTACATTATCATAATCGTTATATGTTTCTGCCTGCGCTTCTATCTTTCCGTCCTTTAACTGAGCTGAAAGAATTTTTGTATATTTAGTCCCCGCTTTCGCCCCTGGATCTCCAATAACATAATGCATCGTTCCATTTAATTCTTTAATATACTCACTCTTCATATATTCTGCTATGAATTGTTTTGAGAAGTAAGTAGATAGCGTAGTCTCTAAAGCATTCTTCGTATTATAAGTAGGATTCACTAATTCTCCATATGAGAAATTACCCATTCGTTTTGGGCTTCCTGTTAGTGCTGCTATTTGAATATTAGTAAGCTCCTTTTGCGCATTTAATACTTTCTTTAACATAACATCATCCGCTAACTTCTTATCTTCTGCTTCGTTTGATTTTTTTGTATCCAGATTCAGAATAGTTCCATTATCCGTATAAAGATACATATCTCCTGCTACAAAATATAAATAGGATTTAGTTGGTTCAACCGCTTTATTATAAATTACCTTTTCATTTCCACCATTAATTTTCTTCTTATATACTCCGTCCTTTTTTAAATAATAAAAAGTATCCCCTTTCACATTCATCTGCAAGGCATCCTTTACCAATAATTTTTCATTATTTTGTTGAATGTCTATTTCATATATGCCATGCTCAGCTTGATTTGTTTCAAAAGGTAAAGAAAAGTCGACAACAGCATATAATTTTTCATTATTATAAGTCGCACTAGATATTGTTGCATAATTTTCTTTTGACCAAGTTTGATTGTCTTTTGTCACTTGTGTTCCACGATTTTTATTCCAATGTAGAATACTATCGTCTATCGTTCGAGACCAGCCAGAGTTTTTAAATGCAGCTTCCCCTTCTTGCCCTGTTTTCAAATCCATTTTTACAATCCCTACAATATCAAAACCACCATGTTCAGAATACTTTTTCGGGTAAAATAACGTTTGGTCTTTTATATAAACATAATTTGTATCTGCTTTTAACGTATCCAGCTTTTCAGAAGATATATCATACTTCATTAAAGAAGATAGTCCCGCATTTCTATCTTCATCCGTATGAATAAAATATAAAGATTTATTTTTTATATTTATGTAAGAAGCATTCACGCCTTTTACTACAAGCTCTGATGTTTGAAATTGATCCTTCGTACGATAAATGCCTCCTGTGTTTTTATCACCATTTACCGCATAGTAAATCCATCCATTACTCTCTGCCATTTTTCCTTTGTTAGAACTATTTCCAACTGCATTCCCATTTTTCTCATTTTCTTTCATCTGTTTTTCAACTAATGGATCCATTTGTTCTTCCTTATTTTCTTGTGCTACGTTTGTATTTGTCGCCTTTTTTTCTGATTCGCACCCAAACATCGCAAGCGAAAGCGCTCCGGTCATAATCGTAATAGCTATCTTTTTATATGCTTCCCCCATTTTCTCCCCCTACTTCCTTCATCAAATTAAACACATGATAAATTATAGAAAATATTAGAAAAAATATCCATAATAAAAAGGATAAGAGTGACTCTCCTATCCTTTCAAATAAAATTGAATTGTATTTTCGTATATTGTTTCTGTAACCTCATCAACAGATACGTTTTTTATGACACTGATTTCTTTTAGTACTTCTCGAATCATTTTAGGGTGCGTCATAGTATCCTCTTGAAATTCCCATGGCCCATCTGTTTCTACCATCATATATTTTAAAGGATAATAAGAAACGATTTTTCTAATTTTCTCCTTATGTAAAACATCCGGTGTGATAGAAATATAATAACCATTCCTCATCATCCGTTTCATTGTCGCTTCACTTCCTTTAAACCAATGGAAGTGAAGCGCGAAACTTTATATTCTTCAAGTAAATCACATACGATGTCAGCATCTTCATAAACTGCGTTTAATACAATCGGCAAATCATACTTACTAGCTAGTTCTATAAATCTTTTCAATACCGCTATGTATGAATGTATAGTAATATCTTCATCTTCTTTCCTTAAATAATATGGGAGTCCCACTTCACCAATCGCAACGATTTCCTCTACATGATCTTCAATTAATTTATAAATTTGCTCACATTCCTCTTTATGAATCGATTGCTCCGGATGAAAACCTATTGCTGGATATACAAAAGGGTATCGCTTTGCTAAAGATAAAGTTTCTTTACATGATTGATAATTCATAGATACCGCAATAAGTCCCTTTATCTCTTTACTATTTTCCACATCTTTAAGTAATCTACTTTTTTCTTCATCCTTATATTGGTCAACATGTATATGACTATCAATCCATTTCATCTTTATTCCCCCATAAAAAAAACAAGAAAGGGTCTCCCTTCTTGTTTTATCATCTATATTATTTAACAATTAAATTGGTTATGATATCAAATAATCCAATACAAACTACGGCAACAGTAAAGTAGCTACAGAAATCTTTAATTGGAAACTTCACTACTTCTTCTTTACGCATCCCAGTTTTCTCCCTTCTTACTATATCCCTAATTATTTTTATCTATTTGTATCTATTATGCAAAAAATATGACAAAATTACTATCGAATTAACTTACGTAAACCTTACAATGTTGTAAGGTTTACAAAAAGAGCCCCATCTAAATACAGATGAGGGCTATTAAAAAGTAGTTGGTTTTTCATTCTTCATTAACATTACAAACAGAAAGTAATACAGTGAGACTTCCTAATTACACTATATGAAATTCACTATCTTTTAACTATCGAATTACATTACAGAAGGCTTACATGTTTGTAAGCTATGTGTAATGTAATTCGATAGTTTCCCTTACCTACATCTCGTACAATAAAGTTAGAAAGTAAGCCAAATAAGAAGAACACTCACATAACCAAATTACATTGCTAGTAGCTACTCTTCTTATACCTTTCACTCACGCTACTACAATGTACCCCCTTCCCCTTTATATAATAAAAAGAGCCTTAGTCCATATGGACTAAGGCTTTTTCATGCACTCCAAAATACCCCTACCTAGTATTTTTATTTTCGACAAAAAATAGGCAGGGGTATAATTCGCTATCTCATCGTTAAAAGTTTACTTTTCGCATTAATAGGAATATTTACAGCTTCAATTTCTTCAATTGCCTCGCCGTAGCGTCCTTTTGCGTACACCTTTAATGCTTCATCTCTCTTTAACATATGCTTAACAGTCTTCTTTATTTTTTGCTCTCTTCCACGTTCGTCAAATGCAATAAATTCATATTCATACCACTCATCACCAATATGCTGACCAATTGTATTCACAACCGTATAATATTCTTTCGTCTTATAAAGTGGATTATATTTATCGATAACTGGTCCAAGTTTCGTAGGCAGTAACATTACTACTATCACTATCATCGCTATTATAGTAGTGATCATTTTTTTCTTCATAATAAATCTTCCTCCCTTGCAGGATATCTATACATCCATTTTAAAAAGAAGGAATAAAATCTACTATTGAATCTCATTACATTACACTTACATTTTTGTAAGAATTAAAAAAAGCGAACGAATTTACTCGTTCACCTTTTAGCTCGCTTTAAAGCCACCACCAAGTACATCACGTACATCGTGAATAACAACGAAAGCATCTTCATCTACTCGGCTAATAACTTGCTTTAACTTAACAAGCTCTTGTTTATTAATAACAACATATAACACTTCTTTATTTTTACCAGTATATCCGCCGCGTCCTTCTAATACAGTGACACCGCGTGTCATGTTTTTCGTAATAGTTTCACGTATTAAATCCGGTTGATTTGAAATGATTGTAACAGCCGTTTTTGTATCCATTCCTTCTACAATGAAATCAATCACTTTCGCTCCGATGAATACAGCAACAAGTGTATACATTGCCTTTTCTTGTCCTATTATAAATACAGAACCAGCAATTACAACGATATCAATAATAAGTACGCCTTTTCCAACGCTCCAACCTAAATATTGATTTGCTAGTCGAGCTAAAATTGCCGATCCTCCTGATGTACCTCCAGCTTTGAACATACATCCTAATCCGATACCTACAAATACACCAGCAAATAAAGCTGCTAGTAATGTATCACCATTCACCTGATACTGAATGTGCTCTGTAACATATAAAAACAAAGATGTTTCCACAATACCTATAATTGTATAAACCATCGTTTTCTTATCAAAGAATTTATAACCAATTGCCAGTAAAACTGCATTTATAGCAAAATTCACAACCCCTGGCGACCAATCAAATAAATAGTAAGTAACAACCGTTAAACCAATAATTCCACCTTCTGATAAACGGTTTGGAATTGCAAAGTAGTTAATACCAATTGCGAATAACAATGAACCAATTGTAATTAGTGCTATTTCTTTAATACGTTGATTAACCATAGTTCATACCTCCCCCCATTTGACATTGTATCACTATCACGTAGAGGTTTAGAAGTGGTTTTTATTACGCATTCTTTCTCATAATGACCATGATATTATGTTTAAACAAAGGGGTGATTAATTATTCATATTTGCTCTAACTGCACGAACAAATTGCTCCACATTCCCTTTCTGAATATACTTAGCTCTAACGGTTTCATGATTACAAGTAAACTCGAAACACGGACGGAAATCTATGTCATCTATATGCAAATATGAGTAATCTTTAAATGTTGCGGGATAGTACGGAAATTTCCCGTAAAAAAGGAGACGTCTAGTAGTGGCAGCAAAAATTCCATGTTGATAACATAGCGTAAAATTATCCTTCTCAAATATCCCTACCACAAAGGCTAAAATCTTTTCGTCATCCTCTACATATTTTTTCATACTCGATAAAAGTTCATTCACACATATTCCCCCAAATTCTATTCATTGTTTTAACACTCGAAAAGAATCCATGGATTATTACATACCGGTATAAATCATTTATAAAGTATGAAACGCGTTTCCTGTCAAAGACATTTCAAAAAAATAATCCGTTATGCGATTATACACATAACGGATTAAGGCTAAACTGTAGAGCGTTCCACAAGTTTATACGGAATTTCCATCTTTTCTTGTTTAGAACCCTCATCACTTACTTGCCTGTAAAACATTTCAAAAGCCGTCTTACCTATTCCCTTTAAATTTTGGTCAATGGTTGTAAGTTGTAAAACTTGAGAAATCGGTTGATTATCAAAACCAATAATCGCTAAATCCTCAGGAACTTTAATACCTAATTTTCCAACTTCTGTCATGACCCCAATAGCAACTTCATCTCCTGCCACTATTAATGCTTCAGGCTGACTCTTCATCTCCTTTAACTTATGAGCCACTCTCACACCATCTTCTAATGTAAAACATTCTGTAAAAATCCATTCTTCATTAACTTCTTCATCTATGGATTGCAATTGCTGTTTATAAACAGCAAAACGCTTTTGACTACTGGGCCCTAACTTTCTTCCCGTACAATAACCGATTTTTTTATAACTTTTTTCAATAAGATAATTCATTCCTAATTGAAAAGCTGCTGAATGATTTGTATATACACTTGAAATATTTGAAATATCATTATCTTCACAAGCAACAATTGTCCCATAGGAAGCATAGGGCTCGATCGTTTCCCAATCATTCGCACGAGAACAAATAATAAGACCGTCCAATTGTTTTGTTTTTAGCATATGTAAACTTTTCATTTCTTCTTTTTTATTGTAATTCGTTTGGCAAAGTAGCACCCTGTAATTATGAGCTAACGCCACCTCCATCATTCCACCTACCATCGCATCAAAACACGGATGATTAATATACGGTAAAATCACACCAACAATATTCGTTTTCCCTTTTGATAAATGAACAGCATTTGCATTTTGTGAGTAATTTAATTTCTCAACTATTTCTAAAACAACTTTCCTTTT
The DNA here is from genome assembly GCF_001757995.1 of Bacillus mycoides. Lineage (GTDB taxonomy): Bacteria > Bacillota > Bacilli > Bacillales > Bacillaceae_G > Bacillus_A > Bacillus_A mycoides_B. Next base: position 46,810 of record NZ_LXLV01000004.1, on the reverse strand, counting down.
TTCTTCACTTACGTATGGATGATCATTTAACACTCTTGAAACAGTCGTAACTGAAAATCCCGCCATCTTTGCAATATCTTTAATATTAGCCATACACTCACCTCTACTTTTAACTTAATAAATCACATGAACATATGTCAAATCTTCTCGTCATTACACTTTCATTCGTTTTTCTTACAAAAGTGTAATTTTCCTGTAAACTAATTCGATAGTGACTCTCCTCAATATTTCATACAATTAAGTCAGAAACAAGGCAACAACTATTCGAAAAGGAGCGGATCTATATGATGAACAAAATGAAAACGAACAATTTCTTAAATACAATGGGCATGGTATTTTCCGCTCTTATCGATGCAAAAGCTGTTGCTTCTACATTAAACAAGTAAGGAGAATTTATAATGAATGACATGACTTTTAACAAATTAGATTTTTTAGGACTAGCTAGCGGCGGGGTTCTTCTTACTACTTTCATTTACGCCACTACGCTTATATAACTTTGTGTCCCCTTTCCCCTTGATATAGAAAAAGACGACCGTCTATGCCCGGTCGTCTTTTTTAGTTTTGATTTGGCTGCAAAACTTCCTTTAGTTCTTCAAACTTTGCATTTAATTCATCTGTCATCATTTTCATAGCCGTTTTTCGGTCTACTTGTTCTCCAGCATCAATTTGAATCGGATCTCCAAAAATCAATCGTGCCTTTTTCCCTTTTATTAATTCTTTTACACTTGATGGCCCAACATAAGCTGCCGGTATTAACGGAACGTTAGAACGCATTGCAATTGTAACAGCACCAGCTTTTAATGAAACGTCTTCTGATGATCTCGTTCCACTTGGAAAAATCCCTACTACTTTTCCTTCTTTTAATAAGCGTGATGGAATTTTCAATGTACTTGGCCCCGGATTTGCACGGTCTACAGGGAACGCATTTACATTTTTAAAAAACCAATTTTTAAATTTCCCTTCAAACAATTCTTTTTTTGCCATGTAATGAATTTGGGTTGGATACATTCCTGCTGCTAACATTAAAACATCCATAAAACTTGTATGCGTGCACGCAACAACGTAAGGGCCACCTTCTGGTAATTTTTCTCTCCCTTGTACTTCTACCTTCCCAGCCATTTTAAATATATATTTCAACGAAAATGTAATTGTTTTATACATTTGTTTCGTTCCTTTCTGAATATCCGAAGTATAATCATTTTCTTACAACGATTATAACACTAAGTTTTAGGAGTTGGTAATAAAAATAAGTATTTATTGTTAAATTTCAATTCTTACAAAAGTGTAATTTTCTTGTAAGCTAATTCGATAGTTACTTCTTGCAATATTTCATACAATTAAGTCAGAAAGAAACAACAACCATTTGAAAAGGAGCGGATAAATATGATGAACAAAATGAAAACGAACAATTTCTTAAATACAATGGGCATGGTATTTTCCGCTCTTATCGATGCAAAAGCTGTTGCTTCTACATTAAACAAGTAAGGAGAATGTATTATGAATAACATGACTTTTAACAAATTAGATTTTTTAGGACTAGCTAGCGGCTCGATTCTTCTTACTGCTTTCATTTACGCTGCTACGCTTATATAACTTTGTGTCCCCTTTCCCCTTTATATAGAAAAAGACGACCGTCTATGCCCGGTCGTCTTTTTAATTTTTTCTTTCCTTCAATTCTTTTAAAAGCTGTATCAGTTCAGCTTGTTGTTTTATATTCTTACGACCGTTTCGATTAATTGCTGCAAGCTCGCAGGCAACTCCAGCAGCAAAGAAAAACAATAAACTTTCTAACATATAAAATCCTCCAGTTGCCTATTAAACAGCTTGACGCAATTGCTTTTCTTGTAAAATTTGTTTATTTACATTTTCTTCTTTTCTCTGACAAACATTATTACGAATAAGCGCTGCAATAACAAATAATGTTCCTACAATATCAAACGTTGTTATTTTATACCCTTGCATCATCATAATAACTAAAGTAGTAATTGGCACAAAGTTAATAAATAAAATACCATTAATTGATGATAAGATTTTCACACCGTAGTTCCAAGCAAGTAGTGCTACGATACCTGGTAATGTCATCATAAATAACAAATCATATTTCACAATAGAAATCGTTCCCACGCTTGGAACTGATACATATCCAAGTGACGTAATGATTACAGTTATAATCCCTGTGACAGTTGTACCAAATACACATGTCAACGTAGAATAACGTAATGTTGACCAATCGCTACATGTTTGACCACCCATCGTATAAATAACCCAGCCTACAACACCAACAAATATAAATGCTAGTGAAAACATGTTATCTTTCAATGTTAAAAAGAAACTCATGTCACCTTTCGTAATAACAAACACAGCTCCTACAAAAGCAATACACATGCTCGTTATCATATACTTTTTCGGTTTTATATGTTTATATCCCCATAGAATACAAATGGAAATCATCGGCATAAGCGCCTCCATAATAGAAGCTACCATTACACCTGATTTTCCCATTAACATTTGCCCTAGAAAAATTAATACATTATATACGGTAAACGCCATCGTTCCAAAAAAGACGAGTAACTTTCCTCTTCCTTCTAAACGAAATGCTTTCTTTCCTTCTTTCATTAACAATAATACCATCAGCACTATTGCTACCGCTCCATAGCGAATAAGTGAAAAATAAAATGGATCTATGTATTCTAGTGCATGATCAGCAACAGGAAACATTGCTCCCCATGACATACTTGCAATTAAACATGCCAACGCACCTATTATCATTTGACTTCTTCTCACCGCAATCCCCCACTTCTTTCTATTTGCACAAAGAGAATTGTAAAAGAAAAAATATATCACGTAAAATGATTCAAAATGATGTTAACTATCATTTATAATGATAGTTAACATCAAGGAGGAGCATAAAATGGAATTACGAGACTTACAAATCTTCCAAAGCGTTGCCGACCGTGGTAGTGTAAGCGGCGCAGCAAAGGAATTGAATTACGTACAATCAAATGTAACCGTACGTATTAAACAATTAGAAAACGAGCTGAAAACACCGCTCTTTTATCGTCATAAACGAGGCATGACTTTAACAGCTGAAGGTAGAAAAATGCTCGTTTATGTTCATAAAATTTTGCAAGATGTTGAAGAGCTAAAACAAGTGTTTTTAGATAGCGAAACACCATCTGGTATATTAAAAATTGGTACAGTCGAAACAGTAAGCACATTGCCGACCATTTTGTCTTCTTACTATAAGAGCTATCCAAATGTCGATCTATCATTACAAGCTGGTCTAACAGAAGAACTTATTAGAGAAGTAATCGATCACCAATTAGATGGTGCATTTATATCAGGTCCTATTAAACATCCATTAATTGAACAATACGATGTTAGTACCGAAAAATTAATGCTTGTTACACAAAATAAAGCTTTTCATATAGAAGAATTCACTACGACGCCCCTACTCGTTTTTAATCAAGGATGTGGATACCGCTCCAAGCTAGAACGTTGGCTTAAAGATGAAGGTTTGCTGCCAAAAAGAATTATGGAATTTAATATATTAGAAACAATACTAAACAGTGTTGCACTCGGCCTTGGGATTACACTCGTACCGCAGTCCGCCGTCCAGCATCTTTCCAAGGCAGGTAAAGTACATTGCCATGCAATCCCTGAAAAATATGGTAGTATTTCAACGGTTTTCATACGCCGTAAAGATAGCTATATGACGAATTCAATGCGTAGCTTTTTAAAAACAATTGAAGAGCATCATCATATCAATATGCTTTGAAGGACATTCTTACAAAAGTGTAAGTCTTCCGTAAGCTAATTCGATAGTTGCAGGCGATCATATTTCATATAATTAAGACATAAAGCAGGGCAACAACAATTCGAAAAGGAGCGGATACGCATGATGAACAAAATGAAATCAAATAAATTTTTAAATACAATGGGCATGGTGCTATCCACACTTATCGATGCAAAAGCAGTTGCGACTACATTAAACAAATAAGGAGAGATTATTATGAACAACATTACTTTCAATAAATCAGACTTTATCGGACTTGCAAGTGGAGCGACTCTTCTTACAGCTTTCATTTACACACTTGCTCAAAGTCTTGTTTAACAATTCGTTTCCCCAAACCCCTTTATATATAGAAAAAGCTGCTCGTCTTATAGACAAGCAGCTTTTTAGTTTGTTTCATATATAATTTGGCCTGTTTTCGTAATATCATATCCGCCAATCGCTTTTAATTCATTATGAAATTCTTCCGATTGCAGAATTTCTTTCATAACTTCGATAAGCTCCTCATTTTCTTTATTCTTCAAAATCACTAAATCATACTGCTCTTTCATTATTGGAATAAAGTCTACATTTACAATTTGCGAAACCTTTTCTGACCCTATCCCAACATCAGCTTTTCCATTCGCAACTTGCGAAGCAACACCAAGATGATTTGATTCTTCCCAGTCATATCCACTAATATGTTCTTTATTTAACTTTTGAATTCTTAATTGTTCATCCACTAGCACCCTAATACCAGAACCTTTTTCTCGATTTATAAACTTTATAGAGGATTGAGATATGTCAGCCCATGTATTTATTTTCTTGGGATTTCCTTTTTGGACATAAAAACCCACATTTCTTTCCAATAAATTCATCATAATACATGGTTGTCCAACTAAAATACGCTTTACGTAAGGAACATTATATGTACCCGTTTCACCATCAAATAAGTGTAAACTAACCACACTTCCTTCTCCTTGGTACATCTTCACTAAACTCGTTAAACTACCTTGATACGCTCTTAATATATTAGAATTTGGCAATCGATTTTCTATATGCTTTGCCAACATATCTAACGTTAGTTCTTGACCGCTAATGATGCATGTACTCGAAATACTATTTTCAGTCTTCTTTATAGGAGTAACTTGCACCTTTCCCGTTTTCATTTGCTTTATATATTGTTCTAAATCAGTTGCATCAATACGCATCTGTCTACCAACTCTATAAGAAGGAAGTTCTCCCTTTTTAATCAAGTCATATACAGTTAATTTTGATACCTTTAATCGCTTCGCTACTTCTTCCGTTGTGTAGGAATGATGATCCATAGACGATTCCTCACTTTCTTCCTTCATTGTAACAAAGAAAAGAATATTTCTCCTATTTTTTAAAAACAACTACATCGTTCAAATTATATTCAATTATAACTAGTTATAATTAGTTATATTTAGTTATAATTGAATATGTCAAAACGAAAGGGGATTTTTTTATGAACAAATTCACATTACGATCCATCGGGGCACTTATACTTTCTTTTCTTCTTATATTTAGTGCTGCTTGTACAAGCGGGGAAAAGAAAGAAAAGTCAGCTGCTAAAGAGAGAAAAACAGTCGAACTGACTATATCAGCTGCTGCTAGCTTACAAGATGCATTAAAAGAAATTGAAAAACAATATAAAGAGAAAGAGCCTAATATTAAACTTTCCTTTAATTTCGGTGCTTCTGGTGCACTTCAACAACAAATTGAACAAGGTGCGCCTGCTGATTTATTCTTCTCTGCAGCAGAAGATAAATTCCAAACTCTTGTTAAAAAAGGATTCATTAATGAAAAAGAAGGAAAAAATCTTCTTGGAAATGAACTAGTTCTAGTCGTCCCAAAAGATAGTTCTCTTACAAAATTTCAAGATTTAAAGGATGAGAAAATCAAGAAAATCGCACTTGGTACACCTGAATCTGTACCTGCAGGAAAATATGCAAAAGCTTCTCTCTCACATGAAAATCTTTGGAATGACATTCAAAACAAAATCGTATTTACAAAAGATGTTCGCCAAGTGTTAACATATGTAGAAACAGGTAATGTCGATGCTGGTATTGTATACAAAACAGATGCTCTCATTTCAGACAAAGTAAAAATTGGAGAGACGGCGGCGGCTACTTCTCATGAGCCAATCCACTATCCTTTAGGCGTTATAAAGGAATCTAAGCATAAGAAAGAGGCGACTTTATTCTATGAGTATTTGCAATCAAAAGATGCACAATCTATCTTTAAGAAATATGGATTTACAATCCTGCCATAATTGCTATGAGCTTTGATACCATTTTGTCACCTGTCTTTCTATCTTTGCGAGTAGCTGCTTGCGCCACTGTTATCGTTACGATTTTGGGAACGATTATTGGACGGGCGTTAGCACGCTCCTCGTGGCGATATAAAGTACTACTAGAAACTATTTTCTTATTACCAATGGTGCTTCCCCCAACTGTTATTGGCTTTTTCCTCATTATCATTTTCGGAAATAACAGTCCCATTGGAAAGTGGATCGAATCATTATTTCAGCAGTCCATTATGTTTACATCAACTGCTGCTATCATTGCTTCTACAGTCGTTGCATTTCCACTTATGTATCAATCAGCAAAAACAGGATTTTCTATCGCAAATGTGCAAATTGAAGATGGCGCACGCGACCTTGGTGCAAGTGAATATCAAGTTTTTCTACACGTTACACTACCGCTTGCATTTCCGGCACTACTTAGCGGTATGATTTTAAGCTTTGTTCGCGCGCTCGGTGAATTTGGTGCTACTTTAATGTTTGCAGGAAATATACCTGGCAAAACACAAACGATTCCAACGGCGATTTATATGGCTATTGATGCAAGTAATATGCAACTCGCTTGGACTCTTGTCATCATAACCATTAGCATGTCACTTCTATTTTTATTATGTATTCAACTCATTAATAAACGAATTACCACTTCTTAAAGCAGCTTTCGACAAAAGCTGCTTCTTTATTTCCTAAGAAATAAAATATACCGCTGAAAAATAACTGAATCTTATTTTTTATTTAAATATACATTCTATTTGAATTTACTTTCTAAAATAGGCAATTTCCTGTTATTATATGGAGGTGTTTCAAAAAATGAAGAAATGAAAACGCATTTATATCGTAAGTTCTTCATCCTGTTTTAGCGATCGGTAATCTTCTACTCTATTAGTGGGGAATTACCGATCGTTAGAACGATATGTAATTATATTGGTATAGAAAACCGAAGGGAGTCTTGTAATGGACATTTTATTAGCGCTTCTTCCTGCAATCGCATGGGGAAACATCTTATTAGTAAGCGTAAAAATGGGCGGTGGTGCATATAGCCAAACGGTAGGTATGACAATCGGCGCTCTATTCTTCGCAACAATTATGTATGTATTTACTCAACCAACTTTAACAATGACAGTCTTGATTGTTGGCTTTATTTCAGGTTTATTCTGGGCTTTAGGACAAGTAAACCAATTAAAAACAGTTGAAAAACTAGGTGTTTCAACTACTGTAACTATTTCTACTGGTATGCAGCTTGTTGCAACTTCTATCTTTGGAGTTATCGCTTTTCGTGAGTGGACTACTACTACAACGATTGTTCTGGGAACGATTGCAATCCTATTAATCGTAGTTGGTGTAGTATTCACATCATTAGATGATAAAGAAAATGCACAGCCACCAGGACAATTGAAAAAGGGACTTCTTACTTTAATTGTTTCTACTTTCGGCTATCTTGTATATGTAATTATTATTCGTTGGTATAACATTGATGGTTGGTCTGCTATTTTACCACAGGCAGTTGGTATGTTCGTTGGTGCGGTTGTACTGACATCTAAACATAAACCATTTAACAAATATGCAATTCGTAATGCTTTATCTGGTTTACTATGGGGAACAGGAAACTTATTCTTACTTCTTTCACTACCACGTGTCGGAGTAGCAACAAGCTTCCCATTATCTCAAACTGGAATCGTTATCTCAACATTCGGTGCGATTGTCTTCTTAGGTGAAAAGAAAACAAAACGTCAATTGATCTTTATTGCACTAGGTAGTGTTTTAATTATCGGCGGTGCTGTATTGCTTGGTATGACGAAAGCATAAGCTTATATTCTATTAACAAACCCCTGAGGCATATATGCTTCAGGGGTTTTTCGATTATAATTGTTTTCTAAATATAATTTTTTACACATTCTCGCTCTTTATAGTTTTTCTTCCACTCTAGCAAACCATCTACGCATAGAAACAGATTAATAATAGCTAATATTAGCATGACGTATAAGCCAGTTGAAATATAAATCACAATGCTAACTATGTTATACAAAATCCATAAATGCCAATTTTCTAGGATTTTTCGACTTAGCATAAATTGAGCTACTAGTCCTAATACAGCGTTTAAAGCATCTAAATATGGACTTGTTGATTCTAAATAACGGACTTGATAATATCCCCAACCAATCCAAGCTACTAAAATAAAAAGTATATAAATAGTCCACCCTTTCAAATCTAAGCGCACTGTCGGTTTTACCTCTTCCTCTCCACTACGCGCAATCCAGTAATACCAACCATATACATTAAATATGAATTGAAAGACTGCTAATACTGCCATTGCGTATAAGCCTTGTGTGATGAAAATATACAGAAATACCGCAACTGTAATCATCCCAAATAAAAAGTTGGATACCTTTTCCCTTGCTAGTAACCAAACATTAATAATACCTATAACCGATGCAAAAATTTCAATATAACTTGATTGAATATAAAACCCTATCAATATGCAAATAATACTAGAAATGAGTAAAAAAAGTGGACTTCTGACCATATTTATCTCTCCCCAGATGTGTAATAAACTCCCTATCAACAGTATAAGGAATAGCCCTCTCTTTTACCATAAATTCCCTTACTTGAAAATCCCCTCATTATCCATTCCACTTACTATAAGTCTTTTCTTTTTACAAAATTCTCTTGGAAATGGTATCGTTTTTTATAACATATTCTCATCAGAAAGGAATAAAGGATATGCCTAATAAACATCGAATTCTATTTATTGGTGCCGGACGTATGGCAGAAGCTATATTCGCTGGACTACTTACAACGAGTAAAGAATACATCGAAGAAATTATTGTTTCCAATCGAAGCAACGTAGAAAAGCTAGAACAATTACAAGGGCGATACAATGTATCCATTACAACGGATTGGAAGCAACATATTAAATCTGTAGATACAATTGTTTTAGCAATGCCGCCTGTTGCACATGAACAGCTATTAGCGGATCTATCCCCTCTTCTAACTGATCAATTTGTCGTGACAGTTGCTGCCGGAATCGGACCATCTTATCTAGAAGAAAGACTTCCCCAAGGGACGCCTGTTGCTTGGATTATGCCAAATACAGCTGCTGGAATTGGAAAGTCTATCTCCTTATATACGACGGGACATTCCGTAAATGAAAGACATCATGAAACGTTACAACTTCTTTTAAAGGGTATCGGTACCTCGCAGTTTTGTACCGAAGAGGAAGTTCACCAACTTACCGCAGTTACTGGTAGTGCACCTGCTTTTCTCTATCACTTTGCTGAAGGTTTAATTGAAGCAACGAAAAGCTATGGAATTGATGAGGAAACAGCAAAACACCTTGTCATCCAAATGATTGCTGGCTCTGCCGCTATGCTCCAGCAAAATCAGGATCCAGCTATGCTCCGCGAACAAGTAACAACACCAGGAGGTTCAACGGCTGAAGGTTTAAAAGTTCTATATGAAAATAATTTTTCGGAAGTCATTCAACAAGCAATTGAAGCAACCAATAAAAAAGCTAGGGGGAATTAATATGACTTTAACAAGTTTAAACGACTACACAACATTACATAACGGCGTGAAAATGCCTTGGTTCGGTTTAGGTGTTTTTAAAGTAGAAGATGGTTCAGAAGTAATTGATTCTGTAAAAGCAGCTATTAAAAATGGGTACCGTAGCATCGATACAGCTGCAATCTATAAAAATGAAGAAGGCGTCGGTCAAGCAATCCGCGAATCTACTATTCCCCGTGAAGAGTTATTCATCACTTCAAAAGTATGGAATAGCGATCAAGGTTACGAATCAACACTTCAAGCATTTGAAACTACATTAGAAAAATTAGGTCTAGAATATTTAGATTTATACCTAGTACATTGGCCTGTCAAAGGAAAGTATACTGAATCATGGAAAGCACTAGAGAAGCTTTATAAAGATGGCCGTGTTCGTGCTATCGGTGTGAGTAATTTCCATATTCACCATTTACAAGACGTATTTGAAATCGCTGAAATTAAGCCAATGGTTAACCAAGTGGAATACCATCCACGCTTAGCACAAGAAGAATTACACACTTTCTGTAAAGAACATAACATCCAGCTTGAAGCTTGGTCACCATTAATGCAAGGGCAACTACTGGATAATCCAACATTACAAGAAATCGCTACAAAATATAATAAATCGACTGCACAAATTATTTTACGCTGGGATTTACAAAACGAAGTTGTAACAATCCCTAAATCTATTAAAGAACATCGCATTATTGAAAATGCAAATATCTTTGATTTTGAATTAAGTGCTGATGACATGAAAGCAATTCAAGCTTTAAATGAAAATCATCGCGTCGGTCCAGATCCAGATAACTTTAACTTCTAGTAGAAAAACCACTGCCATATGCAGTGGTTTTTCTTGTTCAATAAAACTGAAAATTTAAACTATATTTCATTCGATTGACACTTCATTATCTAAGGTGTAAGATTTTGAATTATCAAAGAAACACAAAAATTAATAAAATTTATTCGTTTACTCATTGTATCAAGAGAGGTGGAGGGACTGGCCCTTTGAAACCTCGGCAGCAGGTTCATTTTGAATACTGTGCCACTTCCTGCAAGCTTTATGCTTGAAAGATAGAATGAGGGACTTCGTTTATATACGGGTGCATAACTTGTACGTAAAATTCCCTCTTTCTCAATCCGAAAAGAGGGAATTTTTATTTTTCATTTCCCTCATCATCATCCAAACTTATTAATTATTTAGGAGGAAAATCAAATGAAAAAGAAGTTTGTACCCGGTATCGCATCAGTTGTAGGAGTAAGTATTTTATTAACTGGTTGCGGTAGTTATAAAAACGAAGCGAGCGGAGCAAATGCAAAAGACGAGGCACCTAGTAAACAGGTTTTAAACTTATCTTCACCTACTGAAATACGAACAATGGATACAGCTCGTGCTACAGATACTGATTCTGGTCAAGTAATGAGAAACGTATTTGAAGGTTTGTATAACCTTGGTGAAGGTAATAAACCTGTCCCTGGCGTTGCAAAATCTCATGAAGTAAGTGGCGATAAAACGAAATACACATTCCATTTACGAGATTCAAAATGGTCAAACGGTACTCCTGTTACAGCAAAAGATTTCGTCTTCGCTTGGCAAAGAGCTGTTGACCCAGCAACAGCCTCTGAATATGCATTTTTATTCTTTGATATTAAAAATGCCACAAAAATTAACAATAAAGAAATTCCAGCCGATCAACTTGGTGTAAAAGCAGTTGATGACCATACGTTTGAAGTAGAATTAGAGCGTCCTGTTCCGTACTTTATTAGCTTAACAGCGTTCCCAACATTTCTACCAATTAACGAAGAATTCTTTAAAGCACAAGGCGATAAGTACGCTTTAGAAGATAATACAATTTTGTACAACGGGGCTTTTACACTAAGCGATTGGAAGCACGAACAAAGCTTTAAATTCAAGAAAAACCCTACCTATTGGGATAAAGATAATGTCAAACTGGAAGAAATTAATTTTAACGTTGTAAAAGAAAAATCAACAGAAGTAAATTTATTCGAATCTAAACAATTAGACCGTATAAAACTAACATCTGACTTCGTTGATAAATATAAAAAAGATGCTAACTTTAAAGAACACCCGAACGTAGGCGTACAATTTTTACGTATGAACCAACAAAACAAAGTACTTCAAAACGTTTCTGCACGCCAAGCAATTGATCAAACAATCGATAGAAAATCCTTTGTAAATACGCTATTAAATGATGGATCTACACCAACTTACGGTCTCATACCAAAAAACTTTGCAAAGGGATCTGATGGAAAAGACTTCCGTGCTGTAAACGGCGATTTAACAAAAGTTGATACAAAGGCTGCACAAGAATTATGGAAAAAAGCAAAAAAAGAACTTGGTTCTGAAAAGATAACATTAGAATTATTAACAAGTGACGGTGACCTTGAGAAGAAAACTGGTGAATTCTTAAAAGGACAATTAGAAAAGAATTTAGAGGGATTAACAGTAAATATAAAACCTCAACCGCGTAAGCAACAAGTTTCACTCTTATTAAAAGGTGACTACGAAATTGGAATTGACGGTTGGAGTCCTGACTTTGCTGATCCAATTACATTCCTTGAATTGTTTACAACGAATAATCCTTACAACTTAGATCATTACTCGAATAAAGAGTTCGATGAAACAATAGAAAAAGTGAAAACTACTTTGGCTGGTGATGAAAAAGCCCGCTTTGATGCATTACTAGCATCAGAGAAAATATTATTTAAAGACTCTGTTATCGCTCCTCTTTACCAAAAAGGCGAATCTTATTTAGAGCGATCTTATGTGAAAGGCATTGTGCAAGTAGACTTTGCAGGTCAATTAAACTTCAAGTGGGCGAAAATTGAAAAATAAAGTGAAACTTTAATCAGTAGGGGGGCTTCATCCCCCACTGATTATCAGCCCTCACCAATCGGGCTTTTACGGGCAGTTGATCCCCCACCTAACTTCTTTGCTTTCACTGCATTTTGAGGTGGGGATCTTACTGCCCGTTAATGCGGGATAAAATACAACTTTAATCATCGTGTTTCCACCAACTCCCATTGTTTTTTTGGCAAAATATATTAAAAGTAGATTCCTTAATATGAGTGAATCTACTTTTTTAATATATTATTCCAAGAAATTAACACTCTATTTTTATTATTTACATATAGTTCTTTCTGGTGTTAATATTCTAAATAATCAAAGAAACAAAATATTTAACCATCAAAATATAATGTCTACTACGCTGAAACATATAACGACAGATTATAGTTCAGCATGTATATACATATAGAACACCTGACTACCTACATGCACATATCCATAATAGGTTTTCTCTTCTATAGCTACACTTCAAGACATGGACATTATGACGTTACGAACAACACATTTAGGGAGGAAAGAAAAATGAAGAAAAAGGTTGTACCTGTTGTTGCATCTGTTTTAGGGGCAAGTCTACTACTAACTGCTTGCCGGGGAAATAAAGATAATGCAAGTGGAGCGAAAGCAAACGATAAAATACCTGATAAACAGGCAATTAACTTATCATTTGCTTCAGAAATTCCAACAATGGATGTTGCAAAAGCAACGGACGGGGAATCCATGAATGTAATGCGAAATGTTTTTGAAGGTTTATATGCAATGGGAGAAGATAATAAACCGATTCCTGGTGTTGCTGAGTCGGTTGACGTTAGTCCCGATAAAACAAAATATACATTCCACCTGCGTGATTCAAAATGGTCAAACGGTACTCCTGTTACAGCAAAGGACTTCGTCTTCGCTTGGCAACGTGCCGTAAATCCTGATACAGCAGCTGAATATGCATTCTTATTCTTCGACATACAGAATGCGAAACAAATAAATCAAAAACAATTACCGGTTGATCAACTAGGCGTCAAAGCTCTTGATGACAAAACTTTAGAAGTACAACTAGACCGTCCTGTTCCCTACTTCTTAAGCTTAACGACATTCTCAACATTCTTACCAATTAATGAAGATTACTTAAAATCTCAAGGTGATAAATACGGTTTAGAAACAAATCATTTAATTTACAACGGCGCTTTCACATTAGATAACTGGAAACATGAACAAAGTTTCCAATTGAAGAAGAACCCTAAATATTGGGATGCTAAAACTGTAAAACTAGAAGAAATCAACTTCAATGTCGTTAAAGATAAGTCTACAGAAGTTAACTTATATGATTCAGGACAAATTGATCGTGTTGCTTTAACTGCGGAGTTTGTTGATAAGTATAAGAACGATCCAAACTTCAAGGAACGCGCTGAAGTCGGTATCCAATTCTTACGACTAAATCAGAAAAATGCAGTATTAAAAAATCAACATGCACGCCTTGCTATTAACGGAGCAATGAATAAAAAAGCGTACGTAGAAACAATTTTAAATAACGGTGCAATCCCAGCAGAAGGAATGGTTCCTGCGAAATTCGCAAAAAGTCCAGACGGTAATGACTTCCGTAAAGAGAATGGAAATCTAATAAAAGATGATGTGAAATCTGCAAAAGAAAACTGGAAAAAAGCGAAACAAGAACTTGGTACTGACAAAGTAACAATTGAACTATTAACAAGTGATAATGCTTTAGCTAAGAAAACTGGTGAATATTTAAAAGGTGAATTAGAACAGAATCTAGATGGATTAACAGTGAATTTAAAACCGCAACCACGTAAACAACAGTTAAAACTACTATTAAGTGGTGATTACGAAATCGGAATCGATGGCTGGGGTCCTGACTTCGCGGATCCTATTACATTCTTAGATTTATTTACTACAGATAGTGCTTATAACTTCGATAAATACTCTAACAAAGAGTACGACGAGCTTATTCGTAAAGTAAAAACTGATTTAGCTGGTGATGAAAAAGCACGCTGGGAAGCAATGAAGCAAGCTGAAAAAATCTTATTACAAGATGGCGCTGTCGCTCCTTTATACCAACAAGGTCGCTCTTACTTACAACGCGGATTTATTAAAGGTCTTGTAACAACTGACTTCGGCGGTGAATTTAACTACAAATGGACAGAAGTTGCAAAATAACAAAACCTAGTAAAAAAGGTATCCACACGAAGGATACCTTTTTTATTTTATACTTCTTTAACTACAGAACTTCTTCCCTTTACCATTCCTTTTATAACTAGAGTAATTCCCGCTACTAATTGTGTAACTAGTATAATAAGTAATAATGAAATAATATTTTTCTCTAAACCAACTCCGCCAAATATTATTGTGTAATAACCATCCGTTGCATATGTTGCGGGAAATAATTCACCGATTGTTTGATATGTTTTAGAAAGCATCACTGTATTTCCAAATACAGTGATGCTTATTTGTGTTAATGATAAGAAAGCGCAAAGATATTTTTTAAACATCCCCATATACATACAAATTACTTTCAATTTAATTAATAAGCATGTGTCCCCCTTAAGGAAATAATTTATTAGGTTTATACATAATTACATGAAATTGGGAAAAACTTGTATAGAACAAAGTTACCTTAAGGAGGAATTTATGATGAGAATTTTACTATCAGCTTTATTAGCTCTTATGCTAGTACCTGCATTAACAGGATGTAAAGCTCCTGCAAAAGAAGATGCAACTTCTAATAAAAAGACAACTGAAGAAGCAAAAAATGAGGCTCCTGCAGATTTAAAACTAAACTTTAATGAATTTGATTTAAAAGCAGACTATCAAGATACGAAGAAAGACTACGAAGCTGATTATAAAAATGTAGCAGCGGATAAGAAAATGGAAGCAAAAATTGAAGACCATAAAACAGATGTAAAGTTCACAGGCGACGAGGCTATTACAAAATTAAGCCCTCTTCTACAAGAATTAAAATTTGATAAAAACACACCAGATCAAGAAGTAATTGATCAAGTAGTAAATGTATTCAAACTTGATAAAGACTATCAAAAATTCGATTTAGAAGTTGTATTCTCTGATGGAACGAAAAAAGAATATAAAAGAGAAATAAAATAAAGAAGTAGGCGATTGCCTACTTCTTTATTTTATTTTTTAGCATATCGTAAGCTTGGTTGAGATCCTACGTAGTATTCTAATCCAGATACAGATGATTTTTGTAAATAAGAATCTGTTGGGAATACAAGTGGGATTAAAGGATATTCTGTAAACATAATATCTTCTGCTTGATGTAATAGGTCAAAGCGTTTATTTTCATCTTGTTCTAATTTTGCTTGATTAATTAAATTATCAAAGTCTTTATTAAACCATTTTACATAGTTATTTGGTCCATCCCCTGCATAAATTTCTAATTGAGCAGCTGGATCTAATGTAGATCCTCCCCATCCCATATATGCGATTTGGAAGTCACTTTGTTTATACATATCAATATAACTTTTCCACTCTTTACCTTCTATTTTTACATCTACACCAAGATTTTTCTTAAACATTTCTTGAAGTGTTTCAGCTATTTTCTTCTTATCTGAATATTTCACTGTCACTTCTGGAAGAGTAGTCCATCCTTCTTCTTTCATTCCTTCTTCTAATAACGTCTTAGCTACTGCAGGATCATATTTAAAATAGTCACCTTTCTCTTTACGGAAGTCGCGACCACTTTCGGTTTTTGCTCCTTCTGGTACAAAGCCATATGCTTCTTTGGCATTATTCTTTAATATTTTCTCTACAATAAACTTGCGATCTACAGCTATTGCAAAAGCTTTACGAATTTTCGCATTTGTAAATGGTGGCTTTTCTGAATTAAATGAGTAAATATGAGTTGAGTAGTCTTGCATTTTTTTAAACTCTTTATTATTCTGTTCCTTTTCAACTAAATCTGTTGGTATGTGAGATAGTAAATCTAATTCTCCAGATTTATATAATTGATACGCTGTTTTACCTTCAGGGATAATACGGAATTCAATTTCTTTTGATGCTACTTTTTTATCATGAAACTCTTTATTTTTTTCTAAAATAATCGCTTGATTATGCTTCCATTCTTTCAATGTAAAAGGACCATTTGTAATTAATTCTTTTGGATCTACTTTTAGTTTACCTTTTTCATCAATAGATTTTTTATTAAGTGGAATATATAACGACTGAGATAATGTTCGTTTAATAGACGTCACCGGATGTTCAAATTGTAGCTTTAGAGTTACATCATCTACCGCTTGAATTCCTACTGCATCTTCTGCACCTTTCCCTGTATTAAATGCTTCTCCACCTTTAATGAAATATAGTTCTGTTGCATTCATAGAACCGGTTTTAGGATTTAATATTCTCTTCCAAGCAAATTCAAAATCTTTTGCTGTTAACAGGGAACCATCAGACCATTTTAATCCTTTTTTCAAATAGAATGTATACTCTTTTCCATCTGCCCCAGCTTCCTCTTTCTCTACTAAATCCTTTTCAAATTTCCCATCACTTGTCTGTCTATACAAAGTTGCAAATAAGTGCTCAATTACATAATTAGAGTTATTATCTGTTGAAATTGCTGAATCTAGCGTATAAGGATCACTACCAAGATTCGTTACAAAACGGTCTCCTTTACTAGCACTTGCTTTTGAAGTATCTTTCTTACCGCAAGCGACAGAAGTAATTGCTAATACGGCCATAATGACAAATAATAAAAACTTCTTCATCTTACATTCCCCTTTAACCTGAAATTTTTGGTGTTGATGCTAATAATGTTTTTGTATAAGAATGTTGTGGATTACGGAACACTTCGTCCGTATTTCCAAATTCAACAAGTTCTCCTTTATATAAGACGGCCACTTTTTCACATAAATAGTGAACCATCGGTAAATCATGCGCGATAAATAAATATGTATAGTCTTGTTCCTTTTGAATCTTTTGCAGCAAGTGCACAATTTGGATTTGAAGTGAAACATCTAATGCTGAAATTGGTTCATCAAGGATTAATACTTCTGGCTCACATAATAACGCCCTTGCAATAGCGATACGTTGACGTTGTCCTCCGCTAAATTCGTGTGGATAACGATCAATATATCGTCTATCTAATCCAACACGCTCTAATGCATCACCTGCCACTTTATCTTTCAAACTTTTATCGCCTAAACCGAATGAAATATATCCTTCCGTTACGATATCGCGCACCTTCCAGCGCGGATTTAATGCAGCTGTTGAATCTTGAAAAATGAACTGTACTTTCTGCAAGAAATCCCGCTTATAAGCTGACTTCAACTTGTGAACAACTTGACCGTTATAATCAATTTCACCAGACGTTGGGCTCTCGATCCCAGCTATGAGCTTACCAAGTGTTGTCTTTCCTGAACCACTTTCTCCAATAATGCCAAGCGTTGTTCCTTTCGGGATAGAAAGTGATATATCTTTTAACGCTACGATTTCTTTATTTTTACTTCCATACGTTTTCGTTACTTGCTTTACAGTAATTAAGTCTGTCGTCATGAGGCATTCACCTTCTCTTTTGATTTCACTTCGTTATGCTCTAGAACATGTTGCCAACAATGTGAACTGTGTTCCCCAGAATATGATGTTCTATCAGGGAAACGATGAATGCATTCTTTTATTGCTACTGGGCACCTATTTACAAATGGGCACCCAAAGCTATTTAACGTTTCAATTGATGGCGTTGTTCCCTCAATGGCCCTAAGTACCTTTTCGGAATCATCCATATTCGGAATAGCTTGCAATAAACTTTTCGTATACGGGTGCTTAGGTGAACCTATCACTTCTTGTATCGTTCCTTTTTCAACAACACGTCCTCCGTACATAACTACTACCCGGTCAGCTACTTCACGTACAAGCGCCAAATCGTGTGTAATTAATAAAATACTCGTGTTTTGTTTTTCCTTTCTCGCTTTGAGCAACTCCATAATTTGCTTTTGAATCGTTACATCTAATGCAGTTGTAGGCTCATCTGCAATAACGAGCTTTGGATGACAAGCAAATGCAATCGCTAAACAAATACGTTGCCTCATACCTCCGCTTAATTGATGTGGGTACTGTTCAAAACGTTTCTCTGCTTCATGTATCCCTAAATCTGTTAATAAATTAATCGCAATTTCTTTTGCTTCTCTTTTCGACTTTTTCTCATGTTGCAAAATTACTTCTGTAATTTGCCTTCCTACTTTCATCGTCGGATTTAAAGCGGACAAGGGGTCTTGGAAGATAAACGAAATGTCTCTCCCTCGAATTTGATTCCATTCTGATTCTTGTAAATTCGTTAATCCTTGAGATTGGAAAGAGATACTTCCATCATCGATTTGAATCGACTCTTGATTTAGTCCGACAATGGATTGTGCTGTAACACTTTTTCCTGAACCACTTTCTCCTACAAGTGCAACGATTTCAGCTTCGTTAATAGAAAAGGAAACATGCTTCACAATCGCTTGCTTACTATTCTCTTTTTCAACGGCCAACGTTACGTTTTCTAAAGATAAGAGCTGTCCCATGTTTTTTCTCCTTTCGATTCCGTTTTACGATTTTTGGATCAATTGCATCTTGCAAACCATCACCAATTGCATTAAATGCGAACATGATGAGCGCAATCATCAGCGATGGAAAGAAGAGTTGCCACCATTCCCCGCTTAATAATGTCCCGAGCGCATCATTTGTCATCGTCCCCCAGCTCGCTGCTGGTGATTGAACCCCGAGTCCGATAAAGCTTAAAAATGATTCTGAGAAAATAGCTGCTGGAATTGTAAATGATAAATTGACAATAATAATGCCTGTTAAGTTCGGAATGATATGTCCGTATATAATCTTCATATGCGATGTACCTAATCGCTCTGCTGCAATAACAAATTCTCTTTGCTTTAAAGATAAGACTTGCGCCCTAACGAGACGTGCCATACCAATCCAACCTGTTAATGCAAGAGCAATAATAATTGTAAAAAGTCCTGGTTTCATAATGATTAGTAGTAAAATAACAATTAATAAATATGGAATACCGTATAATACTTCAATCCCTCGTACAATCCACTCATCAATTAACGTTCCAAGGCGATTACGCCCTCTCACATATCCACTAAATCCTCCGATCAGTACACCAAGTCCTATATCAAGAACGGCCGCTACTAATCCAACTACTAATGAAATTTTCCCACCAGCCCAAGTACGTGCCCAAATATCCCGACCTAAATCATCCGTTCCAAACCAATGCTCACTACTAGGAGGTAAATTTGTCGCCTCTTTTACTTGTTCACTCGCGGTAAAAGGAGTTAAACTTTCACCGATAAGAGAAAAAATAATAATGAGTAATAATGTCACCGTTCCTAGAACTGCGATTGGATTTGATACAAACTTACGAAACACTTCTTTTTTTCGGCTAATCGTTTGCTGTTCTTTATTTATCGTTAATTCTTTTTTCTCTTCATTCGTTAATAGCTGTTTATTGATTTCATAAGCTCCCATTTAAATATCCCCCCTCCTTATGTAATAGAACGAATACGCGGATCAACAATACGGTGAATAATATCTGTAATCAAAATACAAGAAATTAATAAGGCACTATAGAAAATTGTTGTTCCCATAATGACCGGATAATCCCGGTTAAAAATACTATCTACAAAATATTTTCCGAGACCAGGAATTGCAAAAATCTTTTCAATAATGAACGTCCCTGTTAAAAGCCCAGCCATTAACGGCCCAACAAATGTAAGCACTGGAACAATTGCATTTCGAAGGGCATGCCTTATAATAATCTTCTTAATTGGTATACCTTTCGCTCTTGCTAATTTAATATAATCACTCTGCAAAACTTCAATCATATTAGAGCGTACAAACCTTGTAATAACCGCGATTGGCCCTAATGCTAATGCAAAGGATGGCAATACCGTATGTTCGAATGTACCCCAAGACGCTACTGGTAAAAGTTCAAATTGTATAGCAAATACTTGTATAAATAGTGGCGCTAAAATAAAACTTGGAATAGATATGCCGAGAATCGCAAGTAAACTCACACCATAATCAATTACTCTCCCGTGATAGAGAGCTGCAAATGTACCTGCAGCAATCCCGACTAACAATGAAATAACAAGTGCTTGTAGACCAATAACTGCTGATGGACCAAATCCTGTCGTTATAATTTCTGATACGCCTTGCCCCGTCGATTGAACGGATTCACCAAAATCAAAATGAACTACACCGTCTAAATAAGCAACATATTGATTCCATAACGGTTCATCAAGGTGATACTTCGCTCTCATATTCTGCACAACTTCCGCCGGAAAGATCTTTGCATCCGATGAAAATGGATCCCCCGGAATAATGTGCATAATCAAAAATGTTACTGTTGTAATAATCCATAGTGTAAACACCATAACTGATAGTTTTTTAACAACATACACTTCAATAACCTCCTAAACACATAAATTTACTTTGTTTTGTTAACGTATCTTTCCCATTACTCCCTTTCCTCTTCTTAAAACACAAAAAGCCTTGATCTTAAAAAATAAGATCAAGGCTTAATAAAACTATGCCCATCACTTATCTTGCAAGACTTGCTTGCTGGAATTAGCACGGTGTTCTATTACAGAACCCGCTGCTGAGGTGTCATAGGGCCAGTCCCTCTACCTCTCTGGATAAGTAAATTGCTATATTATTATTTGGTTCAAATTGTATATTTTGAATTATAATTCTGAAAAAATGAAAAGTCAATCAAATTGGATATATTTAGAAAAATCAGTTTTCAATGGCGTTAGTTGTCGAAATTACAGTCTTTCACTTTATACCCGCTTCGATAATATTACCGGACAAACTATTTCCGAATTTCACGAAGAGCAAAAAGTATTAGTATGCGAAGATGAAGACTGAGATGGTAAGAAGAAAAAATAACCTTGCATGCGCAAGGTTATTTTTCCGTTTCTGTTTGAAAACGTTTATAGTATGTCGATGCTGTTGAAAAATTAATTTCTATATCACGAATCAACGATGAATCTTCTTCTTTAGCTAACTTCTGCAATTTTTTCATCGCTTGTTCTGATTCATTTAAGAAACCAACATATAATTCATGTTCTTGTTCTTTCGACTTCGGTACATGAATTTCTTTACGCATATGATCTATATCTTCTAACATGCCCGTTGTTACATTTTGCACGTCTTCCTTATATTTAGCATTAGTTATTTCCTTACCGCCCTTTTCTTTTGCCACTTCAAATAACTGTAACGCTTTATTAATTTCCTTGTTCATCTTCGCATCATACTTTTCATGTACCTCGCGATACACCTTCATCTCTTCTGTTTGTTCAGTAGATTGCTCTACCTTTTCTTTTGGTTCTTTCACTTCTTTATTTCCATTACATCCCGCTAGAAGGAGCATACCCCCAAGCATTGCAATACCGAAAACCTTCTTCATCTCTTATTCTCCTTTTATCTACATCTACTACGAATTACAGTTTTTCTTATCTCCACTTGTTTTATTATACCGAGAACATCCTAAATTTTGCACTTAAGATGATTCCTTAATATGTATACCAACATTTTTGTCACAGTATCGTCACTTTATTCAAGTAACTTTTGCACTCCTTTACTATGCCACCTTACAAAACTGTAAGCACACGTAGAGAACAAACCATGCTAGACTTACATATGCATAACGCAAGCGTAGTTAAGTTTTTAAGGAGAATCATCTATGTACAATACAATACCTTTTATGGGAGAAGATATTCGTGTCCTTATTCGCGAAAAATCACTCCATATTGAAAATACAGAGAGCCTTCGCCGTGTATTAAAAAAGAAGCATGCTCCATTTCAGTTAGCCCAATATTTAAAACAACAACATACAAATCAATTTCATACTGTGCTAAATATTTCTGATAAATCATTAACAATCGAAATTATCGGTCATGTTTATATCGGAAACTTTGCAGATGCTTTAAAAGAAATTCCACGTATACCGAAGATTGCTCCTATTATCGTTGAGAGGGCATATAGAATTACAGATCATACTGATATTATTGACTGCGGAGAGAAAGAGGTCGATAGTAACCGCTGGGTATGGGATAAACTTGCTTTCTTATACGATGCGATCATGAATAATATGTATGAGTTATTTCAAAGAAATGAAAAAAAGAGCTGATTCAAAGAAATGTTTGAATCAGCTCTTTTTTATTAAGCCTCTAAATTTTGTTTTTGTTGCAGTTCAAACTGCTTCTCACTTCTTCTGGCCATAAATAGATAACATAATACAGCACCAATTTCACAAAGAGCTATCACAACCCCCATCGGTAATGCTGTGTTGCTTCCACCAATACCTACTAACGGTGCAACAAGTGCTCCTGAAATGAACTGTAATAAGCCTAATAAAGCTGATGCTGTTCCTGCAGCTTGTTTCTGATTTCTCATCGCTAATGAGAACCCAGTTGTTGATACAACCCCAACACTTGATACAACAAGGAATAACGAACATAAAACACCAATTAAACCTATTCCTAGTACGATTGTTAGTAGTAAAGATAAACCACCAACAGCTGCAATAATAATACCGGAAACGAATAAAGTTTTCTCATTCACCTTCCCCGCTAAACGGCCCGTAACTTGACTAGCAATAATAATACCGATACCGTTAATCGCAAAGAATAAACTAAATTGCTGTGGTGATGCTCCGTATATGTTCTGCAACACAAATGGTGAGCCCGAAATGTATGCAAACATTGCCGCCGTTACTAGCCCTTGTGACAATGCATATCCCATAAACAAACGATCCTTTAACAGTTTTCCGTACGTCGCCAATGTCCCTGACAAACCACCTGTTTCTCTTTCCTCAGGAGGTAATGTTTCACGTAATACGAAAGTAGCTGATATTAACATGAATACACTAATTGCTCCAAGAACGATAAAAACGCCGCGCCATGATGTGAACTGTAATAATTGTCCCCCGATAATCGGTGCCAAAATAGGTGCTGCTCCGTTTACTAACATAAGTAATGAGAAAAACTTCGTCATTTCAGAACCTGAATACATATCACGTACCATTGCACGTGATATAACAATACCAGCAGATCCTGAAGCACCTTGTAAGAAACGTAAAAGCACTAAACTCCAAATAGATGGTGCAACAGCGCAAAGTAAAGAAGAAGCAACATAAATAATAAGAGCGATAATAAGAGGTTTGCGCCTTCCGTAAATGTCACTAATTGAACCAACAAATAACTGTCCTACTGAAAGCCCAAGCAGACAAGCAGTTAATGTAAGCTGCGCAAGGGATGCACCCGTTTGTAAATCATCCGTTAACTTTGGTAAAGAAGGCAAATACATATCAATAGATAATGGCCCAATTGCCGTAAGTGTCCCTAATACAAGAATCATCCATAACCTGTTTGTCTTTACAGGTTTATATACTTCGTGATTAACTCCATTCACTTTTTCCATTCACCCTTTCATATAACTTCTCAATCGTAACAATTATAGTTACAACATAAACATACGTCAAGTATACCGTATTTTCCTGTTTAATAATGTAAAAAAAAGCGATAGAATCTCTATCGCTTTACTTTTTTAAATTGCTATTTGTAAATTTAGATACAGATGCCATCATTTCTCCTGTGTCTAAATATGTGATTTGAATTGGATCTCCTACTTCTGTAAACATTGCATACGGGAATTTCTTCGCCGGTACCATGAATACTTTTTGCTCGTTTTCTAATAGTACGTACACAATCGTATTTTCACCTGATTTTTCTTTATACACACGTTGTACAGTACCTTCTTTTTGCGCTTCTTTCCCATTTGAAGTCGGTCTAAATGAATCACCACTTCCGCTCAGCGCATTTTTATAATTCTCAAGCGCTTCTTTTTGCGTTGAACCTGTTGCAAACACTTTTGCATTAGAAGCATATATGACAGTATGAGCACGTACTAATCCCCCGTCATCAATAACCGGTACAATCCAAGAAGGTTTACCATATACGTTATAAATAACCGGCATTGTTCCATGCCATTTCTCTCTCTTAAAGGAATTATCCACTACTTCCGTAGCAGCCGAACCGTCCATAATTCCCTTCACTTCTTTTCCGTTGTAGTAATACAACTTTCCTGTACGTGCATCAACTAATGAGTAGCCGAGGGCAGAATCTACGCCTTCTTTCGGAGAGGTGAAATCTGTAAAGTAATACAGTTTACCATCCTTTCCGAAGATTGGCGTAACGCCTTCCTTCGTCCCCCACTCAGTCGGAATCTTCATGTCAGTTTGTGAGAATTTCGTATTCCAAAATCCGTGAATATATTTTCCGAAGTACGTATTTAACGTAGATGCTGTTTCATGATTTAATACACCATCAATGAATTTAGGTGCATTCCCTTTATCATATCGTTTCACATCACCTGTTTGTGCATCAACAACGACAACGCCTTCTACTTCAAACCCTGATCTTCCTGAAATAAACTCACCGTATGTCATTGTATAATACGGTTTTCCTTTATCATCAACTTCAAATTTTGGTTTCCCTTTAAAAACTAAATCTGGCTCTGCTTTTCGAACGACACGTTCTAATTTATTACCGAAAAACATGCTTGGTACATACTTCATTTTATATCCAAGATGTAATTTCGCTTCCGCATCAGGATTTGTACCTGACATTGTTACGTAACCTGGAATTGTTTCCGCTTTACGTGCTTTAAAAAATCCCGAAACTTCTATTGGTGCTACATACAAGGCTTCACCATTTACCATTTGTGGCGTTAATTCCCCTAGCTCAAAATAAGCTACTTTCGGAATATCACCAAATACCTTTTTCATTTTATTTTCCGCTGTTTTAGGCGGAACTGTAAACGGTTGATCATTTTCAGTAAATGGCTCTGAAATATCTTTCTCTACCTTCACGACCGAATCATATTTCTTTTGCGAGATTACTATATCGTGCAAATAACCAAAATAGCCGTAACTTGCGAGTAAAACAAACATTAGAAGTCCTTTTAACGTACCTTCTAATTTCCCTACCTGCTCTTGTGAAAATAAAACAAGCCCAATTAAAATCGCTACTGCAACAGAATAATGAGTAAGAATAGAATCTGCTCGATCATCAATTAGCCAAAAATATTCATAGATTGCAATACCTATCCAAAATAAAACAGGAATAACTAAAATAGATGATTTCTTACCCTTTACAACTTTCTCATTTCCTCCTTTATCCACCGCGCGAATTTTATTACCGCTTCTAGTCCATGGAATCAAAAACAAAGTGAGAATAGCTAAAACTATAAATTTCATCAAAGGCAATGTCCCCTTTTCTTTTGTTTTCCCCTTTAGTATAACAAACAAAGGGTATTCAGGTAAAAATAGGAATGATTATATTTTTTTACTACTTAATACAACTCCACTTACTACATATAAGATAGATGCAATATAAAAAATCGTACCAATCGTAAAGAAATCTACTAAATATCCCGTTACAATAATCGCTACTGCGCCTCCAATTGATGTCCACACATGATATTTTCCAATCTCATAACCAGCTCTTTCCTGCGCAACCTTTCGCGCTAACGACGTCTTCTCGGTATTACGCTGCACGGCCCCTAAAACTCCCATTAAAATTTGAAGAATATATACATGCCAAACCTCTGTTGCAATAGGAAAACAAAGCATTAATATAGCCATAGACCAAGCGTATACAATTAATAGCTTTCTATCTCCCACTCTGTCAGAAATTCTCCCAACTAACGGATATACTAGAGCTGAAGTTAAAGCAAATAAGCCGTATGCCCAACCGAACTGCGAGAAACTATTTCCAACATTCCGGAGCAATAGTATATAAAAAGGAAATACCATACTACCCGCCATCATAATAATGCTTTGTGAGGCCACAAATCTTCTATATGTCATTTGCTATACTCCTTATAAAATAAATTCACAAACCTTTCCTCTGGATCTACTTCCTTCTTCTTCTGAAGGAATTCTTCTATACGAGGATATGCTTTCTTTAGTTGCTCCTTTTCCGGATAAGAATAATACGGTAAATAATAACTTCCATTATGCTTTAAAGTAACATCTATCATCTTCTGAATAACCACTTTTGTTTTCTTTATTTCATCTTCAGAACGCCCTTGATTAATTAGAAGCACAAGCGCAAACATATCATCTTTCGCATAAGATAGCACCGCATTCTCATTCTTTTCTACATAGCGGATTGTAATGTTAAGAAGGTTTAATTCCTCTTCATTTAAAACACTTCGTAAATCATCCATATACTCTGCAAAATCATCTATCGGTACAAAGTACTCTTGTAAAACTTCGGTCAAGTTTGGATTATCGTATTCCATAAAAGCACTATCAGATCTCATTACATTATTTCGAGTTTCATACTTACCATCTGTACGTTCAAAATAACTTCTTTGTATATCCCAAAATGCATTCTTTCCCCAATCACTATAACGCGATAATCCAAGTAAAAACTTCGGTGCGGCTATAATATTTTCTTCCTTTAATTCACTGTATTCTCCCAGCTTCTGTTGATCTTCCGCCAATACATAATCCGTCACATACATTTCTTTTAAGAACGAATTTGGTGCTACAGAAATACGTGCTAAATGCATACGTATATTCTCAGCCTTCTTCACCTTCTCCTTAAAATACGAAGAATATTCCTTATAATCTAGTACCCTCGTATGCGTTTCATATAATTCATCATTAGTTAACTTTAGCGTCACATCTAAAATTACACCAAACAATCCGTATCCCCCAATTACATACGGAAACAGGTCAGCATTTTCTTCTCTACTTACATTACGCATAGTACCATCTGCCATTAACAATCTGAACGACTCTACTGTATCAATTAATGCTTCATGACGAATATCACGCCCATGTACATTTACACTTAATGAACCACCAACAGTAAAAATATTTTGAGATTGCATCACTTGAACTGCAAGACCATATGGATTGATTTTCTTTTGAATGTCATTCCATGTGACACCGCTTTGTACCCTAATCCTCTTTTTCTCCGGATCAAACTCTAATACTTCATTATATCCTTTCATATCAAGCATCGTGCCGTTCGGATAATACGTCTGCCCACCTTGGCTATGTTGCATACCTGCAATAGAAATCTTCTCTCCAGAAACATTTGCATCTTGCACTAACTTTTTTAATGAACTTTCATCCTCAGCATTTTCAACACGTTTAATTTTCGTTGGAAGCAACTTTCCTACATCACTCATAACAGGATGATCTAGTTGCTCTTTGTATGTATATATAGAAGTCGCGAGCAACACTGTATATGCTACAATGACAACTGCTATCTTTCTTTTTTTCAAATGGCACTCTCCTTTCCTAAAGTTTTCCCTCTTCATATTGTACCTATTTTCCTAAGAAGAAAGTATTAACAAAAAAAGAGAGAGCCCCTTATTTTAGGTCCCTCCCTCATCAAGACTGTTACTTTGCTGCTGGCAGCTGTATTGGCTCAAACTTTTCGTACGATGTATATTTTGCATTCGTAATAATGTGTGCCTTATCCTCACCATTACTACTCATAACCATATCTATCTTCGCTGATTCATATTTAAAATCCTTTGTAATGATATATTCTGCATCCACTTCTTCTATCTTTGCGTTTTGTGCTTGTAGCATTTTCTTCTGCGTTTCATCCATGCTAGCTAGCATACTCTCTGTCTCTTGCCCTTTTAATACAAACTTCAGCTTATATTTATCTCCGCTTTTCTCCATCTTCATTTTATCTAAAACTACTGCTGGCACTTCTAAATTATCTATAATATCTTGAGTGGCTTTCATCCCGCCAGCATTTAATTGCTCCTCCGGTACAGATATAATTTCTCCTGTATTAGGATTTTTCACCTGACCAGCAACTTTACCATCCACAGCATACACTACAACATCTGTACCAGAAACATTCATTTCAGAACGAGAATTCTTTTTCTTTGGCTCTAATTGCATTTTAGCCTTTAGTACATCCATCTCTGTTCCTTCAGCTTTTATCCCTACATCATATGTCATCGTTACATGTTCTTCATTTTTAAAAGCTTCATTCGCTTTCTTGAAAACATCCTTCGCTACTAATTCCTTTTCTTTTTGCACCGATTCTTTTTTCGGTTCATCTGTCTTTGTTGTTTTCTCATTACTACACCCTGCCCCTAAAATAACTGCAAGGACTAAACTAGAAGTTAAAATAAGTTTTTTCATAATTCCCCCTCCTTTCCAAAAGGATATCATCTATTTTCCTTTGAAATCTATATATTTTTTAATATTTCTATTGAACTTTATTCCTCTCCTAACAACATTTTTAAAGGAATACCTAAATATGATGTAAATAAAAACAATTAAATTCAGGAGGTCATTATGAAAGCAATTATTTACACAAAGTATGGACCACCTAATGTTCTCAAACTTCAAGATGTAGAGAAACCTATTCCTAAAAAGAATGAAGTATTAGTTAAGATTCACGCAACAAGTGTAACCACTGGAGATTGTAGAATGCGAAGCTTTACTAGTCCCCTATTATTTTGGATTCCTATGCGAATTATATTAGGTTTCAAAACACCAAGAAGACCTATACTCGGTGTAGAGTTATCTGGTGAAATTGAGGAAATAGGAACGGATGTAACTCAATTTGAAAAAGGAGATCAAGTCTTTGCATTAACAGAGCTGAACGTTGGTGGTTATGCCGAATACACATGTGTGCATGAAAGCGGATTGATAGCATTAAAGCCCCTCAATTTAACATATGAAGAAGCTGCTGTTATTCCTTTTGGTGGAACTTCAGCATTACACTTCCTCAGAACAGGACATATACGAAAAGAGCAACAAGTCCTTATATATGGTGCTTCCGGATCAGTAGGTACCGCTGCTGTGCAACTTGCTAACTATTTCGGTGCGACTGTTACAGCTGTTTGTAGTAATTCAAATTTTGAGTTAGTACAATCTTTAGGAGCTAATCACGTAATTGATTATACGAAAGAAGATTTTACAAAGCGAGATGAACGCTACGATATTATATTCGATGCAGTTGGAAAAATTAAAAAATCCCATTGCAAGAAAGCATTAACCGCTAACGGTAAATACGTGTCGGTCAATGGAACGATGGCAAAAGTAAGCAAAGAAGATATGCTTCTACTAAAAATGCTAACGGAAGAAGAAAAATTAAAGCCAGTTATTGATAAAACTTACCCGTTAGAAGAAATTTCAGAGGCTCATACGTACGTAGAGACCGGACATAAAAAAGGTAATGTTTCCATTACCTTAAAATAAAATATATTCAGAAAATAACATTGACAATTCTTTTTATAAGATTTACTATTAGTACCATATTTAAAAACTACATACACATACTCTTATCAAGAGTGGCGGAGGGACTGGCCCGATGATGCCCGGCAACCGAGCTTATAACGTATAAGCTAAGGTGCTAATTCCTGCAGAACGATTTTCGTTTTGGAAGATAAGAGAGGAACCTATTTCGTCTATTCGGCACCTCTCTTATTTTTGAGAGGTGCTTTTTATTTTGGAACGTATATTAAGGGGGAATTATAGATGAAAAAGGTATTATTAAGTATTATAAGCGGAGCTGTATTATTGTTAGGTGCATGTGGTGCTAATTCTGATAAAGAGGTAAAAGCATTAGATGAGAAAAAGATTACTGTCGGTGTAACAGGCGGACCACATGAACAAATTTTTGAAAAGGTGAAAGAAGTTGCAGCAAAAGATGGCCTCCAAATCGATGTAAAAGTATTTAATGATTATGTAGCGCCAAACGTATCTTTAGATGAAAAAAGCCTTGATGTAAATAGCTATCAAACTAAATCTTATTTAGATGTATTTAAAGCCGAACGCAACATGAAATTAACTGAAGTATTTTCCACAGTAACATTCCCTATGGGTGTATATTCTAAAAGCTTAAAAGATGTAAAAGAATTAAAAGAGGGCGACGCAATCGCCGTACCAAATGACCCAACAAATGAGCTTCGTGCTTTAAAACTATTTGAAAAAGCAGGGGTTTTAAAAGTTGATCCAAAAGCTACAGAAAAAGCGACTGCAAAAGATGTAATAGAAAACCCGAAAAATTTAAAGATTGTTGAATTAGAGGCATCTCAATTACCAACACAACTAAGTGAAGTGAAAGCAGCTGCAATCAATACAAACTTTGCATTAGGTGCAAAATTAAGTCCAGCGAAAGATTCTATTTTCCGTGAGGGAAAAGATTCACCATATGTGAACTGGGTCGTTGTTCGTACTGAAAATAAAGATGATGCTGTTGTAAACAAATTAAAGAAAGCTTATCAATCTAAAGAAGTAAAAGAGTTTATCGAGAAAAAATTTGATGGTTCTGTTTTACCGTCTTGGTAGGAGCTGACTATAATGATTGAATTAAAAAACGTCTCCAAAGTATTCTCAACAAAAAAAGGGAATGTTGAGGCCCTTAAACCAACTTCCCTTAAAGTAAAAAAGGGCGAAGTATTTGGAATCATCGGATATAGCGGCGCTGGTAAAAGTACATTAATTCGTTGTGTAAATTTATTAGAAAAACCAACGACAGGAAATATCATTATAAACGAACAAGATTTAACAACCTTATCGACAAAAGAACTCGCAAAAGCGAGACAAAAAATCGGCATGATTTTTCAAGGATTCAATTTACTTAAAACCGTTACCGTTTATGAAAACATCGCACTACCCTTACGTCTATCTGGTCTTCCCAAAAATGAAATTGAAAAAAGGGTAGAAAAGTATTTACGCATTGTTGATCTCTTTAATAAAAAAGATGCCTATCCAAGTGAATTATCTGGTGGCCAAAAACAACGTGTAGCGATCGCTCGCGCACTATCTCATGAGCCTGAAGTTTTATTAAGTGATGAAGCAACGAGCGCATTAGATCCAGAAACGACCGATTCTATTCTTGATTTATTATTAAAGATCAACGAAGAAATCGGAATTACGATTTTGCTAATTACACACGAAATGAATGTCATCCAGCGTATTTGTGACCAAGTTGCCGTTATGGAACATGGGGCGGTAGTCGAAAGTGGAACCGTAAAAGATATTTTCACAAACCCACAACATGTAACAACGAAGAAATTTGTAAATAGCGCATTTGCAGCTAAAATTCCAGAAGAGGTACAGAAAGAGCTACAAAGTACTGGAGAAATCGTAACACTTTCATTTATAGGAACCGCTTCAGGAGAACCCGCGTTAGCTGTCGCTACAAAACGTTTTCAGGTATATCCCAATATTTTATCAGGCAATATTACGCAGTTAAAACATGAGGCATATGGGAAACTGATCGTTCATATGCAAGGTGAAAAAAATGAAGTACACCGTGCCTTATCATTTTTACAAGAACAAGGGATCATCGTAGAAGGAGGTAGAACAGATTATGGGAAACAAGTCCTTTTTGGATGAGTGGGGTAACGTAATATGGGAAGCAACAATTCAAACATTTCAAATGACATCTATTTCATTACTTATCTCTATTCTAATTGCGTTACCACTCGGTGTAACACTCGTTTTAACAAGACCTGGTGGCCAACTAGAGAATAAAATCATATATCCGATTCTTAATACAATTATTAATGTCATTCGCTCTCTTCCATTTATCATTCTCTTATTCTTTATTTTACCTTTCACAAAATTTTTAATGGGGACATCTATTGGCGTGCAAGGTGTCATCGTACCACTTGTCGTATTCACAGCTCCCTATATTGCTCGTTTAATGGAAACGGCTTTACTAGAAGTGGACCGTGGTGTTATTGAAGCGTATCAAGCAATGGGAGTCTCTACTTTAAAAATCATTTGGCACGTTATGGTTAAAGAAGCTCGCCCGTCTCTCGTACTTGGATTAACAATCGCAACGATCGGCTTAATCGGTGCAACAGCAATGGCTGGACTTGTAGGTGCTGGAGGCCTTGGTGATCTCGCATATCGATTCGGACATTTACGCTACGAACCTGAAGTAATGTATGCAACAGTCTTTATTTTAATCATTCTCGTTCAAGGATTACAGTCATTAGGGAATGGTATAGCACGAAGATTGAAGAAAGATTAAAAAGAAGGTATCTCACTGAAATGAGATACCTTCTTTTTATCCCGCATTAACGGGCAGTAAGACCCCACCTCAAAATTCAGCGGAAGCAAAGAAGTTAGGTGGAGGATCAACTGCCCGTAAAAGCCCGATTGGTTCAACTAATAATCAGTGGGGGATGAACAAAACCCCCACTGATTAAAGTTTCACTTTATCTTTTAAATCCACCTTCTGAATGAATAACTTGTCCAGTAATCCATTCTGCTTCTTCGCTCACTAAAAACTTAATAAGCCTCGCTGCATCCTTCGGTTCACCTATTCTACCGAAAGGAAACATCGGTCTTAATCCTTGTTTTATCTCTTCAGTCATCCACCCTGTATCGGTTGGACCTGGATTAATTGCATTCACTGTTATTCCTAAATGAGCTACCTCAGCTGACAACGTACTAGTAAGAGCGTCAATAGCTCCCTTCGTTGTTGCATAGGCTAGTTCTCCAGCCATAGGCCCTTTAAATTGTCCCGAAGTAATATTAACGATTCTACCACCAGATTTCTTATTAAATCCTTGAGCAAACTTACTACTTAACAGTGTAGTGCCGCGAACATTTACCATATAATGCTTATCCAACTCTTCGACAGTTAAATTAGAAAAGTCATTATTAGTAGAGTAAGCTGCATTGTTAATTAATATATCAGGGTATCCTAATTGTTCAGTAATTTTATTTATAAGTTGCTCTGGTGCATCATTTCGAGTTAAATCTAACTCCATACTTGATACTTTAACACCGTTTTGCAATAGCTCTTCTTTTAATTGTATTTGTTCATTTTGCTCAACGCCCCAAGGCATCTCTTTATCATACTCTGTCCAATACGTAAAAAATATATCGTATCCTGCTTCAGCTAACTCTTTACAAATAGCTGCTCCTATACCATCTAAACGACTAACACCTGTAACAACAGCTACTTTATTTTTTAATTGATTCATCATATACTCCTCCAAGTTTAAAGGACGCATATTTTATATAAGAGATATAAATTTCCCCACATAGGCATCTATCCTTACAAAAGGGATGTACAAATCAAATATGCAGTCCTTGAATGATTTATAGATAGCTAAATAACCCCTCATTAGTGAGAGAAAATTTCCTCTATCCGCTTTCTAATCATTAAAAGTTCATCCACATATCTACTCTTTATCCCCTTTCAATATATCTCTATTATTATTCTACCAAAAAAAGATGAAATGTTACAAAAAATAAAACAATTATTCATAACCTATCTTTGTTCACATTTCCTCCATTGTGAACTTATTCACAATGAATATATAATAAACATGTAAATACAATACATTGGAGGGATTTCAATGGTTATCAATTTTTTAAGAACTGATAAACGCGCTACTTTCATATTATTATTTTTACGACTTTACATAGGATATGCATGGCTTGCTGCTGGAATAGGAAAAGTTTTTGGACAATCTTTTGACGCAAGTGGTTTTCTAAAAGGAGCTATCGCTCAAGCATCAGGTGATCACCCTGCAGTACAAGGTTGGTGGGCAGATTTCCTTCAACATTTTGTTCTTCCAAACGCAGACCTATTTAGCTTTTTAGTTCAATGGGGAGAAATTTTAGTAGGACTAGGTTTGATTTTAGGTGGATTAACAAAAACAGCTGCATTTTTCGGCATCATAATGAACCTTTCATTTTTATTAAGCGGAACTGTTAGTGTAAACCCAAACCTACTTATTTTAACTATGTTCATTTTAGTTGCAGGACAGAATGCTGGACGTATTGGCTTAGATGGTTATGTTTTCCCAAAACTTTTCAAAAAAAATAACCATGAAGCATATAAATTAAGTAAAACTGCATAAGAACAGTTCATCTTTTAAATATAAATGAGAAAAGAGCCTACATTCAGGCTCTTTTCTCATTTACACCAAAATATTTCACAGTTTTCCTTATCCGAAATGTTAAACTCAATCATATATAACCGGATAAATGTGTACGACTTTATTTCAAGCACCTAAAAAGCTTAAAGACTAAAACAAGCCATTATAAAACCCTAAAATCTTTCATACTTTCTCCAAGAATATAGTGTGAAAACCACATCAAATTCTGCTTCATAATAGCCATATGAATTCCTGGCTGGTCAGAACTATATGCCATTCCTTTAAATATAATTAATTCTGTATCAACTTCCATATCTCTTAATCCTTGATATAGCTCATATGCATTTAGAATTGGAATTCTCGCATCCTCTTCCCCATGTTGAATTAAGGTAGGCGTACATGCTGATTTAATATATGTCATTGGCGATGTTTTCCTATATAGCTCTGGATCATTCCATGGAGTATTTCCTAAATGCATTCTAATAAAGTAAGGGATATCTGTATTTACATAATGGGTACCCCAGTTAGTAATTCCGCCTCCAACTGAAATAGCTTTAAATCTACTACTAAATGTAGAACAGAAAGCTGATATATATCCCCCGTTACTCCATCCCATAACCCCTACTCTATCTTTATCTGCAATCCCTTTTTCAACTAGTTTATCCACTCCAGATATAACATCCTCATAGTCAGCAATTCCCTGTTTTCTATAGTTTGCTTTTAAGAATTCATTACCATAACCAGAGCTTCCCCTATAGTTTGGTTCTAAAACTATAAAGCCCTTTTCGATAAACTGCTCAATCGGATATTTCTCATTAAAACAGTCTGAAAATATTGGGAAGGATGCCCAAGCCGGACCACCATGGATTACCACTAATAAGGGATATTTTTTATTTGCATCAAACTCTACTGGGGTTGATAAAACACCCTCTATTTCAAGACCATCACTACTTTTCCATGAGATTATTTCTCTATTACTTTTAAGCTTTCCTTCGAAAAAGCTATTTTCATTCGTTATTTTTTTATCGTCTAAATAGATTTCAAAGGTCTCATTTGTTATAGCCTTATTATAGGATATATGATTTCCATCCATTGTTATAGAAGCATCCATTATAAAGCCATCTACTTTTTCGCTTAACATTTCCACAGTGCCATCCTCAGATAGCAATCCAATAAGATAATTAGTTTTATTCTGCCATCTAATTAAAATTCCTTTAGCTGTCCACTGTAATGGCATAACCGTACTATCAAAATTTGTTAGAGGTTGAGTTACCTCTCCGGTATTCATATCATATATCTCTAATGTACTATCTTGTATATGGTTTCTATAATAATCCTTCTCTCTTATGCTTGCTGAGTAACATATTTTGCTGCCCTCAGGAGAAAAGTGAACGCTCCCACCCAACAACTTATCTATATTCAGCTTTTGTAGCTCTCCAGCTTTAATATGGAGTATGTATAGATCTCCATTTATATAACCTGCCATATTTGAGCTTGGTGTCGCCATAAATACAACCTTTTTACCATCATTTGAAATATCAAATTCATGGATATGAAA
Organism: Bacillus mycoides; assembly: GCF_001757995.1. Taxonomy (GTDB): domain Bacteria; phylum Bacillota; class Bacilli; order Bacillales; family Bacillaceae_G; genus Bacillus_A; species Bacillus_A mycoides_B. Next base: position 10,833 of record NZ_LXLV01000004.1, on the reverse strand, counting down.
ATCCTTACCATCAGTTAACTGATAAACACCGCTAATCTCTCGTTCCTCTTTATCATTTTGTATCACTTTTTCTATTTCAATGTAATATAAACAATTATTCTGATGTTCCTTACCTACATGTTGGAAATCTCCATATAGTTCCTTACGTTTCTTTATTTCCTCACATTCTTTTGACTGTGCAACATAATAAAAACCTTTACCAGTAGGCTCCCATTTGAATGTACTGATCCCTTCTTTCTCATCAGTAATTTGAACTTCGCTATAACCATCTATTGACTTAACAAAGATCTGATTTTTCCCATCACCAGCAGGGCTAAGGTATGCGATATCCCTAGAATTCGGAGACCATAATGGGCATGTACTATCTATATCCATAGTCGTTAATGGGGAACTCTGTCCCTTATCTATTTCATATATCCATACATGATTCCTATATGTATTGTCTTTCCAGTTAGCTGTCTTCTTTACAAATGCTACGTTGTTGCCATCATCACTTATATTTGTACTTGATAAGGCCGGTAATGAAATAATCTCTTCTATACTTAAATATGTTTTTTCTTTCACTTTCATTAATAAACACCCCTCGTAATGTCTAGTAATCTAATTTGTTCAATAAAGTGAAACTTTAATTAGCCCACACCAATCGAGCTTTTACAGGTAGCCTTCCTCGCATTCGCCGAATTTTGAGGTGGGAGCCTTACTGCCTGCAAATAGCGGGGATAAAACCTCTCCCCTACGCTGAACCCTTTTAGAACTACGTTTAGCTTTCCCCACTGTAATACCTTGGCCTTTATCAACTGAATGTTTAATCCCAAGCTCTTCAGCAATAGTAATCGTCTCTTCTTGTGGTAATAAAGGGAATTGTTCACGAATATCTAAACGATAACAGAAAATTCAGTTAAATAAAAGTAGTTCCGTTCCAAATCTGATAAAAATTCCTGTTGTCTGGCGGTCTTTATACCTTTTAATCTTGTCGAACACCCTAATGAGGCAACACCTTAAATTTTAAGCCAAGGCTGATAATCTGCTCCACTACCCTCTTTAAGCCACTTATCGATTTTAGTTGTTCTTTTTCTTTTCGACACAAAAACACCCCTTTAGATAAAAATATCCAAAGGGGCAAAGCTTCACAACTTTATTTTAAATCCACAATAAACTAGTTACTCTACCAATTTCCTACTCAACAGTAACAGATTTAGCTAAGTTACGTGGCTTATCAACGTCACACTCGCGGTGAAGTGCTGCGTAGTATGAGATAAGTTGTAATGGAATAACTGCTACTAGCGGTGCTAGTGCTTCGTGTACAGCTGGTAATACGAAGCTGTCACCTTCCATTTCTAAGCCTTTCATTGAGATGATACATGGGTTAGCCCCGCGTGCTACTACTTCTTTCACGTTACCACGAATTCCAAGGTTTACGTGCTCTTGTGTAGCAAGAGCGATAACTGGTGTACCGTTTTCGATTAAGGCGATTGTACCGTGTTTTAATTCTCCTCCAGCAAATCCTTCTGCTTGGATGTAAGAGATTTCTTTTAGTTTTAACGCACCTTCTAAACCTACGAAGAAGTCTACGCTACGTCCGATGAAGAAGCAGTTACGTGTTGTTGATAAAAATTGTTTTGCTAATGCATCCATTTCTTCTTTTTGATCACAAAGTACTACCATTGCGTTTGCTACAAGTCCTAATTCGTGTGTTAAATCGAAATCAAGAACTTCACCTTTCGCTTTTGCAATGTCAGCCGCTAAGATTGAAAGTACTGCAAGCTGTGCTGTGTATGCTTTCGTCGATGCAACTGCGATTTCTGGTCCCGCATATAACGGAAGTGTATAATCAGCTTCACGAGAAAGCGTAGAACCAGGTACATTTGTAATCGTTAATGCTTTATGACCCATTTCATTTGTTTGCACAAGTACTGCACGGCTATCAGCTGTTTCACCACTTTGTGAAATGTAAATGAAGAATGGTCTTTCTGTTAATAATGGCATATTGTAAGAGAATTCACTTGCTACATGTACTTCAACTGGTACTTTCGCAAATTTCTCAATGAATTGCTTTCCAACAAGACCTGCATGATAACTTGTTCCACATGCAATGATGTAAATGCGATCGCTATCTAAAATTGCGTTACGGATATCTTGATCTAATTCAATTTCGCCATTTTCATCTTGGTACTTTTGAATAATATTACGGATTACAAGTGGTTGCTCATCGATTTCTTTTAGCATGAAATGAGGATACGTTCCTTTTTCAATATCACTTGCGTCTAATTCCGCTGTATAAGGTGCACGTTCAATCGTTTCACCTTGTAAGTTTTTAATTGTAATGCTTTCTTTTGTTACAATTACGATTTCTTTATCCATTAACTCGATAAATTGATCTGTAACTTGTAACATCGCCATAGCGTCGCTCGCCACAACATTAAAGTTGTCACCAACACCTACTAATAGCGGGCTTTTGTTTTTAGCAACATAAATCATGTTTGGATTTTCAGCATCAAGTAATCCGATTGCATAAGAGCCATGTAAAAGAGATAGCGTATTACGGAACGCTTCTTCTACACTTAATCCTGTGCTCACTTGTTGTTCCATAAGCTGTACGATAATTTCTGTATCTGTTTCACTTACGAACGTTACATCTTGTAAATATTCCTTTTTCACTAATTCATAGTTTTCAATTACACCGTTATGAACTAGTGTAAAGCGTTTTGATGTACTTTGATGCGGATGCGCGTTTAACTTACTTGGAACACCGTGTGTAGCCCAGCGTGTATGTCCGATCCCTACGCTTGCTGCTACGTTCTCATCTACGATTTCGCGAAGTTTTGCAATACGGCCTTTTTCTTTGTATACAACAACACCGTTCTCTGTTTGTACTGCAATACCTGCTGAATCATATCCACGATATTCTAGCTTTTCTAAACCTTTTAATAAAATTTCCTTTGCATCTTGCTCTCCAATAAATCCTACGATTCCACACATGTTTAGTCGCCGTTACAAATGCTTACACTGCTTTGCGAACATGTAACGACATAGTCCGATACCATTTATTTATATTAAAAAAACGGATTACATATTGCTAGCCCTGTAAGCTTGTAACGGCTTTCACCTTCCTCTCAATTGGGTTTAAGTCCGTATACACTTATACAGCTAGTTTTCATCCGTTCCTTTTCTCTCATCACACTTTCACCTTTGTCCACTAAGTCACCTTAATGTTTTAAGTAAAAGTTTGCGGTTGTGATGAACAACCGGGAGTCATCCGCCGAAATCTCGATAAAACTCCACCTCGTCAACTACACTACTTGTAGCTCTGGCGCTTTTATAATTTACAATATTTACTTTGAGAAAAAGAACAAGACCATCTTATAACAAACAATATAAACCGTCAATGAATTTTTTTTCATTGTCTATAAAACATATGAAAAAGGAGCACTTCTTGTGCTCCTTTTAAAACAAATTCAGTAAATTATTCAGCTCCAACTTCAGCTTTCACAACTTCTACAATACGGTGCACATAAGCATCACAAATTTCTTGTGTTGGTGCTTCTGCCATTACACGAATAAGTGGCTCTGTTCCAGATGGACGAACAAGAATACGACCGTCGCCTTTCATTTCTTCCTCTACAACTTGAATAATTTCTTTAATTTTTTCATTTTCTAATGCTAGTTTTTTATCTGTTACACGAACGTTTACTAGTAATTGTGGGAATTTTGTCATCTCACCTGCAAGCTCAGATAATGGCTTTTTCGTCATTTTCATGATGTTTACAAGTTGAAGAGCACTTAACATTCCATCACCAGTTGTAATGTAATCAAGTAAGATAATGTGACCTGATTGTTCTCCGCCCAGGTTATATCCACCACGTTTCATTTCTTCCATTACGTAGCGGTCACCAACTGCTGTTTTATCACTTGTAATACTGTTTGCTTCAAGTGCTTTGTAGAAACCTAAGTTACTCATAACTGTTGAAACAACTGTATTATGTTTTAATTGACCAGTTTCTTTCATATACTTCGCGCAAATAAACATAATTTGATCGCCATCAACGATGTTTCCTTTTTCATCTACAGCGATTAATCGGTCGCCATCACCATCAAAAGCAAGTCCGATATCAGCACCTTTTTCTTTTACTAATTCAGCTAAGACTTCTGGATGTGTAGATCCGACGCCTTCGTTAATATTCATACCGTTTGGAGAAGTTCCCATCGTTGAAATATCAGCTTCTAAGTCTGCAAATAAGTATGGAGCTAAAGAAGAAGTCGCACCGTGTGCGCAATCTAAAGCGATATGTAAACCAGAGAAATCTTCCTCTACAGTTTGTTTAATGTATTGTAAATATTTTTGTCCACCTTCAAAGTAATCGCTCACTTGACCAAGGTTAGTACCTGTTGGACGTGGTAACTCGTCAACTTCTTTGTCTAATAATGCTTCAATTTCTGCTTCTTGCTCATCTGTTAATTTGAAACCATCTGAACCGAAGAACTTAATTCCATTATCTTGTACTGGATTATGAGATGCAGAAATCATAACACCCGCTTGTGCATCTAAAGCTTTTGTTAAATAAGCCACACCTGGTGTAGAAATAACACCAAGACGCATTACTTCTGCTCCAGTTGATAATAGACCTGCTACTAAAGCTCCTTCTAGCATATGTCCAGATACACGTGTATCACGGCCAATAATTACTTTTGGACGATCTGTATCTTTTGTTAATACATAGCCGCCAAAACGTCCAATTTTGAATGCTAATTCAGGTGTTAATTCCTTATTTGCAACCCCGCGTACTCCGTCTGTACCAAAATATTTACCCATTATTATTCGCTCCTTTTTCGTGCTCTTTTTGATTATCTACTGTTGGTTCTTGGCTCGTTTCTTGGCCATTTTCTTTGTCTTTGTCTTTATCTTTTTCCTGATCCTTTTCTGGATCCTTTTCTGGATCCTTTTCTGGATCGGGTTCAGGATTTTTGGGTTTTTCAGTTTGATTTTCTTGATTGTTTTTTGAATCTGGTTGTTCAATATTACCCTGTACTTCTTTATCCGGCTTTTCTTTCTTCACAATTGTGACTTTAGCACTTTTTTGTTTTGCTTCTATCGAAATATTACCTGGACCACTCACTTGAATAGAAACATCTTTCGTCCCCGGAGATACATTTTGCAGATTAATCGCCGCTGTTATTTGAGCTGCTGTTATTTTATCTACTATACTTGCTTCTCCTGAAATATCAACGCTTATCTTTCCATCTTGTGGCGAAAGTAGCTGCGCAGTAACATCATTCGGAATTCCACTTTTTTGAATCGGGATACCATCAATAGTTTTACTTTTCGTTTGTTTTACCTTTTGTACCCCTACGGAGACCTTCACTTGATTTGGTTTTGCACTTGTTACACCTTTTGGCAATAAAACAGAGGCATCGAATGTTGTAGAATCCGTCAATTGACTAAGATCTACCTCGACCCCCTCTATAGATTGTATATTATCCAAAATGTCTTTTGGACCTGCTATCGTTACTTCTCTCGGCTCAACACTAATATTTGTAACAGCTAATCCTTCTGGTAAACTACCCTTTTTCGTATACGTTACAGGAACAGTTTTTTCGGTGTTATTTGCTGTAGGTTGTGTCGCTACATTCACCGTTACACTTATTTTAGATGGACTCGTTTTTACATTTAAACGTTTTCCTTCTTTATTGTACAATGTAACGTCTGCTGTTTTTGTAACAGTTTTATTCACGCCTTTTAAGTCGATATATGCCTTAGCAGATGAAATACTTTCTATTTCTTCTTTTGTTCCAACTACTTCAACAGTGTCGGGCTTAATACTTGATTTCTCAATAGTAGAACCTGCTGGCATCTGGTCTTCATTTGATAATTTTAAATCTACATGAACATACTTTTTCGCTTTTTCATGAAGAGTGACTTTAATTGTTGCTGGTTGGACTGTTCCTTTCACATCATCTGGAAGCCCATTCGCTTTTAAAGAAACTTCATAAGTTCCTTTTGGACTATCTCGCAAATCAACTGATATATCAAATTGTTTTTTTGCTTTTGCTGTGGCAACTGCTGATTTTGGACCTTCCAACTTCACCTTGACTCCACCTGCTGGAATACCACTTACAATATATTTCTCTTCATCATACTTAAGGGTAATAGGATAATCAGTTAATGTTTCTTTCGTTTCATTTACGAAAGGTAATATACTCGATGTCGTATTTTTTTCAGTTAAAGTTGCTGACATAAAAAGCATACACGCCAATAGTAATGAGATTCCTTTTAAAAACCAATGATTCTCCATTAACTTATCCATGACGCTTTCTCCTCCAATTCCATAAAGACGAAGAAGTCGTTTTTTCGTTCCCACTAAATTCAGCTAACAACATATCCTTTAGCTGTTCTGTCTTCAAATCACGATGTAACTCACCGTTTTTCGTTAAAGAAATTTGACCCGTTTCTTCCGACACAACTACCGTAATACTATCAGTAACTTCACTAACTCCCATTGCAGCGCGATGCCTAGTTCCTAATTCCTTAGAAATAAACGGACTTTCCGATAAAGGAAGATAACACGCCGCTGCTTTAATTGTACTTCCTTGCATAATTACTGCTCCGTCGTGAAGAGGCGTATTTGGAATGAAAATATTAATGAGTAGTTCCGATGATACGTTTGCATTTAACGGAATACCCGTTTCCACATAGTCACCCATCCCAGTCTCTTTTGACAACGTAATTAATGCACCAATTCTACGTTTTCCCATATATTCCGTTGCTTTCGCTATCGCTGTTGCAACAATTTCAGGTTCATCGTCCTCGTGAGTTCCTACACGCGAAAACAAGCTACCTCTTCCTAGCTGCTCAAGTGCTCTTCGCAATTCTGGCTGAAAGATAATAATAACAGCTAAGAATCCCCACGTTAATACTTGTTCCGTTAGCCAATATAGCGTATGCAATTCAAGTAAAATACTGATCATCCGGACGACAATAATAACCGTAATACCTTTTAAAAGTTGAACAGCCTTCGTGCCCCGGATTATAAGAATTAGCTTATATATAATAAACCATACAACAGCAATATCTAATGTCGTACTAAGATATTTCAAAATGGTCGTATCTTCAAAAGGCATACTAACCCTTCCTCCTACTTACGAGCAATTCTATCCATATATTGAAATATTATTTTATGCTCTATCTGTATGTATTTCCAACAACTAGTTAATTATACCATACATGAAACAAACGACAATTACAAACGCCCCCTTAGCTTAAATTGGTAAGATGTCAAACTTTCTTATCCTACAGTGTAATATAAATTATTATACGCCTATTTTCCAATAAAAAAAGCAACTTCACAGTTGCTTTTCTTACATTTATTTCAGTTTTTCACCGAATAAAGAACCCATTAAAGCAACCGCTGTTGTTGCTGTTCTGTTTCTCTCATCTAAAATTGTATTTACTTCAACAAATTCAGCAGATGTAACAATATCAGCTTCTGCTAACATCTCCATCGCTAAGTGGCTTTCACGATAAGATAGACCACCAATTACAGGTGTTCCAACTCCTGGTGCGTCATGAGGATCAAGCCCATCTAAATCTAATGATAAATGAACACCATCAGTATGAGATAAATATGCAATTGTTTCTTCCATAACAGCCGTCATACCCATACGATCAATTTCATGCATTGAGAATACTTTGATGCCTTCTTCACGAATAAAGTCTTTTTCTCCTTCATCTAATGCACGTGCACCGATAATTACAACGTTCTCTTTCTTCACCTTAGGATATGACCCGTATAAGTCTACAAGTGAAGAATGTCCATATCCTAAACTTGCAGCAAGTGACATACCGTGAATATTTCCAGATGGTGAAGTCTCTTCTGTATTTAAATCACCGTGTGCATCATACCAAATAACACCTAAATTTTTATAATGTTTCGCTACACCAGCTAACGTACCGATAGCGATACTGTGATCGCCGCCCAATACAAGTGGAAAACGACCTTCTTCTATAATATGATCAACCTTACTTGCTAATTCATTACATACAGTTGCAACTTGTGTAAGGTTTCTTAACTTTGTATTTTCATCTATTTCTTTTTCTCTCTCTATACATATATCTCCCATATCTTTTACGCTATATCCAGTTTCTTCGATTCTTTCAATTACCCCTGCATAACGGATCGCGCTTGGTCCCATATCAACCCCACGACGCATCTGTCCTAAATCCATTGGAACTCCAATAACTGAGATTTCTTTTTTCATAGATAGTATCCCCCTTTTATGCCTTCACTAAATATTTTAAATCTTTTATATAGTCTGACTCAACTCGACATTTTTCTGCATAGATATACATTTTATTCACTTATATTTACGTTGGAATCCCCATTTTTAAACTATTCTATGCATAAAGTTAACTTAATGAAATAACTACTATCACTATTATTAGATAATAATTAAAAACGCTTCTACACTTAGAAGCGTTTTTCTGATGCTAGTTTCCACACTGCTGCAATATTTTTTGCTGTCATTTCGATATTCTCTTCTGCCCTTTTATATGCTTCTTCTAATGTCATTGGACTAGCTGTAATATCCCTTTTCATAAACAGTTGTATAGTTCGGAGATACAGATCCACCAATAGCAATTACAGGAATATGACGACATTTCGCCCGCTTTGCGACACCAACAGGAGCTTTTCCATAAGCTGTTTGTTCATCTATTCTTCCCTCACCAGTTACAATAAGATCGGCACCCTCTATGCACTTATCAAAATTTGTATAATCTAATACAATTTCAATCCCTTTTCTTAACTGTCCCTTTAGCACTGCAACGACAGCAGCTCCCATTCCTCCAGCTGCACCCGCACCCGGTATTTCAGATACATCAAAAGACACATGTTGTTTAAGTATATTAGCATAATGTTTTAAATTCTCATCTAGCTCTTTCATCATCTCTACATTCGCACCTTTTTGTCTCGCAAATACAAAAGATGCCCCGCTCAGTCCAACTAAAGGGTTATCTACATCACATGCTGCTTCTAACTTTATATCCTCCAGGCGTGAATCAATCCTAAAAAGGTCAACAGTGGTTATCAAATGTAATGTCCCTCCAGAGGGTTCTATTACTTCACCTTTCCTATTTATAAATCTTGCGCCTAAGGCAGATAGCATACCAGCCCCACCATCATTTGTAGCACTTCCTCCAAGCCCTAAAATAATGTGTTTAGCTCCTTGATCTAATGCATGTAATATAAGTTCACCTGTCCCTTTTGTAGTTGTAATAAGTGGGTTTCTCTTTTCAATTGGAACGTGTTGTAATCCTGATGCTGCTGCCATTTCAATAAATGCTGTCTTCTTATCCTTAGACATACCATAAAAGGCTTGCACGCTCTCTCCAAGCGGCCCTGTCACATTAAGTGATATAATTTTCCCCATTGTAGCACCAACAAGAGACTCAACCGTTCCTTCGCCTCCATCTCCAATTGGTACTTTAACATACTCTGCTTTAGGAAAAATTGCTGCAAAGCCTCTTTCAATAGCTTCACATACCTCTATAGCTTTCAGGCTTTCTTTATATGAATCCGATGCAATGACAACTTTCATAATTACCTCCCCCTTATCCAATCCCTTTTTTTCATTTTAAACGATATACGGGAAAGTTGCCTTTTGGAGTGGAATTTAAACACAAAAAAAGCTTACATCATTTGATGTAAGCTTTCCCCATTTATATGGAGCCTAGCGGGATCGAACCGCTGACCTCCTGCGTGCAAGGCAGGCGCTCTCCCAGCTGAGCTAAGGCCCCTTAGTAATTAAGCGGAAGACGGGATTCGAACCCGCGACCCCAACCTTGGCAAGGTTGTATTCTACCACTGAACTACTTCCGCGAAAATGGTGAGCCATGAAGGATTCGAACCTTCGACCCTCTGATTAAAAGTCAGATGCTCTACCAACTGAGCTAATGGCTCGTAAATGGCTGGGCTAGCTGGATTCGAACCAGCGCATGACGGAGTCAAAGTCCGTTGCCTTACCGCTTGGCTATAGCCCATTAATATTTACTAGTATGGTTATCTTTTCAAAAAAATAAACCCTTTCAGGTTATTTTAAAGAAAATGGTGGAGGGGGGCAGATTCGAACTGCCGAACCCGAAGGAGCGGATTTACAGTCCGCCGCGTTTAGCCACTTCGCTACCCCTCCGACATTTAAAAATATATGGTGGAGGATGACGGGATCGAACCGCCGACCCCCTGCTTGTAAGGCAGGTGCTCTCCCAGCTGAGCTAATCCTCCAAAAGTGATGACCCGTACGGGATTCGAACCCGTGTTACCGCCGTGAAAGGGCGGTGTCTTAACCACTTGACCAACGGGCCAAAAAAAAATAAAAACTTTTCCCAAGCTTCCAACCGGGCTTGAACCGGTGACCTCTTCCTTACCATGGAAGTACTCTACCAGCTGAGCTATGGAAGCATAATGGCTCCGCAGGTAGGAATCGAACCTACGACCGATCGGTTAACAGCCGATAGCTCTACCGCTGAGCTACTGCGGAATAATATAAGCCTGGCAACGTCCTACTCTCACAGGGACAAGGTCCCAACTACCATCGGCGCTAGAGAGCTTAACTTCCGTGTTCGGTATGGGAACGGGTGTGACCTCTCTGCCATCATTACCAGACTTTTATCATTATACACATTCTTTTCAGAATGTCAAAAGGAATTTTCAATATATATTCCTTCAAAACTAGATAACATTTGCTTCATATTATATGGTTAAGTCCTCGATCTATTAGTATTCGTCAGCTCCACATGTCACCATGCTTCCACCTCGAACCTATCAACCTGATCATCTTTCA
>NZ_LXLV01000003.1 GCF_001757995.1 Bacillus mycoides | reverse complement strand
TTAGGCACGCCGCCAGCGTTCATCCTGAGCCAGGATCAAACTCTCCAATAAAGTTAGTTTGTCTAGCATCTAAAAATAAAAATTGACGTTCACGTTGTTTGTTTCGTTCAGTTTTCAAAGAACTACTCAGTCGCTCATTTGCGACTTCCTTATGTTAACATCTTCATTTTTCGATGTCAACTAAGTTTTTCAATTTCTTTTTTGTCGTTTTCTGCATTTCTGCATCAGCGACGTTTATTAATTTATCATATCCTTACTCTTAACGTCAACACTTTTTAATAAAAAATTCTTTTTCTTATATAACGAATACATTCTTCCCTATTAGCAACTCTCCGAAATAAACAAAAAATGATTTTATACCTTTCTTCCATCGCCTTTTTTACAACGCTATGTATACGCTCATCTTCAAAATCAAATAAAAGTTCCTCTAACTCTCTCTTCAGTATGTATTCCATTTCTTTTTTCTCTTCCTTCGTCAACATAATCCCAAGCAAATTATCACCCCAATAACTCCTTACGTGTACCGATAAACGCCCCACTCATTTTCAATTATCAATAATGTATCACCAAAAACAAAATTCTATCACTCATTATATCCACCACTTACGATATTAATCCCTTGTTCTCTTTTTTAAATTTAAAGCATATATGTAACTGAAAAGGATTGGACAAAGGGGCGTAATATTATGTTTTTCTTTTTTATTACAAGTAAAAGAACATTTAAACACATTAGCTTAATAGTCGTACTTTCCTTATTTACAGCATGGCTACTCTTTTTAAAAACATATTCACATGAATCTGCTTTTTCAACTGCTACTGGCCCTAAGGTGATTTACAAAGGGGACACTGCAAAAAAACAAGTTGCATTCACGTTTGACATTAGTTGGGGAGACCAAAAAGCTATTCCAATCCTCAATACACTCAAAGAAAGAGAAATTAAGAACGCAACCTTCTTTCTCTCTGCTGCATGGGCTGAAAGACACCCTGATATTGTCGAACGCATCATGAAAGATGGACATGAGATTGGTAGTATGGGCTATAATTACACGTCCTACACTTCACTAGAAGCAAATGAAATACGAAGAGATCTTTTGCGGGCACAGGATGTTTTTACAAAACTTGGCGTTAAACAAGTCAAGCTATTACGTCCACCTAGTGGCGATTTTAACAAAACAACTCTTAAAATAGCGGAATCACTCGGATACACCATCGTTCATTGGAGTAACAATTCAAATGACTGGAAAAATCCCGGCGTAAATAAAATCGTTTCCACAGTCTCTAGCAATTTAAAGGGTGGAGATATTGTCTTATTGCATGCTTCTGATTCTGCTCTTCAAACCAATAAGGCTTTACCATTGCTCTTACAAAAATTAAAGAGCGACGGATATGAACAAACATCTGTATCACAACTTATTTCCAACACAAGTACAAAAAGTGAAGATATTAAGTAGTTCCTTTCCACACGGTTCTTCACACATAAAAAGCTCTGCTATCTTTCGTTAAGATAGCAGAGCTTTTTTTATCCTAGTATTTACAAACGATAAGAATCTGGCTAATTAAAAACCCAATCTCTCCTCATTAAGCTGACTTACTCTTTTGTCCAATTAAACGATGCAATACAAGTAACTGATATGTATTACACAATAGAAGTGGTATCACCATTAAATATAACCAATCTGTATCATTAATTCGGAGCGCTGGTACCCATTCAAGAATTGTTACAACAACCATAAAGAACAGAGCGGGAACAAATGCTTTTTTATTTGTTTCTTTACTCTTTATGTAAGCGACAATTGCCCCAAACACAAATAACATCCCAGCAACAAGTATGTTATTCCCTAATGAAACTTCTCCATTTGCAATAAGTACTGACCTTAAATAAACGAAATCAAATAATACGAACGCAATAAAGAACAGTTGCACTGCATTCCATAAAGAAGATGACCGGAACATCCCTAGTCCAAAACGATGGATTGTTAAATATGCAAAGAACCCCATTTGACTTATAACACTAAAAATAAACCCTACACCCATCAACCAAAAAGAAATCGCTAAAATTTCTTTACCGTCGAAATTTTGAAAAAATTTAGCGTACTTGTCCCACTCCAAAACAAATCCAATAAAGACTGTGCTAATCCCACCAAGAAACAACGTCGTAAAAAATAGTCGTACCCACTTGCGGCTATTCACAACACATCCCCCATTATTCTTATATTTCTAATTAAATTGTATCAATGACAATTTCAAAAAGCTAGCCATGTTCATGTATAAATTCCTTAAAGATATTTATATTAAAAAAAGAGAACTGTGCTGAAAGGAGCTCCAACTTATGAAACGGATGCTGCTCGTTTCGATTTCTTCCCTTTTACTTTTTGCACTAGTAGCATGTGCACAAGGAAAAGAAACGAAATCTGAACTAGATTACGATCAAACAAAGAAAATGATTGTTGATATTTTAAAAACCGATCAAGGAAAAAAAGCAATCCAAGATGTATTAACGGATGAAAAAATGAAACAAGCACTCATACTAGATGAAACGGTAGTAAAGAAAACGATTGAAGATGCGATGGTATCCGACAAAGGGCAACAATTCTGGGAAAAGCTCTTTAAAGACCCTGAGTTCTCATCGAAATTTGCTAAAAGTATGGGAAAAGAACAAACAAACTTGATGAAAACTTTACTTAAAGATCCTGAATACCAATCAGGTGTTATAGAGATTATGAAGAATCCTGAAGTAGAAAAAATTATGTTACAAACAATGAAGAGTAAAGAATATCGTCAATATTTACAACAAGTACTAACCGAAACCGCTGAAAGTCCACTCTTCCAAGCTAAAATGATCGACATCATTAGTAAAGGTGTACAAAAAGCCGAAAAAGGCGGATCTGATAAAAAAGGCGGTGAAGGTGGTTCTCAAGGTGGGAACAAAGAGCAACAGTAAAAATTATAATTATAATAATGAGTGGACAATGTATGTATCGCCCACTCATTATTACTTTATTTTTGTGTAACGGCCGTTTTATCAATAACTGTCTCAGCTATCGCACGATAAATGAGACCCGTTGTATGTGTATCTTCATATACTGAAGGTGCAAAGTCTTCTTTATTCCAATCAGGTTGCTGAAGTGGAATTCGGCCAAGTACATCCGTTTGGAGTTCCGTAGCTAGTTTGTCTCCTCCGCCTCTTCCAAACACATACTCTTTCTCACCAGTTGCTTTACTTTCAAAGTATGCCATATTTTCAACGACACCAAGAATGCTATGTTCTGTACGTAAAGCCATGGCTCCAGCGCGCGCTGCTACAAATGCTGCTGTTGGGTGCGGCGTTGTTACAATAATCTCTTTACAAGCCGGCAACATCGAATGCACATCTAGAGCAACATCACCCGTACCTGGTGGTAAATCCAATACTAAGTAATCTAAATCACCCCATTCTACTTCTGTGAAAAAGTGATTTAACATTTTCCCAAGCATCGGTCCTCTCCAAATAACAGGTGCGTTATCTTCTACAAAGAATCCCATTGAGATTACTTTCACGCCTAGACGTTCCACTGGTATTATCTTATCACCTCTTACAATTGGACGTTTTTCTATACCCATCATATCCGGTACACTAAAACCATAAATATCCGCATCAATGATACCAACCTTTTTTCCTAAACGAGCTAAAGCAACTGCAAGGTTAACAGAAACAGTCGATTTCCCTACTCCACCTTTTCCACTTGCCACTGCTAAAAATGTTGTATTTGAGTTCGGTGATAATAAGGATTCACTTTTCTCTTCCTCTTGCGGTGATGCAAACTGAGCTAATTCCTCTTCTGTAAATTCTGCAAAACGAAGCCCAACTGTTGCTGCTCCAAGTTCTTTTACTAACTTTACAATTCCAGACTGCAACTGCATTTGTTCCGCTGTACCTGTCTTTACAATTGCAATCTTAACACTTACATGTTCCTTCTCAGGCTTGACTGTTACTTCTTTAATTGCATTTGTTTCTTTTAACGTTTTATGTATAAACGGATCTACAATCCCTTCCAATGCTTCCACTACCTGCTCTTTTGTTACCATAATTAGCCCAGCCCCCTGTATGAAAAATAACGTAATGTTAATTAAATTTATCTTTCTTTACTTTTGAAATAAATGCGTTTACATTTCCAGTATAACATATTTTCGGAAAACTTCGTTAACGAGAGAAACTCGAAAAATCCTCCTTATTCTGGAGGATTTCCTTTTTCCGTAAAATAACGTAATATACCACGATATATTGCAGCCGCTACTTTTTGCTGGTATTTCTCCGAATTTAACATATATCTTTCATTCACATTCGATAAAAAGCCAGCCTCAATTAAAGCACCTGGTTTTTTGGCATACTTCAATAAATACACGTGAGGAATTGTTTTAGCAGAACGATTCGTATTTTCTAAGCTTGTTCTCAATTCAGCTTGTATAAATTTCGCAGCCCGTTCATTTTCAATCGAAGAACGGTAGTAAAACGTTTGTGCGCCCTTAGATCCACTACTAGTTAGGGCATTTAAATGAATACTCGCAAAAAAGTCTACATCAGGCTTATTAATGATCTCAACACGCTTTTTTAAATCCTCTGCTTTACGTCTACTATATGACTTTGTATCTTTATTAGCTAAATCATAATCTCCTTCACGCGTTAAAATAACTAAAGCACCTTGTTCTTGTAAATAATCTTGTACCTTTTTTGTAATCTCAAGCGTAATATCTTTTTCTACAATATCCTTTCCACCAACAGCCCCTCCGTCTGGTCCCCCATGCCCAGCATCTAGTACAATCACTTTCCCTGATAAGGGTAAATTCCAAGCTCGCCACGATTTTGTAATTTGAAATTCTTGTTTAACTAAAAAAAACAAAACAACCGCAGCGAGCGCAAAAGAGATAATTCGAATTCTCTTCATACCTTTCCTCCTCCAGCTAGTCCCTCTAATTACTTATATGGGACAAGAGGAAAGTTTATGCTTGTCTTAGTGTAGCTTTAATCGATATCTTCTTTCGCCCTTTTCATACCCTTCCTGCCACCACAAGCCGATAAACTGCTGGCACGATTCCAAAAGCAATTCCTCGTCTTGCAACTTAATTTCACGTATAGTCATACTCGTTAAAAATTGAAATAACGTTTCTGTTAATTGTTGCTCTTCTTCTAAAGCCCTATATTTCACATCAAAGAATGATTCACCATGATAACCAAATTTACTGTATCTCGCTCCTAATAAATAAGATTCTATCCCTAGTTCAATACAATAATCTTCATACTGACGATGAAGTTCTTGCATCTGAAAGGCATCACGAATATTTGAACGCAATGTTTTTAATGATAATTCTCGCAGCATCTTCCGCTCGTATTTTAACTGCTTTTCTTTTTGTTTTTCTTGTAAGTTGACAATGACATTCATAGTACTTATAAACCTCCCTAATACGTATTAGTCTAAACTTCTAAAGAAGAAGCATACGTGCGGCAGTAGCACTAAAATATTCCAAGCTACAAAAATTACAAAAGAAGAATTAAACATAAAAAACCCCAACCAAAATGGTTGGGGTTTTAAGTTCGCAAAAATTAACGTTTTGAGAACTGAGGTGCACGACGTGCGCCTTTAAGACCGTATTTTTTACGCTCTTTCATACGTGCGTCACGAGTTAATAGACCTGCACGTTTTAATGTTAGACGGTATTCTGGATCAGCTTTTAATAAAGCGCGAGAAATACCGTGACGAATAGCACCAGCTTGACCAGTGTATCCACCACCATTTACGTTTACAAGTACATCGTAGTTACCTAAAGTTTCTGTTGCAACTAGAGGTTGTTTCACTACTTCACGTAATGCAGCAAATGGGATATAGTTTTCAAAATCACGACCGTTAATGATAACGCGTCCTTCGCCTGGAACTAGGCGTACGCGCGCTACTGAACTCTTACGACGTCCAGTGCCATAGTATTGAACCTGTGCCAAAGTAAGCCCTCCTTTAATTAATTATCCGCGAAGTTCGTAAACTTCTGGTTTTTGTGCTTGGTGTGGATGCTCTGCTCCAGCATACACGTTTAATTTCTTAGACACTTGACGTCCTAAACGTCCTTTTGGAAGCATGCCTTTAATTGCAAGCTCTAACATTTGTACAGGGTAGTTTGTACGCATTTCTAGAGCTGTTCTTTGCTTAAGTCCACCTGGGTGGTTAGTGTGACGGTAGTAAATTTTATCGTTTAATTTATTACCTGTTAAATGAATTTTCTCAGCGTTAATAATAATTACATGATCACCCGTGTCAACGTGTGGTGTAAATGTAGGTTTGTTTTTACCACGTAAAATGGATGCTACTTCAGTAGATAGGCGACCTAAAGTTTGACCTTCAGCATCAACCACATACCATTTACGCTCAACTTCGTTAGCTTTTGCCATAAAAGTCGTACGCATGTGTTTCCCTCCTCGTTATCTTTTCCATAGAAAAAATCTATTGTTTATCTTAAACACGATTTCCTTCCGGGGCTAATCGTGGTTTTAGAAACAATACCATATGTTATGATATACTTTTGAGTTTCTAATGTCAAGCAAATGTTACACCAGGATTAGTTGTTATAGTTTACCTGCCATAAGTAAAGTCCGTGACCTGGAGCCATCTTTCCAGCAAACTGGCGATTTTGTTTCGCTAAAATCTCTGGAATGCTGTCAGGATCAAGCTTCCCTTGCCCTATGCTAAGTAACGTACCAACAATAATTCTGACCATATTATATAAAAATCCATTACCTACAAAACGAAAAATTAATTCATCGTCTTGCTCAATTAACTCGATTTCATAAATTGTTCGCACTTTATCTTTTTTGTCAGTTTTTGCCGAACAAAAAGAAGTGAAATCATGCGTTCCAATAAAATAAGGAATCGCTTTTCTTATAGCATTTATTTCGAGCGGATATGGATATTGATATACGTAATTTCTACGGAATACATCCGCAGTCTTTGATAATAATACACGATAACGATATTCTTTTCTCTCGACACCGTAACGTGCATGAAATTCTTCTGTTTTCTTCTCTACCTGTCTGATAACAATATCATCCGGTAACATTGTATTTAAAGCATTACTCCATTGCCACTCTTCAAGAGACAAAGGTGTATCAAAGTGTATCACTTGTCCTTTGGCGTGAACGGTAGAATCCGTTCTGCCTGATGCCTGCACACGAACAAGTTCTCCTTTATGCAACTTCTGCAATGCTTTCTCTATTTCTTGTTGAACAGTACGATGCTGTGGTTGAATTTGGTAACCACAAAAATGAATGCCATCATATGCAACTGTACATTTTATTCTATCCATTTCTCTATTCTCCATTACGACCGCACCCATGCCAAAATACAAGCTAAACAAAGTAAGCTTACAATTGTTACTGTATCACTTATTTTCCAGCGTAGTTGCCTAAATTTAGTACGTCCTTCGCCACTTCGATATCCACGAGCTTCCATCGCAATCGCTAAGTCCTCTGCACGCTTAAAAGCACTGATAAATAGTGGAACGAGTAGTGAGATGATAGCTTTCATCCTATCTTTTATCGGTCCTCCAGCAAAATCAATACCACGTGACGCCTGCGCTTTCATAATTTTACTCGTTTCATCCATTAATGTGGGGATAAATCGAAGAGAAATTGACATCATTAATGCGATTTCATGAACAGGAACTTTCATACGCTTCAACGGCTTTAATAACGTCTCTAAACCATCTGTAATCTCAATTGGCGTTGTTGTTAACGTTAATAATGTCGTCATTAAAATAATAACGAAAAATCGTATAGAAATGTAGATCCCTTGCTCTAATCCTTTTTCATGTATCGAAAACCAACCAAGCTGGAATAGTACTTCCCCTTCTTTATTTGTAAAAATATGCAGGAAAAATGTAAAAAGAAAAATCCATAAAATTGGTTTTAAGCCCGAAAGTACATAACGAATCGGCACTTTTGCAAAAAATAAAGCAATGAGTGCATATAAAAATAAAAATCCATATGAAATCGCATTATTTGCTAAGAAAACAACAAATACATATAAAAAGACAATCAACAGCTTCGTACGAGGATCAAGTTGATGAATGAGTGACTGACCTGGAATGTATCTCCCAATAATCAACTGCTGCATGATTCATGACCACCTTTTCGTAACACCTGTACAACTTCATGAGTAAGATCCTCTAAAGATAAGGTAGCCTTCGAAATTGAAATACCAAACTTCTCTTCAATTGCACGTTTATACTTTAAAGACATTGGAAGATCCACACCGATTTGTTCTAATTCATCAGCATGTGAAAATACTTCCTCTGCTCTTCCTTGCAAAAAGACCGTTCCTTTATGCATGACCACTATTTGATCTGCATACTTAGCGGCATCCTCCATATTATGGGTAACAAGAATAACTGTAAGCCCCTGTTCCTTATGCAAATTGTAAAACATCTCCATGAGCTCGTGCTGTCCTTTCGGATCAAGCCCTGCTGTAGGTTCATCTAATACAAGCACTTCGGGTTCCATCGCAAGTACGCCTGCTATTGCAACACGCCTCATTTGCCCACCGCTTAATTCAAACGGAGAACGTGCTAATAACTCTATGTCCAATCCAACAAGCTGGATTGCATCTTTCGCCTTTTGTTTCGCCTCTTCTTCAGATACACCAAAATTAGTAGGCCCAAAACAAATATCCTTTTCAACTGTTTCTTCAAATAGTTGATGTTCTGGAAACTGAAAGACAACCCCTACTTTTTTTCGTAGCGGCTTAAGTTTCTTCTCTTTCTTCCCTGCTGAAATTAAATGTTCACCAATTTGAACCGTACCATTTGTCGGCTGCAATAAACCATTTAAATGTTGAATCATCGTCGACTTACCTGAACCAGTATGACCGATAATGGCATAATAGCCCCCACTTGGAAACGACACGTCTACATCATAAAGTGCGCGTCTTTCAAATGGAGTTTTATATTGATAACGATGTTCTACTTTTTGGAATGTAATCTCCAAAGTTCGTTCACCAAGCTTTCCATTGTAAGATGCATATTTTGCAAGTGAATTTCATTTCTTTTTAATAATTCTGCTATTTTTACCGAAAAAGGTACATCTAATCCAATCTCTTGGAGCATATGAGAGGATTTGAAAATTTGCTCTGGAGTACCTTCCTCTAATATTTCTCCCTTGTTCAAAATAATAATACGGTCTGACTGTGCCGCTTCTTCTAAATCGTGCGTAATCGATAACACCGTAATACCCTTTTGATTAACAAGTTGTCTGACCGTTTCTACTACTTCACGTCTTCCCTGAGGGTCTAACATTGAAGTTGCTTCATCTAGTATTAAAATAGATGGCTGAAGTGCTAAAATACCTGCTATTGCGACTCGCTGTTTTTGTCCACCAGATAACGAATGGGGTTCATCATTAAGAAAATCTTCCATATGGACAAGTTGCAGAGCTTGTTCTAGTCTTTCTATCATCTGCTCCCTTGGCATTCCGATGTTCTCAAGACCGAATACAACGTCATCTTGTACTGTCGTTCCAACAAATTGATTATCTGGATTTTGAAATACCATCCCAATTTGCTTTCGAACATCCCATACTGTTTCCTCTGATAAAATCATTGTATCATTTACAGTAATTGTCCCTGATTCCGGTAAAAATAAGCCATTCAATAATTTTGCAAGTGTAGACTTCCCTGAACCATTTTGTCCAATAACAGATACCCATTCTCCCTCATATAAGGAAAACGAAACATCTTTTAATGCATAAGAGGCTGCCCCAGGATATTGAAATGATATATTTTCTGTCCGAAGTTTCTCTTTTTTCAATACAAGGCACCCTTTCTATCGCCAAGTTAGCCTATTTTTTTATACTTAAAAAAAAAGGGCCATGACCAGTTACTTGAAAAGAACTGTCCTGCCCTTTTAATCATCATTATACTAACTCGATAATTACCATTGGTGCTGCGTCTCCGCGACGTGGACCAATTTTTGCAATACGAGTGTATCCGCCTTGGCGCTCAGCATAGCGTGGAGCTACATCAGCGAATAATTTTTGAAGTGCATCTTGACCAGTCTCAGCGTTAGCAACTTCATTACGGATGAAAGCTGCTGCCTGACGACGAGCATGAAGATCTCCGCGTTTACCTAAAGTGATCATTTTTTCCACTACAGAACGAAGTTCTTTTGCACGAGTTTCTGTCGTTTGGATGCGCTCGTTGATAATTAAATCAGTAGCTAAATCACGTAACATAGCTTTACGTTGCGCACTTGTACGGCCTAATTTTCTGTATGCCATTCGTAGTTCCCTCCTTTGTTGATGGGTTTAAATCCTCAGTCGTCTTTACGTAAACCTAAACCTAATTCCTCAAGTTTATGTTTAACTTCTTCTAAGGATTTACGTCCTAAGTTACGAACTTTCATCATATCTTCTTCTGTTTTGTTCGCAAGCTCTTGTACAGTATTAATTCCTGCACGTTTTAGGCAATTATAAGAACGAACAGAAAGATCCAGTTCTTCGATAGTCATCTCTAGAACTTTTTCTTTTTGATCTTCTTCCTTCTCGACCATAATCTCAGCATTTTGTGCTTCGTCAGTTAAACCAACAAAGATATTTAAATGCTCAGTTAAGATTTTGGCACCTAAAGAGATAGCTTCTTTTGGCCCGATGCTTCCATCCGTCCATACATCAAGCGTAAGCTTATCATAATTAGCCACTTGTCCAACACGTGTCTTTTCCACTTGGTAAGTAACACGTGATACTGGAGTATAAATAGAATCAATAGGAATTACTCCTATTGGTTGATCTTCGCTTTTATTTGCATCAGCTGGCGTATACCCACGGCCACGCTTTGCAGTTAAACGCATGCGGAAATGCGCATTTTTTGCTAACGTCGCAATGTGTAAATCTGGATTTAAGATTTCAACATCACTATCGTGAGTAATATCAGCAGCTGTGACAATACCTTCGCCCTGTACATCGATTTCCAACGTCTTCTCTTCTTCAGAGTAGATTTTAAGAGCTAACTTTTTCAAGTTTAAGATGATCGTCGTAACGTCTTCTACTACGCCCTCAACTGTTGAAAATTCGTGTAAAACGCCATCGATTTGGATAGCAGTTACAGCGGCACCAGGGAGTGAGGATAAAAGAATACGACGTAAGGAGTTACCCAAAGTAGTACCATATCCACGCTCAAGCGGTTCAATCACGAATTTGCCATACTTAGCATCTTCGTTAAGTTCAACCGTTTCGATTTTCGGTTTTTCGATTTCAATCATTAACTAAACCCTCCTTCAAAACGTCGAAACCCCGGTTAAACAAAGGAAGAACCTCTGTTCAACCGAAAGTCCCCCTTAGGCAGTTCCCGATTGTGCACAACAAGCGATGTTTCTGTACGAAATTTCTCGATAATGCATCATATCCATTATAGACAAAAGGGAAAATTCTATACAGAAAAATTACACACGACGACGTTTTGGTGGACGACATCCATTATGAGGAACTGGAGTAACATCTCTAATTGCTGTTACTTCTAGGCCTGCAGCTTGAAGAGCACGAATTGCAGCTTCACGACCAGCACCAGGACCTTTAACAGTAACCTCTAAAGTTTTTAAACCATGCTCCATTGCAACTTTAGAAGCAGCTTCAGCAGCCATTTGCGCAGCGAATGGAGTAGATTTACGAGATCCACGGAAACCAAGTGCACCAGCACTAGACCAAGAAAGTGCGTTACCGTGAGTATCTGTAAGAGTTACGATTGTGTTGTTGAAAGTAGAACGAATATGAGCTATACCAGCTTCAATATTCTTTTTCACACGTTTTTTACGAGTGTTTGTTTTACGTGCCATTGTTAGTTCAACCTCCTTTACTTATTATTTCTTTTTATTTGCTACTGTACGACGTGGACCTTTACGTGTACGAGCATTGTTTTTAGAGTTTTGACCACGAACTGGTAAACCACGACGGTGACGAAGACCACGGTAAGAACCGATCTCCATTAGACGTTTAATGTTAAGAGATACTTCACGACGAAGGTCTCCCTCAACTTTAATACGATCGATGATATCACGGATACGTCCTAATTCATCTTCCGATAAATCACGAACTCGTGTTTCCGAAGAAATACCAGCTTCTGTAAGAATTTTTTCAGCAGTTGTGCGACCAATGCCGAATACGTAAGTTAAAGAAATAACAACGCGCTTGTCACGAGGAATATCTACACCTGCGATACGTGCCATTCTGAATGCACCTCCTTCTGATTAACCTTGTTTTTGTTTATGTTTAGGGTTTTCACAAATAACCATTACTTTTCCACGTCTACGAATAACTTTACATTTTTCGCAGATTGGTTTAACTGACGGTCTTACTTTCATGTCTCGAACCTCCTTAAAGATTACGGAGTGCTATATTATTTAAAACGGTACGTAATACGACCACGATTTAAATCGTACGGAGATAATTCTACCGTAACTTTGTCTCCTGGTAAAATACGAATGAAGTTCATACGGATTTTACCAGAAACGTGAGCCAATACGACATGCCCATTCTCTAATTCTACTTTGAACATAGCATTTGGCAACGTTTCAAGAACGGTACCTTCGACTTCAATTACATCATCTTTAGCCATTCAATAGTTCTCCCTTCTTCAAATCAGTAACATTTTACACTGCTCTGAAATCCCGGAGAGCCAGCTACTTATAAAGTGGTAAGGATTTCGTATCCTGCTTCTGTAAGAGCAATCGTGTGCTCAAAGTGGGCACACCATTTACCATCTACCGTTACCACTGTCCAGTCATCAGATAGTGTTTTTACATATCGTCTTCCTTGATTCACCATCGGCTCAACACAGATGACCATTCCCGGCTTTAATCTAGGGCCTCTATTTGGTGGACCATAGTGCGGGATTTGAGGGTCCTCATGTAAGTCTTGCCCGATTCCGTGACCAACATACTCCCTAACGATCGAGAACCCATTCTCTTCAGCATGGGTTTGAACCGCATGCGAGATGTTTGATAATCTTTCGCCTGGTTTTACTTGTTCTAGACCAAGATACAACGATTTTTCTGTGACATCAAGTAGCTTTTGAACAGATTCAGAAATGTTTCCAACTGGATACGTCCATGCAGAATCTCCATGGTACCCATTGTATTTCGCACCAATATCGATACTGATGATATCGCCCTCTTCGAGCTTACGCTTCCCTGGAATCCCGTGTACAAGCTCTTCATTTACAGAAGCACATATGCTCCCCGGAAATCCGTTGTATCCTTTAAAAGATGGCGTAGCACCATATTTTTGAATCGTCTTTTCCGCTATTTGATCGAGCTCTTTCGTTGTAATTCCTGGAGTAATGTGTTGTTTCAACTCTTGATGAGTTAAAGCAACGATCCTGCCAGCTTCTCGCATGATGTCTATCTCGCGAGGAGTTTTGCAGATGATCATTACGCTAAGCCTCCGATGAGAACATCGATATCAGCAAATACTTTATTGATATCTTGCTCACCATTAATGCTTTGTAAGTAACCAAGCTCCTCGTAGAAATCAAGCAAAGGTTTTGTTTGCTTAATATTTACATCTAAACGATTTGCTACAGTTTCTTCATTGTCATCAGAGCGTTGATATAATTCGCCACCACATTTATCGCACACATCAGCTTTTGCTGGCGGATTGAATTCTAAGTGGTAAGTCGCACCGCACTCTTTACAAATGCGACGGCCTGTAAGGCGTGTTAATAACAACCCTGAATCCACATTAATGTTTAAAACATAGTCGATTTTTTTGCCAAGATCTTTCATAATCTCTTCAAGAGCTGATGCTTGTGCAACAGTTCGTGGGAAACCATCTAATAAGAAGCCTTTAATACAGTCTTCCTGACTTAAACGTTCACGAACAATTCCGATTGTAACTTCATCTGGAACAAGCGCACCTTTATCAATAAAAGATTTTGCTTGTAAACCAAGTTCAGTTTCAGCCTTCATAGCTGCACGGAACATATCTCCTGTTGAGATGTGAGGGATGTTATACTTGGCAACAATCTGTTCGGCTTGTGTACCTTTACCAGCACCAGGAAGCCCCATTAAAATTAAGTTCATCCTTGTTCCCCCTCAGTACATGAGCATGTAGGGAAGACAATTCTTCCCACTTACTCACTGCTTGATAAACCCTTTGTAATGGCGTTTTACCAATTGGCTTTCTAGCTGCTTCATTGTTTCTAAAGCAACGCCGACAACGATTAACATACTCGTTCCACCAATCTGTGCAGATGGAGGAAGATTTCCCAATTTCGTAAAGATAACTGGTAATATTGCAATCGCTGCTAGGAAAATTGATCCCACAAAGGTCAAACGATACAAGATTTTTGTTAGATATTGTTCTGTATTCTTACCCGGACGAATACCTGGAACATATCCACCTTGCTTGTTTAGATTCTCTGACATTTGCTCTGGATTAACCTGAACAAATGCATAGAAATATGTGAAGGCTACAATGAGCGCAACATATATAATCATTCCCACTGGGTGAGAATAGTTAAAGTTTGCAATAATCCACTGCGACACATCATGTTTCGGGAAGAACTGTGCAATAGTTGGAGGCGTAATTAAGAATGAAACAGCAAAAATGACTGGAATAACACCCGCACTATTTACCTTAAGTGGTAAATGAGTGTTTTGTGCTCCAGCATGATTCCCATTCCCTCCTGTTACACGCTTCGCATATTGAATTGGAATCTTTCTAACAGCCTGTTGAATGAAAATAACGCCAACAATAACTGCTAGCACAGCTAGTAAAATCAATGCAACTTTAACGATACTCATGAACAATTGATCTCCGATATTTTGAAACTGTTGTTGATACACTTGAGATATAACACTTGGGATCGCTGCGGCAATACCACCAAAGATAAGGATGGAAATACCATTACCTACACCTTTAGATGTAATCTGTTCACCTAACCACATTAAAAATGCAGTACCAGCAGTCAGTACCGTAGCAATGTATAAATAAGTGCTCCAACCAGGATTCAAAATTAATTGCCCACCTACCATACCGTTAAAACCGATCGACATACCAAACCCCTGAATAAACGCAAGAACAATTGTAAAGTAACGCGTGAATTGCGTTAGTTTACGACGGCCCATTTCACCTTGCTTCGACCATTCCGAAAATTTAGGAACAACATCCATCTGCAATAATTGCACGATGATGGATGCTGTAATATACGGCATGATTCCCATCGCAAAGATGGAGAAGTTCTTCAAGGCGCCACCGCCAAATGTATTTAGTATACCTAAGGCATTTAATTGATCTTGTGCTTTCAGTACGTCTCCATTTGTGAATGGCACTGGGATAAACGTGCCAATCCTGAATACGATTAACATCGCTAAAGTGAATAATATTTTACGTCTTATCTCAGCAACGCGCATAAAGTTGGAGATTGTACGAAACATTAGATCACCTCAACTGATCCGCCAGCTGCTTCAATTGCTTCTTTAGCACTTGAAGAGAACTTGTGCGCTTTAACAGTTAATTTTTTCTCTACTGCTCCGCTTGCAAGAATTTTAACACCGTCGTTTAATTTGCTGATAACGCCAGTTTCCAGCAATAATTCAGGTGTTACTTCTGTACCATCTTCAAAACGATTTAACGTTGATAAGTTTACAATAGTAAACTCTTTACGGTTAATGTTTGTGAAGCCGCGTTTTGGTAAACGACGGAATAGTGGAGTTTGACCACCTTCGAAGCCAAGACGAACACCGCCGCCAGAACGTGCGTTTTGTCCTTTATGACCTCTACCAGCAGTTTTACCGTTACCAGAACCGATACCACGACCGACACGGTTACGTACTTTACGAGAACCTTCTGCAGGTTTTAATTCATGAAGTTTCATTCCCAGGCACCTCCTTATATTAATGAGTTATCCTTAAGCTTCTTTTACAGTTATAAGGTGAGAAACTTTGTTGATCATACCAAGAATAGCAGGAGTTTCTTCCTTAACTACAGTTGAATTCAACTTTTTAAGACCTAAAGCTTCTACCGTCGCACGTTGATCTTGTGGACGACCAATTACACTACGAGTGAGGGTAATTTCTAACTTTTTCGCCATTTGTTTTCCCTCCTTAACCTAGTAGCTCTTCTACAGATTTACCGCGTAATTTTGCAACATCTTCAGCGCGCTTAAGTTCGCTTAATCCGTTCACAGTAGCGCGAATCATGTTGATTGGTGTGTTAGAACCAAGAGATTTCGAAAGAATATCTTGTACACCAGCTAATTCTAGTACCGCACGAACAGGTCCACCAGCAATAACACCAGTACCCTCAGCAGCAGGTTTTAAGAATACTTCACCAGCTCCAAAATGACCGTTGATTGTATGTGGAATTGTTGTACCAACTAATGGTACTGCGATTAGGTTTTTCTTAGCGTCTTCGATAGCTTTACGAATTGCGTCTGGTACCTCTTGTGCTTTACCAGTACCGAATCCAACATGACCGTTTTTATCGCCAACTACAACTAGTGCAGCAAAGCGGAAACGACGACCACCCTTAACAACTTTCGCGACACGATTTATCGTAACTACACGTTCTTCAAGTTCTAATTTACTTGGGTCAATGCGTTGCATCAATTTTCCCTCCTTTGACCATTAAAATTGTAATCCAGCCTCACGAGCAGCTTCAGCTAGAGCTTTAACACGGCCATGGTATAAGTAACCACCGCGATCAAATACTACTTCTTTAACGCCTTTCTCTACAGCACGCTTAGCAACTGATTCTCCAACTTTCGTAGCAGCTTCAGTATTGCTAGTACCGTTAAGAGCAAGGTCTTTATCAAGAGTAGATGCACTTACTAATGTTACACCATTTACGTCATCAATAACTTGAGCGTAAATATGTTGGTTAGAACGGTACACGTTTAAACGTGGACGTTCTGCAGTACCAGTAAGTTTAGCACGTACACGTGCATGTCTTTTCTTACGAGTCGCATTTTTAGCAGCTTTAGTGATCATTCTTGTCACTCCTTTCTCTCACCTAACGGGTTTACTTAGCAGTTTTACCTTCTTTACGACGAACAACTTCGCCTTCGTAACGAATACCTTTACCTTTATATGGTTCAGGAGCACGTACAGCACGGATGTTAGCAGCAAATTCGCCAACACGTTGCTTGTCGATACCTTTAATTACGATTTTAGTTGGTGCAGGTACTTCAACTTCAAGACCTGCTTCCGGAGTCATTTCTACTGGATGAGAATAACCTACGCTTAAAACAAGTTTATCTCCTTGTTTTTGAGCACGGTAACCAACACCGACTAATTCAAGTCCGCGTGCGAAACCTGCAGTTACACCTTCAACCATGTTTCCGATTAAAGCACGAGTTGTACCGTGTAATGCACGGTGTTCCTTCTGTTCAGATGGACGCTCAACTGTTAGTGTATTTTCTTCAACTTTGATAGACATATCAGCATTGAATGTACGAGTTAATTCACCTTTAGGGCCTTTTACTGTTACAGTATTGTCTTCTGCAATTGTAATAGTAACACCTGCAGGGATTTCAAGAATCTTTTTACCAATACGAGACATGTGGTCACACCTCCGTTCGTTTTAAATATAAATTACCAAACGTATGCTACTACTTCTCCACCAGTTTGTAATTGACGAGCGTCTTTGTCTGTCATTACTCCCTTAGATGTAGAAACAAGAGCGATACCTAATCCGTTAAGTACACGTGGTACTTCGTCAGCTTTAGCGTAAACGCGTAAGCCAGGTTTACTGATACGTTTTAATCCAGTGATTACACGTTCATTGTTTGCACCATATTTCAGGAAAATACGAAGGATACCTTGTTTGTTATCCTCGATGTATTCTACATCACGAATGAAACCTTCACGTTTTAAAAGTTCAGCGATCTCTTTTTTGATTTTAGAAGCAGGAACCTCTAATTTCTCATGA
Source organism: Bacillus mycoides (assembly GCF_001757995.1). Classification (GTDB taxonomy): domain Bacteria; phylum Bacillota; class Bacilli; order Bacillales; family Bacillaceae_G; genus Bacillus_A; species Bacillus_A mycoides_B. Next base: position 40,731 of record NZ_LXLV01000003.1, on the reverse strand, counting down.
CGTACCATGTTCGCATTACGGATGCGAGTAAGCATGTCTGCAATTGGATCTGTCATCACCATGTGTTTTACCTCCTTCCCATTTGTGGGTTTTACCAACTAGCTTTTTTAACACCAGGAATTTGACCTTTATATGCAAGTTCACGGAAACAAATACGGCAAAGCTTAAATTTGCGGTATACAGAATGCGGACGACCGCAGCGTTCGCAACGTGTATACTCTTGTACTTTAAACTTAGGAGTACGCTTTTGTTTCGCGATCATAGATTTTTTAGCCACGTTTTCGCCTCCTCTACTTAGCGTTGGCTTCCATTATTTTTGGAATGGCATACCGAATTGTGTTAAAAGTTCACGAGCTTCTTCATCAGTTTTCGCTGTAGTAACGATTACGATGTCCATACCGCGGACTTTACTTACTTTATCATAATCAATCTCAGGGAAAATTAGTTGCTCTTTAACACCTAATGTGTAGTTCCCACGACCATCGAATGATTTCTTAGAAACACCACGGAAATCACGTACACGTGGTAAAGAAACTGATACTAATTTGTCGAAGAACTCATACATTTGTTGTCCGCGTAAAGTTACTTTCGCACCGATTGGCATACCTTCACGAAGACGGAAACCAGCGATTGATTTTTTAGCGCGAGTTACAACAGGTTTTTGACCTGCGATTTGAGTTAATTCTTCTACTGCATTGTCTAAAGCTTTTGAGTTAGATACCGCGTCACCAACACCAGTGTTGATTACGATCTTTTCGATTTTCGGTACTTCCATCACAGATTTATAGTTAAACTTGCTCATTAGAGCAGGAGTAATTTCCTTTTGGAACTTCTCTTTAAGGCGATTCAATGAAGTGACCTCCTTTCTTAAGAAAATTATTTATCTAATAATTCACCAGATTTTTTTGCAATACGAACTTTTTTACCATCTTCTACTTTGAAGCCTACGCGAGTAGGTTCGCCTGTTTTCGGATCTAATACCATAACATTAGAAACGTGAATAGGTGCTTCTTTCGTAATAATTCCACCTTGTGGATTTAATTGAGATGGCTTAGAGTGTTTTTTAACGATGTTAACACCCTCAACGATAACACGGTTTTGCTTTGGGAAAGCCACAAGGATAACGCCTTGTTTTCCTTTGTCTTTACCAGTGATTACCTGAACTTTATCACCTTTTTTTACATGCATCTTAATTCTGCACCTCCTTAGCAAGGCAATACCTTAAATTATAGAACTTCTGGAGCTAAAGAAACGATCTTCATGAAGTTGCTATCACGTAATTCACGAGCTACTGGTCCGAAGATACGAGTACCACGTGGGCTCTTATCGTCTTTGATGATAACCGCTGCGTTTTCATCAAATTTAATGTAAGAACCGTCCGGACGACGAGCTCCGCTCTTCGTACGTACCACTACTGCCTTAACAACGTCACCTTTTTTAACAACGCCACCTGGTGTTGCTTGTTTTACCGTAGCAACGATAATATCACCAATGTTAGCATATTTACGACCAGAGCCGCCCAATACTTTAATTGTTAAAAGTTCACGTGCACCAGAGTTGTCAGCAACTTTCAAACGAGATTCTTGTTGGATCATGTTATGAAACCTCCCTTCGGACTAAAAATTCCGATTCGTCTATTTAGATAACAACCGCTTCTTCAACGATTTCAACTAAACGGAAACGCTTAGTAGCAGAAAGCGGGCGAGTTTCCATGATTTTAACGATATCGCCAAGTTTTGCTTGGTTTTGCTCATCATGGGCTTTGTACTTTTTAGAATACTTAACACGTTTTCCGTACAAGGAATGAGTTTTGTAAGTTTCAACTAAAACTGTAATCGTTTTGTCCATTTTATCAGACACAACACGACCAGTATAAACTTTGCGTTGGTTACGTTCGCTCACTATGCAAACCTCCCCTCAATTTATCGATTAATTCCGATCTCTCTTTCACGAACTACAGTTTTCATACGAGCAATCGCTTTACGCACTTCACGGATGCGAGTTGGATTCTCTAATTGTCCTGTAGCAAGTTGGAAGCGAAGATTGAATAATTCTTCCTTTAAAGCTTTAACTTTTGTTTCGATTTCGGCAGTGGTTAATTCACGAATATCATTAGTTTTCATTAGATTCACCACCATTTTCTTCACGTTTTACGAATTTACATTTCACAGGTAACTTGTGAGCTGCAAGACGTAATGCTTCGCGTGCTACCTCTTCAGATACACCCGCAATTTCAAACATAATTTTCCCAGGTTTTACTACTGCTACCCAGCCTTCTGGTGCCCCTTTACCGGAACCCATACGTACTTCTAGAGGTTTTGCAGTGTAAGGTTTAGAAGGGAAAATTTTAATCCATACTTTACCGCCACGTTTCATGTAACGAGTCATTGCACGACGAGCAGCTTCGATTTGACGGTTTGTAATCCATGAAGCAGCTTGTGCTTGTAAACCGAATTCACCGAAAGCAATTTCAGTTCCACCTTTTGCACGACCACGCATTTTACCACGATGCTCTCTACGATATTTTACGCGTTTTGGCATTAACATATTATTTTCCTCCTTCCTCAGAAGCTTTCTTTTTTGTAGGAAGGACTTCTCCACGGTAGATCCATACTTTTACGCCTAATTTACCGTATGTTGTATCAGCTTCAACTGCTGCATAGTCAATATCAGCGCGAAGTGTATGAAGTGGAACAGTTCCTTCACTGTAAGATTCTGCACGAGCGATATCAGCTCCGCCAAGACGACCAGAAACCTGTGTTTTAATACCTTTTGCTCCTGCACGCATAGCACGTTGAATAACTTGCTTTTGTGCACGACGGAATGATACACGGTTTTCTAATTGACGAGCGATGTTTTCGCCTACTAATTTAGCGTTAAGATCAGCTCTCTTAACTTCTAAAATGTTAATGTGTACACGCTTACCTGTTAATTGGTTAAGTGCTTTACGAAGTGCTTCAACTTCAGTACCACCTTTACCAATTACCATACCAGGTTTTGCAGTGTGAATTGTAACATTTACACGATTTGCTGCACGTTCGATTTCTACTTTAGCAACAGCAGAATCTTTTAAGCGTACAGTAATGTACTCACGGATTTTGATGTCTTCATGTAATAATGTAGCGTAATCTTTCTCAGCGAACCAACGAGATTCCCAGTCACGGATAACACCGACACGAAGACCAATTGGATTAACCTTCTGACCCATCGATTATCCCTCCTTCTTTTCTGATACCACAACTGTGATGTGGCTTGTGCGTTTGTTAATTTGGCTTGCACGACCCATTGCACGTGGACGGAAACGTTTCAACGTTGGACCTTCGTCAACGAAGACTTTTTCAACAACTAGGTTGTTAATATCCATCTCATAATTGTGCTCTGCATTTGCGATTGCAGATTTTAAAACTTTTTCTACAACTGGAGAAGCAGTTTTTGGTGTGTGGTTAAGGATAGCAATCGCTTCACCCACTTGCTTACCTCGGATTAAGTCTACTACTAAACGAACTTTACGAGGAGCAATACGAACTGTTCTCGCTACTGCTTTAGCTTGCATTGAAGTGCCTCCTCTCATTATCTTCTAGTTTTCTTATCGTCAGCAAGGTGACCTTTATACGTACGAGTTGGTGCGAATTCACCTAACTTATGGCCAACCATATCCTCAGTGATGTACACAGGTACGTGTTTACGACCATCATATACAGCGATTGTGTGTCCGATGAACTGAGGGAAGATAGTTGAACGGCGAGACCAAGTTTTAACAACTTGTTTTTGCTCAGATGCAACTAATTTTTCCATTTTGCTCATTAAGTGATCATCGACAAATGGTCCTTTTTTTAAGCTACGAGCCATTTTGGTGCCTCCCTTCGTGATTGGCGTACGGTTCTTGAAGCGAACCGTACTACAATCCCATTATTTTTTACGACGACGAACGATAAATTTATCAGACGCTTTGTTTTTCTTACGAGTCTTGAATCCAAGAGTTGGTTTACCCCATGGAGACATTGGAGACTTACGTCCGATTGGAGAGCGACCTTCACCACCACCGTGTGGGTGATCAACCGGGTTCATTACAGAACCACGAACTGTTGGGCGCTTACCTAACCAGCGAGAGCGACCTGCTTTACCGATTTTGATAAGTTCGTGTTGTTCGTTACCAACTTGACCGATTGAAGCGCGACAAGCAGATAATACAAGACGTACTTCACCAGAAGTTAAACGTACAAGTACGTATTTCCCTTCTTTACCAAGTACTTGAGCAGATGTACCAGCAGAACGAACTAATTGTCCGCCACGACCAGGCTTAAGCTCGATGTTATGAACAACAGTACCTACTGGAATGTTGATTAATGGTAATGCGTTACCGATTTTAATGTCAGCCTCAGGACCAGACATAACTTCCATACCTACTTCTAAAGTTTTAGGAGCAAGAATGTAACGTTTTTCACCGTCAACGTAGTTAATTAATGCGATATTCGCAGAGCGGTTTGGATCATATTCGATCGTAGCAACGCGTCCTGGAATTCCATCTTTATTACGCTTAAAGTCGATGATACGGTATTGACGCTTATGTCCGCCACCTTGATGACGTACAGTAATTTTACCTTGGTTATTACGACCAGCCTTTTTGCTTAAAGGAGCAAGTAAAGACTTTTCCGGTCTGTCAGTCGTGATTTCAGCGAAATCATTCGTAGTCATGTTACGACGACCGTTAGTAGTTGGATTATACTTTTTAATTCCCATCTCAATTTCCCTCCTTCTTTAGTAAGAATTAAACGCCTTGGAAGATTTCGATTTCTTTGCTGTCAGCAGTTAGCTTAACGATTGCTTTACGACGACGGCTAGTAAAACCAGCGTGACGACCAACGCGTTTTGCTTTCGGCTTGTAGTTCATGATGTTTACTTTGTCTACATTAACACCAAAGATCGCTTCGATAGCGTCTTTAACTTCTGTTTTATTAGATTTAACGTCCACGTCGAACGTGTATTTTTTTTCAGCCATCATTTCCATAGAACGTTCAGTGATAACTGGGCGCTTAATGATATCACGAGGATCTCTCATTATGCAAGCACCTCCTCTACTTTTTCCACTGCCGCTTTTGTCATGATTAGCTTATCATGATGAAGCACATCTAGCACGTTTACGCCATCAGCAGTGATTACTGTTACTCCAGGGATATTGCGAGCAGATAACTCTACAGATTCGTTTGCATCAGCAGTTACGATAAGAGCTTTCTTCTCAACAGTTAATCCTTTAAGTACTGCTACCATGTCTTTTGTTTTTGGTGCATTTAACACTAGGTCCTCAAGAACTACAATGTTGTTCTCAACTACTTTAGTAGCTAATGCAGATTTAATCGCTAAACGACGAACCTTCTTAGGAAGTTTGTACGCATAGCTTCTTGGTGTAGGTCCGAATACCGTACCACCACCACGCCATTGAGGAGAGCGGATAGAACCCTGACGAGCACGTCCAGTTCCTTTTTGACGCCATGGTTTACGACCACCACCGCGAACTTCAGAACGAGTTTTTACTTTGTGTGTACCTTGACGTAAAGATGCACGTTGCATCATTACAGCTTCGAAAAGTACAGCTTCATTTGGTTCGATACCGAAAATAGCTTCAGCTAATTCGATTTCACCAACCTGTGAACCAGTTTGGTTATATACAGTAACTTTTGGCATTGGAATTCCTCCTTCCTATTGTGAATTATTTGCTAACCTTCACAGCGCCTTGAACAACTACAAGAGATTTCTTAGCACCTGGAACGTTACCTTTTACTAGTAATAAGTTGCGCTCAGTGTCAACTTGAACGATTTCTAAGTTTTGGATAGTAACTTGGTCTCCACCCATACGTCCAGCAAGTTTTTTGCCTTTAAATACACGGTTCGGAGCAACTGGGCCCATTGAACCTGGACGACGGTGATAGCGAGAACCATGAGACATAGGTCCGCGAGATTGTCCGTGGCGTTTGATAACACCTTGGAAACCTTTACCTTTAGAAATTCCTGTTACGTCAACGATTTCACCTGCAGCGAAAACTTCAACTTTTACCTCTTGACCAACCTCTAGTCCGTCCACGTCTGCATCGCGGATTTCGCGAATGAAGCGCTTAGGAGTTGTAGATGCTTTAGCAGTGTGGCCTTGTTCAGGTTTGTTAGTTAACTTTTCACGTTTGTCTTCGAATCCTAACTGGATTGCATTGTAGCCATCAGTTTCAGTTGTTTTCTTTTGAAGAACAACGTTTGGATTAGCGGCGATTACCGTTACTGGGATTAACTCACCGTTCTCAGCAAATACTTGAGTCATACCGATCTTTCTTCCTAAGATTCCTTTGGTCATGAGTTACACCTCCTACATTTTTAAGTTATATAAATTATAGTTTAATTTCGATATCTACACCAGACGGTAAGTCTAAACGCATTAATGAATCTACTGTTTGTGGAGTAGGACTCACGATATCGATTAAACGTTTGTGTGTGCGCATTTCGAATTGCTCACGAGAATCTTTGTACTTATGAACAGCACGAAGAATTGTGTAAATAGTCTTCTCAGTTGGTAATGGGATCGGACCAGAAACTGTTGCCCCAGAACGCTTAGCTGTTTCTACAATTTTCTCAGCTGATTGATCAAGAATACGGTGATCATAAGCTTTTAAACGGATACGAATTTTTTCTTTTGCCATTATTTTCCCTCCTTCGTTCGCCTATTTCTAAAATAGACCTTCTCCATGGAAATTTCCCCACACCATGCCATGGCAAAGCGGCCGGGTGTGTCAGCAACCTTCCACTTCATCGCAGTCAAAGACCAACATTGTCTATTATACAATGTTATTCGTCTAGATGCAAGCATCTTTTTGTTCGCATCTGCTTTTCTCTACTTTTGCTATTATACATGGCACTTTAAAGAATATCAAGTTTTCATCTACTCTTATTCAACTTACAGTTTTTGGGTGTTACTTTCGTTTTATATACTATAGAAGAAACTCATTCAAAACTAGAAAATGTATCTTTTTCTTCTATATAAATAAGCAATAAAAAAACTCAAGGGAGAATCCCTTGAGTTTTTAATAATCTAATTAAAGACTACTCAGCAACGATTGTAGCAACTACACCGTAACCTACTGTACGTCCACCTTCACGAATAGAGAATTTAGTTCCCTCTTCGATAGCGATTGGAGCGATAAGTTCGATAGTCATTTCGATGTTGTCACCAGGCATTACCATTTCAGTACCTTCTGGTAATTGGATGATACCAGTTACGTCAGTTGTACGGAAGTAGAACTGAGGACGGTAGTTAGCGAAGAATGGAGTATGACGTCCACCTTCTTCTTTAGATAATACGAAAACTTCAGCTTTGAATTTAGCGTGTGCTTTTACAGAGCCAGTTTTAGCAAGAACTTGTCCACGTTGGATGTCTTCACGAGCAACCCCACGAAGTAGAGCACCGATGTTGTCTCCAGCTTGAGCTTGGTCAAGAAGCTTACGGAACATTTCTACACCAGTTACAGTTGTAGAAGCATTTTCTTCAGCAAGACCAATGATTTCTACTACGTCACCAACTTTAACGATACCGCGCTCAACACGACCAGTTGCAACTGTACCACGACCTGTGATAGAGAATACATCCTCGATAGGCATTAAGAATGGTTTGTCAGTTTCACGTTCTGGAGTTGGGATGTAAGCATCAACTTCAGTCATTAATTCGATGATTTTTTCTTCCCACTCAGCTTCTCCTTGAAGAGCTTTAAGAGCAGAACCTTTAATTACAGGAATATCGTCGCCTGGGAATCCGTATTCAGATAATAGGTCGCGAACTTCCATTTCTACTAATTCTAATAATTCTTCGTCATCTACCATGTCGCATTTGTTTAAGAATACAACGATGTAAGGAACACCTACTTGACGAGAAAGAAGGATGTGCTCACGTGTTTGAGGCATTGGGCCATCAGCAGCAGATACTACTAAGATACCGCCGTCCATTTGAGCAGCACCAGTGATCATGTTTTTAACATAGTCAGCATGACCTGGGCAGTCAACGTGTGCATAGTGACGAGTTTCAGTTTCGTACTCAACGTGTGCAGTTGAGATTGTGATTCCGCGCTCTCTTTCTTCTGGAGCAGCGTCGATTTGATCGTATCCGCGTGCTTCAGCACCACCAGCTTTTGCAAGAACTGTAGTGATCGCAGCAGTTAATGTAGTTTTACCATGGTCAACGTGGCCGATTGTACCGATGTTAACATGGGGTTTAGAACGTTCGAATTTAGCTTTAGCCATTCTAAATTCCTCCTTAGTTTATATAGGTTATTTTATATTTAGACTAGAAAGTGAAACTTAAGCCTCACTTTCTAAGCTTACATAAGTAGTTATACTTGAACAATCGATAAAAATCAATTATTCACCTTTATTTTTTTTAATAATTTCTTCAGAAACAGACTTCGGTACTTCTTCATAATGATCAAATGTCATTGAGAATGTTCCGCGTCCTTGAGTGTTAGAACGTAATGCCGTTGCATAACCGAACATTTCAGAAAGTGGAACCATAGCGCGAACAACTTGTGCGTTACCGCGAGCTTCCATACCTTCTACACGTCCACGACGAGATGTTACGTCGCCCATAATGTCACCCATGTACTCTTCAGGAATTACAACTTCAACTTTCATCATTGGCTCAAGAATTACTGGGCTACATTTAGAAACCGCAGCTTTAAGCGCCATAGATGCAGCGATTTTGAACGCCATCTCAGATGAATCGACATCATGGTAAGATCCGTCAACTAACGCAGCTTTGATGTCAACTAGTGGATAACCAGCTAGTACACCATTTTTAAGTGAGTCTTCAAGACCCGCTCCAACAGCTGGGATGTATTCACGTGGAACTACACCGCCGACGATTTTGTTTTGGAATTCAAAACCTTTACCTTCTTCATTAGGTTCAAACTCAATCCAAACGTGACCGAATTGTCCACGACCACCAGATTGACGAGCGAACTTACCTTCAACTTTCGCAGCAGCGCGGAAAGTCTCACGGTATGCTACCTGAGGAGCACCAACGTTTGCTTCCACTTTGAATTCACGGCGCATACGGTCAACGATGATATCAAGGTGAAGTTCACCCATACCAGCGATGATTGTTTGGCCAGTTTCTTGGTCAGTGTGAGCACGGAATGTTGGATCTTCTTCAGAAAGCTTAGATAATGCTGTACCCATTTTATCTTGGTCAGCTTTAGATTTTGGTTCGATAGCTACAGAGATAACTGGCTCTGGGAATTCCATAGACTCAAGGATAACAAGACTCTTCTCATCACAAAGAGTATCACCAGTAGTAGTATCTTTTAAACCTACAGCAGCAGCGATATCACCAGCGTAAACTGTTGAAATCTCTTCACGGCTGTTAGCGTGCATTTGTAGGATACGACCTACACGCTCACGCTTACCTTTAGTTGAGTTTTTCACGTATGATCCAGAGTTTAACACACCAGAGTACACACGGAAGAACGTTAACTTACCAACATAAGGATCAGTCATGATTTTGAATGCTAAAGCTGCGAATGGTTCTTCATCGCTAGACTTACGTTCGATAGCTTCATCTGTATCCGGAAGAGTACCTTTAATAGCAGGTACATCTAATGGAGATGGTAGGTAGTCGATAACTGCGTCTAACAGAATTTGAACACCTTTATTTTTGAATGCAGAACCACAGATTACTGGGAAGAATTCTACAGAAGTTGTAGCCTTACGGATACCAGCTTTAAGCTCTTCTACAGTGATTTCTTCACCTTCTAGGTACTTCATCATCATTTCTTCATCAAGCTCAGCTACCGCTTCAATAAGTTTTCCACGGTATTCTTCAGCTAATTCTTTGTGCTCTTCAGGAATTTCGACACGCTCGATGTCTGTTCCTAAATCGTTACCGTACATGTAAGCACACTCTTCAACAAGGTCAATGATACCATTGAACTCATCTTCAGCACCGATTGGTAACTGAATTGGATGTGCGTTTGCTTGTAAACGATCGTGGATTGTTCCTACAGAGTATAAGAAATCTGCACCAATCTTATCCATTTTGTTAACGAATACGATACGAGGTACACCGTAAGTAGTAGCCTGACGCCAAACAGTTTCTGTTTGTGGTTCTACACCAGATTGTGCATCAAGTACTGCTACCGCACCATCAAGTACGCGTAAAGAACGTTCTACTTCTACTGTGAAGTCTACGTGTCCTGGAGTGTCAATGATGTTTACACGGTGACCTTTCCATTGAGCTGTAGTTGCAGCAGAAGTAATTGTGATACCACGCTCTTGCTCTTGCTCCATCCAGTCCATCTGAGATGCACCTTCATGAGTTTCACCGATTTTATGAATACGTCCTGTATAATACAGAATACGCTCAGTTGCTGTTGTTTTACCAGCATCGATGTGAGCCATGATACCAATATTACGAGTGTTTTCTAAAGAGAACTCTCTAGTCATTTGGTGTCTTGCTCCTTCCATATATGGATTGGATTATTTTATTTTAAGTAGCAAAAAAGCCACTTTATATTGTTACATATGCCAGTGTCCAGTACCCTCATTATGTAAAACGAGCGCCCAACGAAAGGGAGAGGCATTCTCCCTCTCCACACTTCCATAAGCGACAAATAAAGCGGTTTATGCTTACATTTATTTTACGTTGAATCCTACCAACGGTAATGAGCAAATGCTTTGTTAGCTTCTGCCATTTTATGAGTGTCTTCACGTTTCTTAACAGATGCACCAGCGTTGTTAGCTGCATCTAAGATTTCGTAAGCTAGACGCTCTTCCATAGTTTTTTCACCACGAAGACGAGCATAGTTTACTAACCAGCGAAGACCTAAAGTTGTACGGCGTTCTGGACGAACCTCAACTGGAACTTGATAGTTAGCACCACCAACACGACGAGCGCGTACTTCAAGAACAGGCATGATGTTCTTAAGAGCTTGCTCGAATACTTCCATTGGTTCTTTATCTGAACGTTCACGAACGATATCGAAAGCGTTATAAAGAATTGTTTGAGATTTACCTTTTTTACCGTCAACCATCATTTTGTTGATTAGGCGTGTTACAAGTTTAGAATTGTACATTGGATCTGGTAACACGTCACGTTTCGCAACAGGTCCTTTACGAGGCATATTGAGTTCCTCCTTTCATTATAAGTTTATTATTTTTTAGCAGGTTTTGGTCGCTTAGTACCATATTTAGAACGTCCTTGCATACGTTTGTCAACACCAGCTGTATCAAGCGCACCACGAACGATGTGGTAACGTACCCCTGGTAAATCCTTTACTCGACCACCGCGAATTAATACTACGCTATGCTCTTGTAGGTTATGACCGATACCTGGGATGTAAGCTGTAACTTCAATACCATTTGTTAAACGTACACGAGCGTATTTACGTAACGCTGAGTTCGGTTTCTTCGGAGTCATTGTACCAACACGAGTACATACACCACGTTTTTGAGGTGCAGAGATATCAGTTGATTTTTTCTTTAAAGAGTTAAAACCTTTGTTTAACGCAGGTGATTTAGACTTCCATACTTTATCAGTACGACCATTTCTCACTAATTGGTTAATAGTAGGCATTTGATTATCCTCCCTTCGCATGTTTGTATGACCACATATCCAGGTGGTTCATTATTAGTTGAAAACAAAGTTTTTGCAAGGAAGAGCAAATGCTCTCTCCTCACAAAAACAGTTTTAACTTATTATTCCTATTGCTGAAGCTCCCACTTGAATCCCCGAAACTTTTCCAAGCTTACGAACTGATTCAACTTTGGTTATGGGTATGTTATGTTGCAAGGCAGTACGAATGATAACATGAGTTAATCTCACATCAGCATCTTCCGCAATGACAACTTCTTTAACTATACCATCTTTGATTGCTTCCAATGTTCGTTTATGACCAACGACTACATTTTCAGCATTTGACACTTTTTGATAAGACATATAAATATCCTCCAAAGCATCGTTCAGGAGCAACCTTGATTATAGTAACATTTTGACTCATACAATGTCAACTAGGATTAGCTGTTTTTATACAAAATTTACGACGGAAAATTTTACTGTTCCACATAAACTTCATCGTTTTCTACATTCATGTTATCTTGTATTGTTTTTACAAGATCCACTTTGCGATAACGATTCATACCTGTTCCAGCAGGAACAAGCTTACCGATAATAACATTTTCTTTCAATCCTAGAAGCTCATCGCGTTTACCCTTAATTGCTGCATCTGTTAGAACACGAGTTGTTTCTTGGAACGATGCTGCAGATAAGAACGAATCAGTTTCAAGTGAAGCTTTAGTAATACCAAGTAGAACCGGTCTAGCTGTTGCTGGTTGTTTACCTTTCAGTAACACCTTCGCATTCGCATCAGTAAACTGATGGATATCTAGTAATGTTCCTGGTAATACATCTGTTTCACCCGCGTCACTTACACGAACTTTACGTAGCATTTGACGTACCATTACTTCTACGTGTTTGTCACCAATTTCTACCCCTTGCATACGGTATACTTTTTGAACTTCACGTAATAAGTATTCTTGAACGGCTGTAATGTCCGTTACTTTTAGTAATTCTTTCGGATCAATAGAACCTTCTGTTAACTCTTTACCGTGGCTAATTGGCTGTCCTAGAGTTACCTTCAGACGAGCACCGTAAGGAATAGCATACGTACGAGCTTCAACTTCACCCTGTACAACTACTTCTTGGCGATCTTTAACATCGTTGATCGCTGCGATAACACCGTCGATTTCACTGATAACTGCCTGACCTTTCGGATTACGAGCTTCGAAGATCTCTTGGATACGAGGTAAACCTTGTGTGATATCATCTCCGGCAACCCCACCTGTATGGAACGTACGCATCGTTAACTGTGTACCTGGCTCACCAATAGATTGAGCTGCGATAATACCTACCGCCTCTCCTACTTCTACGTCTGTACCAGTTGCTAAGTTACGACCGTAACACTTCTTACATACACCGTGGCGAGTATTACACGTAAACGCTGAACGGATATTTACAGTTTCAACACCCGAATTTTCAACGATATGAGCGATATCTTCAGTAATTAATTGGTTTTCACTAACTAATACTTCACCTGTTTCAGGATGTTTTACAGTTTTTCTTGCAAAACGTCCAACAAGACGATCATATAGTGACTCAATAACTTCATTACCCTCTTTAATCGCACCAATTAGTAAACCACGATCTGTTCCACAATCATCTTGACGAACAATTACATCTTGTGCAACGTCTACAAGACGACGTGTTAAGTAACCAGAATCGGCAGTTTTAAGTGCTGTATCGGCAAGACCTTTACGCGCACCATGCGTAGAGATGAAGTACTCAAGTACTGTTAAACCTTCACGGAAACTTGATTTGATCGGAAGCTCAATGATACGACCAGATGGATTGGCCATCAGACCACGCATACCAGCAAGCTGAGTAAAGTTCGATGCGTTACCACGGGCACCGGAATCACTCATCATGAAGATTGGATTGCGTTTATTCAAGGATTTCATCAGTTTTCCTTGGATAACATCTTTTGCATTACTCCAAATAGAGATAACGCGATCGTAACGTTCTTCTTCCGTGATTAAACCACGACGGAATTGTTTAATTACATTATCTACTTTTGCTTGTGCTTCATGGAGAATTTCATCTTTTTCACCTAATACAAGAATGTCTGATACCCCAACTGTAATACCAGCTTTTGTAGAGTATTTAAATCCTAAGTTTTTCATACGGTCAAGCATGCGAGATGTTTCAGTAATTTGGAAACGTTTGAATACTTCCGCAATAATGTTACCAAGGATTTTCTTGCTAAATGGTGCCACTTCTTCGCGACTAGCAATAATTTCTTTAATGTTCGCACCTTTTTCAACGAAATATTCCGCTGGTGTTTCTTTTTCAAGGTTTGAGTTTGTTGGTTCATTAATATAAGGGAACGACTCTGGTAAGATTTCGTTAAATATTAATTTACCAACTGTTGTTAATAGAAGCTTACTCTTTTGCTCTTCAGTAAACGTTACATTATTTACCGAACTCGCAGCAACTGCAACACGTGTGTGCAGATGTACATATCCATTTTGGTATGCAAGTATTGCTTCGTTTGCATCTTTGAAGACCATACCTTCACCGATTGCACCCTCGCGCTCAAGTGTTAAGTAATAGTTACCTAATACCATATCCTGAGATGGAGTAACAACTGGTTTTCCGTCTTTTGGATTCAAGATGTTTTGTGCCGCTAACATAAGAATACGCGCTTCTGCTTGTGCTTCTGATGATAACGGAACGTGAACCGCCATTTGGTCACCGTCAAAGTCCGCGTTGTATGCAGTACATACAAGTGGGTGAAGACGGATTGCACGACCTTCTACTAATGTAGGTTCAAACGCCTGGATACCAAGACGGTGAAGTGTTGGTGCGCGGTTTAGAAGTACCGGATGCTCTTTGATCACAGATTCTAAAACGTCCCAAACTTCAGGGTGTACACGCTCGATTTTACGTTTAGCACTCTTAATGTTGTGTGCTAATCCTTTTCCAACTAACTCTTTCATAACGAAAGGTTTAAACAATTCAAGCGCCATTTCTTTCGGCAATCCACATTGGTACATCTTTAAGTTCGGTCCTACAACGATTACAGAACGGCCAGAGTAGTCAACACGTTTACCTAATAAGTTTTGACGGAAACGTCCTTGTTTACCTTTAAGCATGTGAGATAGTGATTTTAATGGACGGTTACCTGGTCCAGTAACTGGACGGCCACGGCGACCATTATCGATTAATGCGTCTACAGCTTCTTGTAACATACGTTTTTCGTTTTGAACGATGATGCTTGGTGCACCTAAGTCCAATAGACGTTTTAAACGGTTGTTACGGTTAATTACACGACGATATAAGTCGTTTAAGTCAGAAGTAGCAAAACGTCCACCATCTAACTGTACCATCGGGCGTAGTTCTGGTGGGATAACTGGAAGAACATCTAAGATCATCCAAGATGGGTGATTTCCAGAGTTACGGAATGCTTCTAATACTTCTAGACGTTTAATAGCACGAGTACGGCGTTGTCCTTGTGCTGTTTTTAATTCTTCTTTTAAGAAGTCTACTTCTTTATCTAAATCGATGTCTTGCAGTAGTTTTTTAATCGCTTCTGCACCCATAGCAGCATGGAATGTGCTGCCATATCGATCACGATATGCACGGTATTCTTTTTCAGAAAGTAATTGCTTCTTATCAAGTGGTGTATCTCCACTTTCTGTTACAACATAAGAAGCGAAATAAATTACTTCTTCAAGCGCGCGAGGGGACATGTCTAAGACAAGTCCCATGCGGCTCGGGATACCTTTGAAATACCAAATATGAGATACAGGAGCAGCTAATTCGATATGACCCATACGTTCACGACGAACTTTTGCACGCGTTACTTCAACGCCACATCGATCACAAACTACACCTTTATAACGTACACGTTTATATTTTCCGCAATGACATTCCCAGTCCTTTTGTGGTCCGAAAATACGCTCACAGAACAAGCCATCTTTTTCAGGCTTTAACGTACGATAGTTAATTGTTTCTGGTTTCTTAACTTCACCGTATGACCAAGAACGAATCTTGTCAGGTGAAGCAAGTCCAATCTTCATATATTCAAAGTTATTTACATCTATCAAGGGGCCTACCTCCCTTTTAGTCTACAGGTTATCCCAATTATTCCTTAGTTGTCTCAACTTCAACATTCAATTTATCTGCTGATTGATGATCATCGTCATCTTCCGTATCACGCATTTCAATTTCTGTATCGTTGATAGACATCATTTTAACGTCCATACCTAAACTTTGCAGTTCTTTAATCAATACTTTGAATGATTCAGGAACGCCTGGTTCTGGAACATTTTCACCTTTAACAATTGCTTCATACGTCTTAACACGTCCAATAACATCATCAGACTTCACTGTTAAGATTTCTTGAAGAGTATAAGCAGCACCATAAGCTTCAAGTGCCCAAACCTCCATCTCACCGAAACGCTGTCCACCGAACTGAGCTTTACCTCCAAGAGGTTGCTGCGTTACAAGTGAGTATGGTCCAGTAGAACGAGCATGAAGTTTATCGTCAACCATGTGCGCAAGTTTGATCATATACATGACACCAACAGATACGCGGTTATCGAATGGCTCACCAGTACGTCCGTCATACAGGACTGTTTTCGCGTCATTTGCCATACCAGCTTCTTCAATTGTGCCCCATACATCTTCCTCACGAGCACCATCGAATACCGGTGTTGCAATGTGAATACCAAGGTATCTTGCTGCCATACCAAGATGAAGCTCTAATACCTGACCGATATTCATACGAGATGGTACCCCTAATGGGTTTAACATGATATCGATTGGCGTACCATCTGGTAAGTAAGGCATATCTTCTTCCGGTAAAATACGGGAAATAACACCTTTGTTACCATGACGACCGGCCATCTTATCGCCTTCAGAAATTTTACGTTTTTGAACGATATATGCACGTACAAGTTGATTCACGCCTGGTGGCAATTCATCGCCATCTTCACGGTTGAATACTTTTACGTCTAAGATAATACCGCCACCACCGTGTGGTACACGTAGTGATGTATCACGTACTTCACGTGCTTTCTCTCCAAAGATAGCGTGTAATAGACGTTCTTCAGCTGTTAATTCTGTTACACCTTTAGGTGTTACTTTACCAACAAGTAAATCTCCATCTTTTACTTCCGCACCAACGCGAATGATACCACGCTCGTCAAGGTTGCGTAATGCATCTTCCCCAACGTTTGGAATGTCACGTGTAATTTCTTCTGGTCCAAGCTTCGTATCACGAGCTTCTGACTCATATTCTTCAATATGAATAGAAGTGTACACATCATCTTTTACAAGGCGCTCACTCATAATGATCGCATCCTCGTAGTTATAACCGTCCCAAGTCATGAAGCCAACAAGCACGTTACGTCCAAGTGCTAGTTCACCTAATTCCATAGAAGGACCATCCGCAAGGATTTCACCTTTTACAACTTCATTTCCAACACTTACGATTGGACGCTGGTTGTAACAAGTTCCTTGGTTAGAACGAATGAATTTTTGCATTTTGTAGCGATCTAAGTCGCCTTTTACTGTTTGACCGTCAACGTCTACATAGCGACGTACCCAAACTTCACGTGCTTCTACGCGTTCAACAACACCAGGGTGTTTACAGATTACTGCAGCACCTGAGTCTTTTGCTGATACGTACTCCATACCTGTACCTACAATCGGAGATTCCGGATTCATTAACGGAACCGCCTGACGTTGCATGTTCGCTCCCATAAGTGCGCGGTTAGAGTCATCGTTTTCTAAGAACGGAATACAAGCTGTCGCTGCCGACACTACTTGTTTTGGAGATACATCCATGTAGTCGATGCGTTCTTTATTTGTGACAATGTTTTCACCACGGAAACGAGCTACGATATCTTCATCAAGGAATTCCCCTACTTCAGATAATTTCATATTCGCTTGGGCTACAACATAGTTATCTTCTTCATCTGCTGTTAAATAATCAACCTGCCCTGTTACAAGACCAGTTTCTGGGTCAACACGACGGTATGGCGTTTCAATGAAACCAAACTCATTTACTTTCGCAAACGAAGATAATGAGTTGATCAAACCGATGTTTGGTCCCTCTGGTGTTTCGATTGGACACATACGACCATAGTGAGAGTAGTGAACGTCACGTACTTCAAAGCCTGCGCGCTCACGCGTTAAACCACCGGGTCCTAATGCAGATAGTCTTCGTTTGTGAGTTAACTCTGCTAATGGGTTTGTTTGATCCATGAACTGAGATAACTGAGAACTTCCGAAGAACTCTTTAATAGATGCAATAACCGGGCGAATGTTAATTAACGCTTGTGGTGTAATTGCATTTGTATCTTGAATCGACATTCTCTCACGAACAACACGTTCCATACGAGAAAGACCGATACGGAATTGGTTTTGTAGTAACTCTCCTACAGAGCGCAGACGACGATTTCCTAAGTGGTCAATATCATCTGTATCCCCTACTTTATATAGCAAGTTAAAGAAGTAGCTAATAGAAGCAAGAATATCACCTGGTGTGATGTGTTTTATATCACGAGTAATATTTGCATTCCCAATTACGTTTATAGATCGTTCGCCTTCTGATTCTGGAGCGTAAATCTTAATAGATTGCAGCTCAACATCGCCTGCTACCACTCCACCCATTGGTTTCGCTGTTTTGAATCCAATGTTTTTCTCTAAGTAAGGTAGAATGCGATCCAGTGTACGACGATCTAAGACTGTTCCTTCTGCCGCTAAAATTTCACCAGTTTCTGGATCCACCAGTGTTTCAGCTAAACGTTGGTTAAACAATCTGTTTTTAATGTGTAGCTTTTTGTTGATCTTATAGCGACCTACATTTGCTAAATCGTAGCGCTTCGGATCAAAGAAACGAGACACAAGTAAGCTCTTTGCATTTTCTACTGTTGGTGGTTCACCAGGGCGTAGACGCTCATAAATTTCAAGCAATGCTTTTTCTGTGCTATCTGTGTTGTCTTTTTCTAACGTATTGCTTAAGTATTCGTTATCACCTAAAAGCTCGGTGATTTCTTGATCAGAGCCAAACCCTAATGCGCGTAACAAAACAGTTACAGGAAGTTTACGCGTACGGTCAATACGCACATATACAACATCCTTAGCATCTGTTTCATACTCTAACCAAGCTCCGCGGTTTGGAATTACAGTAGCAGTAAAACCACGTTTTCCGTTTTTATCCACTTTGCCACTATAGTATACGCTTGGAGAGCGAACTAACTGGGAAACGATAACACGTTCTGCACCGTTAATTACGAATGTTCCAGTCTCTGTCATGAGTGGGAAATCTCCCATGAACACATCTTGTTCTTTTACTTCACCAGTTTCCTTGTTGATTAGACGCACTTTTACACGAAGTGGTGCTGCATACGTCACATCACGCTCTTTGCATTCTTCTACAGAGTATTTAGGTTCACCTAAGCTGTAGTCGATAAATTCAAGCGATAGATTTCCCGTAAAGTCTTCGATCGGAGAAATGTCCTGGAACATTTCTCGCAAACCCTCATCAAGAAACCACTGATAAGAAGAGGTTTGAATTTCGATAAGATTTGGTAACTCTAATACTTCACTAATACGGGCATAACTTCTTCGTTGGCGGTGGCGTCCGTATTGAACTAGTTGACCTGTCAACTGCTTCACCCCTCAAATCATGAGTATTATAAACACACAAAAAAATTTGTGCAAAATCACAAATAAATACAACTACTGCTATTAGCGTAGTTTTTTTCTCTTAAAGATAGATACGTTGAGTCTTTCTACCTGCTCAAAAAAGAAAAATGGCTTCTATAAGAAAACCATCATTCTGTTTCATAATCTGCTGATTTTACTATCTTTTCCAAGAGAAACAAAAATATACATCTTTCTCAACGCAGAAAATCATATATTGGCATTGTATAATGTTAACATAGCCAAAAATAACCGTCAACGCTTTTTTGATTTTATGATATAATATCCTTTTTTCTTTTCTACAACTTCAACTTTAGAAAATACTTCTTCTAGTTTTTTCAGCGCAGATGGCGCACCTTGTTTCTTTTGAATAACAATCCACAATTCTCCACCTGAAACTAAATACTCCACAGCCTTTTCTAAAATCTCATGCACGATATCTTTACCAGCACGAATTGGAGGATTAGATAGAATAACAGCATACTTGCCATCTACATTTTCATAGACACTACTTTGCAAAATACGTATATTTTCAATTCTGTTATTAGCGGCATTTTCTTTTGCAAGTCCCAAGGCCCTTTCATTCACATCCACCATGTGAATTTCACGATTTTGAAACTCTTTCGCTAACGACAAACCGATTGGACCGTACCCACATCCTACGTCTAACACATTACCTTTAACATCTGGCATTTGA
The DNA here is from genome assembly GCF_001757995.1 of Bacillus mycoides. GTDB lineage: Bacteria > Bacillota > Bacilli > Bacillales > Bacillaceae_G > Bacillus_A > Bacillus_A mycoides_B. The sequence continues at coordinate 20,740 of NZ_LXLV01000003.1, read as the reverse complement.
AACGCTTCAATTAAAAGACGAGAACCAAAGTCCACTTCGTTTTTCGAGAACACCCCATGGTCAGATAAAAAAGTAAATCGAGATTCACGAAGTGTAACTTCCCATCGTTTACGATCACTTTTACTAGAAGGGTCGTTAGAAAAATAATGGTCTGCCATATGGCCACCTCTTTTCTTTACAGTTAAAAAAAAAGCTCGCATGAGAGCGAGCTTTTTTTAAAGCACCAAAAGTTAATTACTTAACTTCTACAGCAGCGCCAACTTCTTCAAGTTTAGCTTTCATTTCTTCAGCTTCCTCTTTAGTAACGCCTTCTTTGATTGCTTTTGGAGTGTTGTCAACTAATTCTTTAGCTTCTTTTAAGCCAAGACCAGTGATTTCACGTACAGCTTTGATAACTTTGATTTTTTGAGCGCCAGCACTTGCAAGTACTACGTCAAATTCAGTTTGCTCAGCAGCAGCTTCACCAGCGCCACCAGCTACAGCTACAGGAGCAGCAGCAGTTACGCCGAATTCTTCCTCGATAGCTTTTACTAAGTCGTTAAGTTCTAATACAGTCATAGATTTAACTGCTTCAATGATTTGTTCTTTAGTCATTGTAAATATCCTCCCTTAAATAGGTTTGTATTGTTTTATAGATAACAAGTAATTATCTTTTAAAAAATTAAGCGCCTTGCTCTTCCTTTTGATCTGCAACTGCTTTAGTAGCAAGTGCAAGGTTACGGATTGGAGCTTGAAGAACGCTAAGAAGCATAGAAAGTAAGCCTTCACGTGATGGAAGAGTAGCGATAGCTTTAACCTCATCAAGTGTTACAAGTTTACCTTCGATTACGCCAGCTTTAATTTCTAAAGCTTCATGATTTTTAGCGAAGTCGTTTAATACTTTCGCAGGAGCAACTACATCCTCGTTACTGAACGCGATTGCGTTTGGTCCTGTTAAGAATTCGTTTAACTCAGCCATTTCAGCAGACTCTGCAGCACGACGAGTTAGAGAGTTTTTGTAAACTTTGAACTCAACGCCAGCTTCACGTAAGTTTTTACGTAATTCTGTTGCTTCAGAAACTGTTAAACCACGGTAGTCAACAACAATTGTAGATTTACTCGCGCGAAGTTTTTCAGCGATTTCAGTTACAACTTGTTGTTTAGTTTCGATTACTTTGCTCATGTTATTACACCTCCTGTAGATTATATAGAAGATGTACCGAAAGTGCACTAAAAACCTCCATGCCCAACTTGTAGACATGGAGGCATATAGTCACAGAAAAAAGATTCCGCTTCGTATATTAACACCTAGGTAGGAAATTAAGTCGAATCGACTCCTACTGTCTACGGTACACTATTAAAATTCACAACATAAATGATTATATTAAAACTTCTTTATGAAGTCAACTTCCAATTTTTACGCAAGTGTAGAAACGTCTACGCGCACGCCAGGTCCCATTGTAGAAGCAACAGTTGCGTTCTTCATGTAAGTACCTTTTGCAGCAGCTGGCTTAGCTTTTTGTAGCGTGTCAGCAATTGTTTTGAAGTTTTCTACTAATTTAGCATCTTCGAAAGATACTTTACCGATTGGAACGTGGATGTTACCAGCTTTATCAACGCGGTATTCAACTTTACCAGCTTTGATTTCGTTAACAGCTTTAGTTACATCGAAAGTAACTGTTCCAGTTTTAGGGTTTGGCATTAAACCTTTAGGTCCTAATACACGACCAAGTTTACCAACTTCACCCATCATGTCAGGAGTTGCTACTACTACATCGAAATCGAACCAACCTTTTTGGATTTTACCGATGTAATCAGCATCGCCTACGAATTCAGCGCCAGCAGCTTCAGCTTCTTTTGCTTTTTCGCCTTTAGCGAATACTAATACACGTTGCACTTTACCAGTACCGTGTGGAAGAACAACTGCACCACGAATTTGTTGGTCAGCTTTCTTAGGGTCAACACCTAAACGGAATGCAGCTTCTACAGTTGCATCAAATTTAGCTGTGTTTGTTTTCTTTACTAATTCTACTGCTTCTGTTGCAGAGTAAGCAGATGCACGATCAACAAGCTTCGCAGCTTCAACGTACTTTTTACCTCTTTTAGCCATGTTTGTTTCCTCCTTGAATGTGGTTTTAGCGGAATAACCTCCCACGTTTACGCCTTCATTCCGGGAACCCCCGAGGATGTGCGCCCATCCATTTATTTAAAAATGATAATCATTTACGATAATAAAGGTTGCGAATTGGAATTCCAGACCCGCAACCTTTTTTACAAAAAACAAATCGAATTAGTCTTCGATAACGATGCCCATACTGCGCGCAGTACCTTCAACCATACGCATTGCAGCTTCTACGCTAGCAGCGTTTAGGTCAGGCATTTTAGTTTCAGCGATTTCGCGTACTTTATCACGCTTAACAGTTGCCACTTTATTACGGTTTGGTTCACCAGAACCAGACTCAATACCAGCTACTTTCTTAAGAAGAACAGCAGCAGGAGGAGTTTTAGTAATGAAAGTGAATGAACGGTCCTCAAATACCGTAATTTCAACAGGGATGATAAGACCAGCTTGATCAGCTGTACGAGCGTTAAACTCTTTACAGAAGCCCATGATGTTAACACCTGCTTGTCCTAATGCTGGACCAACCGGCGGAGCTGGATTAGCTTTACCTGCAGGAATCTGAAGTTTTACCATTTTAATTACCTTTTTAGCCACGAGACACACCTCCTTAAGTCCGTGATGTGGTCAATTGGGCAGTGATTTGCCCTCCCACTTCATATTTTATCATAATGATAAAATCTTTTTCAAAAAACGTCTCCGTTACCGAAGACGTACTGACTTAAAAGATATTATCACTTTTTACAATTCATTTCAAGTTTCATTTTATAATTTTTCAATTTGATGGAAATCAAGTTCAACCGGAGTCTCCCGACCGAACATGTCTACAAGCACGCTAACTTTTTTCTTTTCCACATCAATTTCTTCAATCGCACCTGTATAATCCGCGAATGGCCCCTCATTTACACGCACTGTTTCATGAAGTTCAAATTCGAAATCAACCACTTCATTGTCCATTCCCATATGCTTCATGATGGTAACAACTTCCTCTTCTAATAGAGGCGATGGTTTAGATCCTGAACCAGAAGAACCGACAAAGCCTGTTACACCTGGCGTATTACGAACAACATACCAAGAATCGTCAGTCATGATTAGTTCTACTAATACGTAACCTGGGAACACTTTTCTTTTCGTTATTTTTTCTTTACCATTTTTCATTTCTACTTCTACTTCTTCCGGGACAACAACACGGAAAATTTTATCTTGCATACCCATTGATTCTACACGTTTCTCTAGGTTTGCTTTTACTTTATTTTCATATCCAGAATAAGTATGGACAACATACCAACTTTTTTCCATTCATTTAGGACGAGCGTCCTTCCCTCCCTGACGTACATTTTTTTGCGCAAATGAAAAAACCCGTTCACCGGGCTTTTACACAGTTCTTATAAATAACATTATATCATGGATAAGTGCTTCTTATTCAAGAATTAACCAAGAATTAACCGAATTAAAGAAGAAATGCCCATATCAACCACTGCGAAGAAAATCGCAAAGAACACAACTGTCGCGATAACAGTCGTTGTTGAGCGGAGTAATTCATCTTTTTTAGGCCAACTTACTTTTTTCATTTCGCGACCTACATCGCCGAAAAAGTTCGTTAAACGCATCTACGGGACCTCCAGTGTATTATTTCAATTATTTATTTTGTTTCTTTGTGAACTGTATGCTTATTGCATGTTTTACAAAACTTCTTTATCTCAAGTCGCTCTACTGAGCTCGTATCTTTCATCGTAGAGTAGTTTCGATTTTTACACTCTTCACATGAGAGTACAACTTTTTTCCTCATTAGTTACACCAACCTTGTAACATTGTCCCTAAAAATGTATCATACAACAAAAGACAATGTCAATGTCATGACTTTCACTCTCTTCGCAAAAAGAAAACAGGTGAATTATTTTACACCTGCGGCACTTGCTATGAATTTAAAGTTGTACTCTCTCTCATCTCCATATATCTTTCTAATTTCCTTTTTACACGCTGTAATGCGTTATCAATAGATTTCACATGCCTGTTTAACTGTTCTGAAATTTCTTGATAGGAACGACCATCTAAGTATAAAGAGAGCACTTTTCTTTCTAAATCGCTTAATAATTCAGATATTTTCGATTCTATGTCTGTATATTCTTCCTGACTTATAATCATCTCTTCTGGATCAGTTACTTTCGATTCCGAAATAACATCTAATAGTGTTCGATCAGATTCCTCATCGTAAATTGGCTTGTCTAAAGACACATACGAATTTAATGGAATATGCTTTTGCCTTGTTGCTGTTTTAATAGCGGTAATAATTTGTCGAGTGATACACAGTTCAGCAAATGCTTTGAACGAAGACAGCTTGTCCCCTTTATAATCACGAATGGCTTTAAACAATCCAATCATGCCTTCTTGAACAATATCTTCTCGATCGGCACCCACCAAGAAATAAGATCTTGATTTCGCGCGAACAAAGTTCTTATATTTGTGAATTAAATATTCTAGAGCGTCAGTATTACCTTTTCGAACTAACTCAACGATTGCCTCATCCTCTAAATCACGAAATGTAACGTCGCCTACACTTACGAAGCCTGCTTCCACCTTGATCCCTCCGACCGCTATATATTTAGCAATATTATACAGTAAAAAGATAAAGAGCGTCAATGCTTCAACGCTCTCCTCTTCTTAATTTTTCTAATTTTTCTGTAATATCTTCACTAAATATCTTTCGCATGGCGGGTTGCTTTTCTTTCGTGTCTTTTGTACGCCTTCTTACTTGTTGTTCCATCGCTTGCACTTCTAACTCTAATTCACGCGCAGATTTTCGAAGTGCACCTTGCGCAAATATAATCCATTGCTCCGTATAATCCGAAGTTGCAACGTATATTTGTGTATTTATATTTCTAAGCTCAATCGCAAGTTGTTCTATCTTTTCATCTGCAGTTTGATTCTTTCTCGTGAATATTACTTCCACCCGCGATTGTTTCATCTTTTTTTCAATACCATAGACTGTATAGGCATCAAAGACAATCATTACCTTTGTGCCTGTATAGCCTTGATAATCCGCCATCTTATCAATAAGTGCGTCTCTTGATGATTGTAAATCTACATCCCGCAGTTTCTTCAAGTCTCCCCAAGCTCCGATAATGTTGTAACCGTCAACGATTAAAATATCGTCCATTTTTTATTTACCAATTTCGTGACGTTTACGATATACCTCATACATTAACAAACTTGCGGCTACCGAAGCATTTAAGGATGTAACTTTACCGACCATCGGTAAAGTAATTAGGAAATCACACTTTTCACCAATAATACGACTCATACCTTTTCCTTCACTACCAATTACTAGTCCGATTGGCATATTACCATCTAAATTACGGTAATCTGTTTTCCCTTTGGCATCTGTACCAGCAATCCAAAGTCCACGTTCTTTTAATTCATCAATTGTACGTGATAAATTTGTTACACGTGCAACAGGAATATATTCAATTGCCCCAGTCGACGCTTTCGCAACTGCCGCTGTAAGTCCCACCGCTCTTCTTTTTGGAATAATAACCCCATGAGCCCCTGTTGCATCCGCAGTACGCATAATAGAACCTAAGTTATGCGGGTCTTCAATTTCATCTAAAATTAAGAAGAACGGATCTTCATTACGTTTTTCTGCTAATTTAAACAAATCCTCTAACTCAGCATATTGATATGCAGCTACTTGAGCAATTACACCTTGATGATTTCCCTCAACCAATTGATCTAATTTCTTCTTTGGTGCGTGTTGCAAAATAACCTTATTCTCTTTTGCTAATGCTAGTACAATCTGCACTTGTCCTTTGGCAGCACCTTCCGCTACCAAAATTTTATTAATATCTCGCCCCGCTCTTAAAGCTTCAATTACAGGGTTACGCCCGATAATATATTCACTACTCATGATGATGTGCTCCCTTCCTTTTCTTCCAAAACATCAATCGCCTTATATACAATCTCGTCCAATCTTTCACGATTATTCAACAAGTGATGATAACCGATTAGCGCTTCAAAGGCTGTACTATGTCGATATGTTTGTACATCTGTATTTTTCGGAACAGTACCCGAATTCGCATTACGCCCTCTTCTTAATACCGCCTCTTCCTCTTCTGTCAAAAATGCCGTCTCTAATAAATGATAAACAACTTTCGCCTGTGCTTTTGCCGAAACAAAGCTCGTCCCTAAGCGATGTAATTGATTAGGGCGAACTTTCCCTTTTTGAAGGAGGTGATAGCGGATATATTGTTCATATACCGCATCACCCATATATGCTAACGCTAAGCTGTTCAATTGCTTTGCATCAATCATTCTTATCCTCTTTTCCATCTTGTACCTTGAGCGGTATCTTCTAAAATAATATTACTTCCTTTTAAATCATCGCGAATTTGATCAGATAATGCGAAGTCACGATTTTGACGAGCTTCAATACGCTTTTGGATTAGTGCTTCAATTTCTTCATCAAGCAACTCTTCTTGTGCTAATTCTAATCCTAAAATACTAAATAATGTTTCAAGTTGTTTTACATACGCTTCAATTACAACTTTAGAAGTATGTTCTTCTAACAAATATTGATTTGCGTGATTTGCTACGTTATATAATTCAGTAATCGCATTAGCCGTATTGAAATCATCATCCATCGCTTCTTCGAATGCAATCTGGAACTTTTCCATTTCAGCTAACCATTTTTCACTATGGTCCGTTAAATCCGTACTACTTTCTATACGATGCTTTAAGTTACCGTAAGCTGTTTTAATTCTTTCTAGTCCATTATTAGTACTTTGCAATAAATCTTCGCTAAAGTTAATTGGGTGACGGTAATGTACCGATAGCATAAAGAACCTGATTAACTGCGGATCATATTGTTTAATGATATCGTGAACTAAAATGAAGTTTCCAAGCGACTTAGACATCTTCTCGTTATTAATATTAATATATCCATTATGCATCCAATAACGTGCAAATGTTTTTCCTGTCAACGCCTCAGACTGCGCAATTTCATTTTCATGATGAGGAAATGCTAAATCTTGACCACCAGCATGAATATCAATTGTATCCCCTAAATATTTACGTGCCATTGCTGAGCATTCAATATGCCACCCTGGGCGTCCTTTCCCCCAAGGGCTTTCCCAGAAGATTTCTCCTTCTTTCGCATCTTTCCATAAAGCAAAGTCAAGAGGGTCTTGTTTCTTTTCTCCTACTTCAATACGTGCACCGTGACGTAAGTCTGCAATCGGCTGATGTGATAATTTACCGTAACCTTCGAATTCTTTCGTTTTAAAGTACACATCACCTTCTGATTCATATGCATACCCTTTATTCACAAGTTCTTGAATAAATTCAATAATGATATCCATATTTTCCGTTACACGTGGATGAACCGTTGCATGTTTGCAACCTAGTGCCGTGACATCTTCAAAGTAAGCTTCAACAAAGCGATCTGCAATTGTTGGCACATCTTCACCTAATTCGTTTGCCGCCTTAATTAATTTATCATCCACGTCAGTAAAGTTAGATACATACTGCACATCATATCCTTTATATTCTAAGTAACGGCGTACTGTATCAAACACCATAGGTGGTCTTGCATTCCCAATGTGAATGTAGTTATACACTGTAGGTCCGCACACATACATCTTTACCTTATTTTCTTCTAATGGCATAAACTCTTCTTTTTGACGCGTTAACGTATTATAAATGTGAATAGTCATTTTTATCCTTCCTTTCTACCTTCACTTCGAGTTGCTTTCTCATTTTATCAAGTTCTGCTTCCATAACCTTTAATTTATCGAAAATCGGATCCGGAAGATCAGAATGATTTAATTCTTGACCAATCTTTACTCCATTTTGAATAACGACTCGGCCAGGTATACCTACAACTGTAGAATGCGCAGGAACTTCCTTTAACACGACAGATCCTGCTCCTATTTTAGAGTTCTCTCCAATAGTAATAGAACCTAGTACTTTAGCACCTGTTGCAATTAATACATTATCCTGAATTGTAGGGTGCCTCTTTCCTTTTTCTTTACCTGTACCACCTAATGTGACACCTTGATAAATTGTTACGTTTTCTCCAATTTCACACGTTTCTCCAATTACAATCCCCATTCCATGATCAATGAAAAAACGACGACCAATAGTTGCTCCTGGATGAATCTCAATGCCAGTAAAAAAACGACTAACCTGCGAAATCCAACGTGCCATAAAGAAAAAATTCCTTTTATAAAAAGCATGTGCAATTCGATGGGCCCAAACTGCATGTAATCCAGAGTAAGTTAAAATGACTTCGAAATAACTTCGTGCCGCTGGATCCTGTTCAAAAACGACTTCAATATCTTCCCGAAGCCTCTTAAACATCGATGTTCCCTCCCCTTTATGGGCTGCTTTTTTCGAGTGAACTAAATCCCCTAACTCCCCACTTACCCCTAAATCTTTATACAAGGGGATAAAACTTATACTCACACCCATTTACATGGTATAAAAAAAAGACGCCTCTGTCATATAGACAGAGACGCCTTATAAGCGCGGTTCCACTCTGTTTAGGCTAAAGAAGCCTCAAACTCATCCATGATAACGGTTTACACCGCTTCTGTTTACTTTGCGCCCTAAGACGTTCCGCGAAATGCTTCGCTGTTCAACAGAAGACTCGAAGGGGCATTTCAAAAATCCGCTTATAAACCACTTCCAGCCTAAGGGTGGTTCTCTCTGTAAAAAGCCTGATTTTCTACTTCTCCTTCTCGTCGCTTTTCCTTATTAGATTTTAGGTATACTTATTATATTGCTAAACCTAGAAAATGTTAACCAATTACTTTTTGAATACGATTTAAAACTTTTTCTTTTCCAAGAAGAGCAATAGCGTTAGGAAGCTCTGGACCATGCGTTTGTCCAGTAGTAGCAACACGGATTGGCATAAATAGGTTTTTACCTTTATGTCCTGTTTCCTTTTGAACTGCTTTAATAGCCGCCTTAACTGCCGCTGGCTCCATTGCTTCTAAAGCTTCTAATTGATCGGCAAATGCACGAAGTACTTCAGGTACTTGTTCACCTTCCAATACTTCTTGTCCTTCTTCTTCATGATCAACATGATCTTTAAAGAACATTTCAGAAAGCTCTACAATTTCAGCTCCAAAGCTCATTTGGTCATGATATAAAGCAATTACATCACGAACCCAAGCTTGTTCTTGTTCGCTTAAGTTTTCACCCACGCGACCCGCTTTCACTAAATGCGGTAAGCTTAGTTCAACAACCGTATCTAAATCTTGTTTTTTCATATATTGGTTGTTCATCCATTTTAGTTTTTGAGAATCAAATAATGCAGGTGATTTTGATAAACGAGCTGCATCAAACATTTTGATAAACTCATCTTGAGAGAAGATTTCTTCTTCACCTACTGGTGACCAACCTAGTAATGCAATAAAGTTAAAGATTGCTTCTGGAAGATATCCAAGATCTTTATATTGCTCAATAAATTGAATAATAGATTCGTCACGCTTACTTAGCTTTTTACGGCTTTCGTTTACAATTAAAGTCATATGACCGAACTGCGGAATATCCCAACCGAAAGCTTCATAAATCATCATTTGTTTTGGCGTGTTTGAAATATGATCATCACCACGAAGTACGTGTGTAATCTCCATTAAGTGATCATCTACTGCTACCGCAAAGTTATAAGTTGGAATTCCATCTTTTTTCACGATAACGAAATCACCAAAATCATTTGAATGGAATGCAACTTCATCTTTTACGATATCTTTAAACGTGTAGTCGCTATCAGCCGGCACACGGAAGCGAATACTTGGAATACGGCCTTCAGCCTCAAATCCTTTAATTTGCTCCTCAGTTAAATCACGGTGGTTTCCTGCATAACGCGGTGTTTCACCACGAGCGATTTGACCTTCACGCTCTGCCTCTAGCTCTTCTTCTGTCATATAACATTTGTAAGCTAAATCACGCTCTAATAAATCTTCATATAATTTTTTATAAATATCTAAACGCTCTGTTTGACGATATGGTCCAAATTCACCACCAACATCAACACCTTCATCCCAGTCCATACCGAGCCATTTCAAGTATTTTAATTGGCTTTCTTCTCCACCAGCAACATTACGTTTCACATCAGTATCTTCAATACGAATAATAAACTTACCATCTTGATGACGAGCAAATAAATAATTAAATAATGCCGTACGCGCATTTCCGATATGTAAGTGTCCTGTTGGACTTGGCGCATAGCGCACTCTCACTTGCTTTTCCATAGTTGGTACACCTTCCAATCTTAATGTCAACACATTCTATAATTGTACACCAAAAAAACGTGATTATCCATCTTACGAATTAAAAACCACTATTTTTTCTGTAATAAAACAACCGCTTGAGAAGCAATTCCTTCTTCTCTACCTGTAAATCCTAATTTTTCTGTTGTTGTTGCCTTTACATTAATATTATCAATAGACGTTTCTAATAGTTCACTAATACGTTTACGCATGCTTTCAATATGCGGTGCCATTTTTGGCTTTTGGGCAATAATTGTACAATCTAGGTTCCCTAGCTCATAACCTTGTTCACGCACAAATTCCCAAACCTTTTGTAACAATACAGCTGAATCCGCATCTTTAAAGGCAGGATCTGTATCAGGAAAATGTTTTCCAATATCTCCTGCTGCAATTGCTCCTAGACATGCATCAGCAATCGTATGTAACAATACATCTGCATCCGAGTGACCGATTAATCCTTTCTCATGAGGAATTGTAATTCCGCCGATAATTAACGGTCTACCTTCCGCAAATTCATGTACATCAAAACCTTGTCCAATTCGAAACATTCTTTACATCCTCCTCAAACTAAACTACTGAGCTTTATGACTCTATATTATATTGCTATCTCTATAAAGAAAAGCTCGGCAACGGCCGAGCTTTTCTTTACTATAATACCATCACTTCTATTTCCCCTGAACATGAAGGAAACTTTCAGCAATTAATAAATCCTCTGGAGTCGTCACTTTAATATTATAGTAACTCCCCTCTACTACGCCTACTTGCTTCCCGATACGTTCTACGAGACTTGCATCATCTGTACCAAGGAAACAACTTTGTTTTGCACTTCTATGAGCTTCTAATAAAAGAGGAACAGAAAATCCTTGCGGTGTTTGAACCGCTCTCAGCTGAGAGCGTTCTACCGTTTCAACAACAACACCCTGTTCTACTTTCTTAATTGTATCCTTCACTGGCACCGCACAAATGGAAGCACCATGTTTTTCTGCTGTAGTTAATACATCTTGTATCATTTTATTCGTTACGAACGGGCGCGCACCATCGTGTACGAGAACATACTCAACTCCGCTCACATGCTGAAGCGCATTATATACGCTATCTTGCCTTTCAGCCCCGCCTTGAATAAATTGCACCTGTTTTTCAACTGGGTACTTCTGCATTAACTCCTCAAAATAAGGGCGTTCCTCTTCGTTAATTGCGATAATAATACCTTTACATGCTTTATCTTTTTCAAAAGCACGTAATGTATGTACAATGATTGGTACTTCATTTATAAGTAAGAACAACTTATTTTTACCAGCACCCATTCGTTTCCCTTGACCCGCTGCTGGAATAATTAATGTATACATATTAATAATCCTCTACTTATAATGCTTTTTCTAATAATTTACGTTTTGCGAAAATCATACGACCGGCCGATGTTTGCAACACACTTGTAACTAGTACATTAAGTTGCGAACCGACAAATTCTCTACCGTCTTCTACTACAATCATCGTGCCATCATCTAAGTATGCAACACCTTGATTTTGCTCTTTACCATCTTTTACAACATAAACACTTAGTTCTTCGCCAGGGAGTACGACTGGTTTGATTGCATTTGCTAAATCATTAATGTTTAACACTGTTACTCCTTGTAATTCAGAAACTTTGTTTAAGTTGAAATCATTTGTTACAACAGTTCCACCAGTGACTTTCGCTAACTTTACAAGCTTGCTATCCACTTCTTGGATATCCTCGAAATCGCCTTCATAAATTTCTACCGGAATTGGCATCTCTTTTTGAATACGATTTAAAATGTCTAATCCTCTACGACCACGATTACGCTTTAAAGCATCAGAAGAATCGGCAATATGCTGAAGCTCTTCTAATACGAATTGTGGAATTACAATTGTTCCTTCTAAAAACTTCGTTTGGCAAATATCCGCAATACGTCCATCAATAATTACACTTGTATCGAGGATTTTCCAATGAGTTGTAGATTTTTCTACCTCTACCTCTTCGTTCTCACTATTGTTTTTCTTTTTACCTCCGCGCTGGGGTAATGTAAATAATCCTAACAATTCATTTCTCTTTTTAAATCCTACTTGGAATCCTAAATAACCAAGTAAAAGAGTAAAGAATACTTGTAATACTGTACTAATGACTGGAATCGTGAATTCACGAATTGGTATCAAAATTAAATATGCAACAATAAGACCAGAGATCAACCCTAATGTACCAAATAAAACATCCGCTACCGGTGCCTTTACAAGGGCTTCTTCGATATGCTTAATAAGTTTAACAATATAATCTACAAGCCAAAATGTTGTTAAAAATAAAATAATTGCACCAATAATCGCACGAACATACGATCCCTCAAGCCAAGGAACAGCTCCGATGTCCATTACATTAATAACTTTTGGAATTAAGAAAATCCCTAATGCTCCCCCGATCACTAAAAAGAAGAGCTGTACGATCCGTTTTAACATCCAACCACCTCCTACTCATTATTAACCATTGTTTCGCTTATCAAAACGCCGAATGCAAAAGCGGATGTGTTTTTTTGTAAATAGTTTTATTTACCAATATACCATATCATATAACAAAAATGTTCTAGTGTCGTTATATTATGGAATCAATGTAATATTCTTAATTGTGTCTACTCATATAGAGATGCTCTTGAATTCTTTTTAGGCCCTCACGTATTTTCTTCGCCCTAACTTCCCCAATTCCTTCCACATCATCCAATTCATTAATAGTTGCACGACAAACACCTTGTAGCGTTTTAAATCGATTAATTAAATTTTCAATGATAAGTGGTGGAACACGAGAAATTTTGCTTGCGATTCGGTATCCCCTCGGTGTCACGCTTTCTTCTAAGCTCGTTTGCCCTGGATAGCCGAGCAATTTAACTAAATCGCTATCCTCTAAAAGCTGTGTATTTGCAAGATCTTGTAACTTTTTCAAAATTTGATGGTGATCCTGCGTTTTTTCTTGATAATAATCCTTAATTAATAACGCTGCCTCTGCCTCTAAATCGGCTAGTAGTTCTGTAAGTTGTAAACGAATTAACCTGCCTTCTGTTCCTAACTCATGAATATAGCTCAATATTTCATTTTTAATACGCAGTACCATTTCAACACTATGTAAAACGTGAACTACCTCGGACATTGTAACGACCTCTTCAAATTCTAGAATGCCCAAATTCGTAATCCCATCATTCCATACAGCTTTATATTTTTCTAACGTTTGAATAGCTTGGTTTGCCTTTGTTAAAATTACACCTATATCTTTTAGTGTATAACGTAAGTTCCCTTGATATAGTGTAATTACGTTACGTCTTTGTGAAATAGCCACAACAAGGCTAGCTGTCTGCTTTGCTACACGCTCTGCCGTTCGGTGACGCATACCTGTTTCAATAGAATCAATGGATGGATCTGGAACTAATTGTGCATTTGCAATTAAAATTTTGCTTCCAGTTTCATTTAAAATAAGTGCCCCATCCATTTTTGCTAATTCATATAAACTAGCCGGTGAGAATGCACAATTAATGTGAAATCCTCCATCAACAATACTTTTAATCTGCTCATTATATCCAAGAACAATTAGCCCTCCAGTTTGCGCACGAAGTACGTTATCTATCCCTTCGCGTAGTGGTGTTCCTGGGGCAACGAGCTGTAGAATGTTAATCATACTTTTGACACGTTGCTTGTTTTCCTCCATAGCCTAGCCTCCTAATGTCAAACGAAGCGCTTCTCCTAAATTAGAAACACCTACTACCTCAATCCCATCTGGAACTGTCCATCCTCCCAAATTTTTTCTAGGAATAATAGCACGTTGAAATCCTAATTTCGCTGCTTCTTGTACACGCTGTTCAATTCTTGATACTCTTCTTATTTCTCCAGTTAGGCCTACTTCTCCTATTACCGCATCGGTTGGTGCAGTGGCTTTATCCCTGAAACTTGAAGCAATACTTAAAGCGACAGCTAAATCGATTGCTGGTTCATCTAATTTCAAGCCACCCGCGACTTTTAAATATGCGTCTTGATTTTGCAACAATAAACCTGTTCTTTTTTCTAGCACTGCCATAATAAGTGAAACGCGGTTATGATCAATTCCCGTCGCCATTCTTCGAGGATTTCCAAAACTAGTAGGGGAGATTAATGCTTGTATTTCCACTAAAACCGGTCTTGTTCCTTCCATTGAAGCAACCACTGTAGATCCTGCAACTCCAACTGGACGTTCCTCAAGGAAAATTTCAGAAGGATTTAGTACTTCTGCAAGACCTAGTTCCTTCATTTCAAAGATACCCATTTCATTTGTGGAACCAAAACGGTTCTTCACAGCTCGCAAAATACGATATGTATGGTGACGATCTCCTTCAAAGTAAAGAACTGCATCAACCATATGTTCTAGCATACGTGGTCCTGCAATTGCCCCTTCTTTTGTCACATGTCCGACGATAAAAATAGGAATCCCTTTCGTCTTTGCAAGTTTCATTAATTCCGCTGTACATTCACGCACTTGCGCTACACTCCCTGGGGCTGACGTCACTTCAGGTAAATGTATCGTCTGAATGGAGTCAATAACAACAAAAGCTGGATTCATCTCTTCAATGTGCGCTGCAATTCGCTGTAAATCAGTCTCTGCTACAACAAATAGATTACTACCCTTTACATGCAAACGATCTGCACGAAGTTTAATCTGCTTTGCTGACTCCTCACCTGATATGTATAGTACATCATATGAAGAATCTGCTAATTGCGATGAAATTTGTAATAACAATGTTGATTTCCCAATCCCAGGGTCTCCACCAATAAGTACTAAAGATCCATCTACAATCCCGCCACCAAGTACACGGTTAAACTCTTGAAATTTCGTTTCAATACGCGCCTCAGACTTTGTTTCTACCTCTGTTAAGCGTCTTGGTTTTGTTACTTCTGATTGAATTGCATTGGCATAATTAAGGCGTCTTGATGATACAACTGGTTCCATCTCTTCAACAAGCGTATTCCATTGACCACATCCAGGACATTTCCCCATATATTTTGGCGACTGATAACCACATTCTTGACATGTAAATTTTGTTTTCTTTTTAGCCATATCTTTTATAGTTCACTTCACTTTCATCTACAAACGTTTATCCTTCTCGTACAAGAAAGAGGGCTATCGCGTAGCCCTCTTCGTTTGTCTATACTTATTTTACCTTTTCCGCACTATGAATGACAAATGATTCTCCTTCTATATCAAAGATAACTTTTTGTCCTTTCTCAATAGCACCTTTTAACAGTTCTTCTGATAATCTATCTTCTACATGTTTTTGAATTGCTCTACGAAGCGGACGAGCACCGTACTCTCGATCAAATCCTTTATCAGCAATTGCTGAAATTGCTCCTTCTGTTAAGTGCAATTCAATCTCTTGTTCTTTTAAGCGATTCACTAACTGATTCACCATAAGAGTTACAATTTCTTGAATATGTTTTTTCTCAAGCATATGGAACACGATAATTTCATCAATACGGTTTAAAAATTCTGGACGAAATGCTTTTTTCAACTCATCCATTACTTTACCTTTCATATCTGAATAATCGCGGCTCTCATCTTGTACGTTAAATCCAAGATGTTTATTACGTTTTAATGCGTCTGCACCCACATTAGACGTCATAATAACAATTGTATTACGGAAATCAACTGTACGTCCTTTAGAATCTGTTAAACGGCCATCTTCTAATACTTGTAGTAAAATATTAAACACATCAGGATGAGCTTTCTCTACTTCATCTAATAAGACAACTGAATATGGCTTACGACGAACTTTCTCTGTTAATTGTCCACCTTCTTCATATCCAACATATCCTGGAGGAGATCCAACTAAACGAGAAGTAGAATGCTTTTCCATGTACTCAGACATATCGATGCGGATCATTGCATCCTCATCACCGAACATAGATTCCGCTAATGCCCTCGCTAGTTCTGTTTTACCTACACCAGTCGGTCCTAGGAAAATAAATGAGCCAATTGGACGTTTCGGATCTTTTAATCCCGCTCTCGCACGACGAACAGCTTTTGCCACAGCTACAACTGCTTCATCCTGCCCAATTAAACGATCATGTAAAATTGATTCCAAGTTTAATAATTTATCTGTCTCTGTTTGTGCAAGTTTAGAAACCGGAATACGTGTCCATGTGGAAACGACATTTGCAATATCTTCTACTGTTACTTCTGAGTTTTCTTGTCCTTGTTTCTCTTTCCACTGACGCTTTGTATCTTCTAACTTTTCACGTAAACGTTGTTCCATATCACGTAAGGAAGCAGCTTTTTCAAATTCTTGGCTTTGTACAGCTGCATCTTTTTCTTTTCTAATTTCCTCAAGCTTCACTTCAAGCTCTTTTAAGTTTGGCGGTGTTGTATAAGAACGTAAGCGCACTTTTGATGCAGCCTCATCAATTAAATCGATTGCTTTATCAGGTAAAAAACGGTCTGTAATGTAACGATCTGAAAGTTTTACAGCCGCATCAATTGCATCATCTGTAATAGATACGCGGTGATGCGCCTCATAACGGTCACGTAAACCTTTTAAAATTTGAACTGATTCTTCTAAGTTTGGTTCGTCAACATGAATTGGTTGGAAACGTCTTTCTAATGCTGCATCCTTTTCAATATATTTACGATATTCGTCTAAAGTTGTTGCACCAATACATTGTAATTCACCACGTGCTAAAGATGGTTTTAAAATATTCGACGCATCAATTGCGCCTTCCGCCCCCCCTGCACCAATTAACGTATGAAGCTCATCAATAAATAGAATGATGTTACCAGCTTGGCGAATCTCATCCATCACTTTCTTTAAACGATCCTCAAATTCACCACGATATTTTGTTCCAGCAACAACTGTACCCATATCTAATGTCATAACACGCTTATCTCTTAAAGTTTCAGGAACCTCATTATTTACAATTTGCTGTGCTAATCCTTCTGCAATTGCTGTCTTACCTACACCAGGTTCTCCAATTAATACTGGATTGTTTTTTGTTCTACGGCTTAACACTTCAATTACACGTTGAATTTCTTTACTACGTCCAATAACAGGATCTAAACGATTTTCACGTGCAACAACTGTTAAATCACGTGCTAGACTGTCAAGTGTAGGTGTATTCGCATTTGTTGATGAACCACCTTGGTGACCTGAACTAGCTTCATTACTTCCAAGGAGTTGTAACACTTGTTGTCTTGCTTTATTTAGGCTTACACCTAAATTATTTAAAACACGTGCTGCTACACCTTCACCTTCACGGATTAAACCAAGTAAAATATGTTCTGTTCCAACGTAGGAATGGCCCAATTTACGAGCTTCGTCCATAGACAACTCAATAACTTTTTTAGCACGAGGTGTGTAATGTACTGTTTGAGAAGCCTCCGTTCCACGTCCAATTAATGCTTCTACCTCTTTTTGAACTTTCTCTGGACTTAATCCAAGAGCAATTAACGCTTTTGCTGCAATTCCTTCACCTTCGCGTACAAGCCCAAGTAAAATATGTTCTGTTCCAATATTATTATGCCCAATGCGAATTGCTTCCTCTTGAGATAAAGCTAATACTTTCTGTGCTCGTTCTGTAAATCTTCCAAACATCATAGAAATCGCCTCCTACTTGCGCTTAATTTTGTTCAATTCGTAATCGCTCACGGATTAAGGTTGCTCTTCGATAATCTCTTTCTTCTGGTCCTAGAGGTCCTCCTGCATATTGTTGCAAAATGCCTGGCTGAGTAAGAACCATTAACTCGGTTAAAATATTTCTCGATATACCTTGTATATATCCTAAGTCAATACCAAGTCGTACATCTGATAAGCAAGTGGCTGCTTCTGCAGATTGAATTAAAC
Source organism: Bacillus mycoides (assembly GCF_001757995.1). GTDB lineage: Bacteria > Bacillota > Bacilli > Bacillales > Bacillaceae_G > Bacillus_A > Bacillus_A mycoides_B. Next base: position 2,516 of record NZ_LXLV01000003.1, on the reverse strand, counting down.
GACTGTTAGCTAGTATTCCGTAAGAACGATATACCTTATCTTCAAGCTCAATACTTGAATTTTGTACAATTAATTCTCTAGCCATTTTTTCTTGATGGATGATTTGTTGAATGACACTCTTTAAATCTGCAATAATATCTTCTTCTGATTTCCCTAGTGTCATTTGATTTGACACTTGAAATATATTACCTAACGCTTCGCTACCTTCACCGTATATTCCTCTTACTACTAACCCTAATTTTTGAATTACTTGTATAATACGGTTAATTCTTTTCGTTAAAACCAGTCCTGGCAAATGAATCATTACCGAAGCCCTTAATCCTGTACCTACGTTAGTGGGGCAACTCGTAATATATCCAAGCGATTCATCAAAAGCATATTCAACCTGTTCCTCGATCCAATTATCTATTTGATTGGCACTTTGAAGCGCCTCTGATAACTGCAAACCTGAAAATAGGCACTGAATCCTAACATGATCCTCTTCATTAAGCATGATACTTATATGTTCACTTTCTGATAGTAGGCATGCTCCGTATTCTGTTCCTGCAAGATTTGGACTAATTAAATGCTTCTCAACTAAAACTCTCCTTTGAAGAGGATTTAATTCATTCATTTTTAATAGTTCAAACTCCCCAAAAGGTTCTACAGGTTTATTTATAAACTTCTTCTTAAATAACTCATGAATCTGTTTAGCTTCTTCCTCGTTTTGCATAGTAGAGAATTGATATTTTTTAAAATTACGAGCCAAACGAATTCGACTACTTAAAACAATATCAGAATCAGGGCCATCCCCCTTCATCCATGGACTAATCGCTTCATTCATAATTCTGTCCAGTGACATAGAACTATTCCCCCTCTCTATGCTCACTAAGCTGATTTTCAAGACCTCGAATTTTATCTCGTACTTCAGCTGCTTTCTCAAATTCCTCTTTCTGCACATATTGTTTCAGATTAAGTTTTAGTTCATCTAATTCTTTCTTTAAGTAGATATTTCCTTCTATACGTTCAGGAATTTTTCCACAATGCTCTGTATGCCCACCGTGAAGACGTTTTAACAATGGTTTTAAATGCTCCTTAAACGTATCGTAACAAGAAGCACATCCAAAGCGTCCCACTTTTGTAAATTGTTCGTATGTCATCTTACAATTCGGACATCTTGATATATTTGTATTTGAAAATGCATCTTGCCCTTCTTCAAACATTGCTGGTTCACTATGCAATAATCCGGCTAATAGGTCATGGAATGAAAAATTAGACTGCGGTGATTGAAAGAAAGACGTATAGCCACTTTGTTCTGCACATTGCTCGCAAAGATGAACTTCCGCCTTTTTTTCGTTGATTACTTTTGTATAATGTAAAGTTGCTGGTCTTATATTACAGTTTTGACAAGTCATCGCTATCCCCCACCTTTACAACAGGAACGATCTATCTCATGCTACTTTTCATACATTACTAGATTGTTCTCTTTCCTTAATCCATTTAGTAAAAGCACATGTCATCTTTCAAAATTCCTACAATATTAAACTGCATTATCTTAGTTATCATTCTTAACAAAAGTTATATTTATTTATATTTCAGTGTTCTTAACATTGCGCATAATATTCGAGCCCTAAGTTCATCTCGAGAAGGAACATCCATTAATAATACAGAACGATCTAGTACGCTTAACATAAGTTTTGCTTCACGATTTGTTATAATCCCCTCTTCTATTAAACGTATAATCATACTTTCAGCATTTCCTTGTGCAACGCTATGATCAATCATATGAAGCATTTGATCAATAATGTCTATATCATCATGCAGTTTGACTTTTATAATGCGAATGTAACCTCCTCCACCTCGTTTACTTTCTACTACAAATCCTCTTTCTAACGTAAAACGGGTATTGATTACATAGTTGATTTGAGACGGCACGCAATCGAATCGATCAGCGATCTCATTCCTCTTGATTTCAATCACATTATTATTGCTTAAGTCAATAACTTGCTTTAGATATTTCTCAATGATATCAGATATATTTCTCATTTATCCGCCACCTTTATTGACTTTGACTATCTTTGACTTTAATTATATACGTATTAAAAAAATTTGCAACTCTTTTGCTTATTCACTATCCTAGCCACATTTCCCTGCCTTTAATCATAAGGACGATTCTTTAAGTAAAGATTTTTTAAATTACTATGAATTGTAAAAAGAAACACGAAAAAACACGAGTCAAATGACTCGTGTTTTAGTTGCTTGGCGACGTCCTACTCTCACAGGGACAAGGTCCCAACTACCATCGGCGCTAGAGAGCTTAACTTCCGTGTTCGGTATGGGAACGGGTGTGACCTCTCTGCCATCATCACCAAACTATGAAGGCATATTCCTTCAAAACTAGATAACATTCGCTTCATATTATATGGTTAAGTCCTCGATCTATTAGTATTCGTCAGCTCCACATGTCACCATGCTTCCACCTCGAACCTATCAACCTGATCATCTTTCAGGGATCTTACTAGCTTACGCTATGGGAA
>NZ_LXLV01000002.1 GCF_001757995.1 Bacillus mycoides | reverse complement strand
TAGGCACGCCGCCAGCGTTCATCCTGAGCCAGGATCAAACTCTCCAATAAAGTTAGTTTGTCTAGCATCTAAAAATAAAAATTGACGTTCACGTTGTTTGTTTCGTTCAGTTTTCAAAGAACTACTTAGTCGCTCATTTGCGACTTCCTTATGTTAACATCTTCATTTTTCGATGTCAACTAAGTTTTTCAATTTCTTTTTTGTCGTTTTCTGCGTTTCCGCATCAGCGACGGTTATTAATATATCATGTAGAAAAATGAAATGCAATAGTTTTTCTAATAAAATTTTTAACTTAGTAAAAAAGCATAAAAACAGCACCTTTCTTCTATATAAGTATAGTTTTTTAATCTGGCATCCATTTAATGAGCAATAATCTCGCTTTCCTTTTAATAAAAGGTTTCTCTCCCCTCAAATAAAGAAATAAAAAAAGCTTTGGAGAAATCTCCAAAGCTTAGTCTTGTTTATGGCGCATAGCTGGGAATAATAGTACGTCACGAATAGATGGTGCGTTTGTTAATAACATAACAAGACGATCAATACCGATTCCTAATCCACCTGTAGGAGGCATACCATACTCAAGAGCTTCAATATAGTCATCATCCATCATATGAGCTTCATCATTACCTTGCTCACGCTCTTTTAATTGAGCTTCAAAACGTTCTTTTTGATCGATTGGATCATTTAGCTCCGTGAATGCATTTGCGTGTTCACGAGCAACGATAAATAACTCGAAACGATCTGTGAATCGTGGATCTTCGTCATTCTTTTTCGCAAGTGGCGAAATTTCTACCGGATGACCATAAATAAATGTTGGTTGGATTAATTTATCTTCTACTTTTTGTTCGAAGAACTCATTAATAATATGACCAACTTCCATTGTATTCTTAATTTCTACATTATGTTCTTTTGCAAGTTCACGCGCTTCTTCCACACTCATTGGATTCCAGAAATCCGCTCCAGAGTGTTGCTTAATTGCATCTACCATATGAAGACGTGTCCATTCTGGTTCTAGGTTAATTTCATAATCACCATATTGGATTGTTGTTGTACCCAATACTTTTTTCGCGATATGAGCAACCATATTTTCTGTTAGTTTCATAATATCATTATAATCAGCGTACGCTTCATATAATTCAATCATCGTAAACTCAGGGTTATGACGAGTTGATACACCCTCATTACGGAATACACGACCGATCTCATAAACTTTTTCTAATCCACCCACAATAAGACGTTTTAAATGAAGTTCAATTGCGATACGCATATATAATTCCATATCTAACGCATTATGGTGCGTAGTGAAAGGACGAGCAGACGCTCCACCTGCAATCGCATGCATCATAGGCGTTTCCACTTCAAGATAACCATTATCGTCTAAGTATCTTCTCATCTCACGAATGATTTTACTACGAGTAACGAATGTTTCACGACTTTCCATACTTGTAATTAAGTCTAAGTAACGTTGACGGTAGCGTTGTTCAACATCTTTTAATCCATGGTATTTATCCGGTAATGGACGAAGAGATTTCGTTAAAAGTGTAAATCCTGTTGCTTTTACTGAAAGTTCTCCAACGTTTGTTTTGAACACTTTACCTTCAATACCTACTAGGTCACCTAAATCCGCTGTCGTAAATAACTCGTACTCTTCATCTCCAACAGTATCTTTACGAACATAAATTTGAACTTGCCCCTGTAAATCTTGAATGTGCGCAAATCCCGCTTTTCCTTTACCGCGTTTTGTCATAATACGACCAGCGATAGAAACAGTGATTTCTTTCTCTTCTAATTCTTCTTTAGAGAATTCTCCATATAGACTTACTAAGTCAGTTGTTGAATTTGTGCGTTCAAATCGTTTACCGAACGGATCGATTCCTTGCTCACGTAAATTATGTAGCTTTTCACGACGAACAAGCAATTGGTCGTTTAATTCTTCGTGGTTCATGTTATCCATGATATTGATATCACTCCAGCTCTATTAATTTTTACAATATATACAGTATAGCATTTTCTACTCAACTAGAAAAACTGCCAGCAACTAACTGGCAGTTCTTCTTTCTTTCACGTAATTATAGGAAGTGTATAGGAGAATGTCAATCTCCTACGCCCCTTATTAACCAACGTAAATTGTTTGTTGTTTCGCTTCTACTTCTTCTACAAATGCACCTAATACATTCGCAAGGTCTTCACGTGTGTTACAAGTATTGATACCATTACGCACACTTGCATTACCACGAACACCTTTTAAATACCAAGCTGCATGCTTTCTCATCTCTCTTACAGCGACATTTTCGTTCTTTAAATCGATAAGACGATCTAGATGCAACATACATACATCAATTTTCTCACGCACTGTCGGTTCCGGCATTAATTCACCTGTCTCTAAATACTTTACCGTACGATAAATCATCCATGGATCCCCAAGAGCAGCGCGACCAATCATAACTCCATCTACACCAACTTCATCAAGCATACGCTTTGCATCTTGCGGTGTTTCCACATCACCATTTCCGATAACCGGGATATTCACAGATTGCTTTACTTGTTTAATAATATCCCAATCCGCTTTCCCTTCATACATTTGCACTCGTGTACGTCCATGAACTGCTACCGCTTGCCCACCAGCACGCTCAACAGCTTTAGCGTTTTCAACTGCAAAAATATGATCTTCATCCCAACCAATACGCATTTTAACTGTAACTGGTTTTTCAACAGCATCTACAACTGCCGCTACCATCTCATATATTTTATTTGGATCTAAAAGCCACTTTGCTCCCGCATCACACTTAGTGATTTTCGGTACTGGACAACCCATATTAATATCAATAATGTCTGCTGTCGTATATTTATCTACGTATTTCGCAGCATCTACAAGAGTTTCTTTCTCTCCACCAAAAATTTGTAAACTTAATGGCTTTTCTCTCTCATCGATATATAACATATCTAATGTTCTTTTGTTATTAAGTAATATTGCCTTATCACTTACCATTTCAGCACAAACTAAACCTGCACCAAATTCTTTTACTGTCAAACGGAATGCAGAGTTACACACTCCCGCCATCGGTGCTAGTACAACTGGATTTTTCATCTCAATATTTGCAATCTTTAACACCCGACTTACTCCTTCCTTTACGGTCACTTTGGCATCAATTCGTCTATTGAAACGTTTAATGTTTTAGCGACTTCTACTACAAAATCTTGGGAAGGTGATCTATTGCCCCTCTCAACTTCACCTAAAACCGATACAGATACCCCTAATTCTTTCGCAAAACCTTCTTGCGTATAGCCTTTTAGCTTTCGAAAAGCACGAATGCGTCTTCCCCATTTTTCTGCTTCCATACCGTTACTCCCTCTCGCCTTTTCATTTCTTCTACTTGTGAACGTGAAATGTTTTGTTTTATATCTTGATTAATCTCTAACAACGGAACGATAACAAAAGCTCTTTCGAACATCCGCGGATGCGGAACAATAAGATTCTCTGCTTCAATATTTTCTTGATTATATAGTAAAATGTCAAGGTCGATGGTCCTCGGACCCCATCTAATTTCCCTTTTTCTTCCTAGGTCATTCTCTACCTTTTGTGTTACTTTCAATAATTCTTGCGGTGATAAATTGGTAGAAATTTTTATAACTAAATTTAAAAAGTAATTTTGGTCAGTATAGCCAACCGGATCAGTTTCATATACAGACGAAACATCATCAACTTGGATATGCTGGTTTTTATTTAAAAACTGAATTGCTTCAGTTAAATAAGTATAACGCTCTCCAATATTGGAACCTAATGCAATGTACGCTATATTATTCATGGACGTTCTCTCGTAATTTCTACCGCTACAGCACGATAATGTCCCGGTATCGGCGGATCCGGTTTAATTACCTTAATTGTACACTGTGAAATACCCTCATATTGTTTCAATATATCTGTAGCGATATTTTCAGCGATACTCTCTACAAGCTTATACGTTCTATCTTCAACCACTTTTCTACATAGTTCGAAAAGCTCCCCGTAATTGACAGAATGCTCTAAGTCGTCACTTTCTCCTGCACGCTTTAAATCCAACTCCACCGTTAAATCCACTTTAAATCTCTGACCCAATTTATTTTCTTCTGGGAATACACCATGATAACCGTAAAACTCCATATCATGGATATAAATTTTATCCAATTACTTTGCCCCCTTACCAATCATCGCGTCCATCATCTTAGCCATACGCGCCATTTCTTTCACATCATGAACACGGATAAACTCACAGCCCTTTTCAATACCAAGACAAACGGTAGCGCCCGTTCCTTCAAGACGTTCCTCCACTGGTAAATCTAACACATGGCCAATAAAGGACTTTCTTGAAGTACCTAATAGAACCGGGTAACCCAATACATTTAAATGCTCTAAATTACGCATCGCTTCCAAATTTTGTTCAGGTGTTTTCGCAAAGCCAATACCTGGGTCTAAAATAATATTCTCATCTCGCACACCCGCATCTTTAGCAATTTTAATACTCTCATACAAATCAGCAATCATATCAGCCATTAAGTTGCGGTAGTTCATATTATCTCGGTTATGCATTAAAATAATGGGCACATCATAATAGGCTGCAACTTCAGCAATCTTCGGCTCCACCTTCGCTCCCCAAATATCATTAATAATATGAGCACCAGCTTCAATCGCTTGTTTCGCAACCTCAGCTTTATACGTATCAATAGAAATAGGTAGCTTCACTTCTTTTGACACTGCCTGAATCATTGGAACAACTCGCTTTATTTCTTCTTCTACTGAAACTTTAGCGAAACCTGGGCGGGTAGATTCACCACCGATATCAATAATATGAGCACCTTCATTTTTCATTTCTTTCGCATGGTGCACCGCAGCATCTACTTCGTTGTAACTTCCACCATCAGAAAACGAATCTGGCGTTACATTTAAAATCCCCATAATTAATGTCTTCTCATTTAAATTCAATGTATATTCGCCGCAGCGCAAATCATAATCCCACTTCAAACTACACATCTCCTCTTCGCAATTCATTTCTGCTCCACAATTTCTCTCTCTGCACTTCATAAAGATCCATAAGTCTTTTTGTAACCACTCCCACTTTACCCGGGAAATCTTTCTCCTCTATACGATAAAGGGGGATAATCTCTTGAATGGAGTTCGTTGCGAACACTTCATCCGCTGAAAGCAATTCATCTTTTGTAAAGAATCCTTTCTTTACCTCTATATCTAGCTCTTCAGCAGCCTTTATAATAAACGCACGAGTGATTCCATTTAAAATCCCTGTTTCTAATGAAGGAGTATATAAAATATCTCCTTTAACAAAAAAGAGATTCGAAACAATACCCTCTGCAACATAACCTGTTTCAGTAAGAAAAATACCTTCCTTATTCACAACATTTCCAATTTCGCGTTTCCCTAAAATATTATTTAAATAATGATGGGACTTTAAGCGAAACGCACCCTCTGGTGTATTTCGCACTTGCTTTAAAATAACTCCTTCTTTTTCCACTACATTCCCTGGAGCTGCTAGAGGTTTGATAAAAACAATAACAGACGGTTCTTCATATACTTCCGTTTGTAGTCCTATTTCATCTATACCCGCCGATACATTTAAGCGCACATATGCATGCTCTAACCCATTCTTAACGAGTAGGTTCTTTAAAATAAGCATTACTTCATCTTTTGTCATTATCCATTTGATTTGCAATGTATCAAGCGCATCCATTAAGCGTTCATAATGATCACCCAATAAAAAGGGATGACCATTATAAATACGAAACGTCTCAAAAACCCCAAGCCCATATAGGTAACCGTGGTCATACGGAGAAATTTTCGCTTCACTCGCTTCTACATACGCGCCATTTACGTAAATTAACACGATGTCACACTTGGGCTATATTTGCGAATGAAATTCTGTAGCAACTCTTTCCCGTGAGAAGTCATAATAGATTCCGGATGGAATTGTACCCCTTCAATCGGCAACGTTTTATGACGAAGCGCCATAATTTCACCTTCTTCAGTCCAAGATGTTATCTCTAAACAATTCGGTAACGTCTCTTTTTTAACGATAAGAGAGTGATAACGTGTCGCGGTAAATGGATTTGGAATATCAGAAAAAATCGTCTGCCCATCATGATGCATTAAAGATGTTTTTCCATGCATCAAACGCTCTGCCCTGACAACATCCCCTCCAAACACTTGCGCAATTGATTGATGTCCAAGACAGACCCCAAAAATCGGAAGCTTACCTGCAAAATATTTAATAACATCCATACTGATTCCTGCCTCATTAGGACTACATGGACCTGGCGAAATCATTAAAAAATCCGGTTTCATATTCTCAATATCTGAAATAGTCACTTCATCATTACGCTTAACAACAAGCTCTTGTCCAAGTTCTCCAAGAAACTGCACTAAATTAAATGTAAAAGAATCATAATTATCAATCATTAATATCATTTCTCTCACCTAACCGTTTCTTCGCTACTTTCTTTTGCACGCCATAAAGCGATTGCTTTTTTTAACGACTCTTTATATTCATTTTTTGGATTTGAATCAATTACAATACCCGCTCCAGCTTGCACATGCGCTTGTCCATCTTTAGCAAGTAGTGTTCGGATTACAATATTCAATTCCGTATCTCCAGAATAACCAATCCAACCGATTGAACCCGTATAAATCCCTCGGCGAACAGGTTCTAATTCTTCAATAATTTCCATCGTACGTATTTTCGGGGCACCGGTAATTGTCCCACCAGGAAATACAGCCTTCACCAAATCGAAAGCATCTTTATCTGCTTCCACCTCACCACGCACATTAGAAACAATATGCATAACGTGTGAGTATTTTTCAATTACCATAAATTCATCTACTTCAACAGTGCCATATTTACAAACCCGGCCCAAGTCATTTCGTTCTAAATCCACAAGCATTACATGCTCTGCTCTTTCCTTTTCGTTTTCAATTAATTCTTTCGCTAATTCCTCATCCTCTTGTTCACTTGCTCCTCGAGAGCGCGTACCGGCAATCGGTCTTGTACTCACTTCTTTTCCTTGCTTTTTAATTAGCAATTCAGGCGAAGCACTAACAATTTGAAAATCTCCAAACTCCAAGTAACCCATATATGGAGATGGATTAATTTCACGAAGACTTGTATATATTTCTAGTGGATGTGTTTGTAATGTTCTTTCTTGTCTTGTCGACAAGTTTACTTGAAACACATCACCCGCTCCAATATATTCTTGAATACGTTCAACAGCCTTCATAAAGCTCTCTTCCGTAAAAGCGACTGCTTCATTTTTCTTTTCAGGACATTCAAACGGCATAGTCACTTTGGGTGCTTCTTTCATCCAAAGACCCTTCCATTCATTTAATCGTTCTTCTGCCTCTTCACACTCATCTACATAATGCGTAATAATCCATAATACTTTCTCCTGTTGATCATACACAAACACGTCATCAAATAACAAAAAGAATATGTCAGGTATATTAATATCATCCTCCGCAAGAGAAGAAAGTTTTTCAATATAACGGATACAATCATAACTAAAGTATCCAATTGCCCCACCTTGAAAAGGTGGGTACTCCGGATTATAATCCGTTTTCCATTTCTCCATATACGCTTGCATCAAATCTAATGGATTCCCTCGCTCTATTGTCTCCTTACCACTTTCACTTATATGTAACGTCTCATTCTTACCCTGAATTACCGCTACTGGATCCAGCCCAACAATGTTATAACGACCACCACGTCCACTTTCTAACAAAATATGTTGCTGCTTATCCTGAGAAAGAAATTTATATTGCTTAAAAAAATCTAACTGATATGGAATAGAAAGCGCTAAAGATTTTCTTCGTTGCATATCAACACCCCGTCTTCTGTTATCCCACCCTCTTAAGCCAATCAACTCAAACTACATAAAATTATTTATATAGAGAATGATTATACTTGAGGGCTAGTGAAAATAAATTAATTATACTACTTCTTATTTTACATGAAGTTTTCTAGTCATTCACTCTTTTCCTTTTTCCAATCAAAAAAGAAAAAGCATCCTTTTTTAAGGATGCTTTTCAAATCACATTCAATTATGACTCAAATTGATAAAGCGGTGTACTTAAATAACGTTCACCATTACTTGGGATAATAACAAGTACCTTTTTCCCTTTACCTAATTTCTTCGCAACTTCTGTCGCTGCATAAACGACTGCCCCCGAAGAGATACCAACTAAAATACCTTCTTCTCTAGCCACTCTTCTCGCATATTCGAACGCTTGCTCCGTTTTCACTTGAATAATTTCATCATATACCTCTACATCCAATGTATCCGGAACAAACCCCGCTCCAATTCCTTGGATCTTATGTGGTCCCGGCTTTCCACCAGATAATACTGGTGAATCCGCAGGTTCTACCGCATAAATTTTAATATCTTTATAAGCTTCTTTCAGCACTTCACCGGCACCTGTAATTGTTCCACCTGTACCAATACCTGCGATAAACGCATCCAATTGATCACCCATTTGTTCAACGATTTCTGGACCCGTTGTTATACGATGGATTTCTGGATTCGCTTGGTTTTGGAATTGTTGTGGTATAAAGTAACCATGCTCTTTTGCTAATTCAGTCGCTTTTCGAATTGCTCCACCCATTCCTTCAGGTCCTGGAGTCAATACTAATTCAGCACCGTAAGCGCGTAATAAATTACGACGCTCAATACTCATTGTTTCTGGCATTACTAAAATCGCCTTATATCCTTTAGCGGCAGCTACCATCGCTAAGCCAATACCTGTGTTACCACTTGTCGGCTCAATGATTGTATCGCCCTCTTTTAATAATCCTTTATTTTCAGCATCCTCAATCATAGCTAACGCGATACGATCTTTAACACTGCTCCCCGGATTCATAAACTCTAATTTTAAGTATACATCTGCGCTGTCTGATTCTACGATGCGGTTCAACTTAACGATCGGCGTTTTCCCGATTAATTCTGAAACTGATTGTGCCACTCGCATTCCTGTCACTCCTAACACCGAGTATTTTTATTGGTTTTATCTATATTTAGATTTTGTCAGAAAATTCCCTGTTTGTCAATCTATTTGGGCGGCTGATTCTCCGCCTAAACTTCTTTATTACAGACTCTCAATTAGGCTTGTAATATCTTCTTTAGCGAATTTATGTCGTTCATTACAGAAGTGACAGTGAACTTCCGTCTCTTCTTCTTCTGCACGAATTTGTTCTAATTCCGCTTTCCCTAAACTAATTAGCACACTTTCAATGCGCTCGCGTGAACATGTACAACTAAATTGAACATCCATTGTTTCTAACACTTTCACTTTATCTTCTCCAAGCACTTCATATAGTAGCTCTTCTGGAGAAAGCCCTTGTTCAATCAGTTGTGATACAGGAGGAATTTTTTGCAAACGCTCTTCAATAAATGAAATTGTTTCTTCCTGCGCACCTGGCATAATTTGAAGAATGAATCCACCCGCTGCCAATATGCTATCATCGCCATTTACGAGAACACCGACACCTACAGAAGATGGTGTCTGCTCAGAAACCGCGAAATAATATGTGAAATCTTCCCCTAGTTCTCCTGAAACAATTGGAGATTGACCGATAAACGGTTCACGCATACCGATATCTTTAATTACCGTTACAAATCCTTCTGTACCTACCGCTTGATATACACGTAATTTCCCTTGTTCCGTTCCTTCAAAATCAACATGTGGATTCGTTACATAACCACGTACATCCCCATTTGCATGGGCATCGACTAAGATAGGACCAATCGGGCCGTTACCCTCTACTTTAATCGTTAGCTTCTGCTCACCTTTTAGCATGGCACCCATCATTGTACCCGCAGTTAAAGAACGACCAAGTGCCGCTGAAGCTGTTCTCCATGTATCATGACGTTTTTGCGCCTCACTTACTGTATTTGTTGTACGTACACTATAAGCACGAACCTCTCCATTAAACGCTAACGCTTTTACTAAATAATCTTTCATACTTATTTATTCACCCTTCTCATGTTGTAAATTTGCATTACGTTCATATAACATATACAAACCTTTTAACGTTAAAAACGGATCTACAATATCAATTACATTTGATTCTTCTGAAATTAATTTTGCTAATCCACCTGTCGCAATAACTTTCGGTTCTTGTTTAGCTTCTTCTTTCATGCGCTTAACAATACCTTCCACTTGTCCAACGTATCCATAAAGAATACCTGATTGCATTGCACTTACTGTGTTCTTCCCGATAACACTACTCGGTTTTGTAATTTCAATACGAGGAAGCTTTGCTGCTCTGCTATATAAGGCCTCTGCCGAAATCATAATTCCTGGCGTAATGACGCCACCCATATAATGCTTCTCTTCGTTAATATAACAATATGTAGTAGCCGTACCAAAATCAACAATAATAAGCGGACTTCCATATAAGTGGATCCCTGCTACTGCATTTACAATTCGGTCCGCGCCTACTTCACGTGGATTTTCATATTTAATATTCAAGCCAGTTTTTATCCCAGGCCCCACTACAAGCGGTTTAATTTTAAAATACTTTTCACACATACGCTCTAAAGCGAACATAATTGGCGGTACGACTGAAGACACAATAATACCTTTCACATCTTCAAAAGAAAGACCTTCATGCTCAAGTAACTGCTTTACAAGCATCCCATACTCATCTTCTGTTTTATGACGATCTGTTTCCATGCGCCAATGCTGACAAAGTTTCCCCTCTTCAAACACACCTAGTACCGCATTTGTGTTCCCTACATCCAATACAAAAATCATATTCTCACCACTTATCTTATTTAATCTTTATTTGTGCAGTATGTATAAAACTTATAAAAACATCATATCACACATACTTATATAATCAGTTTTTCTATACTCATCATTGTACAAAAAGATTACTCTCTATTTCAATTTTTAATAATAGTTTCATTTAAATTCTTTTGCCACTTAAATTCATTCCATAAAAAAAGGAGTGACTATTGTCACTCCTTCGTTTCTTACTTATCTTCTGTATCTTCATCGTCTTTCTTCATATTGATGTTTACTTTCACATCATCTGAAGACGTTGGACGCTCAGGTAATCTGCCATAATCATATAAATGATTAATTTGCTCTGCATCTAATGTTTCTACTTCAAGTAACGTTTTCGCGATAATATCAAGCTTATCTCGTTTTTCAGTAAGAATTTGTTTCGCACGAGCATAACAGTCTTTAATAATTGTTTGCATTTCCACATCAATTTCATGCGCGATTGCATCACTGTAGTTTTGTTCTGAATGGAAGTCTCTTCCTAAGAATACCTGACCACCTTGTGAGCTACCAAATTGCATCGGTCCAAGCTTATCACTCATCCCGAATTCTGTAACCATACGTCTTGCAATACCAGTCGCACGTTGGAAGTCGTTGTGAGCGCCTGTACTTGCTTCACCAAATACAATCTCCTCAGCTACTCGACCACCAAGTAAACCAGTAATTTTATCAAGTAACTCTGGTTTTGTCATGAAGTAACGATCTTCCTTCGGAAGCATTACCGCATATCCACCAGCTTGACCACGAGGGACAATTGTTACTTTATGAACGATATCTGCTTCATCAAGGACAACACCAATTACCGTATGGCCAGCCTCATGGAATGCAACAATATTACGTTCTTTTTCAGAGATAACACGACTTTTCTTAGCTGGACCTGCAATAACACGATCCGTCGCTTCATCGATGTCACTCATATCAATTTTCTTCTTATCTTGACGCGCAGCTACTAAAGCCGCTTCGTTTAATAAGTTTTCAAGATCGGCACCAGAGAATCCTGGTGTACGAGTTGCAATTGCTCTTAAGTTGACATTCTCATCAAGCGGTTTATTACGAGCGTGTACTTTAAGTACAGCTTCACGACCATTTACATCTGGACGATCTACTGTAATTTGACGGTCAAAACGACCTGGACGTAATAACGCTGGATCAAGAATATCGGGACGGTTTGTCGCAGCGATGATAATAATACCTTCGTTTGCACCGAACCCATCCATTTCAACAAGCAATTGGTTCAACGTTTGTTCACGCTCATCATGACCACCGCCAAGACCCGCGCCACGTTGACGTCCTACTGCATCAATTTCATCAATGAAAATGATACAAGGAGCATTTTTCTTTGCATTTTCAAATAAATCACGTACACGGGATGCACCGACACCGACGAACATCTCTACGAAGTCAGAACCACTAATAGAGAAGAACGGAACGCCTGCTTCACCTGCAACAGCACGTGCTAGTAAAGTTTTACCTGTACCTGGAGGTCCCACTAATAGAACACCCTTCGGAATACGGGCACCAACTTCAGCAAACTTACGAGGGTCTTTCAAGAATTCAACTACCTCAACAAGTTCTTGTTTCTCTTCATCCGCTCCAGCAACATCTCGGAAACGAATTTTTTTCTTTTCATCATTGTATAGCTTCGCCTTACTTTTCCCGAAGTTCATAACACGGCTACCGCCGCCCTGAGCTTGATTTAATAAGAAGAAGAATAAAATGAAGATAATGACAAACGGAATGATAGAAGTGAAGAACGTTACCCAAGCACTTGTTTCTTCTGCTGGTTGATACTTAACTTCAGCCCCTTGCGCTTTATCATTAATTTTCTTTTGTAATTCCTCAGTATTTGGTGCATAAGTAACAAATTGTTCTCCTTGGCTAGAAGTCTTGAATTGTCCCTTTACCTCAAATACACCATTTTTCGGTTGAAGCTGCACATTACGCACTTCACCTTTTTCAAGTTGAGTAATGAATTTATCGTAGCTAACTGATGTCGTTTTTTGCGTCGAACCATTAAAATAGCTTACGATTCCAATTACTACTAAGAATATCAGTAAATAAAAGATGGTATTACGGAAGATACGATTCATTCCTAACCTCCTCTCACGGCATAAACACTATAGTAAATCGTAACATAGACAAACTTTCCTATACAATTGTAACGCCTATATTTAATTAATTTGAGTAAACACTTGGTTTTAATACTCCTACATAAGGAAGATTACGGTACTGCTCTTTATAATCTAATCCATATCCTACAACAAATTCATGAGGAACAGTAAATCCAACATAATCTGCTTTCAGATCAACCTTACGGCCTGTTGGCTTATCTAATAACGTAACAATCTTTACAGATTTCGCTTTACGATATTTGAACAGGTCTACTAAATAGCTTAGTGTAAGACCGCTATCAATAATATCTTCAACGATTAAAATATCGCGACCTTCTACAGAAGTATCAAGATCTTTTAAGATTTTTACTTCGCCTGTTGAAACTGTAGAGTGACCGTAGCTAGATACAGCCATAAAATCCATTTCAAGATATGTATCTGTTCTCTTTAATAAATCTGCCATAAATGGCATTGCGCCCTTTAGTACACCAATCGCAAGAGGTACTGTATTTTTGTAATCCTCTGCAATAACTGCACCTAGTTCGTGCACCTTTTCCTGTATTTGTTCTTCAGAAATTAATACTTTTTCGATATCTTGATTCATCATTTCATTATCCTCCCGGAAGACTCCTTGCTTTTGTAGTGAATAATCATGTATTTACCCTTCTTTGCTATCTCTTTCGAAGTAGCAAATGCAGATCGTTTCAACAAGGGCACCCAAATAATATTTCCACTTGCGTCACAAACGATCGGCCATTCTTCTCTTTTTTCTTTCGGTACTTTCGCTTCGATAAAAACAGCTTTTATCTTTTTTGTACCAGCCATACCTTGCATTGACATGCGATCTCCATTTTCCCTAGACCGAATACGAAGTGGATATGATATATCATTATACTTAGCAACAAATACTGTTTCATTCATGTTACTCGGTATATCTTCGCTCACCTCTGTTACAAGTTTATCCCCATTCGGCAATATAATTGTCCCAGGTACTGATAAATCTTGCGAAAAAGGAGAAGCAATTTCTTGTTTAAATCCAAAACTACATTCTTCGTATGTGCGAACAATTTTCAAACCACCTGGAAAATCTAGTGAACCTGAAGGCTGTGCCCGCTTAAAAAATTCAATCACCTTGTCAATATGTATAGAAGAAAGCGAAGATGGAACCTTATATTCATAAAGATAGTTTAATATTAGTTGAATCCCTCTTCTTTGTAAAGGCATAGACATGGATTCAAAGGCAGGAATTGATAAGCTAATTTGTTTATCGCTTTTTTTTGTAATTACTTTATTCATTTTCTCAAAAGCTAATTCCTGCAAATAAGCCTCATCCTCTTGCATCTGCACGCTGAATTTTTGAAATTTCTCATGCATTTGCGGATTTTCTTCTTTCAAATAAGGAAGGACATATTTACGTAATCGATTCCTTGTATATACTTCCTTTTTATTACTCGGATCTATACGCGGAATAACTTTTAATTTATTACAGTAATCAACAATTTCTTCCTTAGTTACCCCAAGTAACGGCCTAATTAAATATCCATTATGAAAAGAACGCTTCACTGCAATTCCTGCGTATCCTTTCGGAGTACTCCCTCGTACAAGGCGCATTAAAATCGTCTCTACTTGATCATCTCCATGGTGACCAAGAGCTACATATCTCGCATCATATTTCTTCATTATTCTTTCCAAAAATGCATATCTGCATTCTCTAGCAGCAACTTGCGCATTCATTCCATGTTGCTGTTGATATTGCGACACATTAATCCTTAGCGTTTCACAAATAACTCCTAGCTCTTTGCAAAGACCCTGTACAAATTGTAGATCCTCATGAGATTCATTACCTCTAAACATATGATCCACATGCGCTACTACAATTTCGAGCTGTTTTTCTGCCCTTTTTTCTAACAAATAATATAAAAGAGCCAAAGAGTCAGGACCACCAGAAACCCCTACAACAATTGTTGAATGTTTCTTTAATAAATCATGCCGCTTTACAAAGTCATCTACTTTTTCAACAAATGCATCTTTCAACTTCGCAATCACCTTTCATTAAACAAGAACAACAACATTAGTTACCTTGTATATAATGGTACAACTTTTACAAACATTGTGCAAAAAAAAGATGTAAAAAATCCACATTTTTATCTTACATCCCTCCTGTATATTTAACAAAGTAATCACATTACCTTTTTAATCAAAAAAACCTAGGTATCTACCTAGGTTTTTTTGATTATTTTATTGCGCCTGCATTCCTACTATTGGAATCGTAGCCCACTTCGGCATATTTTTCTTTACTTTCGCCACCACAATAGTCATATCATCATTTATATAACCATCACCAGAGCGAATTACTTCTTCCATAATAATATCAGCAATTTCCTGTGGATCCTCTGTTTGTAGTTCTTTAATTTTACGTTTTATCCATAATTCGTGATTCTCCACGTGTTGCGCTCCCTCAAAAATGCCGTCACTCATCATGATAAGAAGATCACCTGTTTTTAATTGCTCACCAACCACATCAACTTCAACATCTTCAATGATTCCCATCGGTAAATTACTTGCCTCAATTTTCAAAATATTATTTCCGCGTTTAACAAAACTCGGCGTCGATCCAATCTTTAAAAACTTCGCACTCGCATCCCGTAAATCTACCATAGCCAAGTCAAGCGTTGTATACATCTCCTCTGTCGTCCTTAAAGAAAGAATTGAATTGATGGACTTAATTGCTATTTCTTCATCAATACCTGATTGAAGTATCTTTTGTAATAATTTTACCGTTTCCCTACTCTCCATATGAGCCCTTTGTCCATTTCCCATACCATCACTAATCGCAAGTGCATATTTACCAACGCTCAAATCCATCATCGCGTAGGAATCACCTGAAACAAACCCACCACCTTTTGCAGCTGTGGCCAATCCTGTATCCAGAGAATACGTCTTCGCTGAACCAAACGATATTAAACTGTGCCCATTTGGATATGAGGATTTCTCTTCATGCTTAACGACGATATTCTCTTTTAAAATATCTGAAAGCATTGGAGCAACCAACTTCTCACATTCCCCATGTTCATTAGATACAGCTGGAATCAACATCTCAATATCAATACTTCCTCTATCTAAACAATAAATATCAACATGCTCCACTTCGACACCGAAATCACGAAACGCTTGTAAAATTTGCTCCTCCTGCGCTTGATGGTTCTCTCTTTCTCGTTGTATCTCCTTAGCGAAATCTTCCATCACTTTTGATACACCTAGTAATTGTTCCGCTACAATTCTACGATTTTCCTTCATTTGTTTTCTTAATTTCTGCCCCTCATAGAAGTGATCTAATTCACCCGCTACTAAATCCGTTACTTTCTTCCCTCTCACACAATGCTTGTCCCATTCACGAACTAACTTCCGATTATGCTGCAGCGTCCCTTCTTCTGTTTCACTCATTATTTGTTTCATATAATCGTATGTTTTATCAAAATTAACTACCCAACATTGATCCTTCTTAAAGCATGTTTGACATGTTTTTGCAGTAATTGTACTTAAAAATAAATCAGCTTCTGTTTCTTTATCTTCCTGCTCCACATACCCATATACGGAAAAGCTATTAGACAAAGCAGCAAATACATTAGCAAATTGATTAATCTTGTTTGCTGTAACATCGCGCACCCTTCTTAAATATTGTTGTTGATCTTGAGAATGTTCCTGTGTACCCGGCATAAATTTAGCAATACGATCCATAACAAGCTTCGGTGTTAATAAGAAGAAAACAATTGCTACACCAGATTCAAGTAAAGTTGTTAAAATACTTGTTTGCTTGTCTACATATAATGTAATTAAGCTTGTACCAATTAATAAACCTAAACTAACTCCTATACGCTTCCCTTCTTTTAACAATCCCCCAAGCAATCCTGAAAAGGCAAGGAGACTAAGTTGAGACAAGCTAGACACATTCGCTAAACTTAATATTAACCCAGTGACAACTCCTACTGTGGACCCTGTAGCTGCCCCTGCAATAAAGGCAAATACCAACACTAAATATCTAGTGAAAATATGTTGAATAGAAGCATCATAAACAAACCAATCCGTTGTGCCCGTTAAAACAGATGCTAGTAATATAATTAAACAAACAATTTCTTCTGTTTCTAACGCTTGTTGCTTCCCTTTCCTTTCCACTAAAAGCGGAACACTTTGTAAAAATATCATCGTTAATACGAAGCTAAGCCCCGCTTCGATCGTACTGACGAGCAAATCATACATGGTGACAGTTTGCTGTGCAAAATATACAACAACTAAATGTGCGGTTAATGCGGAGATAAATACTTGGAATGGTACCAGTCCAACAGTTTTACGTGTAAACCGACTAAAGAAGATATTATAAATAAAGAAGGTAAAGATAGATGCAAAAGTAAAAAATAAATTATCTATCGAAACTGAAAGTGCTCCCCCCATTAGGGCTAAGAACGCGAGCGGCATTTTATCTCGCTTCATAACATAAACAGCAGCAAAAAACGGCAATGCAAACGGTAAAATGTTTGTTAATATATATGCTCGTCCCAAAAGAAAACCAATAACAGCAATAATGAATCCCCATCTAAAGAAAACTTGTTCAAACTTCATTCGCAACTTACTCGTCCACTTTATTGTTCCAAGCTGATTTTCATTCATCGCCAATGCACTTGTATTCATAGTAGTCCTTCCTGCTTTAGGCATATTTTTAACACCACCTGCATAGTTTAATTACTGTTATTATAAAAGATGATTGTTGGGATTTTTGTCAAAACAACAGTTTTGACTTTTATAATCGTTCGACTTTTTATTCGAAATAAATCTACATATATACATAGTATTTAATTTATTTAAAATAAGTTGAAAGAATGTTCAGAAAATATAGGGTGATTTTGTAGAAGTATTGTACGTCTTAATTTATATTCAACAAAAAAGACCATGCAAATTTGCATGATCTTTTCAGATGACCCGTACGGGATTCGAACCCGTGTTACCGCCGTGAAAGGGCGGTGTCTTAACCACTTGACCAACGGGCCGTTAAATTAAATATAGCGGCGGAGGGGATCGAACCCCCGACCTCACGGGTATGAACCGTACGCTCTAGCCAGCTGAGCTACACCGCCATGTCGTCGTATTTAACGGACAATTAGTATCTTACATCAGATACGTTTTAAAGTCAACACATCTCAAAAACTTTTTTAAAAATATATTCTCTCACATAAAAAAGTACCCGAGTAATTACTCTGGGTACCTCTCTATATGTTAAGAATTAAACGGACTTATTATCCGCGACGTGCGCCACGGCCACCACGTTTAGATTCTGTGTTACGCTTTAAAGAAGTTAAACGATCTTCACTATCTTTTAAAAAGCGTGCCATCTTTTGCTCAAATGTTTCTTTTGGAGCTCGTTCGTTACCGCCACCGCGGTTATCTCTGTTGGAAGAACGATTATTACGTTGTGGACGTCCAGAACGTTGTTGATCACCACCGCGTTGGTATTCACCACGTGGACGATCTCCTTCTGTTTTTTCACGTTCTTTCGCTTTCTTAATAGATAGGCCAATTTTGCCATCTTTTTCAACATTGATAACTTTTACTTCTACTTGGTCGCCTACTTTTAAGTGATCGTTAATATCTTTCACATAATTATCAGCAACTTCACTAATATGAACAAGACCTGTTAAGCCTTCTGGCAGCTCCACAAAAGCCCCAAAATTTGTAATACCTGTTACTTTACCCTGTAACTTGCTGCCTACCTCGATTGACATAAAAAAAATGCTCCTCCTTAGTGGTTAAAAAGTCAAATTTTACTTTATTATATATAATCCTAAAATGTAGTGTCAATAAGACATACTCTACTTAGAAACAGGAAAAATTATCTCCCCTTTTCCGGAGAAGAAATAATCCCTTCTAGCAATCTTTAAAACGTACTCTTCATCATTCAACTTTTGAACTTCATCTTTTAGATTCTTTTCTTTTTTCGTTAATGAATCCAGTTCTTTTTTCATGTCCTTAACTTTTGCTTCTTTTGCTTTAATGGAACTGTTTTGTTGATAAAACGTCACACTAATACTAGCAATAATTGTAAAAGCAAAGACAAGAAAAACCGCTAAACGGCGATAAAGTCGCTTCCTGTTCTCATCCGTTTGTATTATATGTTCTTTAACAGGATTTGGACTCTGTTTTTCGATTGTTCTTTGTCTCAGTTCCCTCATTTCCGAGGTCCCCCTAACTTCTTTTTTATACGCTCCCATAATTGGAAGATATGTCCCTTCAATTTTGCTACATATTGCAGGAACCCTACATGCTTCATTATAAAAAGTTTAACACGATTAGGGAGAAGTTTCCATATGAGCGAAGCAATAAATCGAACAGGCGAGAAAAAAACTTTCCATATGAAAAGTAATATCCAAATCACCATTTTCCATAACACATGTCCAATTGAAAGCAGTATACGAAATAAGAATAATATAAATGCAATAAATAGCTGCGCTATAATAATAACAGGTTTTATCATGAGTAGCTGTATAATTCGAACAAAAAATTGTGTTGTTTGCACAAAAATATAGATGAGAAAATTTAACATCTTCATGTATAGTGCTTTCAATAAGCTTTGATATGCTGCAAAACCACATAGTAACGCCAAAAATACATATATACGTAGTTCGGCTTCATTCACACGCAGTAATACATAAAAAACGAATAATGCTTGGACAATCCAAAATAGTATATCCTGTATAAATACAAGCCAACGTTTACGCTCTTGGCGCTTTAAAAACCGTTGATATGTATCTAAAGAGGCACCAATCCAAGCACCCATCCCAATCATTGAAAGCATTGTATACAACTGAATTGTTAGGCTCATTTAAACAACTTACTAAAGAAGCCTTTAGTTTTCTCCCCTTGGTTCTCATCAATATACAGCATCTCATGAACTTTCCCTTTAATTGATACAACACCCTTTTCTACATCTAAATTCTTCATTTGCAAATTTTGACCACGAATTGTTAAAAAACCCATTACAGTCTCAAGTAAAAACTCTTCGCTATCAAAACTTTCTACTTGCTTTACACCAGTAATATCGATTACACGCCTGCCACGCATGATAATATCATGCTCTACAGAAACATTTTGTTGATTAGAAGACATAGGTGAGTAACCATTATTCACGAAAATCCCCCCATAGCTTTATACTAGCTAATAGTAATGTATGAAGGGATAACCTATTTTAGAACAAGCCTTCTTCCGCTTTCACTTTTTCCTCACGAACGAGACTATACATGTTTGCTGCCTCTTCTTTTTTAGTTGTTTCTTTCAATTCATTTACTTTCACAGTTACTATTTTTTGCCCGAAACGAATTGTTAATTCATCCTCTACCTTCACATCTGAACTCGCTTTTGCCACTTGGCCATTAATCGAAATTCTTCCTTGGTCAGACACTTCTTTTGCTAATGTTCTTCTTTTAATTAAACGTGATACTTTCAAAAATTTATCTAGACGCATATCAAATCCCCCTATTAACGCTCTGTTTGTTTTGCCTCTTCCCATAAAATATCTAACTGTTCTAATGATAAATCTTGCATTTCCTTATTCATTTCAGCTACTTTTGCTTCCATGTATAAAAAGCGAGCCATAAATTTCTCATTAGTTGAACGTAACGCTTCTTCTGGATCTAATTTATAATGACGAGCTATATTAACAAATGCAAATAGTAAATCACCAAATTCACCTAGCATCTTTTTCTCATCCATGTTTACAACTTCTTGTTGGAATTCTTGCCATTCTTCTAAGGCCTTCTCTATCATCGGCTGCACATCAACCCAATCAAATCCAACCTTTCCAGCTTTCTTCTGAATTTCATAAGCACGCATTAGCTGCGGCAAGCTTTTTGGAATACCCGCTAAAACAGATTCTTTCACGAATCCCTTTTCTTGTTTTTTAATTTCTTCCCAATTTGCAATCACTTCATCAGCATTATTTACATCCGTATTCCCAAACACATGCGGATGGCGACGAACCATTTTCTCAGCTAAAGTCCGAATAATATCATCTATAGAGAACCAACCTTCATCCTCTCCAATTTGAGCATGAAGCATAACTTGTAATAATATATCACCTAGTTCTTCTACTAAATGATCATCATCCTCTTCATCAATTGCTTCTAGCACTTCATACGCTTCTTCAATTAAGTATTTCTTTAAAGATTGATGAGTTTGCTTTTTATCCCATGGGCAACCATTCGGTCCACGCAGTTCCGCAATAATTGCTCTAAGCACATCAAACTGCTGATACAAAGACGCACGTTCCTTAACCGGAGGTACATATACACTCGTTAAATTATTTAACTCCGTTTCATGATCTAACATGTATAACGGTACCTTTTTTACTTGCTCAAATGAAGTTCCTGCAGCTGTTACGATATACACTTCATAATCATCTGGTAACATCTCCATTAACATCAGTTTCACATCTGAAGCAACGAACGCATCATACACTTGGCAAAAGATTAAATGTTGACGTAATTCTAATTGTCCTCTTTCAAATGATGTAGCATCAATTAATTGGAACCCTTCAATCGGATCAATTTTTAGACTTGCAAACATCGGATCAAGGAAACTTTGTCCACCTTCAATTCGCACTTCAATATTTGCCGCTTCTCCTTTTTCCAAAAGTAGCTGAACTGTTCTTTCTGCTACAAGCGGATGACCTGGAACAGCATAAATAATTTCTGCACCTTTAGCTTGTTCTAGCAATGTATTCGCGATTGTTTCATATACAATTTCAAATGTATCATGTGCCTCATATACATTATCAAAGGCCGTATACTTTATAGCTTCTTTCTCCAATTCTTCTATAACTGGGTGTTCCTTCGTTCTAACAAACATATGGTCTGCTTCTTTTATCTTTCGATATACACCCATCGTTAACTGATCTAACTCACCAGCACCTAATCCTAAAATAGTAATGATTCCACTCACAACCAGTCACCTCTATCCACTCTTCTTCAATGAACCTTCTTTTTTCTCTTGTTTCATAACGGTTCCTAATTCTTCTTTTGTAAATACACGTAATTTTAAAATTAAAAACATATATGCTAATCCACCGATAGCTACACCTAACAGCGCTTCAAGCGTCGCAATTCCTCTATGTCCTGTATCAATTACTAATCCGGACATTCGCAACATACGCATAAAGATTATTAATACAAACCCCATACCGATACCACTAATAGCTACACCTAACATATTCCGCCTATCAATAAGCGGCTCCGATACAGCTCGCATAAGTAACACACTATTTAGCAAGGCAATTACAATAAGCGCAACTAAAGTTGCAATTGCAGCTCCCTTTACACCAAAATACGGCATTAATATATAGTTTAAAACTAACTTCAAACAACCTCCAAATACAACGAATATTGCTGGTTTTAATGTTTGTCCCACTCCTTGCAAAATAGAAGCAGTTGTAATTGACAATGAACTAAATAAAATAGATAAAGATAAAATCGATAACACATCTGATCCATCACTATTTTCAAACAACATAATATTTGTAGGTTGAATAATACAAGTTAATCCAATAGCAGCTGCAAATCCAATAACAAATGTTATTTTCATTGCTAACTTTACCTTTTCTTGAATAAATGAAAGATCTCCTCTTTCTTTCGCCGCTGTAATAATAGGAATAAGTGACAATGAGAAAGAAGTTGTCACAACAGTACCTAATTGCATAAGCGGGATACTTCTATCATAAACACCTTTTAGTACCTTTGCATTTTCAACTTGCTCTCCCGCGCGAATAAGCAAAGTATAAAAGGAAATAGCATCTGCCATTTGTATAAAAATAAGGACTAAATTACTAATACAAATCGCTAATCCCTGCCAAAAAAGGATTCGAATAATCCTTTTTTTACCTCCAATTCTCTTCCAACTTTTAAAGAAAATAGCTTGGAAATCATGACGCATATAAAGTAAAAGTACGATAATCCCAATAAGCCCGCCTGCAATTGAACCTAGCATAGCACCCGCACCAACTGTATATAAATCAAATCCATGAGCAATAAGGAATAGTGATAAAAATACAATAATAGAAACACGAATCGTTTGTTCAATTACTTGCGAAACAGCCGTCGGCATCATATTATTGAACCCTTGAAAATATCCTCTCGCTACAGATAAAAATGGCATTAGTAGGAATGAAAACGAAATAACACGTAATAATTTATCTAAATGTATATCGCCCATAGCCGATGCAATTGTTTCAGCCCCAAAGAATAATGTGAAAAACCCTATAAATCCAATTCCTAATAGAAACCAAAAAGATACACAAATAATTTCTTCTGCTTCTTTTTGTTTTCCTCGTTCTAATCTTTCTGCGACCATTTTTGAAATAATAATGGGAAACCCATAAGTAGCTAAAATTAAACAAAATCCATAAAACGGATAAATTTGTTGGTAAATATAAAAACCAACATCACCCGCGATATTTTGATATGGAATACGGTAAAAAGCGCTTAATACCTTCGTAACAAAACTTGCAATTGTTAATATAATAGCCCCTCGCCAAAAGGCTTGGTACTTCTTCGCTTCCATACAAGAAAACTCCTTTTTCTATTCTCACCCCTCGTATTATATCACAAAGAAAAACTGGCTCTCCTTCATATTCCTTACATTCACTGACTTCTTTCAACAGCAAAAATATTCAATGAAAAAAGGTAGCAAAGCGCTACCTTCGTTCAATATACTTATATCTCCCAATAGTTAATTTCTCAAATAGAAATATCATAATTAGGAAAGATTGCTACTTATAGAAATTACACTTCACTACTGCTCCATTTGTTTCGCTAAAAAGCTTGCAGCTGTATTTACTGACTTATGCTCTACTTCACTTATAATAGCCTCTTTAGAGAAGATAACAACAGCTCCAATTGGATCCCCATTCGCAACAATCGGGCCAATTGTATAGGAGCTCACTTTTTCTGTTACTCCATCAATAATTGAAATTTCACTTTCATCTGTCATAATTACAGACTTACGCTCTTCCATTGTCTTCTCAATTAAATCGCCAACACTTTTATTTAAGTATTCTTTTTTAGATACGCCTGCTACTGCGATAATAGAATCACGATCGCATACAAGCACATTATGTCCTAAGCTATCGTATAAAGCTTCCGTATATTCCTTTGCAAAATTACCTAGTTCACTAATTGGAGAATATTTTTTCAAAATCACTTCTCCATCGCGATCAACAAATATTTCTAGTGGGTCCCCTTCTCGAATACGTAAAGTTCTACGAATTTCCTTCGGGATTACTACCCTGCCTAAATCATCAATTCGACGTACGATTCCAGTTGCTTTCATTCTAATGCTGCCTCACTTTCTACTGATGATCAAAGTGGTGAATTTACCTGTTCATGTAAAAATCACCAACTATTAAACATAGTATTTTACACATTAGTTCTTCTATGCACGTCGAATTGTATTTTTTATCTTATATTAGGCATTTATTACTTCTTTTTTTACATCTGGTAAGCCTTTTAATAAATTTTCAGCAATTGTTAACCATTTCGATGTCTCTAATCCATTCGTTTTCATCACAATTTTCAATTGTGACCCCTCCATACCAAGACCGATCATACGACCAAAACTACTTCCTAGCATGAATAATTTTCCACCATCTATATTTTGGCTCGCTTGTTCAGAAAACAGGAATGTTACTTCAAATTTATTTTGCTTAATTAACTCAATTTGTTCTTTCATCGCCAACACTTTAATGTTTGCAATTTGTAATAAATAACCAACTTCTTGTGGATAATCACCAAATCTGTCGATCATCTCTTCCTGCAACTCTTCAATATCTTCAATTGCAGAAATACCTCTAAATTGTTTATACATCATAATTTTTTGTTTACTATCTGAAATATACGCATCCGGTAAATATGCATCGACTTCTAAATCAATTTCAACATTAACGGTATTTTCAACTCCATCTGTTCCTCTACGTTGCTCAATTGCATCTTTTAACATTTGAGAATATAGATCAAATCCGACAGAATCAATAAATCCATGTTGTTCTGCCCCTAACAAATTACCCGCACCACGAATTGATAAGTCTCTCATCGCAATTTTGAAACCAGATCCAAGCTCTGTAAACTCTTTAATCGCCTGCAGACGCCTCTCTGCAACTTCCGATAACACTTTATCACGTTTGTATGCAAAGTAGGCATACGCGACGCGATTAGAACGTCCAACACGACCACGAAGCTGATACAACTGTGATAATCCCATACGATCTGCATCAAATACAATTAATGTATTTACATTCGGAATATCTACACCCGTCTCAATAATTGTTGTACTTACAAGAACATCATGCTGCCCTTCTAAAAACGATAGCATAACAGACTCTAATTCACCTTCATTCATTTTCCCATGTGCGTATGTTACACGAGCATCTGGAACTAACATCGAAATTTCATCTGCTTTTCTTTCAATATCCTCCACACGGTTATATAGGAAGTAAATTTGACCGCCTCTTGCTAACTCTCGCTCTATCGCTTCTCGCATTAATGCTGGATTATACTCTACTACATATGTTTGTACTGGGAAACGATTCTCTGGTGGTGTCTCAATAACAGATAAATCGCGCACACCAAGCATAGACATATGAAGTGTACGCGGAATCGGAGTTGCCGTTAATGTTAACACGTCAACATTTGCTTTCAATTGTTTAATTTTTTCTTTATGCGTAACGCCGAATCTTTGTTCTTCATCAATAATAAGAAGTCCTAAATCTTTATACGTAACATCTTTAGATAAAATACGATGCGTTCCGATTACAATATCCACCGTTCCATCTTTTAAACCCTTAATCGTTTCATTTTGTTGTTTTCGTGTACGGAATCTACTTAGTAACCCTATATTAATCGGGTAATCTTGAAAACGCTCTCGAATTGTTTCATAGTGTTGTTGTGCAAGGATTGTTGTCGGTACTAAAATCGCAACTTGTTTTTCATCCATAATTGCTTTAAATGCCGCACGAATAGCTACTTCAGTCTTTCCATATCCTACGTCACCACAAAGAAGCCTATCCATCGGACGTCCGCGTTCCATATCTTTCTTAATCTCTTCAATAGAACGTAATTGATCCTCTGTCTCTTGATATGGGAAAGAAGATTCAAATTCTTGTTGTTCTGCCGTATCTGGTGTATATGCATAACCTTTCGAAGCTTCACGCTCGGCATATAATTTAATTAGGTCATCTGCAATGTCTTGTACAGATTTTTCAACTTTCGTTTTGACCTTCTTCCAATCATTTCCGCCTAATTTATAAACTTTTGGATCCTTACCTTCAGACCCTACGTATTTTTGCACTTGATCAATTTGTTCAATTGGAACGTATAACTTATCATTACCTTGATATTTAATATTTAAATAATCTTTATGAACACCATTAATCTCTAATGTCTCAATACCTAAAAATTTACCTATACCATGATTCACATGAACTACATGGTCTCCAACTTTTAATTCCGAATAGCTTTTAATACGTTCAGCGTTAGATAACTTTTGCTTACGTTGTGATTTTTTAACCTTCTTATGAAAAAGCTCCTTTTCAGTAATGACAACAAACTTTTGCATCGGCATTTCAAAGCCTGCATGTAAATCACCTACAGCAATTTGTAACCTTCCAGGCAATAAGATATCTGTGGCCTCTACAATGTCTGCATCAATATCATAATCACTTAAAATATGTTGTAGTTTTTTTACACGTTCATCATCTGTTCCAAGCACAACGGTCGTAAAATGCCCTTCATTCCATCTATCAATTTCAGTTTTTAACAAATGCATCTGTCCGTGGAAATCTTGCATCGTTTTACATGTCACATTCACAATATTTTGGGGATGTGTGTGTGCTATATGGCGTAAAAATAACGTTAAATATACAAAACTTCTTTTTTTATTATGAAGAAACTCCTCAAACGAGTGGGAGAAAGATAAATCCTGAATAATTGTTCCTTCGCCAAGAAGTGAGATATACCATTCCGCTTCTTCTGTTTCAAGATGTGATGCTGTTTCTTGAATACGGGAAATCTCATCTAAAATTACAACACCGTTCTCTGGTAAATAATCTATCAGACTAGCAGGTTCTTTATAGAAAATAGATAAATATTTAAACATTTGTTCTATACTTTGCCCGTTTTTCAACATTTCAATTTCATGACTAACCGTCTCAAGCACAGTAGTCTTTAATTTATCATCGGAAAGCTTTTGCATCGTCTTAGTCAAACCTTCTTCAAGATGCTTAATCCCCGATTTCAATTCTTCCTGTGAAAATAAAAACTCTGTTGCCGGACCAAACCGAACACTTTCCCTTTTATCTTGAGAGCGCTGTTCTTCCACATCAAATAATCGAATAGAATCAACCTGTGTATCAAAGAATTCAATACGAAATGGTAATTCTTCAGTTAATGGGTAAATATCTAATATTCCCCCGCGCAAACTGAACTCCCCTGGAGCTTCTACCATCGACTTACGCTCATAGCCAATATGATGTAAAGTATGCAAGAGTGCATCTAAATCAATCTCTTGCCCTAGATTGATTTCAATTTGCCTTTGCTTCCATAATTCTTTTATTGGTAAAAACCTACGCAGCCCTGCAACTGGCGCTACAATAATTCCATTCTCTCCCGCAGCTAAGCGATTTAACACTTCAATACGCTGCGCCTTCAATTCTGGACTTGCAACACCAACTTCCGATGCTATCAATTCATTTACCGGATATAGCCAAACATCTTTTTCACCAAGTAACGCCACTAAATCTTCATGTACTTTTTGTGCTTGGTATAAATTGTGCGTCACAATAAGTTGTGATTGCTTTGTTTTTTTATATAAAGCTGCCATTAATAATGAACGAGAGGATGTTGCCATACCCGATACAAGTTGTTCTTTCAACCCATCTTCTAGCCCATTAATAACCGATTGTATTTCTTCATTTTTATAAAATTGCTCTAATAAACCTATCATTTTCAAAACTCCTCTCAACATAAAGAGCAAGTTACTATATTTTATGCAAATATTTCGGAAAAAGAAAACAGAAAAATGCTTTGGACATGCCAAAGCGACAACATTTTATTGCAGAAATTTTTCATATTCATAATACTCAGGATAAGATGCGAGCGTTTCTTGACACGATTCACAAATCGTTTTTATATATATATTTCCATTCTCATGAAAATGAATCATATCCACTACTTCTTGCTCTGTTAGTTGAAACAAAACGTCGCTATATACTTTTTCTGCGATAATGGAGCCCACATTACTTCCGCAATGTCTACAGTAATAATAACCTTCCATACTAGCCTCCTAAATATCCAATTGCTACTAGTATGGGATAAAACAAAATAAAATATTCCAGATTGTGCGCTTAACTATTAAAAGTATTCATGATTTGGAGAAAAGGTTTATTTAACCATTCCTCACATGCATCAGCTGCATTTTCAATGGATTGATTAACGCCAGATATTTCTTCAGATGTAAAACGTCCTAATACGTAATCCACTACTTTCATCCCATTTTTCGGACGATCGATTCCCATACGGATACGTTGAAATTCTTGTGTTCCTAAATGTGAAATTGTTGATTTCACACCATTATGTCCACCCGCACTACCTTTCATGCGAAGGCGTAATTTACCTACAGGAATATCTAAATCATCATACATAACAATGAAGTCCTCAACATCAATTTTATAATAATCCATGAGCGGACGGATACTTTCCCCAGACAAATTCATATATGTAAGTGGCTTTAGTAAGATGACTTTTTCCCCATTAACAAAGCCTGCACCAAATACTCCTTTAAACTTTTGTTCATTCAAAGAAATACTCCAACGCTTTGCAAGCTCATCGATCGCCATAAATCCAATATTATGCCTTGTTAATTCATATTCTCTACCTGGGTTCCCAAGTCCTACTATTAATTTCATTCTTGTACCACTACTTTCTTTTTTCGATACGAAAAGACGTAACCAAGCTTGGTTACGTCTCATTCTATCCAATTAATTGAATAATACACTTACAGATTCTTCTTCGTATACACGAATGATTGCTTCTCCGATTAATGGAGCAACTGAAAGTTCATGTACTTTATCAATTTTCTTCTCTTCTGGTAATACGATAGAGTTCGTTACAACTAACTCTTTAATATTCGAATTTTGAATACGCTCAATTGCTGGACCAGATAATACTGGATGTGTACAACAAGCATATACTTCAGAAGCACCGTTCTCAACAAGAGCGTTTGCCGCTAATGTAATTGTACCAGCTGTATCAATGATGTCATCAATTAAAATTGCTGTTTTGCCTTCGATGTTACCGATAATGTTCATTACCTCCGATACATTCGGACGAGGACGACGCTTATCAATAATAGCGATTGGCGCTTTTAGGCGATCCGCCATTTTTCTAGCACGAGTTACACCACCGTGATCAGGAGATACGATTACGATATCTTTAAGGCCTTTTGTTTCAAAGTAATCTGAAAGAATCGGTACACCCATTAAGTGGTCGATCGGGATATCAAAGAATCCTTGAATTTGTGGAGCATGTAAATCTAGAGTGATTACACGAGTTGCACCTGCTGTTTCAAGCAAGTTTGCTACAAGTTTCGATGTAATTGGTTCACGAGAACGCGCTTTACGGTCTTGACGCGCATAACCATAGTAAGGAATAACAATATTAATTGTTTTTGCAGATGCACGTTTTAATGCATCAATCATAATAAGTAATTCCATGATATGTTCGTTTACTGGGAAGCTTGTAGATTGAATAATGAATACATCGCAACCACGGATACTTTCTTCAATGTTAATTTGAACTTCTCCATCACTAAAACGATCAACAGAACATTTTCCTAGTCCTACTCCAATATGCTTTGCGATTTGCTCAGCAAGTTCCTTATTAGAGTTTAAAGAGAATACTTTCAAATTAGAATTTAGATATTGAGTCGACATCTAGATTAACCCTCCACATTATGATTTTTTCTTATTCAGCAATTGATCAACATAGTCTTCTTTGTTAACTTGACGCGCACGTGCTACAGATAATGCTTTTGACGGAACATTCTCTGTTATTGTAGAGCCTGCTGCCACATAAGCACCATCTTCAACTGTTACAGGAGCAACAAGGTTTGAATTACATCCAATAAATACCCCGTTACCAATTACAGTTTTAAATTTATTCTTGCCGTCGTAGTTCACCGTAATTGAACCACAACCAAGATTCACGTCTTCTCCAACTTGTGCATCCCCGATATAACTTAAGTGTGAAGCTTTACTTCTATTACCAAAAACAGTTTTTTTGATTTCTACGAAGTTTCCAACGCGCACTTCATCTCCAATAACTGAATCTGGGCGAATATGTGCAAATGGACCAACCGATACTTCTGTACCAAGTTTGCTGTCATGTACAGTAGATTGACGAATTACCGTACGGTCTCCAATTTCACTATCGCGAATTACTGTATGCGGTCCAATTTCACAATCAGAACCAATTACAGTGTTCCCCTCAATAACCGTTCCTGGGTGAAGAACTGTATCACTACCAATAATTGCATCCGCAGAAATGTATGTGTTACTTGGATCAATAATTGTAACACCATTTACCATGTTCTTTCGGTTGATACGATTTTTCATAATAATTTCCGCTTGCGATAGAGCGACTCTGTCGTTAACACCTAACGTTTCATCGAAATGCTCTGTTTGATAAGCTGATACAATATGACCTTCATTTTTTAAAATTTCAATAACGTCCGGAAGGTAATACTCGCCCTGTACATTATCATTTGAAACTTTAGAAAGTGAAGCAAATAAAGCTTTATTATCAAAACAATACGTACCTGTATTGATTTCTTTAATAGCTAATTCTTTTTCATTTGCATCCTTATGCTCAACAATCTTTTCAACATGACCATTCTCATTACGAACGATACGGCCATATCCAGCAGGCTCTTCTATGTACGCTGTTAGTACCGTCGCCATTGCTCCCGCTTCTTCGTGTTGCTGAAGCAATGCTTCCATCGTTTCAGCAGTTATTAGAGGTGTATCACCACAAATAACTAAAGTTGTTCCTTCTTCATTTGCAAGTACACTTGCAGCTTGATCGACAGCATGAGCTGTACCAAGTTGTTCTGCTTGTAATGCAAACTCACTTACGTTTCCTAGCTGTTCTTGTACCTTTTCAGCACCATGTCCAACGACTGTTACAAGTTTCTGCAATCCTAATTGAGATACTTCATTGACTACATGTTGTACCATTGGTTTTCCACATACAGGATGCAGCACTTTGTATAGCTTGGACTTCATACGTGTGCCTTTACCTGCAGCTAGAATCACTGCAAATCTGTTTGACATATAGACCCTCCATCGCAACCTATTTATCCATTAACGATATTATCCTAAATCATCATATATTTCAAGAAACACATTTTAACTATTAAATTTTACCATAATTCTTATACGATGTTTTACTCTTTAGTATCTTTTTTAAGAAATAAGCTATACTATTTAAAATGATTTTCAAAAAATTAGAAGTTTCTTCTCTTTCCCTAAATAGATTTCGAATTTTCTGAATACAAATTATATGAAATCAAAAAAAACAAACTCCTGTAAATGCTTACAGGAGTTTGCTACAAAATTATAAGGCTTTCTTTCAAAAGCCCTTTTCATTCGAATTTTACGAAGCGCCTGCTTCTTCAAACTCAACCTCTTCCAACTCGCCTAAACGGTGATACTCTGTTAAAACCGCATCTTGAATTTTAGAGCGTGTATTAGAATTAATTGGATGTGCAATGTCACGGAATTCTCCATCTGGAGTACGTTTACTTGGCATTGCTACAAATAATCCATTATTACCATCAATTACACGAATATCATGAACAACAAATTCATGGTCTAGAGTAATAGAGGCAATTGCTCTCATGCGGCCTTCTGTGTTTACGCGGCGTAATCTTACGTCAGTCACTTCCATCTTGTGTTCACCACCCTTTTCTAAATAAGCGATATATTTGTATAAATTCCACAAAATTTCTATTTTCCCTTTAATTTTTTAAAAATTTTTAAGATAAAAATTTTTATTGTAGTTGAATATAAGGATTAGTAGAGGTTATCACTTACAAAAGGTTACTTAACTAGGGCAATTACTTCGATTTCAACAGAAACATCTTTCGGTAATTTTGCTACTTGTACACAAGAACGCGCTGGTTTATGAGTAGAGAAATAAGAACCGTATACTTCATTAACAGCATTAAAATCATCCATATCCTTTAAGAATACTGTTGTTTTTACCACTGTATCAAATGAAGCACCAGCTTCTGTTAATACTGCTTGTAAATTTTCAAATACTTGCTCTGTTTGTACTGTTACATCTCCTGTTACAAGTTCTCCACTTGCCGTTAACGGAATTTGTCCTGAACTATAGAACATATTATTTACAATAATCCCTTGTGAATATGGTCCGATTGCTTGTGGTGCTTTACTTGTTTGAACAACTTTCATACTTTTCACCCTTTTATTATTTATTTTTACTCTTTAAAAATAGTGTACCAAAGGCAGTTTGTCCATCTATTTTGTAATTTATAAATAGGGATAAAAAAAGGTAAAGCTATCTGCTTTACCTTTTTACTCAGCCTCTACAAGCCCTTCATCAAATGGTGCAAGTGAATAGTTCCCTTTTTCCACATGAATTGCTTTTTCTTTCACATCAACTTCTGAAAGACGGATTAATGATACAAAGTTATTAATAAGTCTTTCCTCAATGTCTGTGGATTCTACTAATACGCCAATACCAACAACATTAGCTTTAAACTCTTCTAGCATGCTCATCATACCTTGAATCGTTCCGCCAGCTTTCATAAAATCATCAATAATTAAAACATTGGATCCTTCTGGAAGGCTACGCTTTGCTAAAGTCATCGTTTGGATTCGCTTAGAGGAACCTGATACGTAGTTAATACTAACAGTGGGTCCTTCTGTTACCTTATTATCTTTTCTCGCAATTACTACCGGTACATCTAAGTAGTTCGCCACTGCATAAGCAAGTGGAATTCCTTTTGTTGCTACCGTCATAACTGCGTCAATTGATTGCCTAGCAAAAACCGAAGCGAACAAACGACCCGCGCCATTAATTTGACGAGGATTACTTAAAAGATCCGTCATATATAAGTAACCACCTGGCAAAATACGATCCGGATTTTCAAATAAGCTACAAAGCTCATTAATAATCAGATTTGCCTCCTCTCCACTTATATATGGAATATATTTCACTCCTCCTGCTGCTCCTGGTACCGTTTGCAATGTGCCGACTCCTTGTTGTTCAAACGTTTGCTTAATAATAACTAAATCTTCACTAATGGAAGATTTAGCCGATTGATACCTTTCAGCAAAAAAAGTGAGAGAAACTAGCTGACGAGGATTTTGTAACAAGTAATAAGTCAGATCAACCAATCTTGTACTTCGTCTAATTTTCACACTCTCACCTCAAATCACGAATATTCTAAACAAATCATAACGTATTATACGTCTTTATTCAAGCGTTTCTCGCTCTCCTAATAAACGAACTGCATATACTTGTTCGCAAAATCCTTTTAATCCGTTATATATACGATGCATTCGCGAATCATGGTGTACAAGACCAAATACAGTTGGACCACTTCCACTCATTAATACGGCATCCGCACCGAATCGTTTCATCTGCGCCTTAATACGTGCAACCTCTGGATGCATCGCAAATGTCACATCTTCTAAAACGTTACCAACAGTATCACAAATTCCTTTATAGTCCCCGCCATTAATGACTTCAACCATTTTATCTACATTTGGATGTGTCACACGATTTAATTTTAAATTTCCGTACACATCAGCAGTAGATACACCGATGTGGGGCTTTGCTAAAATAACCCAACAAGAAGGTGGAGTCTTTATATGTTCAATTTTTTCTCCTCTTCCAGTGGCAATTGCAGTTCCGCCATATACACAGAACGATACATCTGACCCAATTTCTGCGCCAAGCTCTGCTAACTCCTCAATTGTCAGCCCCAAATTCCATAACTTATTAAGGCCACGTAATGTCGCTGCTGCATCACTACTTCCACCTGCTAATCCAGCGGCTACTGGAATCGTTTTTTCAATAGTAATAGATACACCTTTTTTTACATTAAACTTCTCTTTTAATAATTTCGCTGCTTGATAAGCTAAATTGCGTTGGTCGTCTGGGACATACCGATTATGGGACAAAATTTCAATACGGTCTTCTGCTAATTCCATTAGCTCTAAACGATCTGCTAGGTCTATTGTTGTCATAATCATTTTCACTTCATGATATCCATCTTGTCTTTTTCCCAGTACATCTAACGACAGATTAATCTTTGCTGGTGCTTTCACTAGTAGCTTCAATCTATTCACCCACTCTATGTACTCAATCTTTTATCGTTTATTTTACCATAAATTTATAGTAAGACGATGACACTTCCCTAATTATAACGAAAAGCATTCAGAATGAAACTACTTATGTCAAATGACGGCACCTTTTAGCGTGCAAAAAGCCGAGGAATCTCTCCTCGGCTACCGTAGCATAGAAAGTATCTTACAACTACTGGTTTCGTTTCATTAATTGCTGTTCTGCAATTTCTATAGCACGTTTCACCATATTACCAGCATCTTTCGCACGAATTCCGCCCCATCCTTCTTTCTGAACAACATCATAAAAGCCAAGCTCTTTTGCAAGCTCTTCTTTAAATTGATTTGACATGACTCCTCTTCGTCTACTCAATGCAGAGTCCCTCCTTATTTTGCTACGGTATAATTAGTATGCAAAATAATATAGCTTTTCATTTATGGGAATATATGTAACAAACAACACATTAATTATAAAATGCTTCATTATGAGGTTCATCGTAAAATGTTAACTCTACTGTCTCTGTTAAAACATCTGCATAACTATAAGATACACGTTGCAATGCATCTTCTTGCTGATCTAACTGTACAACAAACACAGAACGATACGTTTCTGCAAGTACACCCGATTGCTCCACAGTTTTTCTTCTTCCACTATTCGCCTTTAATACAAGTCGCTGTCCAAGATGGTGATCTAATTCGCTTTTAATTTCATCTAAACGTTTTGACATATACCTTGCTACACCTCGCTGTAATTTAGATTGAACACTTAAAACACGATATATCTATCCCAATTATTAACCGCAATTTACAGACAATATCCTTATAAAAGCATCATGCGTTCAAATAGATGGAAGAAATACTATATTGTACAAGTATCATTGTATAGTCTGCACGTTCTTGTCCCTTTTTATCCAGATTCATTTAAATCATTTCCACATAAAAAAGCAAGATACGTATGTACCTTGCTCATTCATCATAATGTTGAAAGGGTAATCCCGTTCGTAAAATCCCTCTTGTTTCAATTCCGCCTAGTCCCTTTTCACCAGTAATTGTATTACGCACAACGTCCCATACATTGACTCTTTCCATAAATGAGGTGAAACTAACTTTGCCAACTACATATACCGGATCTAGAGCATGAATATTAATTCTAGACGGTGAACTAGCGAAATTAGCACCTGCTCGGATCAACGCCTCAAAGTGTGATTGACAAGCCCCAGCAAAAATAACGAGTTGATCTAATGATGGATACTTTTTTCGCACTTCTCGAACAGCCTGTACAAAATGTCTAGAATGTCTATATGCTGCTAAATCTCCCATAACTCCTTTTGACTTTGTATATGCATCATGTCCTGTAATAACTAAAATGTCTGGGCGAAAATGATCTATTAAGTCTACTACCTTTTCATGCATCTCTGTTTCCTTACAATGAATACCTTGAACAGGCACGCCTATTTTATTATATAAATCTAAGCACTTGCGCAAATATAAAGGATCTCCATCTATATGCAATACACGCCCTGGCATTTGAAAATAATTCACTTCACTTGTATATCCACCAGTTGAATTATGTTCATGTCTTTGTTTCATCAACACGTAATCTTGCTGAAACAACCGGTAAGTACGCTCCATTGTTTCTTTTTCACGCTTCACTCTTTTTTTAT
Organism: Bacillus mycoides; assembly: GCF_001757995.1. GTDB lineage: Bacteria > Bacillota > Bacilli > Bacillales > Bacillaceae_G > Bacillus_A > Bacillus_A mycoides_B. The sequence continues at coordinate 12,541 of NZ_LXLV01000002.1, read as the reverse complement.
GTTCTCGTTGATCTATACTAATTAAATCTGCAAGTGGTGCATCCGCCACAAGTCTAATTTCCTCTCCAAATAATATTGCCATATCGCCTTTTATTTCTATAATACGAAAAAGAATATCCCTATTATGAGAATATCGTTCAACTAATTCTCCAACATGTAAAGCCATTCTCCTACCTCCAAACTCGTTAGGCCATCTTACCTGTTTTTAAAGTATGAATTTAGGAAAGGAAAGGTGACAACAGGGACAGCTCAAGTTGAACTGTCCCTTTCATATTCTTATGACAATTTATGAAGAATTAATGCGTTACTTAATGTTGCAAACTCTTCGATAGATAGCGTTTCGCCTCTTCGCTTCGGATCAATTCCTACTTCTGTTAAAATTCGATCCAACAGCTCTTTATCTTTCGGGAAACCATTTAAATTATTTGATAAATTATTCATTAAAGTTTTACGACGCTGTGCGAAACTTGCTCGTACTACTTCAAAGAAGAAAGTTTCATCTGTCACTTCTACAACTGGTTTAGGACGCTTTAGAAGACGGATAATCGCTGAATCAACATTTGGTTGTGGTACAAACACTGTACGCGGTACAGTCATAACTGTTTCTACCTCTGTATAATACTGAATGGCAATTGATAAAGAACCATACTCTTTCGTTCCAGGTTTAGCAGCTAAACGATCTCCAACTTCTTTTTGCATCATAACAACAAATCCACGAACCGGTAATTTTTCTTCAAGCAATTTAAATAAAATTGGTGTTGTAATGTAGTATGGTAAGTTAGCTACTACCATTACATCTTGTCCTTCTTCGAATTGCTCACTAAACACTTCATGTACATCTGCTTTTAGTACATCTTTATTTATAACTGTAACGTTGCTATATGGAGCTAACGTCTCGTCTAAAATTGGTAATAATCTCTGATCAATTTCAAAAGCCACTACTTTTTTAGCACGCTTCGCCAATTGCTCTGTTAACGCACCGATACCTGGTCCAATTTCAATTACGCCACTTTCTGAACCGATTTCTGCGTGATCAACGATACGATTTAATACATTTGTATCAATTAAAAAATTTTGTCCTAAACTTTTTTTGAATGAAAATCCATACTTTTCAACAATGTCTTTCGTACGATTTGGTGTTGCGATATCCTTCATTTTTTTTCCTCCTGTATTACTTGCTTATAAGCTTCTGCAAATGATTCCTTTGAAACTTGAAACATTTGTAAACGTTTATGTAACTGTTTTGCGTTTGTATAACCAATCTTTAATAGCTTACCCACTCTTTCTCTGCGACTCTTTGCCATTTCTCCGCCCACTAAGCCCGCATCGACTAGATCACTCCAACTAATTTCACTTGTGTAAGCTTCCATTTCTTCATGTATATTCTCTAAAGCACGGCGAATCGACTCATTAGAAGCATGTTCGATTCCAACACCTTTTTTCCTTTTCGCAATTGCTTCTTCCTTCGGTAAAAAAGCATGCTTACATCCAGGAACCTTGTCAGAAATAATTTTTCGAATACGCTCTCCAGGATAATCCGGATCTGTGAAAATAATAACGCCTCGTTTTTGCTGCGCTAATTTAACTTGCTCAATAACATGATCACCGATTGCTGAACCGTTCGTTTCAATTGTATCCGCATCAACAGCACGTTTAATCGCAACTGTATCATCTTTACCTTCTACAACGATAATCTCTTTAATTTTCATGCTTGCCTCCACACTCGTTTCATCTCTACTTAGTAAAACAAAAAAATGACGACTTTTCCATTATTATTTTCCCAATCTTACATTTTAAAAAGTAGAAGAGAAAAATCTTTGTTCACTACCCTTATTGTAACACTTCTATCTCCATCTTAATTTATCCGCAATATTTCTACACTTATGTTATGAGTAAATAGTGGGTTCTTATCATTTCTACTATCTCTCTTCTCAAAAAACAAAAAAAGAATGGGACTCCCCATTCCTTTTTATTCAACACCAAATAAGGCTTTGGCATTCTTTGTTGTTATTTGTGCTACTTCGTCATAAGAAATTCCTTTTAAATTCGCAATTTCTTCTGCTACCAGTTTTACATAACTAGGTTCATTTCGTTTCCCTCGAAATGGATGTGGTGTTAAATACGGGCAATCTGTCTCTATCAATAATTTTTCTAACGGAATCTCCATAGCAACTTCTTTTGGTTTCTTGGCATTTTTAAATGTTACTGGCCCACCTAATGAAATTAAAAAGTTCATATCGACACATCGCTGCGCTACTTCTACACTACCGCTAAAGCAATGCATAATGCCTCCTACTTCAGCTGCATTCTCTTCCTCTAGAATATCAACAATATCTTGAGTTGCATCGCGGTTATGTATAATAATCGGTAATTTCACCTTTTTCGCTAATGCAATTTGTTTACGGAATACTTCCTTCTGTATTTCTTTTGGAGACTTATCCCAGTGATAATCTAATCCCATTTCTCCAATTGCAACTACTTTAGGGTGAGCCGCTAATTCTTCTAACCAAGCTAAATGTTCTTCTTTCATGTCGATTGCATCAACAGGATGCCATCCAACTGCAGCGTAAATAAAATCATAAGCCTCTGCTAATTCAATTGCTTTCTTTATCGTTACTTCATCAAATCCAACAACAACTGTATATGTAACTCCCGCTTCTTTCATTCTCGCGATAACTTCTTGTAAATCTTCTTCAAATTGCTCTGCATTTAAATGTGAATGTGTATCAAACAACATAATAAATAACTCCTTTTATATTGAAATCAATTCTCTCATAGAAAAACTACACTCTTTCTAACTTAACGATAACAATACTATAATTTTAATGCAAAAAAAGAATGTAAAAAGAAAAAAGATGCTTCACCAATGTTACACGTGAAACATCTCTTTTCTTGTCACAATTACTTGATCTTTGTACCATTTGGTAATTTTTGGTCAATTGATGCTAATGACAATATGCCATCCTCTTCACCTGCTAAAATCATACCTTGTGATAATTCACCACGTAATTTCACAGGTTTTAAGTTCGTTACACAAATAACCTTTTTACCTTTTAGTTCTTCTGGGGAATAGAATTTAGCAATCCCAGAAACCACTTGACGCTTCTCTGTACCTAAATCAAGCTGAATTTTTAACAACTTATCTGCTTTTTTCACAGGTTCAGCGGATATTACTTCAGCTACTCGTAATTCTACTTTAAAGAAATCATCAATTGTAATTTCTTCTGCCTTTGGTTCTTCTGCTTTTTTCTCTTCTACTTGAGAGGCAGAACCTTGCATTTGTTCTTTAATATACCCCACTTCTACTTCCATTTCCAAACGAGGGAAAATAGGGTTTCCTTTTTCTACTTTTGTTCCAGCTGGAATACATCCAATTGTAGATAGGCTTTCCCAAGATTTATGCGCCTCTTCAGTAAGTCCAAGTTGAGCAAACATCTTACTTGGTGCTACTGTTAGGAATGGCATAAGCATAATACCTGTTTGACGAAGTACCTCAGCTAAGTGGGCCATTACAGACGCAAGTTTTTCACGATCATTCTCATCCTTCGCTAATACCCATGGCTGCGTTTCATCAATATATTTGTTCGTACGGCTAACTAATTGCCAAATGGAACTTAGTGCTACAGAGAATTCCATATTCTCCATTGCCTCTTCTACTTTTTTCAATGTATCTTTGGCAAATGTCACTAGCGTTTCATCGAACTCAGTTACATTTGCTTTAAATGCAGGGATCTCCCCGTTAAAGTATTTATCAATCATAGCTACTGTACGATTTAATAAGTTACCTAAATCATTCGCTAAATCAAAGTTGATTCGTTCAACAAATCCTTCTGGTGTGAATACTCCATCAGATCCAAATGGAACTTCACGAAGTAAGTAGTAACGCAATGCATCTAATCCGTAACGATCAATTAGTGTAACTGGATCTACTACGTTTCCTTTTGACTTACTCATTTTTCCATCCTTCATTAAAATCCAGCCATGAGCAAAGACTTTCTTCGGAAGTGGTAAATCTAAAGCCATTAAAATAATTGGCCAATAAATTGTATGGAAACGAACGATTTCTTTCCCAACTAAATGGACATCTGCTGGCCAGAATTTTTTATACTTCTCTTCATTTTCTGTTCCATATCCTAATGCAGTAATGTAATTAGACAACGCATCTACCCATACGTAAATAACGTGTTTTGGGTTACCTGGAACACGAACTCCCCAGTCAAATGAAGTACGAGAAACAGCTAAATCTTCTAATCCTGGTTTAATGAAGTTATTAATCATTTCATTTTTACGGGACTCCGGCTGAATGAAATGAGGGTTATCTTCATAGAACTTTAATAGTCGGTCTACATATTTACCCATTCTAAAGAAATACGATTCTTCGCGAACAAGTTCTACAGCGTGACCACTATCTGGGCTTTTTCCACCAACTACTTTGTCACCTTCCATAATTGGATCTACTAATTGATGCGCTGTATAGAATGTTTCATCTTGTACAGAATACCAACCTTCATATTCATCAAGATAAATATCACCTTGATCTACTAGCTGCTTGAAGATTTTCTCAACAACATCTTTATGACGATCTTCAGTTGTACGAATAAAATCATCATAAGAGATATCCATCTTCTCCCAAAGTTCTTTAATCCCTGATACAATGTTATCCACATATGCTTGTGGTGTAACATTTAGTTCTTCTGCTTTCTTTTGGATCTTCTGTCCATGCTCATCAGTTCCTGTTAAATAATGAACATTGTATCCTTGCATACGCTTATATCGTGCCATGGCATCTCCTGCTACTGTCGTATAAGCATGTCCAATGTGTAACTTTCCACTTGGATAATAAATTGGGGTAGTAATATAAAAGGACTTATTTTCCTCTTTCATCGTTTTGGACCTCCCGAATAACCTCATATGTATTTATAAACAGTATATCAAAAACTCACATATAAAAACGAGTTAATGCTCGATATCTTTATCATCTATTACTCATATTCAAAAAAATATACAATATTTTTCCAAAAAGTATAAACATTATAAAAATAATACGAAACAATTATAGAAATGACTCACATTCTATTATATATAAGAAGTATAAAAATCTATAAATCTTTTTTAAAAATATAGAATTTAAGAATTGACGGAAATGTAAATGATTGGTATCATATGTCCATAGGGTATTTTGTCGAAAAATGACGAATCAAAAAAATAGACTCGAAACTTATAAACTATTTATTTAGGAGGAAAAGAATTATGAAATCTACTGGTATCGTTCGTAAAGTTGATGAATTAGGTCGTGTAGTAATTCCAATCGAATTACGCCGTACTTTAGGTATTGCAGAAAAGGATGCTCTTGAAATCTACGTTGATGACGAGAAAATCATCTTAAAGAAATATAAACCAAACATGACTTGCCAAGTAACTGGTGAAGTATCTGATGGTAACCTATCTTTAGCTGAAGGTAAAATTATCTTAAGTAAAGAAGGCGCTGAACAGGTCTTAAACGAACTTCAAGATTATATCGAAACAGCAAAATAAGCTTCTCAATTATGAGAAGCTTATTTTTTATCCACATGATAGATTTGATATACATCACGTTTCGACAAATCTCGGTCTTTAGCGACTGTTTTAATCGCTTCTTTTGAATTCATACCTTTTTCATTTATATAATGTTCAATATGATTATATACTGAAATAGCTTCCCACCATTGTTCTTCTGGAGTAGGTTCTTCTGTTGAACCTGCTACTAAAATACAAAACTCACCACGGACTTCATTTTGCTTCGTCCATTCAATTGCTTCCTCAATTGTGCCACGAATAAATTCTTCAAATTTTTTCGTTAGCTCGCGACATAATACGATTTCTCTATTTCCTAACACGTCTTGCATAGAGATTAAAGTATCATCTAAACGATGCGGTGCCTCGTAAAACATCATTGTAGTTGGAATATAGCGCAGCTTTTCTAACTCAATCTTACGTTCCTTTTTATTTCTTTGCAGGAAACCATAGAAATAAAAGTGTTTTGTCTCAAGTCCTGATGCAATCAATGCTGTAAGAGCCGCATTTGCCCCAGGGAGTGGAATAACATGATATTGTTCTGCCACCGCCTCTACAACAATATCGTAACCAGGATCTGAAATACATGGCATACCAGCATCACTTACAATGGCTACAGTCTTACCATCTTCTAACTTATCTAAAATTTTTCGTCCACTTACTTCTTTATTATGCTCGTGATAACTCATAACTGGTGTTTCAATTTCAAAATAATTACAAAGCTTCTTCGTTTGCCTTGTATCTTCCGCAGCAATAACATCTGCCTCTTTTAAAATTCGGACTGCACGAAATGTCATATCCTCTAAATTTCCAATTGGAGTCGGTACTAAATATAAAAACCCTTTTTCATTTTGCTGAAAGCTTTTTTGCTGCCACATAGCGTTCTCCTTTTTGCATATATTCTTCTTTTTGTTTCCTCGTTAACTGTTTAAAGTGATATTCAGCTTGCATAGCCGTTCGTTTATCCTCATGATTCTCTACATATTTTAAACCAACTGGAAGCCTAGCACGTGTATATCTAGCGCCTTTTCCACTATTATGGGTCTGAATCCGTTTTTCTATATGATTTGTATATCCAGCATAATAACTTCCATCAGAACACTCCACGACATAAAAACAATGCTTATTCTTCTCCATATAAAATTGAACGAAGCTCCTTTGTATATTCATTGTTTTCTTCGTATACAAAAAGAGGTGGTAAGATTTTTAAATCTGCATTCCCATCCTTAATTCCTTCAATTAACAATGTATTCGCTTCTTTACCAGCTTTAGGATAAACAAATCGCACACGTTTCGGTTCGATTTTGTATTTGCGCATTAATGTGACGATGTCGAGCAACCGACCTGGACGATGTACAAATGCTACTTTCCCACCCTGTTTCACTAGCTGGCTACTTGCATATACAACATCCTCTAATGTGCACATAATTTCATGACGAGCTATCGCTAAATGTTCATTGATATTCTTCTCAGAAGTTTGTGGTGTTTGAAAATAAGGAGGATTACATGTTACAACATCATATTGATGACGTCCAAGTTTCTCCGGCATATCTTTCAAATCTCCATGGATTAAATGAATTCTTTCTTCTAAATTATTGTATTGAACGCTTCTTATTCCCATATCATATAAGCGCTCTTGAATTTCTACACCTGTAATTTTCCCTTTTGTCCTCGTACTTAATAAAAGAGGGATAACTGCGTTACCTGTACACAAATCAAGTAAATTACCTTTTTGAATTGGAACCCAAGCAAAATCTGCAAGTAAAACAGCATCCAAAGAAAAATTAAATACTGATGGACTTTGTACAATCTTCATATCTTGCGCTAATAAGTAATCTAAACGCTCATCTTCATATAAATTCATATATTGCTCCCTTTCTTACACTTAACCTACCCTATTTCATCCTCTATTAATGTAAAAATAAATTTCATTCTACTCTCATGTATAAAAAATTACCTTTCCAATTATATTGGAAAGGTAATCTCATTTTTTATTTAAAAATGACAGACAGAATAAACAATCTCCCTCTTTACGTACACTTCCATAATGTAGATTACAAATATGAAAACCTTCTTGATATAGTCTTGCTAGGTTATCGTAGCCTTCACCAATATCTGTCTTCGCCTTCATTTCTTTGCGTTTTTGAGTTTTTTGTTTTTCCTTGTTCTGCACTTCTTCAAAACGATGTCGCAAATTTTCATTTTCCATTTTTATATGTTGGTTTTCTTCCAATAATTCTGCAAGATGTTGTTTTAATTCTCCCAACTGTTTGTATAAATGTCCAATTTGCTCTTCCATACTAGAAACCGATGCAAAAATATCCTTTTTCTCCACAAGCACCCACCTCATTAATCTGTGGTTTGACTCGAAACGACCCCTTTATTAATTAATTCATCTAACGTATATTCTACTATCCGTTCCTTGTCTACTAGCTCCACTTGAATTAATCTTTCTAAAATATTTAATCCGATAACACGGCCAGTACCATGCGGTGTTTGTATACGTTGATCTAAATCAGGAAGTTGTTCCTTTGCTGCCTCATATTCATCATTCTCATATTTTAAGCAACACATTAAGCGACCACATAAACCAGAGATTTTTGCAGGATTTAATGATAAATTTTGATCCTTTGCCATTTTAATGGATACAGGTTCAAAATCTCCTAAAAAAGTAGAACAACAAAGCATACGACCACATGGGCCAATACCACCAAGCATTTTTGCTTCGTCACGAACGCCGATCTGTCTCAGCTCAATTCTTGTCCTAAAAATTGCCGCTAAGTCTTTCACTAGTTCCCGGAAATCAATCCGACCATCCGCAGTAAAGTAAAAAATAATCTTATTACGATCGAACGTATACTCTACATCTACAAGCTTCATATCAAGATTATGTTCTCCTACCTTTTGTTGACAAACTTGATATGCTTCTTTCGCAGCATGCCTATTCTCTTCAACAATGGTACGATCATTTTCATTTGCAATACGAATAACTTTTTTAAGCGGTAATACAACGTCGTTTTCATCAACTTGCTTTTTGGTAATAACTACTTTTCCGTATTCAATACCTCTTACCGTTTCTACAATTACAAACTCATTTTCTGAGATATCGAACTGATTTGGATCAAAGTAATATACCTTTCCGGCCTTCTTAAAGCGAACACCTACTACATCATACAAAACGGTCATCCCTCCTGCAACCGCAACACTAACTGTTCGAACACAAGCTGCGCATTTACATTAGCGTTGATTCTATTTTTTGCCTCTAATATATTAAAGAGAGCTGATACAATGCGCTTCTGAGCATAAGAAAAGGATTCAAACATCTCTTTCTGCTCATGAAAAACAAGACGATCTTCTTCTCCAAGTTGAACATATAATAAATCCTTATAAATAAGGAGTAACATATCTAAGCCTTGCTGTAATTGTTCTTTCTCTCCAAAGTGCTTCCCCCATTTTTCTTGTACAAAAAAAATAGAGGCCTTATCTTTTTCGAGCGCTTCACATAATTTTATCACTAAAGCTCTCGCTTGTGCAAACCATTCATCATTACACATTAATAAAGCTTCTTCAAAACTATTTGTAAGCTGCGCAGCAAGTGTAGATAAAGAAACTGTAATACCTTCTTCCTCTAACCTCTTAATTAAAGATTCTGTAGGCAACGGCCTAAACGTAACAACTTGACAACGAGATAAGATTGTATTTAAAATCTGATGACTTTGTTCAGTAAGTAAAATAGCTGTTGTATCACTACTTGGTTCTTCTAAAAACTTTAAGAGCGTATTCGCTGCATTTGCTGTCATACGATCTGCATGCTCAATAATATATACTTTTTTATTTGCTTCTAATCCTGTTTTTGAAAACTCTTCTTGTAAATCATGAATTTGCTGTTTTTTAATAGATAATCCATCTGGTTTTACAATATGTAAGTTTGGGTAGTTACCTGAATCAATTCGGCGACAATTCGTACATACATGACAAGGCTCTACACCATTTCTTTGTGAACAGAGAAAACTTTTTGCCATTTGAATTGCTGTGGCGAACTTCCCAGTCCCTTTCCCTCCCTCTAACAAGTAAGCGTGGGATATACGCTCTTTTGCAATGCTATTCATCAACATTTTGACACCGATGGGCTGTATAGCAGAAAGCTGCTCCCACGTATTTATCATACTGCATACCTCACTTATTTCATTCTTTCCTTCTATTATAACAATTTATCTTCTATAATCTGAACAACTTCTTCTATAAGTTTTTTCATTGGTTGATCAGCATTTACTAATACAATGCGATTAGAGAAACGCTCTACAACTTGTAAATACCCTTCACGCACACGTTTATGGAAAGAGATATCTTCCATATCTAGTCGATTTACTTCACGTCCTGCATCTTTTTCGATTCGTGCTAAACCTACCTCTGGCTCAATATCTAAATAGATTGTTAAACTAGGCATACAATCTTCCGTTGCGAAACGATTAATTTCAAATACTTTATCCATACCTAAGCCTCTTGCATATCCTTGATACGCTAAAGAGCTATCTATAAAACGATCACATAGTACAAGATAGTTTTCCTCAAGTGCTGGCATAACTTTTTCCACTAAATGTTGTCTACGTGCAGCAGCATACAGAAGCGCCTCTGTACGTGCTTCCATCATCGTATACTCTTGTTTATGTAAAATTGTTCTAATATCTTCAGAAATTGCAATACCACCCGGTTCCCTGGTCGCCATTACCTTTTGTTCCTTTTGCTCAAAATATGGTAATAAACTTTTAATTAATGTTGTTTTACCCGAACCTTCTGGCCCTTCAATTGTTACAAATAATCCCTTCATCCTAAAACCTACTTTCTATATCATACACGTTCATATATTTCGTACTACCTTGAAAACGAGCCCCTGTTTTCTCTAAATGAGTAATTTGATTTGTATGTTCTTGAGTAATTCTCTCCCCATACATGATCAATGGAATTCCAGGTGGATACGGAATCACCATTTCTGCAGCTATCATACCAACGGCTTCTTCTATAGATACTAACTTCGTTTCGTATCTCTCTAATTGTTTATACGTATACGGTAAAGGGGACATCTCCCCTTTATAAGTATAACGAATTGATGCTGTCTTGTCTTTTACCTTATATTGCTGCAAAGCTACTCGAATTATCTCTATAGCTTTCATATACTCCTCATTTACTTGTAACGGTAATATAAATAGGACGTTATATGGATCTGCCATTTCCGTATATATACCGACCTTTTCAAATACAGACTGTAATTCATACCCCGATAACTGACAGCGAGTTTGCACCGTAACCTTTAATTCGTCTTGCGATGGATATTGCAAAATGGCTATTTGTGGGATAAATCGCAATCCTTCTCTAAATCGGCGTAAAAACTCAACGATTTCATCATGCCCCTCTTCCTTTATAACCGCTATTGCAAAACGCGCTATATCAAGAGAAGCCATAATTGGATACGATGGGCTACTAGATTGTAGCATACTTAAATAGGAGGAAACTTTTTCTTCGCTCACCAAATGGCTATTTATATGTAAATAAGATCCCATTGTCATCGCAGGTAATGTTTTATGTGCGGAATGAACCACAATATCCGCACCATAAACTAATGCTGACTTCGGGAAGGGGTCCCCTATACAAAAATGTGCCCCATGGGCTTCATCTACTAGAACAGGAATTTTATGTGCATGTGCGTAAGCGATACTTGCCTCTAAATCAATTCCCATACCATAGTAATTAGGATGTGTTAAAATAAGTGCTTTTGCATTTGGATACTTTGTAATTGCCTCCTTAATAACTTCATCATGAACACCTACTGGCACGTTATGTACTTCATCAATCCATGGATTTAAAAAGATCGGATTCGCCCCTGCTAATTTCAAACCATTAATGATTGATTTATGACAATTTCTTTGTACGAGGACAACATCATGCTCGCCGCAGCAAGACAAAATCATTGCTAAATTTCCAACTGTTGAACCATTAATTAAAAAATAACTTTTGTGCACGCCATATACTTCTGCTAATAATTGCTGTGCTTCATCTATACATTCAAACGGACTATGTAAATCATCTAATCCTGTTAACTCTGTTACATCAATCGATAATATGTCCTTAAACCCCCCTGTAGCTTTCTGAGGGAAGTTTAAACCATTCTTATGACCTGGAACATGAAAAGATAGTAATCGCCTTTCTTTAAATTCCATTAAAGCCTCATATAAAGGCATACGATTTTGATTCATATGTACCTCTTCCTTATTGTTCATTCTGTATCTATTATACAGATATTAGGGCAAAAAAAATAATAGGCATAATGCCTATTTAAAAATATGATACTTCTAATTTTCGCAGTTGTTTTAAATAATGTATATACTTCGGGTCATTTGTCTCAGTATTCACCAGATTTCTTTCGCACTCGTAACATATTAAATTATTATATACATATATTCCTTCTCTTCTTTCTGTCTCACAAACGATGCAAATTTCACTTAGTAATTTCATAATCTTTCCTCCCTTTTAAATAAACATATTATATACCTCTATTCCTTAACAAATTTCCGGAAAATATACATCAATTTCTTATATAATATGATTTACTCTTGGGCCACGTGTTTGTATTACTTATGTATTCCCTTTACTTTTTTCGCGTACTGTTTAAAAACAAAAAAACACAAGTCAAAAGACTTGTGTTTTTATCTTGCTTGGCGACGTCCTACTCTCACAGGGACAAGGTCCCAACTACCATCGGCGCTAGAGAGCTTAACTTCCGTGTTCGGTATGGGAACGGGTGTGACCTCTCTGCCATCATCACCAAACTATGAAGGCATATTCCTTCAAAACTAGATAACATTTGCTACACATTATATGGTTAAGTCCTCGATCTATTAGTATTCGTCAGCTCCACATGTCACCATGCTTCCACCTCGAACCTATCAACCTGATCATCTTTCAGGGATCTTACTAGCTTACGCTATGGGAA
>NZ_LXLV01000001.1 GCF_001757995.1 Bacillus mycoides | reverse complement strand
GAGCAAGCTCTTAATCCATTCGCTCGACTTGCATGTATTAGGCACGCCGCCAGCGTTCATCCTGAGCCAGGATCAAACTCTCCAATAAAGTTAGTTTGTCTAGCATCTAAAAATAAAAATTGACGTTTCACGTTGTTTGTTTCGTTTAGTTTTCAAAGTTCGACGTCGCGTTTCAGCGACTTTTATAATTTAACATTTCGACTTGAATCTGTCAACAACTTTTTTCTTTCGTTCCTGACGACGCTTATTAATTTACCATATTACTAATCGATAAGTCAACGCTTTTTAAAAAAATGCCAAAATAAATTTATCTTGGCATTATATATAGCTTAATAATCACTAATGCAGCAACACCTGGCACCCCTAATAAACTTGATACTGTAGCTGTGCCCATGTTAATCGGAATATGAAAATCAAAATATGTCCCTGCAACATTCACAATAAATAGTAACGCTATACCTAAAGTGATATGAAAGAGTGTTTTCCCTATAAAACGTATTGGTTTAGCAGAAACACCAAAAACAAGAAAAATAAAAACCAAAGCAAGAATGCCAACAATAATAATTGTAGAATTCATTTTTTCCTCCTTATGAATGACCTATACATATCCATTTGTATGGGACAAGACAATAAAAAAGAACATCTATAAAATAACTCCTACCACTTCATCTTTATAACCTTTAATCAGTAATATTTCTTCTAAGCACTAACAATTAGATACAACTAATTCCATTCCCACCTTTTCTTTCTCCTCTTTATATCCCAAAAATAAAGTAGCCCTGTTACTCACAAATAAATCGATAAAAAGCAAAAGGTCCTGCTTTAAAAAGCAGGACCTTTTACCATTGTCCCATTTTCACAGGACGACGTTTTGCTTCTTTTAACAAGAAAAAATATTTCGCTTCTGCTATTTTTAAAGAACAAAGTACATCTTGAGACGGCTCAACACTTTGTTCAACCAGTCTCTTCTGACGTAGCCATTCATTCTTTACCTTTTCTAATAATACAATTAACTTATCGTCATACTCTTTACGCAACTTACCCTTTTTTTGAAAGAACATTTTCCCTTCTCCTCTTATATCTCTCTACGGCCTTCTAAAGCTTTCGATAGTGTTACTTCATCTGCATATTCTAAATCTCCACCAACCGGTAGACCATGTGCAATACGAGTTACTTTAATTCCTGTTGGCTTTAAGAGGCGGGATATGTACATCGCTGTAGCTTCCCCTTCAATATTAGGGTTTGTTGCTAATATCACTTCTTGTACTGCTTCATCTTGTAGTCTCTTTAATAACTGCGGGATATTAATATCCTCAGGTCCAATTCCCTCCATTGGAGAAATAGCACCACGCAAAACATGATATACACCTTGATATTCTTTCATTTTTTCCATCGCAATTACATCTTTCGGCTCTTGTACTACACAAACAACCGATTGATCTCTATGCGAATCGTCACAAATATAACAAGGATCACGGTCAGTGATATGCCCGCATATAGAACAATACGCTAAATCTCGCTTCGCATTCACAAGCGCTTTTGCAAAACCTAACACATCATCCTCTTTCATATCTAACACGAAGAATGCCAATCGAACCGCCGTTTTCGGTCCGATTCCTGGCAACTTCATAAAACTATCGATTAATTTTGATATTGGTTCTGGATAATGCATATATCAATATCCTCCTAGAACATTCCACCTGGTAAGTTCAAACCTTTTGTAAATTTGCCCATTGTAGAATTTGAAAGTTCATCAACCTTTTTAAGTGCATCATTCGTTGCAGCTAATACTAAGTCTTGTAACATTTCAATATCTTCTGGATCTACAACTTCTTCTTTAATTTTCACTTCAAGAACTTGCTTATGGCCATTTGCGATAACAGTAACCATTCCGCCGCCAGCTGTACCTTCAACTGTTTTGTCGCCAAGCTCTTCTTGTGCCTTTGCCATGTCTTTTTGCATCTTTTGCATTTGTTTCATCATATTATTCATATTTCCCATTCCGCCACGCATCATAATTAATTCCTCCTCATTATTATTACTCTTTTATTTCAATAAGTTCTTGCCCTACTAATTTTACAGCCTCTTCTATCAGAGGATCTTCTTTTTGTTCTGGGCTTTCTTCAGAATCCCCGCCTTCGCGTTGTAAAAAGTCTTCACGAATTTTACCCCATTCACTTTTGGGGATAGCAATCATATTTAACCTTTTACTTAACAATTCAAAAAGAGTTTGTTCCAATGTATCCATTGCTTCTCGATTTTCACTGGCCATTTTGCAATGAATCTCATATTGAAATGCTAACACATAGGTATCATCCGAAGCCGCAACTGGTTCACTATTTTCTAATAAAACAGCAAATGCTACTTTGTTATGTGACTTGAGCCTTCCTAACAACTCACCCCATACAGCTTTTAACTGTTCTAAATCTTGACGCTTCGCTTGCTTTAACACTTCATTCACACGTCCAACAGGAATTTTCATACTTCCTGTTCGTACCGGTTTTGGTGTTGCCCGCGTCTCTCTTACTTCCTGCTGCACGCCAGCTGGCACGCCATTCTTTTTAACTTGCTCTAACTCTTTCTCCAGCTGCTGCATCCTGTTGATAATCGCTTGTAAACGATCTGCGCCGTTTGCTTGCATCATAAACTGCTGACACAGTTGCACCATAACAACTTCCAGGAAAATCCTTGGATGGTTTGTCCACTTCATCTCCTGTTGTCCCTTACTAAGGGTATGAATAATTTCATAGATTACTTCCGGTTGCATTTCTTCACTTAACGTACGGAATTGATCATCTACAATTACTCGTTCCAACATATGTTCTAATTGTGGTGAAGTTTGATATAAAAGCATATCACGATAGTAGTAAATGAAATCCTCCATAAAGCGAACTGGATCTTTCCCTTTACTCATCATCTCATCTATAATACGTAACGCTCTTGATACATCGTTTTCACGTATACATTCTACCAGGTCACCTAAATATCGCTGAGATACAGATCCTGTTACAGCTAAAACATCTTCACTCGTCACCGTCTCATCACTATAAGAAATAGCTTGATCGATAAGACTGAGCGCGTCACGCATACCACCTTCAGCAGCACGAGCTACGATTTGTAACGCTTCATCTTCTACTTGCGTACCTTCATTTGTCACGACCGTCGATAACCTCTCAACGATATCATTTACTGATATCTTTCGAAATTCAAAACGCTGACAACGTGAAATAATTGTAGCTGGAATCTTATGCGGCTCTGTTGTCGCCAGAATAAAAATAACATGTCCTGGCGGCTCTTCTAAAGTTTTTAAAAGCGCATTAAAGGCACCCATAGAAAGCATGTGAACTTCATCAATAATGTATACTTTATATCCTACAGCACTTGGAGCATATTTTACTTTATCTCTTATATCTCGAATTTCATCTACACCGTTATTTGAAGCCGCATCAATTTCTAATACATCTGAAATAGACCCCTGTGTAATTCCTAAACAAGAAGGACATTCATTACAAGGTTCAGCTACCGGGGCATGTTCACAGTTAATTGCCTTTGCAAATACTTTTGCAATTGTCGTTTTCCCTGTTCCCCTCGGACCAGAAAACAAATAAGCATGTGAAGCTTTCTCTTGAAGAAGGGCATTTTGCAACGTTTTTGTCACGTGCTTTTGACCGACTACATCTTCGAATTTTTGCGGTCTCCATGTTCGGTATAACGCTTGGTATGACACGAAAATACGGCCTCCCTCAAAGGTTATTATCTTATTTATTATAACCCATTCTGTTTATAGATTCCAAAAGTTATTTTCCATACAAAAAACCCACCTTTATATTAAGGTGAGTTTTGTATACATATATAACTGCCGTGCACCTTCTGTCGATTACGTACCATAAGCGTTACTCAAGCAGTTAGCTCGGTTCAGGCACTCCTGCGGCACACGAGAAAACCCGCTTATTGCTGCTTCCTTCCGGACCTGACAAGGTTCACGGGGTCCCGTTGCGCAGGACCCAAACGTCAACACCACTTACTTAAGGCAGGCCTTACAGCAGCATAACCTCGAGAAGGGATTCGGCCTCGCTAGAGCGGATTGCGAGTATAGGGCACCGCTACCTCCCCGCTTAGCACGGCAAAGTTAAAACCAATATTCGGTTGCCTCGGATAAGGCATTATCAGTATAACTTGTTTTTTTACAAAATGCAAATACGTTAGTTACCATTACTTTTCTCTAGTTTTTTCGCTTCTTTTCTTTTCTTACGAAGCTCCCTAAAAAAAATCGTTAACAACGTACCACATTCCTCTTCAAGTACACCAGCCACTACTTCACACTGATGATTAAAACGCTCATCAGTTAAAAGATTCATCAATGTACCTGCACATCCACCTTTCGGATCGCTCGCGCCATATACAACCCTTTTTACACGCGATAAAACAATTCCCCCTGCACACATTGGACAAGGTTCTAATGTTACATATAAAGTTGCATCTTCTAAACGCCATGTCCCTAATTTTTTGCAAGCTTCATCAATAGCTAAGAGCTCGGCGTGAGCTATTGATCTCTGTTCAGTTTCTCTTAAGTTATGTGCGACACTAATCACTTCACCATCTAGCACAATTACAGCACCAATTGGTACCTCTTGTATCGCCTCCGCCTTCTTCGCTTCCTCTATTGCTAACTGCATAAAATATATATCTCGCTCCATAATATAGTCCTTTCCCCAAAAATAAAATACACTTTTTCATTTCTTGCAGATGGGATAACTTTTGCAAATTCAATCCAACCTAAAGAAGAAAGAGAGGGAATTACATATGAAAAATACTGCCTTACTCATTATCGATATGATTAATGATTTTCAATTCTCCCACGGGCCCATCCTGGCACAGAAATGTGAAATTATAAAGAACCCCATTTTACAATTAAAGGACACCATGAAATCATTGGGCTATCCAATAATTTATATCAATGATCACTATCAACTTTGGAGATCTGACATTGATCAACTTATTACTCATTGTACAAATGAATATAGTAAAAATATTATCGAGGCCATTGCTCCGCATACT
Organism: Bacillus mycoides; assembly: GCF_001757995.1. Lineage (GTDB taxonomy): Bacteria > Bacillota > Bacilli > Bacillales > Bacillaceae_G > Bacillus_A > Bacillus_A mycoides_B. The sequence continues at coordinate 10,110 of NZ_LXLV01000001.1, read as the reverse complement.
GACGATTACATTTTTATTAAACCACATTACTCTGCTTTTTATGAAACACCTTTGAATTCTTTATTAGGTTATTTAAAAATCGAAAATCTCATTTTAACAGGAATTGCTGGGAACATATGCATCCTTTTTACAGCTAACGATGCCCATATGAGAAATTATACAATTTATGTACCACAGGATTGCATCGCTTCTAACAACGAGCAAGATAATGAACATGCTTTAAAAATAATGGAAGCCACATTAAAGGCAAATATTGTACCCTCATCCCAAATAAAATTTAGCTAATACATATCTATTTTCTAACTTTTTATATCAAATTAGTCCGTTCGCTCCCCTCTTGTGCTACAATAATTCTGTTTTGTGTTTTTAGTAGTCACGGTAAATCACTGATTGAAAGGAGGAAACAGCGTGACCGGAGTACCATTTATCACGGTTGAAGGACCAATTGGTGTTGGAAAAACTTCACTTGCGAAGGAACTTTCAACTCACATGCAACTCCACTTACTAAAAGAGATTGTTGATGAAAATCCTTTTTTAGGAAAATTCTACAAAGACATCGACGAATGGAGTTTTCAAACAGAGATGTTCTTTCTTTGTAATAGATACAAACAACTAGAGGATATTAACATAAAGTATTTGAATCAAAGGAAGCCTGTAGTAGCAGATTATCATATATTTAAAAATTTAATTTTTGCATCCCGTACATTAAAAGATTCTCAATATGACAAGTACATGCAAATTTATCGCATTCTTACGCAAGATATGCCTGTACCAAATGTCATCGTTTATTTAACAGCGAGCCTAGAAACATTACAAAAACGAATTACGATACGCGGAAGAGAATTCGAAAAAAATATGGACCCAAATTACTTGCTACAGCTTACAAAAGATTACGAAACAGCAATGGATGCTTTCAAAAAAGACCATCCAGATATTCCAGTATTGAAATTTAATGGAGACGATATGGATTTTGTAAAAAATCCTGATGATTTAAATGTCATCTTATCCGCTCTTCAAAATACTCTCTTGAAGGAGTCGAAATAACAATGAATTTAAGGCAAAAATATGATATACCAAATGATGCAGTTATCACTATTGCTGGAACAGTAGGTGTCGGTAAATCAACTATGACAACTGCATTAGCTAACGCTTTAGGTTATCGTACATCTTTTGAAAAAGTAGATTCCAACCCATATTTGGACAAGTTCTATGCTGATTTCACACGCTGGAGCTTTCACTTACAAGTGTACTTTTTAGCAGAACGATTTAAAGAACAAAAAAGAATTTTTGAATATGGTGGCGGTTTTGTTCAAGACCGTTCTATCTATGAGGACACTGGTATTTTCGCAAAGATGCATCACGAAAAGGGTACAATGACTGAAACTGATTATGAAACATACAAAGGTTTATTTGATGCTATGGTCATGACTCCTTACTTCCCTCATCCAGACTTATTAATTTACCTAGAAGGTTCGTTTGATGATATTGTCGATCGTATTCAAGAACGAGGACGTCCAATGGAACAGCAAACACCAATTGAGTATTGGAAAGAGATGCATGGACGTTACGATAACTGGATTAATAACTTTAATTCATGCCCTGTTTTACGATTAAACATTAATGAATACGATATTTTAAAAGATGACGATTCAATCGAACCAATCATTAAAAAAATTGGACATTTTTTAAAACAAACACGTAAACTTGTAAAATAAAAAACCCGTGCATATGCACGGGTTTTCCTATGAAATTACTTTTTCTTTTTCGTCGGAGCAATAATTTCACTCTCTGGTTTTCCAGCATTAATACGCTGACGAACAGTACTTGTACTAATATCATATGTTTCAGCAATCTCTTTAACAGTCATTTCTTTCCCATTAATTACTGCTGTTAGTAATTTACCTGTACGTTTTGGAGTTACCTCTTTTTGCACAGCTGGTTTTTCAGCTTCTTTTGGCACCTCTACTTTTTTTGCAACCTGTTTTACATCACAAGTGCAACCACAAAGTTTACGGAATGTATCATCACTAATAATGCGCGACACATTTGCACCACTGTTTAAAATTCTATTGTTCTTACAGACAGGACATTGTACATAATATAAAGTTTTTCCATCTAAAGGAAACGTTTGTATAATAAGATCCATGTTAACTCCTTTCATATCTATGAAGATAATCATCGGAATATGAGTGTGTAATAAGGACACTATATCCTTACATCATACTTTATGATTGGTTTTAAAATAAAAACTCGTTACGTGTTGGTAACGAGTTCTCCAATCTCCACTTATATGCGCTGTTGTCAATTATATCTGGAGGAGGTAGAGGGATTCGAACCCCCGCGCGACTCTCGCCGCCTGTCGGTTTTCAAGACCGATCCCTTCAGCCAGACTTGGGTATACCTCCATATTGACATCAAATATAATATCAAAAGAAAAACAGTTAGTCAACCCTACTATAATAAATTATGAGGAAAGGAAAATTTTACTTTCCCTCTCCTTTATGACACTGCTGACAACGCCCATAATTACCAATCACTCATACCGATGAATGTTTTAACTTATTTAATAACTGTTTTTCCTCCCATATAAGGGCGAAGAACTTCTGGAATTATAATTGTACCATCTTCTTGTTGGTAGTTCTCTAAAATAGCTGCCACTGTACGTCCAATTGCAAGACCAGATCCATTTAGTGTATGAACATGTTCCGGTTTGCCATTTGGCTCACGGCGGAAACGGATATTCGCGCGTCTCGCTTGGAAGGCCTCAAAATTACTACAAGAAGAAATTTCACGATATGTGCCATAGCTTGGAATCCACACTTCAATATCGTATTTCTTCGCTGCTGTAAATCCTAAATCTCCTGTGCACATGCTCATAACGCGATATGGCAACTCTAATAATTGTAACACGCGTTCTGCATCATTTGTTAATTTTTCTAACTCTTCATAAGAATCTTCTGGTTTTACGAACTTCACAAGCTCCACTTTATTAAACTGATGCTGACGGATTAAACCACGTGTATCACGACCAGCTGAACCTGCTTCAGAACGGAAACATGAGCTAAATGCCGCATATCGTATAGGCAATTGCTCTTTACTTAAAATCTCATCACGATGCATATTTGTTACAGGTACTTCAGCTGTTGGAATTAAGAAGTAATCCTCACTTTCAATACGGAATGCATCTTCTTCAAACTTCGGAAGTTGTCCTGTTCCTGTCATACTTGCACGGTTCACCATATACGGAGGTAATACTTCTTCATATCCATGCTCGTCAGTATGAAGATCAAGCATAAAGCTAATTAAAGCACGCTCTAATCTTGCGCCAGCACCTTTGTAAAATACGAAGCGGCTTCCTGTTACTTTCCCCGCACGTTCAAAATCTAAAATTCCTAAATCAGTAGCAAGATCCCAATGTGGTTTTGGTTCATAAGTAAATTCTTTCACTTCTCCCCAAGTACGTGCTACTACATTATCATCCTCTGTCTCGCCAACTGGAGCAGATTCATGAGGGATATTCGGAATAGATAACATTAATCTTTCTAAGTCTTCTTCAACTGTACGAAGTTCATTATCAAGATCTTTTACTTTCTCCCCAACTTCACGCATTTCTAGAATTAGAGCTTCCGCATCTTTCTTTTCACGCTTCAATACAGAGATTTGTTGAGATACTTCGTTACGTTTACTTTTTAGTTCCTCTGTTTGAACAAGTAACTCTCTTCTTCTCGTATCCAGTTCTTCAAAGCGACCAAAATCAGTTAAATCTTCGCCTCTATGCTGTAATTTTGCTTTTACTTCTTCAAAATTCGTACGTAAAAATTTAATATCAAGCATTATATACTCCTCCTTTTATTTTATAAAACACAAAAAACTCCCGTCCCTATACAAAGGGACGGGAGTTTACCCGCGTTGCCACCCTAGTTGAAAGCATTACCGCTTTCCTCTCAAGTAGAAATAACGGCTCTTCACCGGGAATGCTTACTAATCAAAAGATATTCCACATTCCATTCCAGGATGGATTCACAAACTGTTTCTATCGATTTCCACCAACCATCGACTCTCTATAAAAAACAACATTTGTTACTACTTCCTATCAACACGCTTATTTTATAAAATTGTTATCATCAATTTACTATAATCTTATACAAGTTGCAAGTTACTTATACAACTTTTTTCATTTTCGCTTCTTTTACCATTTCTACAAAGTATGCTGTTACACGATGATCGTCCGTTAATTCTGGATGGAAAGAAGCAGCTAAAAACTGACCTTGTCTTACCGCTACCATTCGATCGCCATGCGTAGAAAGTACTTCAACATCATCAGCTACATTTACAACATACGGAGCACGGATAAATACACCAACAAAGTCTTCTCCCACACCTTTCATTGAAAGTGCAGCTTCAAAACTATCCTTTTGGCGTCCAAACGCATTGCGCTCAACGGTAATATCCATAGCACCAATATGTGCTTCTTCATAGCCAATAAGTGTTTTTGCAAGTAGAATCATACCTGCACATGTACCAAACATTGGTTTACCAGACTTCGCGAATGTACGAAGTGGTTCCATGAAAGCATACTTATCAATAAGACGGCGCATTGTTGTACTCTCACCGCCTGGTAAAATAAGACCATCAATCTCTTCAAGTTGCTCTATACGCTTTACAACAACAGCTTCTGCACCACTTGCCTCAACTGATTTTACATGCTCACGAACTGCACCTTGAAGACCTAGTACACCGATTTTCACCATTTTAAAGTTCTCCTTCAATTACCATCCACGCTCTTGCATGCGTTGTTCTGGTAATAACGTTGAAATTTCGATACCTTTCATCGCATTACCTAATCCTTTAGAAAGGCTTGCAATTAGTTCGTAATCCTCATAATGAGTCGTCGCTTCAACGATTGCGCGTGCAAATTTCTCTGGATTCTCTGATTTGAAGATACCAGATCCAACAAATACACCATCAGCACCAAGTTGCATCATTAACGCTGCATCTGCGGGTGTTGCTACACCACCTGCTGCAAAGTTTACAACTGGCAGGCGACCAAGGCGTTTAATTTCAAGTAGTACTTCATAAGGAGCACCAGTATTTTTTGCATATGTCATTAACTCATCTTCACGTAGACTTGCAACTTGACGGATTTCTGCATTGACTTGGCGCATATGACGCACTGCCTCTACAATGTTTCCTGTTCCAGGCTCACCTTTTGTACGAAGCATAGATGCACCTTCTGCAATACGACGTGCAGCTTCTCCGATATCACGGCAACCACATACAAACGGAACTGTGTAATCACGTTTATTTAAATGGTATACTTCATCAGCAGGAGTTAATACTTCACTCTCATCGATATAGTCTACCCCTAATGATTCTAATACACGTGCTTCTACAAGGTGACCGATACGGCATTTTGCCATAACCGGAATTGACACAGCACCCATAACTTCTTCAACAATTGTTGGATCTGCCATACGAGAAACGCCACCTGCTGCACGAATATCTGCAGGTACACGCTCTAATGCCATAACAGCAACTGCGCCTGCCTCTTCTGCAATCCTTGCTTGCTCAGCGTTAACTACGTCCATAATAACGCCGCCTTTTTGCATTTCTGCCATTCCACGTTTTACACGTTCTGTCCCTGTTACATTTGTCATGTACAAAAACCCCCCTAGGTGAATTGCTTTCCCCGTTAAAGAAGAAAATTAAGAATACTCTTACATTCTACCACTAACTATCTGATGCTTGTCCACTACTTTTTCATAAAGTCGGTATGAAAAATAGGAATAAGAAAAAGCTCCTACAATGAGGAGCTTTTAAAACCAACCTTTTACTGTATCAACAGCACTATTCCACATACCACTAAAGAAAGAACCAATTCCGCGCATAGAACGTGTGAACCAGCCTGCCTCTTCTACTTCAGATTTTGCTACAAGGTCTACTTGTAATGATTTTCCTGATAAAAATCCAGGGTCATTACTATCTTTAGACGTTACAACCATTTGGCCAAGTGCAACTCCCTTTTTCATCGGTGCTTCTTGTCCCTTATTTCCTTCTTTAAATTCTGTTTTATAAACATCTTTACTTCCCTTTGGCACCGGAAGTGAAACAGCTTGCTTCGTTTGAACTGCTACATCTTTATCTTTCGCATTTTCAACTCTTACTGTTTCTTTTCCTTTGACCGAAGAACCTTTTTCATACATTTTCTTCATTTCAAAGTTAGCAAAGCCATAATCATATAATTTCTTCGTCTCATCAAATCTTGCTGTATGAGATTTTGTTTTAATAACTACAGAAATGAAACGCATACCATTTCTTTCAATCGTACCAGTAAAACAATCTCCCGCTTCTGGAGTTGATCCTGTTTTCAGGCCATCTACGCCTTCATATTCCTTAACTAACCCTTTTAACATCCAGTTCCAGTTAGGCATTTCGATCCGATCCGGAGTGCCTTCACGGAATACTTTTTTTGAAATTTTTGCTATGTCTAATGTTTTAGGGAAATCTTGAATAAGACGTTGTGCTAAAATTGCTACATCTCTCGCAGACATTTTATTTTCTTCATCTGGAGTTGTCCCTTCAGGATGGTGTCCTTTTAAATCTTTGTTCGTTAAGCCTGTAGAATTTACAAACTTATAATTTTTTAATCCAAACTCTTTCGACTTATCATTCATCATTTTTACAAAGTCTACTTCTTTTCCAGCAACTGCTTCAGCTAACGCTATTGTTGCACCATTAGCAGAATAAATTGCCATTGCTTCGTATAGCTCTTTTACTGTATAAGACTCACCGTTTCGTAGAGGCACATTCGATAATGAACGATCTTGCGAAATGTTATACGCATATTCGGAAACCTTAACTTTTTGGTCCCATTTTAGTTTCCCTTTCGCAACAGCCTCATTCACTAGGTATTCACTCATCATTTTTGTCATACTAGCAATTGATAATAACTCATCTGCATTTTTTTGATATAAAATCTTCCCAGAATTCGCTTCTACTAAAATTGCCGCACCTGCTTCAATGTTTAAAGCGGCTCCTGTTTCTGCTGATGCATTGCTATATGGTACAAGCATGCTACAAGCTATTGTAAGCACTGTTACCAACGCAATGAATCTTTTGCAAAACATACCTTTCACTTTTGCTACCCCCAATATCTATGTACTCACATAACCGTTATTCTAACATAATCAAAAAAAAATAGACAGAGATATCAAATCTCCGTCTATTTACATATAAGACATTATAATGAGTAGTTTGGAGCCTCTTTTGTAATCTGTACGTGATGAGGATGGCTTTCACGTAAACCAGCACCCGACATACGAATGAACTGCGCATTCTCACGTAAGAATTCTAAATCCTGTGCTCCGCAGTATCCCATACCTGCACGTAATCCACCAACTAATTGATGAACTGTATCTGCTAAAGGCCCTTTATATGGTACTCGTCCTTCAATACCTTCTGGAACAAGTTTTTTGTTTCCTTCTTGGAAGTAGCGATCTTTACTTCCTTTTTCCATTGCTCCAACAGAACCCATTCCACGGTATACTTTAAATTGACGACCTTGGTAAATTTCAGTTTCTCCAGGGCTTTCAGCTACACCAGCAAACATACTACCTAACATAACAACGTGTGCTCCTGCCGCTAAAGCTTTAACCATATCACCAGAGTACTTAACACCGCCATCTGCAATAACTGGAATGCCGTGTTTACGAGCTTCAGTTGCACAATCATAAACTGCTGTTAATTGTGGTACACCAACTCCAGCTACAACACGCGTTGTACAAATAGAACCTGGTCCAATACCAACTTTAACTACATTTGCACCAGCTTCTATTAATGCTTTCGTCGCTTCAGCTGTAGCAACATTTCCAGCAATAATATTTAGTGCTGGATATTTTGCGCGAACTTCTTTTACTTTTTCAATAACACCTTGAGAATGTCCATGAGCTGTATCAAGTACAATTGCATCTACACTCGCTTTTACTAATGCATCGATACGAAGCATTGCATCAGCCGTTACACCAACTGCTGCTCCAACCAATAAGCGTCCTTGCTTATCTTTTGCAGAGTTTGGAAATTCAATTACTTTTTCAATATCTTTTATTGTAATAAGCCCTTGTAATACACCGCTATTATCAACAAGAGGAAGCTTTTCAATTTTATACTTTTGTAGGATCTTTTCAGCTTCTCCTAGTGTAGTACCAACTGGGGCTGTAATTAACTGTTCTTTTGTCATTACGTCAGAAATTTTGATTGAGTAGTCTTGGATGAAGCGCATATCACGGTTTGTAATAATACCAACTAATTTTCGCTCATCTAAATTATTTACAACTGGTACACCTGAGATGCGGTATTTTCCCATAAGATGTTCCGCATCATATACTTGATGTTCTGGAGTTAAAAAGAATGGATCTGAAATAACGCCGCTTTCAGAGCGTTTTACTTTGTCAACTTGCTCTGCCTGGTGCTCAATAGACATATTCTTATGAATGATTCCCAAACCGCCTTGACGAGCCATTGCAATAGCCATATCAGCTTCTGTTACTGTATCCATTCCTGCACTAATTAACGGGATGTTTAACTGTAAGCTTTCAGATAAAACTGTTTTAACACTTACTTCTCTTGGTAATATATCTGACTTTGCTGGTACAAGTAATACATCATCAAAAGTCAAACCTTCTTTAACAAATTTAGATTCCCACATAATTGTTCCCCCCATAATACCAGAAATTATTATTAGTAGCTTATCAATTGGTTAAAATACTGTCAAGGACGTATATATATGTTAGAATTTTTAGACAATAAAAGGAGCGTAATATATGCATCAAACACATTGTACTTGGCAGCAATTAAGTTTCTTCTTTTCATCTCAAAATGTACAACGTTATCTTGCCCGTTGTTATGAAAAATCCTCTATACAAGATGCTGAAAAAAAAAGTTTTGAAAATTGTTATCCCTTTATTTACTACTTAGAACACGGGAAAAATTATTATGAATTATATAAGGTAGCCCCCTTTTCCATTCAGCCCATGTTGTTGTTTTATGGGATTAGTCAACTGTTTAAGGCTTGCTTACTAACGATTGATCCGAACTATCCCGAATCAACAACCGTTTTAGCGCATGGAGTTACAACACGTAAAAGAAAAAAACAAGGGTATCAATTTTTAGAAGATGAGGTGAAAATACAGAAAAATGGATTGTTTTCTCATGCTGCAGAACAACTGTTTCACATGAAACACTTGGAAACAGAAAAGTTTAATATGTTAGAGCTAATGGGAAAAATCCCTGAGTTGCAACATTTATTTCGCTATAGTCAAAAAGGAACAACATTATATAAAATCGATTCAACAAATAAAAATGAGCTCTCCTTTTCAGTCAACATACTAGATCGACTACATATGACTAAAGAGAGATTTTCTCGTTACATCGAAACTGCTTGTAAGCATTTATCAATACAACACGTACCTGAGAAAAATAATGAATTAAATTTGTTTTTTTCGGCACCTATTCAATCATGGAATCCTATGTATAGTACACCTTTATACTACGAGCATCTTACTGACACTTATTATTTACCACTTACAACCGAACCTAGAAACTCTAAACCAGTGTTGCCTGAGCTCCTTGTTCACTATTTACTGCTCTATAATTTAAGCATGATTTCTAGGTATGAAACAGATTGGTGGTATGACTTACTTGGAAGCTATGGCTCTGAAGATTATCCATTTATTTATCAGTTTCTCAATATTTCTGCTCAAAAAATCCCTTACTATATTTCAGCATTTTTACTAACGGAATCCAACCTATTTCATGGGAAATAAAAAAACACGAGTCAAATGACTCGTGTTTTTATCTTGCTTGGCGAAGTCCTACTCTCACAGGGACAAGGTCCCAACTACCATCGGCGCTAGAGAGCTTAACTTCCGTGTTCGGTATGGGAACGGGTGTGACCTCTCTGCCATCATCACCAAACTATTGAAGGCATATTCCTTCAAAACTAGATAACATTTGCTTCATATTATATGGTTAAGTCCTCGATCTATTAGTATTCGTCAGCTCCACATGTCACCATGCTTCCACCTCGAACCTATCAACCTGATCATCTTTCAG